>NZ_CP010777.1:1346250-2692500 GCF_001078055.1 Rufibacter radiotolerans | reverse complement strand
AGGGGAGTGAAATAGAACCTGAAACCATGCGCCTACAAGCGGTCGGAGCCCCTTCGTGGGGTGACGGCGTGCCTTTTGCATAATGAGCCTACGAGTTACTCCTCCCTGGCAAGGTTAAGCGTCTCAAGACGCGGAGCCGCAGCGAAAGCGAGTCTGAACAGGGCGCACAGTCAGGGGGGGTAGACGCGAAACTTTGTGATCTACCCTTGGGCAGGATGAAGTTGCGGTAACACGCAATGGAGGTCCGAACCAGTTTCCGTTGAAAAGGATTTGGATGACCTGAGGGTAGGGGTGAAAGGCCAATCAAACTGAGAAATAGCTCGTACTCCCCGAAATGCCTTTAGGGGCAGCGTCGAGGTTGAGTCTCGTGGAGGTAGAGCTACCGATAGGACTAGGGGGAGTCAAATCCTACCGAATCCTGACGAACTCCGAATGCCACGTGACATACTCGGCAGTGAGGCTTGGGGTGCTAAGGTCCCAAGCCGAGAGGGAAAGAACCCAGACCATCAGCTAAGGTCCCTAAATCTATGCTAAGTTGAACAAAGGAGGTCCAGTTGCCCAGACAGCCAGGATGTTGGCTTGGAAGCAGCCATTCATTTAAAGAGTGCGTAACAGCTCACTGGTCGAGCGACAGGGCATCGATAATAATCGGGCATCAAGCATAGTACCGAAGCTATGGATTGTATTTATAATACAGTGGTAGGGGAGCATTCCCGTCTGCGTAGAAGGTACCTGGTAATGGGTATTGGAGCGTCGGGAAAAGCAAATGTAGGCATAAGTAACGATAATGCGGGCGAGAAACCCGCACACCGAAAGACTAAGGTTTCCTGATCAACGCTAATCGGATCAGGGTTAGTCGGGTCCTAAGGCTGACGCGAAGGCTAAGGTCGATGGACAACTGGTTAATATTCCAGTACTAGCGTAACCCAGTGATGCGGTGACGGAGTAGTGAAAGGCCCGCCTGGTGACGGAATACCAGGTTAAAGCACGTAGTTATAGAGACGGTAGTCAAGTACGCCGACTTTGATGAAATGCGATAGTACCCCAAGCCCCCGGGCGAGGGGATAGCGGCCCTAATCAGACTTCCAAGAAAACCCGCTAAGCGTTTAAGGTTACGCTACCCGTACCGCAATCCGACACAGGTAGTCGAGGAGAGAATCCTAAGGTGCTCGAGTGAATCACGGCCAAGGAACTCGGCAAAATGGCCCTGTAACTTCGGGAGAAGGGGCGCTTCCTCCAGCGATGGAGAAGCCGCAGTGAAGAGGCCCAGGCGACTGTTTAACAAAAACACATGGCTATGCGAAATCGAAAGATGAGGTATATGGCCTGACACCTGCCCGGTGCCGGAAGGTTAAGAGGGGATGTTAGCCGCAAGGCGAGGCATTGAATCGAAGCCCCGGTAAACGGCGGCCGTAACTATAACGGTCCTAAGGTAGCGAAATTCCTTGTCGGGTAAGTTCCGACCTGCACGAATGGTGTAACGATCTGGGCGCTGTCTCAGCCGTGAGCTCGGTGAAATTGTAGTCTCGGTGAAGATGCCGAGTACCCGCTACGGGACGGAAAGACCCCGTGCACCTTTACTATAGCTTAACATTGACTCTGGGCAACTCATGTGTAGGATAGGTGGGAGCCTCTGATCCGGCGTCGCTAGGCGTCGGTTAGGCAACGTTGAAATACCACCCTTGAGTTGTTTGGAGCCTAATCCCTGAGCGGGAGACATTGTTTGGTGGGTAGTTTGACTGGGGTGGTCGCCTCCAAAAGAGTAACGGAGGCTTTCAAAGGTACCCTCAGCACGCTTGGTAACCGTGCGCAGAGCGCAATAGCAGAAGGGTGCTTGACTGTGAGGCCCACAAGCCGAGCAGGGCCGAAAGGCGGATATAGTGATCCGGTGGTTCCGCATGGAAGGGCCATCGCTCAAAGGATAAAAGGTACGCCGGGGATAACAGGCTGATCTCCCCCAAGAGCTCATATCGACGGGGAGGTTTGGCACCTCGATGTCGGCTCGTCACGTCCTGGGGCTGGAGAAGGTCCCAAGGGTTGAGCTGTTCGCTCATTAAAGTGGCACGCGAGCTGGGTTCAGAACGTCGTGAGACAGTTCGGTCCCTATCTGTAGTGGGCGTTGGATTTTTGAGGGGACCTGTCCTTAGTACGAGAGGACCGGGATGGACGAGCCTCTGGTGGACCTGTTGTGGCGCCAGCCGCAGCGCAGGGTAGCTACGCTCGGATGAGATAAGCGCTGAAAGCATCTAAGTGCGAAACTCACCCCAAGATGAGAAATCCCTTTAAGGGCCGTGGGAGACGACCACGTCGATAGGCGGCAGGTGTAAAGGCGGAAACGTCATAGCCGAGCCGTACTAATTGCCCGAGAGCTTTCCCGCCGAACCAAGGCGCGTACCCTACTTGTTCTCTTTCTTCCCATGTATATCAAAGCACCCCCCGACATCATTGAGCACGCGTAGCGATACCGTGCGGTAGGCAGAGATGCCTCAAGGCAATGGTGGCTATGTCGCGGGTGTCCACCTCTTCCCATTCCGAACAGAGAAGTTAAGCCCCGCCGAGCCGATGGTACTGCGGTCACACGCGGGAGAGTAGGTAGCCGCCAACCCCCAACAACCCCCGAGGGCCCCCCAGCGATGGACGGGCCCTCGAGGCGTTTAAAGGCATGGCGGGGAGGACCGGGAAATGTGCTCCTTGTAATGATACCATCCCAGTTATTTAAATAACAAACAACGTTAATTAAGCATAAGCACTTTTACTTCTAATTACCCCTCCTGATAATTTATAAGTCAAAAAATACGGGTATAATTAAATAGGCCCGGCTAATAAATAGCTGGGCCTATTTAATAATCTGTAGCTTCTATATTGAGTTAGAATAACTGAATTCCTGTAAAAGTAAACGGAGTGATTGCTTTCAATTCCTTTTTGAGAGCATCTGTAATATGTAATGTTTCAATAAAGTTTTGGATGGACCGCTCTGTGATTTTCTCATTGGTTCTCGTCAATCCCTTTAAAGCCTCATAAGGAGATGGGTAGCCTTCTCTTCTTAGTACCGTCTGAATTGCCTCTGCTACCACTGCCCAATTTTCCTCCAGGTCCTGTTTAATAGCTTCTTCATTCAACTGGAGTTTATTAATACCTTTCTGTAAAGATTTAAGAGCAAGTAAAGTATGGGAAATAGGTACCCCAATATTTCTCAAGACCGTAGAATCTGTTAAATCCCTTTGTAATCTGGAAATTGGGAGCTTCTCAGAAAGGAAACCAAAAATAGCATTCGCCATACTTAAATTGCCTTCTGCATTTTCAAAATCAATAGGATTTACTTTATGGGGCATAGCAGAAGACCCTATTTCGCCTGCCTTTATTTTCTGTTTAAAGTAGCCCATGGAGATGTATTGCCATATGTCTCTGGAGAAATCTATAAGGATGGTATTAATCCTTTTTACATTATCAAAGAGCGCAGCTAAATGATCATAATGCTCTATTTGGGTAGTGACTTGGCTTCTTTGTAACTGGAGCTTCCCTTTGAGAAAGGTATTCCCAAAAGAAACCCAATCAATGGAAGGATAAGCTACGTAATGGGCGTTAAAATTACCGGTGGCCCCTCCAAACTTCCCAGCAAAAGGAATTTGGTGGAAAAGCACCAATTGTTGTTCTAAGCGCTCTACAAATACCTGTACTTCCTTTCCTAGGCGGGTAGGAGAAGCAGGTTGGCCATGGGTGTGCGCCAACATAGGAATGTCTTTCCAGGAAGTTGCCAGGCCTTTTAAGGACTCAACCAAAATGCTTACGGCAGGCAGGTAGATGGTTTTAATAGCCTGCTGCAGAGACAGAGGGATAGCCGTGTTATTAATGTCCTGAGAAGTGAGCCCAAAATGGATAAACTCTTTTGTTTCGCCTACCCCTAATTCCTCTAACTTGTCTTTCAGAAAGTACTCTACCGCTTTTACATCATGGTTGGTTACTTTCTCTGTATCCTTTATTTTCTGGGCATCCTCCAAAGAAAAGCTCTCATAGATTTTCCGCATGGCTGGGAACAGGCTGTGGTCAAAGTGCTTTAGTTGAGGTAAGGGAAGTTCGCAAAGGGAAATAAAGTATTCCACTTCTACCAAGAGGCGGTATCTTATTAAAGCAAATTCAGAAAAATACGGGGCTAAGTCTTCTACTTGTGATCTGTAACGACCATCAATGGGTGATATGGCTGTAAGGGCAGATAAATTCATGGGCTCTTATTTTGGCCAAAGATATAAAGGTTGCCTGAGAACCTCTAAGGTAAAAGTGCAGTAAAATGGCCAGGCCTTTTAGGGCTAACTAACTTTATACAATACTTTCCGTATTTATTCAGTTGCACTACCATAGGGTTTTTATGTGTCGTGTATTGCATTAGTTTTGCAGATTGGCGCAATGCTTGATGTTCGTTTGCCCAATACAACTAACGGTAACTTATTACTT
The DNA here is from genome assembly GCF_001078055.1 of Rufibacter radiotolerans. NCBI lineage: Bacteria > Pseudomonadati > Bacteroidota > Cytophagia > Cytophagales > Hymenobacteraceae > Rufibacter > Rufibacter radiotolerans. Next base: position 2,688,051 of record NZ_CP010777.1, on the reverse strand, counting down.
TGTCTAAATTCACAGATTTTTTTGCCAGAAATAGGAAGAAGCTCATTATAGGAGCCGGAGTGTTTATTGGTTTGCTCGCTATTTCTTTTACCGTCTTCCTCCTGAACCGGGAAAGGCTCTTGCAGTACGCTGTCACGAAGGTCATTCAAAAGGTGGAAGCTAAATATCCGGCCAAACTGCATATTGGCCGTGCCAGATTCCTGGACCTGAATACCGTGTTGGTAACGGATATCGCTCTCTTACCAAACAATCAGCCTAAGCTCATGCAGGTAGACACTGTGCAGGCCACTGTTAGTTTTAGATCTCTTTTCCTTGGCAGGCTGGTTTTTAAACAGTTTAATTTGGCAAACGGTAACATTACAGCCTTCAAGCAAGACAGCGTTGATAACTTTTCCTTTCTGTATAGAAAGAAAGCAAAAGGAGCTGCAGCGGACTCTACAGCCAAAAAGTCTAACTATGGTACGCTTCTGAACCAATTAATAGAGACCGCCTTTGAGAACGTACCTGATGGCGTCAACTTCCGCAATTTGGGGGTATTGTTTAAAAACGACGGCCGAACCATTAACATGCTGGTGCCTGATTTAGTTATGGAAGATGGGGAAATTGATGGCCGTATGACCATTACCACAGATTCTGTCACCAATACCATGTTTGTACGCGGCGTCATCAACCCCAACAAATACCTGCTGTCTGCCAAGATGTACGGTGACGAAAAATCTGGCAGCATTGAAGTGCCTTATATAAAGCAGAAGTTTGGGGCAACCGTTCGCTTTGATACCCTCACCCTCAGTATCACAGATAAGGTTTTCAAAAATAACCAGCTTACCATCAAAGGCGAATCCAGTGCCCATGGCCTGGTGCTGAACCACCCCAAGATTGCAGATGAGAATGTAACGGTAAAAGATGGTGCGTTAAAATACGTCATCACCTTAGGCGACCATTATTACTCGCTGGGAAAAGGGTCTGAGGTGCGTATCAACAAAGCCATCTTCCACCCGCAGGTCACCTATGAAACCAGGCCTAACCGTAAAATAGGGATCAATATTGATTCGCCGGAGATACCGGCCAATGATCTGTTTGAGTCTATGCCTCCGGGTTTGTTTGATACGTTCCAGGGCATGAAAGCCACCGGTACCTTTAAGTACCGCATGAATTTTTATGTGGACATGGCTCGCGTAGACAGCCTTAAGTTCGATTCTGACTTAGATGCCTCACCGGACTTTAATATCACGCAGTACGGCCCCGTTGACCTTAGAAAGCTTAATACTGATTTCACGCACACCGTGTATGAAAAAGGGAAGGTGTCCAGAACCTTTGTAGTGGGACCGGCTAACCCTGACTTTACGCCCTACAACCAGATCCCTAACTATTTAAAGTATGCGATCCTGACTGCGGAGGACCCAAGGTTCATGACGCACAAAGGGTTCCATGAAGGCGCCTTCCGGCATTCCTTGATCACCAACATCAAAGAGAAGTCCTTTGTGCGCGGCGGAAGTACCGTGTCCATGCAGCTGGTGAAAAACGCCTTCCTTACAAGAAAGAAAACCATCACCAGAAAGGTGGAAGAGGCGTTGATTGTCTGGATTATTGAAAACCTTAGGCTCACCAGCAAACAGCGCATGTTTGAGGTGTATCTGAACATTATTGAATGGGGTCCCAATGTCTATGGCGTGAAAGAGGCTGCCAGGTTCTATTTCTCTAAAGCCCCTAACCAGTTAAATATTAACGAGAGTCTGTTCCTGGCCAGCATAGTGCCCAAGCCTAAGCAGTATAGGACCTATTTTGACCAGTATGGCGACCTCAGGGCCTACCCAAGGTACTTCTTCAAGTTAATTTCGGGGCTCATGTACAAACGGGGTCTAATCAGCTCAAATGACCATAACAACGTGGCGCCTTATGTGAACCTGAACGGCCGGGCCGGCAACTTTATCATAGCCAAACCAGATACCACCCAAATAATGGATACGCTGGAGCTGGCGCCAATAGATTTGCTGGACTTTTAATTAGCCTATATAGAAAATGGAAGAGGGCCGCGTTGCAAAACGCGGCCCTCTTCCATTTTCTATTATTCTGTTCTGCCCTACAACTGGATAGCCTACCTAGGTTGCTGGTTCAACTAATAAACCGGGGGGCCAGAAATTTATTCTGTTTTGATGCTGTTTTTCTGAAAACGGCCTCAAAACGCCTTTCGCTGGCTAGTCCTCAGATTCATCTTCCGGGCTGGACAGCGGCACCGGCGGGGCATCTTTTTTAGGGAACATAAGGGAGAGCACCACCGAGGCAACCAGAATAAAGGCCACTACCCCCAGCGCGATCAGCATATTGATATGGATGAAGTCTGAGAGCATAAGCTTGGCACCAATAAAGATTAGGATAAGTGACAGGCCGTAGTGCAGGTAATGGAACAGCTGCATGATACCCGCCAGAGCGAAGTAAAGCGCCCTTAGACCTAACAAGGCAAACACGTTAGAGGTGTAGACAATAAAAGGGTCTTTGGAGATAGCCAGAATAGCCGGGATAGAATCTGCGGCGAAGACAATGTCTGTGGTCTCCACCATGATAAGCACCAAAAACAGCGGCGTGGCGAATAGCGTCTTATCAATCTTTACAAAGAACTTGTCTTCATAATGGCGGTTGGTTACCGGCATATAGCGGCTAATGAACTTCACTACGGGGTTTGCGTCGGGGTCAATGTCATCGCCGCCGGCGGAGGTAGCCATTTTAATACCCGTAAACACCAGAAAGCCGCCTAAGATATAGACAATAAAATGGAACTTGGCCAACAGCGCCACGCCTACCAGGATAAAGATGGCCCGGAAGAACAATGCTCCCAGCACGCCCCAGAATAGGATCTTATGCTGGTATTTAGCCGGCACCTGGAAGTAGTTGAAAATTAAGATGAAGACAAAGAGGTTGTCTACGCTCAGGGACTTTTCAATGAGGTAGGCGGTCAGGAATTCAAGCGCGGGGCCGCTGCCTTTCCAGAAATAGATAAAGACATTGAAGGCCAGGGAAAGCAGAATCCAGAACCCGCTCCAGAAAAGAGCCTCCCGTATTTTGACCACGTGCGTTTTGCGGTGAAACACAAAAAGGTCAAGCACCAGCAATACCAGAACAAAGGCGTTGAAGGCTACCCAGAAAATGATGTCAGTTTTCAATGTCTGTAAAAGTTAAAGATTTCGGCGTAAGCCTCTTCATACCCCTCTGCCCAGCGTCACCCATGAAGCATAAGCTACATGATAAAGGGGAAAGATACGGCGAAACTACTGCAAAACCATGGCGGGTGGTACAGACATATTTCTGTTTTGGGGCTGTTTCTGGGAAAACAGCCCCAAAACAGACTAGGAAACTAGCGGGTGAAGTACCTGAAATAACTGTCCAGTTTCATCTGAATAACGCCCAGAAACGCTTCCCTGATAATGCCTTTGCTCATTTTAGACTGGCCCTTGGTACGGTCTGTGAAGATGATAGGCACCTCTTTGATCTTAAACCCAAACTTGTAAGTCAGGAACTTCATCTCTATTTGGAATGCATAGCCAATGAACCGGATCTTGTCCAGCTTAATGGTCTCCAGCACCTGCCGCGAGTAGCATTTGAAACCGGCGGTGGCGTCATGGATAGGCATGCCTGTCACCAGCCGTACATAGCGGCTGGCAAAGTAGGAGAGCAGCACCCGGCTCATGGGCCAGTTCACCACGTTTACGCCGCTACTGTACCTGCTGCCAATGGCCAGGTCATAGCCCTCCACGGCGCACGCCTGGTGCAGCGAGATGAGGTCATTGGGGTTGTGGGAGAAATCGGCGTCCATCTCAAAGATGTACTGGTAGCCTTCGCGCAGCGCGTATTTGAACCCATGTATATAGGCGGTACCCAGGCCCAGCTTGCCTTTGCGCTGTTCCAGGAAAAGACGGTCCGGGTATTCGGTCTGCAGGCGCATGACGGCTTGGGCGGTGCCGTCCGGGGAATTGTCATCTACAATTAAAACATGGAAAGGGTGTGGCAGCGAAAAGACTTTCTGGATAATGGCTTCAATATTCTCTATTTCATTGTAGGTCGGGATGACCACCACAGACTCTTTCATCCCCCAAATATAGCTTATAAGGTATTATAGGAGGGAAGCCCGCTGGGAATATATTTTCTGGGCCAGGACTTTGGCGTAGGTAATGCTGTCCCGCACGGTGGGGCCCGCAATCCAGTTGGCGCAGGCATACAGTTGTTCTTCCTCCAGGGCCTTGGCCAGCAGGTGGGCATCGGTGATGAAGATATCTGGCTGCGGGTAGGCCTGGGGCCAATGGTGCACGTGCTGGAAAACAGGAAGGTTGGAAGAGATACTGTAGTTCTGCTTAAGTTCTTCATGTACCCGCAGCAGAATCTCATTTTGTGGCAAGAGGGCCTTCTCAGGCGTAAGGCCAGCGCTGATGACCGAGGAGAAAAGTACCTCGTCCTCAGGGCACACGCCTGGGAACAAGACGCTGCGCCAGATGGCAGCATTGGCGAAGGGCTTTTCTTTCTCGGGGTGAAAGGCGCCAAATCCTTCCAGGGGAAACCCCACGGCATGCTTTCTATAGGCGGTATGCACCACCGTAGAAGGAAGGTAAGTGATGTTATGCAAGGCGGCGGCTAACCCGGGCGAGGTGAAATCCAGCAACTCAGCGGCCGCGTGGGCGGGCAAGGCAATGACCACGGCATCAAACTCCTCATCGGCCAGGCTCTCTACGTCATGCTGGATGCTGAGCAGGAACTTCCCCTTGGCTCTATGGATCATCTCTACCTTGTGCGCCACGTGCAAGGACACCAGCTTGGAGGCAATGGCCTGGGGTAGCGTTTGTAGGCCGTCAGACAGGGAAAAGACCGGTTCGGTATACAACCCTTCTTCCAGGTCCAGACCCCGCAGCACGGAGCCGTGCTGGCGTTCCAGTTCCTTTAGATGGGGGAAGGTTTTCTCCAGCAGGAGTTTCTCGGGGTCTCCGCCGTACAGGGTGGTAACCATGGGTTGCACCACGTAGTCTACCACGTCCTGCCCAAAGCGCCGTTTAAAGAATTGGGTGACGGTCTCGTCGGGCACTTCCTGGGGTGGCAGTTTGGATTCCTGGGTGATCTGGAGTTTGGTGCGCCAGTGGAAAAAAGGGTTCAGCAATAGTTTCCGGAGCGTAGAGGGCACCCCGTGGTAATGCCCTTCCTTCCTGATAAAGACGTCCTGGTTATTACTGGCGGCTGGGATGACTTTTTCTTCCAGTTTCAGTTCCTGCAAAAGTTCCTGCACCTCGGGGCCCATTTGAAGAGAGGGTGGACCCAGTTCCAGCAGGTAAGGTCCTTTGGTCTCAGTCCTGATCAGGCCGCCCACGTCGGTTTCGCCTTCAAAGAGGTCATAGCGAACCCCTAGCTTCTGTAAGTAGTAAGCCAATGCCAATCCAGATATTCCCGCTCCTATAATGGCTACCCGCATGTAAACTCCATTGATACTGCACTAACGTACGCAGCCCAGGAAAACACGTTTTACATCCATTTTAGAGAAAATAGCTCTAAACGGGTTTTATAGAGAGAAAGCGTCGTTGGTTCTGCTTATTTTTGAACCCATGGAGCAACAGCATACGGTTAAAAGAAAGGCGGTTTTCCTGGACCGGGACGGGGTATTGAATGTGGAACGGGGAGACTACACCTGGCGCACGCATGAGTTTGAGGTGGCACCGGGCGTGCCCGAGGCCCTGGCCCTGCTCAAACAGGCCGGCTATCTGCTTATTGTCATCACCAACCAGGGGGGCATTGCTAAAGGCCTCTACACCAAAGAAGATGCGCTGGCCTGCCACCAGAAACTGCAGACGGCCGCCGGCGAGGTAATAGATGCAATTTATATGGCTCCGGGGCACCCGTCCAGCTCGGAATCCCTTTCCCGTAAGCCAGACAGCCTGATGCTGGAGCGGGCCATCGCAAAATTCAATTTAGACCCAAGTGCCTGCTGGATGGTAGGTGACCAGTTACGGGACATAAAAGCCGCCCGCAAGAGTGGGGTGCCTGCTATTCTGGTAGGGCCGCATGCCCCGGTTACAGATGTGCCGCAGAAGGCAGATTTACTGGAGGCCGCCCAGTGGATAGTGAGCCACACAAAATAAGCGTTTCGGGCCTGTTTTCTTAAAAACAGGCCCGAAACGCTTATCAGGTAAAAAATGCAAACTGGTGAGTTAAACCAGGTTAGCGTAAACAAAGAAAGAACCGGAAGCAGCTCCCGGTTCTCCAGTTGATGGTATGTGGTAGAAGAACGTTAGCCGTTCACGCTGCGGGCAGCAGGGGCTTTGGCAACGGCTTTCACCAAAACTTTGTGCTCACCTGATTGATCAGATTTTTGAGCATAAGCCGGGCAGGTAGATGATTTGCAAGAAGCAAAGCCTAAAGAGCAGATGGCAGCGAAAAGAAAAAGGTTCTTCATATTATTATAGTACAACATTTGGGTATTCTACTTCAAATCTACAGCTTTTGTTTAGCAATGAAAGACAAAAGCCGTAAATTATTTTTTTACGCCTTGTAGCCCAGTATCTTCAGCATAGAATCAACGTTCTGCTCCTCGGCAAAAACCCATGATTTGAGCGTGCCGTCGGCCTCGCGGTCAATGATCACGTGCTTGGGCGAAGGGATAAGGCAGTGTTTGATGCCGCCGTACCCGCTCAGGCTTTCCTGGTAGGCGCCCGTGTGGAAGAAGCCAATGTACTGCGGCTCTGGCTGCTCTTTCTGCACCTTGGGCAGGAATACCTGGAACGAGTGCATCTCAGAGTTATAGTAATCCTGGCTGTCACAGGTGAGGCCGCCAATGTTCAGGCGCTGGTAGTCTTTGTCCCAGTTGTTGATGGCCATTAGGATGTAGCGCTGGTTCAGGGCCCAGGTGTCTGGCAGGTTGGTAATGAAAGAGCCGTCAATCATGTACCAGAGCTCCTTGTCGTTCTGCAGCTTGGTATCCAGGATGGAATACACGTGCGCGCCGCTTTCACCCACGGTATAGATTCCGAACTCGGTGAAGATATTGGGCTCCGGCACGCCTTCGGCCTTGCAGATATTCTGGATGGTGCGCAGAATCTCCTCAATCATGTACCGGTAGTTGTAGTCAAACTGGATGGAGGTCTTGATAGGGAACCCGCCGCCAATGTCAATGGTGTCCAGATCAGGGCAGATCCGTTTCATCTCGCAGTACTTGTGCACAAAACGGCTCAGCTCAGACCAGTAGTAAGACGTGTCCTTGATGCCCGTGTTGATGAAGTAATGGAGCATCTTAAGCTTGAACTTGGGGTTGTCCTTGATCTTGTTCTCATACAGGCCCACCACATCATTGTAGTTGATGCCCAAACGAGAGGTATAGAACTGGAACTTAGGCTCCTCGTCTGAGGCCAAACGGATGCCCACCTGACACGTGCCTTCTACGTAGCCTTGGTAATGGTCAATCTCATTCAAATCATCCAGCACGGGCGTCACGTTCTTAAAGCCCTCATTGATCATGCCCGTGATGTAGTCGCGGTACAGGTCCCGCTTGTACCCGTTGCAGACCACAAAGATATCTTTGGTCACCTTGCCTTTCTCATACAGTGCCTTGATGATAGGCATGTCAAAAGAGGAAGAGGTTTCAATATGGATGTCATTCTTGAGCGCCTCTTCCAGCACAAAAGAGAAGTGCGAGGACTTGGTGCAGTAGCAATAGGTGTAAGAGCCCTGGTAATTCAGCTTGGCCATGGACTCCTTGAATAGGATCTTAGCCTTCTGAATCTGGGAACTGATCTTAGGCAGGTAGGTGAGACGCAGCGGCGTGCCGTACTGCTTCACCAGCTCCATCATGGGTATTCCGTTGAAAGAAAGTTCGTTATTGGTGACAGAGAATTCCTCGGTTGGGAAGTCAAAGGTTTGGTGAATGAGGTCTGTGTATTTATCCATTATAAGGTTGTGCTTACGGAAAGCAATAACGTGCAATATTGCTAGTCTTTTACCATCTTTGCAAAAACTAGTTTCTGTTTTGCATGAAAAAAATCAGACTGATAGAGGTGAAATCTGAGCTTGGCGCAGGAACTCGCGGTGCTAGTTTAGGGGTAGATGCCCTCAAGATAGCCTGCCTGAACAAGGGCTCAGACTATTTCAAGAAATTTACGGCCGTAGAGGTTCCCAACCTCAATGATGTCATGTTTGAGAAAAACCTATTTCCGCATGCCAAATACATTGACAGCATCCTGCAGACCTACAAGCGCATCAGTAACACGGTAGAGCAGACCCTGGAACTGGGCATGTTCCCGCTGGTGCTGGCCGGGGACCACTCCAATGCCGGCGGCACCCTGGCAGGTATCAAGGCCACCTACCCAGACAAAACGCTGGGCGTGATCTGGGTAGACGCCCACGCCGACATCCATTCGCCCTACACCACCCCGTCTGGCAACATGCACGGCATGCCGCTGGCGGTTTCCTTAGGTGAAGATAACCTAGACTGCAAAGTGAACGACCCAAGCCCTGAGACCATCTTCTTCTGGGAATCTCTCAAGCGCGTGGGCACTGAGACGCCTAAGCTAAAACACGAACACATTGTCTATATAGTGACCCGCAGCTATGAGAAGCCAGAGGTCTACTTGTTTGACAAATACAACATCAAGAATTTCACCTACCCAGAGGTCATTGCCAAGGGTGTGGAGCAAGTGGCTCAGGAAGCCCTTCACCGCCTGCGCGATTGTGATATTATCTACATCTCCTTTGACGTGGATAGCCTGGACTCTAAGTTCTCCAAGGGAACGGGCACGCCGGTAGAGGTAGGCTTGAACGTGGCGCAGGCCAAAGAGCTGTGCCACCAATTGGTCAGCAGCCCCAAGGTGATCTGCTTTGAGATGGTAGAGATCAACCCTACCCTTGACGCGGAGAACATAATGGCGCAAAACGCCTTTGACATTTTAGAATACACCACTGAAGCTATTCAGTCCCGCCTGGCGCAAGAAGCCAACGCGGCTCCCATTGCCTAAACACAGATGAAACAACTTGAATCACAGATTGCCCAGGCCCTGAGCCAGGTATTGCTAGAGACGTATCAATACACACTTCCCGCAGAGCAGATCAACCTACAGCCTACCCGTAAGGAGTTTGCCGGTACCTTTACCTTTGTCACCTTCCCGCTTACCAAGGCCCTGGGCAAGGGTCCTGAGCAGATAGGGCAGGGGCTAGGCGAGGCCTTAACCCAGCAGGCACCCCAGGTAGCCGGCTTTAACGTGGTAAAGGGTTTCCTGAACATTGAGATCAAAGACAGTGTGTGGCTGCAGGAGTTCGCCCATCAGGTGTCGGGTTTCGGGGCCGATTTGTCCAAAACAGGCCCGAAACAGAAAGTGGTGGTAGAGTATTCCTCGCCCAACACCAACAAGCCTTTGCACCTGGGTCACCTGCGCAACAACTTCTTGGGCTACTCGGTGGCTGAGATCCTGAAAGCGGCCGGGGCCGATGTGGTGAAAGTGAACCTGGTGAACGACCGGGGCATCCATATCTGCAAGTCCATGATCGCGTATGTGAAATACGGGCAGGACGAGACCCCGCAGAGCGCAGGCATGAAAGGCGACCACCTGGTAGGCAAGTACTACGTGGAGTTTGACAAAGCCTACAAGCAGGAGATTGACGCGCTGGTAGCCCAGGGCGTAGAAAAGGAACTGGCCAAAAAGCAGGTCCCGCTTATGCTGGAAGCCCAGGAAATGCTCCAGAAATGGGAACAGCATGACCCGGAGACCATCGCCCTCTGGGAGAAAATGAATGGTTGGGTGTATGAGGGCTTTACTTCTACCTACCAGAATATTGGGGTGGACTTTGACAAGTTCTACTATGAGTCCGGGACCTATTTATTAGGCAAAGACCGCGTAGAGGAAGGCCTGGCCAATGGTGTATTCTATAAAAAAGCCGATGGCTCCGTTTGGATTGACCTCACTGCCGAAGGCCTGGACGAGAAACTGGTGCTCCGCGCCGATGGCACCTCGGTGTACATCACGCAGGACCTCGGCACCGCCGAACTCAAGTACCAGGATTTCCATTATGACCAGTCTCTGTACGTGGTGGCCGATGAGCAGAACTACCATTTCCAGGTACTCAAGGCTATTTTAAAGAAACTGCAGAAACCCTATGCTGATGGTATTTTCCACCTGTCTTACGGCATGGTGGACCTACCCAGCGGAAAGATGAAGTCCCGGGAGGGAACCGTGGTGGACGCCGACGAGCTGGTGCAGGAGATGATTGACACCGCCCGCCAGAAAACAGATGAACTGGGCAAGATTGACGGCTTCTCTACAGAAGAGGCGCAGCAACTCTACCACACGCTGGCCATGGGTGCCCTTAAGTACTTCCTGCTGAAGGTAGACCCCAAAAAGCGCATGTTGTTTAACCCGGAGGAGTCCATTGACTTTAAAGGCAACACCGGTCCGTTTATCCAGTACACCCATGCACGTATTGCCGCCATTCAGCGTAAAGCCAAAGAACTGGGCATATCCTGGGGACCCGAGACGTTCACCGGGGTGGAAGTGCTGCACGAGACCGAGCGCGAGGCGCTTATCCTGCTGAATTACGCAGACTCTATCATTGCGGAGGCGGCCCGTAACTTCGCTCCGTCCACCATTGCGCAGTACGCCTTTGATGTGGCCAAGACCTACAACCGCTTCTATACCGAGGTGCCTATCTTCCAGGAGACCAACCCGCAGGTGCTCAGCTTCAGGATTGCGCTTTCGGCCCAGGTGGCCAAGACTATTAAGCGCATGATGGGCCTGCTAGGCATCACCGTGCCGGAAAGGATGTAAGAAAGAGATCAAGGAAGGCAAGAGCCGAAAGGTTCTTGCCTTCTTATCTAAATGACGGGGTAGTGCCCGAACAAAATACCTGGCCTGTGGTTATGCCTATAAACCAAAACAAGATGAATACGCTTCTGCTTAGTCTATCACTTTCCTTTTTGGCGGCCTGCTCTGCGCAGTCTGGTCCCACTCAGGATTCAAAAAACGCAACTACTATGGAAACAACAGCCGCTTCTTCTATCTATGACATCCCTTTGAAAACCATTGACGGGAAAGACACCAGCCTGAAGGCCTACAAAGGCAAGAAACTATTGCTGGTGAACGTAGCCTCTGAATGCGGGTACACGCCGCAGTACGAGGACCTGGAGAAACTCCATAAACTGCACGGCGACAAAGTGGTGGTGCTGGGCTTTCCGGCCAATGACTTTGGCGGGCAGGAGCCAGGCAGTAACCAGGAGATTGCGCAGTTCTGCCAGAAGAACTTCGGGGTGACTTTCCCGCTGTTTGAGAAGGCAGCCGTTACGGGCAAAGAACAGCAGTCCCTCTACAAGTGGCTCACGTCTAAAGAGGCGAACGGCAGCAACGCAGAGGCCCCAACCTGGAACTTCTGCAAATACCTCATTGGCGAAGATGGCAGGGTGTTAAAATTTTATCCTTCCAAAGTTTCTCCTCTCAGCGAGGAACTGCTCCGGGACATCAATAGCTAAGCGTTTTTAAGTGGTTTTAGAAAAAACGACCCCGAAACGGCCAGCGGCTGGCACCTGGATCTCAGCTTTCCGGCTACGGACCTTGCCGCTGGCCTTGTCCTGTATTGGCATGGGGGGGTTCCTGGCTGCCGCCGATCACCTTTCCAGGTGGCCGGTGCTGGTGGTGTGCGTGGTGACCACGCTGTTCCTCCAGATTCTGTCTAACCTGGCCAATGACTACGGTGACAGCAAGCACGGCGCCGACAGTCAGCACCGGGAGGGACCTAAGCGGGCTGTGCAGGCCGGGCAGATCACGCCGGGGCAAATGAAAACCGCTATTGTGGTCTTTAGTTTGTTATCCCTTCTCTCTGGCGTAGCCCTATTGTGGGTAGCCTTAGGTACCTCAGGTATTTACCTTTTTATGTTTTTCCTGGCCTTGGGCTTAGGGGCTATCTGGGCGGCTATTGGTTATACCAACGGGGGCAAACCCTATGGCTACGCGGGCCTGGGAGATATTTCGGTTTTCTTTTTCTTTGGCTGGGTAGGGGTCTTGGGTACGTATTTCCTGCAGACCGAGCGCCTGTTCTTGGAACTGCTGCTGCCGGCCTCCAGCCTGGGCTTCTTTTCGGCGGCGGTGCTTAACGTAAACAACATCCGAGACCTGAAATCTGATGAGTTGGCAGGAAAGCGTTCGGTGCCGGTGCGGCTGGGCGCGCTGCGGGCACGGGCCTACCATTGGGTTCTGCTGCTTTCAGGGATAGCCTGTACCATTATCTTTGTGGGGGTGAGGGAGAATGCCACCCTATGGCCCTGGCTCTTTGTGGGCGCGCTGCCTATGTTCTATTATAATGGCCGCGAAGTGAAGCGCCGGCAGACCCCGGCTGAACTTGACCCGCTCCTGAAGCAGATGGCCTTATCAACGCTTTTGTTTGTAGTGTTGCTGGGTATTGGGCTGATGCTTGACAGATAAAAACTTTTACCAACCCTTATAAAAGCGTTTTGGGCCTGTTTTTCAGAAAACAGGCCCAAAACGCTTTTTGATTTTACAGCTTTTTATTCTGGAGAAGAAGCAGAGGCTGCCGGTGCACCCGAAGTAGGTTGGCTTCCGCCTTCTGCCGGTTTTCTGTCGGCTGGTTTTTTCCGGCGCTTTTTCTTTCTCTTTATTTCTTCGCCTTCGGCCCGGGGAGCCTGGGGTTGTCCTTCTAATCTTGGGGCGCGGGGCTGGGCTCCTTCTGCCGTGGCTGTAGTGGGGGCGCCGGCTGGTCTTTCGGTTCTGGGTCTGTCATCCCTTCTGCGGTTACGGTCTCCGCCGCTGCCGCTGCCTTCGCGCTTTCTGTCACCGGTACGGCTGCTGTCTGAACCACTACGGCTTCCGCCGCTTCGGCCAGCGGGTGCGCCGCCTCTGCCACCAGAGGAAGAACCTCCGCGACCGCCTTTCCGGCGGTTGGCTTCTGGGTTAAAGGCCGGGCCTTCGCCCATACCCTCTGGTAAGGGTTGCTTAGGCAGTTCGCGCTCAATCAGTTTCTCAATCTTAACCAAGCGTTCCTGATCCTGCTCATTCACAAACGTGATGGCCATGCCGTTGGTGCCGGCGCGGGCCGTACGGCCAATGCGGTGTACATAGTCCTCGGCGTCCTGCGGAACGTCAAAGTTCACCACGTGACTGATATTATCTACGTCAATACCTCTGGACATGACGTCTGTCGCCACCAAGACCTGTAGTTGCTTGTTTCTGAAGCGTTGCAGGGTGGCTTCGCGCTCATCCTGGGTACGGTCAGAGCTTATGCCTTCGGCCTCAAAGCCCATCTTCTGCAGGGAGCGCACAATGTCATTCACCGCATTCTTGCGCGAGGTGAATAGAATCATGGTCTGCACCTTGGCATCTTTCAAGATGTGCTGCAGCACCCGCAGTTTCTGGTTGTCATACACCAGGTAGATCTGCTGGTCTATGTTGGCGGCTGGTTTAGAGATGGAAAGGCTTATTTCCTCGGCTTCATGCAGAATCTGCTTGGCGAAGGTTCTGATCTTAGGCGGCATGGTAGCCGAGAAAAGCAGCGTCTGACGCTCTTTGGGCAATTGGGAGATGATCTTCATCAGGTCATCCATAAAGCCCATGTCCAGCATTTTGTCGGCCTCATCTAGGATAAGGTATTTAAGCTGGTCCAGCCTTACATAACCCATCTGCATGTGCGCGATCAACCGGCCCGGGGTAGCTACAATAATATCAGCGCCGCTGGTAAGGGCCTTTTTCTGCTGGTCCCAGTTCTGGGCATTATTACCGCCATAAATAGCGATAGAAGTGGCGCCGGTGAAATAGCTTAGGCCTTCTACCTGGTCGTCAATCTGCTTGGCAAGCTCGCGGGTAGGCACCAACACCAGGGTGCTGGTGAAATCAAACTTCGCCACTGAGATCTTACTTAATATAGGCACCAGAAACGCGGCCGTTTTACCGGTTCCGGTTTGGGCGCAGGCAATTAAGTCTTTGTCTTCTAAAATAAAGGGAATTGCCTGGGCCTGGATAGGGGTAGCTTGTTTGTAACCCATAGACCTGATGCCATCTAGCAGGTCAGGCTGTAGGTTGAAATCATCAAATGTAACACTCATTGTATTTGTATCTTCTTCAATGCCACCAGGAAACAATGCCGGTAACTAGGTAAAGGTCGGTAAAGATAATCTTTTACCCTAATTCAGAGGGAGGGAATTATTCTACAGATCACAAGCTTGTTGTAAAATTCCTATATATAGGTTACAGTATACTGAAATTGTATTTTGGGTGAAATGAAACCGTAAAAAAATAAAAGCACTTTATTGAATAAATACAACAACTTTTAATATAAAAATGTAGCTATATATGTTAAAACAGGTTAAAATGATTAGAAATGAACTATTAAATTGTGTTATGCAAAGAAGATATTTGTAACATTAATTGAAAGTGCAATTTGATGTAACCGCAAATTAGGTTGGTCGTTAAAGCTTATATATTCAAAAATAGGAAATTATAAAGTAAGTATCTTTTAAAACAAACTACGAATCGCATATGATAGCAGTTATACTTCCTTTCGATGTTTTCCTTCATAATGCCTGTCAGAGTTAACCATGGTGCAATTACTGTATAAAGGTTAACGCTGATAAACAATCAGTTAAACTAAAGTCTTCTTTTTTTAATCAAATCTTTTCAATCATGAAAAAACTTATACTTTCATGGGCTAGCACCCTTATGCTTGTACTTTTCGCTTTTGTAAATCTGGCCCAGGCCCAGGCCCCTTGTAACGAGTCTCAGCCAAGACCAATTACCGGCAACCAGCATCCCTGCCCCGGCGACATTGAAACCTACTGCATTGAAAATGACCGGAACTACACTTCCTTTGAATGGGATGTTCCAAGAGCCCACGCCGGCGAGCCACCTGTAGGTTGGGAGATTATCTCAGGACAAGGTACTAACTGTGTAACGGTTAGAGTAGGTCAGAAAAGCGGCACCATGAAGGTGAAAGTAACCGACCCGATTTGTGGTACTAAAGTAGCCACCCTGCCCGTTAAGCCAGGTAAGAACTTTGAAGTTGTTATCACCGGTCCAGATTCCATCTGTGTTAAAGAGCCCCAGACATACTTTGCAACCGTTAAGAAAGACACTGGCAAGGCAAACTTAAAAGGTGAGTTTATCTTTAACTGGACTGTTCCTGCAGATTGGACCATCCAAAGCGGACAAGGCACTGAAAAAATTGTAGTGATCCCTGGTGCTACTGACGGCGAAGTGAACGTGTATGTAAGCGATAACACTGCCGTAAGCGGCAACGGAAACAATGGAAACGGTGTAGGTGGTTATAAAGCAGGATATTGCGGATTAGCATCAGACCAATTGCTGGTTGAAACAAATGAGAATTGCGGTGGCGGCGTATGCGAAGCACCTGAAGTAACTTTAGTAGCCCCAGACACCATCTGTAACTTAGCTGACGAGCCTACCACCATTAGCGTTGGTCAAGTAGAAGAAGGCGTAACCTACACCTTTAACGTACCAGAAGGATTCATCATTTTGGAAGAAGGCCCAGGATATGTAACCGTGGTAGCCGTGTTTGAAGAAGCACAGTTAGGCCAGCCCCAAACCATCACGGTAACTGCTTCTAACGATTGCGGAACCGACACTGCTGAAGCTACTGTAATTGTAGCAGATTGCGGACTTGGCTCACCATTCCCGGTAACCATGACCAGCTTTGACGGAGTGTCCCGCAGCGGGGCCGTGGAACTGACCTGGAGTACTGCCAGCGAGATCAACAACGACAAGTTTGAAGTAGAGCGCAGCATGGACGGCAAGAACTTCCAGAAAATAGGCGAGGTGAAAGGATCCGGTAACTCCACCGTGGTGAAAAACTACACCTACACAGACCGCTTCAAAACCTCAGGCACCGTGTACTACCGCCTGAAACAAGTTGACCTTGACAAGAAGTCTGAGTACACCAAAGTGATAGCAGTGAGCCACAGTGCAAGTACTTCTTCTGCCGCCGGTATGAGTGTATATCCTAACCCGGTAACTGACGGAAACGTGACTGTTCGCTTTCAGAATAAAGTAAAAGGAACTGCCACCATCAGATTGATTGACCTTGCAGGACGCACTCTTAACACCCAGCAAGTAAGCAGCGAAAGCGCTGAGATTAGCCTGAACCTTGGTTCGCTTAACTTAAAACCAGGTATCTACCTGATCACTGTCACAGCCAACGGGCAAAACACTACCCAACGGATAGTAGTGCAGTAAGATTAAGATTGATTGAAAAGAGGAGAGAGGCAGCGGCTACTAAGTCGCTGCCTCTTTTTTTTTATTTATTAAGTAAGGCTAGTTCTCAAGTGACTTAATAGAGATGCTTGAGGTGCCTTGGCTACGGTAATCCTGAATATTTATTTGGGAGGTTTCATTTCAATGTCTATAGTTTATCAATGGGACCCAAACCAGGTAGAGGAATAGGGCTAGGACCGAGTGACAGGTGCTTTCTCAGGAAGTGGAAGACAGTGAATCTTAGATTCATTAGGTCATAGGTGAGCTAAACTTGAGGACGGGCGCCTACCTGGTGGCAGTAGGTGCAGATGGAAACAACCACTCTACTCGTAGTAATTTAATAAATATAGATATTCAATAGATAGAACGGATGTGGCTCTATGTGTCGCATCTCTTCTTATTTTTAAGCCGATTCTCAACTGCTTTTAGGTCTATAGAATTAGAATAATTGATGCTTTCCTTCATTTGAATAAGCTATTGTATTGGAGTATTCAATGGGGCATAAGTAAAGTAAATTAATTTGTACTATGAGAAGAATATGGTATTACTATAACGAGATAATGCAATTCCACCGAAACAGATGAGTATTGGTCTCGTTATAGATAGTAGGTTAGTTGAATAGTAAGTAGTTAACTAATTGAACTTTAAATCTAATGCGTATGGAAATAAAGATACATTCTCACTCGCAGAAGTTTAAGTGTAAAAAAAAGAAAGTAAGTCTTATTTTACTTCTAATTAGACTCTATAAATAACCTCCCCCTGGTGCCTTTCCCAAAGGTGCTATTTTTACCCCTGGTAATTACATAATTCACAGATATAGATAGTAAGGAAAAGCCCTTTGAAAGCAGGGTCAAAACCCTATTGCCCTATTTTTGGCAACGTTGGTATAATTCAAGCTTTTCCCGCCCCTTTTGTCCCTTCCCACAGGGTGTTTTGATCAACTGCTTCTTGTTATCAGCATAAACCTTCAAAATTTTCGAATCATGAAAACACCTATACTCTTATGGGTCAGCACTCTGTTGCTCATAATTTCGGGTTTTCCCAATTTCACCTATGCCCAAGGGCCTTGCAATAATCCCGTTCGCCCCATAACCGGAAACGGTGCCAACGGATCTGCGCAACAACACCCTTGCGCCGGTGACACCACTATCATTTATCAAATTGCCAACATTTATAATTCTTATGAATGGACCCCGCCAAGAGCAGCCGCCGGTGATCCAGAGGGTGCGGGTTGGGTTATATTGGAAGGCCAAGGAACCAGCCAGATTCGGGTTAAGGTAGGGAAGAAGTCCGGTACTGTGGTAGTGAAAGTACAGGATGGCGAATGCGGAACCAAGGTGGCCACCATACCGGTAAAACCAGGGCAAAACTTTGAAGCCTTTATTACCGGCCCAGACTCTGTTTGTGTTGGCGAGCCCCAAACCTATACCGCTACCGTTAATAAAGGCAACGGCCAGGCCAACGCCTCTGGTGAATTCGTGTACAATTGGGTAGTGCCTGCAGACTGGCAAATCATAAGCGGACAAGGCACTGAAACGCTGGTAGTAGAGGCCGGCCTAATGGACGGAGAGGTGACGCTATATGTGACGGATAACACAGAGGTATCTGGAAACGGTAATAGCGGAACGGGTGTAGGGGGTTACAAAGCAGGATTCTGCGGCACGGCTTCCGCCTCTCTTTTTGTGGAAACAAATGCGAACTGCGGCCCATGCCCCTTGCCTTATGTGACCCTTGCCGCCCCAGACACCATCTGTAACTTATCAGATGAACCCACCACCATTAGCGTAGAAAGTTTTGTAGAGGGAACAACCTATGTCTTTGACGTGCCAGAAGGATTTGTTGTGCTGGATGAAGGCCCGGGATATGTCACCGTAGTAGCTATATTTGAAGAAGCACAGTTAGGTCAGCCCCAGACCATCAGCGTGACTGCCACTAACTCCTGCGGTACTGACATAGCAGAAGCAACAGTGATAGTAGCTGACTGCGGTGATGGTACGCCATTCCCAGTAACCATAACCAGCTTTGATGGAGTATCCCGCAATGGGGCCGTGGAACTGACCTGGAGCACCGCCAGCGAGATCAACAACGACAAGTTTGAGGTAGAGCGCAGCTTGGACGGCAAGAACTTCCAGAAAATAGGCGAGGTGAAAGGCTCCGGAAACTCAACAGTTGTGAAAAACTATACCTACACAGACCGCTTCAAGACCTCAGGCACCGTGTACTACCGCCTGAAACAAGTTGACCTTGACAACGCATTTGAATATTCAAAAGTGATAGCTGTGAACCACAGCGCTACCGGAACTGGCAAAATGAGCATAGCGCCTAACCCGGTTACCAACGGTGAATTTACCGTCTTCTTCGGGCAAGCCAATAAAGGAGCGGCTCTCATCAGGTTACGGGATATGACCGGACGCCAGATGTTTAGCCAGGAAGTAGGCGCGGGGCGGTCAGAGGCGAACCTGAACATTGGCAGTTTGAACCTCAGAGCTGGCATCTACCTGATATCCGTGACCGCCAACGGGCAAAACACCACCCACCGGATTGTGATCCAATAAGCGGGATTGATGGACTAGCGTAACTTGAAAAGGGGCAGTGGCTGAGAGTCGCTGCCCCTTTTTTGTTAAATAGGACAGTAAATACGTGGAGATGTGGGCCCTGAATTTTCATTTCTACGTTTTTTGCCCACTTTTGGGAAAACAGCTTTAAAACGTATGGCATCTGGCAAAGGGCTCTTTCATGATTTGGTAGTGGTGGAATTGGCCAGCGTATTGGCGGGGCCCAGCGTGGGCCAGTTTTTTGCGGAGTTGGGGGCCAGGGTAATCAAGATAGAGAATGCCAAAACCAACGGAGATGTGACCAGGCGCTGGAAACTGCCTTCTGAAGCAAAGGAAACCATGGTGTCAGCTTATTTTTCGGCTGCCAATTGGGGTAAAGAATCTGTGTGCCTGGACCTGTCTGACAGTTCCATGAAAAAGGCGGTGTACCAGATCATCCGGCAGGCAGATGTGGTGCTGGCCAGTTTCAAGCCCGGCGACGCCGAAAAGCTGGGGCTTGACTTTGCATCCTTGGTCAAAGTAAATCCATCTTTGGTGTACGGCAGTATCACGGGCTACGGCAAAGAGGTGGCCCGGGCCGGATATGATGCCGTGCTGCAGGCCGAAGCCGGTTTTATGTACCTAAACGGGGAAAAGGGAGGCGCTCCCCTCAAAATGCCGGTGGCCTTGATAGATCTCCTGGCGGCCCACCAGTTAAAGGAAGGGTTGCTGGCGGCCCTGTATCTTAAGGAGAAGACCGGAAAGGGGCAACTGGTAGAGGTGTCCTTGCTGCGGGCGGCCATTGCGTCCTTGGCCAACCAGGGCACCAATTACCTTGTGGCCGGGGTGGCGCCAGAGCGAATGGGTTCTGAGCACCCCAATATTGTACCCTACGGCACCGTCTTTCAGACGGCAGATGGAAAGGAGTTGGTGCTGGCCATTGGCGATGACCGCCAGTTCTCCGCACTTTGTACTATATTAGGGCAGCCGGAGCTGGCCAGTCAGGATTCCTTTAAGACGAATAGTGCCCGGGTAGCCAATAGGGAGGCGCTGACCCAAAAGCTGAAGGAGTTGGTGGCGCAGCAGAACCGTGACCCGTTCCTTCATCATCTTAACAGGCAGAACGTGCCCGCCGGGGCCATTCATACGGTGCCCGAAGCCTTGGCCCAGGAAGGCGCTGGCCCACAGCTACTCCAGGGAAAAAACGGACAGGCGGCCGGAATTCGGCAAATTGCCTTCGTCCTGGAAGGAGAAGGAGAGGCGTCTTTGACACCGCCGCCGGTGCTGGGCGCGCACTCCTGGCAGGTGCTGCAGGAACTGGGCAAGGTCTCTGAGCAGCAGTTGGAAGTGCTGGAAAGGAAAGGGACGGTAAAAGGGAGACAGGCGATTTAAGGCAACCTAAAACCGCTGCGCAGGGTACAATACAGGATACTTTGCCTGGTACTGGTCCAGCGGTAAACTTTCACGAAACTAATAATTATGGAAGATAGAATTGAAGCTATTTATGAAGGGTTACGTCAGAAGTCTACTACCAAACAGGCTATTTTCAGAAACACCAAAGAAGCATTTGACCAGCTAAGGGCTTGTTCCGTGACGTTGGTAGACATCCTGAAGGAGAGGGTGACCAAGGTAGACGCCAACGTGATTATTGAGTACCGGAGCGTCAATGAATTTGAGTTTCATATTAAATTCTCCGGAGACCTGCTCATTTTCATTATGCACTCCAACATTATCACCCTGCCTGAGGATCATGAGCTCATGAAAAGCCGCTACGTGGAAGAGGATTTCCGGCGCCGGTTTTTTGGGCACATCATGGCCTATAACTTCATGGCCGATTCCATTAAATATAACCGCTTAAATGACCCTGGCTATCTGCTGGGCCGTATTCTCATCAACATTGACAACCATTTTTACCTGGAAGGGGTGAAGCAGCTGGACCTTACCTACAATGACATGGCCCATAACAAACTGGACCCCGGCATCCTTCGGCTCCTGGTGGAAAGCGCCATGATCGCCTCTGTTAACAATGACCTGGTGGCGCCAGACGTAGATGAAATTCGGAAGATCACGGTAAAACAGAAACTGGAAGAGCAGCAGGTAAGTACGCCCCAGAAAGTAGGTTTCTCCTTCAGCTACCAGCGCACGCCCCAAATGTACTAAGGCCAGCTGGCAAGCCAGAGGTTGAAAACATATTAAAACTAAAGCAGTTGGGCCTGGCAGATTTTACTCTTGCCAGGCCCGACTGCTTTAGTTGATCTCTATTAGATAAAAACTTGGGAGGAAACCCGTTTTAAGCCTGTTTTCCTGAAAGTAAGCCAAAAACAGAAACTCCAACTTAAGTAAAGTACCCTAAGGCAAGAGCAGCGTTTTAAGCCTGTTTTTCAGAAAACAGGCTTAAAACGCTGCTCTTGTGTATCATCCCCAATAGCAGATGCTTAGATAAACACAGCAAGTTCCAGCCAGCGTTCGGTTTTGCTTTCCAGGGCGTGGTCCACTTGTTGAATTCTTTCGGCAATCTCGCTTAGGCGCACGTGGTTGGCCTCGCCGGCGTTCATCTCTGCCACCAAGGCTTCCTTCTCGTGCTCCAGGGCCGCAATTTCCTTTTCTAGGAACTCGTATTCCTGCTTTTCCTTGAAAGAGGCCTTGCGTTTAGGCGTAGCGTCTGCGGTTGGCGCAGCAGCCGGAGCCGGGGCGTTTGCGGCGGCCTGCGCAGCTTTCAGGGCGGCTTTGTATTCCTCGGTGCCCTTCAGGCTTTCGCGTTCCTTGAGCCATTCGCGGTAATCTGTGTAGTTGCCCGGGAAGTCACGCAGGTGGCCGTTCTCCTCAAACACGAACAAGTGCTCCACCAAACGGTCCATAAAATATCTATCATGGGACACAATCAAAAGGGAGCCACCGAAGTTCAGCAGGAAGTCTTCCAGAATGTTCAGGGTCTGGATGTCCAGGTCATTGGTAGGCTCATCCAGGATGAGGAAGTTGGGGTTCTTGATGAGGACGCGCAGTAGTTGAAGACGGCGTTTTTCACCACCGCTCAGCTTTTTTACAAACGTGTACTGCTGGGCCGGGGGGAACTGGAAATGCTGCAGGAACTGGCTGGCAGTAATTACCTCGCCGTTGCCGGTTTCCACTACTTCGGCTACCTCTTTTACCACGTCAATCACGCGCTGGTCTTCATTGAAGGTGAGCTCGTTTTGGGTGTAGTACCCGAAGACGGTGGTCTGGCCGGCTATGATCTCGCCGCTGTCTGGGGCCAGGCGGCCGGTAAGCATATTCAGGAACGTGGTCTTGCCTGCACCGTTCGGGCCCACAATGCCCACGCGGTCCTTCTTCCGGAACACGTAGCTGAAGTCGTCCAGCACTACTTTCTCCCCGAAGCGCTTGCTCAAATGGTCAATTTCCAGGATCTGGTTGCCCTGACGGGTACTCTTCACGGAAAGCTCCAGTGATGTGCGGGTGTCTTTCTGGGAGGTTTTCTCTTTCAGGTCATAGAAAGCGTCTACCCTTGATTTAGACTTGGTGCCGCGGGCGCGGGGTTGTTTGCGCATCCAGTCCAGCTCCTTTTTCATCAGTTGCTTGGCTTTGCCCATCTCGGCGGCATTGGCTTCCTCCTGCTCGGCTTTTTTCTCTACGTAGTAGCTGTAGTTTCCTTTATAGGTGTAGAGCTGGCCGCGGTCCAGTTCGGCAATCTCGTTGGCAACCTGGTCCAGGAAGTACCGGTCGTGGGTTACCATCAAAAGGGTGGTCTGCTCAGTGGTGAGCAGGTTCTCAAACCACTCAATGGTCTCCAGGTCCAGGTGGTTGGTAGGCTCATCCAGAATCAAAAGATCAGGCTCTTCAATCAAGACCCGGGCCATGGCCACGCGTTTTTTCTGGCCACCAGACAGGTGCTCTACCTGTACGTCCAGGTTCTGGATGCCCAGTTTACCCAGGATCTGCTTGGTGCGCACCTCGTATTCCCAGGCGTGCAGGTTTTCCATGCGCTCCATCACCTCGTGCATCTTGTTGTCTGAGGTGTTGGGGTCGGCTATGCAGGCTTCATAGTCCCGGATGGCGTCCAACACCTCGGTCTGCCCAGAGAAGATGGCTTCCTGCACAGACGCTCCGGCCGGGAACGAAGGCTGTTGCCACAAGAACCCTACCCGTATGCCTTTACGCACGCTCACAGAGCCGTTGTCTGGTGGCATAGAACCGGCCAGTATCTGGAGCAAGGTGGTTTTTCCGGTTCCGTTTGCGCCAATGAGGGCTATGCGCTGCCCGCGGTTTATGCCAAAGGTAAGGTTCTGGAAAAGCCAGCGGTCACCGAAGCTTTTTGAGATAGAGTCTGCTGATAGGTAATTCATGGCACAAAGGTACGCAAACCAAAAAGCGCAAACCAGAACCAGCGCCAGCAAAAACAGAAGACAATAGAAAAAGGCCAGGATTACTCCCAGCCTTTTCTATTGTCTTCCACTAATTTAAGTTATTTTACCTTAATGTGGTTGGTGAATGCCTCCGCCTCTGTACGGATGACGGGTGTCAGTGCCGTGTTCTGGCACCACACGGGTGATCATGGCTTCCAGCACAATCATAACACCTACTACCAGGTGAGGTAAATAAACGTATTCATCAAAATTGAAGATCCAGGGAGATGCCGCCAGGAAAACCCCGATCAGGTAGTCCATGGTCAAGTGCATGTTCATAGAAAGCATTTTAAACATGCCCACCTCAAAGTTAGTCATCAGGGCCTGTAAGATAATAATGGCACCTACAATGATAGGAACCCAGGTTTCGGCACCGCCGCGGTCAAAGTCAAGAATAAACGGAGCCGCAATCAATAACATACCCACCAGGTAATCTATGATCCCGTGGGCGCGGGTTGATAATATTTTCATTTTTTATCCTCCTATTTTAGTTTCAACTTGTATGAACTTTTACGTTTTTGAAATAGAGTTGTTTTGGTGAGGTGCAGTTTGGTTTTGTATTTTAACAATATGGGTACTTTTACGGAGGTAAGGGGTAAACCCTGATTTTTTGAAATAAAAGAGCATGATGAAAGCGGAAGATTGGGAACGCCCTATTGGAATTTTTGATAGCGGTATTGGCGGTTTAACCGTGGCCAAGGCCATTAAAAAGCATTTGCCCCTGGAACAACTGGTCTATTTTGGCGATACCGCCCACCTGCCGTACGGCGATAAATCTACGGCGGCCATACAGGCGTATTCCATCAAAATTTGTGAGTTACTGCTCAAGAAGAATTGTAAGATTATTCTTATTGCGTGCAATTCCGCCTCGGCGGCGGCCTATGAACTGGTGCGCGAATACGTGGGCAGTAAGGCCCTTGTCCTGAACGTGATTGACCCGGTGGTGGCCTACGTGGGCGAAAGGTTTGCCGGAAAAACTATCGGGTTGATCGGGACCAAGCAGACGGTGCTTTCTAATGTCTATGAAAAAAAGATAGACGACCTGGACCGCCACATCCAACTCAAGTCACTGGCGACGCCCTTGCTGGCGCCCATGATAGAAGAAGGCTTCTTTAACAACACCATCTCTGAGAGCGTGATTCAAACCTATCTTTCTGACCCCGCCTTAGACGGAATTGAGGCACTTATTCTAGGCTGCACGCATTATCCTTTAATCAAAGACCAGATTGCCACCTTTTACGGCGGAAGCGTGGAGGTGCTGGACGCCTCGGAACTGGTGGCCCGTCATGTGGGGCAGGTGCTGGCCAAAAACGGCATTGCTGCGGAGCGCCTGCTGGGACCTCCCCACTTCTACGTGTCTGACTATACGGTCTCCTTTGAGGCCTCCACGCAGCTTTTCTTCCAAGAGAAAGTGCATCTGGAGCATTACCCGCTGTGGGAGTAGGAGCAGGGCAATCATTCGTGTCTGTTTTTCGTTTACTTTTACAAAAACATGCCTGAAACGGCTATCGTATCCCTGACTATGAAAAAGCGCTATTTCCTTATTGGTGATTTCTCCCGCAACGTGCTGTTGGTGAGCGCCGCCGCCTGCCTTGGGCTATCCTCATGCTCAGATAACCGCTCGGCTCAGAATGAAGCCTCCACGGAGTGGAACTCCGGCGAGACCGCCCCGACTTATACCCAGGGAATGATTACCGAGATGACCGAGGTGAACCCCGAGGAATGGAAGATCACCGACGAGCGCCCAGCGCCGGCCGGTCAGGTAATGGCTATTCTCAAGCACAATGACGGCAAGGTAGACACCCTGCAAGGGTTGGAGCTGGAGAAGCGCATGCAGCAATACAGCCAGGCCAACCCCCAGAACGGGTCTGGGTTCAGTATGATGAACGTGCTCATGTGGAGCAGCATTGGCTACATGGCTGGCCGCATGCTGTCACCCAACCGCGCCTACTACGCCAACCCCAACACCATCCAGCGCAACGAGTCCTGGCGGCAGCAAACCACCGCCGAGCGGTCCAGGGGCGCCCAGGCGTTCCGGGGAACCACCGGCGCGTATAGCCGTCCGGCGGCTTCGGGCAACGTGCGTTCTTCGCGCCCCACCAACAGCCGCTCTGGCACCTTTGGCGGGAGATCTGGCGGGTTCGGCGGATAAGCCCGGGCTTAGTTTCCAGTAAAAGCTTAAGGCTCCTTAGATATTCTGGGGCTACAATCCTGTTTTATGCAATTTCTGTTTTAAGGCTGTTTTCGTGAAATCAGCCTTAAAACGCTGTTTGATTTTTCCTTCCCACAACCAGATTCTTTTAAATTTCCAGCCTATGTCAGACGCTGCCCTTTCCGTAAAATTGATGCCGCACCACGGCGATGTCACCAACATGGTAAAGCAGATGGGGTGGGAGTGGGTAGTGGAGGAAGAATGCCAGACGTACCTGTCAGGGGAAGCAGTGGTGCTATCCCAGGCGGCCGCTGATGACCTGCTGGAGGCGGCCAACACCCTATACCAGATGATGGTGGAGGCGGTGCCCGAAGGCCTGCCCGAGGAATTCATGCGCAAGATTGGCATCCCGCCCAAATTGTGGAAGGCCATGCGCCATTCCTGGGAAGATGACCGGCACTGGCATTTGTACGGCCGCTTTGACTTCGCGCAAACGCCAGAAGGTATTAAACTGCTGGAGTTCAACGCCGATACCGCCACCTCTATTCCGGAGACCGCCGTGGTGCAGTGGGCCAGCCTGGCCGCCGCAGGCAAGAATGAAAGCCAGCAGGCCAACGGGCTCTATGAAGGGTTGGTGGAGCAATTCAAGACCTGGCAAGGGCTGAACGCCGAACTGGAGCCGGCCTTGCTGCTGGTTTATCTGGGTGGCAACAAAGAAGATTATACGAACTGTGAGGTATTGGCCGAGGCCGCCCGCGAGGCCGGCTTTGAGACCCATATCTGCGCCGCCGATGAGATGGAAGTCTCTACGCTGGGCGCTGAACGCGGCATCTGGGCCCAGACAGGGGCAGAGCAGTGGCGCCGCTTCCCGTTCCTCTTCAAGCTGGTGCCCTGGGAGCTGCTGGCAGAGTTGGAGCCCGCGCTCTGCGCTGATATCATTGAGTTGCAGTTTAGCCGCACGGTCATCATTGCCAACCCGGCCTATTCCCTCATTTTCCAGAGCAAAGGCTTCCTGGCCTGGCTCTGGCAACAGTTCCCGTACCACCCGCTCCTGCTCCGCACTGAGTTCACGCCCTTTGAAGGCAAGGCCGTGGAGAAACCTTTCTTCGGCCGCGAAGGCCAGAACATAGAGGTGCGGGAGAACACAGATGTTTCCTCTACCATCGGTGAGTACCACAGCCAGCCGCGCATTTACCAGGCCTGGGCCGAACTGCCCCAGGACATCCAGGGCTACCGCTACCAGGCAGGCGTTTTCTGGGCCGGCGAAGGCTGCGCCATCGGGTTTCGGCGGGAACGCGGCATCATCACCAACCTATCGCAGTTTGTGGGGCACGTGGTGGAGTAGCTAAAACCCGGTACTTTTAAGAAATAGATAGATGGAGTAGACGAAACCAAAGCAGGGATAATGGGTAGAAATAAAGGCTAAACTTCTCCTTTATGACTCTAGAACCTAAACCACTTATCCTGCAGGCCAGCGCCCGCAAAGACAGTGATACCCATCGTTTGTTGGAAACCGTTTTCCAGGACACACCTCATAAGCTATTGGACCTACTCGATTACCATATTGCGCCCTTCCGCTATGAGAACGACTACACGCCCGATGATCAGTTCCTGAAAATCATAGAGCAGGTAACGCAGCACCAGGTCATTATCATGGCCACGCCCGTGTATTGGTATGCCATGAGCGGCCTCCTGAAAACATTCTTTGACCGGCTCACCGATGTGGTGACGGCGCACAAGGACCTGGGCCGGCAACTACAGGGCAAAACCCTGTTCCTGGTGGCCGTTGGCTCAGATTCTGAACTGCCCGATGGCTTTGAGGTACCCTTTAAACTGACGGCCAAGTACCTGAACATGAAATACGGCAGTAGTTTGTACGGTTCCACCGAGGAGGTGGAGACCAGCATCTTCCACGTAGGCGACCACCGGGAGTTCCTGCGGGAAATAAAAGACGCCTTGCAGGAGATCAGCTGAATTTCTTACCCTCCATAATCCGGTCTACGGTTTTTAGAATGCGGCTATCCCTCGTTTCCTGGCGTTTGGCTTCGGTGACCCAGCGCACGTATTCCTTGCGATGCGTGTAGGCCATCTGCTCAAATTTGTCTAGTTGCTGGGCCTGGGCGAGGGCCAGTTTCAGGTCTTCGGGTATTTCAATTACGCTGCGTTCCGTGGATTTGGCAGACTTATCTGGTTTTACGTGCGTGGCGGCTATAACATATTCTGCCACCTGTTTCTCATTTACCTGGCCAGCCTCTGTGAACCTGATGGTGCGCATGTTTTTGGCGTCAAGGCCGGTAGTGAAAAGGCCATAGGTATCTGGCACCTGTACCCCCTGGAAGAAGGTGAGGTTCACATGCTGTTTGTGCACACTAATGGCACAGACCATGCTTGCGCCCGCTTTCTCATACACCGGAGTTCCCCATTTCCAGGAGGCCTTCAGGTCTGGGTCTGCGGTGGCAATGGCCTCTCTCAGTTTCTCGCAGATAGGCTGCGCATAAGCCGGGCCGTGGGTGAAAAAGACTTCAATTTTTTCTTCCTGCTGGGCGGGCGTCAGTTTAACGGTGGCCATTTTGGTGTTAGATTAATAATTGGAGAAAGGTTTACTTCGTTTCAAGGCTGTTTTCCGGAAACCTGGCATAAAACAGGTTACCAGCGGGCGGCGTTAAATCCGGCTACCGTGAATATATCTGCAGGCAAAGCGTTCGGGAATTTCATGTTGTAGTACACTTCCCGCATGGTGCGTCTGCCATTGAGGGAAAAGGTGAGGTTGGTGGCAATCCAGTTGTCTTGTAGTTTCTGGTAGCCTTTCAGGTCCACCACGGTTCTGTTTTCCCCGGTTTGCCTTACTGTCTGTAGTAGCCAGAGCTTCTTTTGGTCAATGATGAAATGGCTGCCTTCGGGGTTGCCTACCACATACACGTTCTTGTCTTGCCAGCTGGTTTGCCGGGCCAGGGAAAGGTCAATGCCTGCTTCCTGCAGCTGGGCCACTGTGCGCGCTACCGGCTGGTGGTACACGTCAAAGGCCAGTACCAAAAGTTCATGCACGCGGCGCCTCCGGCTTTGCAACACATTGTCTTTGAAAACGAACTGGCTGTCCTGGGCATAGATGGCCCCGTTACCGGCCGAGAAATCGTCAAACTTGATCACCAACTTGCCCGGGAAAACAATCGCCTCGTGCCATACCTGCACCGTGGAGTCCTGGGGGCTTTTGTACAGTACCGCGGTCTGGTCAAACGTGAAATAAGGGTCAAACTTGCCCGCGTATTTCCGGTGCATTTTGGCTATTACGTCTTGGCCGGTAAGGGCAGGGGCCTTGGCCGAACCAACGGTATTCCAGAAGAAAAGCAAAGGCCAGAGAAGGTGTAGGAGCATAGGAGACAGGTTAAACCAGAGGCCTAAATTAAAGAGTATTTCCGGACCATAAAACACCAGAAGAAAATGGCGAAACAACTAGGCAAGGCGCCTTCCTCTTTTAGAAGATGCCATGGGGTTTCGGAGAGTTTTTTTTAGGCCTTTATTTCTAAAAAGACCCTGAAAACGGCTTTTAAAACCATTATCCCGTAGCTAAAAACAAATAGCTAAATTAAGTACCTTTGGTCAGAACAATCCTTTGAGCGCATGCTGGCGTTGCCGTTTGTCATATTCCTGATTCTGGGCGTGGTGGTAATCATCTTCTACGCCGAGCGGAAGCTGTCGGCCTTTATCCAGGACCGGCTGGGGCCCACTGAGGCCGGGCCGTACGGCACCCTGCAGTTTGCCGCCGATATCCTCAAGCTCCTCCAGAAAGAAGACATAGTGCCGGCCGCCGCCGATAAGTGGCTTTTCAAACTGGCCCCGCTGGTAATTTTCGCGGCGGTGCTGGCGGGGTTTGCCGTGGTGCCGCTCACCCCAACCCTTATTCCCTCGGGCACCTCGTTGGGCCTGTTCTTTCTACTGGCCATTGTGTCTCTGGATGTGGTGGGGCTCTTGATGGCGGGCTGGGGCTCCAATAACAAATATGCGCTGCTGGGGGCCATGCGGTCGGTGGCGCAGATTGTGTCCTATGAGATTCCGGCGGGGCTGGCGATTCTAAGCGTGGTGATCATCAGCCAGAGCCTTGATTTGCAGGAAATCAGTTTTCAGCAGGGGCTGCACCTGCGGCAGTTTCCCGGGTACGGGCAGGAGACCAATTACCTGTTCGGGCTGAAGGCCTGGGGAGTGGACGTGACGCAGGTGGGTGGATTCCTGACCTGGAACATTTTGCGCATGCCGCTGCTCAGCATTGGGTTTGTGATTTACTTTATTGCGTCGCTGGCCGAGTGCAACCGGGCGCCCTTTGATATTCCGGAGGCGGAATCTGAGCTGGTGGCGGGTTTTCACGTAGAATACAGTGGCTTCCGGTTTGCCGCGCTATTCCTGGCCGAGTACGCCATGATGTTGCTGGTGAGTTTGGTGGCCGTGGTCTTGTTTCTAGGCAGCTGGAACACGCCTTTCCCCAACCTGGGCCCTGTGCGCCTGGCCGACTGGACCACGGGTGCCTTGGGGAGTTGGAGTGGGCATTTATGGGCGTTCTTCTGGTTGGTAGGCAAGGCGCTGGTGCTAATGACGGTGCAGGTATGGCTGCGCTGGACCTATCCGCGGCTGCGCGTAGACCAACTCATGCACCTGTGCTGGAAACTGCTGACCCCGGCGGCGCTGGTGTTAGTATTGCTGGCGGCGGTGTGGCGTTTATTCATGATTTAACCAAATGGGCAAAGAAACAGGCAGCTTACAAAGACGAGGCTTTTGGCGAAATGCGCAATCGCTCTGGCAGGGCATGGCGCTTACGTTCAGGCACATGCTTCAGGCCAGGCGCCGGCGCGCTCCCTTGGATATCGCGGACCCCAACTACTTCGCGCATCAAACCGGATTGGTGACCCTGAAGTACCCCTATGAGACGCTGCCTGTACCCGAGAACGGCCGCTACCGCCTGCACAATGAGATTGACGACTGCATTGTCTGCGACCTCTGCGCCAAGATCTGCCCCGTAGACTGCATCACCATTGAGTCTGTCAAAGCCACCGAAGACATAGGCGAAACCTCAGACGGCACTAAAAAACGGCTCTTCGCGCCCATGTTTGACATTGACCTGGCCAAATGTTGTTACTGCGGACTCTGCACCACCGTCTGCCCTACCGATTGCCTGACCATGACCAAGGTCTATGACTTCCCGGAGGTGGACATCAAAAACATGATCTACCATTTCACGGACCTCAGCCCCGAGCAGGCCGAGGAAAAGAAGCGCCTCTGGGCCGATCAGCAGGAGGCGGTGGCCAAAGCAAAGGCCGAGGCCCTGAAAGCCGGGCAGCAAAAAAAACCGTAGCAGACCCAGCGCAACATTCCAGGTGGTATGAAGGACAACCATAAAAAGGCAGAAACGGCAAAGTCAAAAATCCTAGCCATAGGGGCTGTAGGAATAGCGTTGATTCTGCTTCAGATGTGGGCAAGTTACCGGTATGAGCCCCGCTCTGCCTTTGCCCAGTTTCTGCTGGAGGGCCACCTGCTTCTATTGCTGCTGTTAATGGTTTTGGTATTCCTGTACATTGAAGGTATTTATTACCTGCTGATGGTAAAGCTGAAGAAATCTACTCCCTTGCTGATATACTCAGACGTGCTGCTCTTGCCGGTGGGCATCGCCTTTTTCCTGAGTTTAAAGTTTCTGGGTGATATAAAAGAAGACCGCATCATTTACCGCTCGTCGCAAAACCCCAGCGAGAAACTGGTGGCGCAATACTATGAAACCGGCGTGACCAGAACGCCCCGGTGGCGGGTAATCCAAGTAAATGATCTGCCCTCCGAACTCAGGAGATTTCACAAAACGCATTTGGATTTGAATACCGTAAGCGGTGCAACCCAAAAGGTGGTGGGGGAAAAACAGATGGACTTTGCCCGCATCCCTAAAAAGCTGGTGTATGAATACCAAACTTACCTGCTGGAACAAACCCATCTGTTTGATGGCCGCCTTATAAAGGAAGCAACAAAGTAGCGTTTTAGGCCTGTTTTCTTTAAAACAGGCCTAAAACGGGAAGGAGGAAAGAATATAAGACAATGGAAACAGAAGCAGTTTTGGGCAACAACAAAAACCTGAAAAAGGCGAAAGCCCTTTACCGGGCCATTCTATATTTAACGGCCTTCACCATTCTCATGGCCCTGCTGTTGCCTGCTCTTAAGCTGGAAGGGACCATCAGAGATTTGACCATCAGTTTGCCTGCCTTGCTAGCCGTTTTCATTACTCCCGTGGGGTTCTTCTTCCTGATAAAAAGCTACCGGGCAAAGGAGCCCTATAAAAAGCAAAAGCTCTTGTACCTGGTAGGCTACGGGTTCTTTATCACGCTGTTTGTTTTGTTTACTTATGCCGTAGCGGTAGACATAGCCAAGTTGCTGTAGCGTCTCTTAGATATTTCCTTCTTTCTCCGTGAGTATCTTAGCCGTCTGATGGATACTTCCATTATCTGCTGTAGGCCTTCCCAAGAATCAGTGAGGCTAGCGCCTCGCTAAAGTTTCAAACTTCCATACTTTTCAGAGCCGGGCTGACACCTGAACCAGTTATTTGTTTAGGACCTGTTGGCCCTGCACCTAAGAAAGGCAATTGTCTTTCTATGAACCCTTGGCAATTGCTCCTCCGTTTTGAGCCCATTTTCCGGAAAAGAGGCATAAAACGGAAAGCAATTCAAAGTATCTTCGTGGCAGCTTTCCCCGTTAGTGGGATAATACCTTTTCAGAGCCTTTCTTACCATGTTCCAAACCACCAAAGCCCCTTTGCCGGAGCGCATGCGCCCGCACAACCTGGACCAATACGCCGGGCAGCAACACCTGGTAGGTCCCAATGGGGTGCTGCGCCGCTACATTGAGGCCGGCATGGTACCTTCCATGATCTTCTGGGGACCGCCCGGCGTGGGCAAAACCACCCTGGCCGGAATCATTGCGGGGCAACTTAAGGTGCCGTTTGTGGCCATGAGCGCCATTAACGCCGGCGTGAAAGACATACGCGATGTGATTGACCAGGCCCGCAAGCGCCAGGGCACGGTGCTGTTCATAGATGAGATCCATCGGTTTAATAAATCGCAGCAGGACGCGCTGCTGGGGGCGGTGGAGAAAGGTACTGTGACTTTGATTGGCGCCACCACTGAGAACCCCTCATTTGAGGTGATTCCGGCATTGTTGTCCCGCTGCCAGGTCTACATTCTCAAGTCATTGGAGAAGAAGGAGCTGGTGGAACTGGTCCAGAAAGCCTTGACGGAAGATGAAATCCTGAAGAACCACGAGATAGAAATTGCCGAGTACGAGGCCCTTTTGACCATCTCCGGCGGCGATGCCCGCAAGCTGCTCAACCTGCTGGAGATAGTGATTGACGGCAGTTCCTCGGGCTCCAAGGAGAAGGTGGTAATCAACAATGAGTTGGTGAAGCAGATTGCCCAGCAGAACCTGGCTCTGTATGACAAAGGCGGCGAAGCGCACTATGACATCATCTCGGCGTTCATCAAGTCCATGCGCGGCTCAGACCCCAACGCTACTATTTACTGGCTGGCCCGCATGGTAGAAGGCGGCGAAGATCCTAAATTCATTGCCCGCCGCATGCTCATCATGGCCTCTGAAGACATCGGCAATGCCAACCCTACGGCTATTATCATGGCCAATGAGTGCTTCCAGGCGGTTAACGTGATCGGGTACCCCGAGTGCGATATTATTCTGGCCCAGTGCGCCATTTACCTGGCCACCTCGCCCAAGAGCAACGCCGCCTACAAAGCCATCCGGACGGCCCGGGCCATGGTGCGGGAGCAGGGGAGCCCGCCGGTGCCGTTGAACCTGCGCAACGCTCCCACCAAGCTCATGAAGGAAATTGGCTACGGCAACGAGTACAAATACTCCCATGACTATGAAGGCAACTTCGTGGCCCAGAATTTCCTGCCAGACGAGTTAAAAGGCACCGTCTTCTTCAACCCCGGCAACAACGCCCGCGAAAACGAAATGCGTAAGAATTTAAGAAACCAGTGGGGCGAGTGGTACGGGTACTAGGTATTGAGTGATTGAAAGAATAAAGATTTTGCAGGACACTGCTTGGTTTTCGAAATTTTACGGCTTTGCTATAAGGAGGCATAGCTACCGCATAGGAGTTTTTGTGGGGTCGTTATTTTTCTCTTTTTGCTCGAGTAAATCCTCTGTAATTCTTTTTACTAATTCGTAATATTCTTTTAAATCTTTTTCTTCAAGTTCACAAGGTCTATACTGTTCTGGAGGGTGATGAGACAAAGCATTTCTAAGTTTTCCCCATTCCAATATTTCATCATAGTCAGATTGTGAAATTCTATAATTTAATTTTTTAATGAAATCTAACTTTGATTTTAAACCTGGAAGCTTTTCTTGATGGAAGAATTCTTGTTTTAAAATGCCTTCGAAAACACCTTGCAATCGCCAAAGGCCAAAATGCCAGAGATAAAGATTTTCAATGTAGTTATAGTATGATATATCGTCAATAGCTTCGTCACCTTCGCCTGTAGATAAGTCTATAAGATTCCCGTCTCCGTCGAATACTTCAAGAGTGTCGATTTTTTGTTGAAGTTGTTTTTTCCTATCTCTAATTACTTCTGTGACTATTTGAAATGTATATTCATAGTCAGAGAGAGAAAGCCCGTAGACGTGCCAGTTAAAATCTTTTAATTCCTTTCTCATCTTATTTATTAATGCACTACAACGTTAATGTTTTTATGAAGCTGTGGCATTTGAAAAATATCAGTTTCAATTAACCAACAAATCAAAATAGCGATATTAAGTTAAAAGCTTAAAGTCCAGCCTTAATTTTATAAAAACACTGTTAGTAGCCGTATTTTGCCGTGATTTAAAGGATTATGAAAGTTGTGTTGACACTTTCATAATCCATTCGGTCCCCCAAACTCTCAACTCATAAGTTAGGAGTTTTTCGATCCTTTCACCTATTGCCCAACTTTCTTCATTTAAATCAATTAAAAAACCATTTTTAAGGGTAATGTCATAAACAAAGAGCGTATCGCCATCAAAATCAATAATCTTTTCAAATGTATCAATAACAAAACTAGCATCTGTTAGGAGATAGAAGCTGTCTAAATATCTATTTGTTGAAAAATAAGCCGACATTTCTAGCAAACAGGGCTTTAAAGCAGTCAAGATTTGTTTAATGTAATTACTCTCTCCGGTTGGTTTTGCAATTACTAGAACTGACTGGTAAAAATTCCTTTTTGATATTTCAGATTTGAGTATTTCAGTTTGTTCAACAGATAGTACTTCAGTCTCGTCAAAGCATCGGTTTGATATTTTTGCTAGTTCATTTAAGAATTCTGGTAACTTTCTTTTTCGGTCAGCTTTTTTCCTTAGAAATTGAATTCTCTCCTCCATTTTAAGATTTAAACGGTTTGACAGTATGGCTGCTAACGATTTGTAGCTTAGTGAAGGGCGGGTTTTTTAGTACTAAAGTTCATACAAAGTAAAAACGCTCAGCCTTGCACTAGCCTTAATTCGAAGCAAGTAAGCCCGCCTTTTACCAAGCCGTTGTTATGCGTTCGTTATTTTTTTTTCTTGTTACTTTCCATTTTTTAAATCCTCCGATTAGATATAGTAATCCAATTGCCAATGCGACAAATGAATATGCTATTTCTGTTGTCGAGTGTTTGCTTCGCGTTGTTTCATAGATTAATTCTCCAAGTCCACGGAATATATAAATACCCCCAATTAAAAATATTACGGGCTTTAGGAACGGCATTTTGGGGAGTTTATCGTCGGCTAACAGTCCATAAAGGCCAAAAACGAAAAATACTAAAGCAACAACAATTGTTAGTAAATATGGAAATGATGAATGGATTTCTGAAAGTTCATTCATTTGTTTACTAATACCAAATAACTTAAACACTTGAACCATCCAAATCAGTCCGATAAGATGTACAAATGCAATTAATAAGTTTATGTATCCGCCTAGTTTCAGCATAAATAGTTTAAAAACCTGTTTTTAGATAATCTTCATATATTTCGGAATTTAATTGAATCAGTTTAAGATTCTTATTCATTCACATTAATGCATAGATGAAATTGACTGAAAATTGTCATAAAATTTACCTTCAAAGCAGGCGCTTACAATTATTTGGCGTTGAATCTATATAATGAAGCATAACTAGCTGCTAAACGGAGTTATTCGGTTTAGCCAGCCACCATTGGTCGGCTAAACGTAACTGCACTGCCGAATATACTATATAGTTTTCCTAAAATGCGTTACTGACTTCAAGCTTATTTCCGGCCTTGTTTTAGAATACAAGGCTCAAAGTAGCCTTAACATCATCAAGGATTTACTCCCAAAACCTAAGTCGGTCCGGGAAGAAACTAGTCGGGAAGTTTGCCTCATTAAAGGGTAGAAGCCCTAAGTAGGAACCTAGTCTTTCTCTCATTTACTCAATCATTCAATCTCTCAATCCTTCAGCCAATAGCGCACGCCAAAGGAAAGGCTCATGATGTTGGGGTAGCCGGGCACGAAGGAGGTGGAGAGGTCGGTGCGGTCAGAGAGGCGGTAGTTGTATTCAAATTCGCCGGCGTACCAGACCATTTTGTATTGCCAGGTGTCATCGGGGTCGCCCCCAAAAAACGAGGTGGAAAGCGTGTAGCCCTCCAAATCAGACCAGTTGCGGCGGTACACCAGCGTGGGGCCCAGCCCACCGTTCATTGAATGGCGACCTATATCAAAAATAACGGCCCGCAGACCAAAATGGGTGAAGCCGGCAAACCGAAGTGCGCAGTCGGCGTACAGGGCCTGAATGGCTTTCACAGAGAATTTGCCCGGCACCAGAAAATGCTCATAGCCTACGCTGCCGCCCACGTTCAACACAAGGTAGCCTTTGCCATCGGGGTTCAGGGGCATGAGTTCTGCGTTGTTGTCTCCCTTTGGGTGCAGCGTGAGCCCGAAGTATTTGAAATTCAGGTTGCGCCGTTGCTGGGCCTGCGTGAGCAGAGCGCCAAAGATGAACAGCAGAAGGCAAATCCATTTTTTCATGTTCTGTAGTATACGGCAAAGGGCCAGTAACAAGGGGGGCGGCTCATTCTGGTTTTGGTTATTACGCCCGGCACCGGCCATTCGGTTACCAGATGGCCTAACTGTTTTAAGCACGATTTTAAGAAAACCGCCCCAAAACAGAAATAGGAAAATTCCAGAACCACCCGCAGACAGAGCCTTTTGCGGTTTCAGGCAAGCAAGATAAATATGTCTTTAACATAATTTACAGGCAAGTTGTAAGTCTTCTTCCTAAATTACGACCAATACACTAGTACCAAAAGCTGAAGCCTTGCCGGTTAAAGTGTGATTTATAATTGATATGCGACAATTCTTAAAGTTTGTATTAGCCACCATAGTAGGGTTATTCCTGTTTATGGGGGTAGGCGTGCTGCTCCTGATAGGGATAGCCGCGGCCTCAGTAGAGGATGAAGTATCCATTGAGGAAGGCTCTGTGCTGGAGATCAAGTTAAGCCAGCCGGTGGTGGAG
Source organism: Rufibacter radiotolerans (assembly GCF_001078055.1). Lineage (NCBI taxonomy): Bacteria > Pseudomonadati > Bacteroidota > Cytophagia > Cytophagales > Hymenobacteraceae > Rufibacter > Rufibacter radiotolerans. The sequence goes on along the minus strand of NZ_CP010777.1, from coordinate 2,651,232 downwards.
CGGGCTCCCCGTAGCCCGTTCGCTGACCTGGGCATGAGCGATTTCTTCGGCGAAAGGGGCATTGGCCTGGATGAGATCAAAGCCTCCATCAAAAAAGCAAAAGCCGATGATAACATCAAGGGCATTTTCCTGAATCTTGACATGCTGCAAGCCGGTATGGCCACCGTGGAAGAAATCAGAAACTCATTGATAGATTTCAAGAAATCCAAAAAGTTTGTGGTGGCCTACAGTGAGTTCTCCAGTGAGAAAGCCTATTACCTGGCCTCGGTGGCAGACCGGTTTTATTTGAACCCGCAAGGCGCCATAGAACTGAACGGCTTAAGCTCTGAGGTCATGTTTTTCAAAGGCACCCTGGAGAAGCTGGAACTGCAGCCCTATGTGTTCAAAGTTGGGGAGTACAAGAGCGCCGTTGAGCCGTTTTTGTTAGACAAGATGAGCGACCCCAGCCGGGCGCAAACCACCTCGTTTTTGAACTCGCTCAATGATTTCATGCTGCGCAACATTGCCACCGCCCGCAAGAAAGACTTTGCCGTGGTGAAGAACATCTCAGACTCCATGCTGGTGCACAACGCCAAAGACGCCCTTAAACTGGGCATCGTTTCTCACCTGGGTTACTATGACCAGGCCACCGATTTCATGAAGGCCAGAACCGGCGTCAAAAAAGACAAAGACCTGGAGATGGTGAACCTGGGCACGTACAAAAAAGTAGCTGACCCAGAGAAGAAAAGCGGGTCCTCACGGAACAGAATTGCCGTGATCTACGCCTCCGGCGATATTGTGGGCGGCAAGGGAGATGACAACACCATTGGCGGCAAAGGCATGTCTGAAGCCATCAGAAAAGCGCGCCTGGACAAGAACGTGAAAGCGGTGGTCTTGCGTATAAACTCGCCGGGCGGAAGCTCCCTGGCCTCAGACGTTATCTGGCGCGAGGTGATGCTTACCAAAAAAGTAAAACCCATCATCGCCTCCATGTCAGACGTGGCCGCCTCCGGCGGATATTACATCGCCATGGCCTGTGACACCATTGTGGCGCACCCTACCACCATTACCGGCAGCATTGGCGTGTTCGGGATTCTGGTCAACTCAGAGAACTTCCTCAAAAACAAGCTGGGCATTACCACAGACCGCGTAAACACGGGTAAATTCTCAGATGTGCCTACCATCACCAGGGCCATGACGCCATATGAGAAAATGCACATCCAGCGCGAGGTAGACCGCATCTATGAAGACTTCACCACCAAAGCCGCGCAGTCAAGAAAGATGCCACTGGCCCAACTCAAGAAGCTGGCTTCGGGCCGCGTCTGGTCCGGGATTGAGGCCAAGCAGAACGGTCTGGTAGATGTGTTGGGCGGGATAGACCAAGCCATTGCCATTGCCGCCCGCAAAGCAAAATTAAAAGAAGGCGAGTACCGCTTACGCACTCTGCCAGCCCAGAAAACCTTCATGGAAAACCTGTTCTCAGACACTGAGTCGCAGGTAAGAGTCTATTCTTTGCAGAAGGAGCTGGGGCCGCTGTTGCCATACTACCAACAATACCAGCGGGTTATGCATATGCAGAGCGTGCAGGCCCGTATGCCGTTTGAATTGAACATCCAGTAAGCCTGTTCCCCGTCATTTTACGTCGCAAAAAAGGCTGCCCACGGGTAGCCTTTTTTGCGACGTAAAATGACATATCTCTCTTTTTTTTGGCTTTTTTTTTCCGACCTTGCGCCGTCCCTCGTTCACGTTGTTTTAAGGCCGTTTTCAGAAAATCGGCCCTAAAACAGAAAAATATTTTTTAGCTAAACATGAGTAATACCCTACAAACCCTACAAGAAGCCACCGATTTTATCCGTCAGCAAACCAACCTTTTCCTGCCCGATTTCGGGATCATTCTGGGGACCGGTCTGGGCGCCCTGGTAAAAGACATTGAGATTACCTACAGCCTGGACTACGCAGACATTCCGCATTTCCCGGTTTCTACCGTAGAGAGCCATTCCGGTAAGCTGATCTTCGGGGAACTGGGTGGCCGCCGGGTGGTGGTCATGCAAGGCCGTTTCCACTACTATGAAGGCTACACCATGGAGCAGGTAGTGTTCCCGGTGCGGGTCATGAAACTGCTGGGTATTCAGAAACTCTTTATCTCCAACGCGGCCGGCGGGTTTAAGGAAGATTTTGAGTTGTCTGACCTAATGGTGATCACAGACCATATCAACCTGTTGCCTAACCCGCTTATTGGTAAGAATATAGACGACCTAGGGCCGCGTTTCCCAGACATGAGCGAACCCTATGACCTTGGTCTGGTAGCGCAAGCCCTGGAAATATCAGAGGAGCACGGCCTCAATGCCAAGACCGGCGTGTATGCCAGCGTGACCGGCCCCACCCTGGAGACCCGGGCAGAATACAAGTACATCAATAACATTGGCGCTGATGCCGTGGGCATGAGTACCATCCCCGAAGTAATTGCCTGCGTGCACATGGGCTTGCCCTGCTTTGCCGTCTCTATCATCACTGACCTTTGCTCGCAAGACAAAATCCAGCGTGTGGTCTTGAAAGACATTCTGGAGGCCGCCGCCAAGGCTGAACCTAAAATGACCTTGTTAATCACTGAACTGATCAAGCGGCAGAACTAAGGTTACAGGTTGTTGAAGTTACCTATAAAAAAGCCGGGGCACCTACAAAAGGTGCCCCGGCTTTTTTATAGGCTTTTGGTTTTTCTAACCTCGGCCTTGCAAAGTCTATTTCAGGATAATCTGCCGGGCCTGGTAATTCAAATGGGTGAATACCCCAAAGCCGCCTGCCACGGTGGACTTGATGGTGACCGGCTGGGCAAACGGATTCCCGTTGGCCCGGCGGGCATCTTCCACGCTACTGATAAAATTGTAGTACGGCTCCTCTACATGGAAAAGCTTGATGGTGAGCGTGTCATTGGGTTCAAACCAGTAAGTGGTGGTGTAGGTGATTTTCATGCCATTGCGCAGGCGGTCATTGAGTTCGGCGTCCAGTTGGCTGTCTACGCCGGTGCTGTCTTTCTTGTGGGCCAGCAGGCGGTAAAAGTCCTTGGTGGCCCCGTCATCTTTCCAGCGCACCAACAGGTAGGCCTCCTTGCTTTGGTCCGGCTTGTCATTGAACTTATAGCCAATGCTGTCAAAGGGCACAGGGGCGAGCACGGTGGTTTTGCCGGTTAGGCGCCGTCCCTTTAGGTCGGTGATGAGCAGGGTGAACACATCGCCGGGGACGGCCGTCACAATTCTGCGGTTGTGGTGGGTGTACACTTTTTGGTTGGCCTCATCTACCCACAGGGTGTCCCGCAGCATAACGGGTGGTTCATTGTTTTTGGTGATGGTTACCGTGGCCCCGGCTACCCGAACGGCCTGGGGCTGGTCAAAATACCCGGCAGATTCAGACAAAGCCAGGCGCATGGGCTGGCCGTTCTCCAGGTAACACTCCACCACCATCTGGGCAGGCAGCACCGGCAGTTTGACCTCAATCTCCTGTTCCATGTCGCAGGAGGAAACTGTGCCCATCAGCAGCAGGAACAGTACTTTTGGCCAGGAGAAAAGTTTAGCACCCATCAGAACTTGAAATTATAGGTAATGGACGGAATAACCGGGAACAGGGAAACCTGCTTAGCCACAAACCCCGTGATCTGCTCAGACTCATCATCTTTAAGGGTTTCAAAGTAGACAAAGTACGGGTTACGGCGATTGTACACATTATACACGCTAAAGGTAAGGTCTGAGCTACCGCGCTTTGGCCGCAGTTTATAAACTACCCCAAGGTCCAGGCGGTGGTAATCGGCGAGCCGGAAGGAGTTGCGGTCTGGGTACACGGGAATGATGGTGTAATCCTCGCCGGGCACGTCTTGGTACACAAAGCGCTGCACGGGCAGGGAGTAGGCATTGCCGGTCCCGTACACAAACGTGGCGGTGGCGCTTATGCGCTTGCTCCATTCATGTATGGCTACTACCGAGAGGTCATGGCGGCGGTCAAACCGGGTAGGGAAGGTGCGGCCTTCGTTGATATCCGGGAAGGTGCGGTTGGTCCAGGAAAGGGTGTAGCCTACCCAGCCGGTGGTTTTGCCCTCTTTCTTCTCCACGTAAAATTCCTGGCCGTAACTCTCGCCGCTCCCAAACACAAACTCCTGCTCCAGTTCATTGTTCCCGAAGATCTCGGCCCCGTCTCGCAGGTCCAGCTGCCGGTTCATTTTCTTGTAGTAGGCCTCGGTGCTGAAAAGGTACGTGTCTTTGTAGAGTTTGGTAAGGCCCAGCGCTACCTGGTCAGACCGCTGCGGCTTCACGCCCGGGCTGGAAGGGTACCAGATATCCGTTGGCAGAGAGGCACCCGAGTTAGAAACCAGATGCACGTACTGGAACATGCGGGTGTAGCTGCCTTTCAACGTAAGGGTCTCATTGAACCGGTAACTCAGGGCGGCCCTGGGCTCCAGCCCCAGGAAGTTCTTCCCGTCATTTAAAAACCCCGAAAGCCTGAGGCCATAACTGGCAGTGAGGGAGGGGTTAAACGTCCAGTCATCTGACACATACACGCCGTATTCCTGACCCCGGTAATTGTTACCAGCATTCACGTTCACAGAGCCGTCCTGGCTGTTGGCCTCCAGGCGGCCTACTGTGAAAGAATGGTCGGTAAAGGCAACGCCAAACCGCAGGTGATGCTTCTCTGAAGTGATGTATTCAAAATCTGACTTGAGGCTGAGGTCTGAGATGTTGGAGGTGAGGCTGAACCGGAAAATGTCCAGCTCGTTTTTGATCTCATACTCATAGTTAGAGGCCGAGAAGGTGGTGTTCACGAAGAACCTGGGTGAAAATTGGTGCGCCCAGCGCGCCGACCCTACCCGGTTGCCCCAGTTGAAGTTGAAATTGAAGTTCTCGTCAGCAAACGTGAAGAAGTCACGCCCGTAGTAGCCGCTCAAGAAAATGCGGTCATTAGGACCCAGTTCAAAGGTGGCCTTGGCGTTGAAATCATAGAAGTAATAGTCCGGGATGGGGCTAAAATCAGGGTCATCCTCCTTGGCCTTGTTGATCATGCGGGTGAAAACATCCACGTAGGTGCGGCGGCCCGAGACCAGGAAAGAGGATTTGTCTTTTTTGATAGGGCCTTCCACCGTCAGGCGGGAGGCAATCAAGCCTATACCCCCAGAGACGTCGTATTCCTTGCGGTTGCCCTCGCGCAGCTTCACGTCCAGCACGCTGGAAAGCCTGCCCCCGAACTGCGCCGGGAAACCGCCTTTGTACAGTTCCACGCCCCGCACCGCGTCTGGGTTGAAGACACTGAAAAACCCAAACAAGTGGCTGGGGTTGTAGACCAGGGCATCATCCAGGAGCACCAGGTTCTGGTCAGAGCTACCGCCGCGCACAAAGAGGCCGCTGCTGCCCTCGCCACCGCTCTGGATACCGGGTTTCAGCTGCAGGGTCTTAATGATGTCTACCTCGCCAAACAGGGCCGGCAACAATTTGGCCTCTCGGCTGGAGAGGGTTTCCATGCTCATCTGAGGCGTGGAGAGCCGCTCCTGAAATGAGTTGCGCTCTGACTCCACCACTACCTCTGAGATGGTGGTAGATGATTCCAACAGCTCAATATCCAGGCGGGTATTACTGCTTAAGGTAAGTTCACGGGTTTGGGTCTGGAAGCCCAGGTAAGAGAATTGTATTCTGTAGGTGCCCGGAAGCACTGAAAGGGCATAGTTGCCGTTCACGTTGGTCTCTACCCCCGTGGTGGTGCCTTCAATGGTGACGGCTGCCCCAATCAGGGTCTCGCCGGTAGCCCCAGATCTTAGCGTACCGCTCAGGGTCACTCGGTCCTGAGCCCTAAGAGCGGAACCCAGGCAAAGAAGCACTAGAATACTGAGCACAAGGCGCAAGGCAAAAGACATAGAATAGGGTAGGGGCTTACAAGACCTGCGTGTCACGTACGGGCAGTCATCCAAAAGATAACGCCTAACCCGCTGATATGTTTTCAACTGCTTCAGGGGAGAGCAATTGCGCCACGGCGTCAAACCCCTCCGTTGGGAAAAGCTCTGCATACAGCCGGGTAATAGCAAATAAATGCTGACGTACCTTAGACGGTTTCGGGAAATCTCCTGCCAGCGCATCCTGCGCCAGGTGCAGGGAAAGGTCTGCCAGCAGCAGTCGGCGTTTCTCCAGGTATTCCGGGGTGCCGGGGTAAACGGGCGCCGTAGGATAAGAAGCTTCTACGGCAGAGTGGGTTTTGTCTATGTGGGCCAGTAGATGTTGGCGAATGTCTGCGTTCATGGAGTAAAGATATCTAAAAAAGCCCTTTCTATTTCAGGCCTGTTTTCATGAAAACAGGCCTGAAATAGAAAGGGCTAAAGGGTAGTGGCTTAGAGGGTTGAATACAGCCAGGCCTGGCGTAAGGCCTTCTGGGCCTCAGTGGCATTGGGGTCTAGGGTGAGCAAATGAGACACGTTTTCCTCTGAGGGAACCAGTTTGGCTTTTAGTTCTACTGGCTTCACCGTGCCGTTGGCGTCTTTGCGGCCTACCACAATGGTTAGGTGGCTGCCTTCTTTTCCGTTTACCACGTGTTTGTTGATCAGGTCCTGCGCGTTCCGGAGGGTGAGGTCCTCGCCGTTGATCTGCCACAACTGGTCGCCGGCCTTGTAGCCCATCTGCTTGCCAAAGGAGGTCAGGTTCTCCACGCTGGCAATCACCAGGTGGCCCGAGGCCTGGTCATACCCAATAGTAGGCCTGCCCAGCGAGATGCGTTTCTGCACCCCGGCCGGTTGGTAGGTGATGCCTACTTTCCTGAAAATATCGGCATAGGGTATTTTCTGGGTGCCTTCTACGTACTGCCTGAAAAAATCCCGGATCTCTGGGTAGGTGAGGGCCGTGATCTTGTCAAACAGTTCTTCGTCCTTAAAGCTTTTGTCTTTGCCGTAGGTCTGGCTCAGGTCTTTCATCAGGTTCCGGATGCCGTATTTGCCTCCTGAAAGCTCCCGCAGGCGGATGTCCAAGGCCATGCCAATGAGGGCGCCTTTCTGGTACACGTTGCCGTATTCCTTCTCGTATTTGTCCAGGGCGCCCAGGCTGAGCTCCGTAAAGGCCAGGCCGTCATTGTACTGCTGCTGCGAGGCGATGATCTTAGAGCGCATCTCTTCCAAAAAGGCCGGCAACTCAATCAATTTCTGGTTTATCTGCACGTGGTGGGCAAAATATTCGGTTACCCCTTCATACAGCCACAGGTGCTTAGACATCTTGGGGTGACTGAAATCAAAGTTTCCAATCTCCTCTGAGTGGATGTTGAGCGGGGTGACGATGTGGAAGAACTCGTGCGCCGAGATGTTGCGCACCTGGTCAGCGAGCATGGGCGGTGGCATCTCAGGGAAATAGTACACAGACGAGTAGGAGTGCTCCAGCGCGCCATAGGCCCCGGTGCGGTTCTGCTTGTTGTCAATGTAGATCAGGAAGGCGTATTTGTCTACGGGCAGGGTGCCGCCCAGGTAGTTTTTCTGCGCCTCCAGAATGGTTTTCACGTTCTGGGCCAGGTCTTTTGACCGCTGGCCGCCACCGGCAGCGTAAGTGGCAATAAGCACATCGGCGTTGCCCACCTTGAGCATGGCCGTGTCTGGCTTGCTATAGAGCATAGGCGCGTCTACCAGGTCATTGTAGTTGTGCAGCTGGTACACGTCTGAGGTAGGGGTGGTGGTGCTGGCCCGCAAAGGGGTGGCGCCGTAAAAGTCCTGGGGCTTGAAGATGGTGATCTGGTAAGGCTCTTTGGAACGGTTGGCAAAATACCCGAAGAAGCCGTGCGTGTTGATCAAAAACACCTTGCCTTCCTCAATGTCCGTGGCGGCCGGTTCAAACACAATATCATCCTTGCGCGGAGTGTCCCAGGTATCATCTACCATGTAAGTGATGAGGGCAAGCTTTTTGGCCTTGCTGATCTTCCAGCTGTTCTGGTCCAGGCGCTCCACCTTCAGTTTTTTACCCTTCTTGTCAAAGGCGCTGAAGTCTGAGACGAACTTCCCGAAATCATAGACGGCATAGGTGCCCGGTACCATTTTAGGCATATGGTAGATGGCCTCATCCTCCTTCATCGCCGGGGTCACCAAAGACACCTTGAGCTTATCATCCTTTACCTGGTTCAGGTCCAGGGAGAACCGGTAAGAAGCGGAGGCATTGTCTTGGGCCAGCAGGGGGGAATGCAGGAGAGCGGCAAAAGCCAAGGCCGCCAGGGATCTTTTAAGCATAGTGTCTTTTAATATCTGAGAATGCTAATAAAACGAAAGTTATCGGGTTTAGGTACTTACTCAAGGGAGAATCCTTCCCCTGCCCAATTCAGGTACAGGCCCTCACTGCCTTGTTTGTCGGGAGGGAGGCCGAAAAATTACATCAAGAAGAAGAGAAAGGGGGAAACTCTTGAGCGACAGCTAATAGAAACATTTAAAGAAAGCGCCCTTTTTGGGGGAGTGGTTATGCCTTTGGCAACCACGTGAGGCGGGCATAAAACCAATCAATGAAGCACCTGGAGAGAGGCAGTGTGAGCTTAAAGCGCAGCCTTATAGTATCTTAGGTCTTCTGGCGCCCGGCCTGTCAAAACGGTGCAGCAGAAAAAAACATTTCCGTTTTGGGCCTGTTTTCCTAAAAACAGGCCCAAAACGCCTTTAAGGCAAATGTTGCTGAACTACCTGGCTTAGCTGGTTGGCCGGTACCACGCCAGACTGTCGCCAGAGCTGTTTGCCTTGGTGAAAGAGCAGGAGCGTGGGAATGCCCTGCACCCTGTACTGCTGCGCCACCGCCTGGTTCTTGTCAACGTCTATCTTGATCACCTTCAGTTTCCCTTCAAACTGCTCGGCCACCTGCTTTAAAATAGGAGACATGGTTTTGCAGGGGCCGCACCAGTCGGCGTAAAAGTCCACGAGCACCGGCATGCCCGGGCTGTTGATGAGTTCCTGGAAAGATTTCTTAGGCATGGTTTTTCCTTGTAAGGTTACAGAAAGGGTATACGCAGAAAGGAGATTCCAGATGTACCCATGACCCTAGCGAGGGGATTCTGTTTTAGGCCTGTTTTCTGAAAAATAAGCCAAAACCAGGTCCTGGACTGGAACTTTCGGCGCCCATAACCTATTCTATTTATACATCCTCTAATAAACGTTACCGCCTTGAAAACAATCTTATATACCCTTCTGCTGGCCTTTACCACCTGGTGCTCTGCGTGCAATGACACCCAAGTGCTGGAAGACCAGCAAGTACAGCAAGCACCCAAGGAAACCCTGGTTTCCGCCGAGAAACTGACCACTATCCCGGCTGCAGGACTCAAAGAAATTGCCGTTTCCAACGGGCAGGGAGACCTGGCCGCGCTGGTGAAGTATGACGTGGAGGTATACCGCATGATCTACCTCACGCAGTACAACGGCAAGGAAGTAAGGGCCTCGGGCCTGATGGTAGTACCCTTGAAACTGCCTGGCCCGGCGCCTATCCTCAGTGCCCACCACGGCACCACCTTTGACCAGAAATATGCACCCAGCAATTTCCAGCTCAGCTCCTTCACCGGTTTTGAGGCCTTCGGCGCCGCCGGCTACCTGACCCTGGTGCCAGATTTCCTGGGCTACGGCGAGTCCAAGCAGATTCTGCACCCGTACTATGATGCCAAGCACTCCGGCACGGTGGTATTGGACATGATCAAGGCGGGCCAAGACTTCTTCAAGAAAAACAACATAAAGACGTCTGGGCAGTTGTTTCTGGCCGGCTATTCTGAAGGCGGTTACGTGACCCTGGCGGCCAAAAAGGAAATAGAGGAGAACCCCGGGCACGGGCTTACGGTAACGGCCTCTGGCGCCGGGGCCGGGGGCTATGACCTGGAAGGCATGATGGCGCGCGTTATCTCCGGCGGGTCTTATGATTACCCGGCTAACCTGGCGTTTCTCCTGCAAGCCTACAACCGTACCTACAGCTGGAACCGTCCGCTCACAGATTTCTTCCAGGAACCTTACGCCACCCGTATTCAGGAACTGATAGACGGCACCCGCACCAGCAGTTCCATCAACAGCGCCCTGGCCAAAAATCCGGCGGAACTGTTCAACCCTACCTTTCTGGCAGGCCTGCGCGGCGACGGGGAACTGGCCCTGAAGGCGGCCTTGAAGCGCAACAGCCTCAAAAACTGGGTGCCCAAAGGAGCAGCCAGACTGTACCACGGCACCGCCGATACCATGGTGCCCTATGAAAACTCAAAGGTGACCTATGAAGCCATGAAAGCGGCCGGGGCCCCAGACCTGAAGCTGGTTTCTATTTCGGGCGGGACCCACTTCAGCACCCTGGAGCCCATGATCAAGGATCTCATTCCCTGGATTGAGTCCTTGAAAAAACAGAACTAGGACAGGTATTAAAACGGAAAGGCCCGGACTCTACGCAAGAGTCCGGGCCTTTCCGTTTTGGGCCTGTTTTTCAGGAAAACAGGCCCAAAACAGCCATCAACTTACCTGCCTGAGCTTGGTGACCACCCACATAGACAGCAGCGTGAACACAGTAGCTATGATACCCACGGTGCCAAAGCCTTGTAACTCCTGGGAGCCCGGAGCGGTGGTGATGATTAGGCCCGAGAAAAAGGCGGCCAGGCCCGAGGCCAGCTGCTGCACCGAGGAGTTCACGCTCATAAACGAACCGCGCAAGCGGGGCTCAATGCTGGAGGTGATCAAGGACATGGCCGGCACAAAACGGGCCCCGAAGAAGATAAAGAAAAACGTGGTCACCACAAACGCCTGCCAGTGCGCCACCCGGGGCAAATGGGTTACCAGCAGAATAGGGATAATAGACAGTAGGGCCGCCACCATGAACACTTTGCCCTTGCCATATTTATCGGCTAACCTTCCGGCCCACTGGGAGGTTACCACCGTGGCCAGACCGCCAAAGAGATAGATGTAGCTGAGCTCGGCCTCTTCAAAGCCCACGTTGGCCACCATGTAGGGGCTCAGGAACGGCACCACCGTAAAGCCTGCCATAGACAGCACCACCATCAGCCCGAAGGCCCAGAGGCTGTTGGACTGGGAAAAAATGGTGAGCAACACCTTGCCTGGGTGCTGGGGCACGTGGTGCAACAGGTGTTGCCGCATGGACGGCAGCATGCGCCAGGCCAGGCCCAGCACTAACACGCTCAGCCCGGTGAGCAGGTAAAACGGCGCGTGCCAGCTGGCGTGGCTGGCCAGGTACAAGCCCACCGGAATACCGCCAATGGAGGCAATGGAAAAAGCCGCCATCACCTTACCGGTAGCCGCGCCCCGACGTTCCTCCGGGATAGAGTCGCCTATAATGGCCAGTACCAGAGCGCCTAACACGCCGCCAAAGGCCCCGGCCAGAATGCGGGCAATTAACAGAAAACTGAAGGTAGGGGCCAGGGCACAGGCCAGGGTGCCCAGCGTAAAGCCCAGGTATAGGCCCAGCAGGGCATTCTTGCGGTCAAACCGGTCAATGAAAAAGGCGCTCAGCAGGCCGGAGGCCGCGGCACTAAAGGTGTAGGCAGACACCAGCAGGCCAAACTCCTTCGGGCTTATCTGGAACACGCGCATGAGCTGCGGGCCCAGGGGCATCATGATCACAAAATCCATGATGTGCGTAAACTGGATGGCCGCCAGAATAAACAGCAGCCAGCTTTCCCGTAGGGCCGGAGCGGGAGAGGAAACAGAAGAAGAAAGTGACATGTAAAAGCGGAAGGTAAATAACGTGGAAGTGAAAAAATAATACGTGGGCGAATCTCATTGGTTCCTGGCCCGTTACAACTTTTCGGGACGAAGGTAAGGGTTTGCGGCAGAAAACCTGGCAGTGGTATGCCGCCAGAAACTGCCCACTCCTCATTGGCAAGTGTATGGCAAAAAAGGTACGGAAGAAAATAGAAAGCGCAGACCCGGTCTGCTCCCTCTGTGAGCGCGAAGTGGGCTTTACCTCCCTGCACCATCTCATCCCCAGGGAAGAGGGCGGCAAGCATGGCCCCACCGTTCCCTTGTGCCAGCCCTGCCATAGCACCGTGCACCTCACTTACAGCAACAAAGAACTGGCGGTCCTCTACCATTCCATTCAGGCGCTCCGCAATGCGGAAGGCCTGCAGAAGTACCTCAACTGGGTCCGCACCAAGCGGTTAGACAAGATCACCAACCGGCGGGGCAAAAGAAAATAGCCCGTTGTTTGCGTTTCTGGCCTGTTTTCTGGAGAATAGCCCTAAAATAGAAAGGCAGGAAGAAAACAGGGGCCTGCGCTTGGCCTTTTGGTATCCACCCTTTGCACGCCATCCCATGGAATTCACCTATTTACCTTTCCCTCAGATTAAGCAGACGCCCGCGGTGGTGGTAGACAGCTTTCACCCCAATGGCCTGGTGCTTTCCCACTGGCGCGAGGCCCCCACGCCGCCTGCCCTGCGCGAAGACACGAGCGCCGGCATGGTGCTGCAGGCCCTCCGGCAACCATGGCCCTCCCTTAAGTCTTACCGCTGCGTTACTGCCAACCACTTTGACATTGACGCGCTGGTAGGCATCTGGGCTCTCCTGAACCCCGCGCTGGCCCTGGAACACGAGCAGACCCTGCGGCAAATGGCCATCATCGGGGACTTTAGGGAGCTGGACCTACGCCATCTTTCGGCAGAGACGGCCTTGCAGTTGGTGTGCTGGATCAACCAGGAAGAGAAAAGCCGCTTTTACCCGCCCTTCGGGGCCGGGGATCTGGAAGAAAACGAAGTAGTGGCCTCTATTCCAAAGTTCACCTATTTCCTGGAGGCCTTTACGCCCGTGCTGCTCCAGCCGGCCTTGTTTGAAAGCGTCTGGCGGACCGAGTACGAGCAGGTACTGGCGGGGTATGCCCAGATACATGGCCCGCAAACCCAGATAGTACAAAATGATAGCCTGGGTCTTGTGGTGGTGCAAACTCCGGAGCCGGTCCATTATTATGCTTTGTTTAGTGCCACTGCCGGCTATGACCTGGTGCTGTCTTGTTACGCCGGAAACCGCTATGAGCTGGAATGTAAGTACACCACCTGGGTAGACCTGGAATCTAGGCCCACGTTGCCCCGGCCTGACCTTCGGCCGCTGGCCCGGAGGCTGAATGCCCACGAAGCCTCTGGTTTGCATTGGGTAGCGGACGTTCTCACAGATACGGGTCCCATCCTTCGGTTGCAGGACCAGAAACTAAGCAAGGCCCAGCGGTATGGCAACCCCACAGACCGGCCCATCTATCCTTCCTCTCTGGAACCAGATGCTTTTATCAAGCTAGTGGTAGGGTATTTGGATAGTGCATTTTCAGGGGTTTCGGCTAAAAAACGGTGGACCTGGCAGGAAATTAAGCAGATTGCCGGAAAAGTACAATAGATACTTGCCGCCGTATAGCAATAAGTTTCGTTATCTGGTTAACTTTAAAATAGGTTACGCATTGCCTTTGGCTCCCTCAACTCAGATAATGTGACCTTCAGAATCATAGATACTGGTATGGTTACAATTGCACGCAACCCGTTTTATCAGCTAAGAGTAGAGGAGACGGAAAACAGGCTCTATATTATTATCAAGGGGGCCTGGGACACTCAGCAGGAACTAAGCCATTATGCGGGCCATATCAAAGAGGCCCTGGCCATCTTACACCCGGGCTTTTCCATTTTATGTGATATGCGGGAAATGGGAGAGTGTTCTGCTGCGGTGCAGGAAATATTCCTGAACGTGCAGCGCATGATCATGGCTGCCGGCGTAGACCAGATTGCCGAAGTGCACACCCTCCATAACCCGGGCAGCGAGATGGCCATTGAGCTGGCCAAGGAAAGCAAAATTCCATTAAACATCTTTGACTCCCCAGAGGATGCCCTGGCCTGGCTGTCTGACCTGCCCACCCAACCCTAGGAAACTACCGGAAAGGCCGCGCGCCGAAATATAACCCAAAGGCAATATTCACGTTGTGTAAGGAACAAGCTTGCCATACCCGTAAGCATGAACTAGCCTTCCACTACTATGAAAAAGATTCTTTGTCCCGTAGATTTTTCAAAGACTTCTAACAAGGCCGCTGAATACGCCGCCCATATAGCCCAGCAGACGGGGGCGTCCCTTACGCTGCTGCACGTGTTGCACCTGCCCATGATGGATACCACGGAGTCGGCGCTTATGGCCAGCCAGGTGCTGGACGAGCAGCGCCGCATGGCCGGCGATAAACTGCAGTCTTTGGGTATGCACCTGCAGAACCTTTTTGGCGAAGGTGGGGCCACGTTTGTAATGGACTCAAAGGTGCAGGAGGCGTTCCTGGCAGATGCCGTGGAGCGGCTGGTAAAAGAAGAAGGCTTTGATTTTGTAGTGCTGGGCACCACCGGCGGCGGCAATACTCTGGAGGAAATCATGATAGGGAGCAACACCGAAAGCGTGATCTCCCAAGTGAAATGCCCCGTGCTGGCTGTTCCGGCCCGGGCTACGTTCCCTCAGATCCACCGCATAGTGTATGCCTCAGATTTTATGGCCGAAGATGCCCGGGCGCTGGCCAAGGTGTTGGAGCTGGCCTCGTTTTTCCAGGCGGAGGTAGAGGTGGTGCATGTCTCTAAGGAAGAAAACGCCCAGAAAGCCCAGGCATTCATGGAAGACCTCAGAAATGAGTTAGGGGGGTATCCGGTGCGTTTCCAGCCTATTATCCATGAGGAAGAAGACACGGGACTAAAAGATTACCTGAGCAGATCCAACAGCAACATGCTGGCCATTCTTAAAAAGCGCCGCAATTTCTTTAAAGACCTGTTTGGCATGAGCCTGGCCGAAAAAATGACGTACCAAACCAAACTGCCGCTGCTGGTGCTGCACGAAGACGCCCTGTAATCCTGTATGAATACTTCTGTTTCTTCCGGGGCTCCGGCTGCCGGTTGGCTTAAAATCGCGGCCTTTGCCGCGATTTACGTTATATGGGGTTCTACCTATCTGGCTATTGTCTTCGCCATTGAAACCCTGCCGCCTTTTTTAATGGCCGGGTTGCGGTTTTTGACTGCGGGCTTGCTGCTCTATGGCTGGGCGCGTTGGCGAGGAGCACCGGCCCCGTCCCTTTTCCACTGGCGCAATACCGCCATAATTGGGGGCGCCCTGCTGTTGATAGGCAACGGAACCGTGGTCTGGGCCGAGCAACGAGTAGCCTCCGGGGTGGCGGCTTTGTTGGTCACTACCGAGCCGCTTTGGGTAGTGGTGCTGCAATGGCTGGGTCCTGCGCGGCAACGGCCTTCTAAAGGCGTGGCCCTGGGCTTTCTCTTAGGTGTCATTGGCATGATGGTGCTGGTGAACCCCTGGAAACTGGAAGGCGGCGTAGACTTGCTGGGCAGTATGGCCATCTTTCTATCGGCGGGCGCCTGGGCCTGGGGCTCGTTGTTTGCCTCCAGGGCCACCTTGCCGTCTTCGCCTATTCTTACCACGGGCATGCAGATGCTTTGCGGCGGCGGCTTGTTACTGCTGGCAGGCACCCTGGCCGGCGAATGGCAGACCACGCACTGGGACCAGGTAAGCCAACGCTCCTGGCTGGCCCTTGGCTACCTTACCCTCTTTGGATCTCTGGTGGCGTTTTCCGCCTACAGTTGGCTCACCCGGGTGGCGCCGCCGGCCCAGGTGTCTACCTATGCCTATGTGAACCCTGTCATTGCGGTGCTGTTGGGCTGGGCCTTTGCCCATGAAGTGATTACCGGCCAAACCATTATCGCGGCGGTGCTGCTGGTACTGGCGGTAGTGTTGATCACGTTGAAAGCAAAGCCTTAATGCCTTTTAATGAAGAGCGAAGGAAGCTTTTCAATAGCTAACGTTTTGTAAGGTGCATTCTAGGTCAAAGTTGTTTTTCCATATAAAATCCTTTTCCGCTTCTTAAAACCCAAAAGCCGTTTTAGGCCTGTTTATGGTAAAACAGGCCTAAAACAGCTTTTCAAAGAAATGATCGCCTTTTTAAATGCTGACTTTACCGTGGTAACCGGACGCTCAAGCCTCCGCCCACAAAAAGATCGGGGGCCTGCGACGACACTCCTTTGCCCACTATAGCGTCTAGCTGAAGATTAGGCAACAACAGATACTGAAACCCGGTGTCCACCACATTCTTTACTGAACCGTCCTTTGGTTTCTCCCCGGCAAATTCCGCGAAGAGCGAAAGTTTCTCACTGAGCTTCCCGCCCAAGGAGGCAGAAAACAATACCTTGTTCTCCATTTCCCCGTCTTCGGGCTCCCGCCGGAAACCCGCGTTGTACTGGAGTTTCCACTTGTCTGAGAGGCTGTTGGTAAAGAGGAGTTTTAGTTCAGGGGCTACATTTTCAGGTTCAAAGGCGTCTTTGGCCAGGGGTAACTCCAGCATGGCCATCACCGATACCTCGGGCCGGGCGCCCTGGCTGCCAATGGCTTTCACCTTAGTACCTACCCGCACGGTGCTCAGGCCTTTGTCCTGGCGCAGAAGCGCTTCCCCTAACCGTGACTCTTCGGTGCGGTAAGTGGCTTCCAGGCGGAACTCGGCGGCCTTGAAAATGCCGGTCCTGAACAAGGCCTGCGGATACAACCATTGCCGGTCTTCCAAACCCTCTTGTTTGTTTCTCATGAACTGGAACCCGGTCTCCAGCTGGAAATAGCCCCTGGGTACCAGGCTGGAGGCATCGGTGCGGTCGGCGCGGTCTGTTTCAAATTCAGGATCTGTGGAACTGGTTTCCTGAGCCAGCGCGGCCAACGGAAGGAAACCTATGTACAGGAGGAGTATCGTTTTTTTCATAGTGTTTTTAAATGCTGGTATGGGTACGGCGAGTTAGGCCACAGGTTAGCCAAAGACCCGACTTAAAGGTAAATACAGCAGGTAACCAACCCAAAAACCGTATTTTTCCAGGGGGTAGCCATTGTTCTTTTACCGCCGACAGGTACTAATAGGAAGGGCCGCGTGTAGGGTTTACCCTTTTTGCCTGACTAAATAGGCACGGCCCAGCGCTAAATAAAATAAGGTGAAGGGCTTGCACCTAGCTTTGGCAGTTCCAGCAGTGACATTATGTTAATAATCATTTGTAAGTATTGCGGGAATTAAAATTATATCTGAACTTTGTATAGTTAAAAAAATTATATAATCGGTCATATGGGACAGGCTAGAGGCGTTATTCTGCTGATATTCTTTGCTTTATATTCTGGGCTTTGCTTTAGCCAGTCAAAACTGAAGACTACCGCTTTACTTAAGCATCGGGAAGACCTCATCTTCCAGGGGGCGAATTTCTCTCCCGACGGGAGCAGATTGATCTCTGTAGACAACACGGGATCTCTGTACCTCTGGGACGTAAACAAAACGTACCCCGTTAGTTTTAAATCTTTGCACAAAGGCAGTGCCCAAGCCTGTGCCTACTCTAAGGACGGTAGGTACATTATCACGGGTGGCATGGATAAAACCATAGTCATTACCAAGGTGATGGGGTTGAGCCCTTATAAAACCATTACCGGGTTACCCAGTTCAGTGAAAGAAGTGGCCATGGCCGGGAACCGCTTGGTGGCTCTGCTCATGAACAATGAGATCAGGATCTATAACACAGACACCTGGGAGTTTATCAGTAAGCCCAAGTACGCGGCCCGCGAGTCAAGAATTCTGTTTAATAACAAGGGAGACCGCTTCTATGTGTGGTTTGCCAGCCGTATTTATGAACTGTCTGCCAAAGACGGCGAGCCGATCAACATGTTCAACACCAACTACGCCACGCCTACAGATCTGGCCATCAGTGCCGATGATAAACTGTTGGCGGTAGGGTTTGGCCAGGCAGAGGAAATTGTCCGGATTTACAGCCTGCCAGACATGAAGGTGGTGAAATCCATTGCCCGGAACGGCGCCGGCGACAAAGCCACTGGAATGGCGTTTTTCCATAACAGCAACAAACTGCTGTACCAGTCTTCGGCGGGCATCGCCAACTTTAAGGTTTTAGATTTGGATAACGGCACTGAAACCTCAGTGGCAAAAGGTGACGCGGCGGCCCGGGCCTCTATCTCCAAAGATGACAAGAACGTGGTGCTCGCGCCTAAATTCGCCAAGGCCATTCAATTGATGTCTTTTATGTAAAAGGCGTTTAAAGGGCGTTTTTATGAAAACAGCCCCAAAACAGAAGAGCCAGCCCTTATACGGGGCTGGCTCTTTTGCTTTATGATAGATGGATTAAGCGCTGGTGTCTTCCAAGGTAGCCATATCAATCACGAACCGGTATTTCACGTCGCCGGCCAGCATGCGGTCATAGGCGGTGTTAATTTGGGCAATGTTGATGATCTCAATGTCTGAAAGAATTCTGTGGTGCGCGCAGAAGTCCAGCATCTCCTGGGTTTCGGCTATGCCGCCAATCAGGGAGCCCGCAATGCGGCGGCGCTTGAAGATCAGGGAACCAGGGTGCAGGGCCAGCGCTTCCGGCGGAACGCCCAACAGAATCATGGTGCCGTCTAGTTTCAGCAGGTTCACGTATTCGTCCAGGTTCATTTTGGCAGATACGGTGTTAAGGATAAAGTCAAAAGAGTTGCGGGCGGCCTTGAAGGCCTCCGGGTCTTTGGTCACCACAAAGTTGTGGGCCCCTAAAGCTCTGGCATCGGCTTCTTTGTTGGCCGAGGTGCTGAGTACGGTCACATCGGCGCCCATGGCGGCGGCAATTTTCACGGCCATGTGGCCAAGTCCGCCCAGACCTACTACGGCTACCCGGTGGCCCTGGCCAATGTTCCACTGGCGTAGCGGCGAATAAGTGGTAATTCCGGCGCACAGCAACGGCGCCACGCGGGCCAGGTCCTGGTCTTCCCGAATCTTCAGGACGAAGTCTTCATTGACCACAATCTGGTTGGAGTATCCGCCAAAAGTAGGGGAGTCCATGCCGGCCTCTGGGCTATTGTAAGTGCCAATGTTTCCGTTCTCACAATATTGCTCCAGGCCTTCCTGGCAGCTGGGGCACGTACGGCAGGAGTTGACCATACAGCCTACCCCGGCCAAGTCGTCTTTCTTGAACCGGGAGACGTGGTCGCCTACGCGGACCACACGGCCCACAATCTCATGGCCGGGCACCACCGGGTACATCACCCCGGGCCATTCGCCTTTGGCGGTATGTAAATCTGAATGGCACACGCCACAGAACTGAATCTCAATCATGACATCATGCGGCCCTACCTCACGTCTTTCAAAATTGAAAGGTGCCAGAGGCGAATTAGGGTCAAAAGCGGCATATCCTTTAGTAGCAATCATAGTTTTCTCTTAAATGGTAATAACATCTTGTAAGAAGGATACGGGAAGAACGGGCTGGAGATGTGTGGTAGAGGCAAAGACATGCTTCCCTGTAGGATACCTATTGCTGCTCCAGCGCTATTCCCAGGCATTTCTTCCCCACCTGAGAAACCGACGATCCCCTTTTTTGTTTTGCCCCTGTTTTACAGAAAACGGCTCTAAAATGGGAGGTGCTGCACGTCCACATTACCGCCGGAAAGGATAATCCCTATTTTCTGGCCGGCGTATGCGTCTTTTTCCCGCAACAGGGCCGCCAGGGCCACCGCGCTGGAAGGCTCAATAATAATTTTCATCCTTTCCCAGACCAGCTTCATGGCGGCGATAATCTCCGCTTCCTCTACCCTGATTATTTTCTCCACGTGCTCCTTTATAATAGGGAAGTTGATATCGCCTAGCTGAGTTCTCAGGCCATCGGCTATGGTTTGGGTAGTTTCATTAGACTCTATCTGGCCACTTTGCAGGGACCGGTAGGCATCATCTGCCCCAAAGGGTTCTCCCCCAATCACCTGGCAATTCTGGCCTATAAAGTGCGCCGCCAAAGCTGTTCCGGCAATTAGGCCGCCGCCGCCTACGGGTGAGAAGATATAGTGCAGGTCAGGTTGGTCTTCCAGGAGCTCCAGCGCGGCGGTTCCCTGTCCCAGAATGACGTTAAGGTCATTAGACGGGTGAATGAAGAAAGCGCCGGTCTCACGTTCCATCTGGGCAGCCACCTCTTCACGCGCTATGGGGGTAGAGGCGCACTCAATTATCTGGCCGCCGTAGCCTTTCACGGCTTCTTTCTTGACCTGCGGCGCGTTCTCAGGCATGACAATATAGGCTTTCACGCCCACGCTCTGCGCCGCTAGCGCCAGGGCCTGCGCAAAATTGCCCGAGGAATGGGTCACCACCCCTTTGCTTTTCTGCTCCTCAGACAGCTGCAGCACCGCGTACATGGCGCCCCGCATCTTAAAGGCCCCCATGCGTTGGAAGTTCTCACATTTAAAGTACAGGTTGGCGCCCGCTATTTCATTCAATAGCCTGGAGGTAAGGACCGGGGTGCGGTGAATGTAAGGGGCAATTCTGGTGTGGGTCTGGAGCAGGTCTTCTTTTTGCATGGTGTTGGCTAAATTGGCTACCTGCAAAGGAAGTAAAAATGCCAAAATCCCAGGCGAAGTGAATTGAAAATAAGTAGGGGCAATCCCAAGTGGTTGCCCTAACACGGGAGCAACCGTAAATGACCACCACCAGGGATAGCCCCTACTTACCATAGAGGACCTAATCACAAAGGCAGTTAATAAAAAAGCCACCTCCAGAGAGGTGGCTTTTCATCATGAGTCTTACAACTCCTTAGTAAGGCTTGGCCGAATGGGAGGTCTTGATGGCTTCCTGCACCCCGGCTTCGGGGGAGGTCGCGCCAATAGGGCCTTTGTCTTCCCGGGCTTTGGATGTCTTGGCCAGGCCTTCGGCCACTCTGCGGCCGTAGTCCTTGTCTGCCAGCGTGAAGTGCTCAATCATTTTGTCCTGGATCACTTTATCGGCGGTAGCCAGGGTGTTCACCAGATTGTTGATCAGTTCATCGCGCTCCCAGTCCTCAAAGTTGCGGTAGGTGTCACCGGCCTGCTTGAAGTCATTGGTGCGGTCAATCTTCTGGCGGACCAGGTTGGCCTCATAGCGCGGCGTATAGTCTTTGCCGGCTTTAGGCGCCTCTTTGAGCCCGCCCAAAGAAGAAGGCTCATAGTTGATGTGCGGGTTTTGGCCCTTGCCGAAGTCAGTGACGTAAGACATCTGGCCGCCTCTCTGGTTGGTTGCCACCTGGTTTTGGGGGGCGTTGATGGGCAGTTGCAGGTAGTTGGGCCCTACGCGGTAGCGCTGGGTATCTGAGTAGGAGAAGGTACGGCCCTGCAGCATTTTGTCATCAGAGAAGTCAAGGCCGTCTACCAATACCCCCGTCCCGAAGGCCACTTGCTCTACTTCATTGAAGTAATCTATAGGGTTTTGATTGAGGGTCATCTTGCCTACGGGCAGGAACGGGAACTGGTCCATGGGCCACAGCTTGGTGTCATCCAGCGGGTCAAAGTCCAGTTCGGGGTGCTCGTCATCGCTCATGATCTGGACGCACAGCTCCCATTCGGGGAAGTTGCCGTCTTTGATGGCCTCGTATAGGTCCTGGGTGGCGTGGTTGAAGTTCTTGGCCTGAATGCTTTCGGCCTCGGCCTGGGTCAAGTTTCTAATGCCCTGCAGCGGTTCCCAGTGGTATTTCACCAGCACGGCCTCACCGTCTGCGTTCACCCATTTATAGGTATTCACGCCCGATCCCTGCATTTGCCGGTAGTTGGCCGGAATGCCCCAGGGCGAGAACAGGAACGTGGCCATGTGGGTAGACTCTGGGGTGTTGGCAATGAAATCAAAAATTCGCTCGCCGCTTTGGATGTTGGTGACTGGGTCTGGTTTCTGGGAGTGGATCAGGTCCGGAAACTTCATGGCATCCCTGATGAAGAAAATCTTCAGGTTGTTGCCCACCAGGTCCCAGTTGCCGTCTTCGGTATAGAACTTCACCGCAAAGCCGCGGGGGTCGCGCAGAGTCTCGGGAGAGTGGCCGCCGTGGCCTACGGTAGAGAAACGCACAAACACCGGGGTCTGCTTGCCTTTTTCCTGGAACAGCTTCGCGCGGGTGTATTTGGCAATGGGTTCATTCCCCACTTTCCCGTAGGCCTCAAACACGCCGTGCGCCCCGGCTCCTCTGGCATGCACCACCCGTTCCGGAATACGCTCACGGTCAAAGTGGCTGATCTTCTCAATGAAGTGGTAGTTCTCCATGGTAGCCGGACCCCGGTTGCCTATGGTTCTGATGTTCTGGTTGTCCGTTACCGGATGCCCCTGACGGGTAGTCAGATTAGATGCCGCGCCTTTTCCCTGACCATTGTGGCCTGGTTTTTCTTGATTGTCGTTCACCATACATGCTTTGGTTTAGAGGATGAATGAAAGTGTTCCAGATACTAGTAAAACTTCACGGGAATAGGAGAGGGGTAAATAAAGGAAAAGTGATACCCAATTCTACCTTACATCTTATACTCAAAGGTGCTTTCTTGGTTGCTATAGATCAAATTGATAATATCTATTTGCTTATAGAGAGAGGTAATAACCTGGAAGGTGGATTTTGTTCAGGGTCAATAAGGAAAACAAGTGAGGTTTAGAGTGGGTAATTTAGGAAAGGCCTGATTCCTTCAGAAAAGGTCACGTAAGAAACTCGCCCTTCCTGCGTGTTTTCTACAGCAAACAGAATAAAGCAAGGGTATTTTGTTTGTTGGTGAGAACAATAAAAAAGCCGAGAAGCATACAAGTACAGGCCTTTTCCTGTTTTGGGGCCGTTTTATTAAAAACAGCCCCAAAACAGGAAAAGGCGAATGAAGCGGCTGATCCCTAGTAGAACGGCCTTAAGAAGCTGGTGAAATCTGGGGGAGGGCTGGCTACTGCCTGGCCACGGCTTCTTCCTTGAACAGAAGTGCGTCTTCCTGCTGTGGCATCAGTTCCAGCAGTTCGTCAAAGGTGGAAAGCAGGTCTTGGTACAAGTCATCGGTTAAGGCTTCTTCGCATTTCTTCAGGAACACGTCCTTGGGCTTGAGGTCCGCGAGGTCCTGTTCCGGGGTCACCTGCTGGTCCAGGCTCTGGGTGTCTATTGTGCGCAGCGGCCGGTGGATAAGCAGTTGCAAATTTGGTTGAAGCGCGAAGGCCTCGTGCAGGCGCTGGGTGTGGTCGTGCAGGTTGTGCTCGTATTGTAGCTGTACCTCGGCCCAGGCCGGGAACGCCATTTCGCCGTTGTCATAGGCAATCACCTTGGTGAAGACCTGGTCAATGGTACCTTTAAACCGGACCAGCTTGCGCCAGCACGGCACCGGCACCTCCTGTATGTTCACTAATTGGCCTTCGGCGAAGTCCAGCACTACAATCTGCTTCTGGTCTGTGATCTCAGAGAAGCTTAACGGAATAGGGGAGCCGCTGTACCGGATGTGTTCTAATTTATGTACCACCTGCGGACGGTGCAGGTGACCCAGGGCCACATAGTCAAACTCTGCCGGGAACTGGTCGCCGCAGATCTGGCCCAGGTTGCCCACGTGGATTTCCTTCTCGCTGTCTGAGGCGCTTCCGCCGCCTGCGAATAAATGCCCGGTGGCCAGCACAGGCACCCCCTGCTGCTTGAATTCCTGGATGAGCGGCACCAGCTGGGTGTAATGGTCGCAAATGCCTTGCTTAAGGCGTGCCTCGCGCTCTTCGCCGGTCTCGCCGGGCACCGAGAGACGCACGTCTTTGTCGCGCAGGAAAGGAACGGCGCAGACCACCGCCTTGGGTTGTTCCTGCTCATCGGTGAGCACGATCACCTGGTCCTGCGGGTTGGCCGGGGCGCCGCCCACCACGTGCACGTTAAAGTGCCTGAGCAACTCCGCGGGAGCGTTGAGGGTAGACACCGAGTCATGGTTACCGCCTATAATAATCAGATCGCGGCAGCAGGTTTCCTTTACCTCGCGCAGGAAATCATAGTACAGCTTAAGGGCGGTGTTGGAGGGGAAACCGGTGTCAAAGACATCGCCGGCGATGAGGAGCAGATCAATCTTATGGTCGCAGATGGTTTGGCGCAGCCAGGTGAGGAAGGCGCGGTGCTCCTCGGTGCGCTCAAAGTTGGCCAAACGTTGCCCTAAATGCCAGTCTGCTGTGTGTAGTACCCGTATCATGCCCTTCTTGCTACTCTTTCTAGAAAACTCTCAGGTGACGAAGATACGAAACGGAATGGTTTCATTGCCCTGGCCGGGAGATCAAATTATTTAAGCTTGTTTTAAGGGATTTTGAGTAGCTTGGCCCTAAAACTGCCCCTTTTCCATGCGTCTTTTAAGAATAATTGCCCTGTTGTTTGGCAGTTTCTTGCTCGTACTCCTTTCCTTACCGGGCCAGGCCCAGGAGATAGAGGAAAAGAATAAGAATTACCTACTGGTGGGGGCTGGGGTTGCGTCTTTGCAGGAGTTAGCTACAAGGCTGGGTAACAGCTTTACCTTATTTTTTCCGGTAAGCAGGAGGGTGGAGCGGGCGGTGGGGCCCTTACAGGTAGGCTATCTCCGGGAGGTAGACCCCAAGTGGAAGGTAGGCGCCATCTCCTCTTATACCTACCTCAAATCCATTTCTTTTCATCACACTGACGAGCAGGGAGAGGCGGTTAAAACAAGGAGTGGGGAGGAAAGGTTGAAAGTATACACCCTCATGCCAACAGTGGAACACACTTGGGCAAGGTCTGAAATCGTGCAGCTTTATTCGGGCGTTTCCCTGGGGCTTTTGGTAACCAAAGTAGAGGAAAGGTCCTATGCAGAAAACACGACCCGGCACCGGTCAAAAGCAGCTTACTTGGGGCACCTTAACTTGTTGGGCCTGAGAGTTGGCAAGCAAGTTGGGGTCTATTTAGAAGGTGGGTTTGGTGTGCATGGCCTCGTCTCAGGAGGCATGTACGGCACTTGGTAAAAAAACTTCCGCTCCCTTAATAAATAAGAAAGGAGCAAGCCGTTTTAAGCCCGATTTCCGGAAAACAGCCTTAAAACGGGCTAGGGCGCAAAAGGGAAATCCCACATGAATTTCCTGCTTATATAATATTTACCGCATAACATATACCGAAAAGTACTTATATTAGCCCCTTCAAGCCTTTTACAAACGAACTACAAACAAACTATTCCCTAACTTTTACGCATTTATGGCAAACCAACTTTTCGCTAGGAAGTCAATTGACAAGCTTAGCGCAGACGCCTTTAGTGAGGGGGCGCACAACCTGAAACGAACCTTAGGGCCGGTCAACCTGGTAGCCCTGGGGGTAGGGGCCATCATTGGTACCGGTATTTTCGTGCTCACGGGTAGTGCGGCCGCTCAGTACACGGGCCCAGCAATTGTGTTGGCTTTTATTCTGGCCGGTCTAGGCTGCGCGTTCGCGGGTCTTTGCTACGCCGAGTTCGCTTCTATGATTCCCATTGCCGGTTCTGCTTACACCTACGGGTACGCCACCCTGGGTGAATTTGTGGCCTGGATCATTGGCTGGGACTTAATTCTGGAATACCTTTTTGGGGCTGCTACCGTGGCCGTGGGTTGGTCTGGGTACGTGGTTTCTTTCCTGCGCGACCTGGGTGTGAACGTGCCACCGGAGTGGAGCAACGCCTCTGGCGTGGAATTGGTACAGTTGCCCGGCACCAGCTCTTGGGTGCGCGTAACCGAGCAATTAGGCGCTTCATTGGCGACTGATGGAATTGACATCACAACTTTGCCACATGCTACCGGTGTTTTCAATTTAGTGGCCGCCATTGCTATCGCCTTGGTAACCATTCTGTTGGTGCGCGGTATGAGCGAGTCAGCTAAATTCAACAACATCGCCGTTATCATTAAAGTAGGGGTGGTGATTCTCTTTATTCTGGCCGGTGCTAACTATTTGTTTGGCCACCAGGAAGAAGCTGCCGCCAACTGGACTCCTTTCCTGCCTGAGAACAAAGGCGGTTTTGGCGAGTACGGCTGGAGCGGGGTAATCAGAGCTGCTGGGGTAATCTTCTTTGCCTACATCGGGTTTGACGCCGTTTCTACCACTGCCCAAGAAGCCAAAAATCCGCAGAAAGACATGCCTATCGGTATCCTGGGTTCTTTGGTGATCTGTACTATCCTGTATATTCTGGTATCTGGAATCTTGACCGCCATGGTGCACTACAGCCAACTGAACGTAGCTGAACCGATTGCCGTGGGTATTGAGAAAACCGGTTACACCTTCCTGCGTGACCTGATCAAGATTGGCGCTATTGCCGGTCTTTCTTCTGTAATGCTGGTGATGTTGATGTCTCAGCCGCGTATTTTCTACACCATGGCCAATGACGGTCTGCTGCCTCCTGTCTTCGGTCGTCTGCACCCTAAATTCAGAACCCCGCACGTGAGTACTATCTTAACCGGTGTTATTTGTGCGTTGGTAGCAGGTGCTTTCTCTGTAGATGAGTTGGGTCACTTGGTGTCTATTGGTACCTTGCTGGCATTTGTGATTGTGTGCGCCGGGGTTTGGTATCTGCGCGTGAAAGAGCCAGACCGTCCGCGTCCGTTCAAAACGCCGTTGGTGCCGTTGGTGCCCATCCTAGGTATTCTGGTATGTCTGGGTATGATGGCGGGCCTTCCCGCTGAGACCTGGTACCGGTTACTGGGCTGGATGGCCATTGGTATCGTGATCTACTTCGCCTATGGCAAGAAACACAGCGTGATCAGGAAAGAAAACAACCTGTAAGCGCTTTAAATACAGACACTTCACGGAAAGCCCGCTCTCAACAGAGCGGGTTTTTTGTTTTCTGGAATTGGGCGTTTTAGGCCTGTTTTCAGGAAAACGGGCTTAAAACGTAGATTCCACACTTGATGTTTTTATAAAGGAGAGGAATTTTGTACTTTTCAAGTCAAATCCATTCCTACAAACAACAACCACTTTTATACGCACATGAAAAAAGTAATCCTCTCCGTGTTGGCCGTGGCGGCGTTGTCGCTGCAGAGCCGGGCGCAGGAGACGTACCCGCGTAATGGGGTCTATGATGAACGGTCCGGTCTGCGGGCCTTCACCAACGCCACCATTTTCGTGGACTACCAAACCAAACTAGAGAACGCCACGCTGGTCATCAAAGACGGCAAGGTAGTGGCCGTAGGCACCAAGGTTTCTGTACCCAAGGGCGCCATGGTCACCGACCTGAAAGGCAAGACCGTTTACCCGGGCTTTGTGGATCCCTTCACCAGCTACGGGGTTCCCGCCCCGCCGGCCCGGGCCTTCAGCTTCAGCAGCGTGCCTCAGCCAGACACTAAGAAAGAGGGCGCCTTCAACTGGAACCAGGCCATCCGGCCCGAAACCCACGCGGTGGAGCTGTTCAAGGTAGACGCCAAGGCCGCCGAGGAATTGCGCAAACTGGGTTACGGCGCGGTGTTGTCCGTGCACCAGGACGGCATAGCCCGCGGTACGGCTTCTTTGGTGACGCTGGCCAGCAAACGCGAGAACCAGGTGATTTTAATGGATAGGGCCGCTGCCGGCCTGTCCCTGGACAAAGGTTCTTCTACCCAGGAATACCCTAACTCCTTAATGGGCTCCATTGCCTTGCTGCGCCAAACCTACCTGGATGCCAAGTGGAACACCCAGAACCCAGACAAAGAGCAGAACATCTCCCTGAAAGCCTTCACTGAAGCCAACCGCCTGCCGCAGATCTTTGAGGTAAGCAACAAGCTGAACGCTGTGCGCGCCGATAAAGTAGGGGATGAGTTTGGCCACCAGTACATTTTCAAAGGTCAGGGCGATGAGTACCAGATGCTTCCCCAGATCAAGGAAACCAAAGCTGCTTATATCCTGAACGTGAACTTCCCGGACCCTTATAGCGTGGAAGACCCCTATGAGGCCCGCCGCATTGGCATTGAGGACATGAAGCACTGGGAAATGGCGCCCGCCAACCCCGCCATGCTGGCGAAAGAAGGTGTGACCATTGCCTTTACCACCGCAGACCTTAAAGACAAAAGCAAGTTCCTGCCCAACCTGCGCAAGGCTACCCTGTACGGGTTGCCAGAGCAGGAGGCCCTTAAAGCCCTTACCTATACCCCGGCCAAACTATTGAAAGCCGAGAAATACGTGGGCAGCCTGCGCGAAGGAATGCAGGCGAACTTTTTAGTGGCGTCTGGTAACCTGTTTGACCCAACCACCATCCTGCTGGAAAACTGGGTACAGGGCCAGGGTTTCAAAACCAGCGAGACGCCCGCCGATTTCCGGGGAGTGTATTCTCTTAAAGTGGGTTCCCAACCTGAGCGCCGCATGCTTATTAGTGGCACCCCGGAGAAACCAGAACTGAAGGTTGTGACCACCGATACCATTAAAGGCACCCTTTCTTTCACCGGCGAAATGCTCACCATGATGTTTGCCCCTACCAAATCTGGCAAGGAAAGCATCAGGTTGAGTGGCTGGTACACCGGCAAAGGATTCCAGGGCGAGGCGCAGTTGCCTGATGCCCAGAGTGTAAAATGGACCGCCGTGCTTTCTCAGGCCGCCACCCAGCAGGCCAGACGTGACTCTGCCCGTTCCCGCTCCAATGAGGCGCTGAACCTGGGCAAGGTTTCCTATCCGTTCGCTGCCTTTGGCCGGACGGAGTTACCGAAGGGAGAGACCGTGCTCATCAAAAACGCCACCGTCTGGACCAATGAGAAAGAAGGCAAACTGGAGAACGCAGATGTATTGCTCAAAAACGGAAAAATCGCCCAGGTTGGCAAAAACCTGTCGGCCGACGGGGCCAGGGTAATTGACGGAACCGGCAAACACGTGACCCCGGGTATCATTGACGAGCACTCGCACATTGCCCTGGACGGCGTGAACGAAGGCAGCCAGGCGGTGACCGCCGAGGTGCGCATGTCTGACGTGGTGAACCATGAGCAGGTGAACATCTACCGCCAACTGGCCGGTGGCGTGACTACCTCCCAGTTGCTGCATGGCTCCGCTAACCCAATTGGCGGACAATCTGCCATTATCAAGCTTCGCTGGGGACAGGCCCCGGAGAAGCTGATGCTGGAGGGCGCTGACCAATACATTAAATTCGCCTTAGGCGAGAACGTGAAGCAGTCTAACCGCTCACCGCAGTACAACGTGCGCTTCCCGCAGACCCGTATGGGCGTGGAGCAGGTGATGGTAGATGCGTTCCAGCGTGCCAAGGAATACGAGAAATCCTGGACCTCCTACAACAAGCTTTCCAAATCTGCCCAGAAAAAGACCGCCGCCCCGCGCCGCGACCTGGAACTGGATGCCCTGGTGGAAATCCTGAACGACAAGCGCTTTATCACCTGCCACTCCTATGTGCAGTCTGAAATCAACATGCTCATGAAAGTGGCCGACCAGATGGGCTTCAGGGTGAACACCTTTACCCACATTCTGGAGGGCTATAAAGTAGCGGATAAGATGAAGGAGCGTAAAATTGGCGCGTCTACCTTCTCTGACTGGTGGGCTTACAAAGTGGAGGTGAAAGACGCTATCCCGTACAACGCCGCTATTATGCACAACGTGGGCGTGACTACGGCCATTAACTCAGATGACGCTGAAATGGCCCGCCGCTTGAACCAGGAAGCTGCCAAAACCATTAAATATGGCGGCGTGTCTGAAGAAGACGCGCTTAAAATGGTGACCCTGAACCCTGCCAAATTGCTGCACTTAGACAACCGCATTGGTAGCCTGAAGGCTGGGAAAGACGCAGACGTGGTGATCTGGAATGAGCATCCGCTGTCTATCTATGCCCGCCCTGAGAAAACCTTTGTAGACGGCATCCCTTACTTTGACCTGGAGCAGGACAAGCAGTTGCAACTGGAGCAGGAGAAGGAGCGTTTGCGCCTCATCAACAAGATGATGGCTGCCAAGGCCCGCGGGGAGAAAACCCAGGCGGCACCGGTTTCGCGCCGTGGCGCCCAGGTGCTGCACTGTGAGGACGTGGAGAACGGAGCCCAGGAGCAGTTACAGGAATCTGAGTATCATCATCAAAAATAAGGAGACCGCGCTATGATAACGTTAAAGAAAACAGCGGTAACCTTTACTGCAACCAACATGCAAAAGCGATTGACGCTGGCAGCAGCCTTGCTGCTGGGTACTTCTGTGGCCTGGGCCCAGGTACCGGTGCCGGCCAACAAGCAAACCAACCCAACGGTACTCACCGGCGGTACCCTGCACGTAGGGAACGGCCAGGTGGTAGAAGGCGCCGCCGTGGCGTTCAGTGGGGGAAAGATCACCTACGCCGGTCCGGCCGCGGGGTTCAAGCCAGAAGGCGCCACCTATGAGACGGTGAACGTAGCCGGGAAGCACATTTACCCGGGTATGATTCTGCCTAACAGCCAGATTGGCCTTACGGAGATTGGATCTGTGCGGGCTACGCTGGACCAGCAGGAGGTGGGGTTGTTCAACCCGAACGTACGGTCCGTGGTGGCGTACAACACAGATTCAGACATCACGCCAACGCTTCGGTCCAATGGGGTACTCATGGCCCAGATCACGCCCGTGGGCGGAATGATCTCCGGCTCCTCTTCGGTGGTGCAGCTGGATGCCTGGAACTGGGAAGATGCCCTGGTGAAAGCCGATGGCGGGGTGCACCTGCGCTGGCCCGCCATGGTAGCGCCTTCTTCAGACAATTCGCCGCAGGTAGCCCAGCGCCGCCAGGCCCGCCAAACCGGTCTCCAGGAAATGGAGTCTCTGCTGGCTGAGGCCAAGGAGTACAAAAACCAGAAGAAAGACCGCGAAAATCTGAAGCTGGCGTCCCTGACCGGTTTGTTTGACGGTTCCAAGAAACTGTTCATCCACGCCGATTACGGCAAGGAGATAGTGGAAGCGGTGCGGTTCGCGCAGAAAGCCGGGGTGAAGGAAATGGTGATTGTGGGCGGCGGTGATGCCCTCCTGGTAGCTGATTTCCTAAAAGAGAACAACATCCCTGTGATCTACTCCGGCGTGCACGCCTTACCGGCCCGTGCGGGTGATGACGTGTACCTGCCCTACAAGATGCCGGGTCTGCTCCAGCAAGCCGGGCTCCTGTTCTGCCTGGACTATGACGCCAGCCTGCATGGCTCCCGTAACCTGCCGTTCATCGCTGGTACGGCGGTGGCCTTTGGCTTACCTAAGGAGCTGGCTTTGTCTTCGGTGACCTTGAACGCTGCCAAAATTCTGGGGGTAGACAAGCAGGTAGGTTCTGTGGAGGTAGGCAAAGACGCCAGCATTGTGGTCTCTGAGGGAGACATTCTGGACATGCGCACCAACAAGATAAGCCACGCGTTTATCCAGGGCCGCAAACTCAACCTCACAGACAAGCAGCAGTACCTGTACCAGAAATTCAACAACAAATACGAACAGGGCAAATAACCCCGGTCGGTTTATAAAACAGAAATGCCCCTCAGGTGAGGGGCATTTCTGTTTTAGGGCCGTTTTCTATAAAACGGCCCTAAAACAGAATAAGGGAATAGCGTTAGTCCCCAGATCAAGTAGCACAAATGGAGTGGTGGTCACGCCAACAGATAGCATAATAATCAGGATCTTTTAGATGATAAACCTAAACGCCGGCAATACCAGAAGCTATTAGGTATTATTAGGGGCAAGAGCTTGATTTATAATTTATTACTAGGTTGGTGAATAGTAAAATTCCTATTATTTAACCTATTTTTGTATCCCCTAAAACAACAGGATACGTGATTTAATAAATGAAAGAAGCAAAAAGCGACAAAAGGGAGGAAAAGGAAGCATTAGCGCCGGAGTTCAATCTTGAAATCCTGGAAGCTTTAGTGGAGTACAGTTCCCAGCCTATGCTGCTGTCTGAAGAAAACGGACGGATCTTGCTGGTGAACCAAGCTTTTTGTGACCTTTTAGGCCAGACCAAAGAGCATTTAATTATAGTGGGCAGGGGGGGGGTGTATAGATAAAACAGATGAGCGCTGGACTGCCTCTCTGCTAGACAGGCAAAAAAATGGCTACTTTAAGGGCGAACTGAACCTGGTGCACCGCAACGGGGAAAAAATTCCGGTAGAGCTGGAATCTAGGGAATTCAGCACGGCCGGAAAAGTATACACCAGCGTGAATGTGCGGGACCTCCGGAAAGAGAAAGAGGTGCAAGCCCTTATGGCCCAGAAGCACCAGACCCTGGAGAAAGACATCATTGATTTCCAGTTGATCTTAAACCATTCAGCTGATTTGATTGGTACCTTCCGGCTAGACGGGACTATCATCTACATGAATAGGGCCTCACTTTCTGTGTTAGGGTATTCCCCTGAAGAAATGGTAGGCCGCAACTACCGTGAATTTATTTTACCGGAGGATATTCCGGCTACTGAAGAAGACACTCGCCTGATAAAGCTAGACCGGATGACTACGCAGTTTAATAACCGGTACCTCCATAAAAACGGATCTGTGGTGTATATTTCCTGGGTGTCTACTTTCTCACCAGAATCTGGGATAGGTTACTCAATGGGGCGTGATATTACCCAAATACGCCAGAATGAGATTAAAATGCAGGAAAGCGAAGAGTTCTTGCAGGCACTTATGCTCAAAGGGACAGACATGATTGCCATTCTTTCGCCAGAAGGCACTTATACCTTTGCAAGTGCTAATACAGAAAGAGTACTAGGGATACCCAAAGAAGAATTTATAGGCAAAAACCCTTTTAATTTGATTCATCCAGACGACCACACTGAGGTGATGGATTGTCTGGAAAGTGTCTTTAAGGGAGAAGTGGTAGATACCAAGCCATTCAGGTTTAAGAGCGGACAAGGAGAGTGGCGGTGGTTGGAGTCTCATGTCACCAACTGCCTTGAGGTGCCCAGCATAAAAGGCATTGTGGTGAACAGCCGTGATGTGACTCAGCGCCGCCGGCAGGAGATTTTGCTGCAGGAGAGTGAGCAACGGTACAAAGCCCTGTTTGATTATAACCCAGATCCCGTATATTCCCTTGATACGGCAGGCAAGTTCACTTCTGTGAATGATACCACGGTAAAGATGCTGCAAATACCCCGGGAAACGTTACTGAAAATGAGTTTCAGGGACTTGTCTACGCCAGAGGCGCTGGCCACAGACAACCTCAATTTTGAGAAGGTGATGCGGGGCGAGCCCGTCACTACTGAAACCCCCATGTTTTTGCCCGGCCGGGGAATCTGCTATTTCACGTTCACAGTCATGCCCATCGTGATCAATGGCGTGGTAGTAGGGGCCCACGGGATTGCCAAGGATATCACTGAGTCTAAAAACCAGCAGCTATTGCTGGAGACTACGGCCAAACGCCTTGACTCCACCCTGGAAAGTATTAAAGACGCCTTTTTTACCATTGATCATGAGTGGCGATTTACTTACGTGAACAAAGAGTTTGAGCAGGTAATGCAAGTACGCCGCGAAGACATCATGGGCAAGAACATCCGGGAGATGTATAAAGACCACGAGAACGCTGGTTTCTTTGGGTGGTACCAGCAGGCCTTTGACTCTGGCAAGCCGGTCCATTTTGAGGAATTCTCGGTGCCCACCAACCTGTGGCTGGACGTGAGTGCCTACCCGTCTGAAGACGGTATGACCGTGTATTTCAGGGAGATCAATGACCGTAAAAAGGCCGAGGAGGAATTAAAGAAACTCTCTTTGGTGGCCAGCAAAACAGTGAACTCGGTCTACATTACAGATGAACAGGGACACGTGGAATGGGTCAACGAAGGATTTACACGCATTACCGGCTATACCCTGGACGAAGTGCTGGGCCGCAAACCCGGTGATCTGCTGGCCGGCCCAGATACCAATGCCTCGCGCATCTCCACCATTAGGGAGAAGCTGGTCTTTGATAAGCCTTTTGTACAGGAAGTGCAGAACAAGAACAAGGCCGGCGAGGTGTACTGGTCCAAGCTGGACGTAACCCCCATTATTGATGAGCAGAGTGGCGGGGGAAAGAAATTCATTGTGATTGAAACGGTGATCACCGAGCAGAAAAAAGCTGAGGAGGAGCGGGCCCAGCTCACTGAGGAACTGCTGCGCCGCAACCGCCACTTGGAGCAGTTCACCTACATTGTGTCCCATAACCTTCGGTCTCCGGTGGCTAACATCATGGGGCTAACCTCCTTGCTAAACTCCGCAGAGAACCCCAACCTGCAGGAAGGCATTACCGTGCGCCTGAAGCAAACCGCCCAGAACCTGGACAACATCATCAGAGACCTCAACGAGCTCCTGAGTTTGCAGGCGGGCGTGTTGGAAGAGCGCGAGAAGTTCTCCCTGCCCGAAGTGGTGGACCAGGTCCTGCAGGTACTGCCCGGCGAATGTTACGGCAAGGTGCACACAAACCTGAACGGGGTGCAGGAGATTGGCTCCATCAGAAGTTACGTGAGCAGTATTTTGTCTAACCTCTTGACCAACGCCGTTAAGTATAAGTCCCCGGACCGCACCTTGCAGCTTTCCATCACCGCAGAACTACAGCAGCAAGGTGAGCTTCTCTGCCTCTCCGTATCAGACAACGGGTTAGGCATAGATCTGGAAAAACAGGGCAAAAACCTGTTCGGGCTGTACAAGCGGTTCCACTTCCACGTTTCAGGCAGAGGCTTGGGTCTTTACCTGGTTAAGACCCAGGCCGAGGCGTTGGGTGGGTACGTGACCGTGGAAAGCGCCCCGGACAAAGGCTCCACCTTCAAGGTCTGGATCAAGAACTCCAAATAGAAATTCATTTACCCAATTAACCCAGAAGGAGGCCAGGCGCCTCTTTTTGCGTTTTGGGCCTGTTTTGGCCAAAACAGGCCCAAAACGCCCGCACCCTCATTTTCTTAGAAGAATCCGGTGCGCGGAAGATACAGTTTATAATGGCTGCTACTTTTCAAGGCCTTCGCCATAGGGCGATACCTGAAAATTTTTTACTTTTTTTTATTTAAGCAGGCAACCATTCGCGAAATTAGTCCGTGATGGGGACGCAAATAAGGAAACAGTGAGCCACACGGAAAGCCAGGAAGTTGTAGAGCTGCTTCGGGGTTGTTTGACCAACAGCCGCGATGCCCAAAGAAAGCTATACCAGCATTTCTACGGCTATGCTATGAGCATTTGTGTACGGTACTCTAAAGATGCTGAAGAGGCCAGGGAAGTTCTAAACGACGGGTTTATGAAGGTGTTCACCAGACTGACGCAATACCACCGTGACAAGCCTTTTAAAGGCTGGTTGCGGCGCATCATGATCAACACCGCCCTGGACAATTACCGGCATAACCTCAAGTATTACCATGCCGCAGACATAGAAGCGGCGGCCCCGGTGGCAGACGGGGCAGACACCATCAGTAGCCTCAACTATGAATACCTGATCGGGCTGATCCAGCAACTGTCCCCGGCCTACCGCACCGTTTTCAATTTGTATGTGATTGATGGCTACACCCATGAAGAGATAGGCGAGATACTAGGCATTTCCTCGGGAACCTCTAAGTCAAACCTCTCCAAGGCCAGGGCCAATTTGCGCGAAGTGCTTAAAAAGAACAAGGTAGATGAATTTGAACAATATGTCTGACCAGGAACTTGATCACCTGTTCAGGGAATCAGCTGAGCGGTATACTCCTGCCTTTGACCCGGAGGCCTGGACGGCTATGGACCAAAAGCTGGATGCCGCCCAGGGCCAGGGGGCTGGCTGGTTCCGGGAAAAGTCCCGCTACCTGCTGTTGTTATTGTTTCTGGGCATAAGCCTGGTGCCGTTTTTTTACCTGAACCGCACTCCCCAGCCCGCAACCACTTCACCTGCCGCGCAACAAAATACAGTATTGCAAGCTGCTACTGAACCAGCTAAACTAAAGAGCAGCCCTATTGAAGAAACAACCATCATAAATAAAGACCAGCAGCAGGAAACAGCAATTAAACCAGAGACAGCCGGGCAAACAGCTTATACAGGTACCAAAGAGGAAAAGGCCACCAGACAACGGTCAGCGCCAGCAAGCCGCAGGGGTAGTAACGGGTACCGGGTGCCCTTGGGGATAGGTAGAAAAACTAAAGCTGGCGTGCCCGTTAAGGTGACCCTAACGGAAGAGAAAAACGAACGGAATAACATTCTCCCGGAGGCAAAACCCTCGTTTTCCCCTAGCCTCCGGGACAGTGTTTCCAGCCAAGGCAACGCGTTGGCGGCTGAAGTTCCTGTTTCGCCGGCACTGCAGCAAAACGCTGGAGAAGTGGGTTTGCCAGATAGCGCAGCAGTGGCCGAGGAGGAACTTCCGGCTGACAAAGAATCACCTTTCCTGAAATCAATTTCCTTTATGGTGGCCGTAGCGCCAGATTTTACCACTGTTAAATTTAAAGACGCAGAGGCCGTGAGTATGAACGGGGGCGTTCTGGTGGCGGTGCCGCTTACCAAAAGAGTAAGCCTGGTGACCGGGGCCGTCTATGCCAACAAGAAATACACGTCTCCGCCGGAAGAATACAGCTGGCCCGCTGCCTACGCCCATATAGAGTACGGGAAAGTAGAGGCCACCTGTCAAGTGCTGGATATACCAGTGAACCTCCAATACCGGTTTTGGGAAAAGGGGCAGAGCAGCTTGGGCGTAGCAGCGGGGCTTTCCAGCTACCTCATGCTGAATGAGGAATACTATTCCAGCTCTCCGGCAGGCTTCGGGTACGGGGCCAGAACCTATAACTGGGAAGTAGACAACCAGAACCGCCACTGGTTTGGCGTGCAGAATATCTCCCTGAACTATACCAGAACCTTTCCTTCTGGCATAGCCCTGGGAGCGGAACCCTTCGTCAAAATTCCACTGCAGGGAATTGGGGCCGGTAAAGTGAAACTCACCAGCGCCGGCGTGTTTTTTACGGCAGGCTATACCTTCAACCTAAAACCCTAACCCTTTCTATTTACAGGCTTCAGAAAGGCACAACCCAAAATTGTGCAGACAGTACTTCTTTGCCTTGAATTTTGAAGGAATCGTAGAGAAGAAAGAAGGGTAAGTAATTGTAAGTCAATGGATTTTAATTCAAGTGTGCAGTGTAATGTAATCCATGTTCCATTTTTAACCAAAAACCAACGTCATGAAAACAAAAGCATTTTTCTTCCGGATTTTCCCCCTTCTTTTTCTGGCTTGCTCCTTTATAATGGTAAGCTGCGAGGATGATGACGATGAGGTTCCTTCAAATGAGGTAGCCTTTAAAGAAGCCACCCTAAACGGCGCGCAGGAGGTGCCTGTCAATGCCTCTCAGGCTACGGGTACGTTCAAGGGCACTTTTAATAAAGACACCAAAATCCTTTCCTATACCATTACCTTCTCGGGCATAACACCCACCGCCATGCACTTCCATAAAGAGGCGGTAGGCAAAAGCGGGCCGGTGGTCATTCCCATTAACGGTCCCTACACCAGCCCTCTGGTAGGTCAGACCCCGGCCCTCACTGCAGACCAGGAAACCGACCTGATGGCTGGCATGTGGTATGTGAATGTCCATAGCTCCCAGTTCCCGGGCGGCGAGATCAGGACCCAGGTAGTAAAGCAATAACCGCAGAATCAAGCTCTTAATCTTACCTCAACTTTATTCCTGACTTCTATGAAAATCCCTTCATGCTTGCCCCTTTTAATTCTCCTGGCGGCGGTTATCGCCTGTTCAAGTGACAAGGAAGAAGACGTGACGCCCACGCCTACCAATCAGCAGCCCCAGCAGTGTGACACCAACAATGTCACCTACTCGGGCACGGTGGCCGGCATCATTGCCGCTAACTGTAATTCCTGCCACAGCACGGCGGTGGCCACCAATGGGGTGGTCTTAGACAACCATGCGCGCCTGAAGCAATATGCAGACAATGGCAAGCTCATGGGCGTGATCAACCATGCCCCCGGTTTTCCGCCTATGCCCCAGGGAGGCGCCAAGCTATCTGACTGCAACATTGCCAAGATCAAGAAATGGGTAGACGCCGGTGCGCCCAATAATTAACCTGCCATGAAAAATCAGGTACTTCTACTGCTCTTTTTGGGAGTGACGCTGGGGTGGGGGAGCCCTCCCGCCAAAGGCCAGGACCGTTTCTACACCAAAACCGGGTATATCTCTTTTTTCTCTAAAGCTCCCTTAGAAGACATTGAGGCCCATAACCGGCAGGTGGTTTCTTTTCTTGATTTCAAGACCGGCGACCTGGTGTTCAGCGTGCCCATGAAAGCCTTTGCCTTTAAGAAATCCTTAATGCAAGAGCATTTCAATGAGAACTACGTGGAGTCTGACCGCTACCCCAAAGCTACCTTTAAAGGAAAAGTCTTGGAGATCCAGCAGGTGAATCTGGCCCTGGATAACCTGTACAAGGTGGTAGTGGAAGGGGTGTTAACCATTCATGGGGTAGACAAGCTTATTCGCACCAATGCCACCCTGCAGGTAAAAGGCAGGCAGGTGCAGGGCAAGTCTACCTTTTCGGTGACGCCCCAGGAATTTAACATCCAGATACCATCCTTAGTGAAAGAGCACATTGCCAGGCAGATTGATATCACGGTAGACATGCTGTATGTTCCTTATGTAACCAAAAACCTATGAAGCTGTTCAAATATGCCTTCTTAGCGGCCATGGTGGCCTTTTGCACGAGCCATACAGCCGCTGCCCAGGAGGACCTGCTCAAACTGGCCGAGGCCCAGGACAGCACGCGCGAAGGACCCATGCAGGCCACCTTCAAAGGCACCCGGCTGGTGAATGGGCATACCGTGGAAACCAACGGCGCAGGCGCTTTGCTGTTCCTTATCTCCCACAGGTTTGGGGCCCTCAACAGCGGCGCGTACACCTTCTGGGGCTTGGACCAGGCCACCATCCGGCTAGGGCTGGAATACGGGCTGAACGACCGGCTTACCTTGGGCATGGGCCGAAGTTCCCTGGAGAAAACGTATGATGGTTTCCTGAAATACCGGGTGGCTTACCAGAAACCCGCCGGCCTGCCGGTTTCCGTGACCGCCTTTGCCAGCACCGCCCTTAAATCTCAGAATTGGCTGAACGCTGAAAACAACTATGACTTTGCCCACCGCCTTACCTACACCTACCAGGTATTGATTGCCCGCAAGTTTTCTGACCGGCTTTCTCTGCAGGTTTCCCCCTCGATGGTGCACAGGAACCTGGTGGAGACCCCCACCGGCGAAACCAATGTGCTGGCGGTAGGGGCCGGCGGGCGGTTTAAGGTAACCAAGCGCACTTCCTTTAACGCCGAATATTTCTATCTGCTGCCCGGCGAAACCGCCGATGCGTTCAGGAATACCTTGTCCTTGGGCGTTGATATTGAAACCGGGGGGCACGTTTTCCAGCTGATGGCCACCAACGCCCAAGGCATGATTGAGAAGTTTTTCATCCCGCAAAATGGGGGTACCTGGAGCAATGGGGACATTTATTTCGGGTTCAATATTTCCAGGGTATTTGGGGTAAAGGAACAGAAGAAATGGTGAAACCCTTTTGATAACCAAAGAGAAGGTGAGTGTAGTGCTTAATAGTGCGGCCTCCCTTTTAAGCCTGTTTTCCGGAAAACAGGCTTAAAACGGAGGCCCCTTTTTTAGTGATGAAACACCTTGCTTTGTTGGAATTAATTCAGGCAGGCCAACGCGCTAAGAGGCAAACCAAGGGTTGTTACTGGCCCGGTGAGATTTTCCAGAGCTCTCCGTTGGTTTGGTCTGTGACCAGATACAGGGCGCCGTCTGGTCCCTGGCGCACGTCCCGCACGCGCTGGCCGCGGTCTTTGAGCAGGTGCTCTTCGCCGGTTACTTTTCCGTTCTCAATTCTCAGGCGTACCAGCAGTTTGTCTTTCATGCCGCCCACAAACAGGTTGCCTTTCCATTCTGGAAAAGCGGTGCCGGTGTAGAACTGCGCGCCAGACGGGGCAATGACAGGATCCCAGTAATAAACGGGCTGCTCAAAGCCGGCCTTGGCGGTAACGGCGTTGGGGATGGGTTGGCCAGAATATTCCTCGCCGTAGGTAACCAGCGGCCAGCCGTAATTTTTGCCTTTCTCAATCAGGTTCAGTTCATCACCGCCCTGCGGGCCCATTTCCACCACCCATAGCTTGCCGTCTGCGTCAAAAGCCGCCGACTGCACGTTGCGGTGCCCCACGGTCCAGATCTCGGGGAGGGCGCCGGCCTGTCCGGCAAATGGGTTGCCCGGCGCGGCGGCACCATCTGGGGTAAGGCGCAGGATTTTACCCATGTGGCTGTTCATCTGCTGGGCCTGCGGCCGAATCTCCAGGTCTGAGCGCTCGCCCAGGGTCATGTACAGCATGCCGTCCGGCCCAAAGGCCAGCCTGGACCCGAAGTGTTTGTCGCCGTCATAAGTAGGCATGGCCCTGAAAATCAACCGCACCTGCTCCAGGCTCTTTCGGTCTTCAGAGAGAACGCCCCGGGCTACGCTGGTGGCATTTCCGCCTTGGCGGGGTTCTGAAAAGCTCCAGAAAAGGGTGCGGTCAGAAACATAAGTGGGGCTAAGGGCTACATCCAGTAGGCCACCTTGCCCGCGGGAGTCTACCTTAGGCAGACCCGTGATGGGTTCGCCCACTTGGCCTGCCGCCGAGATGATCCGGAGCCGGCCCGGTTTTTCGGTGACCAGCAGGTTGCCGTCGGGCAGCGGTTCTACCGCCCAGGGTTTCTCTAGGCCTTTAGCCAGCACCTCTACTTTATAGGCGGAAGTAGATTTAATGCCGCAGCCCCGGGTCTGGCCAGCAAAGGCCGGTTTTTGGTCAGGCGAGTTGGCTTCGCGGGTTTCCAGCGGGGTACAGTTGTTCTGGGTAGTGGGTGTCTGGGCAATGGTATCATCCTGGTTCATGGACTTGTTATTGCAGCCTGCGGCCAGGAAAGCCAGCAAGGCTAGGGAGAGGAAAGATAATTTTGGTACATGCATAGTTTTATGGGTAGAGGAGTGAGGGGTTTACTAACATCAGGGCGAAAAGCTTCAGGCCCAGGTAGGTGAAAGGGTTGGTCCAATACTTTTAACCGGCTTTTTTAGTAAAGGTTTACCCCTGTGGGGTTAGCAGAAGCCTAACGGGAAAGCCATGAGTAAAAGAACGTACATCTGATGCTTTATTTATTACCTTCTGATAAAGCGGTTGGAATCATTTCTATTTAAGATAAACTTATCCTTTTTGAAATTTGTTGGTACCTTTGCACCCGTAAGGCCAGTTCTTTACACTGCACCTTTTAGTACCGTTCACCCAATTCAATAGTAGCATGGCACCAAAAAAAGACATTACCGGAATAGAGGATATTAAAGTAATGGTAGATGAGTTCTACGGCCTGGTGCGCCAGGATGAGTTGTTGGCCCCTATTTTCCTGTACCGTTTGAACACGTACTGGGAGCCGCACCTGGAGAAAATGTACACCTTCTGGAATGCCGCCTTGTTTGGCCAGAGGGGCTACACCGGCAACCCTTTTGCCAAGCACGCCACTATGCCCGTAGACAGCGAGCATTTCAAGCGCTGGCTTTCCTTGTTCAACACCACCATTGATACGTATTTTGAAGGGCCTGTGGCCGAAGAGGCCAAAGCGCGCGGCTTTATCATGGCCACTAACTTTGAAAGACGCATTGAGGGCATGAAAGGAGCTGACACTGTCACCCTGGTCTAAGGCTAGAAAAACCAACCAGAAGAAAACATAGGAAAGCAGGATGATTTCAAAAGCTTGTAAGTACGGGATTAGAGCCGTGGTCTTTGTGGCTTCCAAAGCCGAAGAAGGGCAGAAAGTAAACGTGAAGGAAATCTCCAGGGAAGTAGACGCGCCAGAGGCCTTTACCGCCAAGATCCTGCAGATGCTGAACAAGCACCGTATCATCACTTCATTAAAAGGTCCGTACGGAGGCTTTTACCTGGAAGAATACCAGTTGGAGCAACCTATCATCCAGATTGTGGAGGCCATAGACGGCATGTCTATTTTCAGGGAGTGTGGCCTGGGGCTTAAGCAGTGCTCAGAAGTACACCCCTGCCCCATGCATGACCGCTTCAAGGTAGCCCGCGATACCCTCAAAGAGGTTTTTGAGAACACCACCGTCCGGCAGCTGGCCCTGGAACTCAAAGAAGGCAACTCCTTTATCACTAACCTCGCTTAATCTGCAAGTACCCATGATTTTGCCCTCTTTTTCCCAGTTTCCAAGAAGAAGCCCCGGAGGCCAAACCACTTTGGCTTTACTTTTCTCTTAGGCCTAAGGGAAACAAATACAGAATTTATCCGGAACGGGCGCCCCTGCGTAAACCTCCTGAAACGCCCTATACCTAGCACACCCATGGAAGAAAAATCAAACGAAGCCACGCCCCAACGCCCTCTAGGCGACCGCTTGCTGGATGCCGCCCAGGTAGTCATGGACCTGCCATCGCTTTTGGCGCAGATCAAGCAGGAGAAGCCCTGGCACAACAGCGACCGCAACGCCATCACCATCTTTAAAACCGAGGGCATGCGTTTGGTGCTCATTGCCTTGCACGAAGGCGCCTTCATGAAAACCCATACTGCCCCGGGAATAATAAGTGTGCACGTGCTGGAAGGAGAACTGGACTTCGCTACCGAGCAGCAAACCTCCCGGCTCACCCAAGGGCAGGTACTGACGCTGCATGCCGGCATTCCGCACAGCGTTCTGGCCGTAAAGGAATCTGTTTTCCTGTTAACCCTGGCGGGAGGAAAGTAAACGATATTAATACCGCTATTCCTGTTCTGGAAATCAAAAGAGTAAAGGGTGGGGGTAAGGTCTTGGGTAAAACCTGTTTAGAGTTTCAGATAGGTCTTTAATAAACTGTGCTTTGTCGCAAGTGTCTGCTGGGGGCCGCACGCATGGCTGATTATTTCTCTACCTGCTCCTTATAATATTTTTGTCATCCTGAAAGGACCTTGTGGGCGAACGGCAGTAGCGTGTCATCCATGACATTACCGTTCGCTACCAAGATCCTTCCAGGATGACAAAGAGAGAGGGACAAGGGAAAAGAAGGAACCAATCATTCCTTTAAATCCCAACGGACCCTAGCGCCAAGGGCCGAGGAGAAAATTTAAACTGGCTGGTAGCAAGCTTTCCTGTTTTGGGCCTGTTTTCACCAAAACGCCTTTAAAACAGAAAGCCCCTCCTTGTAGGGGAGGGGCTTTCAAATGCAAAGGCATTGTTTACTTAGAAGATTTAGCCTTAGCTGCTTTCTTGGCTTGTTTATCGGCGTTGCTTCTGGTCCGTTGGGCTTTGGCCTCTAACCGGCTGGCTTCTTTGGCTTGCTTTGCTGCGTTCTCGGCATCGTCCTGGATACGGCCGGCGGCCTTGGCGTTCTCCTTGGCTACTTTGGCCTCTTCGCTGGTAGATTTCTTCAGGTCTTTGGCGGCTTCTAGGCGTTGTTTATCCGCTTTTTCTTTTTCCTCCACAGATGCCTTTTCCAGTTTCATCTCCACTTCATTATGGGTAACCTGGGCAAAAGACGGGAGCGCGAAAAAGCAGAAGAAGCCTGCCACTAAGGTAAAGAGTAACGTTCTGAT
This sequence comes from Rufibacter radiotolerans, assembly GCF_001078055.1. Taxonomy (NCBI): domain Bacteria; kingdom Pseudomonadati; phylum Bacteroidota; class Cytophagia; order Cytophagales; family Hymenobacteraceae; genus Rufibacter; species Rufibacter radiotolerans. The sequence goes on along the minus strand of NZ_CP010777.1, from coordinate 2,608,147 downwards.
TTTCATAACAGTAGGATATAGTTCGTAGTGTTTAAGGTATACGTGTTCTGGCTAAAATAAACTGAAATCGTGGCCACTATAAAATAGGCAGGAAAGCGCCGGAACCGTTTTGGGCCTGTTTTCCGGAAAACAGGCCCAAAATAGAAAAACCTTTGTTTTTTGGCCCAATTACTTTTCTGGCAGCAATCTGTGTTTGCCTAACGTAACGGCTTCTCTAAGCCAGCATGGCCACTTTCTTCTATATCAAAATTCCTTTCCCTGGGCGGGATGGTGAAAGGGCCACTTTTCCTGCCTCTGCCAGATTCACCTAAATCTTAAAGTTGGCCCGCCGTTGAGCCGTTTTTGTGGCTTACCGTACATAGTAAGTAGAAAGAACCCGTAGCCTTTGCGCCCAGGAAAGTAGAAGTTCCGGGCCAGGCGCCGGTCCGCAGATGCCCCGTCTGTGGCTTACCTGGCAAAGGCTTAAACGGCGTTTTAGGCCTGTTTTCAGGAAAACGGCCTCAAAACGCAAAATGCCCCTTCCCTCCATCGCCCCGCGGTGACACCTGTTTCTGGAGACGTTAGTTCTACTTATTACCCTTTGCTTATGATACAACAATACCTCATTCACACAGAAATTGAGATCCCGGTGGGGGATAAGAAACTGATCGGGAATTTGAATTTACCGTCACCGGCCTCTGGGTTGGTGGTTTTCTCCCACGGCAGCGGCAGCAGCCGGCACAGTTCCCGTAACCGCTACGTGGCCAAGGTGCTGGAAGACGCCAACTTTGGCACGCTGCTCTTTGACCTGCTCACCGAGGAGGAAGACCAGACGTACCAGAACCGCTTTGACATTCCCCTGCTCACTGAGCGACTGGTCACCGTGACTGAATGGCTGGCGGGCCTTCCGCAGTTAAGAGGGTTGCCGGTGGGCTATTTTGGTGCCAGCACGGGCGCGGCCTCGGCGCTGGGCGCGGCAGCTAAACTAGGCGACAAGATCAAGGCCGTGGTATCCAGGGGCGGAAGGCCAGACCTGGTGCTGCCGGTGCTGCCGCAGGTGCTGGCCCCTACTTTACTCATTGTGGGCGAAAAAGACGAGGCCGTCATCGTTATGAACGAACAGGCCTACCGCGCCCTCAAAAAAGCCGAGAAGGAACTATTCATCATTCCGGGGGCCACCCACCTGTTTGAGGAGAAAGGCACCCTGGAAGAAGCCGCCCGCATTGCCACCTCCTGGTTTGAACAGTACCTGAACAAGTAGCGGCAACTACGCTAATGGAGGGTTTTACTGCAGCCCCGTTTCAGGGCCGTTTTTTCAAAAACGGCCCTGAAACGGGGCTGCGTTTTTTCGGCAGTGGCCACCTGTGAGCGCGCGTCAAGGGCATGGTAAAATAATGATGAGAATCACTTCCGGGCTTGACCGCCGTTGCTGCCTGAGAAAGCGGCCGGGCCTAGCTTTGTGACAACAAAAACCCAACGCCATGAAAACTACAATCGCCTACGCCGAATTGAATAATGAATTGCAGGAGCTGTACCTGGCCGCCAAAGTATGGGTGTCAGAACTGGAGTTTCTGGAAAGGGAATATGAGTTCCTGAAAAAGCTGCTCACCACGGCCCTGTTACCGCTGGTACAGCGTGACACTCTGGCCCGGGTCTCTGATATCCAACTTTTGGCCCTCAAAACCGCTAAAAGGCAGGAGGGCCTGAAAAAGGAAATAGGATTGTATCTCCAGCGGGTAGAAACGTATATAACAGATTCTGATCAGCAATTGGACATTACGCTGGTGGAAACCCACGCAGCGTTGGCCGCTGAACTGGCCCTGGTGAAGTGGAATCTGGGAGCCTTAAGAACCCAGGTATTTTTGCTTTCTAAAGAAGGAAAAAACGAATACAGCACTCACTAAAATAAAATTAGATACTTGTTATTACGGGTTTAAAACGCCTTATTCCAACATGACCAATACCATATTTATAGCGTCCGCTGAGCCCTACAGCGGGAAATCTATCATTGCCCTGGGCCTGGTGAATATGTTGCTGGGCAGGGCGCAGAAGGTTGGCTATTTTAAACCGGTGATCAACACAGACCTGTCAGACAGCAAGGATGTGCACATCCAGACGCTGCTTCACCATTTTGGGCTGCCCATTGCCTATGAAGACGCCTATGCCTTTACCGGGGCCGAGGTCATGCGCCACTTTGAGAACGAGAGCCAGGGCCTTATGATTGACACCATCATCAGCAAGTTCAAGAAGCTGGAGGCCCAGTGTGACTTCACCGTTCTGGAGGGCAGTGACTTTGTGGGCGAAGGCACCGCCTTTGAGTTTGACCTGAACGTACTCATCGCCAAAAACCTGGGCACGCCGGCCATTCTGGTAGTGTCCGGTGAAAACAAAACGCCCGCCCAGGTAGCGCAGGCCACCTTGAGTTTTCTACATAATTTTGAGGCCCGTGACATTCAGGTGCTGGGCATTGTGGCCAACAAGGTTAACCCCACAGACCTGGAGGAGGTACACCTGCTCATCAGCAAGCAGTTGCCTGCAGATATTATCCTATCGGTGATTCCCCTGGACAAAGGGCTGCAAAATCCCACCGTCAAGGATATTTTCCAAAGCTTGGGCGGCAAGCTGATTTTTGGGGCCGACCAACTCTCCAACCAGGTAGACAACTTTGTGACGGGGGCCATGCAGGTGCCTAACTTCCTGAACTACTTAAAGGAGAACGTGCTCATTGTCACGCCCGGTGACCGCGGCGATATTATTATCTGCTCGCTGCAAGCCAACCTTTCCTCCAGCTACCCGCGCATTGCCGGTATTGTGCTCACCGCCGGCTCAGAGCCCGAGGAACCTATCATCAGGCTCATCAACGGTCTGCAGAACGTGGTGCCCATTATGTGCGTGAAAACGGGCACCTTTGAGACCATTACCCAGATTGCCGCCGTCAAGGCCCGCATCACCCAGGACAACACCAAGAAAATACAGCTGGCCATTGACACCTTCAACCGGAACGTGAACACCGGGGCTTTGAACGCCCGTATGGCCGCTTACCATTCAGAGACCATTACACCGCACATGTTCCAGTACCAGTTGGGGCAATGGGCCAGACGGCAACGCAAGCACATTGTGCTGCCCGAAGGCAACGACGACCGCATACTTCGGGCCACGGCCCGCCTGGTGGCCCAGGACATTATCAAGCTTACGTTGCTAGGCAACCCATCAGAGATCATTGCGTCTTTCAAGCGACTGGGCCTGGACATAGATCTCACCAAGATCACTATTCTGGACCCAGCCCACGCACCTCAGTTTGACAACTACGTGGAGACCCTCTATGAGCTGCGCAAGACCAAGCAGGTAACCCTGGAAATGGCCCGCGACCTGATGACCGACGTGTCTTACTTTGGCACCATGATGGTCTACAAAGGCGATGCCGATGGCATGGTGTCCGGGGCCATCCACACCACGCAGCACACCATACGGCCCGCTCTGCAGATCATAAAAACCAAGCCGGGTATTTCCACGGTTTCCTCGGTTTTCTTCATGTGCCTGGAAGATAGGGTATCTGTGTTTGGAGACTGTGCGGTGAACCCGAACCCAACGGCTACCCAACTCGCTGAGATTGCCATCTCTTCGGCAGATACCAGCATGAAGTTCGGCATAGAACCACGAGTGGCCATGCTTTCCTATTCCTCCGGTACGTCTGGGGTAGGGGAAGAGGTGGAGAAAGTGCGGCAGGCCACCCAACTGGTCAAAGAGCTTCGGCCCGACCTGAAAGTGGAGGGACCTATCCAGTATGATGCAGCCGTTGATCCGGAAGTAGGGAAACAGAAAATGCCAAATTCAGAAGTAGCCGGAAGGGCCAGCGTGCTGATTTTCCCAGACCTGAACACCGGGAACAACACCTATAAAGCCGTCCAGCGCGAAACCGGCGCCCTGGCCATCGGGCCCATGCTGCAAGGCCTGAACAAACCAGTCAATGACCTGAGCCGCGGCTGTACGGTAGATGATATTTTCAATACGGTCATCATCACGGCCATCCAGAGCCAGGAAGGTGGCCAGACCAATTAAGCATACCACCCATGAATATATTTGTTATCAACGCCGGAAGCAGTTCTTTAAAGTACCAGCTGTTTAAAATGCCTGCCGAGCAGCCTATTTGCGTGGGCTTGATTGAACGGATTGGCTTATCAGGCTCTATCATCAACCACAAGGTGTTCACCGGAGGCCAGGAGAAAACCGTGCGCGAAGAACTGGACTTGCCAGACCACCAGGCGGCGCTGCAGGAAGTGGTGAAACTGCTCACAGAAGCCGGCACCGGCGTGATCCAGGACCCTGGCGAGATTGACGTCGTGGGCCACCGGGTGGTGCACGGCGGCGAGCGCTTCTCAGATACCACAGTCATTACCCCAGCCGTGAAGGAGCAGATCAAGATGCTGTTCCACCTGGCGCCTTTGCATAACCCCGGCAACTTCCAGGGCATTGAGGTAGCTGAGAACCTCTTCCATAAAGCTACCCAGGTAGCGGTGTTTGACACTGCCTTCCACCAGACCATGCCCGAGAAAGCGTACCGGTACGCAATTCCGGCCAGTTTCTATACCCAGGACGGGGTGAGGGTGTACGGATTTCACGGAACCAGCCACAAGTACGTGGCAGCCAAAGTCGGTGAATACCTGGACAACCCCGAGGCCAAAGTCATTACCATTCACCTGGGCAACGGCTGCAGCATGGCCGCGGTCAAAGCAGGGAAGTGCATTGACACCAGCATGGGCTTTACCCCGTTAGATGGCTTGATCATGGGTACCCGGTCCGGGGCCATTGACGCCTCAGTGGTATTTTACCTGGCTTCTAAATTGGGTATGCCTATGGAGCAGATAGATAACCTACTGAACAAGAAAAGCGGCATGCTGGGCCTAACCGGTTCCAGCGACATGCGCGAGGTGCAAAAAGCCCGCGCGGCGGGTGACCCGGATGCTATCCTGGCCTACGAGATGTATGCCTACCGCATCCAGAAATACATTGGCTCCTATGCCGCAGCCTTAAACGGGGTAGACGCCCTGGTCTTTACCGCTGGCGTGGGTGAGAATGACGCCCTTACCCGCGAGCTGGTATGCCAGAACATGGAGTACCTGGGGGTTCACCTGGACCAAACCAGAAATGCCGTAAGAAACGGAAGCCTCCGGGAGATCAATACGCCAGAATCTCCTGCCAAAGTGCTGGTGATCCCTACCAATGAGGAACTGGAAATTGCCAACCAATGCTGCCAGTTGCTGGCGGAGGTGAGGTAAAAAAAGAAGATACATTTTACAAAGGCCTGTGTGGTGATGTACACCAAACAGGCCTTTGTTTTTAGGGGGTATGTAAATCAGAAAGGAGTCCTCTACGTAAGGGCTACGGCCGTTACAAGTGACGCCGGTACGTTTTGGAGCCGTTTTGGCTAAAACAGGCTCAAAACGAAAAGTCACCTTTAAACCAAGACATTATAGTTGTCTTGCCTAGACACAAAAAATATCGCCTTCTAAATAGAGAGGGAAATTGTAGGTAGACTTTTCGGTAACTACCTGGCATATAAAAATAGGACAAAGAATAATCCTGCAAAAGGCCGGGGTCAGAATGGGAAGCGGTGGCTGCACGAGGGTTCCCTGTCCGGAAATCAGTTGAAGGAGGCTTTTTTAGTGATTCCTCCTGGGAAAAAAAATTTTAATGTAAAACAGACAATAATTATTGAATCTGAGCTAATAGAGCCTGTTTTTAAGATGGAGTCACATCCATTTTAAAGAATTTAATTGTAAAACTTTTATAAAAAGGAGGTTAAATGGGGAAGAATTTCTTAAATTTCAATTGAAAGCCAATTAATTGAATAATCCTTAAGCACTCTTTACTAGTAGCATAGATGACCGTTTTGCCATAAGGGCCAAGAGTATAGGTAAAAGATAACATTACATACCTAACTCTTGCCAGGCTGTGGAAGTCGTCTTTATAAAGTCTGCCTTTTACTTATTTATTTAACTTACCTCATGGAACTGCTGGATAAAATTGACGCCACATCTGCCACCCCTAAATACTTACAGGTGGTAAATGCAGTGATCAAAGACATAGAATCCGGAAAATTAAAGCTGGGAGAGCGTGTCCCTTCTATCAACGAGACCAGTGAGATGTACTACCTTTCCCGGGACACCATAGAGAAAGCGTACAAGGTGCTTCGCCAAAAAGGGGTGATCAGCTCCGTGAAAGGGAAAGGCTGCTACATAAGCAAAAGCTTCTCCGGCAATAAAACCCGCGTGCTGTTACTGTTCAATAAGCTCAGCGCCTATAAAAAAGCCATTTACTATTCCTTCCTGAAAGCCGTTGGCGATGACGCCATCGTTGACCTGCATATCCATCATTATGACGGCAATATATGCGCTAGCCTGATCCAGGAAAATCTGGACAAGTATGATTACTTTGTGATCATGCCCCATATTTCTTCTAACATGGAGGCATTCACGCTGGCCATGAAGCAGATTCCGGAAGAAAGCTTAGTTTTGTTAGATAAAGACACCAAAGACTACAAAGGAAATTGCGCCGCCGTTTACCAGGACTTTGAACGGGACATTCGCGTGGCCTTACACTCTGGCCTGGACCTGTTAAGTAAATACCGCAAATTTGTGTTGGTGTACCCCCGGGAAATTTCCTATCCTATGGAGATTGTGAAAGGTTTCCGGCAATTCTGCAGAGAGGTATCTATGGCCCATGAAGTAAAAGATTTCATTGAGGACGAACCGGTTTCCCCAGGTACCGCCTACCTGGTCTTGGAGGAGTCTGACTTGGCAAACCTTATCACAGAAACGCGCGCCCGCAACCTGGTGCTGGGTACCGACGTTGGCCTGATCTCTTACAATGATACCCCATTAAAGCGGATTTTGGATGACGGGATTACTGTGGTGTCCACAGACCATGAGTTAATGGGTGAAACGGCGGGCTATATGGTAAAGCATAAGCTCCGGGAGAAAATCCATAACCCGTTTACTTTGATCAGGAGGAGCTCTCTATAAATGAATTACACCTTTTGTAAAGAAGGATAAAATACATAAAAAAAGCGCACCGTAGGGTGCGCTTTTTTTATGGTAAATGGCTCCGTTAGACAGCAGTCCTTGCAAAAAGCAAGGATTACCTTGTTAGGTCATTTGATGGAAGAGAAAAGGGATGAACCGCACACAAATGGACGGTATTTAAAATGCAGGTTACAGCAGGATAATGGAACAACCCAGATTGTATAGCTTTAGAGCAAGTTCAAACTAAAGTGCTTAGGCCTGATATTGGCCTTCGGTTGCTTTATCTCTTACATTCCCACGCATGACCCATAAATATAAACTCATCGCTTCCCTTGCCTTTTGCTGCAGCCTTTTACTTCATTGTCGGCAGCCTCAGGTATCCACTATGGGGGCCGCCGCTATTGCTGCCAAGCAAACCCAAGAGGCCCTATGGCCGGAAGTGAAAAAGGAAAACCGCCCCTGGACCCGCTGGTGGTGGATGGGAAATGCCGTGGATGAAAAAAACATTGACCGGTTGCTCACTGAGTATTCTCAAGCAGGTATTGGCGGGGTAGAGATTGCGCCCATTTACGGGGCCAAAGGCCATGAGAGCAAGTATCTTGAATTCCTGTCTCCGCAATGGATGGGCATGCTGGATTTCACGGTAAAGAAAGCGAACAGCCTGAACATGGGCGTAGACATGACCCAAGGAACCGGGTGGCCATTTGGGGGGCCGCAGGTTACTCCGGAGCACGCTGCTTCCAGGCTGATTTTGCAAAAATATGCCCTAAAAGGGGGCCAGACCCTAAAGGAAACGCTGGAGGTAACTGACCCCAAGCAACGGGACATGGGCGTGGTGCTGCAGGCGGTGATGGCTTACAGTGACAAAGGAGCAATCCTAAACCTAACCGATAAAGTGAACCCCGAGGGAAAACTTATTTGGAAAGCGCCTGCCGGTACCTGGGAGATTTATGCCGCCTTCAACGGAAGGACCCGCCAGATGGTGAAAAGGGCTGCCCCGGGCGGAGTAGGCTATACTTTAAACCACCTTTCCAAGGACGCCACCCAAGCCTACCTGCAGCGGTTCAGCCAGGCTTTTAACGGCAGCAATCATGGCGTGCGGGCCTTTTACAATGACAGCTATGAAGTCTACAACGCAGATTGGTCGGATGGTTTTTTAGAGGAGTTCCAGAGGCGGAGAGGTTATGACCTGCGTCCGTACCTTCGAGAACTGGTGAGCAAGGAGACATCTGAGCACATCACTCGCTTGAAATCTGATTACCGCGAGACCATGGGCGAGATGCTCTATGATAATTTCTACCTCCCCTGGAATGACTGGGCGCATAAAAACAAAAGCCTCACCAAAAACCAGTCGCACGGCTCCCCGGGCAATCTGCTGGACCTTTACGCTGCCGTGGACATACCTGAGTGCGAGACCTTTGGATCCAGCTATTTCCCTATTCCCGGTTTGCGCCGTGACAGTGCCGACGTACGCAACGTGGACCCAGACCCAATCATGTTGAAGTTCGCGTCTTCGGCGGCGCATGTGGCCGGTAAGAATCTGGTGTCCAGCGAGACCTTTACGTGGTTGGGAGAGCATTTTAAAACCTCTTTTTCGCAGATGAAGCCAGAGGTGGAGCAGGTGTTCCTTTCTGGGGTAAACCACGTGTTTTACCATGGGGTCACGTACTCACCAGAAGAAGTAGCATGGCCGGGATGGCTTTTTTACGCCTCTTTGAACATGACGCCTGCCAATAGCCTTTGGCCCCAGTTCAACGGGTTTAACCAATACATAACCCGGGTGCAATCTGTGCTGCAGTCTGGCAAAGCAGACAATGAAATATTGGTGTACTGGCCTATCCATGAGGTATGGGGCAAACCAGAGAAAATGGAAATGATGATTGGCGTGCATGAAGTGGATCATTGGTTGCACCCTACACAATTCTACAAGCAATCTAAGCAACTGATGGAGGCCGGCTACTCGCTTGACTTCGTTTCTGATAAAATGCTGCGGGAAGCCAGCGTGAAAGACCAGCAGATTGTGACGGCTGCCGCTGCCCCCACACATAAAGTGCTAGTGCTGCCCCAGAGCAAGTATATGGCACTGGAAACCTTTGAAAGGGCGTTACAACTGGCCCAGAAAGGCGCCACCGTGATCATAGAGGAATTACCCACCGACGTGCCCGGCCTACAGGATTTGGAAGGAAGAAGACAAAAGCTAAAACAACTGATCCAGTCGCTTTCCTTCACAGATGCCGGCAACGGAATCAAACAAATGAAGACCGAGAAAGGGGAGATCCTTCTTTCCAAAGACCTCCAAAAGGCCCTGGCCTCCAAAAGCATTCAACGGGAAGCCCTCACCGATACCGGTTTGAAATTCATTCGCCGGGCCCTGCCAGATGGGAAGTACTACTACCTGGTGAACCATACCGCCAAAGCCATAGATACTACCATTCCTTTGAACCTGAATGCCCAGTCCGTGGTCATGCTGGACCCGCAAAGTGGTGCTGCCGGCCAGGTGACTTCCTCGGTGGCCAACGGGAAAACAGAGGTACGGGTACAAATGAAACCCGGGGAGGCATTGATCCTGCGGGCCACCACCGCCCAGCCTAAGGATGCAATGGCCTGGCAGTACCTGGATAATGCCGGCACTCCCCAAGAAGTAAAAGGGACCTGGGATTTACGCTTTACCCAAGGCGGCCCTGAATTGCCTCCTGCCCAGAAACTGACCCAACTGAAATCCTGGACCGAACTGGCCGACAAGAAAGCAGAAGCCTTCTCGGGCACCGGGGAATACACCATCACCTTTACCATGCCCTCCAAAAAGGCCGAGGAATATGTGCTGGATTTGGGAAAAGTGAGCGAAACCGCAAAGGTATGGATCAACGGCCAGGAGGTAGGTTACCTTAACAGCATCCCTTTCCAGGCGCGCGTGGGCCAATACCTGAAGCCAGGCAAAAACACGATGAAAATAGAGGTGGCCAACCTGATGGCCAACCGCATAAGGTACATGGACCAGAATAAGATTCAGTGGCGCAATTACCACGAGATTAACTTCGTGAATATCAACTACAAGCCTTTTGATGCTTCTGTTTGGAAACCCATGCCGTCTGGTTTGTTAGGGCCTGTAACCATTACACCTTATAGTGCTTCTGTAAAATCCACTGTGGCTTTGCCGGCCCAAAGCAACTAATTAAGATGATTAGAAAAATCTCTCCGGTACTGTTGGTACTAATTCTATTGGTCATTTTCCAACGGGCAGCAATGGGGCAAAAACTTGGAACCTATAGCGCTGTCTATTCAGGAGTCCCCTGGTTTGATGACCGGGGAAAGGTGGTTAGTGCGCACGGTGCCAATATTATCAAAGACAAAGGCCGGTTTTACCTGTTTGGCGAAGCGCATACTGACACCAGCAACGCGTTCGCGGGTTTCAACTGCTATTCTTCTGCAGACCTCTATAACTGGAAGTTTGAAAGCGTGGCGCTGCCGGTCCAGAAAAGCGGCAAACTAGGACCCAACCGAGTAGGGGAACGGCCCAAGGTGATGAAAAGCCCCAAAACCGGGGAATATGTCATGTTCATGCACGTAGATACGCTCGGGTACAAAGACCAATTCATTGGCTATGCCACGGCCAAGACCGTTGCCGGACCTTACACCTTTAAGGGCCCCTTGCTGTTTAACGGGAAACCGATTAAACGATGGGATATGGGTACTTTCCAGGACCAGGACGGTTCTGGGTATGTCCTGAGTCACGGCGGGTTTATCTATAAGCTAAGCGATGATTTCAAAAGTATCAGCGAACTCGTGAACAATGCCTTCGGGTCTGGGTTTGAGTCGCCGGCCCTGTTTAGGAAGGACAGCATCTATTACTTCCTGGGCTCGCATCTCACCAGCTGGGAACGCAACGACAACGATTACTACACCTCTACTTCGTTGAAAGGGCCCTGGACCAAACGTGGGCTTTTTGCCCCAGAGGGTACCCTTACCTGGAACTCCCAAACCTCTTTTGTGCTGCCTACCACAGGTTCCAAAGAGACCACCTTCCTGTTCATGGGTGACCGGTGGTCTTTCCCCAAGCAGGCCTCGGCGGCTACCTATGTGTGGCAACCGTTCACTGTTTCGGGCTTTTCCCTGTCCATTCCTAAGTACCAAGAAGCCTGGCAAATCAATCTTTCAACGGGCGTCGCTTCACCTTTGGTGAACAAAGTAAAGACCATAGAGAACACAGACGAGCAAAGAATTACCTACACCGGAAAATGGCAGCAATCGACTTCTGAAACCTTAACCGAGAGTAGCTCTGATGTAAAAGACGCCTCTTTTACCGCAACCTTTAAAGGCTCCCAGATAAGCTTTTACGGCCTTTCGCGCCCAGACGGCGGCTATGCCCGGGTAATGGTGCGTGACCGCAAAGGGAAAACCATCCTGGCTTCCATCGTGGATATGTACAGTAAATATCCTTCCCCCGGGCTCAGGTTCCAAAGCCCGGTGCTCCCTAAGGAAACTTATACCTTAACCGTAACGGTGATGGGCGAACGCGGCAATTGGTCAGATAAACGGAAATCCAACTATGGTAGCACGGGCTATTTTGTCTCCCTGGATAAACTGGTGATCAAAGAATAAACGTCTTCTATTGGAGCCTGAATGGTAAAAGCAGGAAATTGGATTCAGACGAACGTCCATCACACTAAATCTGGATTATAAAGATTAACGTGACGGTATGAAGAAGGGGAAACCGGAGCAATATCCGGTTTCCCCTTTTCTATGCATTAGAAGTTTCGCAGTATTTCTAAAATAAATGTCCCAAAATTTAAACCAGGGAGCCGGATAGAACAGGATACCTTTGCCAGAGTTGTAAATTACTTTTAGGCTGACACCAAATGCTTACCCCAAGTTACAAACGCATGTTCACAAAAAAGCTATCGTTCCTCTTTGTGTTGCTGCTTCTGGCAGCAGAAGCCTTCTCCAAGTCGCCGGCCAAGCGGGAGGTGAAATACCTGTCTGGTACTGATAATAAAAACACCGTGGCCTGGGACTTTATGGTGACCGGCGGACGGCAAAGCGGGAAATGGACCACCATTCAGGTGCCTTCGCACTGGGAGCAACAGGGCTTTGGAACCTACAACTACGGCCGCGACTATGTGACCTACGGCAAGAACTTCCGCTTCGCGGATGAGAAAGGCCTCTACAAGCACAAGTTCCAGGTGCCCAAAGGCTGGAAAGGCAAAGACATTTACATCGTTTTTGAAGGGGCCATGACCGATACCGAGGTTAAGATCAACGGTAAGTCTGCCGGACCTGTGCACCAGGGCGCCTTCTATCAGTTTAAGTACAATGTCAAGGACAAGGTAGAGTACGGGAAGGAAAACCTGCTGGAGGTAACGGTTAGCAAAATGTCGGCAGATGCGTCTGTGAACAATGCGGAGCGGTTAGCCGATTACTGGATTTTCGGGGGTATTTTCCGGCCGGTCTACTTAGAGGCGTTCCCAACCCAGCACGTGGCCTACACCGCCATTGACGCCAAGGCCGACGGCGCTTTCTCCATGAACGTGCATTTGGTGAACCCCCAGGCGGGAAATGAGGTAGTGGCAGAAATTGTAGACGCCGCAGGCAAAGTGGTAGGCACCGGCAAGGCGACTATCGCTAAAGATACGATGGTGAGCATCAAAACCAACGTGGCCAGCCCGCGGCAGTGGACCGCCGAGACCCCCGCGCTCTACACTGTGAACACCTACATTAGATCTGGCAGGAAAAACCTGTACCAGACTTCTGAGAAATTCGGGTTTAGGACCATTGAGGTGCGCGAAGGCGACGGTATTTACCTGAACGGCACCAAGATCAAGATGAAAGGCGTAAACCGCCACGTGTTCTGGCCCGAGACCGGCCGTACGGTGAATCGCGACATTGACCTCATGGACGTGAAACTGATGAAGGAGATGAACATGAACGCGGTACGGTGCTCGCATTATCCGCCAGACAAAAGCTTCCTGCAACTCTGTGACTCATTGGGTCTTTACGTGCTGGATGAACTGGCTGGCTGGCAGAAAGCCTACAGCACTAAGGCCGGCTCAAAGTTGGTCAAAGAAATGGTTATCAGAGATGCCAACCACCCGTCTATCATCATCTGGAGCAACGGCAACGAAGGTGGCCACAACAAGGAACTGGACGATGACTATGGCCAATATGACCTGTCTAAACGGCCCGTAATCCATGCGCATCACCGTCCGGGCAACGCGTTTAACGGCATAGACTGTAACCACTATGAAGATTACTACAGCACCAAAAAGATATTAGAGGGCCCCAACATCTATATGCCCACCGAGTTTCTGCACGCCCAGGATGACGGCGGCGGCGGAACCTCTCTGGCGGACTTTTGGGAACTTCACTGGAACAGTAAACTTGGGGCCGGCGGCTTCCTCTGGGACCTAACCGATGAAGGCATTGTGCGCACCGACCTCAACAACACCATTGACGTGAACCGGGTGAACGCCCCAGACGGCTTAATGGGCCCGCACCGCGAGAAGGAGGGAAGCTTCTTTGCCATCAAGGAAATTTACTCGCCGGTGCACATCAAAATGGATAAACTGCCGGCCTCCTTTGAGGGTACCATTCCGGTAGAGAACCGGTTCCATTTTACCAATCTCAACCAATGCACCTTCCAGTGGGAACTAGCCGATTACCGCAAGCCCGGCGACAGCTTCACCGGCTCCATGGTCCGCAAAAAAGGAACCGGGGCCGGCCCATCTATCGCTCCTACCGCCAAAGGGAACCTGAAGCTGAACCTCCCCGCTGACTGGAAAAACTATGACGTGCTCTCGCTCACGGCCTATGACCCAAACAAAGACCAGCTCTACACCTGGACCTGGAACATCAAAACCCACGGTCAAATGCTGGACGGCCTGGTGCTGTTAACCAAAGAGCAGGCGCAGGCCAAGAGCAAAGCAGACACCACCAGCCAAAAGAGAAACAACCAGTCTGACTGGAAAGTGGAGGTAACCGAAACGGATTCTACCATCATGCTAAAAGGTGGGGAGGTTTCAGTGAAGCTGAACAAGAAAAAAGGCACCTTGACTGAGGTATTGAACAGCACCTCTAAGAACCTGAATTTTGGCGATGGGCCCTTCATGGTGGCCGGTAACGCGAAAGTAGCCAGCGTGAAGCACTACGCAGACGGCGACGGGCACGTGGTGGAAGTGAACTACAGTGGTGATATGAAATACGCCAAATGGAAGATGCACGGCAGCGGTTGGGTTAGTCTGGATTATGAGTACAGCCTGGCTGGAGATTATCCGTTTACGGGCATCACCTTTACCTACCCAGAGAACTTTATCATTGGCGCCAAGTGGTTGGGCAAAGGCCCCTACCGGGTCTGGAAAAACCGTCCGCAAGGGGTGGAATACAACGTGTGGGAGAATTACTACAATGACGTTCAGACCGGCAGCGCCCCCTGGCAGTACCCAGAGTTCAAAGGGTATTTTGCAGACGTTACCTGGATGGAGTTTAACACCGTGGAAGGTAAATTCATTGTGGCCACGCCGCAGGAAGGCTTGTTTGTGCGCCGCTTTGACTTCTACGGTCTGTCTGGTATCAAACCGCACCCAGAGCTTCCCATCGGTAACCTGTCCTTCCTGGACAACATCCCGCCGTTGGGCACCAAACTGGCCCTGAACATCAGTGCCAACACTCGAAATCTTGGACCAGCCGGAGAGATGAACAAAGTAACAGGCCCCATTAAACGCACCTTGTACTTCTACTTCGGGCTGCCCAAGCCAGAGACTTCTCCCCAGCAATTTGAACGGCCTGTGGTAAACGAGCTATTCTAAAAAAAAGCACCTGGCTAGAGGTTGAAAACGAATTAGGTATAGACTTAGGTCGCAACATCATCTGCCTTTTGGCTGCCTCATGGTAAGAAAAGCCTTTAAACTGCAAACCCCAACCCATTGAGGAGCCTAGCTCTTCAATGGGTTGGGGTTTGCAGTTTAAAGGCAGTTTTAGCGAAAACACGCTTAAAACAACACCCTGCCATAATTGACAAAAAAGAAGTAATCTGACTAAAAGCTGGAAGCCATTTGTGCGCTTTTAGAGAATAGAAAAAGAAAGCCTTCCTGTTTTGGGGCCGTTTTTAGAAAAATGGCCCCAAAACAGGAAGGCTTTCTTTTATTTATAGCAAGAGAGAAGGAAACCAAGGGACCTTTTAAAGGGCCTTTCTTTCGTGCCTAATCCTTCCTTAAAAAGCGGCTGCTAACGAACGGGTCTGGAAGCCCAACCGCCGTTAGTTTTTATTAAGGACCAATTCAGTTCCGTTTACCGTTACATTCACCATCTCCACCTGCGGGTAAGCGTTTTTTAGGGTAGGTTTTTCTGCCTTTATTGTGCTATTCCGGAAAACAATACCGCTTACCACATCTGAGGAGTTTCCTTCCAGCACTCCCAGATTGTTGCACTGTATAGTAAGGTTAGAAAAGATAATGTTTCTGATGGTGCCGAAGGGTTTCTCAGAGCTTCCGCCAAGGTCAAAGAATTGTTTCCAGGGGCTCATGTTCACCAAAGATCCACACTTGCCCGTGATGTTCTCTATGGTGATGTTCTCAAAGGTTTGGTAGGTGTCTGGGCGCATTTTCATTCTTAGGAGCGGGGCGTTGTTGTCTACCCTGCAGTTGCGCATGGTAATTTTCTGCGCATGAATACTCTCGCTGCCCAGCGTCAAGACGGAGTGTGTTTCGCCGAAGGTGCAGTTCTCTATCAGGATATCCTCCACTGGTCCGTTTTCAGGTAATGTATGTGCCGTTGGCCCTTTCCCGCCTTTAATGGCAATGGCGTCATCATTCACGGAGATGTAGCACCCCCTGACAATGACATTTCTGCAAACGTCAATGTCAATGCCGTCGGTGCTGGGGGCCGGGACCGGCCTGTAAGGGGAGCGGATGTCGCAGTTCTCTATCAAGACGTTGTTTGACTGGTACAGATGGGTGGTCCAGAAGCCGGCGTTCCGAATTTTCACGTCCTTGATGGTCACATTATTGCTGCCCCAGATAAAGATAAGGCGGGGGCGATGCACGTCAAGATTGGTGGCCACCTGGTTCAACTTTTTAAGGGAATCGCGGTAGGCCCAGAACTGTTTCCAGAACTTTTCCCCGTTGCCGTTAATGGTGCCTGGGCCGGTAATGCTGAAATTGTTCACCTGGTAGGCGTTGACCAGGGCCGCATAGTAATCCAGCTTCTGGCCTTCCATCCGCGACGGAATCAAGGGGTAGTGGGCAATGTCATCTGAGCCTTTCAGCACGGCGCCTTCTAATAACCGGAGGTTAGTTTTCGGTTTGAAGAACAGGGCGCCGGAGAGAAAAACCCCTTTGGGGATGACAATGGTGCCTCCGCCTTTTTTGTGCACCTTATCTATAAGTTTTTGAATAGCTAGGGTGTTCAGTTTAGTGCTGTCTTTGCAGGCGCCATACTTGGTAATCACAAAGTCTTTTGCTTGAGATGAAACCAGTGTGGCCGCAAAGAGGAGGGATAGGAGAAATTTCTTCATACTTGATAAGGGGCTTGCAAAGTTTAAAGGAGTAAATCACTGGTTTGGGACAGGTCTGCAAAACCTTTTCCGCCTACAGCAAATCCATGTTGGGCCATCCATTACCGAAGTCCCCCTGCATATTTTTGACGCACCTTAAAGGTATTATATGTTTTACTTTTTTCTATCCTGCCATATCCTGTTAGGAAGTGGTTTAGGTAGAAAAGGTTAGGTGGAGGGCTTAAGGTTGAATAAAATACCTAGTCCTAGCCTTTGGTAAGTCTACGATTACCGCCTCCCTGTTTTAAGCCCGTTTTTAAGAAAGTAGGCTTAAAACAGGGTAGGCTGGAAGATGTGAAAGAGGAAGGAAGATTTCCTGAAGTGTACAGGATGCCGCAGGATAATCCTTTTCTAAATGGTAAGTAAATTAGATGCTGCTGGAAAAGTGGCTTTTACCTTAACCTTATTGGTGTAAGCAAAGGTTTCTCTTTTAAACGGCAGCTAATCCTAATTTTTGAATGCGTTTCTAAGATAAATTTAAATGACTCCCAGAGCCCACGTTTTACCTAAGCCCTTTGCTCTGTTCGCAAGAGGAAGAACAGCAGAGGGAAGAATATCCCTTATGACCCCCTCTGCCACCAAAAGGGCATGGTGCACCGTGCTGTTATTTTTTATGATATTGGTTTGCACGGCTGGCTTCGCGCAACGGCACGTTGAGAATCTGGGCCGCGGAGTAGTGGCCGTCCGGACCAATGACAGCCAAGTGTTCGTGAGTTGGCGGGTTCTGGGCACTGATTTACCAAAGGTTGCCTTTAACCTGTACCGGGGGAAATTGAAACTCAACCAAACGCCTATTTCGGGGGCCACCAATTACCTGGATAACACCACCGGCAATGAGGTCTACACCGTACGCCCGGTAATAGAAGGGAAGGAGCAAGCCGCCTCCGCACCCGCCACCGTCTGGACAGAACCTTTCAAGCGCCTTCCATTGCAACGGCCCGCCAACGGCACCACGCCCAAAGGCGAAGAATATTCTTATAGCCCCAACGACTGCAGTGTGGGAGATGTAGATGGAGACGGCGAATATGAAATCATTGTGAAATGGGACCCCTCCAATACCCATGACAACTCCCATAGGGGCTATACCGGAAATGTCTACCTGGATGCCTACAAAATGGACGGTACCCAACTCTGGCGCATTGACCTGGGCAAAAACATTAGGGCCGGCGCGCATTACACCCAATATATGGTCTATGATTTTGACAGCGACGGCAAAGCCGAACTAGCCTGTAAGACCGCCGACGGGACTATAGACGGGGCCGGGACCGTGATTGGTGACCCCCTGGCAGATTACAGGAATAACTTTGGATATATTCTGAGTGGCCCTGAGTACCTGACCATTTTTAATGGCCAGACCGGGGCATCCATGGCAACCACCAACTATGTGCCGGGCCGTGGCAACGTGGCCAGTTGGGGAGATAGTTACGGTAACCGGGTAGACCGCTTTCTGGCGGGAGTTGGCTATTTTGACGGTCAGCGGCCCAGCCTGGTCATGTCCAGAGGCTATTACACCCGCACCGTAGTGGCGGCCTGG
The DNA here is from genome assembly GCF_001078055.1 of Rufibacter radiotolerans. Lineage (NCBI taxonomy): Bacteria > Pseudomonadati > Bacteroidota > Cytophagia > Cytophagales > Hymenobacteraceae > Rufibacter > Rufibacter radiotolerans. The sequence continues at coordinate 2,590,068 of NZ_CP010777.1, read as the reverse complement.
GATTGGCGCAATGGCCAATTAACCCAGCGCTGGATATTTGACACCAACACCCCCGAAAACAGACCCTATGCCGGCCAGGGCAACCACAGCCTCAGTATCAATGACGTAGATAGAGACGGCAAAGACGAAGTAGTCTATGGCTCTATGACCATAGATAATAACGGTACAGGCTTGTACAGTACCGGTTTAGGCCATGGAGACGCCCTGCACGTGAGCGATCTTGACCCCAACCGTCCGGGTCTGGAGTCCTGGACGGCCCATGAATCGCAGGGCCAATACCAGGGCAACGGTCTCTGGATGCGCGATGCCGGCACCGGTGAAAAACTATGGGGCATCCCCACCACCGGTGATATTGGCCGCGCCATGACCGCCGACATTGATCCGCGCCACAAAGGCTATGAGGTTTGGGGCGCCGTGAGAGGAGGTCTGTATAATGCCAAAGGCGAGGTTATTTCTACAAACAAACCACGCAGCATGAACTTTGCCAGCTGGTGGGATGGCGATTTGCAGCGCGAACTGCTGGACGGCACCTCCATTGATAAATGGGGCTACGCCAATGGCAACCAAATAAGACTACTCTCGGCCCACACCTATGGCGCCGAAAGGAACAACTGGACTAAGTCCAACCCCGGCCTAAGTGCTGATATTCTAGGCGACTGGCGGGAAGAGGTCATTTACCGGCATAACAATAACCAGGAACTCCTGATTTTCACTACCACTATTCCCACCCCGCATAGGTTGTATACCTTCATGCATGATACCCAATACCGCACCGCTATTGCCTGGCAAAACGTAGGTTATAACCAGCCTCCGCATACCAGTTTTTATGTGGGCGAAGGCATGTCAGCACCACCCACTCCGGCTATAGCCCTTGTACAAGACAAAGGACCAACGGCCCCCGCTATTTATCTAACCGCCCGCGGCGGAGAGTCTAAAACCTACCTGGGCTGGTCTACTATCAACTATAAAGTAGCTAGGCTAGAAGTGTACCGAAGCCCAGAACCAAATCCAGCCAACCGGGTTCTCATTTCCAGGCTGGATGGGGCCACGAAGTCTTTTCTAGATGAAAACCTGCCCAATAAAACCACTTACTATTATTGGGTTGACGGGTATGATGCCAGCGGTAGAAAAGTAACTTCGGCCCCCGCCGCAGCTACGTTTTAAGCAACCGTTCAAAGTTCTGTTTCAGGGCTATTTTTAGAAAAACAGCCTTAAAACAGAACCTCTGGTTTAAAATGATGTTGCTTTCTACTTCCCTCGTAAGGCATTCTTCAGGAGAAGGTTGGTTTTTTTAACCTTTGAGGTTTAATAACTTCTACTTACCCGGTTTCAGGTGAATGTAGGTAGGTTTGTCTCTATCAGTGGTTAGCTTTCCGTTCTGGTATTGCAGCTCTGCGAGTTGAATAACGCTTCTTTTGGCATTTACTGAACTGGCTGGGGACGGATTGGCTTTTGCCCTGCCCGGGTGGGTAAAGTAAAAAAGGTAAGCTTTGCCATTGTTCACCACCACATCTGGGTGACCGCCTATGGCCTGGTCATCTTTGCCTTGGCCGGGTTCTTCCAAGAGACGTTCTTCCTGGGGTTTCCAGGTGAGCAGGTCTGGAGAAGAATAGACCTGCAGGCCTTTCCAGGCGTCAATGATCATCCAGTACTGGCCTTTCCACTGAAAGACCTTAGGGCCCTCACCTCGGGCCTTAATGGCTCTGCCTTTGTCTTGCCATTGGTACAGATCTTTGCTGTCTGCGTAGTAAATGGATTTACCGTCCCGTTCATTGTTGTACCACAGGCGCCAGGTGCCGTCAGGGAGGCGGAACACATTGGCATCTATCACTTTGTCATTTACCAGCGGCAGCGTGGATTGATAATCCCAGTTGAACAGGTCCTGGCTGGTTAGATGGATAATGTGCCGTGGGTGGTTCCAGTCAGTGAAAATGCCGGGCACATAGGTGAGGTACATGTGGTAAGTGCCGTCATGCTCAATCACGTCAGGGGCCCAGTGAGTGTAGGCCGCTACCGGCCGGTAATTGATATTGGCGGTGTCCCGGTAGGTCCAGGTGGTGCCTCCGTCAGAAGACTCTGCAATACCTATGCGGGTGCCGTGCACCCAGGTCACGCCTTCGGCTTGGGCATTGGTGGCCCGCCTGTTGGTGTAGAGCATGAACCATTTCTTTTCCTTTTTATGGTAGACGATCACCGGGTCTGCGGCCCCGTCATAAATGGGGTCGGAGAATAAGGGTTTGGCTACTGCTTGCAGGGGCACACTCTTATGAGAACAGGCACCTAATGACAGAAGCATCATCAGTAATAGAAGGAGTGTTTTTGGTTCCTTTATATCAAAACAAGAAGAAAGGAATGAGGTCAATGTTGTTTTCTTCAGCATGGGTAACGTGGGGAGAATTCTGCTTATAGGCTGTTTGTTATAATCGAGCTCCTGATTAAAAGTAAAAGTTACTCTGCTTTTCACTGTCCTGTGCTATCCTGTGATGGTGGTTGAAAGTGGTATAAGTGAAGGCGGACTTAGAGGCGGATTGGATTATTTGTTTGCAAAGAAGAGGCTCAACCAGGTAAGGGTACTTTATTCAAAAAAATAATGAAAGCTTTCAGACCACTATTAATGGAAATGGCTAAACGGCCCGATATCAAAAGAAGGCATCATCAAAGCGTTGCGGACCATGAAAAAAACGGGGATAATCAATACATTCATTGGTACTTATATCCTGAACCGCATCTCTTATCCTCGAAACCTGATCAGGCAGTCATGTAGGTACAGGATAGCTTTGTGCCGGAGCGTTGTATTATTGCAGAAAGCTGTCGAGCCTTAAAAGGTTGGTCTTTTAATTGAAAGCCTTTCTCTTTTAGCTTTGAGGTGCTGCTGCTTTATCCTCCTTTTAAAAATATACATGAAACGCCAATTCTCCCTAGTTCTTCTAATCCTCGCTATTCTAGCCAACTTCTCAGTTCGGGCCCAAAACAAGGCAACACTGCAGGTTACTACGGTAGCTTCGCCTGGGGCTTTCCCTTTGGTGCAGGGAGGCAAGGCCGCCCCCATTTTGGTGGACGGGAAAGATGCCGAGGTGGTGCGCATTGCCGCCAGGGCCTTGGGCGAAGATATAAAAGCAGTCACCGGTTTTACGCCTGAAATCGGAAAGACAGGCCCAAACCAAGTCATTGGTCTGCCGGTGATCATGGGTACCTTGGGGCAATCAGCACTTATTGACCAGTTGGTGAAGGAGAAGAAACTACTGGTAGGCGATGTGAAGGGCAAGTGGGAAAGCTATACCATGGCCGTGGTGGAGAAGCCTTTTGCCAATGTAGCCCAGGCCCTGGTCATTGCCGGCAGCGACCGCCGTGGAACGGCCTTCGGGGCGTTTGAGCTCTCCCGCCTGATGGGGGTTTCCCCTTGGGTCTGGTGGGCCGATGTGGCTCCAGCCCACAAAGCAGACCTATTTGTGACGCCGGGTATGCTGGTGCAAGGCCCGCCCTCGGTAAAATACCGCGGCATTTTCCTGAATGACGAAGACTGGGGTCTGCAGCCCTGGGCAGCCCGGAGCCTGGACAAAGACATCCAAGACATTGGACCGAACACGTACGCCAAAATATTTGAGTTGCTGCTGCGCCTGAAGGCGAACCTTATCTGGCCGGCCATGCACCCCAGTACCAAAGCCTTTTTCCACTACCCAGGTAACCCCCAAGTAGCAGATGATTATGCCATTATGGTGGGAACCTCGCACGCAGAGCCCATGCTCCGCAACAACGTGGATGAATGGAAGTCTGCTACCATGGGGGCCTTTGATTACTTCAAAAACAGGAAAAGCGTGCAGAAGTATTGGGAGAAACGGGTGAAAGAGGCCAAAAACGTTGATGCCATTTACACCATGGGCATGCGCGGCGAGCATGACAGCGGCATGCAGGGCGCTAAGACCATTGCTGATGCCGCTACTATCCTGGAAACCATCATTTCTGACCAGCGGGCCATGCTCCAGAAGCACATAAACCAAAACGTGGAGGCGGTACCGCAGGTCTTCACTGCTTACAAGGAGGTATTGGATATTTACGACCATGGCCTGAAATTACCTGAAGACATTACCCTGGTGTGGCCCGATGACAACTATGGGTACCTGCACCGGCTGAGCAACCCGCAGGAGCAGAAACGGCCGGGTGGGTCTGGGGTATATTACCATGCCTCTTACTGGGGCAGGCCCCATGATTACCTCTGGCTCAGCACCACGCACCCATCGCTAATCAGGGAGGAAATGATGAAAGCCTATGCGTTAAAGTCTGACAAGCTGTGGGTGGTAAACGTGGGAGACCTCAAGCCCCAGGAGTACAATCTGGAACTGTTCCTGGACATGGCCTATTACGCCCCGGCCTTCCAGGAAAGCGGCTCCGTGCAAAAGCACCTGCAGAAGTGGACCCAGGAAACCTTTGGGCAGGAAAAGGCCGCTGCCATCAGTTCCCTTTTGTGGGAATATTATCAACTGGCCTTTGAGCGCAAGCCCGAATTCATGGGCTGGAGCCGCACAGAACCTACCACCCAAACCACCTACACCGCCTACAACCATTTCTTCTACGGCGATGAAGCCCAACGGCGCCTGGACCGGTACGAGGCCCTGGAAAAACAGGTAAAGGAGCTTCGTACCCAAATAAGCGCCCAAAAAGCCGATGCCTTTTACCAACTGGTGTACTACCCGGTGGTGGGGGCATCGCTCATGAACAAGAAATTTCTCTACCGGGACAAAAGTTACCTCTTTGCCAAACAGCAGAGAGCCAGTGCCCAAGAGTACGCCCAGCTTTCGCGGCAAGCGTATGAAGAAATTGTAAAAGAGACAGCTTTCTACAACAACCAGTTGGCCAATGGCAAATGGGCGGGCATGATGTCTATGAAGCCCCGCGACTTACCCGCCTACCAGGCACCGGTGTTGCCTGAAATCAAGTTGAACCCTACTGCACCATGGGGGGTGGCGCCAGAGGGTTTTGTCACCAAAGATTCTTCGCTGGTACCGGGGCCGACCTTGTCGCTCCCCATGTTCCAGCCCTGGGGCGGACAACGCTACTTTGTGGATGTGTTCCTGACCGGAAGCCAACCTCTTTCCTGGAAGGCCAACGCCTCAGACAAATGGATAAAGTTGTCTACCGAGAAGGGAAAACTCACCTCGGCGGAGGGCCAGAAACAGCAGCGCCTGTGGGTCAGTATAGATGTGAGCAAGGTTCCCAAACACCAAAAGTCCAAGGGGTATATCACCTTTAAAGCGAATGGGATTAAGATAAAACTAGAGGTAAACGTAGCTTCCGCCCCTGAAACTCCTGACCTGGATTTCTATAGGGGATTCATGGAAAACAATGGCTATGTCTCCATCTTCGCGGGCAATTTTACCCGCCAAATAGAGAAACAAGGCAGAAGCTGGGAACCGGTAGCTGGCCTGGGGCATACCCAAAAAGCGCTGATGGCACCGCTTTCCTTTGCTGCTACCGTCACTGACCCGGAGAAAATCAAAGAAAACGCCCCGATAGTGGAATATGATTTCTACTCACTTACCGCGGCAGCTCCCATCGTTTCTGTTTATACGCTGCCTACCCACCCGGTCACAAGCAGCTTTAGCATGCGGTACGGCGTTTCCATAGATGACGGGCCGATAAAGGTACTTGACTTTAAGACCGTAGGCCGAAGCGAAGAATGGAAAGTGAATGTGCTGGAAAACAGGGCCAAACGGCAGGTAAAGTCTCCTTCCCTGGCACCCGGAAAACACACACTTAAAATCTACCTGCTAGACCCAGGCGTGGTTCTGGATTACATCACCATAGATCTGGGAGGGTTGAAAAAGGCCTATTCCATTATCCCGGAAACGGTGAAATAACTAGCTACTGCGCAATGGACAACGAGGCTCCGGAGCGGATTATGGAAGTAGTTTGCTAGATACCTCTGCCTTACCTCACGGCCACGTCCCACACTTTGGCGCGGCGTGATTTCCCGGCGGGCCCTTCCACCCAAAGCGTTACCACATACAGCCCTGCCTTTTCATAGCTATGGTTGGGGTGCTGCTCAGTGGAGGTTTTTCCATCCCCGAAGTCCCATTTCCAGGAGGTGATGTTGCCCTCTGATTCATCCACAAACGAGACCAGACGCCGTTTCATGTCCGTGACCTTGAACGACCATTGGGCCTCCAGTTTCTTTTTGAACGTGTCTTCCAGCGGCATCAACCGGAAGGGCAGCAGGAAAGAGGCGTTGCCGTACATGGTGTGCTCTTTGGAGAGGTTCCAGAAACTATGCTCTTTGCTGTTCACGTCATCATAGTCAAGCACTGCCCAGCTTAAGCCCATGTCTTTGCCTTCTACCAGTTTCGTTTCCACGGCCCGGTTAGGTCCTTCTGCCCCGGCGTAGTCAAAGGGCGTGATCCAGAATTCCAGAATCAGTTTGCCGGCCTGGCCTGGTTTGAAGTTGTACCCATACGCGAAATTGGCATACGGCAGATCCTTGATCCAGGGCTGGCTGCCCCAGGCCAGCGCCCAGTCTTTGCCCTCGGCGGGGGTAAAAATGTGGTAGTTCTGGGCATGCACGCCATGGAAGGAAAAATAGGCTTCCATGGGGTCCAGGGTCTTGTTGGGGTGAAACCGGTCAATCAAAGGGCCGCCGGACTGGTCTCCGTCTACCACCACCTCAAAGATGTCGTTCTGCAGGTCTGGGTGCGTGAAATTCCAGTAATTGTCATAGGCCTCATAGAGGAAGTAAAGCCGGTTCAGGCCTTTCACCCAGCCCACCTTCACCTTCACGTCCAGGTTCTTGGGGTCAGGCTTCAGGAATTTTTTGGTATCATCTACCAGTTGGTCCATGCCCACGGTGTACGTGTCTGGCACCATGGCCCAGTCGTCTTTGCTTCCATCTACCCGGGGAATCATGTTAGCCGGGAACTGGAAAATTTTGTAGCTGCGTTTCTCCTGTCCCCAACCCAGGGAGGTACTGATGACCAGCAGGGCCAGCGTAAGATGAAAGACCCGAGAAACAGAGGACACGTAAGGCATAAGAGGTGGCTTGAAACAACTGAAGCAAGGAAGCTGTTTTGGGCCTGTTTTCTGAAAAACAGGCCCAAAACAGCTAAAAGATAGGATTTCCAAATTTCGTAAGAAAACGGGGTAAAGGCTAGCTTTGCTTTTCTATGGAAATGGCTTTGTATTTGGCTGGGTGCGCGGCTTCTCCCTTAAAGTTCTTAAGCTTCAGGCCGGTGACGTCGTGGGCTTCCAGGGCATGGGTGAAATAATCAGGCACGTTGCTGCCCCACTTAACCCTGCAGTTCTTTAAGGTGACCCCATCCGCGAAGCGCACATAATAGCCAGGGTTGGTGTGCGGTTCAATATCTGGGTAGGCGGTGGTAGGTCGGTTGTCAAACAGGTTGCCGGGATACTTAGTCCAGCGGTCAAAGGTGAGGTCTACGTTTTCAAACGTGACGTTTTTAATGCGGCTTTCCTTGGTGCCGTTAATGCGCACGCTGTTCTCGGCGCGGCCTTTCACATTTTTCACCCGCACGTTTTCAATGACGCCAATCTTACCACCCGCGGTTCTGGGAATGGCGGTAAAGGAGATAGCCTCGCCGCGGCCCCACCAGGGAGCGGAGTGATAGCGAGACACAAAGGTGATGTCACTGAAATCAATGTTGCGCACGTTGCCTTCATCGCGCAGCTGGATAGTAAGGCCGCGGCAGCCGGTTTTAATCTCAATGCGCTCAAACTTGACGTTATAAATGTCTTGAGTAGTTTCCGTGCCAATCTTCAGGCCCGAGTCCTGGGTTTCCAGCACGCAGTCCCGCACGGTGATGTTAGCAGACGGCCCGAAGTTCTCGTTCTGGCGGGTGGCTTTGATCACAATGGCATCATCGCCGCACACAATGTGGCAGTTCCTGATGTCTACGTTGCGGCAGTGGTCTGGGTCAATGCCGTCGCAGTTGGGTACGTCCAGGTTGTTGCTGATTTTGATGCCGTCTACCAGCACATTTTCGCAGCCCATTAAGTGCAGGCTCCAGCTGGGGGCTTTGTTGATAGTGATATCTTTTACCTTCAGGTTTTGGCAGGCGGTCAGGATGAAAAGTTTGGGGCGCCAGTCCTTCGGGATCCACCATTCGTTGGCCTCGTCAAAATGGGTCATGAACTCCAGGGCCCGTCCGTTGATGCTGCCTGTGCCGGAGATGGTGAGGTTATGGGCATCGCGGGCCACAATGGCGGCAGCCTCAGCGGTGTAATCCTGGGGGTTGGTGCTCACCAGCAGTTCGGCGTCGCCTTCCAGGTGGAAGTCAATGTTGGGTTTTAACTCCAGGGTGCCAATGAGGTATTTACGGCCGCTTTTCACCAACACGCGTGCTCCGTTCCCGGCTTTGGAGGCTTCGTTGATGGTTTTCTGAATGGCCGCGGTATCCAGGGTTTTTCCATCGCCCACGGCGCCAAAATCTAACACATTAAAAACGGCGGTATCTTTCTTTTTGTCTTGTGCCCACAAGGGGAGAGGGCCTGCGGCGATGCTAAGGGCCGCTACGGCCATGAGCTTTACACCTGCTTCAAGGGCTTCGCGGCGCTTCATAAAAGGTTTGATGATGGTCATTCTGTATAGGTTATGAAAAGGTCATCAAGAAGGAAAGAGGGTGTCAACAAGCATCAGTTTAGCGTCTATTGGGCCTTGCCAGGAAACCAGTCTTTGTAAGTCTCTAAATGTAGGCAACCGGTCAGGCATAAGTATCCTGTACTATCCGGTAGGGGCTTATAAAAAAAGCCAAAGGAAATTTACTTAGGCGTTTTGGGTCTGTTTTCCTGAAAACAGGCCCAAAACGCCTTTGGTATGATTCCTGCACCCATCGCTTTGGTAAGTGCTAACCCCGCCTCTTCACTTCCTATTCTCGGCGTAGCCAGTCAAGTGGGGAGGTGCCGTCGCTTTTGTGGCCGGGCCTAAGCGGAGTAGGTTTAAAAACCGAAACAGCAGGATAGTGCAGGATAGAAAGCGCGTTTTCTAGCCTTACTTTAGCAATACTTAGAAAACTGCTGCTGGCTGGGCGCCGGACAAAGTGCCTGGCAGGCTGTTTTCCAATAAAGTTTCTGCTCCTAAATGCATCGGACCAAAACCCGTTTTAGGCTATTTTTTGAAAATCTGCCCTAAAACGCCCTCGATACCAAAGTGCTTTTAACCTAATACAATGAAGATATTTGCCTTTTTGAGTAAAATCCTATGCCTTGGTCTGGTCCTGCTATCTGCGGGCAAGGTACTGGCACAGCGGCAAATGGAATATCTGAACAGAGGTTTGGTGGCGGTGCAAATCCAGGGAGACTCGGTGTACCTGAGCTGGCGGCTATTGGGCACAGAGCCAGAGGATGTAACGTTCAACGTGTACCGGAAAACCGGGAAAAGCCAGCCGGTTAAATTAACCAAGCAACCAATCTCCAGGAGCACCAATTACATAGACCCCAAAGCAGACATGGCCCAAAAGCCTGTCTACTTTGTAAAACCGGTCTTAAAAGGGAAGGAGCAGGCCGCTTCTGAAGTGGCCAGCGTCTGGGCGCAAAATTACCTGTCAATCCCCCTGAAAACCCCAAAAGGGTACACACCTAACGATGCCTCTGTAGGAGATGTAGACGGAGACGGGACCTATGAAATTATTTTGCACCAGGCGGGCCGGGGCCGGGATACGCCTTCGCCGGGCTTCACCGATGAGCCCATTTTTCAGGCCTATAAACTAGACGGCACCCTGCTCTGGACCATTAACCTGGGCAAGAACATCCGGGAGGGCGCCCACTACACCCAGTTCATCGTCATAGACCTGGACGGCGACGGCAAAACCGAATTTGCCTGCAAAACCGCCGATGGCACCGTAGATGGTACCGGCAAAGTAATAGGCGATGTCTCCAAAGACTGGCGCGATGCCAATGGCAAAATACTTCAAGGCCCTGAATTCTTTACCGTGTTCAACGGGTTAACCGGGGCGGCCATGGCTACCGCCGATTACCTGCCCGCCCGCGGAAACTTAGGCGGTTGGGGAGGCGTGGGCGGCAACGGCAAAAATGACGCTACCGGTAACCGCTCAGACCGTTTTCTGGCCGGGGCCGCTTACCTAGATGGTACCTTGCCCAGTGTGCTCATGTGCCGCGGCTACTACGGCAGAAGCGTCATTGCCGCCTGGGACTACCGTAACGGGAAACTTACCTCCAGGTGGGTCTTTGACTCCAAAGACGGGAAGAGCCCTTACTCGGGCCAGGGTTACCATAGCCTGAGCATAGCAGATGTAGACCAGGACGGCAAAGACGAAGTAATTTACGGGTCCATGGTGGTGGATGACAACGGCCAGGGGCTCTTTACCACCGGCCTGCGGCATGGAGATGCTCTGCATGTGGGTGACTTGGATATTACCCGTCCAGGCCTAGAGGTTTTTGGCGTGCATGAGATTGAAGAGCACACCACGGGCCCGGGAGCGGCCTTGTATGACGCCAGAACCGGCGAGATTCTGTGGCAGGGTATGGAAGGCGAGGATATTGGCAGAGGCGTGGCCGCCGATATTGACCCCACGAATCCGGGCGCTGAAATGTGGTTCTCCGGCTCTGACGGACTGTTGAACCTGAAAGGCGAAAAAATAGGGGAGAACCAGCCCTCCACCAACTTCCTGGTGTGGTGGGACGGGGACCTTTCCCGGGAGTTGCTCAACGGGAACCGCATTGATAAGTACAACGCCGGCCGCCTGTTCACGGCTATTGGATGCGCCTCCAACAACGGCACCAAATCCACCCCTGCGTTAAGCGCCGATATTCTGGGAGATTGGCGGGAAGAGGTTATTTTTAGAACCACTGATAATAAGGAACTGCGCATCTTTACCACCACCATCCCTACAGAGCACCGGTTGCCCACTCTCATGCATGACCCGCAGTACCGAATGGCCATTGCCTGGCAGAATGTGGGGTATAATCAGCCTCCGCACCCCAGTTTCCATATTGGAGAGGGAATGAAACCTGTCAAGGGCCCCCAGATAAAAGTGAATAAGCCTAAAACCGCCTTACAATAATGATACAGAGAAAAAATATTCTTGCCCCCTTTCTGCTTTTGGTAATAGCAACCACTGTTTTGGTTGGTTTTATCCAGAAGCCCAAATCAAAGCCTACTCTATACATTATCGGGGACTCCACTGTCCGGAATACCGGTGAAGGGTTTGGAGGCTGGGGCTCTTATATGGCAGAGCTCTTGGATACCACCAAAATTAGTGTGAGCAACCAGGCCATGGCTGGGCGCAGTACCCGCACCTTTATCAAAGAAGACCGCTGGAACAAAGTCTTGGTTACTCTTAAGAAAGGCGACTTTGTGATCATGCAGTTTGGCCACAATGAAGGCAGCGTGCCAGACACCAGCAAAGCCGGCTATCGGGGCGTGTTACGCGGCACCGGGCCCGAAACCAAAGAGCTTACGTGGAAAAACGGCGAAAAAGAAGAAGTACATACCTACGGCTGGTACCTGCGCAAGTTTGTGCAGGAAGCCAAAGCCAAAGGCGCTACCCCAATCATTGCCTCCATGATCCCCAGAAACCAATGGAAAGACGGCAAGGTAATGCTGGCTAACAAGGATTTTGGAAAGTGGGCTGCTGAAGTAGCCCAATCAGAGAAAGTGCTCTTCATTGACCTCAATAAAATCACAGCCGACAAATACAACCAGATGGGGTTAGAACAGGTGAAGGCGCTTTTCCCAACGGACCATACACACACCAGCCCGGACGGAGCCCGCTTAAACGCTGCCTCAGTGGTAGAAGGGTTGAAAATGAACAAAAAGCATCCGTTGAATAAATATGTAAAGAAGGCCTGAGCTTCTTGCTTTTTTCGGGCCAAGCCCAAAACTTTAAAACGCTAATTAACATCAGCTCATCCCGCGTACCATGCCACACCACCTTTCAAATAAGGCCTTAACTGCCGGTCTGCTTTTTCTGTGTTTCCTGTTTTCTGTTTCCTGTGCGGTTTTGAGAACTGAGAAGCAAAAACCCACCCTCTTTTTGATTGGGGACTCTACGGTAAAGAACGGCAAAGGCAAAGGAGACGGAGGCCTCTGGGGTTGGGGTAGCTTTCTGGGCGCGCACTTTGACACCACCAGAATCACCGTTGAAAACCACGCGCTAGGGGGCACCAGCAGCCGCACGTTCCGTACCCAGGGCCACTGGGACAAGGTGCTGCCTAAAGTAAAAGCCGGGGATTTTGTGTTGATGCAATTTGGGCATAATGACAGCAGCCCTCTCAATGACTCCACAAGGGCCCGCGGCACCATAAGAAACAACAGCGATGCCGTGCAGGAAATACAAAACCTGCTCACCAAAAAGCCGGAAGTGGTACACTCCTATGGCTGGTACCTGAGGCAGTTCATCACAGAGGTGCAGGCCAAAGGCGCTACGGCCATTGTCTTGTCGCCGGTTCCCAGAAATACCTTCAAAGACGGCAAAGCCAACCGCAACCAGGACAGCTATGGCCTCTGGGCCTCTGAGGCCGCCAGCCAGACAAAGGCGCTTTTCATTGATTTGAATAAGATCATTAGTGACCGATATGAAAAAGAAGGGGAGGAGAAAGTGAAAAGCACTTATTTCAATTCCAAAGACAACACCCACACCATACAGGCCGGAGCCCAAGTAAACGCCGCCGCCTTGGCAGAGGGTATTCGGCAGAACAAAAAGCTGGAGTTGAACAAATACCTGTTATCAAAGACTAATGTTCTTCCGCTGTAGGTAAATGTCTTTAGGTGAGAACCAATTATAGTAAAGCCTAAATCAAGAACCTTTCCCCCCTTAAAAATAAAAAGCCTAGTTTAATGACGATTCGCGCAGCTTCCCTCAAAAGCTTTTTCCTGCTAAGTGTCCTGTTTCTTTGCACCGTGGCGCAGGCCCAGACAGAGCGGTTACCCAAAAAGAAAAAAATACTGAAGACCCTGCGGCTCACCAATGACTACTTCATGCAGAAGTGGCCAGACCCGGGCAAGGAGATAGTGACCAATAAAACCCGGCCCAGCAACATTTGGACCCGCGGAATCTACTACATTGGCCTCATGGAACTCTACCGCTCAGACCCGCAGCAACGGTATTATGAGTACGCGGTGGATTGGGGCCAGAAACACAAATGGGGCCTGACAGGGGGCGACAATATACGTCATGCTGACTACCAGACCTGCGGCCAAACCTTCATTGACCTGTATAAAATAGATCCGAAGCCAGAGCGCATTCGGTCTATCAAGGCCTCTATGGATAACATGGTGAACAGCACCAAAGTGAATGACTGGGATTGGATTGACGCCCTTATGATGGCGATGCCCCTGTACACCCAGTTAGCACAAGTGTACCCGGAAAGTGCCGACAGCTACTACAAAAAAATGCACGAAATGTATCTGGCTACTAAAAACCAGATTGGCGGGGGCCTATACAATCAAGAACATGGCCTGTGGTGGCGAGATAAAGATTTTGTACCGCCGGTGAAATCGCCAAACGGGAAAGATATCTACTGGTCCAGAGGAAACGGCTGGGTAGTAGGAGCGTTGGTACGCGTGATGAGCATGTTGCCTAAAGACCACCCCAACTATCAGGAATACCAGACAACCTACCTTGAAATGATGAAGGCCCTCGTACCGCTTCAACGGGAAGATGGCTTTTGGAACGTGAGCTTACATGACCCGAATCATTTTGGCGGAAAAGAAACCTCCGGTACCGCCTTGTTTGCCTATGGCATGGCTTGGGGCGTGAACAATGGCCTGTTGGATAAGAAGCTGTACACTCCCATTATTGCCAAGGCCTGGAATGCCATGATCAAAGAGGCCGTGCACCCCAACGGGTTCCTGGGATACTTACAAGGCACAGGCAAAGAGCCCAAAGACAGTCAGCCAGTGAGCTACACCAGCAAGCCAGATTTTGAGGACTATGGTTTAGGCTGTTTTCTGCTGGCTGGCACCGAGATCATGAAAATGAAATAAACGGTAGTTAAACGTCATAAACGTTTCAACCATTACCCTGAAAAATGAAATTTCTGTTTTGGGCCTGTTTTTCGGAAAACGGGCCCAAAACAGGATCATTCCTTCAAAGGAGATTTCCTTTTCCCCTTACGTTATGAGCATCCTTATGAAAAGCGTGAAAAGACCAGGCGTCTGCCTGTTGGCCCTCTTATTGGTTGGGTCTACCGCATTGGCCCAAAAAGCTACCTGTAAATATGATTTCGGGGGGAAAGAAGTAGCTAAGGGCTATACCCGGGTCTCGGCGGCAGATACTTACTCAGAAAAAACAGGCTTCGGTTTTGAGGCCAGCACGCCGGTGAAGGAGGTAGACCGCGGGGGAAAAGATGCCTTAAAACGGGATTACATCACCAGTGAAAAGCCCTTCTATTTCTCGGTTAAGGTTCCTGAGGGTAACTATAAAGTGACTGTAACCCTGGGAGATTCCAAAAGCAAATCCACCACCACGGTGAAAGCAGAATCCCGGCGGTTAATGCTGGAGAAGGTGGCCACCAATGCTGGAGAGTTTGTGACCAAGACCTTTATTGTCAATATCAAAGACCGGCAAATTAATGGCACTACTAAAGTAGGCCTGAAAGAAAGGGAAGAGTCTAAGCTGGATTGGGACAATAAACTTACCTTGGAGTTTGCCTTACAGCCAGCCCTGGCGGCCGTGGAGATCACCAAGGTGGAGGACCAGATAACTGTTTTCCTGGCGGGCAACTCTACGGTGGTGAACCAGGAAAATGAGCCCTGGGCATCCTGGGGTCAGATGATCCCGCGGTTCTTCAAGCCGGGCGTGGCCATCGCCAACCATGCAGAATCGGGTTTGTCGTTGGGCAGTTTTATCAGTAGCCGGCGCCTGGACAAGATTTTGAGTGTGATCAAGCCCGGCGACTATGTGTTTGTGGAGTTTGGGCACAATGACGAAAAGGAAAAAGGGCCCAATGCCGGCCCCTATAAGTCTTACACCGAACGTCTGCAACACTTTGCCCGGGAGGTGAAAGGCAAAGGCGGCCATCTGGTGATTTTAACGCCCACAGCCCGCCGGTCTTTCAAAGATGGCGTGATGACCAATTCGCACGGCGATTACCCAGATGCGGCCAGGAAAGTAGCTCTGGAAGCCAACGTCCCCCTGATAGACCTTACGGCCCACACTACTACTATGTATGAAGCCCTGGGCGTGGAAGGCTCTAAAAACGCTTTTGTCATTTACCCGGAGCAGAACCTGAACGACAACACGCATTTCAACCCGTATGGCGCTTACCAAATAGCCAAAATTGTAGCAGAAGGCATTAAAGCCAATAAACTGAAGCTGGCTAATTACTTGGTAGAGATGCCCACTTTTGACCCAAAAAAACCAGATGCCTTCCAGGATTTCCAGTGGCCGGCCAGCCCTAATACCAGCCTGTTAAAGCCAGACGGTAATTAAAAGTGATTAAATTATCAAATACGAGGATAAAGAAAAAGGGCAGGCAACAGGAGAAATCTACAAGGGTTTTCACGGCTAGCCAGCTGCCAACAATACAGTATATGAAACCATTTTTTTGCTCCCTTTTACTAGTTTTTTCCCTTTTCTCCTGCACGGTGCTGCAGAAAACAGGGGCAAAGGAAGAAGTGTTCCTGTTTTCTTACTTCAAGGGCAACGGAGACGGACTGCACCTGGCTTACAGCATGGACGGCTACCAGTGGAAAGCCCTGAAGAACGATTCCATTTTTCTGAAGCCTACCGCCGGCAAAGACAAACTCATGCGCGACCCCTGCATCATTAGGGGCGGTGATGGCAAATTCCATATGGTCTGGACCGTAAGCTGGAACGAAAAGGGGATAGGCTACGCCAGTTCCCCGGATTTGCTGCAGTGGTCTGAACAGAAGTTCGTGCCGGTGATGGCGCATGAGGAAGGCGCCCGCAACACCTGGGCCCCGGAGATTAGCTATGATGCCCGCTCCAAGGAGTACATGATCTACTGGGCTACCACCATTACCGGCCTCTACCCCGAGACGCAATCTAAGATGGATGCCGGCTACAACCACCGCATCTATTACGTCACCACCAAAGACTTCAAAACCTACAGCCCCACCAAGCTCCTGTACGAGCCCGGCTTTAACGTGATAGATGCCAGCATTGTGAAGGGCCGTGACGGGTACGTGATGTTCCTGAAAGACGAGACCCGTGAACCCGCCCAGAAGAACCTGAAAGTAGCCACCAGCAAGAACTTAACCGGGCCCTATACCGCCGCCAGCGCTCCCATAACTGGTAAATACTGGGCAGAAGGCCCTACTACCTTGCAATTAGGCAACAAATGGTTAGTGTACTTTGATAAGTATACCAGCCATGCCATGGGCGCCGTGCAATCAGAAGATTTGAAAACCTGGGAAGATATTTCAAATAAAATCTCCTTTCCCAAAGGCATGCGCCACGGCACAATCTTCAAAGTCACTAAAGCGGAATTTGAGAAATTGCTGAAGTAACGTTTAAAGACCAGTAGCCCACTTTTTCCCTCTTCCTCGTCCCCCTTTAGCGGGGGAAGGGGGATGACGGCTTTGGCAGTTAAGCCTGTTTTGAGGCTGTTTTTCTTAAAACAGGCCCAAAACACAAAGAAGCTACTAACAAGACCTCGTTGCGTCCGGAGGAACTGCGAGCATCTGTGCCAGTAGTGCCCGTGGCGTTCTAGTCCCATTATTATTAGCACCCTAAGCTCAAACCTCAGCAGAAGAAAGAGATGCATGGCCGCCCGGTACAGTTCGCTACCTGCCCCAATATTTAAGGAAACACCAGATTCTGTCTTTTACACACTTTCCCCGGTATTAGCCCTTGACCCTAATTTTAAGGATAAATTAATATTTCCGCCAACGGTGATATTGGTTGAAAAAAAGAGCCGCCATATCCCCCTGTTATTCAAAAAATGGCGGCCTGCCATGACAGTACAGGATAGTGTTTTTCTAACATCCCTCTATCTTGGACTATCATTCAACCTAAACCCCATTTATGCAAGCGGTTCTTGGCGTCATTTTTCACTTTATTGGCGGCTTCGCCTCTGGTAGCTTTTACATTCCTTACAAAAAAGTAAAAGGGTGGGCCTGGGAATCTTACTGGATAGTAGGGGGGATTTTCTCCTGGTTACTGGCGCCCCTGGTGGCGGCTTATCTCACCGTCCCAGACTTCATGGGCATCATTGCCAACGCCAGCAGTGAAACCGTGTTCTGGACCTACCTCATGGGCTTGCTCTGGGGGATTGGGGGCTTGACGTTCGGGCTAGGCTTGCGGTATCTGGGGGTTTCTTTGGGTATGTCATTCATGCTGGGTTTTTCTTCTGCCTTTGGGGCCCTGGTGCCGCCCATCTACAGAGACATTGTGGGCAGCGATAAAGGCGAAACGTTTACGGGTATGCTGCAAACCACGGGTGGTTTGGTGGTATTGGCCGGTATTATGATTTGCCTGATTGGGATTGCGGTCTGCGGAAAGGCCGGTACCATGAAGGAGAAAGACCTCACCACCGAGCAGAAAGAAGTTGGCGTGAAAGAGTTTGACCTCAAGAAAGGCTTCACGGTAGGGGTAATCTCCGGTATCCTGAGCGCCTGTTTCAACTACGGCATTGAGGCCGGCAAGCCATTGGCCGAGGTGGCCGTGCAAACCGGCGGTAACCCGTTGTTCCAGAACAACGTGACCTTTGTGGTTATTCTCTGGGGCGGCCTTACCACCAACTTTATCTGGTGCATGATCCTGAATGCCCGCAACAAGACCTTCGGAGATTATACCAAGAAAAACACGCCCCTTCTTAGAAACTACGTCTTCTCGGCCTTGGCCGGTATTACCTGGTTCATGCAGTTCTTTTTCTACGGTATGGGTGAGAGCAAACTGGGCAACGGTGCCAGTTCCTGGATTCTGCACATGGCCTTCATCATCCTTATCTCCAATATGTGGGGCATGATTTTAGGCGAGTGGAAAGGGGTGCAGCGCAAAACCTTCCAGACCATTGTGGCGGGAGTGGCCATCATCATGACTTCCATTGTAGTGGTAGGGATAGGGAATTCCCTGTAAGTGAAAACCGCATTTATAGCCTGATTTTATAAAATAATACGAAAACCAAAAAGCCTTTCCCGCGGGAAGAGGGGATTATCATTAACACATTCATTTGAGGCATATGTCAGAAGTAAAGACAAAAACCACCTACAAGCACGTGAGCTATTTGTGGGACGAGGCCGAAGCGGCCAGACTTGAAGGCGACGAAGTAGCGCTGCTGATTTACCGGTCTAACTTGTTGGGGGCCGATTTGCGCCTGACCAATTACGGGGGTGGCAATACCTCTTGCAAGACCACGGCCAAAGACCCATTGACTGGTCAGGAGACCGAGGTGATGTGGATCAAAGGCTCAGGTGGTGATTTGGGTACCTTGAAGAAAAGCGGACTGGCGGCTTTGTACGTAGACCGCCTGCACAGCCTGGAGAATGTGTACCGTGGCATAGAGCACGAAGATGAGATGGTGGAGCTTTTCAACCACAGCATCTTTGACCTGAGTTCTAAGGCTCCGTCTATTGACACTCCTTTGCACGGATTTTTGCCGTTCAAACACATAGACCACCTGCACCCAGATGCGGCCATCGCCATTGCGGCGGCCAAAGACGGCAAGCGAATCACCCAGGAGTTATTTGGGGGTTCTATTGGCTGGGTAGACTGGCAGCGTCCGGGCTTTGACCTGGGTCTCCAGTTGCGCCAGTGCCTGGAAGAGAACCCGGGCATACGGGGCATCATGCTTGGCTCCCACGGACTTTTCACCTGGGGCGATACCGCCTATGAAAGCTACCTGAATACCCTGGAGGTGATAGAACTTTGCGCTGAGAACCTGGAAGATAACTTCACACAGAACGGCCCAGCCTTTGGCGGAGCCAAACTGGAAAGTCTACCCGCCAATGAGCGTCTGAAACAAGCTGCGGCCCTGGCCCCGGTGTTGCGCGGCTTCTGCTCCAGTGAGCGCCACATGATTGGCCATTTCACCGATGATGCCCGCGTGCTTGAATTCATCAATTCCCATGACCTGGCCCGTTTGGCCCCTATGGGAACCAGCTGCCCAGACCATTTCCTGCGCACCAAGATCAGTCCGTTAGTCCTGGACCTGCAGCCCGGTGAGGACCTGTCTGATGTGAAAGCCCTGAAAGAGCGTTTGGCCCCGGCCTTTGCCGAGTACCGCCAGATGTATACCCAGTACTACGAATCCTGCAAACACGCCAACAGCCCGGCCGTGCGCGACGCGAACCCGGTGATTATTCTGTTCCCGGGCGTGGGCATGTTCTCGTTCTCCAAAGACAAGCAGACCGCCCGTGTGGCCTCAGAATTTTACCTTAACGCCATCAATGTGATGAAGGGCGCCGAGGCCATCTCTGAGTATACCTCATTGCCGCGTCAGGAAGCGTTTGACATTGAGTACTGGCTCCTGGAAGAAGCGAAGTTGCAGCGCATGCCCAAGCCCAAAGCCCTTTCTGGCAAGATTGCCCTCATCACGGGCAGTGCCGGTGGTATTGGCAAAGCCATTGCCCGCAAGTTTGTGGATGAAGGCGGCGTGGTTATCCTTAACGACATGAACGAGGAGCGTCTGCAAGGCGCCTGCGATGAATTCCATAAAAAGTATGGCAAGGATTCCTGCGTGGCTGCCCGCCTGGACGTGACCAACAGCACGGATATTGAGCAAGCCTTTGCTACCGCGGCCCTGGCCTTTGGCGGCATTGACATTGTGATTAACAACGCCGGTCTGTCCATCTCCAAAACCATTGAGGCCCATGAAGAGAAGGATTGGGATCTGCTGTATGACGTGCTGGTAAAAGGCCAGTTCTTCGTGACCCAGGCCGCCGTAGAGGTAATGCGCAAGCAAGCCATCGGGGGTGATATCCTGAACATTGTGAGCAAAAACGCCTTGGTAAGCGGCCCTAACAACGCCGGTTACGGCAGCGCCAAAGCCGCCCAACTGCACCTGAGCCGCCTGAACGCCGCTGAGCTGGGTGCCGATGGCATTAGGGTGAACGTGGTGAACCCAGACGCCGTGATTTCAGACAGCAATATTTGGGCTGGCGGTTGGGCCGAGGGCCGTGCCAAGGCCTATGGTATCACGGTAGAGGAACTTCCGGCGTATTACGCCAAGCGCACCTTACTCAACCAAATCATTTTGCCGGAAGACATCGCCAATGCCTGCTTCGCGTTTGTGGGCGGCTTGTTGAGCAAATCTACGGGCAATATGCTCAACGTGGACGGCGGCGTAGCCATGGCTTTCCCGCGGTAAATGGTTATATTCCTGTTTCGGGGCTGTTTTCTGAAAACGGCCCCGAAACAGGATTTTTTTTGACTCTGACTTTCAACGGGAATTTTCCTTTTAAGCAGAGATGTGTTTCATTTCTTCTTTAAAGTTCATTTTTAAGGGGCCAGGAGAAGAAGCAAGATTTTAAGTACAACCCTATTCAACGTTTTGGGCCTGTTTTTCTGAAAACAGCCTCAAAACAACATCTGCAGCTACTTCTCTAAATCTTGATCAAAGTAGGAGAGAAGCCTAACAAACAAAGCCATGCAATTAGAGAAATACAAGATAGACGAATTCAATTACGCCCAGCAGGCAGCGCATACCCGTAAATTTGAGTTCCTGGCCGAGGGCCTTTCCAACGTGGAGGACGTGCTGCAGAAACTAGTGGATTTCCAGATTGCCATTCCGTCGTGGGCGTTGGGCACCGGCGGAACCCGCTTCGGGCGTTTCTCGGGTGGCGGTGAGCCCCGCAGCCTGGAAGAAAAGATTGAGGATGTGGGTTTACTTCATTCCCTGAACCGTTCCTGCGGCGCTATTTCCCTGCACATTCCCTGGGACATCCCCCAGGATTACCAAGCCACCAAATCCCTGGCGGCGCAGTACGGTCTTACCTTTGATGCCGTCAATTCCAACACTTTCCAGGACCAGGCTAACCAGCAAAAGAGCTACAAATTTGGCTCTATGCAGCACACTGACAAAGCGGTGCGCCAGCAGGCCATTGACCACAACATTGAAGTGATCAAACACGGCATCGCGCTGGGTTCTGAGTCTTTGACCGTGTGGCTCGCCGATGGCTCCAGTTTTCCGGGTCAGTTGAACTTCAGGAAGGCGTTCCAGAATACCCTGGAGTCATTGCAGGAAGTGTACGCGGCCATGCCCGATAACTGGAAAATGTACGTGGAGTACAAAGCCTTTGAGCCGAATTTCTACTCTACCACCATTGGTGATTGGGGCCAATCGTTGCTACTGGCCAATAAACTGGGCGACAAAGCTTATACCCTGGTAGACCTGGGCCACCATTTGCCTAATGCCAACATTGAGCAGATTGTCTCTTTGCTGCTCATGGAAGGAAAACTGGGAGGATTCCACTTCAATGACTCCAAGTACTCAGACGATGACCTCACCGCCGGCAGCATCAAACCCTACCAGCTTTTCCTGATTTTCAATGAACTGGTAGAAGGTATGGACGCCCGTGGCATGAACCACGCCACTGATTTGGGCTGGATGATTGACGCCTCCCATAACCTCAAAGACCCGCTGGAAGATTTACTGCAGTCGGTGCAGGCCATCATGATTGCCTACGCGCAGTCCTTGATCGTAGACAGAACGGCCCTGGCCGAGGCCCAACAGAACAATGACGTGGCCCGCGCACAGGAAATCCTGCAAGACGCCTTCCGTACCGATGTGCGGGCTTTGGTAGCAGAAGCCCAGGTAAGAGCCGGTGGCGCCTCCAACGCCTTGCAACTTTACCGCCAGTTAAAGGTGCGCGAGAACCTGATTCAGGAGAGAGGGTTGAAAACGGTGTCCTCTGGTTTATAAGTGTTTTAAATGTAGACTTGATAGGGGGAATGGAAGTAGAATCAAACGCTTTCATTCTCTCCTTCACTCAATCCCTCATTAAACCAGGCATGCAGAAGATTCCAGTAGTCGCCATTTTTGACGTAGGCAAGACCAACAAGAAACTGTTCCTCTTTGACGAGCACTACAAAATAGTGTACGAACGGTCGGCGCGGTTTCTGGAAACGGTAGACGAAGACGGGGAGCCCTGCGAGAACCTGGAAAGCCTGCGGCTATCGGTCTTTGACTCGTTGCGAGATGTATTCAAGCGCAATGAGTTTGAGATAAAGGCCATCAACTTCTCTACCTACGGGGCCAGCTTTGTGTACCTGGATGAGGACGGTAAACCGTTGACTCCGCTTTACAACTACCTGAAGCCTTACCCAGAAGCGCTGCAACAACAATTTTACGCCACCTACGGCGGCGAAGAGGCATTCTCCAAAGCCACCGCCTCGCCGGTATTAGGCAGTCTGAATTCGGGGATGCAGCTGTACCGGCTTAAGTATGAGAAGCCAGAAATTTTTAAAAAGCTGAAGTGCGCGCTGCACCTGCCACAGTATTTAAGCTACCTTATCTCCGGGGAGTTCTATACAGATATTACCAGCATTGGCTGCCATACCAACCTCTGGGACTTCGCCACGGGCGATTATCATGACTGGGTAAACCAGGAAGGTATAAGGGAGAAACTGGCACCTTTGAAAGGAGCCGATGAAGTGCTTCCGGCCTGTTTTCCAGGAAACAGCTACAAAGTAGGCATTGGCCTGCATGACAGCTCTGCCGCCTTGATTCCGTACCTGGTAAATTTCCACGAGCCTTTCGCGCTTATCTCTACAGGTACCTGGTGCATCACGCTGAACCCGTTTAACACCGCCCCACTGACCAGCGAGGAACTGAAGCAGGACTGCCTTAGCTACCTGCAGTATAAAGGGAAGCCCGTGAAAGCGTCCAGGTTCTTTGGCGGGTATGAGCACGAGCAGCAGGTGAAACGCATTGCCACGCACTTCAACATGAGCTCGGTGGTGTTCAAGACGGTGGCCTATGAACCCGACCTTATCCAGAAACTGATTACCGAGCAGGCCCCCAGCGCCACCACCTTGTCAGACGGAAAAGCCTTGCCCACCTCTGGTTTCGCGGAGCGGGAGTTGACTTCCTTTGTCACTGGTATTGAAGCCTATCACCAGCTTATTTTGGACTTGGTGGCCCAGCAGGTGGCCTCTTCTAAACTGGTGCTGCAGGGCACCGGCGTGAGACGCATTTTCGTGGATGGTGGCTTCAGTAAGAACGCCATTTACATGAACCTGCTGGCGGCCGCTTTCCCGGACAAGGAAGTATATGCGGCTTCCATGGCACAGGCCACGGCCATCGGCACGGCCCTAGCCATTCATCAACATTGGAACACCAAGCCCCTGCCCAATGACATTATTGAACTGAAGTATTACGCCATCGCGCACCAAGAGGCTTAACTTATGACCGTAGGGCTTTTTATCCCTTGTTTTGTAGACCAATTTTACCCCAACGCGGCCGTGGCCACGCTGGAACTGCTGGAGAAAGCAGGGGTGACCGTCGTGTACCCGGTGCGGCAAACCTGTTGCGGCCAGCCCATGGCCAACTCTGGTTTTGAGCACCTCACCAAAGACTGCAACAACCTTTTTATCCAGAATTTCAAGAAGTTTGATTACATCGTGTCGCCCTCCGGGAGCTGTGTGTTGCACGTGAAAGACCACTTGCACTCAAACAAGTACGAGGCCCAGGCGCAGGCCATCAGGAGTAAGGTGTATGAGTTGGTGGAGTTCCTGACGGATGTCCTGAGAATAGAATCATTACCGGCAAGGTTTCCCTACAAAGTAGGGCTGCACCAAAGCTGCCATGGCCAACGTGGGTTGGGCCTGGCCCAGATGTCTGAGCTGGTGGCTCCGGCGTTTTCCAAACCCGAAAAGCTGCTCAACATGGTGCAGGATCTGGAACTAATTGCTCTCACCAGAAAAGACGAGTGCTGCGGCTTTGGTGGCACCTTCTGCGTGACCGAAGAGGCGGTGTCGGTGAAAATGGGCAAAGACCGCGTCACCGATCATCTACGAAATAACGCAGAAATTATCACTGGCGCCGACATGAGTTGCCTGATGCACATGGAGGGAATCTTGAGAAGACAGAAAAGCCCTGTGAAGGTGATGCACATTGCCGAGATTTTAAATGCGCAGGTGCCCGCATGAAAGAAGGAACTACTAAAGACCATTCGGCTTTAGCCGATGTGTTCAACCAGGACGAACCCCGCGTAGACTGGCACGACAAGACGCTCTGGTTTATAAGAGAAAAACGCGACCGGGCCGCCTTTGCCATTCCTGATTGGGAACAACTGCGGGAAACGGCCTCGGAAATCAAATTCCATACCCTTTCTAACCTAAGCCAGTACCTAACCCAATTTGAAGCCCAGGCCCAGGCGAATGGCGTGATGGTGCACTGGGCAGCAGACGCCCTGGAGCATAACAAGATTGTGCATTCCATTCTCCAGAAACACGGCGTAGACCGCATGGTCAAAAGCAAGTCTATGCTCACGGAGGAATGTCACCTAAACGACTATCTGGAGGAGCACGGCGTGGAGGTCATTGATTCAGATTTGGGCGAACGCATTGTACAGCTGGCCAAAGAGCCTCCCAGCCATATTGTGCTGCCCTGCATCCACCTGAAAAAGGAGGAGATAGGCGATATTTTCCATAAACACCTGGGCACTGAGGCCGGCATGTCTGACCCGCAGGTCCTTACCGAGACGGCGCGCCAGCACCTACGGGAAACCTTCCTGACCCGCCGCGCGGCCTTAACCGGGGTGAACTTTGCCATTGCCGAGACCGGCGAGTTTGTAGTCTGCACCAATGAAGGCAACGCCGACATGGGCGTGCACCTCGCCGACGTGCACATTGCCAGCATGGGCATAGAAAAACTGATTCCCAAGCGCGAGCACCTGGGCGTTTTCCTGCGGTTATTGACCAGAAGCGCCACCGGCCAGCCTATCACCACCTACTCCAGCCACTTTAAAAGACCAAGGCCCGGCCATGAAATGCATATAGTGCTGGTGGACAACGGCCGTAGCGTACAATTGGGCAGGGAAGACTTCCGGAACTCCTTGAAATGCATACGTTGCGGGGCCTGTATGAACACCTGCCCGGTGTACCGGCGCAGCGGGGGGCACAGCTACCAGAGTGCAGTGGCGGGGCCCATCGGGTCTATTCTGGCCCCTAACCTGGATATGAAGAAGCACGCCGACTTACCGTTTGCCTCTACCTTGTGCGGTTCCTGTACCAACGTGTGCCCGGTCAAGATTGACATCCATAACCAGTTGTACAAATGGCGGCAGGTAGTGGTGAAAGAAGGCTATGTGACCCCGCAGAAAGTGGCCAGCATGAAAGCGATGGCCACGGTGCTGTCCTCTCCCAAGACTTTTAAATTATCTGGCAAAGCGGGGAGATGGTTTCTGAAAACCGTTCCGTTTTTGGTGAGTAATTCCTTTAACCCGTGGTACAAACAGCGCGAAATGCCCCAACCGCCCAAACAGTCTTTTGGGGAATGGTACCGCCAAAACCGCACCCAAGATGAGTAGCAGAGACCGAATACTTGCCGCTGTAGCGAATAATCAACCCGCCCTAACCCCCATGCCGGAAGTGCCTTCCTTTCACTTGGAGGCACCTGATCTGGTGGAGAAATTCACGCAGGTGGCCATCAGTATCGGGAGCCGTGTATTCCAGGTTAAAAGCTATGAAGAGGTGCGGGAGATTTTGTCCCAGGATTTCAGCCCCACCCACAGAATCATCTCTAAGGTATCAGAATTGGCTTCTTTTGCCGATGCTTCCCTGTTGCAGGATCAGGACCGGCACCAATTGGAGAATGTGGACCTGGCCATTGTGAAAGCTCATTTTGGAGTAGCCGAAAACGGCGCCGCCTGGGTCACCGAGGAGTTACTAGGAGTGCGCGTGGTTCCCTTCATTTGCCAACACCTGGCCATTATTTTGCCCAAAGAGGGAATTCTCCCTTTAATGCATGACGCGTATACCCAAATCGGCAACGCTGACTATGGCTACGGCGTCTTCATCGCCGGACCATCTAAAACGGCAGATATTGAACAATCTCTGGTACTTGGTGCTCATGGGCCCAGAACCTTGACGGTATTTTTGCTGGGATAAATCAAGGGTTTCTAATTTCTGACCGAAGGTTTCGCCTTCGCCTGAAAAGGAACTCATAAGGATAGGCCCTGGCTTGCCACTCAAACCTCAAGTGTAATTACTGGGTCTGAAAGGATATTGGCTTGTTGCCATCTTTAGGTCTTTGAAGGGCCTGTAACTACCCCAAAAAACAGTCTCTCTTTTAGAAGGCTTTCCGTTTTGGGCCTGTTTTCTGGAAAACAGGCCCAAAACGGAAAGCATACTTCCTATTCCCTCCCAGTTAGGAGAGGAAATAGGTTACTGTTAAGAGTAGCCTTGATTTTGACATGAAAGGCAGTTTTGGCAGCTTGGCCAAAGTCACCATGGCACTTAATGGACTCTCTTTTTAGGACGGAAGCGATGAAGTTGATTGATATTTTGGGGCCGTTTTGGCTAAAACAGGCTCAAAACACCTTAATCCTTTCGCTCAATATTTTACAAAGACCTTTTAAAGGGAGGATTCTGCGCGTTTTTCTGCGGGATTAAATGGAGTGCAAACATTTAGTATGCCCCCTAAAAATAGAAGAAAGACCCGCCCCCGCCCTGGAAGCGGGGGTTGACCACGTTGTTGAAGATGGAGCCAAACCGGTACCTGATCCCGAAGTTGAAGAAGAAATCAAAATTAGAGTCCAGCTGCCGGCGTCTGGTGAACAGGTCTTCATCAGACACGTCGCCTTTTATGATGTTCAGCTGGTCCCGCTGGTAGGCGTAATACCCGCCCAGGTTAAAGGAAAAGCCTTTGAAGATCCGGATATCGGCGTAGCCTGAAAACGAAAGCCGGTCTTTGGAAAAGTCATGGAAGTACTGGCTGTAGGAAGTAGACCCGCTGATCTGGCCCCATTTCTGGTTGAAACTCAGGTCCAGGGACAAGGTCTGCTGGAAACGCAATTCCTTCATCTTAAAGTAAATGGTCTCCTGCTTGTAGTCAAAGTACCGCGGGCCTGCTTTGTACATGAGGCCTACATAACTGTTATTAGATTCTTTGTACGGGAAGAAATTATACTCAATAGCCGGCGAGGCGGCCAGGGTGAGGTCGTAATTGGAGTAATCGGCGCGCTGGGCACTCAGGTAACCGCCCGCGGAGAGGTGATCGGTGAGGGACCAGACGGTTAGGTTGTTGAAGTCGTAGCGGCGGTTAGAGAACTTAAATTCGTTTTCGCCTTCGCCGTACCGGTTCTTACTCTGGTCTGCACTAATAGAAAAATTGGTTTTCAGCTTGTCTGTCACCCTGCCGGCGCTAAAGCTTCCGTTCAAATTGCTGTTGGAGTAGTTTTTGTCACCGCTAAAGTAGCCCCTCAGGTTTACATTGAAAACCCAGAAGTTCCAGGGATCATCGGCTGAGGTAGTAGCGGAAGTGGCAGCGGCTTCTTCACTGCTTTTAAAGGTAATGACCAGGTCTTTGGCCTTGTCGGTTTTGAGAAGGAAGGGGAGTAACCCCAGTTTTATTTTTTCAATCGCCTGTTTCCGGTCTTCATCATCGGTGGCAGTAGCCGGCCTGATGTACGATAGTGTGTCCGTCATCCCCACAAACCTGCCTTGCCCTGAGAACTGCAGCTTGTACTCGCGTCCGCCGCTGCCCGTTTGCTGAGACGTGATCAAAACATACACGTTAGATTGGAAACGGTCATTCACATAGTCTACATACGTGATCTCCCTTTTAAGATAATCCTGGTCACAATAGGCCTGGCAGTCAACAAATACCCGTAGGTTTGAATTTTTAGTGGGTGCCTGGGCATGCGCTTGAACTATACCAAACAAGAGCAACAGGAAAAGGTAAACTTCTCTCATAAAGGGGAGCAAGATATTTAGGATTTGAAGATTAGTGAAAGTCTATCCTTCAAATGTAATAAATAAGGCCAGTTTTCTCCTAAGCTGATAAGGTAAATAGTTGCCTTTACTGGCGGGATAAAAGCCTTAAATAAGACTGAAGATTATGGATAGACAATTGCCTGCTACTGACGAAGAAGAAATAAATTAAAGCAAGGAATCTTAGAAGGAAGCATGATTCAAGGTACTGTAAAAGTCAAGATGCAGAAGTAGGACTCAAACGCAATGCAGGCAGCAATCACTTTGAATCTGGTCATTTTCATTAATTTTCTCAGTCTCATTTGAGAGACAACCAGAACAAAATCGGCCACCCCTTTGCCAACTAATAAAAGTGCAATCCTTGTCTTTCTCAGAAGTCTGGTTTACTTTTGCGCCCCAGAGATGAGTAAGGCGTTCATAAAATATCTTCTGTCGCTATGTATCCTCCTGTTGGGGGGATATGGTTTTCTCTACGCCCAATCCAATAACCAAGGCGACTCTTCTTACATCCGGCAAAACACCCAGGGATCCTTAACCGCTTATAGTCTTGTAGGCGGACCACACAGCCTGAGATCCGTTGCCAGGTACTCCGCCGTTGGTCAGGAGAAAAGCCAGATCCAGATCTATACCACTGAAAGTGAGATAGAAGAAGACGAAGTCGATAACTTTTTCAATGCTAACACCGCAAACAGTCAGTTCTTTATTGCGGTGCTCTCTGCCAACTTACTGGCCATCCTTTTATGCTCCTTTAAAAGGGTTCTTCATTTCTGTAAGAATTGTTTAAATTTCTCCTCTCAAAAACTGTTTCTCAAATTTGGGGTTCTCCAGATTTGATGTAACCACTCTCCGTCAGGCAAATAGCTTTGCCAGGCTCCCTTAGCAATTTCCAGGTTTAGCCCAACCCTACAAGCCATGGCTTTAGGCGGTTTGGCCGCATTGTTTCCTTTCTTGCCATAGGCGCTTTTCTATGGCCGGCAATGGCAAGAATCTTATGTGCCTATTGGTATAATCTTATTTCCTAAACCCTTTTCCAGCAGACCTGCGCCTTGTAGCCTCAGCCTTATCAACGGCGCAAGCTGTTCCTTTCATCCATCCCTAATTTATTTTTTAAAGCAAATTACCATGAAGAGAATTTTCATGCTACTGAGTTTGAGCGCCTTGTTGTTCCATACAGGCTGTGAGTCAAAAACAGAGGCAAAGGAGGAGGCAACCGAGTTTCTAGTGACCAGCCCCCTCAAAAAGGACACTTTGATAACCAAGGAATACGTGGCCCAGGTACACGCCATCAGCCACATAGAGGTACGGGCCCTGGAGAAGGGCTACCTGCAGAAAATCTTTGTAGACGAAGGGCAATTGGTCAAGAAGGGACAGCTTATGTTCCAGATCATGCCAACCGTTTACCAGGCCGAAGTGCAGAAAGCCCAGGCCGAAGCCAGCTTCGCGCAGATTGAGTTTCAGAACACCAAGAAGCTGGCCTCCAGTAATATAGTGTCTCCCAATGAGCTGGCCATGGCCAAGGCAAAACTGAACAAGGCCAAGGCCGAGGTTTCCCTGGCGCAGGTGCACCTGGGGTTCACCCAGATACGGGCGCCTTTTGAAGGCATTATGGACCATTTTGAGGTACGCCTGGGCAGCATGGTGGATGAGGGTGAGTTGATGACCACGCTCTCGGATAACCGCCAGATGTGGGTTTACTTCAATGTGCCTGAGTCTGAGTACCTGGACTATAAAACCAGCCTGAAGGGCAACAACATGCAAAAGGTAAAGCTGGTGATGGCCAACCAACAGCTGTTTGATTACCCGGGCGTTGTAGAAACCATAGAAGCCGATTTCAACAATGAGACCGGGAACATCGCCTTCAGGGCCACCTTTCCTAACCCCCAGGGTCTGTTGCGGCACGGGTCCACCGGAAACATACGGATGGAGGTGCCCATGAAGAACGCCTTGCTCATTCCACAGAAAACCACCTTTGAGGTGCTGGACAAGAAATACGTC
Source organism: Rufibacter radiotolerans (assembly GCF_001078055.1). NCBI lineage: Bacteria > Pseudomonadati > Bacteroidota > Cytophagia > Cytophagales > Hymenobacteraceae > Rufibacter > Rufibacter radiotolerans. The sequence goes on along the minus strand of NZ_CP010777.1, from coordinate 2,560,270 downwards.
TACGTGCTGGACAAGAACAATGAGATACACTCCAGGGAGATTACCGTAGCCGCCGAACTGCCGCACATCTACGTGGTGCAGAAAGGCCTGGCCGAAGGCGATAAGATCCTTTTAGAGGGCTTGCGCCTGGTGAAGGAAAAAGAGAAAATCCACTCCAAGTTTGTGGAGCCTGGTAAAGTGATGTCTCAGTTAGAATTATATGCGGAGTAGGTTCCTGTTCCCAAAAACCAGAAGACATGTTTAGTAAGTTTATCCATAGACCCGTATTCGCAATTGTAATATCGGTCATGATTGTTTTTGTGGGCGGGCTGGCCATTAAACAGCTGCCCATCTCCCAGTTCCCGGACATTGCGCCTACCACGGTCAATATCTTCATTGCCTACCCAGGCTCCAGTGCAGACGTGTTGGTGAACTCTACGCTCATCACGCTGGAACAGGCCATTAACGGGGTGGAAGGCATGCGCTACATAGCCTCAGATGCCACCAGTGCCGGTGAGGCCACGCTCAGGATCATCTTTGAGCCGGGCACCGACCCCAATGACGCGGTGATCAGGGTGAAGACCCGGGTGGACCAGGTCATGCCGCTTCTCCCAGAACTGGTGCAGCGCGAAGGCGTAGTGATCACGCCTATCCAGCCCAGTATGTTGATGTACGTGAACCTCTATTCCAAGGAAAAGAGCATGGATGAGAAGTTCCTGTTCAACTACGCCACCGTGAAGATGATCCCGGAGATACAGCGGATCAAGGGCGTGGCCCGGGCGCAGATTCTGGGTAGCCGCCGGTACGCCATGCGTGTTTGGCTGAACCCAGACCGTATGCGCGCTTACAAGATCTCAGTGGAGGAAGTAATGGAGGCCTTGGCCGAGCAAAGCATCATCGGCCGTCCAGGCCGCTTGGGGCAAAGCTCCGGTATTGCCGCCCAGTCCTTGGAATACGTGCTCACCTACAAAGGCCGCTACAACAAACCAGCCGAGTATGAAGACATCATCGTTCGGGCCAACGCCGAAGGCGAAAGCATTCGTCTGAAGGACATTGCCACCGTGGAGTTGGGTAGTGAGTTCTTTGACATTTACTCTAACCTGAATGGCATGCCATCCGCGGCTATTGTCTTGAAGCAGAACTACGGCAGTAATGCCAGTGACGTGATTGCAGATGTGAAAACCCAGCTGGAGGAAATGAAAGCCTCCTTTCCTCCGGGCATGGACTACAAGATCAGCTATGACGTGTCGCAGTTCCTGGATGCATCCATTGACCAGGTATTGCACACCCTGCGGGATGCCTTTATCCTGGTGGCGCTGGTGGTGTTCATCTTCCTGGGCGACTGGCGTTCTACTTTGATTCCTATTCTGGCGGTGCCGGTGTCACTGATCGGGGCCTTCTTTGTGATCCAGTTCTTCGGCCTGTCCATTAACCTGATCACGCTGTTCGCGTTGGTGTTGGCCATTGGTATTGTGGTGGATAACGCCATTGTGGTAGTGGAGGCGGTGCACGCCAAAATGGAGGAAATGCCGCACCTTTCCCCGTACAAGGCTACTATTGAAGTGTTGCGGGAGATTGGCGGGGCTATCATAGCCATCACGCTAGTAATGACCGCGGTGTTCATTCCCTTGCTGTTCATGTCGGGCCCGGTGGGTATTTTCTATAAACAGTTCTCCATCACCATGGCCAGCTCCATTGTGATTTCGGCGGTGATTGCCTTGACGCTCACGCCGGTGCTGTGTGCCATGCTGTTGAAGAACAACCATGGCAAGCCCAAAAAGCGTAACCCATTGACCAGAGCCCTGGACGGTTTTAACACCGGTTTTGAGAAACTGACGGGCAAATACGTGGGCTTGTTGAGGTCCATTGTGAGCAGAAGATGGCTTACCTGGGCTATTCTCCTGGCCTTCGGGGTAGGTATTTTCTTTGAGAACAAGATTCTGCCCGCGGGTTTTATCCCCAACGAAGACCAGGGTACCATTTACGCCATTATCCAGACCCCGCCCGGTTCCACGCTGGAAACCACCAACCAGGTATCGCATAGGCTCCAGAAAGTAGTCTCCAAAATTGAAGGGGTAGAATCTGTGTCTTCCTTGGCGGGGTATGAGATCATGACCGAAGGTCGCGGCTCTAACGCGGGAACTTGTTTGATCAACCTGAAGCCCTGGTCAGACCGGGAGCATACTGTAAAGGAAATCATGGAAGAGCTGGAGGAGAAATCCAAAGGGCTGGGCGCGGTGGTAGAGTTCTTTGAACCGCCCGCTATTCCAGGATTCGGCTCTTCGGGTGGTTTCTCCATGCGTTTGCTGGACAAGAACTCCAGCACCGACTACCATGAGTTTGACAAAATCAACAAGGAGTTCATGGAGAACCTGGCTAAGCGGAAAGAGCTCAGCGGCTTGTTCACTTTCTTCGCGGCCAATTATCCGCAGTATGAACTGCAGATTGACAATAACCTGGCCATGCAGAAAGGCGTGTCCATTGGCAAGGCCATGGAGAACCTGAACATCATGATTGGTAGTACCTATGAGCAGGGCTTTATCAAGTTCAACCAGTTCTTCAAGGTGTACGTGCAGTCAGACCCTAAATACAGAAGAATGCCCTCTGACATCCTGAACCTGTTTGTCAAAAACGACCAGGGCGAGATGGTCCCGTACTCGGCCTTCATGAAGCTGAAGAAAACCCAGGGACCCAATGAGGTAACGCGCTTCAACCTGTACAATTCCGCGGCCATCCAGGGGCTTCCGGCCAAAGGCTACACCACGGCAGATGCCATTCAGGCGGTGCAGGAAGTGGCCGCTACCAGCTTACCTAAAGGCTATGACATTGCCTGGGAAGGCCTTTCTTATGATGAGTCCATCCGGGGGAATGAGTCTTTGTATGTATTCCTGGTGGTGTTGCTGTTTGTCTACTTTGTGTTGGCGGCCCAGTATGAGAGCTTTATCCTTCCGTTTGCGGTTGTGCTTTCCTTGCCGGTCGGGATTTTCGGTTCCTTTTTGCTCCTGAAGCTGATGGGGCTGGAGAACAACATTTATGCCCAGGTAGGTATGATCATGCTGGTGGGGCTGCTGGGTAAAAACGCGGTGTTGATTGTGGAGTTTGCGGTGCAGAAGCGTCTGCAGGGCTACACCATTCTGGAGGCCGCCATTGAAGGGGCCCGCGTGCGTTTCCGTCCTATCCTCATGACCTCCTTCGCGTTTGTGGCCGGTCTTATTCCTTTGATTGTGGCCACCGGCGCAGGGGCTATCGGTAACAGAACCATTGGTGCTTCTGCCTTGGGCGGCATGTTGTTCGGGACCATTTTTGGGGTGGTGATCATCCCGGGGCTGTACTACATCTTCGCGAAGATGGCGGACGGCCGTCACCTGATCAGGGACGAGCATGAAACCCCATTAACCGAAGGGTATGTCTACGCCGATGATAGTTTCCCGCTCATTGAAGAAAAGTAAGATCATGGATAAAAACAGAATATATAAATGGGTGGGGGTAGCGTTCGTTTCCCTCACGTTTACGGCCTGTAATTTGCCCACGTTGGTGCAAAAGACGGCCAGCAAGGCGGTTCCTGCGAGCTATGTCAACTCGCAGGATACCACCAACACAGCCCAGTTAAAGTGGCAGGAGTTCTTTGCCGATCCTAGCCTTACGGCCTTGATTGACACCGCCTTGCAGAACAACCAGGAGTTGAACATCACCCTGCAGGAAATCCAGATCACCCAGAACGAGGTGCTTGCCCGGAAAGGGGAGTATCTGCCGTCGGTGGGGCTGAGAGGCGGTGCCGGCGTGGAGAAAGTGGCCAGGTTCACCAACATTGGCGCCATGGAGGCCACCACTGAAATGGAGCCGGGCCGCGAAATGCCGGAGCCGCTGACGGATATCATGGGAGGCGCCTACGCTACCTGGGAAGTGGACATCTGGCACAAGCTGCGCAATGCGCGTAAATCTGCCGTGAACCGGTACCTGGCCAGCGTGGAAGGTAAAAACTTCATGGTCACCAACCTGATTGCCGAGATAGCCAACTCTTACTATGAGTTGCTGGCCCTGGACAACCAACTGGCCATAGTGCAGCAGAACATGAAGCTGCAAAGCAACGCCCTGGAGATTGTAAAGGTGCAGAAAGAAGCCGCCCGGGTCACCGAATTGGCGGTGCGCCGGTTCCAGGCCCAGGTGCTTCATACCCAGAGCCTGCAATATGACATCCAGCAAAAGATAGTGGAGACCGAGAACCGGATCAACTTCCTGGTGGGCCGGTTCCCGCAGCCGGTGCAGCGGGGGAGTCAGACGTTTGAGGACCTGGTGCCCAAGACCATTCAGGCGGGTATTCCGGCGCAGCTGTTGGCCAACCGCCCGGACATTAAGCAGGCCGAGCTGCAGTTAGAGGCAGCCAAGTTGGACGTGCAGGTGGCCAAAGCCCGGTTCTATCCTTCTTTGGGACTGACGGCGGGCATTGGCTTGCAGGCCTTCAGCCCCAGCCATTTGCTGAACCCGGAGTCCATCCTGTTTTCGCTAGCCGGCGACATTACCGCGCCTTTGGTGAATAAGAACGCCATCAAGGCCATGTACCTGGGGGCCAATGCCCAGCAATTGCAGGCGGTGTATAACTATGAACGCACCATCCTCAACGCGAACATAGAGGTAGTGAACCAACTGGCCAGAATCAATAACCTGGAGAAGAGCTACCAGTTTAAATCTAAAGAGGTGGAGGCGCTGGCCCAATCCATTGATATTTCCAACCAGCTGTTCCGGTCTGCCCGGGCAGATTATTTGGAAGTATTGCTCACCCAACGCGAGGCGCTGGAGTCCAGGTTTGATCTGATTGAAACCAAGATCCAGCAGATGAACGCCATGGTAAACATTTACCGGGCCCTGGGCGGCGGCTGGAAACAATAATCCATAAGCAGTTTAGCCACAGAGCTATTCCCTTTATTACTTTAAAAGCGGAGGTCATTTTACAGAGATGTAGAATGGCCTCCGCTTTTTTTTTATAGGCTTTGATTTTTTTCAATCTCTTGGGCATGGCCGAGTCAGCTTTGCAAAAGGGAAGGGAATAAGTCCTTTTACAACCCTCTTCTCCCAGCATAGGCTGGTACAATTGTAGATTTAGCTGTCAATATTCTGTATTTCTTTTCAGGAAGTGGCCTAACTCAAAATTTAGAATCAAATTGGCTTTCATAACTTCCCAGAGAAGAACCCTGTTTTTGATAACTTTAAATCTCCTCCCGCTATGTCCCTTCGCAGACCAATATTCAGGTGTACTGCCAGCTTCTTATTTCTATGCCTGATCTTAAGTCATTTGGTAGGAGCGCAGGTGCGGCGTGCCCCGGCCTATCCGCTTATCACCCATGACCCCTACCTAAGTATCTGGTCCACCACCGATGAGCTGAATGCCAGCCCCACCAAGCATTGGAGTTATGCCAATCAACCGCTCTTGGGCCTGATAAAGGTAGACGGAAAGACGTACCGGTTTTTAGGCCAGGAAGAAGAAGGGCGCTACCAAACGGTGTTGCCCACCAGCCAGGAAAATGCCTATACCGCTGCTTATACAGAGAGCATCCCGGCCACCAATTGGCATCAACTCAGTTTTGACGCCAACAAATGGAAAATCGGCGGCGCTCCCTTTGGAGATACTGAAAGACAACCCCGCACTCTCTGGAAAACCAACGGTATCTGGCTGAGAAGAACGTTTTCTGTGGAAGACCCAAATTTGAAAAACCTCTTCCTTAAAATAAGCCACAACGGGCAAGCCGAGGTTTACCTGAACGGGGAGAAAATCCATGCGGCAGCCACGGGCGGCAGTGATTTTGCCTATGTTCCGCTGGCAAAGGCTGCTCTTAAAGCCTTGAAGAAAGGCGAGAATGTACTGGCGGTTTACACCGCCGGTTCTGTGACCGGCAACTGGTTGGATGTGGGGCTGGTCACAGGAAAGAAAGGCTCTAAAGCACCTGTCATTTCCAAGGCCAGGCAGAACAGCTTGGTGGTCACGGCCACCCAGACCCAATATACCTTCACCTGCGGGCCTGTTGATCTGAAGGTGACCTTCACCTCTCCGTTGCTGCTCCATGACCTGCACCTGCTTTCAAGGCCTGTCTCCTATGTTTCGTTCCAGGCCACTTCCACAGATGGGGCTACCCATTCCACAGATCTTTATTTTGGCGTTTCTTCGGCGCTGGCCGTGAACATCCCAGACCAGGAAGTGACGGCGCAGGCCTACACTAGTCAGAATCTAGGCCTGGTGAAAGCGGGTACTACCCAACAACCTATTTTGAAAACCGACGGTGATGACCGCCGGATTGATTGGGGGCATGTATACCTGGCGGTCCCTGATGTGGTAGGGGCCAAAGTAGGAGTATCCAGAGGGACACAGGCCATAGATCAGTTCCTGAAGAATGCCCTTCTTGCCAGCGCAAGTGCTACGGGCCAAAACCTAATGATGGACGCGTTTCTACCCTTGGGCAAAGTGGGCAAGAACGTTGCGCAGGCCTTTGTGATGGTGGGCTATGATGACGTGGAGAGCGTGCAGTTCTTCGGGCAGAACCTAAAGCCTTGGTGGAAGGAGAAAGCCGGCACTGCCATGGAACTGGAGCTCGCGCAGGCGGCCAAAGATTATAAAGTTATTATGCAGCAATGCCATAATTTTGACAAGAAAATGTACGCAGATGCCAAAGCCGCCGGAGGTGAGGATTATGCCAACCTGTGCGTGCTGGGCTACCGGCAGGCCATTGCCGCGCACAAACTGGTGAAAAGCCCCCAGGGCGAACTTCTGTTTCTGTCTAAGGAGAACTTCAGCGGGGCGGCCATGAACACGGTAGATGTCACGTACCCTTCGGCGCCGCTGTTTTTGCTTTACAATCCTGATCTGCTCAAGGGCATGCTCAACGGCATTTTTTACTATAGTGAAAGCGGCAAGTGGAAGAAGCCTTTCCCGGCGCATGACCTAGGAACCTATCCGCTCGCCAACGGCGTGATGTACAAGGAAGACATGCCCGTGGAGGAGGCCGGAAACATGCTTATTCTCACCGCCGCCATAGCCAAAGCAGAGGGCAACGCTGACTATGCCAAAAAGCACTGGAAAACCCTCACCATCTGGGCCGATTTCCTCTCCAAAGAAGGCTTTGACCCCGCCAACCAACTCTGCACCGATGACTTCGCCGGGCACCTGGCCCGCAACGCTAACTTGTCAGTGAAGGCCATTGTGGGGCTCAGGAGTTACGGGTTGCTGGCACAGATGCTGGGGGAAAAAGACGTCGCTCAAAAGTTTAACGGCATGGCCGAAGGGATGGCGAAAAACTGGATGCAACTGGCCAATGCTGGAGACCACTATGCCCTCACCTTTGATGACCGCAGCACCTGGAGCCAAAAGTACAACCTGGTCTGGGACACGGTGCTGGGCTTGAACCTCTTTCCGCAGGAAGTGCGGGACAAAGAAGTGGCCTATTACCTTAAAATGCAAAATGACTTTGGCTTGCCCCTGGACAGCCGCAAAACCTACACCAAATCTGACTGGATTATCTGGACGGCTACGCTGGCCAAAAACCAACAGGATTTTGCCGCCCTGGTTGCCCCGGTAGCACGGTTCAGCCAGGAAAGCCCCAACCGCGTACCGCTCACTGACTGGCACGAAACCACCAATGGCCGCCAGGTAGTGTTCGGACAATACGGAAGGTTCATGGGTTTCCAGGCCAGAAGTGTGGTGGGCGGCTATTTCATGAAATTGTTAGCCGTGAAGATGGGGGAGAAGGAGAAGTTGGGTAAGAAATAGATGTTACAGATTTAGGTAATATCTGTTTTGGGCCTGTTTTTAAGAAAATGGGCCCAAAACAGAAAGTACCCGTAAGTTATTTTCCAAGCGCTTACGTTGGTAACTAAAGTATATAAATGAGCAGAGGCCTCCGGGGAACAATATCCTGGAGGCCTCTGCTTCTTAATTTTCAACTGATTTTACATTCCCTTATTTTTTACCCTTATCTGGCCACAAGCTACTGGTACACTAGGCATGTACATGCTGTTTACCATTAAGCCATGAAGCACAATTGTTCTGTTTTGCAACGGCATAAGGTCTGGTGAAACAGTAAAGGTTTGTTGATAGCTAATCATGCCATTAACATCAGCTACAGGAAATGGAGTAAGCTCAAGTAGAACAGCACCGTAGAAAGGCACGCCTTCTGCCACGCTAACAATTCCATCACCGTTTGTGTCAGCACTCATAGGCGGACAGATTGAATTCTTCTTCATATCCATAAAGCCATGTATGTGTTGCGGGTGCATTTGGTTAGGGGTCATTCCGGAAGCGGTGATATTTACGGTTAATTGGTCTCCCATTAAGGTAAGGGTTGCCATGCCGGTTACCCCAGAGTTGTTGAGAGAACTAAAGATTACCTCATACATTTTATTTAGGTTGAGCGAGGCTTCGTTGCGCGCATCAGCCGCATTGGTTCCAGTGGGTGCTACATCTGGTGCTACATCTGGTGCTACATCAGCATATTCACAACCATTCAGCGTGAACAAGAAGGCAACAGCTGCCGCTAAACTGTAAGTCTTTTTTAGTGTTGAGTTTTTCATAATGTTTTAAATTAGTGAAACTAATTAGACTGTTATTAAAAACATTATCTACGAACATGTAGAGGCTATTGGATTTCAATAATTGGGGAATTGTTGAAATAATTTTCGTTTAAACTTCTGTCTTGTAATTAGTTGCGAATTGGATTAATTAAGCAATTAAAACATTTAATTATTGATAGTGCAGTAATAAAATCGCCGTTTTGTTGAACAAGTTTGAAATGGAGGCTAATGTTAATTGTTTATTAATAAGTATTTTTGGTCTTGTTATTTATGAAAGTAATTGAAAATCTAAATAAGAGGTAATTGCTCTATAGCAACCTTTATTTTAGATATTTTACTATCCTTATATAGAATTAATTAGTTTATTGTGTTCTTCTTAAATGCTGAAAGTGGTAGATAAGGAAGTAGGTGAAGTGGTATTATCGTTTACTCTTATCTTTCTCTGCCCTCGACTATCTAGAGGTTTCGTCTGGTAAGGTTAGGGATCAAATGTGCCTAGAAAAATTCCCCCCTGAGTAAATAATACTAATTCACTCAGGCAAAAGAGAAAGTTCTTTATTTCTGCTTTGGCGGCTTTTGGGTATTATGCAGATCAAGCTTTAGTGGGTAAACCAAGCCCAGATGAGTAGAGGTTCATAGGAACTAAGGCTAGGGTGAACCGAAAATCTGGTTCAGAAGCTATGGGATAGGTTGTAAATTTGATATAAAAAGGAAAACCCCTCTAGCGAGATGCTAAAGGGGTTTGTACCCAGAGCCGGAGTCGAACCGGCACATCAAAGATATTGGTGTTTGAGACCAACGCGTCTACCAATTCCGCCATCTGGGCATTTTACTTTTTGGTAGATTCTGAAAAACCAGGCGATAAACGCCTTTATCTGTCAGAAGAGGATGCAAACTTATTTAAACTTTCTTTGATGCGCAAGAGGTAACGCTGCTTTAGGTAGTAATTTTTTACCTTTTGCAGGGCTTCGGCCTGAGCCTCAGGGGCTAAATCTTTGTAAGATTCCAGCACTGGCCATATCTGGGCCTTCAATTCCCCCTCAATTTCCCCGGTTTGGTCAGAGACTATCTTAAAAGTGGTAGGGTCAAAGTCAAATTCCAGGTCCATGAGCTGCTCATTGAGGTCCATCACCTCCATAAGAAAGTCTTGCGGCAGGTCATTGTCGCCGCCCTCTTCCAGCAGGCCATGCTGCTCCAGAATGTACTGCATGCGTTTGTCAAAGTGGGAGAGGGTGCGGTAAGCGTTGGTGTTAAGCGTAGACTTCTCCAGGATCTCCTTTTGCTTCTCCGGAGAGTCTAGCGTATAGAAATCTGGGTGGAACTCCCGGCTCAGGGCGTAGTATTTGGTTTGGATGGCTTTCTCATCTGGGAGAAAGCTTTCCTGCATATCATAAAATTGAAAGTAGTTCACGGTGGTTGTGGGTGCTAAAAGGTTAGCTATAATTACCTAGACGTAAGAATCTGGCCGGAAGATACACCAGCCTGCCGTCCTTTGCCTTAAACTTGGGCCGGTTTAAATGAAAAGACCTCGGCCGGGGCCGAAAACAAGGCCTTGGTAGGTTTCCAGACACTACCAAACAACACAGACTGGCGGTAATTGTTCAGGGCTTCTTCTGAGTCCCAGTGACTGTAGGTGCTGTAAACGTGAGAGTGGTGGTAGTCTTGCAGCAACTCTACGCTGCGGCAACCGGGAAATGCAGCAATCTGGTCTTTGGAAGCCCTAAAAATCTCCAGAAAGGCGGGGACGTTCTCTGGGTGAAACGTCATGCGCACCACGCGTATCAACAGCATTTTTTTAATTAGGAATTAGGTTGTTCCCTGGAAACAAAGAATAGTGGAAGGTTTATCATATGGTTTTCCCGTTTTGGCCCCGTTTTTCTGAAAACGGGCCCAAAACGGAAACTGATGCTTTTTCTAAGGCAGAAATTCAGAATGGATTCTTAATTATTAATTCCTAATTCTTAATTACTCCACCGGTTCAGGGGCGAAATGGATCTCTACCGGGGAGTCAAAGTACATGCCCAGCAGTTCTGAGGCGTGGCCTTTATTGATGCCGATGGTGAGGTAGCCCTGGCGGTTGAAAAGAGCCACGCAGTCGCCCTCGCCGGGCTCATTGTAGCGGGTACTCAGGCGGTCAATCACCTCACGGTTGAACTGTACCTTGAACCGGCGGCCATGCCCTATGGCGTCAATGCTATCCCGGGTAATATCAGTAATCAGGTTGCCGTAATGGTCTACGTGTACCACGTGGCCGGTAATGGCGTGGTCATTGAGCCTTAGCTGGCGGTTAATGAGCTGCACCATGCCATCGGCTAGTTCGCCTACTTCGGCCATGGAGCTTCCCTGGGCCAGAGCCACCGTGGCGGGCGCCATGATGTCACGGGCAGGAGAGGAGGATTCCGGCTGGTACGGCAGGTCTATGAGCTGCTCAGGGTCGCCCTCCGTGAGCAGGGAAAGCAGGCCATTGTCGGCGCAGACAAAATAATGGCCTTTGTGGCGGGCCACCTGGTAGCGGCCGCTGCGGGTGCCGTGGGTGTCTACCGCCAACAGGTGCACCGTTCCCTCCGGGAAATCCCGGAATACCGAATTAATCACATGGTACCCATAGGCAATATTAAACGGCTCAACATGGTGCGAAATGTCAACAATGACTTGTGCAGGGTTGAGTGTCAGGATTTTAGCTTTTACGGCGGCCACGTAGTGGTCTTTGGTGCCAAAGTCTGACAAAAATGTAATAAATCCCATTGGAACGGTCGGTCAAAAAAGAACTTTAATATCGCTATATTTGTCTTATAACAAATCTACTATATTTTCAGTAGAATGGTTCTAAAACCTACATTTTAAACAATACTAGCCGTTGGTAGAAAAAACTATAACCCTAGAGAATATCTCCCTGATAGATTTCCTGGGTCTGGAAAATCAGAATATAAAACAATTGGCCGCCGCTTTCCCAAGCAGCAAAATCATTTCACGCGGCAATGAGATAAAGATTCAGGGGCAAACCCCTGAGATTACCAAAATACACGAGATCCTTGCCTCCCTTATTGAGCATTACCACCAGTACGGGAAAATCACTGACAAGAGCGTGCATAAATTCCTGACCGCTGATAACGACTTTGAGGAAGATGTGGTGATCACTTCGCCAGACGTGATTGTGTACGGCAGCAAGGGCGGCGTGATCAAGGCCAAGACCCCCAGCCAATACAAACTGGTAGAGGCGGTTTCTAAGTTTGACCTGGTCTTTGCGCTAGGGCCAGCTGGTACGGGAAAAACCTTTATCTCAGTGGCCATGGCGGTGCGCGCGCTTAAAAACAAAGAGGTGAAGAAAATCATCATCTCCCGCCCGGTGGTAGAAGCCGGTGAGAGCCTTGGGTTCCTGCCCGGCGACATGAAAGACAAGGTAGACCCGTATCTGCGGCCAATCTATGACGCCCTTGAGGAGATGATTCCGGTGGAGAAGCTCAAGTACTACTATGAGAACAAGATCATAGAGATTGCGCCCCTGGCCTATATGCGCGGACGTACGCTCAACAATGCGTTTGTGCTCCTGGATGAGGCCCAGAATACTACCCCTATGCAGATTAAGATGTTCATGACCCGTATGGGCCCAACGTCTAAGGTGATGATCAACGGTGACCGTACCCAGATAGACTTACCGCGCAACCAGAAATCTGGTTTGATAGACGCCATGTCTGTGCTGCGTGACGTGAAAGGCATTGGTTTTGTAGACATGAGCGCCCAGGATGTGATACGCCACCAATTGGTGAAGAACATTGTGGAAGCCTACTCTAAGAATGATGAGCGGAAACAGAAGGAGCGTGAACTGAATGAGAACGCCGAGGCCGAAAATAACCAGGACGCCCCACGCCGCCGCCAGAATTTCAGACACCGCGAAGACTAATTGATAAGGACGCAGGCATGCTTTCCATTGATGGAGAGGTGCCTGCGTTTCTTTTTACATGGATGCATTGCCATGACCATAGCTGCGCAAAAGATAGAGAACCCCGCAGAACAAGCCGCTTCCTTTAAGACACGCAAAGAAGCGCTTGGGCAGGAGCAGAACATGCCCGCAGACGCGGAGTGTGATCTCCAGCACTACAAAATGGAATGTAATGGCTAACGGGTTTGCCACCGGCACCTTGCGTGTGGTGGTAAGCTTTTTGGCGGGTTTCCTGCTATACTTTATTTCCGGCGGTAGCTTCCCTTTAGTAGGAGAGGCCGCCGCTTTTTTTGTGCTCCTTTTCCTGGGCCTCTGGTGGTTAGCCAGGAAGCGGCCGTTGGCCCAAAGGCGCCGCTGGGCCGGAGCAGCAGGACTGTTGGCACTTACTTTTTTAACGGTTTGGGTTTGTTTTAAGAAAAACACCCCTGAAACCCTGCCTGTGCCGCCAAACCAGATCACGCATTACCAAGTCACGCTGGTGAAGGCGGTGGCATTGAAACCAACCTCTGTAAGTACAGTTGGCCGACTGGCTGCGGTACGGGCGCAGGGGAAATGGTACCCCGCCAAAGGCCAGATCGCGCTTTTCTTTCCGCATTCGCCGCAGGCAGATGCCTTGCAGTACGGGCGGCAGTTATTGGTAGCCGGTGCTCTTGCCCCGCCTGCCGCACCTGCCAACCCATACCAGTTTGATTACCGGCGCTACCTTACCCTTAAACATATTCAATGGCAGGCCTATCTGCCAGAGGCCACGTGGCAAGCGGTAGGGTATGCCCCACCTAGTTTGGTAGTGGCCTGGAGTCTGCAGGTAAGAAAACAGTTGGAGCGCGCCTTCAAAGCAGTGATAGATTCTCCCCGCGAGGGGGCCATTGCCCAGGCGCTGGTATTGGGCGTGCAGGATGATCTGGATGCCGCCTTGCGCAATGCCTTCGCGCGTACCGGCACCATGCACGTGCTGGCAGTCAGTGGGCTGCATGTAGGGTTGCTGTACGGGGTGCTGCTTTTCTTTCTGAAACGTTTCCGGAGGGGAAAGACCAGCGGGCTGGTAGTAGTGCTGGTGATTCTGGGCATTATCTGGTTTTACGCCTTCGTGACGGGAATGTCTACCTCGGTGCTGCGGTCGGTGGGTATGTTCACGCTGGTAGAGGTGGGCAAGCTTTTCCGCCGGAAAGCCTCGGTGTTGAACACGCTGGCCGTGGTGGCGGTAGTGCTGTTGCTGTATGACCCGTTCTTCCTGTTTGACGTGGGCTTTCAGTTGTCCTTTCTGGCAGTGGCGGGCATTGTGCTATTGCAGCCTCTGTTTCTGAAGCTCTGGCGGCCAGAAGTAAAGCTAGTCCGGTGGATCTGGGAGTTGTTGGCCATTTCCATAGCGGCGCAGATGGCCACGTTCCCATTGAGCCTTTATTATTTCCATCAGTTCCCGGTGTATTTCTGGCTGGCCAACCTGGTGGCGGTGCCGCTCACGTCATTGGGTTTGTACCTGGGTATTGGGTTCATGCTGGTGTTCTGGGTCCCGTACCTGGGCGCGCAGGTTGGCTGGTGCCTGAAATGGACGCTGTGGGGTTTAAATGAATTGTTGCTCTGGCTGGAGGCCTGGCCGCATGCGGTAATGGACGGGTTTGTCATTTCCCCGGGGCAAGTACTGGCGCTGTATCTGCTCATGGGGTGTGGGGTTATGTTCCTGGTCCGGAAAAAGCTGGCCTGGCTGGCCAGTTCTGTGCTCTGCCTGGCCTTTTTCACCGGCACCCATTTATCCAAGGCCCATCGGCAGGGCCGCACCCGGGAACTGGTAGTACACAGCGCACGCAAAAGCAGCGCCGTAAGCGTGGTGCAGGGGAGAAAGATGACCTTGCTGGCAGACTCCACTTTCTATGCGCAACCCTCTGCCTTCACCTACCAGGTGCAGCCTTATTGGTGGGCCAAAGGCGTACGGGATACCCGGCGTTTTGGGCCTGATTTCAGGAAAACGGCCTCAAAACAGCCGGTGCCTTTTCACAGCACCCCGCAGGGGAACCGCTTGCTTGTGTGGCAGGGCAAAAAGATTTTCTGGCTGAGGCGGTTGCCCAAAGGGATGGCCCGTCCGGTAAAGGTAGATGCCCTGGTGCTGCAGCAGAATGCCTGGCTCACGGTAGAAAAGTTACAGACCTCTTTCCTGACCAACACCATTGTGCTGGACCAAACCAATGCCCGGTGGTATGTGCAACGCAAGGCCCCGGAACTCCGCGCCGCGGGGTATCAGGTGCACGTGCTGGATGAGAACGGAGCCTGGAAGATACGGCTGTGAAAAACTGTTTTACGCCTGTTTTCTGGAAAAAAGGCGTAAAACAGAAACCCGGCAGCGTGGCTTTTCAGGAGATTATTATCTGACGTATTTGGTAAGGATAGGCTTTGATTTTATAAGGGACAGGAGCAGAAGAATAGTAAGGGATAAGGGCAATTTGGGCAGAAGAAACCTTATCTTTCACCGCCTTGCTTCGTACAAAGTAATATGAACAGTACGACCATGACCCCTTCAGAAACCATAGCGTTGCAATACATAACTTACGTCTGCACAGACCGGGTGGGCTACATCACGCTTAACCGGCCAGAGAAACGGAACGCGCTCAACGAACAGGTGGTCACCGAGCTGAAAGAGGCGCTGGACTACGCTGAGAATGATGAGCTATGCAAGGTGATTGTGCTGCAGGCGGCCGGGCCCATTTTCTGCGCGGGCGGAGACATGGAATACATGCAGCAACTGTCGCATATGTCTTTCCAGAAAAACCTGGAGGATTCCACGCACCTCATGCAGCTGTTCTACCAGATCTATACCCTTAAAAAAGTAGTGATAGCCAAGGTGCAGGGGCACGCCATTGCCGGCGGTTGCGGCCTGGCCACGGTCTGTGATTTTACCTATGCCGTGCCTTCGGCAAGGTTAGGGTACACCGAGGTGAAAATCGGGTTTCTGCCCGCCATTGAGAAGATCTTCCTGCTTCGGAAAATAGGGGAGGCTAAGGCCAAGGAACTGCTTTTGACCGGTGACCTGATCACTGCTGAAAAGGCCCGCGAAATAGGGCTGGTCACCGAGGTGGTGGCAGAGGAGGAGATAGATTTCCGGGTAGCCGAAATGGCCCAGAAACTGTGCACCCAGAACTCGGCCCAGTCCATGGAAACCATCAAGGAAATGATCGCCCACGTGCAGGAGCTGCCTTTGAAAGACGCCCTGGAATACGGTGCCGAACGGAACGCCCTCTCCCGGGCCACGCATGACTGCCAACGCGGCTTCCAGGCGTTCCTGGAAAAACAGTCTATTGTCTGGTAAGCTTACTATAAGACTTCCTGCTCCGCACGGACGGGCCTCTAATATAAATGCTGGGCCCTGCGGGCAGGAGAACCCGCATGTGGCCGGGGCTTGGTAAAAATCTGATTTCTTCCTCTGGAAATCTCCGTATCTTTAAACTTTCTGTTTCATTTAAACAATTAGCAAACCTTCTGGTTGAGAGAGTATGCTGATCAACGCGGTTATCGTTTTAGGGACTTTTGTAACCATGGAACTGGTGGCGTGGGCGGTGCATAAATATGTGCTGCACGGTTTCCTGTGGGGCATTCATGAATCGCACCACAAGAAGCACAACCATCTGTTTGAGCTTAATGACGTATCCTTTGCCTTTTATGGGGTAATTGCGGCGCTTTGTTTCATCTATGGTACAGTGGCACTGGACTACCGGTTCTGGATTGGGGTAGGCATTACCTTGTATGGGGCGGCTTATTTCTTTGTGCATGACTTGTATATTCACCGGCGGGCCAAGCTCTTCGGGAAAACGTCAAACACCTATCTCAGGGCCCTGGACATCGCGCACAAGGTACACCATAAGACCAAGGGCCGTGACGGCTCAGAGTCTTTTGGCATGCTGTGGGTGCACCCTAAATTCATCAGGATCGCGCGGAAGCGTTAACACATCGTTTCTTATTAAACTCTCCACCTGTGGCCTACTACTCTATAAAGGAGTTGGAACATCTTTCGGGCATTAAAGCCCACACGCTCCGTATCTGGGAACAGCGCTACAACCTGCTGCAACCCAAACGGACAGATACCAACATCCGGTATTATGATGACGCTGATCTTAAGAATCTGCTCAACGTGGCCCTGCTGTACCAGGAAGGCTACAAGATCTCCAAGATAGCGCAACTACCCCCCACAGAGATTGCCCAGGAAGTGATGAAACTCACCGACACTGACCTGGGGCAGGAGCAGTTCATCAACCAACTGATTGTGGCCATGGTGGAACTGGACGAGGTGCTCTTTGAGCGCGTGCTGCACCGTGCAATTCTACAATTGGGTTTCCCGGTGTCTGTGCGGCAGGTGGTCTATCCGTTCCTGTATAAGATTGGCATGCTCTGGCAAACGGCCAACATCACCCCGGCCCATGAGCATTTCATGAGCCAGTTGATCCGGCAGAAAATGCTGGTGGCCATAGATGGCCTGCCCATACCCTCTGGTAAAAAATCGCCCCGGGTGATTCTTTTCCTGCCGGAAGGGGAGTTGCATGAATTGTCTCTGCTGTTTGCCCACTACCTGCTCCGGTCCGCCGGGTTCTCTACCCTTTATTTAGGTCAGCACCTTCCGTTGGCAGACTTGGTGCGGGCCGCGCAGCAATACCAACCTGCCTACCTATTCTCGGTGCTCACTACCCCGGTGCTTAAAGTATCTGTGCTGGAATACCTCAAACAGCTATCTGAAGAGGTGTCTGCGCAGGAGGTGCTGGTCTGCGGCGCCCAGTTGAACAGTTATGCGCAGGAAGATATGCCTGCCAAGGTGGTGCTGTCCAAATCCTTAGACGCCCTGGAACTCTGGATTCAGAAAGTATCTGAAGCTAAAATAGAAGCCGAGCTGCTTTAGGCCTATTTTCCGAAAAAAAGGCTTAAAACGCCTTTGGGTCTTTTCTATTTCTGTTAAGGATTGTTGAAGGGTTTTTACATTTAGTTAAACAGTTTGGTTTTCCAAGGCCAACTTCTGTAAGACCAGCAATTGCTTACAACCCATACTCTTCTCTACTTTTCCTGCACCTGCCTGGTGTTTTGGGGCCGTTTTTCTAAAAACGGCCCCAAAACACCAGGCAGGTGCATTCTTTTTGATACGCGGTTTTCCAAAGTGGCTATTATTGAATCTGGCGGTCTGCAAGTCACATATATATTGGGGTGAATCTTGCCTCAAATCCATATAACGCCCTGTAAACACAGCTTTTAGCAAATTTTTGTATTGTCATGCACTGAAGCGACGGGAGAGAAATCCGCGCTATGGACTTTTGTCTGCTTCATAGTATGTGTACCAATATTGCACTTTGCCCAGATTTCAGTATAATGTTTAAGGATTAACTAAAATTATTAAACAGAGTACAGCTAAAGAGAAATTAATTCCGTATTCTTGTTTAACAGTTCACTTTAAAAGTTAAACAAAATGACGGCGTTAGAATTTTCTTCGGTAGTTGAAAAATTGGTTCCTACGCTCCGGCCAGCAGCTTACAATCTGACCAGAGACAGTGATGATGCTAAGGACCTGGTGCAGGAAACGCTGCTCAAGGCCCTGGTCAACAAAGACAAGTTTAAAGTGGGGACCAACCTGAAGGCCTGGCTCTACACTATTATGCGCAATACCTTCATTAACCATTACAATAAAGTGACCAAGCGCTCCAGCTCTCTGGATACTGCAGATTATGCGCAGTCTTTCCCCGGAGATGAGCGGATGGTAGCGGTGAACGGGGCCTCCGGCGAGTTTGCCATGAATGATATTTACGCGGCCATTGAGAAACTATCTGAGGACCTGCGCACCCCATTCATGATGTACTACACCGGTTTCAAGTACACTGAGATAGCCGATAAGCTTTCCCTTCCCATTGGCACGGTTAAAAACCGGATTCACCTGGCCAGAAAAGAACTGAAGGTGCAGTTGGCGCCCTATGCCTCAGGTGACTAGTCAGTTACCCGCTGGGCAGTGCCTTGGCAAATGTTAATTTATCTTTTTACGGTAGAATATGGTACTGTTTTATGAATTTTGTTTCAGCTATATTCAGGCTGAAATACGTAAACAGGATAAGTCTATCTGATCCTTCCTAAACCATTGACGAGTGCAAACCGGTGAGTCTAAAAGAAGAGTAGTAGTAATTGGGGCCGGTTTTGCCGGTCTGGCGGCCGCTTCCTGCCTGGCCCAGGAAGGGTACGCCGTCACCGTGTTAGAGAAAAACGAAATGGCCGGCGGCAGGGCGCGGGTCTTTGCCTCTGACGGGTTCACCTTTGATATGGGGCCCAGCTGGTACTGGATGCCGGGCGTTTTTGAGCAGTTTTTCCAGAAGTTCGGGAAAACCACCGCAGACTATTACCACCTGGAACGGCTAGACCCCTCTTACCAAGTGCTGTACGGCGAAAAGGATACCATGGAACTCCCGGCGGGCATGCCCGAGCTGGAGGCACTCTTTGAGTCCTTGGAACCGGGTGCCGGCGCCAAACTGCGGGCCTTTCTTAAGCAAGCCGCCTATAAATATGAAGTAGGGATCAACACCCTGGTCTTCAAACCCAGCCGCTCCCTCACGGAGTTTCTGGATGTGAAGCTGATGGTAGATGTGCTGCGGCTGGACGTTTTCCAGTCCATGGCCAAGCACGTGCGCAAATACTTTAAACACCCCCGGTTGGTACAGATCATGGAGTTCCCGGTCCTGTTCCTGGGGGCCTTGCCCGAGAACACCCCAGCCCTCTACAGCCTCATGAACTACGCCGACCTGTCGTTGGGTACCTGGTACCCCATGGGTGGCATGTACAAGATCATTGAAGGCATGGTGTCCCTGGCGCAGGAATTGGGCGTGGAGATAAAGCTGAATGAGGAAGTGCAGCGCCTGGAAATGCAGGGCGGCACCATCAGAAGCGTAGTCACCAACCAAGGTGCCTATGAGGCAGACGTGGTAGTAGGAGGTGCCGATTACCACCATCTGGAGACCAGGCTTTTGCCCCGGGAATTCCAGACTTACTCAGATAAATACTGGGACACCCGCGTGATGGCGCCCTCGTCGCTCATTTTCTACCTGGGCATTGACAAGAAACTGGAGGGGCTCCGGCACCACAACCTGTTCTTTGACGAGGACTTCGGGCCGCACGCCCAGGAGATTTACACCAACCCGGCCTGGCCTACCAAGCCGCTGTTCTACGTGTCGGTGCCGTCTAAGACAGACCCATCGGTGGCCCCCGCGGGCAAGGAGAACCTGTTTATCCTGATACCGGTCGCTCCGGACCTGAAAGACACCTCAGATATCCGTGAGCACTATTACCACCTGGTCATGGAGCGCCTGGAGCGGCTTACCGGTCAGCAGATAAGGCCGCACGTTATTTTCAAGCGCAGCTACGCCCACCAAGATTTCATCAAAGATTACCACGCCTTTAAAGGCAATGCCTACGGCCTGGCCAACACGCTCCTGCAGACGGCGGTGCTTAAGCCCAGTATGAAAAGCAAAAAAGTGCGCAACCTGTTTTACACCGGCCAATTGACTGTGCCGGGCCCCGGCGTGCCGCCATCCCTGATCTCGGGCCAGGTAGTGGCCTCTGAAATTGTAAAGGAATTTGCTCCCCAGGAACACCCATTAACCCATCCCGCATGATGCTATCGGCTATGAAACTTTTTGATAACACCACGCTGGAGTGTAGCAAACTCATTACCAAGCGCTACAGCACGTCCTTTACCCTGGGCATAAAGACGCTGCACCCTCGGTTCCATGACCCTATTTACGCCATCTATGGGTTTGTGCGGCTAGCCGATGAGATCGTGGACACGTTTCATATGCACAACAAGGCCGTGTTGCTGGAGCGGTTCAAAACCGAGACGGCCCAGGCGCTGGAAGAGAAGATCAGTCTGAACCCGGTGCTGCACGCGTTCCAGATGGTGGTGCACCAGTACAACATAGACCAGGAGTTCATCGACGCGTTCCTGCACAGCATGGAAATGGATCTGGAAGACCACGCCTATGACTGCAGCCTTTATCAGGAATATATTTACGGCTCCGCCGAGGTGGTGGGCCTCATGTGCCTGCGGGTCTTCTGCGAAGGGGACCATGCCCTGTTTGACCGCCTCAAGGCGCCGGCCCGCTCCCTGGGGGCCGCCTTCCAGAAAGTGAATTTCCTTAGAGACATCAAAAGCGATTTCCATGACCGGGGCCGGGTGTACTTCCCGGAGATAGATTTCCTTACCTTCTGTAACCAGGACAAACATGACATTGAGGCTAACATCCAGCAGGACTTTGACCATGCGTACCAAGGTATTCTTGGCTTGCCCCGTGATACCAGGCTTGGCGTTTATCTGGCGTATATCTATTATTTAAAGCTCTTTAAGAAAATAAAGCAAGTGCCTGCCGCCCATATTCTGGCGGAACGCGTAAGAGTGCCTGATAAAACGAAGCTTACTTTGCTGGTAAGTTCGTATATTAGGTACCAGCTTAATACCATTTAAAATGTACTTGACTTCTTTGCTTTTAACTTTCTGCTTCGCTTTCGTTTCTTTCTGGCAAACTGCTGAAACCTACAGCCATACCGCCTTGGTGTCCTATTACCAGAAAGCAGCTAAAGATGAGGCAATTGCAAAGGAGTTCCATGGCTTGATGGCCAGGTACAAAGGCAAAGATCCCTTGAAACTGGGGTATAAGGCGGTGTCAAATGCCATTATGGCCAAACACGCCTGGAGCCCCTACAACAAGATCAAGTATTTGCGGGCCTCGGCCGAAGATTTTGAGCAGGCGGTGGCCCTGGACAAAACCGACCCCGAGGTACGGTTTCTGCGGTATTCCATTGAGTACAATATACCGCGGTACCTGAATATGAGCCACCATCTGGAAGATGACAAGAAGATCTTCATGGCCGCCATGCTTAGACACCCGCGCTCCGGTATTCCGGTGGAGTCTATGAAAATAATGCGTGACTACCTGCTAAGGAAAGACCTGGTTTCCGGGGATGAACGGCGGCGGGTAGAGAACCTGAACTTATGAATTACATTTACCTATACTTAAACCTTTTCACCATCTTTTTCCCGCTGGTGCTTTCCTTTGACCGGCGGGTCCATTTCTATACCAATTGGCGCTTTCTTTTTCCGGCCATGGCCCTGAGCGCCCTTTGCTTTATCACCTGGGACATCCTCTTTACCCAGCACGGCGTCTGGGGCTTCAATCCTGATTATCTGGTGGGCATTTATGTGTTTAACCTGCCCCTGGAGGAAGTACTGTTCTTTGTCACGGTGCCGTACGCCTGCGTCTTTATATATGAATGCCTGAACACGTACGTGCGCCGGGAGTGGCTGCAACCTTTGGCGCCAGCCCTTACCTGGTTTCTGATCCTTGCCAACCTGGTGGTGGCAGTCCTTTTCTGGGGCCGGTGGTACACCATGCTTACATGCTTGCTGGTTCCGGGGTTATTATTGACGTATTGGGGCATTTTCAGATACCAGAAACTGGGCAGGTTTTATCTGGCGTACCTGGTACATCTGGTGCCGTTTTTACTAGTGAACGGGGTCTTGACGGCCCTTCCCGTGGTCTGGTACAACAATGCCCATAACGTGGGCCTGAGACTCTACACTATCCCCGCAGAAGATAGTATGTACTCCATGCTCATGTTTCTGCTGGTGATTCTGCTCTATGAGGTTTTTAAGCTTAAATCACGTGCCCGGGTAAACAAACCCGTTCGCGAATTTGTTTAGACGATATGCTTCAGCTACAGGTACATATTGATTCAAATTCAGGCTTCTGCTTCGGGGTGATCTACGCGATACAAATGGCTGAGGACCTGCTGGAAGAGCAGGGATATCTGTATTGCCTGGGTGACATTGTGCACAATGACGTGGAGGTGGAGCGGCTGCAGAAAAAGGGCCTCCGGATCATTAACTATGACACCTTACAGACCCTGCACAATGAATGCGTCCTCATCAGGGCGCACGGCGAACCGCCCTCTACTTATCAAATGGCCTTGCAGAATAACCTCACCCTCATTGATGCCTCCTGCCCGGTAGTGCTCAAACTCCAGAACCGTATTAAGACTTCCTTTGATAAAAAAGAGCAGATCTTCATCTACGGCAAGCACGGTCACGCCGAAGTACTGGGTTTACTGGGCCAGACTAGCAATAAGGCCGTGGTCTTTGAGAACCTGGACGAGCTCCTGCGCCACGAGCTTCCCCAAAATATCACCCTCTATAGCCAGACCACCAAAAGTACCGACAGCTTTTACCGCATCAAGGGCGAGCTGGAAACCCGTGGCTATGACGTCTCCGCGAATGACACCATCTGCCGCCAGGTCTCTAACCGCGACAAGGACCTGCGCCTCTTCGCCCAGAAGTTTGACAAAGTGGTCTTCGTGTCGGGTACCAAATCTTCTAACGGTCGCGTGCTGTACCAGGTCTGCAAAGACACCAACCCCAACACGTTCTTCGTCTCCAAGGTAGAGGAACTGCAACCAGATTGGTTCACCCAAGGGAATTCCATTGGCATCTGCGGTGCTACCTCTACGCCCATGTGGCTGATGGAGGAAGTCAGGGATGCCCTGCTGGCCTTTTAATGGCTAGGCTAGGAAGTAGTATAAAGGAACAAAGCTTTTCCTTTCGTTGTAATCAAGACAGCGCAATCGCTTTGAATCACTAAAGAACCTAAATCCGTTTTGAGCCTATTTTTCAGAAAACATGCCGGAATCATCATCGCGCTCCTTATCCTGGTGGCGTGGGGGAGCCTGCTGTGGTTTCTGCTGCATTGGCAGGTAAGTTTCCTGTCGCCGCTCACGTATGCCGCTGTACTGGTCATGATGCACCTGTACACGGGACTTTTCATCACGGCCCATGATGCCATGCACGGCGTGGTGGCCCCCGGCAAAAAATGGCTGAACACCGCTATTGGCACGCTCACCGCCGGGCTGTTTGCCTTTAATTACTATGGCCGGCTGTACCCTAAACACCATCTGCATCACCGCCACGTGGCCACTGACCAGGACCCTGATTACCATGGCGGCAATTTCTTCCTTTGGTTTCTGAGTTTTGCCCGGCAGTACATCACGGTCCTTCAGGTATTGCTGATGGCCGCTACGTTCAACCTGCTGCAACTCTGGTTTCCGGTGGAGAACATCATCTTGTTCTGGATGCTGCCCGCGGTGCTGGCCACGTTTCAGCTGTTTTATTTCGGGACGTATCTGCCGCATAGGGGAGAGTATGGCTCAGACAACCCGCATAAATCTTCTACCCAATCCAGAAACCACCTCTGGGCTTTCCTGAGCTGCTACTTCTTTGGCTACCACTATGAGCACCATGACAAGCCCTACCTGCCCTGGTGGAAGCTGTACCAAGAGAAAGACCGATTTAAAGGGAATCATCAGTAATACATAAGCCTTTCCGTTATGGGGTCGTTTTTCAGAAAATAGGCCCAAAACGCCAAAACCCCACCCATAAGTAATGGGTGGGGCTTTGGCGTTTAGAATAGTCTGGGTTTACTTCACCTCATAGACATTGTCCATCGGGTTTACATCCGGAATGTGCAGGCCTTTGAGTTCCAGTTTCTTCACTGCTTTCTCTGCCTTGAATTCCACCGGCACCGAGGTGTTGCCTTTTTCCCAGACAGAGATGTTGCGGGTGATGGTAGTGGTGGTGTTGTCTGCGTATGTGACCACCAGTTCCACGGGCACGTGTTTGGTGCCTTTGGCCTCTACGGTAACCTGGTATTGCCCAGCCTTCTGTTGCACGCCCGTGATGGCCAGGTCTGGCACGCCCTGGTCAAAGAACCAGCGTTGCCAGAACCAGTTAAGATTACGGCCCGCGCCAGCGTTCATGGCATTAAAGAAATCCCAGGGGAGGGGGTGCTTGCCGTTCCATTGCTGAATGTAGTGGTGCAGGGCCTTGGTGAATAACTCATCGCCTAACAGTTGCTTGACATACAGGTAGCCCAGCGCGGGTTTAGGGTAGGAGTTCAAAAAGAAAGGGGTGCCGTTCTGCTGGGTAGACAAGGTCAAGATGGGTATGTCGGCCTCGGTGCCGGCGGCCTGGGCGTAGGGCTGCACGCCGTAATCGTCTTTGATCTTGGGGTCAATGATAGGGGAGATGAGCCATTCGCCAATGGTGGCCCAGCCTTCGTCCATCCAGCCGTATTTGGTCTCGTTGGTGCCCATGTAGAATGGGAACATGGTATGGAAGATCTCATGGTCGGTGAGCATGATGGCGTCTTCGCGGGTCTCTACCGGGTTGTCGTTTACCAACATAGGGTATTCCATCTGGTCAAGGCCGTCAAACACGGTAATGTGCGGGTAGGGGAAGGGCCACTTTGGGAACGTGTAGCTCATGGCCTCCACGGTCTTGCGGGAGAAGTCAATCACCTCCACAAAGTCATGGTGCGCGGGATTAAACGCCACGTCTACCCGGGTGCGGCGCTTAGTTTTAGGGTCTACTACCAGGCTGGTGCTGTTCCAGAGGTAATGACTTGAGGTGGCAAACGCGAAGTCCACCACATTCTGGGCGGTAAACTTCCAGGTGTTGCGGGCATTAGCGGCCGTAATGCCGCCTTCTTTTAGATCTTTGGCATCTATAACCGCTATTACCTTATCCTTCTTCTCGGCATCCTGCAGGCGCTTGGCGTGTTTTTTGGAAAGCACCTCTTTGGCGTTGGTCAGATCGCCGGTGGCCCAGACCACAAAATCCTTGGGCACGGTGATCTCGGTGGTGAACCGGCAGAAGTCATTGTAGAATTCCTGCGGGCCCAGGTAAGGCGTGCGGTTCCAGCCGTCCACATCATCATACACGGCAATGCGTGGGAAGAAATAGGCCACGAAGGCCGCTCCCAAAGAATCTACCTGCCCGGTGCGGTTATGCGAGCCCTCGTTGAGCGTGTAATGGTAGGTAATGGAAAACTTCGCCTTTTGCTTTGGCGGAATGGGTTTGATCTTCAGGGTCAGGTTGGTGGCGTCTGGCTTGAATTTCTGCACGTTCTGGGCTTCCTGGTTCAGGGTGAGGCGCTCAATCTGCACCCCTTCGCTTACGTCTTTGGGTTCAATGCGACCCGCCCGCGGAGCGCCTTTCTGGTACAGGTTAGGGTAGAGTTTGAAAACTATTTGCTTGAGCGTGTCTGGGCTGTTGTTGCTGTAGTCAATGTCTACGGTGCCAGCCAGGCGGCGCGAGGTGGGGTCATAGTCAACTTTAATGGTGTAGTCTGCCGTATTCTGCCAATAGTTTTGGCCGGGTGTGCCGTCCAGGCTGCGGGTGCCTTTTTGGTAAGCGTTGGCAATGTTGCGGGGCATGGGCAGCGGCTGCTGGGCCAGCGTGGCCAGACTACCGAATGAAAAGGCCAGCAAGAAAAGCGATTTGGCAAGTTTCATGAGAAACGGTTAGGGGTACAGGTAGCAAAGGCGGTTAGGCTGCTGCCGTAAAGGTATTGTTTTTCCTGAAGTAGCGGTCTGGGTGACAGGAAAGCAACACCTGTTTTAGGCCCGTTTTCCGGAAAACAGGCCTAAAACAGAGGCAACAAAAAAGCCTGCACACAGGCAGGCATTTTTGTAAATAGGGTAAAGGGTCTCTTAGTGCACGGCGTCTTTCTTGCAGCACTCGTCCAGGCGCTCATAGGCGCGGGGAGTGGCTGGCGCGTCATCGGCGTCATAGCCCAATTCATTCACGGCCTTCTTCAGCTTCTCTACCGACGTTTTCTGACCGTTAAAGGTGACAGTCAATACTTTGGAATTCACGTCCAGCGAAGCTTTCTCTACGCCTTTCTCATAGGCCAGGCCTTTTTCCAGGGTGGCTTTGCACATGCCGCATACCGCAGACGTTTTGAATTTCACTTCCTGGCCTTTCTTGCCATCCTGGGCAAAACCAATCGATGCCGAGGCCGTGAAAACCAAAGTGAGCATCCAGAGTTTAAGAGTTTTCATTTTTAAATAGTTAAGAGTTGAATTTATGAGTTTTATAGGATTTCTGTTTTGAGCCTGTTTTGCCAAAATCGGGCCAAAAACGGACTTAATGGTTGATTGATTATGGCTTTTTCTAAAGCCTTAACAGCAATGAACAATCAGCCATTATTTAATCGTAAACCGAAGGCCTCCGTAAACCACCCGGCCCATGATGGGGGCCCATACCATGCTGGCGTCAAAGTCCTGACTGAAGGGCCGGTCTGCCGCAATGATAGGGTTTTTCTGCTTGTAGCCCAACAGGTTTTCGCCGCCCAGGTACACTTCCCAGCGTTTGAAGGCCCGCGTGATTTGCCCGTTAAACAACGCGTACGGGCTAACCGTTCGCGTACGTAGGTTTCCTTCTGCCTGCTGCTCCAGCATAGGCACCGTTCTGGGACCGAACCACTGGGCGGTCAGGTCGGCGCGCCATTTGTCAAAGGGCGTGGCAAAACCCAGGTTCAGGAAGGCGCGGTGGTTGGGGATGAACGGCCGTTGCTCCAGTTGCCCGTTGTAGGTAGAACGTACGTCAAAGTATTTGTAGGCCGCTTTCACGTCCAATAGCTCGGTGAGTTCATACTGCAGTTCCGCCTGAAAGCTTTTGGAGAACGAGCGGCCTTCCAAATTTGAAAACACCACCTGGTTGGGGCTGCTGTACATGTCTGGCACTACCTGGTTCTGGAAGGTGGTGTAGTAATAGTCTGTGATAAAGGCGCCTTTGCGCTCGCCTACCTCAAAGTACTGGGTAAAGCTTCCGCCCAGGTTCCAGGCTTTCTCAGGCTGCAAGTTGTTCTGGAAAATAAATTCCCGGTTGCTGATCAGAGAAGCTACATTTTCAGCAATGGGGTTGGCCACCCTAAAGCCCTTGCCCGCCGCCAGGCGCACAATGGAATTGGGGTTGAAATCATACTTCACGTTAAAGCGCGGCGTGTACACCCAGCCATACAGGTTGTGGTGGTCGGCGCGCAGACCGCCTACCAGGGTCAGGTTCTGGCTGTTCTGGTACACATACTCAAAGAAGGCGCCCGGCACCCGCTCGCGGCGCTGTAGCTCCTTCCCCGCCAGGGTTTCCTGGTAATCTTCCAGCTGGTAGCTAAGCCCGGTCTTATAGGTGTGCGAGGTATTCCCAAACGCCGACTGAAAGATCAAATTGGCTAAGCCACTGTTCTGATAACCGTTATAGGTTCTGGGCCCGTAATGCGAGTCAAACTGGTGGCGGCCCGCCGATAAGATTAGACCCAGGCTTTGGTACGGTTTGTTTTTGAACGTGTAGGAGGTCTTGGAAAAGCCACTTACCCGCTCGGTCTCTGACTCAGTGCCGTAAAAGCTACCTTCCTGTTGGGGCGTGCCGGAGCGGTAATTTACCTGTCCGCCGGTGCGGGTTTCCTGTAGGGCCTGCAGGCCAACTTCGGCCACAATCCGTTCCCCGCTGTTGAATTTCCATTTGTTGAACACATTATAGTGCTTGCCCAGCGGCAGGTCCAGAAAGCCATCTTTGTTATCGTCTACCCGATTGGCCAGTTGGTCTGTGTGCAGCATGAGCACGGTGCTGAGCTTAGGGGTGAGGGTGAAGGAAGTGTTCACGTTGGCATCCCACTTGGCCAGGCTGTTACCGTACAGGTTCACATAGAGACGGTCAGATTTCTCCGGATCCTTGAGCCGCACGTTTACCTGCCCTGAGATGGACTCATAGCCGTTCAGCACCGAACCCGTGCCCTTGATAATGTCAATGGCCTCTATATAGGTGCCAGACAGGTAATTCAGGCGGTACGGCGTGGCCAGGCCACGCAGGGCTGGCACGTTATCGGTGGTCATTAAGGTATAGGAACCGTCCAGGCCCAGCATCTGAATCTGCTTGGCCCCGGAAACCGCATCTGAGGTGGAGACTTCCACGGAGGCATTGGTCTCAAAGCTTTCCGCCAGGTTACAGCACGCTGATTTAGTTAAGTCCATAGCCGTAATGACCTGCGAGTTGGTGGGGCTAAGGGCGGAATAGCGGTCCTGCTTTCCGGTAATGGTGACTTCCTGAATGGAGGTGATGGACTTCAGTTTCACGGTGATGCTTTCCCGGCCTTCTACCTGAACGGTATCGGTTTTATAGCCCAGGTAACTTACCAGCACGGCTTTTTGGCCGGCCGGGGCAGGTTTCAGGGAGAAGTGGCCGTTGGCATCGGTAGAGGTGGCCTGGCTGGTGCCTAACCAGATAACAGAAGCGCCAATAAGCGGATTGGAGGTAGCGGCGTCCACAACGCGGCCAGTGAGGTTCTGGGCTGAGGCTAGGAAAGGGACCAGAAGCCAAATGAAAGCCATGGCGCAAAACGCCTGACGGATTTTAAAAGACATGGGTAATTGTAATTTAGGTATAAACATCTTTTCAGGGGCAGCAAGCCAGGAAACTGGGGCTACGGCCGGGCTCTAAAAAGAAAGACCTAAATATGGAGGGTGTGCAGGCGCTGAAGTAGCTGACGCCCAGTCAAAGGTGGGGACGCGTCTGAATACAAAGGCCAGGCAACCGTAGCGGCGCGGGCAGCCATAACAGGCCGCAGCAAGAAAGGAACCTGCGCGGGGAAGAAGGCCGTGAATTGTACCTTGGAAATAGGTGCCACCGAAACCACGTCCAGTTTTTGGTGGGTGGTGGAGAACGAGCAGCACGGTTTCCTGGCAAAACGGGGAGCTTCCTCGGGGCAATCATTGGTGGCTTTCTCAGCGCAGCACCCCATGCCTTCCAGGTCCTGGCCGGTGGCCGGGGAGGTGCTCAGCATGGCGCAGAAACGCTGGGTTGCCGCCATACCCACAGAACCCGTGAGCAGGCAAAATACCAGTAGTAAAAGCGTCAATTGTGAGAGTTTTCCCCGCATGGCGCAAAGATATGGATTTTTGACCCACTTTCTGCCACCTTCCCTCCACTTTGCCTTAAGTGCCTTTAAGATGCTGTAAAAAATAATGTAAGTAATTGATAATCATATGTTTGATGTTTTTATCACGGGTATTTTAGCAAATATTCCTGAATGGTTATCCAAAAGTTTTCCCAAAGTGGGGGAGTAAGAATGTGGATAATGTGTATAAGTGGGGTGGATAACCATGATTTATCCACAAAGTGGGAAAAAGTGGGAGGCCGTGGTTGACTTTGCCCTGCCCTTTAGTACTTTTGTTTTGTACCAAAGACTCTAGTCACCACACCCAGAACCATGAACTTCCTCTCCGGCGAATACGAATGTAAGCTAGACCCGAAGGGAAGATTGGTGCTGCCTGCCAAAATCAAGGCAAACCTGCCAGATGAGTGCGGCAACCAGGTGGTGTTGACCCGGGGTTTTGAGCCCTGTCTGGTTTTGTACCCCAAAACGGAGTGGAAGACCATCTATGATAAGGTGGCGGGTCTGAATGAGTTCAATGAGGAGTACCGCCATTTCCAACGCAATTTCTTCAGGGGCAACACCGAGATTGAACTGGACGCCGCCGGCCGCTTTATCTTACCGCGTACTATGGTGCGCTACGCTGAGATAGAGAAAGACGCCATTGTGATAGGTTTGGGTAACCGCGTGGAGATCTGGAACCCTGATAAATACGACGCTTTCTTAATCAAAGACCAACAGAACTTCTCCCAACTGGCGCAGAAGTTTCTCGGTGACCAACCGAGTTCCCCAATACTAGACTAATCAGCCCATGCAGTACCACCAACCCGTGTTGTTACAGGAATCGGTAGATGCGTTGGCCATAAAACCCGGCGGCATTTACGTAGACGTCACATTTGGCGGCGGCGGCCATTCTGCTTATATTCTGGAGAAGATGCAGGGCGGGCAACTCTATTCCTTTGACCAGGACACGGATGCCGAGCAGCAGGCCGAAAAACTTATCTCTGACAAGTTTACGTTTGTGAAAGCCAACTTCCGGTACCTCAAAAAGTACCTGCGCCTGTACGGCGTAAAGCAGGTAGACGGCATTCTGGCAGACCTGGGCGTTTCCTCGCACCAATTCAATACTGCTGAGCGCGGTTTCTCCACCCGGTTTGAAGGCCCCTTGGACATGCGCATGGACAAGGACAGCCCCGTGAGCGCGAAGGAGGTTATCAACGAGTATTCAGAGGAACAGCTGCACCGCATTTTTGGCATGTACGGCGAGGTGAAGAACGCCAAGACCCTGGCCCGTGAGGTAGTGTCCGCCAGAAACGTGCAGCCCATAGAGACCATCAGTGATTTCAAGAAAGCCATTGCCGGGTGCACGCCCAGGGGCAAGGAGAATAAATACCTGGCGCAGGTGTTTCAGGCCTTGCGCATTGAGGTGAACGATGAAATGAAGGCCCTGGAAGAGATGCTGGAGCAGGCCGTGGAGGTGTTAAAACCCGGGGGAAGGCTGTCTGTGATCTCTTACCATTCATTGGAAGACCGGCTGGTGAAAAACTACATCGCCAAGGGTAAGTTTTTTGGCGAGGTGGAGAAAGACTTTTTCGGGAATGAGATTAAACCCCTGGACTCTATCACGCGCAAGCCTATTGTGCCCAGCGCCCAGGAGTTACAGGAAAATAACCGGTCCCGGAGCGCCAAGCTCAGGGTGGCAGTGAAAAGGGAGACGCAGGAATCGTCAAAAAAGTAGAGAGGAAGAAGGGATAGAAGACACTTTTACGATTTTAACATGGCAGTGAATACTGTACGTCCGCAAGTGAATCGGCCGAAGGCAAACACTCTCAGGGAGGTGCCTAAGGTGGAGAAAACACGCCCGCCGCGCCAGAAAGGCACCAGCCTTTTTGAGTTGCTGGACCGCTATACCAAGGTAGACTGGTTCTTTGCCGACGGTCTGCCCGTGCGCTATTTGCCCAAGGTGCTGTTCTTGATGGGCATCACTTTGTTCTATATTGGCAACACCCACTACGCAGACCGCACGCTGCGCCGCATTGACAAAACCAAGTCAGACACAGAAGACCTGCGCGCCGACTACACCACGCTCAAGTCTGAGTACATGGAGGCCAGTAAGCAGTCTGAGGTGGCCCGTAACGTGGCGGCCTCTGGCCTGGTGGAAAGCTCTACTCCCCCCATTCAAGTAGTAATCAGGAAAGATGAATATTAAGAAGTCTATCGTCACGCGAGTGCGGATAGCCTTTTTGGCTATCTGTCTTTTTGGGTTTGCGATTATCTTTAAAGTAGGCCACATCCAGTTCAGGGACGGGGACAAGTGGCGCGAGATCGCGAATGAGAAGCGCTTCCATTACCAGCCCGTAATGGCTACCCGCGGCAATATCTATTCAGATGATGACCGTATTCTGGCTACCTCGCTGCCGTTTTACCGCGTGGCCTTTGACCCTACCATTTCCCCGGATGATATCTTCGCCAAGGGCATAGACTCGCTGGCCATTCAGCTGTCGCGCTTCTACGGCGACCGTTCCGCGGAATACTACCGTCAGAAAATTAAGAATGCCCGCAGCGCCAGCCGCAAATACGTGCGATTGAACAGCCGCCTTATCAATTACCAGGACAAAAAGATGATGGCCAAATGGCCTATTTTCAGGGCAGGTAAAAACAAAGGGGGCGTGATCTTTGAAAAGCTGGACCGCAGGTTCATGCCTTTCGGGTCCCTGGCCAAACGTACTATTGGGTTTATCAATGAGAACCGCAAAGGGGCAGGGCTGGAGTTCAGCTTTAACCGTCACCTGTCCGGGAAAGACGGCGAGGCCTTGTTTGAGCGCATGGCCGGCGGCAACAAACCCATCAATGACGGCACCGAGGTGAAGCCCATGCCTGGGTTTGACGTGCAGACCACCATTGACATTAACCTGCAAGACGTAGCCGAGAACGCCCTTAACCGCGCCCTTACCCTTAATGATGCCGCCCACGGGTGCGTGATTCTGATGGAGGTAAGCACCGGCCGAATCAAGGCCATTGCCAACCTTGGCCGCCAGAGCGAAGGCGTTTACGTGGAGGATTACAACTACGCCGTGGGGAACCAGGGCCGTACCGAACCGGGCTCCACGTTCAAACTGGCCTCCATGATGGCCTTGCTGGAAGAGACCGATAAAAAGCTCACCGACACCGTGGACACCGGCGTGGGATCTGAGCGCATTGGCGGCGCCGTGAAAACAGATACGCACGGTTACGGCAAGATCACGCTGCAGCAGGTGTTTGAGAAATCCTCTAACGTGGGGGTTGCCAAGCTCATCCAGCAGACCTTTGAGAAAGACCCACAGAAG
Source organism: Rufibacter radiotolerans (assembly GCF_001078055.1). Classification (NCBI taxonomy): domain Bacteria; kingdom Pseudomonadati; phylum Bacteroidota; class Cytophagia; order Cytophagales; family Hymenobacteraceae; genus Rufibacter; species Rufibacter radiotolerans. The sequence goes on along the minus strand of NZ_CP010777.1, from coordinate 2,527,712 downwards.
TACGTGGATTACCTGCATAAATTCGGGTTGCACCAGCCACTGGGGTTCCAGATGAACGGCGAGGCGGTGCCTTACATCAAGTCCCCTAAAGACCGCAGCTGGAGCCGGCCGTCGCTTTCCACCATGTCTATTGGGTATGAGCTGAAAATCTCGCCTTTGCAGACGCTGGCTTTCTATAATGCCGTGGCCAACAACGGGATAAAGGTGCAGCCCATGATCGTAAAAAGCATCAAGCGCGCCGACCAGATCATTGAGCAGTTTGACACCAAGGTGCTCAATCCCAAGATCTGCTCTGATGAGACGCTGGCCCAACTGCGCCAGATGATGGAAGGGGTAGTAGAGAATGGGACCGGTAAAAACGTGCGCAGCACAGACTACAAGGTGGCCGGCAAAACCGGGACTGCCCGTAAGGTGATCAACGGGAAATATACCCGTAAATACTCCACCTCCTTTGTGGGCTATTTCCCGGCAGACAGGCCTAAATACAGCTGCATTGTTATCATTGATAATCCCCAGAAAAACGCCCAGTACGGCGGTGACGTGGCCGCGCCGGTTTTCCGGGAACTGGCCGACAAGGCCTATGCCCAGGACCTGGCCATTCATGCCCCTATGGTGCGCAAACCGGTAGGGGTGCAGCCTAAATTACCCGCCCTTCATGCCGGCAGCCAGGAAGAACTTACTTTGCTTTGTAACAAGTTGGGGGTGAGCGCCCATCCGGCCAACCCCGAGGAAGACTGGGTGCGGGTAGATACGCAGAAGCAATCTGTGGCGTTAAAACCAGTACCTGTGAAGATGGGGCAGGTACCGGACGTGACGGACATGACCCTGAAAGACGCTTTGTACCTCTTGGGGAACCATGGCATCAAAGTACGGGCCATTGGCATGGGCCGGGTGCAGAGCCAGAGCCTTCCGCCCGGCGGCCCCATTGGAAAAGGATCAATTATTACACTTACACTAAGTAGAAATGGCGCAACTAGAACACCTGCTACAGGTACTCCAGCCAACGCAATTGCTCGGGCCCTCTAACCCCGAGCTTTCTGCGTTAACCATGGATTCTCGTCAGGCGGGTCCGGGCGTGGCTTTTTTTGCGATTAAGGGCACCCTGCGGGATGGCCATGACTATATAGACGCCGCCGTGGCGCAGGGCGTTTCAGCGGTGTTTTGCGAAAAACTGCCTCAAAACGCTCCGGAAACCGTCACGTTTGTGCAGGTGCCTGATGCTGCCGAGGCCATGGGCCACGTGGCCGCCGCCTTCTATGGGCATCCATCCAAAAAAATGAAACTGGTAGGCGTGACCGGCACCAACGGCAAAACCACCTGCGTGACGTTGCTGCACAAGCTTTTCCGGGAGTTAGGCTATAACGCCGGGTTAATCTCCACGGTGCAGAACCAGATCAACGAGACGGTCATCCCCGCCACCCACACTACGCCAGATGCTATTACCTTGCAGGCACTGCTGGCCCAAATGGTAAGCGCCGGCTGTACCCACGCCTTTATGGAGGTGAGCTCGCATGCGCTGGTGCAGCATCGTGTAACCGGGGTACAGTTTGCCGGGGCCGTGTTCACCAACATCTCCCATGACCACCTGGACTACCACGGCACTTTTGACGAGTACATCAGGGCCAAGAAACTGTTTTTTGACCACTTGGGCAAGAAGGCTTTTGCGCTGGTAAACTCAGATGACAAGCGCGGTATGGTGATGCTTCAGAACACCAAGGCTACCAAATACACTTACGCCCTGCGCAAGGAAGCTGATTTCAAGGCTCGCTTGCTGGACAATTCTATCCAAGGCTTACAACTGGAATTGGACGGGCAAGAAGTTTGGTTTAGGTTGATAGGGACGTTTAACGCCTACAACATCTTAGCGGTGTATGGCGCCGCGGTATTGCTGGGCGAAGACAAAATGGAAGTGCTGTCCAGTCTTTCCAACCTTACCTCGGCCGCTGGCCGATTTGATTATGTGGTGTCTTCTGGCCATATCACCGGCATTGTGGATTACGCCCATACGCCCGACGCCCTGGAAAACGTGCTGCAGACCATTCAGCAGATCAGAAAACCAGAGCAGAAAGTGATCACCATTGTGGGCTGCGGCGGAAACCGCGATGCGGCCAAGCGCCCCGTCATGGCAGACATTGCGGCCCGCTTGAGCGACCGCGTGATCCTGACCTCCGATAACCCCCGGGATGAGGAACCCCAGGAGATCCTGAACCAGATGCAGGCCGGCGTGAAAGTGACAGATTTGAAAAAGTCGCTTTCGGTGGTAGACCGGCGCGAGGCCATCATAACGGCGGTGCTTCTGGCCGAGGCAGATGACATTATTCTGGTGGCTGGCAAAGGCCATGAGACCTACCAGGAAGTGAAAGGCGTGCGGTCGCCGTTTGACGACAAGCAGATTTTGCTTGAGACCTTTGAGCTGTTGCAGAAATAACCAACCTTTAGTAAACGTACCTTAAACCCGTAAACCAGGAATGGCAGCAGATTTTCTGCCACGCATTTCTTCCCCCTAAACCGAAACAGATGCTCTACTACTTATTTGATTATTTAGACAGGCAGTTTGATCTCCTGGGTACCGGGGTGTTCCGGTTCATCTCTTTCAGGGCTGGGCTGGCCGCGCTTTTCTCTCTTCTGATCGCGATGATCTTCGGGGGGCGTCTTATCCGGATTCTGCAGCGCAAGCAGGTAGGGGAATCTATCAGGGATCTGGGTCTGGAAGGGCAGCTGGAGAAAAGAGGCACGCCTACCATGGGCGGTCTTATCATTCTGTTGGCCATTGTTTTGCCTACGGTTTTGCTGGCCAGGCTGGATAATGTGTATATTCTGCTCATGTTGGTTTCCACTATCTGGTTGGGCGCCATCGGCTTTCTGGATGACTACATCAAGGTGTTCAAGAAAAACAAAGAGGGGCTGGCCGGGCGTTTCAAGATCATGGGTCAGGTGGGCCTGGGGCTGATTGTGGGCATTACCCTGTTTTTCTCTGAAGATGTAGTCGTGCGTCAGTACCTGACGGCCAAAGGGATGTCTGCCATTGACGTGGCGGGCACCTACCAGGATGTGCGCAAAATGATAACCACGGTGCCTTTCACCAAGAACAACGAGCTGGACTACCACCATTTCTTCAGCTTCGCGAGTCCGTTATTGGGTTCTTATGCCCGCTTCCTCTACATTCCGTTGGTGATCATTATCATTACGGCGGTCTCTAACGGCGCCAACATCACCGATGGGATTGACGGCCTGGCCGCGGGAACTTCTGCTATCATTGGTACCACGCTGGCCGTGTTTGCCTGGGTTTCTGGTAACGCCATCTTTGCGGATTATTTTGACATCATGTATATTCCCAACACCGGCGAGCTCGTGATTTTCTGTACCGCCTTTGTGGGGGCTTGCGTAGGTTTCCTTTGGTACAACTCGTATCCGGCGCAGGTTTTCATGGGCGATACCGGTAGCCTTTCCATTGGCGGGATCATCGCCGTTTTAGCCCTGATTCTGAGAAAAGAGCTCCTGATCCCTATCCTTTGCGGCATCTTCCTGGTGGAGAACCTATCGGTGATGCTACAGGTGAGCTACTTCAAATACACCAAAAAGAAATACGGCGAGGGCCGACGCATTTTCAAGATGTCACCCTTACACCACCATTACCAGAAACTAGGCTACCATGAATCCAAGATCGTGACCCGCTTCTGGACCGTGGGCATTATGCTCGCTATTTTGACCCTGGTTACCTTGAAATTAAGATAAGGCGTTTTGAGCCTATTTTCCGGAAAACAAGCCTAAAACAGCAAATACCAAAACAAGCAATGCAAAAAATAGCCATACTAGGAGCAGGGGAGAGCGGCGTAGGGGCGGCCTTGTTGGCGCAGGCGAAGGGCTTTGACGTGTTCGTTTCTGACCAGGGCTCCATTGCAGAAAAATACCGGGCCCAACTGACCCGGGCGCAGATTCCCTTCGAGGAAGGAACGCACACCCTGGAGCAGATCTATGCCGCCCAGGAAATCATTAAAAGCCCGGGCATCCCTGATAAGGCGCCGGTGATCCAGGGCGCGCTGGAGCGGAACATTCCCGTCATCTCTGAGATTGAGTTTGCCGGTCGCTATGCCAAGGGCAAGATGATCTGCATTACCGGCACCAACGGTAAAACCACCACCACGCTTTTAACTTATCACCTGCTCAAAAGCGTTGGCCTGAAAGTGGCCTTAGCCGGCAACGTGGGCGAGAGTCTGGCAGGCAAAGTGCTGGAGGGTGGGTATGACTATTATGTAGTGGAGCTGAGCAGTTTCCAGCTGGACAACATGTACCAGTTCAAGGCTGATATAGGAATCCTGCTGAACATCACCCCCGACCACCTGGACCGCTACGGCTACCAGATGGAAAACTATGCGGCCGCCAAGTTCCGGGTGGCGCAAAACATGACCGCTGGCGAATACTTCCTGTTTAACCAGGACGACACGGAAATCCAGAAATACCTGGCGGCCCATGAGGTGCCAGGCACGCCCGTACCGTTCGGGTTGAAAGGAGAGGAGAACCTGGCCATTAGAACGGAGGGCAAAGCGATTATAGCCTCTTTTTCCCAAATCAGGGCAAAAGTAGGCACCTCCAAATCTCCCTTGATTGGGCAGCACAACCAATACAACACCATGGCGGCGGTAGGCGCGGCTTTGTTGGTTGGCATTGAACCAGCCACCATTGAGGCCGCCTTGGGTTCATTCCAGAATGCCGAACACCGCTTGCAACCGGTAGGCGAAATTGACGGCGTTCGGTTCATCAATGATTCCAAAGCCACCAACGTGGAGGCCGTATGGTACGCCCTGGACGGGATAAAGGCCCCCATTGTGTGGGTAGTGGGCGGCACCGATAAGGGTAACGACTATACTCCCTTGCTTCTGCTGGTAAAAGAAAAGGTAAAAGCTATTGTCTGCCTGGGCGTGGACAACAGCAAGATTATCGCCTCTTTTTCAGATATCTGCCCTAAACTGGTAGAGACCCAGGATGTGAACGAGGCCGTGCGGCTGGCCAAGGATTTCGCCGAGCCCGGCGATGTGGTCTTGCTTTCCCCGGCCTGCGCCAGCTTTGACCTATTCAAGAATTATGAACACCGGGGCCGTTCCTTCACTGAGGCAGTGGCGGCTCTTCAGCAAAAAGCTATATGACTACTGTAAAAAACTGGCTCCATGACAACCTGAAGGGTGACCCTGTGTTGTGGGGCATTGTCATCTCCTTCGCCCTGATCAGTATTGCGGTGGTGTATTCTGCCACGGGTACGCTGGCTTATAAGATGTCGCGGAATACGGAGTTTTTCCTCTTTAAGCACTCCACCCTCATCCTTATTGGCCTGGCGTTTGTGTGGCTCGCGCACAAGATCAATTACCGCTACTATGCCAAACTGAGCCTTTTGGCGCTGATCTTCTCGGTGCCATTGCTTGTTTACACCTATCTCAAAGGTTCCAACATCAACGAGGCCTCTCGCTGGCTGACCATTCCCATCATCAACCAGACCTTCCAGCCCTCAGATTTGGCAAAGCTGGCCCTCATTTCTTACCTGGCCAGCATTTTGAGCAAACGCCAGATGAACATTGAGTCCAAGCAGACCCTTATCCCGCTTTTCCTCTGGAGCGGATTGATCTGCGGCCTGATTGCAATGAGTAATATTTCCACGGGTCTTCTGCTGTTTTTGACCTGCATTTTGCTCATGTTCATTGGTCGGGTGCCCATGAAACCCATCTTTACCATGATCATTGTGGGGGCCTTGTTTGGGGCGGTGGCCTTGACCCTGGGGCAACGGATGCAGACGGCCATTACCCGTATTGAGAACTTCATGGATCCAAATGAGACGGTTTTCCAGCTGGAGCAGTCCTACATTGCCATCGCCACGGGAGGTATGCTGGGGAAAGGCCCCGGAAACTCAGACCAGCGCAACGTGCTGCCTCACCCCTATTCAGACTTTATCTACGCCATTATCATTGAGGAATACGGCATGGTAGGAGGGGCGGTGGTGCTCTTCCTGTATCTGGCCTTCCTGTACCGGGGCATGATGGCGGTGACCAACAGCTTGGGGGCCTTCGGCGGATTACTCTCCGCCGGTATCAGTTTCAGTCTGGTCATCCAGGCCATGGTGAATATGGGGGTGGCCGTAGGCCTGGGCCCTATTACCGGTCTGCCTTTGCCGTTGCTGAGCATGGGCGGTACCTCCCTGATCTTCACGGGTATCTCCATCGGCATTATCCTGAGCGTAAGCCGTAGTGAGTACGAGGCCAAGAAAGAGGCGGCTATTTCTGGGAAAAAACCTGCAAACGTGTTGACCCATGCCTGATAAGCAATACAAATTCATCATCAGCGGCGGAGGGACCGGCGGGCACATTTACCCGGCCGTAGCCATTGCCAATGAGATCAAGCGGCTGCACCCTTCGGCAGAGATCCTGTTTGTAGGCGCGCAGGGACGGATGGAGATGACGCGGGTGCCCGAGGCAGGTTATAAGATCATTGGTCTCTGGATCAGTGGTTTGCAGCGCCGCCTGACGGTAGACAACCTGTCATTCCCCCTGAAGGTGATTTCCAGCGTGCGCAAAGCCTACCAAATCATAAAGGACTTTCAACCCGATGCCGTGGTAGGGGTGGGGGGCTATGCCAGCGGTCCGCTGCTGTACGCCGCCACTAGGATGGGGATTCCCTCCCTTATCCAGGAGCAGAATTCCCACGCGGGTATCACCAATAAACTCCTGGCCAAAAAAGTAGACAAGGTGTGCGTGGCCTATGACGGCATGTACAAGTATTTCCCCAGCGCCAAGCTGGTACTCACCGGCAACCCAGTGCGCCGCGACATTGCAAACCTGGACGGCAAGAGGCTAGAGGCGATGGATTTCTTTGGGTTGAACCCGGCACGCAAGACCTTTCTGGTGATTGGCGGAAGCCTGGGCGCGCGTACCCTGAATCAAAGCACCGAGGCGGCGCTGCAGAAAATACAGGAGTCCGGCTTTAACCTCATCTGGCAAACCGGTAAAAATTTTTATCCGCAGGCCCAGACGGCCACCCAGCCTTATTTAGAAGACCAGATCAAAGCCTTTGACTTCATCCGGCGCATGGACCTGGCCTACGCTGCCGCCGACGTGGTTATTTCCCGAGCTGGCGCCTTGTCTATCTCGGAGTTGTGCCTGGCGGAGAAGCCTTCCATTCTAGTGCCTTCGCCCAACGTGGCCGAAGACCACCAGACCAAGAACGCCATGGCCCTGGTGCAGAAAGACGCTGCCATGCTGGTGAAAGACGTGGATGCCGGGCGGAAACTCTGGGGATCCGCTTTCGCCCTGGCTGCAGATACGGAAAAACAGCAATTGTTGCGCCGGAACATCGCGCAGCTGGCCCGGCCTCAGGCTACTGAAGACATTGTGCAAGAATTGATGAAGCTGATCAAATGAACCTGCACCAATACAAGCATATCTACTTCCTGGGCATAGGCGGGATTGGCATGAGCGCGCTGGCCCGCTGGTTTCTGGCCAAGGGTTTTGCCGTGGCTGGCTATGACAAGACGCCCACGCCCCTTACCCAGAAGCTAGGGGAGGAGGGAGCCCAGATTCATTTTGAGGATAGCGTAGATCTGATTCCTGCCTCTTTTAGGAAAAACAGGCAGGAAACGCTGGTGGTGCTGACCCCGGCCGTGCCCGCTACGCATGCAGAGCGGCAATACCTGGAGGAGGAGGGCTACACCATTATGAAACGCTCCCAGGTGCTGGGGCTGCTTACAAAGGACCAATATCTGGTGGCGGTGGCCGGTACCCACGGGAAAACCACCACCTCATCCATGGTGGCGCACCTGTTGCACCACGCCGGCGTTTCCACCTCGGCCTTCCTAGGTGGCATCTCCACCGACCTGGGCTCCAACCTGCTGTTGCCTAACCAAAAGGAAGAGCGTGCGCTGGCGGTGGTAGAGGCAGATGAGTATGACCGGTCCTTCCTGACGCTGTACCCAGACATAGCGGTGATTACCTCCACTGACCCAGATCACCTGGATATTTACGGGGCCAAGGAGGCATTGGTGGAGTCGTTCCGGCAGTTTGTGCGGCAGATCAAGCCCCACGGTTACCTGCTGCTCAACCATACCGCCGACCAAAGCATTGCCGCGGCGGCAGACCCTTCGGTTACGGTAATTCGCTATGGGCTTGAGGATGAGGAACTATGTGCTACCGAGGTAAGAATTGCCGATGGCGCCATGAAATTTTCAGCCAAAGGCAGGAACTTACTACTCCCTGAAACCACTTTGCAGGTGCCGGGTTTCCACAACGTTGAGAACGCTTTGGCGGCCGCGCAGGCAGTTTCCTTGGTGGGGGTCCCGGTTGAAAAAATTCATTCTGGAATTGCGGCTTATACGGGCGTAAAAAGGCGGTTTGAAAAGGTATATGTGTCGGAAAAAAGGGTATATTTAGACGATTATGCGCACCACCCCCGGGAGATAGAAGCTTTCCTGAATTCGGTGAGGGCGCTTTACCCCGGCAAGTTTATCAGAGCAATTTTTCAACCCCATTTATTTACCCGCACCCGTGATTTTGTAGAGGGATTTGCCCAAAGCCTGAGCCTGGCAGATGAGGTTTGGCTGTTGGATATCTATCCGGCCAGGGAGTTGCCCATAGAAGGGGTGACGGCCCAGTTGATTTTTGACAAATTACAAGTTGAAAACAAAAAGATGATAGACCGTGACCAAGTGTTGGAAGCGTTAGGCAAAGACTTGGATTTTAATGTGTTGGCCACCATAGGGGCTGGCGATATAGATATATTGGTACCCGGTATTAAAAAACTGTTGGAGGAGAAGGCGCATGTATTGGAATAGGAAAGTAAAGGCCCTTCTTTTCGCGCTTTTTTGCCTTTCAGGGTTTATTTTTCTGGCAGGATTTTCCAAAGCGAGGCAAGAAGGTAAAATATGTAAAAAAGTCAATATTAAAATTGATAATGAGTATAACAATTACTTTCTTAGTGCATCGGAAGTAACTGCTCTGCTTACCAAAAATGGGGCCCAGCCTTTGACCGGTAGGAAAAAAGAGGAGATTGACCTCAAGCGGCTGGAAATGCGGATTAAATCGCATAAATTTGTAAGGCAGGCGGAAGTCTCTCGAGACTTGGAGGGCAATATCAACGTGACCATCCAGCAAAACCGGCCCATTGCGCGTCTCCTGAGCTCGAAGAAAGATGTGTACCTGGATGAAGAAGGCAATCAACTGCCCTTGTCATCTTTGTACACAGCGCACGTTCTTCCGGTGACCGTTTCCGCGGCGACGACTGCCGGTGAAGGGTCATTTTTCCAGGACTCCGTAGGGATGGCGTATCTGTCTCTGCTGAAGTACATTGAGAAGGACCCGTTCTGGAACGCGCAACTGGCGCACATGGACATTGACCCAAAAGGGAAAGTAAGTTTTCTGACGCAGGTTGGGGACCAGCGGATAGAGTTTGGGAAACCGGTGCAGGTAGAGGAGAAATTCAAAAGGCTTTTCATCTTCTACAAAGAGGTAATGCCGGTAGTGGGGTGGGAGAAGTATAGTCGATTAAATATCGAATACAAGGATCAGATTATTTGTGAATAGACAACAATATGACGCAGAACGACAAAATAGTTGTAGGCTTAGACATTGGAACAACCAAAATTTGCGCGCTGGTAGGGAGGAAAAACGAGTACGGCAAGCTGGAGATCCTGGGCTTGGGGAAAGCGGTTTCTGAAGGCGTAGTGCGTGGCATGGTGAGCAACATTGACAAAACCGTTGAAGCCATCCGTAAAGCGATAAAGCAGGCAGAAGAGCAATCTGGTATTGACATTAAGGTCGTGAACGTAGGTATTGCCGGGCAGCACATCAAAAGTCTGCAACACAACGGCAGTATCACCCGCACATCACTGGACAGCGAGATCACCGTTGAGGACGTGAACCGTCTTACCAATGACATGTACCGTCTGGTGACCCCACCTGGCAGTGAGATCATCCATGTAATGCCCCAGGACTACAAGGTGGATTACGAAGATGGCATCATGGACCCGGTTGGCATGTCTGGCGTTCGTTTGGAGGGGAACTTCCACATCATCACCGCCCAGTCTAACGCAGTAAACAACATCACCAAGTGCATCAGCCGGGCCGGTTTAGAGATTGACCAGCTTATACTGGAGCCCCTGGCATCTTGTATGTCTGTGTTGAGCGAAGAGGAGCGGGAAGCCGGTGTGGCCCTGATTGACATTGGAGGCGGTACTACTGACCTGGCTATCTTCAAAGACAACATCATCCGTCATACCGCGGTGCTTCCGTTTGGCGGTAACATCATCACCTCAGATATCAAGCAGGGTTGCATGGTCATGCAGAACCAGGCTGAGCAGCTCAAAGTGCGCTTTGGCAAAGCCATCGCCGACGAAGCCTCTGAGAATGAGATCGTTTCAATCCCGGGCCTTAGAGACCGGACTCCCAAAGAAATTTCCTTGAAAAACCTTGCTTATATTATAGAAGCGAGAATGGAGGAAATTGTTGAACTCGTTTACTCAGAAATTGTTAGAAGCGGGTATGCCAACCAACTGGCGGCAGGCGTGGTGATCACCGGAGGCGGTGCCCAACTGCAGAACCTGGTGCAATTGGTAGAGTACCTTACTGGACTGGATGCCCGCATTGGTTACCCCAATGAGCACTTAGGCAAAAGCAAGATTGACTCAGTGAAGAGCCCAATGTATGCTACCACCGTTGGTCTTGTATTGGCTGGTTACCAGGCGCTTGATGAGCGCGTGAACCGCTACACCGAGATGGCTAACAGTACCGGTAACAAGATTGTCAACGAGATAAGACCAGTTCAGAAATCAAATAGCGGCCCCGGCTTCTTTTCCAAGATCTTAGACCGGACCAAGAGTATGCTTATTGATGATTTTGACGATAAGCAACAAAACTATTAACGCGTAAATTTTCAGGAGAGATAACATGAGTTTTTCATCGTACAAGTTTGATGTGCCATCGCACTCCAAGTCAATCATTAAGGTGATTGGTGTTGGCGGAGGGGGAAGCAATGCTGTGAACCACATGTTCAATCAAGGCATTAAGGACGTGGAGTTCGTGGTATGTAATACTGATGAGCAGGCGTTGAAAAGCAGCAGTGTGCCCAATAAACTTCAGATTGGAACTACCCTCACCGAAGGTCTGGGTGCCGGGGCCAATCCTGAGCGTGGCAAGCAGGCTGCCCTGGAAAGCAAAGAAGAGATAAGAGAATTGCTGGGCGCGCATACCAAGATGGTGTTCATCACCGCAGGTATGGGCGGGGGAACCGGAACCGGTGCTGCCCCGGTAATTGCCAAAGTAGCCAAAGAGCTTGATATCTTAACCGTTGGTATTGTGACCGCCCCTTTTGCCTTTGAGGGCAGAAAGAAGCGTACCGCCGCTGACAACGGTATCAAAGAACTGAGCGAGAACTGTGACACCGTGCTGGTGATCCTCAATGATAAACTGCGCGAGATGTTCGGGAACCTGCCAATCAGAGCAGCGTTTGCCAAAGCAGATAACGTGTTAACCACCGCCGCCAAAAGTATCGCCGAGATCATTACGGTGACTTCTGAGGTGAACGTGGACTTTGAAGATGTGAAAACGGTCATGAAAGACTCCGGTGCCGCCGTGATGGGTTCTGCCATCACTGAAGGCGAGAATCGCGCCCTTCGTGCCGCCGAGGAATCCCTTTCCTCGCCGTTGCTCAACAACACTGATATACACGGTGCCCAGAAAATCCTTCTTTCCATTATGTCTGGTGACCAGGCCGAACTGGAGATGGATGAGCTGACGGAGATCACTGACTACATCCAGGAAAAAGCCGGTGATGACTCTGAGGTGATCTTTGGCCATGGTATTGATTCTACCTTGGGTGCCAGCATTAGAGTAACGGTCATTGCTACCGGGTTTGCCCGTGAAATGGTTAGCCTTCCGGCCCCAAAAAAGACTTTTGAGGCGGGAGGACCGGTAGTAGGTGCCACTGCGCCTCAGGCCGTGAGAGAGTATGCTGCTGAGCCTGTAGCCCCCGTTGCCCCTACTACCTTCTCTGTTACCCCACCGGTATCTGCTACCCAGCTAGTGGCCAATGAGCCAGTGCGCAAGCCAGCCCCGGTAACCGAAAACAAAATCATCTTTGACCTTGATTCTACCAGTGAACTGTTCACCCCCTCCTTTGAAGAAGAGGTAGTAGAGGTGGCCGCAGTTCAGGAAGTAAGCGAGGCGTCTCAGAACAAAATCAACGAGCGCCGCGAGCGCCTGCGCAGATTAAGCCTGGACACCAACACCGATGCCGCCATCAAAGAGAAGCTGGAGGTACCTGCCTATCTGAGAAGAAACGTGCAACTGGAGAACGTGGTGCCTTCCGCAGAGCAGCAGATTTCCCGCTTTAACCTCAACGATGACAACGAACTGCTAGGCGATAACCGCTTTTTGCATGACAATGTAGACTAGGCGCTTTAGCCCTGTTTTATAAAAAGAAGCCCTGAAACGCAAAACGTTTCAGGGCTTCTTTTTTGGATGTTTTTGACCGCAAAGCAATGGATAGGAATTCCTATGAGGCAGAGGGTTATTTCCCTTTTGGGCCCGTTTTCAGGAAAACGGCCTTAAAACGCATTGGTATTGCAAGGAGGAAACCACTTAAGGGCGGCGACACCAGAAGCCTGGTAGAAAGGCTAGAAAGTGATGAATTCAGCTATCTGTTCTTCCAGGAGTTGGTGGTAAAGCGGGTTGGTGAACTGTCCATTTTGCAGATGCTTGTGAATGAAGGGCAGGCGGGGCTTCTGGGCCAGCACATGAAGCCCGCAGTAATTCAGGACGTCGGTGAGGTGGCTGAGGGCAATATTGCCGCCCTGGCTGCCAGTAGATAGCCCCACCAAGGCTCCCTTCTTCCGGCGCAGGGCATCTGGGTATTCCAAGCCGTCAATGAAGGCCTTCAACACGCCGGGGTAGGAGCAGTTATACTCCGGCACAATGAACACAATCTTAGCGGCGGTGACTACTTGCCGGCGCAGGTCCAGGAACGCCTGAGAATACAGCTCACTTTTATAGAGCGAAGGAGAGGCGAAGTCCAGGGGAAGGTCCTGCAAGTCCAGTAGTTCAGAAGCCTGTCCGTGGGCAGCTAGCATCTCTTGGTAAAGCCTGGCTATTTGCAGGGTGATGGAGTCGGGGCGGTTGGTACCGGATATAATCAGAATCATGAACTACAAGGTATGCTTGTATAACCAAAGGGAAGCGCTAAAGTTACGCCTAATTTTATTCCGTAGAAACGGAGCAAAGTTGAATTGGGGTAAGGCTGTTTTAAGCCTGTTTTCCTGAAAACAGGCTTAAAACAGAAAAGGCGAAGCCGTTAAAGCTTCGCCTTTTGCTTATGGGTGCTACCGTTTTTTAAACGTTCTCAGACGTGAAAGAAGCAGCGTAGTATTCACGGTTGAGCATGGCAATATTCTCCAGGGAGATACCTACCGGGCATTCTGCCGCGCAGGATCCAATGTTGGAGCAGGCGCCAAAGCCTTCAATGTCCATCTGGGCCACCATGTTCTCTACGCGTGTCTTGCGTTCTACCTTACCCTGTGGTAACAGGGCCAGCTGGGATACCTTAGCCGAGGTGAATAGCATAGCAGAACCGTTCTTACAGGCCGCCACGCAGGCGCCACAACCAATACAGGTAGCCGCGTCAAACGCTTTGTCTGCAATAGACTTAGGAATAGGAATCACGTTGGCATCTGGTACCCCACCGGTGTTAATGGAGATGTACCCCCCGGCCTGCTGGATACGGTCCAGGGCAGAACGGTCAGTGCAAAGGTCTTTCAGAACCGGGAACGGGCCCGCTCTCCAGGGCTCAATGGTGATGGTATCCCCGTCTGAGAATTTGCGCATGTGCAACTGGCAGGTGGTGGTGCCACGCTCCGGCCCGTGGGCCCTGCCGTTAATGTAAAGGCTGCACATTCCGCAGATACCCTCGCGGCAGTCATGGTCAAAGGCCACAGGGTCAATGCCGCTGAGGAGCAACCCCTCATTGAGCACGTCCATCATCTCCAGAAACGACATTTCTGGGGAGATATCTTTTACTTGGTATGTTTCCAGCTTACCGGCCGCCTGGGAGTTTTTCTGTCTCCACACTTTCAGCGTCAGGTTCATTGGTTTGCTGTTAGGATTATTACCAGCCATCTCTTTTTCTAATTAAGAATTAAGAATGTAGAATTAGGAATTAGTGAAAGAGGCTCCAGTTACAGGATCTGCCTCCATTCTTAATTCCCAATTCTTAATTATTCATTACTTATAGCTGCGTTGTGTCAGCTTCACGTTCTCAAACTTCAGCTCTTCCTTGTGTAGGGTTGGCTGTTCGTTAGGACCGGTGTACTCCCAGGCGGCTACGTAGGTGTAGTTCTCGTCATCACGCAGCGCTTCGTTCTCTGGGGTCTGGTACTCCTCCCGGAAGTGACCTCCGCAGGACTCGTTGCGGTTCAAGGCATCATCTACCATCAGTTCGCCCAGTTCCAGGAAGTCGGCCACGCGGCCGGCTTTCTCCAGGGTTACGTTCAGCTCCTCGTTGGTACCCAAAATCTTCACGTCATTCCAGAAGGCGTCGCGCAGTTTTCTGATCTCCTGCTTGGCGTACTGGAGGCCTTCGGCGTTACGGGCCATGCCGCAGTAATCCCACATGAGGTGGCCAAGGGCCTTGTGGAAATCATCAACGGTTCTGGTGCCTTTGATATTAAGCAAGCGGTCCACATCGGCCTTCACGGCAGCCTCAGACTCCTTAAAGGCTGGGTGGCTGGTTTCTACGCGGCTGGCAGGGATCTGTGCCAGGTAATCACCAATGGTATAAGGGATCACGAAGTAGCCGTCGGCCAGACCTTGCATCAAAGCAGAAGCCCCTAAACGGTTGGCGCCGTGGTCAGAGAAGTTACACTCGCCGGTGGCGTAAAGCCCCGGGATGGTGGTCATGAGGTTGTAATCTACCCAAAGGCCACCCATAGTGTAGTGCACGGCCGGGTAAATGCGCATTGGAGATTCATACGGGTTCTCACCCGTGATCTTCTCATACATCTCAAAAAGGTTACCGTATTTCTGGCTCACCTTGTCTAAACCGTCACGCTTAATGGCATCGGCAAAATCAAGGTACACGGCCAGTTTGGTGGTTCCTACGCCACGTCCTTCGTCGCAGGCCAGTTTGGCGTTACGGGAAGCCACGTCGCGGGGCACCAGGTTACCGAAGGAAGGGTATTTGCGCTCCAGGAAGTAATCACGCTCCTCTTCCGGAATGTCTCCCGGGGCACGGTTATCACCTACTGCCTTAGGAACCCATACGCGTCCGTCGTTCCTCAGGGACTCAGACATCAGCGTCAGCTTAGACTGGTAGTCGCCGGAAACCGGGATACAGGTTGGGTGAATTTGGGTGAAGCATGGGTTGGCGAACAAGGCGCCTTTCTTGTGGGCACGCCAGATAGCCGTGGTGTTGGAGCCCATGGCGTTGGTGGAAAGGTAGAACACGTTACCATAGCCACCAGTAGCCAGAATCACGGCGTGGGCGCTGTGTGACTCAATTTTACCGGTCACCAGGTGACGCGTGACAATACCGCGGGCTTTGCCGTCTACCATAACCAGGTCCAGCATCTCGGTACGCGGGTACATCTTCACTTTCCCGTAGGCAATCTGACGGTTAAGGGCAGAGTAGGCACCCAGCAACAGCTGCTGGCCGGTTTGGCCCCGGGCGTAGAAGGTCCGGCTTACCTGAGCACCCCCGAAGGAGCGGTTGGCCAGTAGTCCGCCGTACTCGCGGGCGAAGGGAACGCCTTGCGCCACGCATTGGTCAATGATGTTCACGCTCACTTGCGCCAGACGGTACACGTTGGCTTCGCGGGCGCGGTAGTCACCACCTTTAATGGTGTCATAGAAAAGGCGGTACACGCTGTCACCGTCGTTCTGGTAGTTTTTGGCGGCATTGATACCCCCCTGGGCTGCAATGGAGTGCGCGCGGCGTGGGCTGTCCTGGTAGCAGAAGGCCTTTACGTTATAGCCCAACTCGGCTAAGGTGGCGGCAGCGGAAGCCCCGGCCAGACCGGTTCCCACTACAATGACATCGTATTTACGTTTGTTGGCCGGGTTTACCAGCTTCACATTGAATTTATGCTTTTCCCATTTATCGGCCAATGGCCCTTCAGGAATCTTGGAATCTAGAATCATACCGTTCGCTTATGACAAAACAACGTCTTTGATGAAAAAATACAGAGGCATGGCGGCAAAAACAGCAGGCACCACCACAGAGAAGAAAGCCCCGAACATTTGAATGGCCGGCGTGTATTTCTTATGGTTTAAGCCCAGGGTCTGGAAGGCGCTCTGGAACCCGTGGTACAAGTGGTACCCTAAGGCAATCTGGGCCAGCACATAGATCAGGACATACCACCAGATGTGGAAAGACTGCACTACTTTCTGGTAAAGGTTATCATAGTGCACATTGTCTACCACCACTCCTTCTAAGCCGCCAAAACGGGCCGGCACAAAGAAATTCCAAAGGTGGATGATCAAAAACACCAGGATCACGGTACCCAGTAAACCCATGTTGCGGGAAGACCAGTTACTGTTGTCCTGAGGACGGTTATAGGCATAGGCTACCGGCCGTACGCTTTGGTTGCGGCGAGTAAGCACCAGGGCCTCATAGATATGGAGCAGGAAGCCTGCCACCAGCACAAATTCCATAGTCCGGATGATGGGGTTTGTGCCCATGAAATGCGAATAGACGTTAAACGCATTACCTCCGTCATCTTTGAACAACTGGAGGTTACCCACCAGGTGTACCACCAAAAAGGAGATGAGAAACAGACCAGTGATGGCCACCAGAAACTTTCGGCCTATACTACTGGATAACGTTTTAGAGAACCAACTCATTTTGTTGTGTTAAGGTTGAGAAATTAGGTGTGTTAGGGATGGTTAAATCTTTCCAAAGGTACATGCGGGGGCCTTCTCAAGCAATTGGTCTTTTTTATTTTGAATAAATCTAAATTGAGCCTTTTGCTCCACTAAACTCCCTTGGGCAAAGGACGTTTTAGAGCCGTTTTAGGAAAAATAGGCTAAAAACGTCTTTTGCCCCGGAAGTTTACAACAGTGAAACCTAGAATTCGTTATAGCCATAAACCTATATCTCTATAACCAGGATACCACGTATTTGTTGGTTAAGTCCATGGTCAGGATAGAGATTCTTCTATCTTTGCTTCTGCATGCAAAACTCTACTATATGCCTCTACATTTACATAAAGTAAAAGCTTGGCTGTATGTGCTGGGTGGGCTGTTTCTTTTGACCCTCTTTCTGGCGCCTCAGGCGCAGGCTACCCACTTACGCGCCGGCAATATCTTTATTAAGAGTGATACCACGGCGGCCAAAAACCCGCTTCGTTTCTTCTTTAAGCTGGTGACCTACAGCGTGGCCCCGCCACCCTTTGAAGACCTTGAGGCTACCTTGTACTTTGGCGACTGTACCCAACAGACCTCACCGCGGGCCAGCCGGGTGCTGCTGCAGAACGGGCAGAACAACACTTTTGTCAATACTTATTTCTTTGAGCATATCTATTCTGGCGGGGGCACCTTTACGGCCACGTTCGTGGGCGAGAACCGGAACGGGGGCGTAGTCAACATTTCCAACTCGGTGCAGCAGACCTTCTTTCTGCAGTCTACGCTCACCATTGACCGTCTGTTCCCCATCATCAACCGGTCCCCGGTCCTGGAAGTACCCCCGGTAGACGTGGCGGTGCGCGGACAGATCTTCGTGCACAACCCCGGGGCCTATGACCCAGACGGCGACAGCCTTTCCTTTAAACTGCTTCCCTCCAGGGTAGATGCCGGCCGGGACGCCTGCGGAAACCCCATTGGCCAGACAGCGCCGGGCTACCGGAGCCTGGACCAGTTCCTGGGAGCCGCCCAGCCCGGCGGGCCTGCAGGGTTCTCCATTGACCGCAACACCGGCCAGATCACCTGGAACACCCCCAATACCCTGGGGGAATTCAACTTCGCCTTTATTGTGGAAGAGTGGCGGAATGGACGGCTCATAGGCACCGTGATCAGGGACATGCAGGTGTTTGTGCGTGATGACCCCAACCGGCCCCCGGTGCTTATTGTGCCCCGTGATACCTGCGTAGTGGCAGGCACATTGCTCAGAGACATTATCAAGGTGCGCGACCCGGACAAAGACCCTGTGACGGTGACCGCGTTTGGAAGCATGTTGCCGCCGGCCACCTTCAGACCCCAGAGTGACACCAGCCACATCTTTACCTGGCAGACCACCTGCCTGGACGTCCGACGATCACCGTACCAGGTGGTGTTCAGGGCAGAAGACCGGCCGCCGGCAGGACGCATTATTTTAACGGACCTTAAACCTTGGCGTATTTCGGTGGTGGGGCCGCCTCCGGTATTGGTATCGGCGGTGCCGCAAACCAGCAGCAGCATCCGGCTGAACTGGTCTGCCTACACATGCCCTAACGCCACCAGAATGTATATTTACCGCCGCGAAGGACCTTCTAATTTCAAGCCGGGGCCATGTGAGACGGGTATTCCGGCCTCTGCCGGGTACGTGCGGGTAGGGGAGGTGAGCGCAGGCGTTACCACGTTCCTGGATAATAACGGCGGAAAAGGCCTGGAGCGCAACAAGACCTATTGCTACCGCATCTACGCCGAGTTCCCGGAGCCGGGCGGCGGAAGCAGTATTGCCTCCAATGAGCTGTGCGCCACGCTTGAGTCTATTTCCCTCACCAAAGTAAGCGTACTGGAAACCAGCGCCACCACCGGTAAGATCAGGGTGGAGTGGAACAAGCCAAAGGCTATTGTGACCACCTTGACTCCTCCTTTGCAGTACCGCTTGTTGCGTACCATGGGCCAGGGAAGAAGTCCTCAAGGCAACTACACGCAGGTATTCATCAGCAACAACCTCAATGACACCGTCTTCACAGATAATAACCTGAACACCCTGGACACGGCCTACGCCTACCGGGTAGAGTTTTACCATTCCGGCACTACGGGTTCACCCACGGTGTTGGTAGACTCTTCCTCGGCGTCCAGTGTGCGGTTAAATGCCGTAGCCAACGGGGCTACAATGGTTCTGAACTGGACCTACAACGTGCCCTGGAACAACGCCAGCACCCCGGCCAAGCCTTTGTACCACGTCATTTACCTGAAACTGCCCAACTCTGCGGTGTTCCAGAAATATGACAGTGTGCTGGCAGGGCCTACCGCAGGTACCTTCTCTAAACAGGTTCCGCTGGAGCAAGGCAAGGAGTATTGCGCCTATGTGGTGACCAAGGGCACGTTCCAGAACCCGCTGCTGCCAGACCCAATCCTCAATAACAGCCAGATTACCTGCTTCTCGCGGCCTTGCGTGCCTATCTTGACCGTAGACAATGACTGCGACGATGACTTTGTGGCCGGTGTGACGCCTATCCAGAACCGCCTCTCCTGGACGCTACCTACCGGCTGTAACGCCTCGGATATTGACTTCTACAAAGTGTACTTCAGGGAGACCGATGCCGAGGAGTTCAAGGTCATTGCCACTATCAAAGATCTGGCTTACCTGCACCAGAACCTGCCTTCGTTTGCCGGTTGCTACTACGTCACGGCAACTGACAAGAACGGAAGCGAGAGTGAGCGCAGCAACATTGAATGCGAAGACAACTGTATTGTGTTTGTGTTGCCGAACATCTTTACCCCTAACAATGACGGCAGTAATGATGAGTTCACGCCTAAGCAAGGGGCCACTTTCATCAAGAAAGCCACCCTTAAGGTATATAACCGCTGGGGTAACAAGGTGTATGAAAGCAGCGCCGAACCCGGTTTACGCTGGAAAGGCGTAGGGGACAACGGCAAAGCTCTGGCTGAAGGCACCTACTTCTATCAGGTAGAGGTAGAGTTTTACGGCAGGGTGCCTGAAATACGCACCTACAAAGGGTGGGTAGAGATTCTGCGCTAACCTTAGGCTGTGCATTTTAAATCATGAAGAATGGTGCCTATTCCTCCGGGAATGGGCACCATTTTTATATATTTGCCGTCTTACTTTTGATAAAACCTGTTTTGAGCCCGTTTTTACATAAATTGGCCTAAAACGAAAATCTAAAGCCAAACTATGAAAGCATACGTTTTTCCGGGCCAGGGCTCCCAGTTTGTGGGTATGGGCAAAGACCTTTATGAGCAATACCCCGCAGCTAAAGACCTTTTTGAGCGCGCTAATGAGATCTTGGGTTTTCGAATCACAGATATTATGTTCAGTGGCGCCGATGAGGAACTAAAGCAGACCAAGGTTACCCAACCCGCCATCTTCCTGCACTCGGTTATTCAGGCCGCGGTAGCCACAGACTTCGCCCCAGAAATGGTGGCCGGTCACTCTCTGGGCGAGTTCTCTGCCCTGGTGGCCAATAAAGTGCTGGCTTTTGAAGATGCCCTGCGCCTGGTTTCTAAGCGCGCGTTGGCCATGCAGAAAGCCTGCGAGGAGCAACCGTCTACCATGGCTGCTATCCTGGGCCTGGAAGACGAGAAGGTAGAGCAGATCTGCGCCGAGGTGAAGGATGTGGTGGTTGCGGCCAACTACAATTGCCCCGGTCAGTTGGTGATATCCGGCTCGGTGCCGGGCGTGGAGGAGGCCTGTGAGCGCTTGAAAGCCGCCGGCGCCAAAAGAGCCTTGTTGTTACCGGTAGGAGGGGCTTTCCACTCACCTTTGATGAAATCCGCGGAGGCGGAACTGGAGGAGGCGATCCGTCAGACCACGTTTAGCCCTGCCATCTGCCCGGTATACCAGAACGTAGATGCCAAACCGCATTCTGACCCGCAGGAGATCCAGCAGAACCTGATCAAGCAGCTGACCGCCCCCGTACGTTGGACGCAGTCTGTGCAGCAGATGATTGCCGATGGCGCCACGATCTTTATTGAGTGCGGACCAGGCAAGGTGTTGCAGGGCCTGGTGAAAAAGATTGACAAAAATGCCGAGGTATGGCAGGTAAGCTAAGCCTGAATTTCGTACGTAGCGGGTAAGGTTAAAATCAGAAGCATGGGGCAGGTAAAAGAGTTTTTCGGTCAGAAGATGCCAAAGCAATTGGTGTTTGCCCTGGATATTCTCCTGTGTGCTGTCTCCTTCCTGATGGCTTACCTGCTGCGCTTTAACTTTGATTTCCAGAAATACACTGAATTGTCCGTTGCCCAGATGCTGCCCATTGTGTTGGCAGTAAGGGCAGCGGCTTTTTTTTATACCCGAACCTATGCGGGCATCCTTCGCTACACCAGCCTGGATGACCTGCGCAAGCTTTTTGTAGCCCTCTCGGTGAGTTCCCTGGTATTAGTGGCCGCCCAGTTGGTGTACAACAAAGGATTGGGGTATCAGAATTTCATTCCCATTTCTGTGCTGCTCATTGATTATCTGGGCAGTATTCTGGCGCTTTCCCTGCTACGGGTATGGGCCAAGATCATGCACTATGAGTGGAACCACACCAACTCGCCTAAGGTGAACGTGGTCATTTTTGGGGCCGGCGAAGTGGGTAGCATCACCCTGAACACCCTGCACCAGGACATGGGCACCTACTATAATATAGTGTCTTTTCTTGATGACGCCAAACAGAAGCAGGGGCTATCCATTAACGGCGTGCCCATCCATAAACCCTTGGATAATTTTACGGCCCAGCTTTCTTCTCTCAAAGTAGATCTGCTCATTCTGGCGGTGCAGCGGCTTACCACCTTACGGCGCCGGCAACTGGTGGAGGCGTGCCTTAATGCGGGTGTGCAGGTACTGGTGGTGCCGCCGGTCTATAAATGGATCAACGGGGAGCTGAGTTTCAAGCAGATACGCGAGGTGCAGATTGAAGACGTGTTGGGCCGCCCTTCGGCCGAAATTGATTCTCCGCTCTTGCACAAGGAGCTTCAGAACCGCACCATTCTGGTGACCGGCGCGGCGGGTTCCATTGGCAGCGAACTGGTCCGGCAACTGATTAGGTTCAAGCCGCGGCAACTGGTGTTGGTAGACCAGGCGGAATCCGCTTTATATGACCTGGAACTGGAACTGACCGAGCTGTACGTTAAGCTGAACTTTGAGGTGATCCTAGGCGGTATCTGCAATAAGGAACGTATGGAGGCCGTGTACAAGACCTTTACCCCCGAGGTGGTATTCCATTGCGCGGCCTACAAGCACGTGCCTGTGATGGAGGAGAACCCCACTGAATCCCTGAATACCAATATTCTGGGTACTAAGATCGTTGCCGATCTGGCAGTGAAATACCAGGCCCAGAAATTTGTGCTGCTCTCCACCGACAAGGCCGTTAACCCTACCAGCGTGATGGGCGCCTCCAAGCGGCTCTGTGAAATGTACGTGCACGCCATGGACCATTACCTCCGTGATTCTGGACACAAGCGTACCCGCTTCATCACCACCCGCTTCGGTAATGTGTTGGGCAGTACCGGTTCCGTGATTCCTCGTTTTCGGAAGCAGATTATGGAGGGCGGCCCCGTGACCGTTACCCACCCAGACATTTCCCGCTACTTTATGTCCATCCGGGAAGCCTGCCAATTGGTGCTGGAAGCCTCCGCCATGGGCAAGGGCGGCGAGATTTACATCTTTGACATGGGTGATTCCATCAAGATTGTGGACCTGGCTAAGAAAATGATCAAACTCTCGGGCCTCACCCTGGGCAAGGACATTCAATTGGTCTACACTGGACTCCGGCCAGGCGAGAAACTGGAGGAAGAGCTTTTCCATGAGAATGAGGCCGTGCAGACCACCGACCATCCCAAAATCAGAATCGCCAACCTGCCCACCCCGCAGAGTGAACAGGTGCTAAAAGATATTGAAGCCCTGATTGGTTTATTTTCTTCGCAGGACAACGTAGCGGTGATCAAGAATATGAAACTGTTGGTGCCGGAGTATGTGAGCCAGAATTCGGTGTATCAGAAGTTTGATGTAAGGAAGTAAGAAGGGTGTTGCTTCCGCCAATTGTTGGTCAGATTACCGGCCGTTGTTGGTGTTCTCACCAACAAATTAAACTGCCTTTCCAATCGCAATTGCTTTTCTTAGTGCACACCTTTCCGCTTAAGCCTTGGATTAGAAGCCAACACCTGAGTCCTTATGCTGTCTTGTTGCATGGTTTCCCTCCGAGCGCTCACGGCCGCGGGGCCCCGTCTTTCCCCCTCGCACTGCCCTTGCGGCCGCTTTGCCTTCTGCTCTTAGCTAGAGCTGTTGCAGGGCCACAAGCGAGGCGCTCGAGGTAAAGACTGGAATCGGGGAATGCTGGGGATTGGATTAGGGCGTTTTCAGCACGTTTTCCGGAAAACAGGCCTAAAGCGCTGTCCCACCTCTTCGACGCAGACTCTCCCCTTGAGGGGAGCGCAGAGGGGTGTTTACACAAGAGATGACTATTGGAGAATCGTCGGAAAAATCCTCTAACATCACTCCCTTACTAGACTCACCTCCAACAAATCCGGGCACTCCTCTAGGAGTTCTGCTACCGTTTTGCCTAAAACCGGGTGTATGAAATCTGGGGCTACTTCTGCCAGGGGAACCAGAGTAAAGCGCCGGAGGTGCAGTTGGGGGTGGGGAAGATGTAAGGTGGCGGTTTCTATGATTCCCTGACCATAAAAGAGCAGATCAATGTCAATGACGCGGGCTCCCCAGCGTTCCTTCCTGATGCGGCCCAGGTCTTGTTCTACCTGTTGGGTAGTGGCCAGCACTTCTTGCGGGGAAAGATTGGTGTGAAAGACCAGCACCTGGTTCAGGAAGGATGGTTGATCTTCAAAGCCCCAGGCGGCGGTTTGGTAGAGGCTGGACCTTAGGGCTGTTTTCCCGAAAACGGCCTCTAAACGCAAACAGGCCTCTGTAAGGTAAAAGGTACGGTCGCCCAGGTTGCTGCCCAGTAGCAGAAAAAGAGGGGTCATTATGAACGGGCTATGGCTTCCTGAAAGAATTTGATGGTTTTATCGGCGGCGGCTTGGGCTGGGGTTGGTAAGTGCGGTTCTCCATAGGGGTGCTTCCCACCGAATGAATGGTCGCCCTCTGGGATAAGGTAAAGCTCCGCGAAGGGGTTTTGGGCGTGCAAATCGTGGGCCATTTGCACGGGTAGCGTCTCATCCTGTTCGCCATGGATGATGAGGAGCGGCATCTGGATCTTTTCTACGGCCTTGGCAATATTCAGGCGGTCGCGGTTGGCCAGGTAATTCTCCACCAATTGGTAGTAGAGCGGCATTTGCTGGCCCGTGCGGGCATTGGCAATGTACTGCACCCCGGTCTTTTGCCACTGCTCCATCACCTCAGGCGACCATCGCTGGTCTATGTCACTGATCGCCGACCATGTGGCCACGCCCGTGATGCGGCTGTCTTCAGAGGCCTTAAGCAGCACCAGGCCACCGCCACGACTGTGCCCGATCAGAAACAGGTAGTCAGGATCCATTTCCTGAGCCGGTATTTGGGCGGGGTTGTTTTTCAGGTGGTCTATGACGGTGCCCAGATCGTCCAACTCAATGCAGAAATTGTTGTTCCCGAAGGCTTCCATGTTGGTGAGGTCGGTGCCGTCTGGCTCCACGCCGTTATGTGACAGGTTCAGCTTTACAAACACAAACCCATGGTGGGCAAAGTAATCTGCCAGTAAATTAAAGTGGCCCCAGTCCTTGAAACCCTTGAACCCGTGCACGAACACCACCACCGGTTTGGCCTGTCCATCGGCTTCCCAGCGGGCGTCAACGGCAAAATCGCGGCCATGCGGAGAGGAGAGAAGAAAGTCTGTGTGCTGTACCATAAGGTTAATTTTAAAAGGCCGCCGAAGTAACGCCTGAATAACGTCAAATCCAAATGGAGCGTTTGCTTTCGAGGGCGGAGGCTCGTATTATTGTGCCACCAAAATGAGCAGCCCTTTAAACCAGATACAGGTCCCCATTGCAGCCGAGATGCAGGAGTTCGAAAAGAAGTTCCGGCAGTCTATGCAATCCAATGTTCTGTTGCTGGATAAGATCATGGGCTACATTGTAAAACGGAAAGGGAAGCAGATGCGCCCCATGTTCGTTTTCTTTATGGCCAAGCTCATGCAGGATCAAACCTCTGAGGCTACCTACCGCGGCGCCGCCCTCATTGAACTGCTGCACACCGCCACCTTGGTACATGATGATGTGGTAGATGATTCCAATTATCGCCGCGGTTTCTTCTCTGTGAACGCCCTCTGGAAAAACAAGATTGCCGTGTTGGTGGGTGATTACCTGCTCTCCAAAGGCCTCTTGCTCTCCCTCAACAACAATGATTTTGCGCTCCTCAAGATTGTGAGCAACGCCGTGCGCGAGATGAGTGAGGGCGAACTCCTACAGATGGAGAAGGCCCGTCGCCTGGACATCACCGAAGAGGTGTATTTTGACATCATCCGGCAGAAAACCGCCTCGTTGATAGCGTCTTGCTGTGCCGTTGGCGTGGCCTCGGCGGGCGCTGATGAGGAAACCGTGGAGAAAGCCCGCCTGTTTGGCGAGAAAGTGGGCCTGGCCTTCCAGATCAAAGATGATTTGTTTGACTACGGCACCGCCGAGATAGGCAAACCCGTGGGCATTGACATCAAAGAGAAGAAAATGACGCTTCCCCTAATCTACGCCTTGCAGCAAGCAGATTGGCTCACCAAGCGCCGCGTGATCTACAACGTCAAGAACAACAACGGCAAAACCGAAAAGATCAACGAGGTGATTGCCTTCGTGAAAAAATCTGGGGGCCTGGAATACTCTATCCAGCGGATGGAAGCCTTCCACGCCGAGGCCCTGGAACTCCTCCACACCTTCCCCGCTTCCCCTTCCCGCGACTCCCTGGAGCAACTCATCCGGTACACCATAGACCGGGAGAAATAAGCCGCCTTTTCAATCCTTTTCCCTGAAAACGTTTATCGTTAGTAGCATTGGTGTTTTGAGGCCGTTTTCCGGAAAATGGCCTCAAAACAGAAAATTCTTTCTGTATCTTGTATTTATGATTGGTGGTTCGGACTAGGGCTTAGTTCAGTGCCTGCTTATTATTATTTTAGATGCGGTTTGGCAGGATAAGCGTTGGGTTTAAGGTGGTTATTAATTCAGCTCTCTTTTATGCATTATGTAAATAAACCGAATAACGCCTTTAGCGGCTAGTTGGCAAAATTTTAAAGAATGATAAAGTCAAGACTTACCTATCTTCTACTTCCTTTGCTTGTGGTGTTTTCCATCTGTTCGGTAGTAATGCTTTATATAGTCTATATCATAATAATTAATAACCTCGACAATGTTACAGACATAGATATAATTGGAGGAGTTCTATTCCTCTCGTGGATTTCTATTTTCCCATTAGCCTTGTTTCTGTCCTTGTTGAAGGATTTCAAGTTCCACCCGAACAAGCTTGAAGTGATATATCTATATGGACTATTTACCAGATTTTACGATTACAAAGATTTGAAGATATCTGATTATGTATGGTCAACGAGTGGAATTCTTATACAGTTACCCGACCGAGACCAGATGACATTAGGAGAAAAGCAGTATCAAAATTATAGTCAGGTAAAAAAAGCTCTTGAACAAAACATTCCTAAAGGTGCAATAAAGGTAAAGCTCACAAATAGGTTTTCCCGGATCATGATTCTGTTAGGGGCTATAATAATCATTGTTTTTGCTTCCAGCTTTATGTTTAAATAGAGTAACTTTTGCCAATATTTTGCATGCTTCGGCCGCCGGACTTATAGTAGTTTAGCAAGACCCGTTAAACTTATAAATTAAATAGTGGTACGCGTATTTTAGCAACAAGAAAGTAAAGCTCCCAAACAAACCCCTCCCTTAATCTCCTTAATAGTTCCCAACGCCCTTTCCCTCAAACCGAATCCACCTGCTTCTCACAAGCCCTAAAAAAGCTCCTACCACATATAAGTTGAGCTGAAACTCGTATTGGTCTTATAGCAGAAGATGTTATGGAAACAGTTTCTACAGACAGGCCACATGATCCAACGGCATCTGACGGGGAAAAACTGCAGGTCTCCCAAAGCCTGACGGGCCTGGTGTTTGGGTTGCTGAAGCCTTACCGCACCTGGATCCTGATCATAATTGCCGCCATGCTGGGCGAAACCATCATGAGCCTGGCCACTCCATGGCCTTTGAAAATCATTATAGACAATGTGATCAATGACCATGACTTACCTAGGTGGCTGGCTTGGATCAGGGCTTTTTCCATTGGCGAGACCAAGTTTGAACTGGCCCTTCTGGCTGCATTGGTCATTGTTTTTGTCACCGTGTTAGGGGAACTGGCTAGCTTTGCCAATAATTATTATACAGAGAGTGTGGCCCAATACGTGGCCAATGATTTGCGCCGGCACATGTACCACCACTTGCTGCGGCTTTCGCTTTCTTACTATGACCGCAACCAGGTAGGTAAACTCCTCAGTACCATTACCTCAGACGTTTCCACTATCCAGGATTTCGCTTCCCAGACCTTGTTGAACATTCTGATAGATGCCCTTACTATTATAGGCATGCTTATAATTATGTTCTCCCTTAACTGGGACTTTACCCTCATGGCGGTGGGCGTGTCTCCGTTTCTGCTGCTCTTTATTGTCCGGTTCAAGAAAGCCGTGAAAAAAGCCACCCATGAGGTGCGCAGGGATCAAGCCGAAATGGTAAGTGTGCTGCAACAAGGGCTGGAATCCATCAGAAATATCAATGCCTTTGGCCGGCAGGACCTGGAAGAGCACCGCTTGGAAAAGGTGAGTTATGAAACCATTGAGGCCGCCTTGAAAGCCCGAAAGGTAAAGTCTATGATTTCGCCGGTGGTCAGTATTGTCATATCCCTTTGCACCGCTTTTGTGCTGTACCGCGGCGCTGAACTGGTCCTGAAGGGGTTAATGACTTTGGGGGCCTTAACGGTATTTCTCTCGTACCTCAATAAGTTTTTCAACCCGGTCAAGAACCTTGCCAAAATGACCACCAACATTGCCCAAGCGCTGGTGGCCCTGGAACGGATTCAACAGATCTTAGGCACAGATACGTTTATCTACCAGAAGCCAAATGCCCGTACGCCTGGTAAATTTAAAGGTGACATTAAACTGGAAAATCTGTCATTTGCCTATCTGCCGGGCAACCTGGTGCTGCATAACCTCAACTTGGAGATAAAAGCAGGGCAGCACGTAGGTATTTGCGGACCTACCGGCAGCGGAAAATCTACCATCGCCAGCCTCATCCCCAGGTTTTATGATCCCACGGCCGGCCGGGTATTGATGGACGGGGTAGACATAAAGGAGTTCAAGCTAGACGGCCTCAGAATGCAGATCAGTTTTGTGCTCCAGGAGACCGTACTTTTCTTCGGAACCATCCAGGAGAATATCGCCTACGGAAGGCCCGAGGCCACCCAAGAGGAAATTCTGGAGGCCGCCCAGAAAGCCAATGCCCATGAGTTTATCATCCGGCTTCCGCAGGGGTATAACACGGAGGTAGGGGAAAGGGGCATGACGCTGTCTGGGGGAGAGCGGCAGCGCGTTGGCATAGCCCGGGCCATTGTGCGAAATTCCCCCATCCTTATCCTGGATGAACCCACCGCCTCCCTGGACCCCGAGGCCGAGAAAAGCGTGCTGGACGCCCTTGAAAAACTGATGGAGGGCCGCACCGTCATCACCATCACCCACCGGCTGCACACCATAAGGGCAGCAGACAATATCTTTGTCATTAAAGATGGCAGTGTGGTAGAGGAAGGAACCAGTAATGAATTGCTACAAAAAGGGGGCCTGTTTGCCGAGCTGTATACGCTGCAGGAGAATGAGGTCTGACCCGGTTTCTCGCTGAAGCTGGAGGTACGCGAAAAGTGGTAGAATAAAGCGCAGGAGCGTCGCCTTTGGGGCTGCTACCACGTTTATAGCTATAGAACGCTTGTAAAAGGGATTGCACCCATGGACCTGACCACCCAAAGCACCTTCTGGCAATTTGAGCCTCCGTATTGGTTTGGCCAGCTCCAGAGTTCCGGCACCGGGTTAACAGAGCAAGAAGCCTTGCAGCGTTTACAAAAGGCAGGGGTAGCGATTAAACGGAAACCCGCCCTCCAAAAGGATTTGCTTCTTTTTATCAATCAGTTCCGGAGCCCCATCATTCTGCTATTATTAGGCGCCGTGGTTCTGTCTGCCTTTCTGGGCGATACCTCAGACGTGTTCATTATTCTGCTGATTGTCCTTTCCTCCAGTACGCTAAGTTTCTTCCAGGAACGAAAGGCCGGCAAGGTAGTGGAAAGGCTACAGTCCATGATTGCCTTGCAGAGTACCGTTTTAAGAAACGGCATAGCAAAGGAAGTGCTCTCTACTCAGATTGTACCCGGTGATGTGATCCTGTTTAACGCCGGTGACCTCATTCCCGCCGATTGCCTGCTAGTGGAAGCCAATGAACTACATGCCAATGAGGCCAGCCTGACCGGAGAGTCTTTTCCGGTGCGCAAGGAAACCGGCAGAAAAGAAGAGCAAACCCCATTGGCAGAAAGACGCAACTGCCTCTGGCAGGGAACCAGTATTGTGAGCGGCACGGGCAAGGCGCTGGTAGTAAACACCGGTACCAATACCCTGTTCGGGACAATTGTCAAAAGCGGGGCTACCATCAGTGAAAGTACCTTTGAGAAAGGCATCAGGGATTTTGGCTATTTCCTGATGAAGATCACGCTGGTGCTGTCGCTAGTCATTCTGGTGGTCAATTTACTTAACCATAAAAGCGTGGTAGAATCGGCGCTGTTTGCCCTGGCGCTGGCCGTGGGAATGGCCCCGGAACTGTTACCCGCCATCACCACCATTGCCATGAGCGCGGGCGCCAAGCGCATGCTGGAGCGCAACGTGATTGTGAAGAAGCTGGCCTCCATCCAGAACCTGGGGGAAGTAAACCTGCTGTGCGCGGACAAGACCGGCACCGTGACCGAAGGCACCATCTCCGTGGAGCGCCTGGTAGACAGCACTGGCCAGGAAAGCGACTACGTGAAAACGCTGGCCTTCTGGAACGCTTCCTTTGAGACGGGGTATTCCAACCCCATAGATGAGGCGCTCAAGAAAATGTCCATGCCAGCCACTGCGCTGCCCCAGAAGATAGGAGAGATCCCGTATGATTTCATACGGAAGCGGTTGAGCATTGCCGTTGACACCGGCCAGGAAAAACTATTGATCAGTAAAGGCGCCTATCCTCAGATTGTCGCTATTTGCACCACCATCCGGTTGAATGACCACCAGGTGGAGCCCTTTGCGCCGCACCTGGAGCAGGTACAAAAACAGTTTGAGAAATACGGCGAAGACGGCCTGCGAGCCATTGCCCTGTGCTATAAAAACATTCCAGCGGAAGCCGTGACCAAGGAAGCGGAGACGGAGATGACCTTTGTGGGGTTTGTGTTGCTCAAAGACCCCATGAAAGCCGGTATTGTGGAAACCATTCTGAACCTTAAAAAGCTGTATGTAGACCTCAAGATTATCACCGGCGATAATAAAAACATTGCCCGCTCCATTGGGCTGGGAATGGGCATTGCGCACCCCAAAATTGTGACCGGCCCAGAACTGTTGAACATCAGCCCGGAGGCTCTGGAACACAAGGCGGCTAAGACCCACATCTTCGCGGAGGTGGAGCCGCACCAGAAAGAGCGCATCATTCTGGCCCTGCGCAAATCCTACACGGTGGCATACCTGGGCGATGGCATCAATGACGTGTCGGCCATCAACGCCGCAGATGTGGGCATCTCGGTGAGCAACGCAGCCGATATCACCAAGGAGGCCGCAGATTTTGTGTTGCTGGAGAATAACCTGTCGGTGTTGGTAGACGGCATCAAGGAGGGCCGCATCACCTTTGCCAATACCCTCAAATACATCTTCATCTCTACGGGCTGCACGTTTGGCAACATGCTGAGCGTGGCGGTGGCTTCGCTGTTTCTCCCGTTCCTGCCCATGCTGCCCAAGCAGATCATCCTCACTAATTTTATCACAGACATTCCCTATATCTCTATTACGGCAGACAACGTGGACCAGGAGCAGATAGTAAAGCCAGGAAAGTGGGACCTGAAACTGATCAGGGACTACATGGTGGTCTTCGGGCTGCACAGCTCGCTGTTTGACGTGGTAACGTTTGTCACGCTCCTGTACCTGCTGAAATCTACGGAAGGCGCTTTCCAGACTGGGTGGTTTATTGAGTCTATTCTTACGGAGCTGTTTATCCTGTTCATCATCAGGACCTACAAGAATTTCTTTAGAAGCCGCCCTGGCAAGTACTTGACCCTCTTAAGCCTGGTGGGGCTGGTCCTCACGCTGGGCCTCCCGTATCTACCCTTCGCTGGAAGCCTGGGACTGGTGCCTTTGCCGCTGGTCAATCTGGGGGCCATGATATTGATTGTGCTGGCCTATATCATCACCGCTGACTTGCTCAAGGTATGGTTTTTTAGGAGGGAAACCCACAACCTAAGCAGAATAAGGTAACACTCAATAAAGGTATGCCTCCGTTAAAATAAGAGACGTTTACGTTTTGGGCCTGTTTTCCAGAAAACAGGCCCAAAACAGCAGCGGCGCGGCTCTTTGAGAGAACCGCGCCGCTGCTTGAAATTGCTTGATTTGTTCTCTATTCGGCCAATAGGGCGTCAATGGTTTTATTGAAGTCCTGCACAAACTCCTCATAGTATTTGCCGGTGCCGGGGCCCGAGAAGCCCGTGTGGATCTTGCGTACCTTGCCTTGCTTGTCAATAATGATAGTGGTAGGGAAGGAGAGTACGTGGTTGAGGGCCGGTAAAGATTTTGCCACCAGTTCCTTGTCTTTGGTGCCGGCCACCAGCAAGGTGTAGTCTACCTTCATCCGGTCGCGCATCTTTTCAATGCGAGTTTTAGCCTTTTCATAATCCGGGCTCACTTCATAGCCCAGACCAACCACTTCCACGCCGCGGCTTTTGTTTTTGGCGTACCAGGGGGCCATAAATGCGGTCTCATCCATACAGTTAGGGCACCAGGACCCGAAGATCTGCGCCACCACCACCTTGCCTTTGAATTTTGGATCTGTGAGGGAGACTTTCTTGCCGCTCAGGTCTGGGAAAGAAAAGTCTAAGCGGTCATAACCCGGCTTCAGGTGGGTGAGCGTGTCGGCGGAGGCCAGTTTAAAGTCTGGGTTGCGTTTTGCGGTCCAGGTTTCATGGCCGGCTTTGCCGGAGTAGAAGTGTCCGGTCAAGGTGCTGTCCGGCCCGCCATTGGCCGTGAAGAGATAGGCGTGGGCCCCGTCAAAGGTTGAAAGCTTCAGTTCATTGCCAGAAACCTGGCCCTGCAGATAGCGGTAGTCGCCGGTGGTGGTCAGGAAGGTACCGGTAAGGGCATTGCCTTTCTGCACAAACTCACCAATGGAAGGATAGGTCTGGCCGTCTTCTTCAGTGAAGGTTACTTCCCACTTACCGTTCACGTTGAGGGTTGGTTTGGCGGGGTTTTCAGAAAAACGACTCGTTTTCCCATGCTCCGCCGAGAAAGGCAGGCTGTACGGCTCGGCCACGTCTTTGCGGTCCCAGCGGCCGGTAAGCTTATTGGCATCTGCTTTGGCAATGAGGGCCGCGTCAAAAATATGCATCTGCAGGCGCACGCTATCCTGGACGTATGAAATTTCATCAATCAAAATTCTCTCTTCTCCGTTAAGAAGATGAGCTACCTGCTTTCCGCCTTCCTCAGAAACGGTAAAGTTAAAAGGCATTTCCTGGCCGTTCACCATAATGGTACCGCGCCAAGGGCCTGTCTTTAACTCACTTGAGGTAGAAGGAGAAGAACAGCCCTGCAGGCCCATGGCCGCCGCTAAAAGCGTGAAAAAGGAATATTTAAAAAACGATTTCTTGTTCATGCTGCAAATCTACGGCTCCGGGTGGAATAAGTGGCAAAGGCCACTAAAAACCTTTACGGAAGCTGTTCATTTAAAAGTTTGTGTAGAAGTGTTTTGTTTGCGACTTTTGTGCGCGACGTTAAGCAAGAACTAAAATAATACAACGCAGATCTATGGCATTTGATGTAGAAATGATCAAGGCAGTGTATGCGCAACTGGGCGACCGGATTGCAGCGGCACGTACGGCAGTAGGCCGTCCTTTAACTCAGACAGAGAAAATTCTTTACGCTCACTTATATAACGGTGCGGCTACGCAAGGCTATGAGCGGGGTAAGTCTTACGTAGATTTCGCGCCAGACCGCGTGGCCATGCAGGATGCCACCGCCCAGATGGCTTTGTTGCAGTTCATGCAGGCGGGCCGCGCCACGGCTGCTGTTCCTTCAACGGTACACTGTGATCACCTTATCCAGGCGCGCGTAGGCGCTGACCAGGATTTGGCCGAAGCGAACACCGAAAACAAAGAGGTGTATGATTTCCTGGCCTCGGTGTCTAACAAATATGGTCTTGGCTTCTGGAAACCAGGCGCAGGTATCATTCACCAGGTAGTACTGGAGAACTATGCCTTCCCGGGCGGAATGATGATCGGGACTGACTCCCACACGCCTAACGCAGGTGGTCTGGGCATGATCGCGATTGGCGTGGGCGGTGCCGATGCCGTTGACGTAATGGCCGGTATGGCCTGGGAACTGAAATTTCCGAAAGTGATTGGTGTGAAACTGACCGGTAAGTTAAGCGGTTGGACCTCTGCCAAAGACGTAATCCTGAAAGTGGCCGGTATTTTAACCGTTAAAGGCGGTACTGGAGCCATTGTAGAATATTTTGGCGAAGGTGCCAACAACCTGTCTTGTACCGGTAAAGCCACCATCTGTAACATGGGTGCCGAGATTGGAGCTACAACTTCAGTGTTCGCCTATGACCAGAAAATGAAAGAATACCTGGTAGGTACGGAGCGCGCTGAGATTGCCGAGGCCGCCGATCAGGTAGCCCAGCACCTGCGTGCCGATGACGAGGTATACGCTGACCCGGCTTCTTTCTATGACCAACTGATAGAAATTGACCTGAGCACCCTGGAGCCACACGTGAACGGTCCGTTCACCCCAGACGCCGCATGGCCTATCTCTCAGTTTGCCGCTGCCGTGCGTGAGCACAACTGGCCAGCCAAATTGGAAGTTGGTTTGATTGGTTCTTGCACCAACTCTTCTTATGAAGACATTACCCGCGCGGCCTCCGTGGCCAAGCAAGCCACTGTTAAAGGGCTGGCGGTAAACGCAGAATACACCATTACCCCAGGTTCTGAGGTAGTACGTTTCACCACTGAGCGTGACGGCTTACTTGATACCTTCGCAGAGATTGGCGGGGTTGTGCTGGCTAACGCCTGTGGACCTTGCATTGGCCAGTGGGCCCGTCACACCGACGATCCTAAGCGCAAAAACTCCATCATCACCTCGTTCAACCGTAACTTCGCGAAGCGGAACGACGGTAACCCAAACACCCACGCATTTGTGGCCTCTCCTGAGATTGTGACCGCCTTCGCTATTGCCGGTGACCTTACCTTTAACCCGCTCACCGACACCCTTACCAACAAAAACGGTGAGCAGGTGAAATTGGATGAGCCCATGGGTATTGAATTGCCGGTAAACGGTTTCGCCGTGGAAGACGCTGGTTACGTAGCCCCAGCTGCTGACCCAAGTGCCGTGAACATTGTGGTAGATCCTAACTCAGACCGTCTGGAGTTGCTGGAGCCGTTCAAGGCCTGGGACGGACAAGACATGACCGGGTTGAAACTGTTGATCAAAGCCCAGGGCAAGTGTACCACCGACCATATCTCTATGGCTGGTCCGTGGTTGAAATACCGTGGTCACTTGGATAATATCTCCAACAACATGTTGATTGGTGCTATCAACGCCTTCAACGGCGAAGCCAACAAGGTGAAAAATCAACTCACCCGCGGCAGCGGATACGAGGAAGTGCCTCAGGTAGCCCGTACCTATAAAGCCGCCGGTCTTGGGTCTGTGGTAGTAGGAGACGAGAACTACGGAGAAGGCTCTTCCCGTGAGCACGCGGCCATGGAGCCCCGTCACTTAGGCGTGAAAGTGGTATTGGTGAAATCCTTCGCCCGTATTCACGAGACCAACCTCAAGAAGCAAGGCATGCTGGCCTTAACCTTCGCTAACAAGGAAGATTATGACCGCATTGAGGAAGAGGATGTAATTGACATCCTTGGTTTAACCAGCTTCACTCCGGGCGTTCCTTTGAAAGTTAAGTTAACGCATAAAGACGGTTCTACTTACACCTTTGAGGCCAACCATACCTACAACCAAGGTCAGATTGAGTGGTTTAAAGCCGGCTCTGCCCTTAACTTGATTCGTCTGCAGCAGAATGCCTAATTCATCAGGCAACGCATAAAAAAAGGAAAGGCGGCCCATAGGCCGCCTTTCCTTTTTTTATTCACTTCTGTTTTAGGGCCGTTTTACTAAAACGGCCCTAAAACAGAAGTTTTATTTTGAGAGCATCAGCTTCTTCGTCACAGTTCCGGCAGCAGAGGTTAAGCGCAGGTAGTAGATACCAGATGCCAGATGCGAGAAATCAAGGCTGGGTTTATCGGTGCGGGAGTACGGACCTTGCCAGGCGATCTCGCCTCTGGCGTTCACCAGTTGCACCGTTACCGTAGTCTGTTGCATGGCCGCCGGCAAGGAGACCGTTACCTGTCCCTGCGTAGGGTTGGGGTAAAGGCTGACGGCGTCGGCAGGCAGAAGACCCGGGCTGGAGGTGACAGTACGGGCTGTTTGCAGTTGCTGGTACTTCCGGAGGGCCGCTGCGGCGCTCTGGGAGATTTCGGCGCGGGTGTTGCCAGCCACTATGGCAAAGGCCACGGTGTCATGTTCATTGGGCGGTAATGATTTAATGGGGCTGGAAACGAGTAGGGAGACGTCTTTGCCCGTGTCAAAGCCGGCTTTTTCCCGTTGCACTCCCCCAGACATGGCCAGGTATTTTTCCTGCGCCGAGAAGCCATCTCCCATGTTAATGGTTCCCGGGGTGGCAGAAGAATTCTCTAGCGCATAAAACCCGGGGGTGCCCTCACTTAATAATTGAATGCCAGTCCAGAGGGTGGTATCTGTGATATGCCTGATAAAGCCCAGTCGTAACTGGTTGTCCCATTCCACCACGTTTTTAGATGCGGCCAGAAGGTCCCAATCTGTAAAGAAGCCGGCGTAGGCATTCTCAATAGGCTCAGTGGTACGGTTGGTCAGAATATACTCCAGCATCACATACCCCCGGTTAGGGTTGTCTTTCCAGGCGAAGACATTCTGCTGGATTTTCAGGCTTTTGTTTTTGGTAACGGTGAGGGAATCTTCCATCACGTTGGAGGCATGGAAATCGGCGTAGGGAGAGTTTACCTGCCGGAAAAGGGTGGAGACGGAATAAAAGTCTTTGTCGGTGCCGCCTTTTTCGTTTCTGATGTTATCAGACACATAGGTAGGGGAGTACCCTATCAGTAACCCGCCCTCTGCCAGCAGAGGCGAACTGCCCCGGTAAGTTACCCCTTTCCCCTGGCTGTAGTTCAATCCATTATACCCAATGTTCCCCGTGCTCATGACAGAGGCTACCAGATCATTCACATCTGTGGTCAGGAAGCTAGGGTTGAGCACCAGTTTCACATATTGGAAATCTGTGTACGCGCCGTCTGCAAAACTAAAACGCAGATCTATGGTGGTATTGGAAGGCGTATTGGCGGCAATCTTAATTTTGAAAGGAGTGGCCTGGTTACTAGAGCTGGCCAGCGTAGCCATAGCGCCCAGGGTGGCCCGGTCCTGCAGTACCTGGATATAGGGGCTGGTAGAGGAAATAGTAACCGTGAGCGCAGATAAAGGTTGTAGATAATTGGTGCAGGAGCCCGTAAGTTGTACCTCCTCGCCGGGCAGGAGTGCTCCGTTATTGACCAGGTTGACGGCAGTAATCCGGGCAGCTTTGGTCGTGTTTTCTGCCAGGGCGCGGTACACGTTCAAACGGCCTTTGCCTAGTTTTTCATAGTAGGGGGCGTTGCCGGGGATGGTATAAATTTCATCGGCGGTGACCCTGATCCGTTCGGCCACCTGAAGGGCTGTTAAGGTAGGGAACCGGCTACGCACCAAAGCCGCCGCACCCGCTACTATTGGGGATGCAAAAGAAGAACCGGAGGCTGAACTGTAACGGGAGTCGCTGGCATTTTGGGTAGAAAAGGCGTCTACGCCCAAGGCCCCTAGGTCAATGGCATAGCTGAAGGTATGGGAACTGCCTTTTACATCATATTTATCCAAAGCAGCCACCGATAATACATTTTGATAAGAGGCCGGGTAAAAATCCAACTCAGCGTTGGTGTTGCCTGCGGCGGCAACTATGACCACATCTCGGTTAATGGCTGCGTAGTTGATCACATCCTGCTCATAGGCAGAATAGTTGCCAGCAGCGCCCCAGGATAAGTTAATCACCTTTACGCCATGGTCGGCGGCGTAGACAATGGCATCATATCCCCTAAAAGGGCCGTTAGACTGAGAGGAGAAAACCTTAATTGGTAAGAATTTGCAATTGTAGCCCACCCCGGTAATGCCTATGCCATTGTTGGCCTGCGCAGAGGAGAAGCCCGTAACGAAGGTGCCGTGTCCATTGGCGTCGGCGGTAGGGTCGTTGTCGCCATCGGCCATGTCCCAGCCCCTGAAGTTGTCCACGTAGCCGTCGCCGTCATTGTCTATTCCGTCAATGGGGTCTGCGTAGTTGCATTTAAGGTTACCTCTCAGGTCTTCGTGGGTAAGCCGTACGCCGGTATCTAGAATTCCAACAACCACGTTGCTGTCTCCCTTAGAGATATCCCAGGCTCTGTAGGCGTTGATGATCTTTAAGTAGTTCTGAGAGCCTGACACTGAATCTGCCAAGGGGTCATTGGGGATATGCAGCGGTTCATAGAGGTAAAGGGGCTCTACATACTCCACCAGGCCGGTGGCCAGCAGGTCTTTTTTAATCTGTAGAAAGGATTGGCCAGGGGTGTAGCGTAACTGGTAGATCAAAGAAAGGTCCACCCCGTTTTTTGCTAACGTTTTGGCTTCTGCCATTGGGGCGGCATGCGGGAATTTCTTGGCTGCCGGCGTAGAGGCCACGCGCTGTACCACTTGTTGCACGGAAGAGGCTCCCGCGCTTTTTCCCAAGGCCTGCGCCGCAGATGGCTTTAATTTGAAAACCAGAGTAAGTGGTTCTGTTTTTGGAGTATTCTGGGCCCTCGCCTCCATCCTGCCAAAGGAACACAGGATTATGCCTAAAAATGACAGAACTAAGTAAAAGTTTTTCATTTAACTAAAGGTAAATTTTTTTCAAAGGCAATGGAGTTATTGGGTCAAGAAACGGCAATAATAGAATTATGAAAATGAAGAGGCGGATCCATCTTTTAATACGGTAAGTACTACTATTGGTCTTTGGTAAATACTATCTTTAAGAAAGTAGTTATTGTATTAAAGAAAGAACTTGTAAATAATCTATAAAACAGCCCAATCAGGCATAGAATATAAAGAAAATCCTTCCTATTTTATACCAATATAAGCATTAGGGCCTTTATTTTCGCCGACTATAATTTGTTATTTTTCTTTAAAGAAACAGATAATTAACTAGTTAGGTCAAGCAATAGATTTAAAATATGGCTTTCTTTCGTACTGGTGTATGTATTTGAATTATATAAAGTTATTCAAGGCCTAGCTTCCATGTTTTGTCACTAGGTTTGTATTATTGCAGGTAGTACCAAATATTTAGGTAAATGGTTTCCTTTTGATGAGAAATCACGAAAACAACACCGTATGAAATCTCTTGCAGAGGAAGCATTTGAAATTCCTAAGGATGGTTATTACAAGCTGTTGTTTGAAAATAACCCATTGCCCATGTGGGTTTTCAATACCCAAAGCCTTCGGTTTATAATGGTGAACGCCGCCGCCGTAAAGTTGTATGGATACTCAGAAGAGGAATTCCTTCAGATGACCATCAAAGACGTGCGGCCCCCAGACCAGGTTCCCCATTTACTGGATGTGTTAAGCCAGATAAGAGAAGACTTGAACCTGACTGATGAATGCGTACACCGGAAAAAAGATGGGACCTTATTGTATGTAGAAGTTCATGCGCATGCCCTGGAGGTACAAGGGAATAACAATTACCGGTTAGCTGTGGTCCATGACCTCACGGCCAAAAAAATAGCCGAGAAACAACTGCTGGATTTAGAAAGCCGGGCCCAATCAATCCTGAACAATATTGTGGGCATTATTTTCTCCTTTAACGCCAAGATGGAGATGACCTTCGTGAGCCCGCAGTGTGAGACCATACTGGGGTACACCCCAGATGAGTTTTATGCGGATAAATATTTATGGTTTAACCTGGTAAACCCCATAGACCGGCCCCTTTTTGAGGAGGCCTTGCCCAAGCTAAAGACCAGCAGCAACCAGTTCCAGATGGAATACCGGATCAGGACCAAAGCCGGGGAAGAGAAATGGCTGATTACCCGCTGCTCCTCTAAACTAGATGAGCAGGGGCATATGATGCGCTTAGACGGAAGCTCCAATGACATTACCCTGCGGAAAAGAACGGAAGAGAAACTGAAATTCGCGGATCTTTCCATTGAACACGCGGCAGAGGCCTTTCTCTGGGCCAGGGTAGACGGCAGTATCTTGCGGGTGAATAAGGCGGCCATTGCGTTGCTGAGGTATTCAGAAGAAGAACTTTTGGCGCTTACCATTTTTGAGGTTGCCCCATCGCTTTTGCGGCAGGTCTGGGAGCGCCAGAGCACCGGGGAAGGGCCGGTCACCATCAAAAGCTTTGAGATAAACGTGCGGGCCAAAGATGGGCAGGAAGTACCCGTGGAAATTAATTTCAACCTTTTTGGTTTTGAGCAGGAGAATTTCAGCTTTATCTCCATCAGGCAGATAAAGGACCGCAAGCAGGCCGAGGCCGAGAAACTCAGCCTTACCGAGGAGATGGCGCGGCAAAACGAGCACCTGCGGCAGTTCGCCTATATTGTCTCCCACAACCTTAGGGCGCCCGTGGCCAATATCATGGGGCTGACCAGCCTGTACAACCGTAAAAACGTGCTGGACCCGGTCAACCCGGTCCTCATCAATAAGCTGGAGAAAACCTCGCACAAGCTAGACTCTACCATTAAAGACCTGAACGAGATTCTCACCATCAGGAGCAAGGTAGACCAGCCCCTGGAGGTAGTGGATTTGCAGGAGGTATTACAGGATGTGCAGGACAGCGTGGCCTGGCAGTTGTTCCAGTCCTCCTGCAACCTGACCACAGATTTTAGCGCCGGCACCAAGGTGTTGGCCTATAAAGGTTATGTGCACAGCATTCTTTTGAACCTGATTACGAACGCTATAAAATACCGCCGCGAAGGAACAGGTTTGGAAATTGGTATTAAAACTGTATTTTCAAACGAATTATTATGTCTGCAGATACAAGACAACGGCATGGGGATTGACCTGGGCAAACAGGGCTCCAAAATTTTTGGGCTTTACCGGCGATTTCATCCTCACATTGAAGGGAAAGGCTTGGGCCTTTACATGATTAAAACCCAGGTGGAGACCATTGGTGGCTGGGTAGATGTTGATAGTGAGGTAGGCAAGGGATCAACCTTCAAAGTTTTTTTTAAGTATCCCCTAACACATGAGTAAGAACAGGAAAGTATTTTTAATTGATGATGATGAGATCCATAACTTCTTATGCGAAAGCGTAATAAGAGGGCAGCACTTCGCAGACACCATCAACAGTTATTTATGGGCCGAAGACGCCCTGGAGAACTTGACCCAACTGGTGAGTGAAGCTCCGGAGGACTTTCCTGAGATCATCTTCCTGGACATTAACATGCCTGGCATGGACGGCTGGGAGTTTATAGAGGAATACCAAAAGCTGCCTTCTGAGGTGACCAAAGGGTGCCTGCTCTTTGTGCTGTCCTCGGCGGTAGACAAAAACGACATCCTGCATGCCCGCAACCTCTCTGAGGTGAATGACTTCTTCTCCAAGCCCCTGACCCCAGATATCCTCAACATCATCTCTGAACATTACCCTATGCCTTAAATCTATTTTGGGCCTGTTTTCTCCAAAACAGGCCCAAAACAGATGCTTCGCCCATCAGGTTTTTACAGCTTAAGTGACGGTAAAAATGGAAAGCCTCAAGAAAAGAACCGGCCCAGGCTAAGGCAAATAGATCTAGCTGTTTTGGGCCCGTTTTCTCAAAAACAGCCCTAAAACGGTTAGGAACCTCCGGTCTTAAAATAGCTTCTTGATCCCGTCGGCTAGATCATCCAGGCTGCGTTTTATCTCCTGCCAGGTGCTGTCTGTGGCGCTGGAGGTGTCTTCCAGCTTTTGGGCAATGAGGGTGCGTTTGGCCTCCAGGGCGGCAATGTGCTCATGGTAGGTATGCGACGAATCTGCAGTGGTGGCGTTGGCCCGGCCCTGCAGTACTTTTATCTTGGCGTCCAGCTCCTCTAAACTCTGCCGGATCTCTTTCTCATTCAGGTGTTCAGGGGCCCGCATGTGCTCAGGCTTCAGGTTGTAGGTATCCATATTGTAGGGGCAAGTAAAGTTGTTTTGCTTTTTAAGTACTTGGGTGAGCGGAAAATGTTCCGCCTTGTTTACATTTGCTGCGTACTCCACCTTCATTTGGGATAAGCCAAATGGGAAGAATGAGTGAACGATTGGCGGTAGAGCTCACATTTTTATGAAGTTGAAAAACAATAAGTCTAGGCTTACCCCGCTGCAGGCCACCTTCAGGAATACGCCCCGCATTGTAGCCTTGCTGGATACCTTCCTGCTTTACTTCAGTAGCTTGGGGTTGCTGGCGTTTCTGTATGACATTGGGTTTGAGCACCTTCAACCCGATTACATCTACCTGCACTACTTCTACCACTTCTATTTTCTGGTAGTGTTGGGGTGCGTGGGTTTCAGGATGGCGGTCATGTTTAAAGACGGCACCAAAAGGCCCTCTCTTATCTTTGAGGGTTTGCTGCTCACCTTCATGGTTTTGGTGTTGGTGGCGCGCCTGATTCTTAGCAACCAGGTAACTCAGGCTAGTAGTCTGCTGCATTTCTTTGACAGTGAACACCCCATCCACTTTATTATTTTCTATGTTTTCTTCATAGAGCTGTCCAAGAAAACGCTGCTTTTCTACCGGGGTAACCTGCACCCGGCGCAGATGTTTGTGCTCAGTTTCATGTTTTTGATTGCGGTGGGCACGTTCCTGCTGCTATTGCCCCAGGCCACGTATGAGGAGATCTCGTTTATAGATGCCCTTTTCACGGCCACCAGCGCGGTGTGTGTCACGGGCCTTATCACCCTAGACACGGCCACGGCCTTCACCCCGGCCGGAAAGGTGATTATCCTCATACTTATTCAAGTAGGCGGGTTGGGAATCATGACCTTCGCCAGCTTCTTTGGAATATTTTTTCAGGGTTCTTCTTTAAAGAGTTCCCTTTTTATGAAAGATTGGCTGAATGAAGACAATCTGGGTCAGATTACTCGAACCCTTTTTAAAATTGTTACTTTTACCCTGGGATTTGAATTGGCAGGGGCCTTGTTGCTTTATTGGGTTCTGCAGGATATTCCGGTAAACGTACTCCCTGATAAGTTCAGTTTTTCACTTTTTCATGCCATCTCTGCCTTCTGTAATGCGGGGTTTTCTACCTTAAGTCTGGGGTTATATGACCCATTGATCAGGTTTAATTACCCGGTGCAGTTAATCATTGCAGGGCTTGTCATTATGGGTGGATTAGGATTTCCCATTGTTTTTAACCTGGTTAGGTTTGTCCGGTACAAAGCCTTGGCGCAGGTTCATAAGTTAAACCCGCAAACTCCTCTCAAACACACCCCACGGCTTCTGAACGTGAACACCCTCTTAGGGTTGATCACTACCTTATTGCTTTTGTTTTTGGGCTCGGTTATCTACTATCTACTGGAAATGAACAACACGCTGGCGGGCCAAAGCCCCTGGGGGAAACTGGTAGGATCTTTCTTTGGGGCCGTGACGCCCCGTACTGCCGGGTTTAATACCGTCAACCTGGCGGCCCTGACCGCTCCCACCGTTCTGCTCTACCTATTACTGATGTGGATTGGAGCCTCGCCGGCTTCTGTGGGCGGCGGTATCAAAACCACCACCTTTGCGCTGGCTATCTTAAATATTATAAGCCTGGCCAAGGGCAAGGACCGGGTAGAGGTTTTTGGACGCGAAATTGAGCAGGAATCGGTGTACAAGGCGTTTGCCATTATTCTGTTGTCTTTGCTGGTCATCGGCGCGGCCGTTTTCCTGGTCACCTTCTTTGACCCTCATTTGGGGCTTTCAGCGGTGGCGTTTGAGTGTTTCTCGGCGTTTAGCACTGTGGGGTTAACGCTGGGCATTACCCCTCTGTTAAGCACCCCCAGCAAAGTGGTAGTGATCATTACCATGTTTTTAGGAAGGGTAGGCACGCTCACCCTGATTGTGAGTTTACTGCGCAAAGTGGCCTCATTGCGTTACCGCTACCCTAAAGAGACCATCATCATCACGTAAAAAAACGAAGTATGCGTTATATAGTAGTAGGGTTAGGATATTTTGGGTCATCATTGTCTATGCGGTTAACGGAGATGGGCCATGAGGTGATTGCCGTAGACAAGGACATGAACAAGGTGGAGGCCTACAAAGATACCGTGACCCATACCATCTGCCTGGATGCCAGCGATATGCCTTCTTTGGCCACCTTGCCCATAGCCGAAACTGATGTGGTGCTGGTGGGCATTGGCGAAGACTTCGGGGCTTCTGTCATGGCCACCGCCATATTTAAGCAGCTAGGCGTAAAACGCCTGATGAGCCGCGCCATTTCCCCTTTGCACCAAACCGTGCTGGAGGCGATTGGGGTGGACCAGATCATCAGGCCCGAGCAGGAAAGCGCCGAGCGGCTGGCCAAGAAACTGGAGATGCGCGGGGTGATTGACTCCTTTGACCTGACCGAAGACTACAACATTATTGAGGCCACCGTGCCGGAGCGGTACGTGGGCATGACCATTGCGGAGTCTAATTTCCGGGCCAAGTACCAAGTGAACGTGCTCACCATTCTGCGGCACCGGGAAACTAAAAACCTTTTCGGGAAGACGCAGCAGAAAGCCACCGTGATGGGGGTGGTGAAAGCCGAAACGGTCTTTGAGGCCGGCGACATTCTTGTGATCTTCGGAAAAATTCAGGACATTGACCGGTTGCTGCATGAGCGGTAAACTACCGTAGGCCTAAGGCCGGATGTCTTCTTTTGCCACTGTAAACTAAGCAACAAATACCTGTTTCCGTTTCGGGGCTGTTTTTCTGAAAACAGGCCCGAAACGGAATTTTTTTAGCTGGTAATACTAGTAGAAAAAAGGGAAAAATAGTCCTTTGGGCAGGCAGCTAAATGGGTGCAAAAACGGAGCGCTGTATCCCAACCAGCGGGTTCCTGCGTATGGACAGTTGGTTTCAACCGTTTCTCCTATGACAGACAAGTACGCCCGCCACAATTCCCCATTCCATAGAATTTTACCGGTTTTACAGCTTTTCCTGGCCCTGTGCTGGGGTTTGGATGGTCAGGCACAGTTCAGGCCGCACCAGGAGCTGGGTGACCTGTTTAAGGCTGTGCAGGTGGCGCCCGTGTTTCCAGACTCCAAGACTTTCCCGGACTGTGTGCCCCGTTCCGCCCCGGCGGAGATTCTAAGGGCGTATGCGCAGGAGAAAGACAAGCCAGGCTTTGACCTGAAGGCATTTGTACTGCGCCACTTTGAGTTACCGCCTACCCCGGGCAATGACTACCAGGCAGATACCTCCCAGCCGGTCACTGACCATATCCAGGCCCTGTGGCCCGTCTTAACCCGCCAGCCCCAGCAGCAAAAAGGGTCTTTGCTGGCCTTGCCCCACGCCTATGTGGTGCCGGGGGGCCGCTTCAGGGAAATCTACTACTGGGACAGTTACTTTACCATGCTGGGCCTACAGGAAAGCCAGCAGACCCAGCTTATCCAGAACATGGTAGACAATTTCGCCTTTCTTATTGAGACCGTAGGCCATATTCCTAACGGAAACCGCACCTATTACGTGAGCAGGTCGCAGCCCCCGTTCTT
Source organism: Rufibacter radiotolerans (assembly GCF_001078055.1). Lineage (NCBI taxonomy): Bacteria > Pseudomonadati > Bacteroidota > Cytophagia > Cytophagales > Hymenobacteraceae > Rufibacter > Rufibacter radiotolerans. The sequence goes on along the minus strand of NZ_CP010777.1, from coordinate 2,482,794 downwards.
TGCCCTTATGCTGCGCGTATTGGCCCAGCAGAAAGGGCAGCAAATCCTGAGCACCTACGCCCCGGCCCTGGAAAAGGAATACGCCTTCTGGATGGACGGGGCCCAGAACCTTACCGCCCAGAAACCTGCCTTCCGCCGGGTAGTGCTGCTGCCCGATGGAAACGTCCTGAACCGCTACTGGGACGATGACCCCTCGCCACGCCCCGAAGCCTACAAGGAAGATCTGGAAGTGGCCCGGGCCTCCGGCCGGAATCCTGAGGAAGTTTTCCGCAACATAAGGGCCGCCGCTGAGTCTGGCTGGGACTTCAGCAGCCGCTGGTTCTTAGACGGAAAGTCATTGGAGAGCATCAGAACCACCGAATTGGTACCCGTAGATCTGAATGCCCTGCTTTACCACGTAGAAGTATTACTGGCAGACATGGCGCATCTGCGGCAGGATAAAGACCAGGAACGGGCCTACCGGGCCAAGGCCGAAAAAAGGAAGAAGGCACTGCTGGCTTACTGCTGGAACCCCACCGAGCAATTTTTCTTTGACTATGACTTTGTGCGGCAGAAATTGTCCACGCACCCTACGCTGGCGGCGGTTACGCCTTTGTTCTTTTGCATGGCTACCAAAGCACAGGCCCGGGGCGTAGCCAGGAAGCTGGAACGTGATTTCTTGCGGCAGGGCGGCTTGCCGGCAACGCTGGTAGCCTCAGGGCAGCAGTGGGACGCGCCCAACGGTTGGGCACCCTTGCAATGGATGAGCATTCAGGGCTTAAAAGCCTACGGCCAAAACAAACTGGCCAGCACCATTGCCTGGAACTGGGTAAACCAAAACCTGCAAGTGTATAAGCAGACCGGCAAACTGACGGAGAAATACAACGTGGAGAAGCCGGCCACCCAGGGCGGCGGGGGAGAATACCCCAACCAGGACGGCTTTGGGTGGACCAACGGGGTGCTCCTGAAATTGATAAAACAGCAGCAACGCAAGTAAAAAATTTTCAGTCTGACTGCTTTTCAGGCTACGGCTATTGGCTGGTTTTGCCCTGTGTTCAGAAAAAAGGCCCTGAAACAGCAGCGCTTTCGGGTAAATAAAATTATAGTATCTTAAAGCCAGTCTCAGGTAACCACGCAATTGGTAGTAACCAGCGGGGTATCCTTCACCTACATTTCAAAATTGCCTATGATCAGTAAGCTTATCAATTTAGAGGTGTACAAGCGTTTCTTTCAATCCACGTCGGCGGGTGGTTTTCTGTTGATGGCTTTTGTGGCCATTTCATTGCTCATTGCCAATTCGCCGCTAGGCGATGACCTGGAACGTTTTCTGGCCCTGGAGGTGGGCTATGCCTCGGAGATGATTGGCTTAAAATATTCTGTTTTGTTATGGGTGAATGACGGGTTAATGGCCATCTTTTTCCTGTTGGTAGGGCTGGAGATCAAGCGCGAGTTGATAGAAGGCGAGCTGTCTTCTGTAAGCCAGGCCGCCCTGCCTGTTTTTGCGGCGCTGGGCGGGGTGCTGGTACCGGCGTCAATCTATGCCTTGATCAATGCAGGCGAGCCCACGGCCGGGGGCTGGGGTATTCCCATGGCTACGGACATTGCCTTTGCCATTGGTATTCTCTCTATTCTGGGAAACCGGGTGCCGGTAGCGCTCAAGATCTTTTTAACGGCCCTGGCCATTGTAGATGACCTGGTGGCTATTCTGGTGATTGCCGTTTTCTACTCTGCGGAGTTGCACGTGAATTACCTGCTGTACGCTGCCGGGGTGATGGCGCTGCTGGCGGTCTTTAACCGGCTGGGCATAACCAACCTTTTCTTTTATCTGGTGCCCGGGCTGGCCATGTGGTACTTTATCCATCATTCTGGGGTGCACGCCACCCTGGCCGGGGTGTTGACTGCCTTTACCATTCCTACCAACAAAACCGCCGAGGAGTCTCCTCTGGAAAAGCTGGAACATGCCATTGTAAAGCCGGTGAACTTTCTCATCATGCCCATCTTCGCGCTGGTAAACACCAATATCAGGTTTGAGGCGGGCATGGTAGAGGGGCTGGCCAGTCCGTTGGGCCTGGGTATTTTGCTGGGACTTTGTGTTGGTAAGCCACTGGGCATTATGCTTCTCTCCTGGCTTTCTTACAAGATAAAGCTTAGTTCTTTGCCAGAGGGGGTATCCTGGCGGCAGCTGATAGGGGCCGGGTTGTTGGCCGGGGTAGGGTTTACCATGTCTATTTTCATTGCCTTGCTCTCTTTCCAGGAAGAAGCCTACCAAACCAACGCCAAATTCGCTATCCTGGTCGCCTCGGTTTTAAGTGGGGTGGTCGGGTACCTGGTCTTGAAAAATTCCTGCCGCGCGCCACGGCTCCAGCAGGCAGAAAAGGGCTAAAAAGGAGAGTTTCACAAATACCAAGAAGTAGGTATTGCTCTGGGTGGAGCTTTTGATGCGCTGCACAGGAGGGGGAGAAAAAAATCTTTGTTAAAATTCAGTAAAAACCGCAGGTTTTGAGAAGTTTTATCTGGTAAAGTCTTTTCTTTACAATATTTAATAAGTCCCCCACTTAACTATTGCCCGTGAAAAAAATCAAATCCATACTTCTTATTGAGGATGATGAGATAACCAACTTTCTTAACCAGACCGTTATTGAAGAAACCGGTCTGGTAGACCAGATTATTGTGGCCTCCAATGGCATGGAGGGGCTGGCCTACCTGCAAAGCCTTTCGGGGCCTGAAGCGTACCCCAGCTTGATTCTGCTGGACATTAACATGCCGGTGCTAGACGGTTTCTCCTTTCTGGAGGAATTCAACAAGCTGAGCGTGGCAAAGGAAGCGGCCACCAGGGTTGTGGTCTTGTCTACCTCTACCAACGCTTCAGATATTAACCAGATGCAGGCCCTGGGCATTCAGCGACACTTGGCAAAACCCCTGAGTGAGCAAGACTTCAGGGAAGTAGTAAACGAATTACCGAACCCTTTATAAGGGAAGTACCCCTATAAAAGCCGGGGCCCCAGCGGTGGCGTAGCCAGATTTCTGTTCTGCTACGCCACCGCTGGGGCCCCGGTTCATAATGAAGGCGGGCGTGTTAGTCCCGTTTAGAATCCCTTTTCTGCTGCTTCTCAGCTCTCTTCTCTTTCAAGCTTTTAGTGGGCTCCTTCTTTTTGGTTTCTTTTGAGGGTGATTTTCCTTTGGCCATAGTAGGTAGGTTTAAGCGTGGAGTCTAGGTTAAAGATAAAGAATTAAAAAGATAAATAACAGCCTCGCGGCCAGCCCTCCTTTTTAACAAGGCAAGCAGCCAAGTGACCAAGGTCCAATCGTAAGCCTGTTACAGGCGTCTTTGACGAAATAACCGTGGGTTTAGTTGCTGAAAGCAGGCGAGGGGCGCAGGAAACAGCAGCAAGTATAAAGTCTGGAAAAGAATACTGCCAAGGTCTTTTTGGCGATAAAAACGGCTTGGGAAGCCTTGAGCAGGACAGCTAACATCCTTGTCCCCTGCCCCGGGGTCCGGGGCAGGGGACAAGGATGTTCTTATTGCCAGGCTCATAGAAGGAAGAATCCATTCCACCAGAGGCACTTGATGCTAAAAGCGGGAATCTAGGTAGTAGGGCGGGCCTTAGTTGTTGAACGTATGCAGGTCAATAACGTCCATAACCTTTTCTTTGGTTAACGGTTTACGTAAATAAGCAGAAACACCAAATTCCGCCGCGCGCTCTTGGTACATTCTGTTGCCGTAATAGCTTAGCAAGACCACTTTTGGTTCTGCGTGGCTGGGATAGTACATGTGGCGTAACTGCTCCAGAAACCCGAAGCCGTCAATACCAGGCATTTTAATGTCCAGGAACAGCAGCTCAGGGAATTTGTCTGTGCCAATGCGGCTTTTGATCACCGCCAGGGCATCTGCGGCGTTGGTAGCCGTGGTGACCTTATCGCCCATCCCCAGCGAATTAAGTAGGTCCTGAATTAGAAACAGACTAGAGGAATCATCATCAATCACCAGGATTTCACCTGTTTCATGATAGTAGGGATTTGATCTTTGGGTTGCCGGCATGACGTAGGGGATAAGCGTGACATAAGAATAACTATAACGAAGATACTCTTTATTTTCCAGCTTTCTAAAACCAAAAGTTTAAGGCCTGCTATATATAAAAACGAACATACTTTTAAAATACACGTTTCTCCTCATTCTTACCGGAATTCACCTTATTAAATTATAAAAATGAAAAATACAAAAGCTGCCTTTTACGCCTCTCTGGTAGAGCAGGCGGCAGAGGCCTTCGGGCAGGCATATTTTGTGTACCAAGATGGGCAAAACGCGCTGCAATACGTGAATGGGGCCTTTGCCAAGATGTTTGGGGTAGACACCGAGAAAGTGCTCTATGACGCCACGGGACTTGTGGACCGGGTGCACGCGGATGACAGAGACTTTCTCACGGAGCAATACCACCAGCTCCAGAACAGCCTAAGGCAAAGCGGCATTGAGTTCAGGATTCAGGTGCCGGGCCAGCCACTTAAATGGATCTGCCTCAACTGCGCAATTATAGAAATGGAGGCCACCCGCTATATTACGGGGTATGCCGAAGACATTACCAAAAGGAAAGAGTACCAAAGCAACATCCTTAAATTTAATTCAAAGAAAAACTCTACCCTGGAGATTCTTTCCCATGACCTGGCCGCGCCTTTCAACAACATTGAGGGAATGATTAAACTGCTGGAGGCTGAACTGAAGTCGGCGAACCCCATGACCCTGGAGTTGGTGGGCTACATTAAAGAAAACGCCACCAAGGGCTCTGACCTGATCCGTGATTTCGTGGACAATGAGTTTCTGGAGTCCTCACAGGTGGTGCTGCACAAGGAGCGGGTAGACATCACGCAGAAACTGGGCATCATGATGGACAATTACCAGCACGTGGGTGACACGCTGCTGGAGAAAAACTTTACCGCCAACCTGCCCGCTGAACCCGTGTTTGTATACCTGGACGTCATGAAATTCATGCAGGTATTAAACAACCTGGTGTCTAACGCCATGAAATTCACCAGGGAAAAAGGGACCATTACTGTGTCTCTGGAACCCAAGTCTGATACGGTGCTCATTACCGTGGCAGACAACGGGATTGGCATTCCAAATCACCTCAAGCCTTACCTGTTTGACAAGTTCACCAAAGCCCGGCGCGAAGGCCTTCGCGGCGAGAAAAGCGTGGGCCTGGGCATGTCTATCATCAAAAACATTGTGAACCTGCATGAGGGCAAGATCTGGTTTGAGAGCGAAGAAGGCAAAGGATCTTCCTTTTACGTGGAAATCCCTAAAAACTAAAAAACTAAGAGAACCCGTTTTAGGCCTGTTTTCAGGAAAACTAGCCTAAAACAAACCAGGTTATTTCTGGGAAGCAACCCTTAAATATTTGATGTATACTGTATTTTAGCGTTAAAATATAGAACAAAGTAGAGAGATAACTAGTAAAAACCTTATACACAAACTCTGGATATGCCGGTGCCCCAGGCATAAGAAGGTAGGATTTTTCTCAAGTTTTTTCTTTTTACTTAAATACGTAACGTTATGCAGTTGAAACATTTACTCCAATTGGTTATGGTGCTGGTTTTAGGTCAGCTCCTGTTGGCCTGTAGTACTGCAGAGTATTATAGATTCTCCGCCGTAAAGCCAGAGCCCTACACAAAATCAGTAGCCAAAGCCGAGCCCGCCGCCGTAGTGCCTGGCAATACTGCTTCTTCAATAGAAACCGCGGTAGCGCCGGAGCCGGCAGCGGTAGCGCCCCAGGAAAGCCCCTTAGAAGCCAGCGCCGCGGCCCCCCAACCCGTTCTGTTTGAAACCAAGGCACCTGCGGTAGCCGTTGCGCCAGCCAACGCGGCCAGTTTGGTGGCGGCAGACAAGGCAGCCCTGGAAAGCGCCCGTGAAAAATTCAATTCCCTGTCTAAAGAAGAGAAAAAGAACCTGACCAGAGAAATGAAAAAGAACATTCAGCAGAGCGATGTGAGCCTGGGCCTGAAACTGGTATTAGCTATTCTGTTGCCGCCTTTGGCCGTGTACCTGCATGAAGGCATAGGCACCCGTTTCTGGGTCAGTATCTTGCTTACGCTCTTATTCTTTTTGCCAGGAGTAATCTATGCCCTATTAGTGGTTACAGATTCCATCTAAACCTGCCAGAAGAATAACCTTCTTTTAAAACCAGAAGCCCCAGCTGTTTTTCAGCTGGGGCTTCTGGTTTGTTGGGCAGGTTAGTTAGAGAAATCCTAGCAATTGGGCATCTCTGTTTTAGAGCCGTTTTCCGGAAAACATGCCCAAAACAGAAAGGCCATTGATTCAGTCAATGAATGCCAATAACTATTCTTCAAGAATCCCAACTCAAAAGGAGAATTAACTGATCAGGATTACCTTGTCATTCCGGTAGATGTCTATGCCTATCCGGGAGAGGCCTTTGATGCTGATCTTTACCTCGTATTTTACCTTTTTGCCGTTTTCTTCCCGCTCAAATTGGTGGTTTTCGCCGGAGAGCGATCTTTTCTCAGACACTACTTCGCCGTTGTATTTGATGGTTTCCACGCCGCTGTAGGTATTGTCTACCTCTATCTTGATGTTATCTGCCAGGTTTAGGGTAAGTAGGTTCATGGCTGCTGAGGTTTTGGTGAAGAACAATCCGCTCTTATTTAGTTAAACGGGCGCCGCGGTAGATGGGCATTGCTCAGGCCATTTATTTTGACTGGGCATTGAAATGACCTGGCTTTAAAAGGAACGCTTGATGGTCAACCGCTAAAAGCCGTTTTGGGCCTGTTTTTCTGAAAACAGGCCCAAAACGGCTTTTAGCGGTTGACCTGATATTTATGCCGGAAGGTTTAGGCGGAAGGGTTGGTTTCCAGTTCCTCGGTGATCCAGGTGATGGCATCTACTTTGTCGTCAAAGAACTTGATCGTAAACGGATGGGCACAGGAGGTTTGCAGGGGGGGTAAATCTGTTTCGGGTTTTATAATGTGTACAATCACCTGCACCCCAGAGTGCAGGCCCTCGGGGTCCCACTCGGTCATGGCCAGATCTACCAATACCTCAGAAGAGCTGGCAAAAAAAGCGCTCCATATCGTTCAGGATAAACCGGCAGTGGGTCTGCCCGATCATTTCCATTACTGCGCTCTTTACCTCTTTGATGTTTTCCTTGGTGGCCATTCCTTTCCAGATCACAGAAAGCATTTTGAGCCGCTCATAGTACCTGATAGTGCAATAGATGGTATTAAGCGTGTTGGTAAAATGTCTGAAGGTAGTCTACCTTATGCGGTCTCCAGCTTAAATCATGAAAAGGTATTCAGGTAGTAACGCTTTCAGGGGCTGACCCAAGGCCTGGGGCTGATAAACTTTATACGGGAAGGTTTGGGGTTTATTGTCTTCGGATTACTTCCTAGTAGCTGCTTCCCTGGGAAGAAATACAATATGTGAAAGCCGTCCGTTATGAGCGCTTTGCTGTAACGGACGGCTTTTAGGTTTATCCCAGAAAATCTGTTGGTGTTTGTAAACCAGATCTTAGAATTTAAGATGCATGCCTACGCCGTTTCCGGTGAACCCGAACTTGATTTCATGCGAGGGAATAAGCGCCTGCGGGGCACTCTGGTTGTAGATACTAATGGCGTTGTTGGTGTGTTTGGCATAAGAAACGGAGAACGGAATGCCCACCGCAATCAGGCCGGCGCCCACACCCGCCAGGGTCCAGTTAGGTTCGCCGCCGCCAATAGCCGACCCTAACGGCCAGCCTACCAGCATACCGCCGGCAAAACCCAGCACCGAACTTACATCGGCTTTGCCTTTGGCTATTTTCATTTGCTTGTAGGCCTCTGGGTTTGATTGCGTGGCCGCCAGTAATTGCTTGGGCGTGAGGTTCTGGCCGTGCTGCCTGTATACCGTGGAGAAGCCTTTCCGGACCTCAATGGAATCTGGGCGGCTCTGCGCAAATACCTGGGTAAAGCTGAGTAAGACGAAGCAAAGGAGTACTACTTTTTTCATAAAGGGTAGGTTGTTTTTAATGGTTGGTTCAAGGTAAAGCCAGCATAAGGGCCCGTAAATTCCCAACAATATATTAAAAAGCGTATACTTTTTAAAGCAACCAGGGTGACAATAGGGTAGAGGAAAAATGGCCCACCAGTTTATACAAATGCTTGGGCAGGGGAGAGGGTAAGCAAGGAAAATAGACGGTGAAGGTGACCCCGGGCCCAGAACGCTGGCTGCCGTTATCTTTCCGCTTAAAAGGAATGGGGTGGCCAGGGTGATTAAGGTTCTATTTTTCTGGCTTCTGGGAGGGTGCGCTAATTCTCCAGAGTGGTTTCCGGGGCGCTGGCCTCTTTCAAGTAATAACTGATCACCGACTTTGCGAACTGCAGCCCTTCTTCCACGTCGCCGTTTTCAATCTGTTTGCGGGCGTACTTCATCTTGAGCTTGCAGTAATTGACAATGTGATGGGTCTGGTCTTCGGTATACCCGTCTGTGCCCAGGGACCGGAGCACCTGCAACACGCTTTCTACTTTCTGCAGCAGAACGGGCATGCTCACTTTCTCATCTTCCTGCAGCAAATTAAATTCCTCCAGGAGCAGCCGCAGCTTCTCCTTCCCGTTCTCCTTCTCTGACATGGGTGCTTTGGTTATTGGTGCTAAGAACTTTTCTTATGCCAGGTGCAAGGAGCGTTGTAAGGCTGATGACCGTTAAAGATAATTCCTTAACAAGATAGGGGAAAAGCAGTAGACTTAGGTGATCACCAAAACAAAAATCCTTCCTGGCCATGGTCAGGAAGGATTTTCTACTCTTAAATTACCGCTTCTATACCTAGAACATTCTTATTGAAATTTTCTCTGGCAGAGACTCTTTATCTTTTGACATCATGATGGGGCAATGCCTCAATTTGTCCTAAAAGCAGCCCCAAGCAAAACTATTCAGGTCAATAGAGACTGAAGCCTGAGGTAAAATCCAAATCCAATGGGTGTTAAAGCGTCTTGGAGAGGAACTCATTAAGCTCCTCTATTTTGAGCGGTTTTCTAAGGTAGGCATCTGCTTTGAGTTGGAGGGCTTTGTGTTCGTCCTCTTTTTTTTGGGAGGAGGATAACATGACCACCAGAGGCCTTGTGTTGAGCTTTAGAAGGTCAAGCTCAAGTAGGAATTCAAATCCATCCATGTAGGGCATGTTGATGTCCAGGAGAATAAGAGAAGGTAACTCATGATGATAATCTGGAGCGCCGCAGTGACTCTGGAGGCAACTCAGCGCCTGTATCCCGTTTCGGGCGGTACAGAACTTTTCAGCAATTACACTTTTCGTGAGGACGCGGTGGGCAAGGAAAATGGCGGAAGGGTCGTCTTCTACGACCATGATCAAATCTAATTTTATCATTGGTAAGGTTGAAGGGAGGAAAGGAAATGGGCCGAAGGGATAACCTCTGACTCCCAAGCCTCTTCTTATGGGTGCTTTATTATAGAAAGCGCGGACCAAAAGAGGCAAAGTGTAAAGCCCGCCATAGAGTTGGCGGGGAGTAGTAGTATTAGTACGCAAGAAATGAAAAAATACTCATTTAATTATAAAACTAATTAAGCAAGGAGGATTGAAGGGATGCATTAGCTCCTCCAAGTCCAATAAGGATTGCCTGTGGAAAGAGCTGGCATAGAAGGCTTGCAAGGGGGAAGAGAACCCTGATACGTGGCCGTTTATTATAGAACGGTGTCCAAGGTATTTCCGAACCTTCTAAAACAAAAAGCCCTCTCAGCATCCAGCGGAGAGGGCTTTTCAAGCTTGGTGGCCGCGCCAGGAATCGAACCTGGATCGAGAGCTTCGGAAACTCCAATACTATCCGTTGTACTACGCGGCCTGGTATTGCGAGTGCAAATGTAGGAAATGCCAGGGTAGTTTGAAAGGGGCATTTGGCGTTTTTTGCCTGTTTTCCCAAAAACACCTCTAAAACGAGTGCGCCGGTAGATAGACCTAAGAACAATTTAAAGGTAAATCAGTTTAGAAGAGAACGAGTTTTCAATTCTTAAAGCGCAAGACTATGAAGAGAGTGTATACCGCGGAGGTAACCGCAACCGGAGGCCGCACCGGCCATGTAAAATCAAATGATGGCATCTTAGACATGCCGGTCCGTTTACCTGAAGGCCTGGGCGGAAACGGCGGCGCCACCAACCCAGAGCAATTATTTGCGGCAGGGTACGCCGCCTGTTTCCAGAGCGCCTTAATGCTGGTGGCCAGCAAGCAAAAAATACGCCTGGATGAAAAGTCTACCGTAACCGCCCACGTAGGCCTTGACCAGTTTGAAAACGCCGGCTACGGCCTGTCTGTGCAGTTAGACGTGAAGATTGACGGCGTAGACAAAGAGAAAGCCATGGAACTGGTAGAGCAGGCCCACCAGGTGTGCCCATATTCTGTGGGTACTCGCGGCAACATAGACGTGCAACTAAACGTGTTGAACTAGACTTGCCGTTTTGGGCCTGTTTTAGCCAAAAGGCAACAAAAACGGGAGCTCCCTGAAAAGGGGCTCCCGTTTTTTCTTTTTAGAACTGGGTCAGATTTATCTGGATGAAGTTACTTTTTAAGAGCAGACTTGCTTGCCAAGCGATTTCATTGGGTAGTCTTCCTTTTTGGTTTACTTCATGGCTGGGTAGAAGTCTGCCAGAGAGTGCGTGTAGGCCATGTCCTGGATGGGCAAGGTTTTCTGGAAGACCGTAAGGTTCTTGGCGCCTTTGGGTACCAGCATGATGCTGTTTGGCCCTCGCTCCACGCCAAAGCGGTTGTCCAGGCGGGTATTGAAGTAAAACAGGTAAGGCGCAATCCAGGGGAAGTAATCGGCGGCTTTGGTGCCAGAGAACGAGACCACCTTCAGGTCTGGTGCCCCGGTGGCCAGGGCCTGCTGTAACTCTACGGCATTCAAGGGAGTGTCTTTGAGCATAGGAATGACGTTAAACTGACCGTCTACCATCACCCACTTTTTCTGGTCGCGCAAATAAGCTTCGGCCACCACGTGCCCCGCCCCGAAGGACACCGTATCGGCGTGCTCCATCTTCAGGGCCAACGTTCTGGCCGGTATGCCCACGGCATTTAAAGCGCCGCTCACCACAATGCCGTATTCTACGCACCTGAAACTCTTGCCAGTGGCGGCTTCCTCCAGAATAGAGATAGGATCATTTTTGAGGGGCGTGTTCACGCCGTTGTGTTCCCACCGCTGCCTGGCCCATCCGCAGATGGCTTTCACCTTATCAAAATCGGTTTTTTTACCGGCAATGATTTTGTCTAACTGATAGGTGTTCCGGAGCTGGGTAAGGTAGGCATTGTCCGGGGCGCTTTTCTGGTACACGGGCTTCAGCTGGGGGGCGCGGTCAAAGGAGATAACTTTCAGGTAGGGCATTGCGTCCTGGGCCTGCAAGGTAGGGGAGAAGCCTACACTTAAAACAGAAGCCAGACAGAACATGAGAAGGGTTTGCTTTTTCATAGTAGATAGGTTTTCTGAAACGACTCTCTCTAAGGCCTGAAGGTTGCATGTACCTCACAAAAAAAGACTTCCCGTTGCCAGGAAGCCTTTTTAAGTATCTTAAACAGGATAGCTTATGCCATTTCTGCCAATACGTCTTTCACTTTCTGCGCAGCGTCTTTCAGCAACACGGCAGAGTAAACTTTCAGGCCAGACTCGTCAATGATACGGGCACCTTCCTCGGCGTTGGTTCCTTGCAGACGAACAATGATAGGAACGTTGATAGTCCCAATGTTCTTGTAAGCCTCTACCACACCATTGGCTACACGGTCGCAACGCACAATACCCCCGAAGATGTTGATCAGGATGGCTTTCACGTTAGGGTCCTGCAGGATCAAACGGAAACCGGCTTCTACGGTCTGCGCGTTGGCCCCACCCCCTACGTCCAGGAAGTTAGCCGGCTCACCGCCAGAAAGCTTGATAATGTCCATGGTGGCCATGGCCAGACCAGCACCGTTCACCATACAGCCCACGTTACCGTCCAGCTTCACATAGTTCAGGTTGCTTTTGCTCGCCTCTACTTCCAAAGGATCTTCCTCGGCTAAGTCGCGCAGGTCAGCCAGGTCTTTGTGACGGAACAGAGCGTTGTCGTCTAAGTCTACCTTGCCGTCTACCGCCAGAATCTTGTTGTCTGAGGTCTTCAACACCGGGTTGATCTCAAACATAGAAGCGTCTGTGTCTACATACGCGTTGTACAGGCTGTTCAGGAACTTTACAAACTCCTTGAACGCCTCGCCCTGCAAACCAAAAGCAAAGGCAATCTTGTTGGCCTGGAACGGACGAAGACCAACTGCTGGGTCAATCCACTCCTTGAAGATTTTCTCCGGTGTATGCTCCGCTACTTCTTCAATGTCCATACCGCCTTCAGTAGACGCCATGATCACGTTTTGGCCTTTGGCTCTATCTAACAAGATAGATACGTAATATTCTTTCGGCTCAGAGTCACCAGGGTAGTACACGTCCTGGGCTACCAATACCTTATTTACTTTTTTGCCCTCGGGGCCGGTTTGGTGCGTAATCAACTGCATGCCTAAGATCTGGCCGGCAATTTCTTTCACCTGCTCCAGGTTCTTGGCCAGTTTCACCCCGCCGCCTTTACCGCGACCGCCCGCATGAATCTGGGCTTTGATCACGTGCCAGCCAGTGCCGGTTTCCTCGGTTAAACGCTTGGCAGCCGCTACCGCCTCTTCAGGGGTTTCCGCTACTATGCCTTCCTGAATTCTTACGCCGTAGCGTTTCAGAATGTCTTTCGCCTGGTACTCGTGTATATTCATGAGGTTAGGTTGATGATTTTAGGTGCACGAAAGTAAGGTTTACGGCTTACTTTTCAAAGTTGCCCCAGATATGTTTAATTGCCTTGCTGGTAATACCGGGCCATCACCCTGGCTGCCGGCAGGCCCTGGGGCGTAAAATCGCGACGGGCGCGGCCCGAGGTGCGTACCGCCGGGTACCATTTCCAGATGAACGTGCCCCTGAACCAGGGTTTATGCCAGAAGGTGCGGTACATGGCCTCATAGAGCCGTTCCTGCGTGGCAGGGTCTTCGGGCTCGGTCTGCTCGCCGCGCGCGGGCCAGGTCCAGGGCTCGGCGGCCGCGTGCGGAATGTTGCGGTAGCCTACCTCGGTGAACACCACGGGTTTATTGAACTTGCGCTGCAGCTTTTCCAGGGCCCGCACGTGGGGTTTCCAAGAGTCCAGCAACGTGGCCAGGGGAGGGGCAGTTGCTTTGCTGAGCGGGAAATAGGCCTGCACGCCAATAAAATCCAGCTCATCCCAGAAAGGCACGTCTTCGTATTCCTCGTTCCAGTTGGCGGCGTAGGTAAGCTGGCCGCGGTACACCTGCCGTACGTCTTTGATCAGTTTGCGCCATTCCTCCGGTTTCTCGGTGACGGTGAGGTGCAATTCGGTTCCAATGCAGAGGCCTTCTATCTGCAGGGAATCAGCGAGCCGCGCGTAGTGGAGCAGCATGGTGCGGTAATTCTTGAACCACGCCTGCCAGTCTGCTTCTGAATTCATTTTGATGGTGCCCACCCAGGCGCCGCTTTGGTTGCTCCTAAGCCAGATGTGCGGTTTCAGTAGCGTTTTGATGCCCAATGAGCGGGCTAGCAAGGTGGTCTGGATGAGTCCGGCGTCCCGCTCGCCCCAGTACCCGCGCTTGCTGCTGAAGGCGAGGTCGGGTTGATCATGGGCCTTCTGCCAGCCAAACGGCGTCTGCGCTATCCATTCCACCCCATGGTCTTTCAAGTTTTGCAACTGCTCCAGCGTCACCGTATCGGCGGCCACCCAGTTCACACCCCGTAACAGCGGCATGCCAGGCATAGGCTGCGAGGGCGCCGACTGGCAGGCCACCAGTTGCAGCATCAGGCACGCGTATATCAACCACAGGAAAGACTTCATAGGCACTTAGTTATATCCAGAAAGATACGGGTTTTGCCGGTTTTCAGCCAGAAAAGGAGTAGGGCTGTTTTAGGCCTGTTTTCCCGAAAACGGCCCTAAAACAGCTTTTGAGTTCCTTGGCTAGGGAGATAGGCTAGCGCCGGAAATAACTTTAAAAGCAGCCCGGCCGTTGAGGGGGGAGGGGTTAATTTCACAGGCAGGTTGCAAATGACCTCCCTTCCTTATTGTTTTGTAGTACATGAGCGCAGAGAAACCAGTTTTGTTGGAGGCCCGCGGGCTGTTTAAATCTTACGGCAAGTTACCAGTCCTGAAAGGCATTGACCTCTCCATTGGCGAAGCCGAAGTGGTGGCCATTGTGGGCGCTTCCGGTGCCGGGAAAAGCACGCTCCTGCATTTGCTGGGCACCTTAGATGCGCCTGACGCCGGCGAGGTGTACCTGCACGGCCAGAAGATATCAAGTATGAGCAACAAAGAGGTGGCCCGTTTCAGGAACCGCAACATTGGCTTCATCTTCCAGTTTCATAACCTGCTTCCCGAGTTCACCGCCTTGGAAAACGTCTGTCTCCCCGGCTTCCTGGCCGACCGCGACGAAAAGGAAGTGGAGACCCGCGCCAAAGAACTGCTCACCATGCTGGGCCTCGCCGACCGCCTGGACCACAAACCCTCCCAGATGAGCGGTGGCGAGCAGCAACGCACCGCCGTCGCCCGAGCCCTCATCAATTCCCCCAAACTCATCTTCGCCGATGAACCATCCGGTAACCTGGACTCCAAGAACGCCGATGAACTGCACCAGATCTTCTTTAACCTCCGCAAAGACCTGGGCCAGACGTTTGTGATTGTGACCCATAATCCTGCCCTCGCAGATATGGCGGACCGGAAGCTTACCATGAAAGATGGGTATTTGCTGCAGCCGGAGGAAGTGGTGTAGGAATAGGCTTTTCCTTCTTTTTAAGTTTTAAAATTGACGTTTGATGCCGTTCTAGGTAGTCTTTGACTAAGGCGTGGTTTTACTTCCGTGACTTTCTTATTTGCGATTGAGCCATCTCGCCGTTGTTGGTGTTCTCACCAACGACCCAGACTGCTTCTCCATCTGCCATTGCGCCTTTACTTCCTATTCTCTTCCTTCAACTTTATCATTCCCTTCGCCCGGCTGCCGTTTGTCACTTTTCTCCTTGATGAGAAAAGTAACCAAAAGAATCAAGAAGCCCCGAACTCGCTGCCGCTCAAACAGGCGGGGCCTCATTTCAGTACCACCGGGCAACCGTCCTCTGCTGCGTAGGGAGCTTACGCCGTTGCTGTTTGGATAGCCGCTGCTTGCCCCTGCCCATGCTTCGGGCTACGCGTGGCGGCCCTCCGCAAGGTATAGGGCAGGTGAGTTTATTGCTGCTCGGTCCGTTGCGATGCCTGCATCGCCCGGCGGGCGGAGGGAAAGGCCGCTTGTTTGCAGAAAAGCCTTAGCTCCAAAAACCTCGAAATACGCGCTCCTGCGAGCGTCTGTACCAATGACCTTGCCCCGCAGCAAGAAAGTAGGCCGCGTTGGTGTAGGGACAGTGCTTGACCTGTCCGTGTCTCCAGTTGCTAGGGGCCTGTTCCTTGCAATGATCCTGAGATTTTATTTTGTATCCACGCCTTAGGTCCCTTGCTTTCATCTGAAGATTCCCTGGAAAAACCATGCCTTTTTATCAATTAATAATTTAAAGATGTTGTAGGAAGCAGACGTTCATGCTTACCATTTAAGGGATCAAATTCTCCTATTAATTTCTTTGTTTAAAGCGTTGATTTATAGTGTGTTGGAGTTTGCTAAAAATAATTTAGCAAATGCTTGTAACTAGTTGATAATCAAGTAGATTAATTAGTGTTAAAATAGCGCTAGATGGCACTATTACAAACCTAGGTCTGTTATTATCCTGAACTGAAACTAGAAGATATATGCAGACGAAGGTGAATCAAATGAATAACGAGGATAAAGTGGTGAAGAAAAGCAAAATCGAGAGTTTTGACATCTCCCGCTCAGACGAAACCATGCACCTGGCTGTTGATTTGGCCAAGTTCATCAAGGAGAATCGTCTGTTCCAGAACATACAAGGTAAAGAGTACGTGAATGTGGAGGGCTGGCAGTATGCCGGTTCAAGACTGGGTATTCTTCCGGTGGTAGATGCGCTGACCAACATGAGCGACAGCACAGAGATCAAGTACCTGGCGAAGGTAAACTTGCTGAACCTGCGCACGGAGCAGATTGTAGGTGCCGGTTTTGCCATCTGTTCTAACAAAGAACAGGGCCGCAAATACTACCAGGAATACGCGATTGCGTCTATGGCCCAAACCCGTGCAATTGGTAAAGCTTACCGTAACGCCCTGGCCTGGATCATAAGAGCCGCCGGTTATGAGCCTACGCCCGCTGAGGAAATGGATTACCAGGGCAATGTGACCGACCAAAAAGCGGACCACGTTGTGAAGCCAGCAACTGCCACGGCGAAGACCATGAAAGCGGTTCCGGCAGACAATGCGCCAGAGACAGCTCCTGCTCCCGTAGCAGCCGCTGTTCCTAGTGCAGAACCTGGCCAGGAAGAAGCGAACGTGAAGTACGCAACGGCCAAGCAGAAGGAGGAAATCATCCGCCTGCTTAACAACCCGGTGATCACCCGTCAGGAGAAAACCAAAATGCTCCTGAACATCAACAAACTGGACGAAGAACGCGCCAAGCAGTCTATCCAGAAGTTGAAAAAGGTGATTGAGGACCGCGAGCAGGAACAAGCCGCCGCTGCCTAAGTTTTTATAAACGGAATAGTGAATGTACAGAAGCCCGACCTTTGGTCGGGTTTTTTGTTTTAGGGCTGTTTTGGGGAAAATGGGCTGGAAACATGGTTTTTTCTACAGGAGTGGGTCAATCCCCTACCCCCTTCAAAGGGGGACGAGGAAGAGGGCAATTTTAATTTGATTGTTGTGCATAGAGTTAGCGGTAAGGCTCTAAGCACTGGGTGGACAGCCAATTTAACGATTGGCGTTTAGGGAAAGAGTCATCTGCTGGTGTAAACGCCCCCCTTTACCCCCCCTCAAGGGGGGAGTCTGCGCTTTGTAAGCGGTATTGCAGTTTTTAAGCAGAATTACGTTTTAAGCCTGTTTTTCTTAAAATACCCTCAAAACACCTCAACCCAAAACGCATTCCGCGCCTAACCCGATTCCAGCCTTTCGTCTGAGCGCCTAGCACTCGACCCGGTGCCGCGGATGCGGCAGGTGCTAAAGCGCCAGGCGAGAGGGTACAGCGCGAGGGCGGAAGGCGGGGCCCCGCGGCCATGAGCGCTCGGAGCGAAAAGATGAAACAACAAAACTCATGAGGCCATAGACAAGCCGCCCTTCCAAGGCACAAGCAAATTCTTTATCAAAAAGCCGCCCCTAAGTCAAAAGCAAACTACATCTAAAAAGCCTCGGCTAGTAATACACCCTTACCCACCATCCAACATTTTCGTACTTTTGGCGTGGCTATGGCAGACATTCACGAGATACTAACGCAATATTGGGGCCACGAGGCATTCAGGCCGGGGCAGGAGGATATCATTAAGGCGGTTTTGGCTGGGGAAGATACTTTAGCTATTCTGCCTACTGGCGGCGGGAAATCTATCTGTTTTCAGGTGCCGGCGTTGGCCTTAGGGGGCGTTTGCGTGGTGGTGAGCCCTTTGATTGCGCTTATGAAAGATCAGGTGGAGAATCTTCGGAAACGGGGTATTTCTGCGGCGGCTTTACATTCGGGGCAACCCGAGCGGGAGCGGGACCTAATCCTGGATAACTGCGTTTTTGGCGGGACCAGCTTTCTGTACGTGTCGCCGGAGCGGTTGCAGACCGAGCTTTTCCTGGAGCGCGTAAAGCGAATGAACGTGTGCCTGCTGGCTGTGGATGAGGCGCACTGTATCTCCCAGTGGGGCTATGATTTTCGGCCGCCGTATTTAGAGATTGCCAAGCTGCGCGAGGTGCTGCCAAAAGTACCGGTGTTGGCGCTCACGGCCTCGGCCACCGAGGTGGTGAAAGCCGATATCCAGGAGAAGCTACAATTCAAAAAGCCGCAGGTGTTTCAGCAGAGCTTCGCTCGGAAGAACTTGTCTTATTCTGTTCTTGCCACCGAAGACAAGGAAGGACGGTTGGGGGAGATCCTGCAGAAAATGCCGGGTACGGCCATTGTGTACGTACGCAACCGCCGCCGCACCCAGGAACTGGCCGACTGGCTCAAAAAACAGAACATAAAAGCCGCAGCCTACCACGCCGGACTCCCGCACCAAACCCGAACCGCTGCCCAAACCGATTGGCTACAGGACCGCGTGCGGGTTATTGTGGCTACCAACGCCTTCGGGATGGGGATTGACAAACCAGACGTGCGGCTGGTGGTGCACCTGGACCTGCCCGATTCCCTGGAGGCCTATTACCAGGAGGCCGGCCGGGCGGGCCGCGACGGGAAATACAGCTATGCCACGGTGCTGCTGGGCCCCGAAGATACTTCCTTGCTGCTTAAGAAAACAAAGGAAGCGTACCCACCTATAGAGACCATTAAACGGGTGTATCAGGCGCTAGCCAATTACTACCAGCTGGCCACCGGGAGCGGCGCCTTCCAGTCCTTTGACTTTGACCTGGCTGACTTCAGCCGCACGTATCAATTAGCCCCGGTAGAGGTGCATCACTCTTTAAAGCAGCTGGAGTCTGAAGGTTTGCTGCAAATGAACGAAGGTTTCTATAGCCCATCCAAAGTGAATTTCCTTCTAGGAAACACCGCCTTGTATGAATTTCAACTCCTGAATGAGACCCTGGAACCCTTGATCAAAGGCTTGCTGCGGCTGTATGGTGGCGAGATGTTCCGGGACTTCGTGAAGATAGCAGAGGCGGGGCTGGCCAAACACCTGAACCTGCACGAGAAAACCATAAAGCAGCAATTGCAGCACCTGCACCAGCGCAAGGTCTTGGTCTATGAGGCGCAGCATGACGGTCCGCAGGTACAATTTTTAACGCCGCGGTTTGATGCCGCTACATTGCCTCTGGACCAAAAGCGGTTAACGCAGTTTAGGGAACGGGCCCTGGAAAAGGCCCAGAGCGTGGTGGCGTATATGACCAATACCAAAGAGTGCCGTACCAATCAGATACTGGCTTATTTTGGGGAGATAGCTACCTCCAATTGCCGCATCTGTGACTATTGCCTGGCCCAGAAGAAAAAGAAGAAACTGGAGGAGAACAAACTCCACCTGGAAGCGCGCGTGCTAAGCCACCTAAAGGAAACGCCTTTGCACCCAAAGTCCATCGCCATCCATTTCAGTTCTTCGGAGCAAGATTTACTGGGTGACCTGCTGCAGGAAATGCTGGAGAGCAACCTACTTCGGTACACACCAGACGGTAACCTAGAACGGATTGGCCTGTAGTGTCAATGGTTATTATAATATGTTAAGTAATGCTTAAGGTTATCCCTTAAACTGGTGTGTACTGTGAATTCGTTTTGAGCCTTTTTTTAGGAAAACAGGCTCAAAACAGAAAGGGCAACCATTAATGGCTGCCCTTTCTGTTTTGATATTCAAGCGAATCCTTTAGGTTAAAGGAGTCTCTTCAAATTGTAAGGCCGTTACGCCGGGCAGTTCTTTGCCTTCCATGTACTCTAGCAGGGCACCGCCACCGGTAGAGACGTAGGACACATCATGACTGTGGCCCATTTGAGTGACCGCCGCGGCTGAGTCGCCGCCCCCAATGAGCGAGTAGGCACCGTTCTTAGTGGCTTCCACTACGGCCTCGGCAATGGTCTTGGTACCGATGGCGAAATTAGGGAATTCAAAAACGCCCATGGGTCCGTTCCAGAGGATGGTTTTTGAGTTGCGCACTACCTCCGCGAAGGTGGCACGGGTGTCTGGTCCTATGTCCAGGCCCATCCAGCCGTTGGGAATAGCGCCGCTGGCTACCACATCGGTGTTGGCGTCATTGTCAAAGGCATCGGCGATCACCGAGTCAGTGGGCAAGTAGATTTTCACGCCTTTCTCTTCGGCTTTGCGCAGCAGGTCCAGGGTTAGTTGCTGTTTGTCGGCTTCCAGGAGGGAGTTACCAATGGTGCCGCCCTGGGCCTTGGCGAAGGTATAGCTCATACCGCCGCCAATGATCAGGTTGTCCACGCGGTCCAGGAGCTGCTCAATCACCATGATCTTGTCAGAGATCTTGGCGCCGCCCATGATGGCGGTGTAGGGGCGGTCGGCGTAGCTCAGTACTTTCTGGGCATTCTCCAACTCGGCCTGCATCACAGATCCACACACCTTGTCATGGGGGAAATAGTCAGCCACGATGGCTGTGGAGGCGTGGGCGCGGTGAGCGGTCCCGAAGGCGTCATTCACGTACACATCGCCTAAAAGGCTCAGTTTCTCGGCGAAGATCTGGTTGCCTTGCTCTTCCTCGGCGTGGAACCGTAGGTTTTCCAGCAAGAGAATCTCACCGGGTTGCAGGCTACTGGCTAGTTCCAGGGCTTCGGCGCCTACGCAGTCGCGGGAGAAATTCACCTTGGTCAGGAAAATATCTTCCAAGGGCTTGATGAGATGCTTGAGCGAGTATTTTTCCTCGGGGCCTCCCTTGGGTCTTCCCAAGTGCGACATCAATACCACCGATCCACCATCGTTCAGAATCTTTTTGATGGTAGGCACGGCCGCCCTGATACGGGTATCATCTGTGATTTCAAATTTGCTGTTCAGGGGCACGTTAAAATCTACGCGCACCAGGGCGCGCTTGCCCTGGAAATCATATTGGTCAATGGTTATCATAGTCTGAAATGTTAGGTACTAGCTACGGTGTTCGCCCAGAAAGGGGTGCAAAGCAAATATAGTAATTCTATTTAGATACCGGGTGCCACGGCAGGGGGGAAGTGTTGAGATGCAGAAAAGGCGTTTTAGCCCTGTTTTACAGAAAACGGGGTAAAACGCCTCCCTTATATTTAGTTTTTTGGCTAATGTAAGGAAAGGGTTATGCGCAGGGAAGGGTTGTATTTACACCCGGCAAGCATGGGCCACCGGAAATTGATTTTCTTAAGGAGCACAAAGAACAATTGGCCTGAAACTGGGTTTACCATCTGCCAGGGGGCTTTTATAAATAGGCTTAACTGGCGCACTAATCCATTAAAACCATGTAAGTATGTCAATTCTGCAGTTGAAACCCTCCATTCTGGTAGAAACCCCTTTAGGCACAGGCCAGGCCCTTTTTATCATAGATTATGGCATGCACCAAAATACCTGTTGGGTAATTGCGCTGCAAAAAGATGGAGTAATCAAACACTTTGACTGCAATGACGTGATCTTATCTACCAACTATACTTACGGCATGAATCTTCGGAAAAACAATTTCCCCCTGCCTGAAACTGACGAGCATAAGTAAGAAATATCCTAAGGTAATAGTCAGACTAATCTTACCTTTTCTTTTTGAGAGAGAGAGATTTAAGCAGTTAGTGGTGACTCCAATGAGCCAGGGTTTTCATAATCCTTTCACAAGATTATTCTAACAGGAAAATTCAGCTGCCTCGACTCTTGCTTATGTAAGAACCAAGGCAGCTGAATTTTTTGCTGAAAAGGTTACCGCTTCGGGAAAACCCCTGAAATGGTAACCCCGATGGCGTTGGCCGAATAGGTAGTATTGTTTTGATCCTGGTAATTCATGATGGTGTAGGAAAGACCCACCACGCCGTAAGCTACCTCAAAGATTGGTCCGGTGCCGCCTTTCAAATCAAAATCCTGGCCTATGCCGTCGGTCTTAAACGTGACGCTTTGGTGTGAGGCCAATCCGGCGCTCAGTCGAATTTTGTCGGTGGCCATGTAATTGGCGGTCAAGTGCAAGGGAATGCGGCTGAGCCGGATGTGCGCATTTTCCGCCTGGGTGGTCACATACTTGAAACCCACCGTGGCGCGCACCAGAAACTTTTCCAGGTTAGGGAACTGAAACTGACCGCCCACATGGATGGAGCCGCCTTGGCCGGCTCTGGTGGTTTGGGTCTCGCCGTTGGTGAACAGCGTTTCGGCTACTTTGTCGCCGCCAAACTCAAAGGCACCACTCACCAGGAACCGGACGGGCCGGTAGACTCTGGTGGCAGCAGAATCTGTGGTGGTTTGGGCAAAGGAAGTGGTAAGTGCTACCAAAAGGAGAGCCGGAAGGAGTAATAGTTTTTTCATCGGGTTTAGTAGGTATGGGTTTTTGTTTAGTCTCTCTTGTGCAAATAGAGTGAGCGGGGGAGCTGCAAAGTAATAGGTTTTCCAGGTATTTGAAAAATACCTGAGAGGTCTAACTTTACTTCTTTAAAAAAATAATTTGAGCGGAAGGCCTTCCTTAAAGATTACAGGCAGCCTAGGTTATTCTTCCAGCACCCGCCGTAGGTAATTTATCTGCCCTAAATGGTAGGAAAGGTGGGCCAGTAAATGAAGTAGAAAATACCTGTTGGACATAGCATAGCCAAATACCTCTTCTTTATGAGGGGCCTCTAAATCTTCAGGCGCCATTTGGGTGAGGGTGGCTACTACCAGGGCTTTTGTCTCCTTAATCTGGTTCAATACTATTTCAGCCGGAATATCCTTTAAGGCAAACTCGGCGTCACGGTCTCTTACATATGCATAGGAACCCATGTTCCTGCCAATGTAGGTTCTTAGGTTACCCATGAGGTGCAGGCACAAATTACCGGCCGAATTCTTAATGTCTCCCTTCGTCATCCAGAGGTTGCTCTCTTTTCTAAAAGCCTGAATCTCCGCCTGAAGCCTGTCCAAGTCACGGGAAAATAGTTGGGTAAATTCAGTGGTCATGGTATTGCTATGAAAGGCATTGAAAGCTTAATAGCTATTGTTTGGGTATATTGTTTATATAAAAGCAGAGTCGCTAAACACACCAGCAATTCGGATCCTGGGCGGAGACAATGCTTTGGTGGTAGGGCCTGCAGCAGGTTTCAACTTACGTTACCTCACTCATGCCTTCCGCACTAAACAAGGTAATACCTGCTATTCTTGCTGCGGCTACCTGCTAGCGGAGGAGAAGGATGCTAATCGTCTACTGGCAGCAGTTCGTAACTAAGTAAGGCGGAAAGAGAAACCAGATCCTGTTTTCTGAATCAGATAGAAGTTAGAGAGCATGGTTTAAACTGAAAGGTACCGTTAATAATGAACCTAGCTCCCAGAAATAAACCTGGTGAGGCTAGGTCGCTATGCAATAAAAAAGTTCCTCTTTTTTAACTATTCTATAGGTAATGTAGGTTCTTTTTCACCGAAAACATAGTGGTTAAACCATTGCCAGTTGTGCCAGGTGGCGGCCAGCCTTTCTTTGGGTTTGTTGATGCCATGCCCAAAACCTTTGTAAATAATTAGCCTAGAAGGAACTCCGCGGTCTTGCAAACCCCGGTACAACTCATAAGCGTTGGGGAGGGGAACGCGTTTGTCAAACTCACCGTGCTGAATGAGGGTAGGGGTGCTGGCTTTGTTAATGTTGGTCATGGGCGAAGTTTTCAAGTAAATATCCATGTCGCTCCAGGGGGTGGCCTGTAAGTACTGGCGGGTAAAAGGCGTGACATCTGTATTCACGTAATAAGTTACCCAATTGGAGATACCGGCCCCCACAGAAATGGCTTTGAAGCGGTTGGTATTGGTGGTTAAGAAAGCAGAGATATAGCCACCCTGGCTCCAGCCCATTGAGCCCATTTTGGTGGTGTCAATCATATTCTTCTTTGCCAGATACTCCACGCCGCTCATCACATCCCACATATCTCCCACTCCTAAATTGCGCACGTTAAGGGAACGAAATTTTTCGCCGTACCCGGCACTACCCCGGTAATTTACCCGCAACACCAATGCCCCTTTTTCCACCCATTGCAGCATGGGATACACGTAAGAGGGGGTAGGATCAGGCAAGTCAATGGCCGTAGGCCCCCCGTGAATGACAATGAGCAGCGGGTATTTTTTAGCGGCGTCATAGTTACGGGGTTTCAGAAGCACCCCATCAATAGAGGCTCCATCAGTGCTTTGCCAGGTAATGACCTCGTTGGTAGGAGTATTCCAGCCTTTGATTTGCTCAGTGGTGTTGGTTAGTTTCTTTAACGATCTGTTTAATTTACCGGTGTAAATCTCTCCCAGATCAGCGTGGTTTCGTCCGCTTACAGCCACCAGATCAGTGTTCTTACTGAAAGCAACGTTGGCCACCAGATCCAGGCCTAGATTAAGGGCTTTTGACTTACCCGTTTTAGGGTCTACTTCAAATACCATTTGCCTTGTTTTCTCCAAGGCCACCAGGTAAATTCCGTTTTTGTTCCAATCCAGCACATTCTTGTTTTCATCTATGGCTTGAGAGATTTCTCTGCTTTTAGCGGTTTGGGTATCATAGATGAATAAGCGGTTGTTTTTGAAATAGTAGGTGGTAGAATCATTCAGAGAGCTGCTGTACACAAACGCTTTGCCATCTGGGCTCCACCTGGTAAAAAAATCGCCGGTAGGGTTGGACACCAAGGTTTTCATTTCTTTCGTGTCTACGTTGATGGTAACTATGTCTGACCGGAGGCTGCTGTTGATGAGCGGATTGGGCTGCCGGTTAAAGGCTATGGTTTTGCCATCAGGGCTCCACTGGAAATTTGTAACGGTAAAATCTCCGGAAGTTATTTTTCTGGCCATCGGCAATTTAACGCAGTCCTGGAGATGCACCGCGGGAGTAGAACTGGAGGGGAGAGAGTCTTTCTTAACCGCATAACAGGGTAACTGTCCTGCTAGGGATATGGAGTCATAGTGAAAATTCAACAACCAAAGGTGACTTCGCTTAAAATCTTCTCCTTCAATAAAAAAGGCGCCAAACCGGTCCTTGGTGGTTTTCTCTACTTTGCTGTCCGCCTCGGCTTTGGTGTAGGCCAGACGTTTCCCATCGGGGCTCCATTCATAGCTACCCACCCCATCTTCGTCTTTCGACACCTGTAGCGCCTCTCCGCCCGTCACCGGAATGATATACAACTGGTTTTTCTCTCCACGGTCGGCTAGAAAACTCACGAACTTGCTGTCTGGGGTAATGCGGGCCGAGGTACTGCTGCCTTTTGCCGTACGGGTTAAAGGCTGGGGAGCAGCACCGTTGTGGGACAGCCAGAGCTCTGTGTCATAGTTGTTAGAGGCCCAGTCAGTACTGGTTACACTGTACACGATGCTTTTCCCATCGGGGGAGATAAGGGGACTCCCCACCTGTTTCAGGCTAATCACCTTCTCAAAAGAAACGGAAGAACCCATCTGGGCTGCTACGTTCCCTATAGAACTGAGCACTACAAGCAAACAAAACCAGATTTTCATATTGATAGTCTTTGGGTACATAAGGGAAGGGGCAAGGAGAGTAATTCTTAAAGCGCAATGGTGGGGCTATAAGGTGGCGTAGCTACCAAAAAGGTGTGGTTACCATATGTTTTTGCTCTTTTTTACTGGCTTATAGGTTTCACTCGCACTCTCAAGGATTTGATCTTTAAACTCCTTTGGGAACAGCTTCATTTCCAAACTTACCTTTAGGACTGCTATTTTGGCTATAAGAGAGTTTCGATTACTCCGTAAGTCTAGTGCTTCTTTCAGGGTCAGAACTTTATGTATGTTTCTTTTCAGATCAACCTTTATCAAGGGGAATTCCGGTGTGTTTTCATCCGTCAAGGTCACTTGTTGCTCTAAAGTCCAACTGATTGACTGCATAAATTTTACTACCTTCTCAAAGTCTTCAAATGAAGTAACTCCCTTTGGGTTAATGTCAAACTCTATTTGTTCCGATAAGAAGAAATGGCAATTAGCATGTACTCCACCAAGGTCAATAGTAACACTCCTGCAATACATTTCGCCTGTTTCATCAGTCAGGTAGCTGATTATGTCTTGCTTGTCTATCTGGCTAAAACTTTTTTCTTCACCTGCAATTCCATACTTCAACGGGTAATTCTCATTTAATAAGTCAACAACCTTCTCCCAATCTGCAAGGGAAACATCTTGGACATAGATGTCTCTCAAAGAACCACTAGGTTCAAAAATCCATTTTATATCTTCCCAGTCTCTTTTCATTCAATTTATGGTAACCCACTGGATATATGTACCACCTAAAACCGTATGCCAACCTACAGTCTACAGCCGCTTTTAACAGATAGCCGTAACTGCACTGCCGAATGTACTATATAGTATCCTAATTATAAAGAACTTCCTTTTCGTGTCGGTTTCTCCAAAACAGCCCTGAAACGCTTCGTTCTACCACCAGTTCTTCGGTTCACACCCAGGAAATCAACTGGCCCCCACAACAAGCGGGTTACCACTAGCGCCAAACACGCAAAAACCAGTATCTTTGCGGTAATGAAAATTGGAATCATCTTTGGTGGCCCGTCCCGGGAGCGCGAAATCTCTTTCGCCGGCGGTCGCACCGTCTTCGATAATTTAGATAAATCCCTGTTTGAGGCCGTACCGGTATTTGCCGACAGCCTGGGGAACTTCATTCTGCTGGACTGGCACTTCATCTACAAAGGCACCATCCGGGATTTCTACCCGCCCGTAGACGTGGTGCCCCACACTGAGCACGGCCTGCAGATGTACCTGGAGAGTCTGGGCAAACTCACCGAGGAAGAGCTGAATGACATCGCCTCCAGGGTAGGGGAGCGCATCCATCCGCACCAGTTCAAGGAGTTGTTTGACTTCGCGTTCCTGACCCTGCACGGGCCGTACGGCGAAGACGGCAGCATCCAGGGTTTGCTGGAGTGGTATGGCATCCCGTATTCGGGTTCCGGGATCATGGCCTCGGCGCTGGGTATTGACAAGATTGCCCAGAAGGCTCTGCTCAAGCAGCACGGCTTTGCCACCCCAGATTACCGCATTCTAAGCCTGCAAGACTGGCACGCCACCCAGGACCGCGCCGCGTTGCTGGACAGCCTGGTGGCTGACCTCGGTTTGCCATTGGTATTGAAGGCCCCGCACCAAGGGTCTTCAATTGGTGTGTCTATTATCAAAGAGAAAAACCTGCAACTGTTTGAAGAAGCGGTGGCCCGCAGCCTGTTCTCGCTCACCATTCAGAAAAACGACTGGACTAGCAAGAGCGCCGAGGAACAACTGAACTTCATCAAAACCCTGACGGATATCCGCGAAGGCATAGGCCTGCCGGTCCAGACCCAGGACGGCCAGTTGGTGTACGCCCCAGAGGAATTGCTGGCGCTGCTTTCTACCTATTTTGGCCAAAACGGCCCTGAAACGATCACCCTCACCAACGTGGAGAGCGAGACGCAGGTCCTGATAGAAGCTTTTATCAATGGCCGCGAATTCTCCTGCATTGTGGTGCAGGACCAGCAGGGGCATCCCATTGCCTTACCGCCCACCGAGATCAGAAAAGGCGGCGAGGTCTTTGACTACCGCTCCAAATACCTGCCCGGCCTGAGCCGCAA
The DNA here is from genome assembly GCF_001078055.1 of Rufibacter radiotolerans. Classification (NCBI taxonomy): domain Bacteria; kingdom Pseudomonadati; phylum Bacteroidota; class Cytophagia; order Cytophagales; family Hymenobacteraceae; genus Rufibacter; species Rufibacter radiotolerans. The sequence goes on along the minus strand of NZ_CP010777.1, from coordinate 2,455,546 downwards.
GATTACGCCTATTGACCTGCCAACCGAGCTGATCCAAAAGATCCGGCAGCAGTGCGAGCATCTGTACACCAGCCTGGGCTTCAACGTGTATGCGCGTCTGGACGGGTTTATCAATGAGGCAGGAGAGATTTTCCTCAATGACCCCAACACTACCTCGGGTATGTTGCCGTCATCGTTCTTCTTCCACCAGGCCGCTGAGATTGGCCTGAACCCGTCGCAGTTCCTGACATACATCATTAGAACGTCATTGGCGGAGCGGGTGAAAGCGGGCAAGAACACGGCGCACCTCATGGAATTGATGAAAACCCTGGACGCGGCCATGGCCGATGAGCGCGCGCACCGCCAGGACAAACTGCGGGTGGGCGTGATCATGGGTGGGTACTCTTCTGAGCGCCACATCTCCGTGGAAAGCGGCCGTAACATTTATGAGAAATTAGCTTCTTCTACCAAATACGAGCCTATTCCCATCTTTTTGATAGGAGACCAGGAGTCGCACCAACTGTACCAGATTCCCATCAACATTATGTTGAAGGACAACGCCGATGACATACGCGAGAAGATAGAGGCCTCGGAGGCGGGCATACCTTCGCACCCGGTTTTGGCCCAGATCAAGGAAGACGCTTCCAGCATTACGCGCCTATACGCGGGCAACACCTTGCAAAAACCGCAGCGCCTGACTTATGAGCATCTACGAAGCCTGGTTGACGCTGTGTTTATTGCATTGCATGGCCGCCCCGGCGAAGACGGGGAATTACAGACTGAGCTGGAGAAATTCCATATCCCGTACAACGGGTCGGGCATCCAGTCCAGCCAGGTAACCATTAATAAGTTTGAGACTAACCGCATTTTGCGCGAGAACGGCGTGCACGTAGCCGAGCACATGCTGGCCTTCAAGAAAGACTACCAGGAAAACCCGCAGGCCTTCTTCCAGCAGATTGAGCAGAGCTTCACCTACCCGTTCATTGCCAAGCCGGCAGATGACGGCTGTTCGTCGGCGGTGAAGAAAATCAAGAACCGGGAGGAACTGGAGGCTTTTGCCGAGCTGATTTTCCGGGATTCCATTGAGATACCGGAGAACCCGGCGCGGGTACTCAAACTGAGCTTCAAGGAAGAGGTGCCTTTGAAAGGCTATTTCCTGATTGAGAATTTGATCTCTAAAGAAGGCGCCAAGCACTTCCTGGAAATCACGGGCGGTCTGCTCACCAGCTACGGCCCTGACGGACGCACCCAGTATGAAATATTTGAGGCCTCAGAGGCGTTGGCCGAAGGAGAGGTGTTGAGCCTGGAAGAGAAGTTTCTGGCAGGAGAGGGGCAGAACATTACCCCGGCCCGTTACGCCAAAGACCCGGCAGAGCGCCAGCGCATCTCAGACCTGGTAAAGCAGGATTTGAAACGGGTAGCCGAGATTCTGCGCATTGAAGGTTACGCCCGGATTGATGCCTTTGTGCGGGTGTTTGAAGACGGCAAAGTGGAGACCATCATCATTGAGGTGAACTCCCTACCCGGCATGACCCCGGCCACGTGTATCTTCCACCAGACCGCCATCAACGGCTACAAGCCCTATGATTTCATTGACCGCATCCTGCAGTTCGGCATGGAGCGCACCAAAAAAGTTATCTCTTAAGTAATGAGTCGTTTTCTGAAAGCCCAGACCCTGGGAGACCTGTTCAAGCACATCTTAATCATGGTGGCCATTGTGTTGCTGCTGTTGTTTGTGTTCTTCTTTGTGTACCTGCCCAGCACCACCAACCACGGCGAGACCATTACGGTGCCCAAGATCACCGGCATGAGTGTGGAAGAACTGGAAGATTTCCTGGGCGACAAAGACCTGAACTATTACGTGAATGACTCTACTTATCAGCAGGGCATGGCACCGTTCACGGTCATTACTCAGGAGCCTAAGGCCGGCGAAAAGGTAAAGCAGGGGCGTAAGATCTACGTGAGCATCAACATGAAGAACCCGCCACTCATTAAGATGCCTAAGCTGATTGACGGCTCGGTGAAAAACGCCGAGATGATCCTGAAGAGCTATGACCTGAACATGGGCGAGATCAAGTACGTACCAGACCTGGCCCAAAACTCGGTGCTGCGGCAGTTTGTGAACGGCCGCGAGATCAAACCCGGCGACCCGGTAGCCAAAGGATCAAAAGTGGATCTGGAGGTAGGCGACGGCCTGGGGAACACCGAACTGGAAGTGCCGGCCCTGGTAGGAATGCCCGTAGATGAGGCTACCATGGTAGTGACCGGGCAAGGCCTGCAGATTGGAACCGTTATTTACATGGCGGCGCCCAACGGCGAGGCCGACGGTACCGTATTGAAACAACGTCCGGTGGCAGGCGAAGGCGCCATGATCAGAACCGGTGAATTAATAGACCTTTGGGTGGCCGGCCCTCAACCGGTAGCCCCCATCAGAGATTAACCTATGCGGCATTGGCTGACCATCATTCTGATATTTTTCTCCGTTGGATGGTCAGCCAACGCGCAGGTTATTAGCCCGCTGCAACAGATTCCGGCCCCGGCCGCAATGGTAGTTGGCAAACCTATCATCACCCCGCAACCCCTGGGCCCCGGTGACACGCTTTCCCTGCCGTTTTTTGAGGATTTTGCCAAGGGCGAAGGAGCTCCAGATCCCAGTCGCTGGCTAAGAAGAGGAGGTGTTTCTATCACCGACCGCTATGCGTCTGCGCCCCCCACGGTATTTGCCGCGTCCTTTGACGGACTTAACGCCGACGGGCAGCCGTATGGCGCCGCCAATGCCGTAGGCCCTACAGATACGCTTACCTCCAAGCCCCTGAACCTGGCCGCCGCCCAACCCCAGGATTCTGTGTACCTTAGTTTCTACTGGCAGGCTGGTGGCAAGATGGATGCCCCCAATTTCTCCAGTTCTACCCAGTTTTACCTGCAACTGCAATTCAAAGAAGCTAACGGCACCTGGACTTCGGTCTGGACCCAGAAGGGCACCGGCCGAAGTACCGATTTTGCGGCGGTGATGGTAGCGCTCAAAGAAAGCAAGTACCTCTACAACGGGTTCCAGTTCCGGTGGGTGAGCGGCGGCAGCCAGAACGGCCTGCGCGATGTCTGGCACCTAGACTATGTGTACCTGGACCGCAACCGCCGCCTGAACCAACTGCAAACCGCAGATGTGGCTCTTACCCAACGGTTGCCTTCTTTGCTGCAACGGTATACGGCCATGCCGATCTGGCAATTCCTGGTGAACCCTGCTGGGGAAATCAGGCTCCAGGTAGGCTCAGAGATGGTGAATTTGAGTAATGCACCGGCAGCCATCAGTTGGCGGGCCTTGACCAGAAACCTAAGCACAGGGGCAGTAGACACGTTTCTGCGCGGGAGTGCCCCAGTGAACGCGGGTTCCAGAACCACCATTGCCGCAACTCCTTCCAGAGAATTTCTAAGCAGCCAACAACAGCCCTTTTCGTTGCAGACAGTTCTTTTCCTGAACACCAAAGAGCCAAACTTCTACACCCGCTACAATGACACCCTGCAGCGCCAGACCGATCTCCTGGATTACTACGCCTATGATGACGGAACCGCCGAGTCTGGCTTCAGCTACCCGTCCAGTACGGCCGTGCAGTTGGCCTACCAGTTTGACCTGAGCCAGCCCGACCGGCTGAAAATGGTGCGTATCTTCTTCACCGCTACCAACACTCCGGGCACCGAACTTTACCTGCGCATCTGGGCAGATAACAACGGCAAACCCGCCGACCAGCCCTTGTATGAGCAGCGCTTTGCCGTGCCCGCCACCGCTGGCCTCAACAACTGGCTGGATATTCCCCTGGACCAGCAAATTCCGGTAGCAGGTCGCTTTTACGTGGGGTACCGACAGCCTACGGGTTCTATCTTCGTGAATGTGGGGTATGACCTGAATGAAAGTGCCCCCGGCAAACTTTTCGCCATGAACGGGGCCACCGCCTGGGACGTGGTTCCCAACCTGGAGGGCGCCCTGCTGATCAGGCCCGTAATGGCAGGAACACTCACTGCTTCCCCCGAAGAATTGACCTCCCACCAGATCCGGCTGTACCCTAACCCCGTCACAGAGACCGGCTTTTACCTGACCCAGGCAGTTGACCAGGCCCAACTTTATACCGTTACCGGGCAATTGGTGCAGACGTGGGGCAAAACCCAGGCCCGGCAGCACCTGCCCTTGGCAGAGTCTCTCTCTCCGGGCATTTATTTCGTAAAAGCCTTTACCGGAAGCCAACGTATAACCTTAAAACTAATCCTTGCAAAATGATCACGTCTAACATCACCGCCGCCGAATTAAAGCAACGTCTTGCCAACCATGAAACGCCCATCATCCTTGACGTGCGCGAGCCCTGGGAGCACGAGGAGCAAAACATTGCCGGCAGTAAACTGATTCCGCTGGGTTCTTTGCCAGAGCGCATACATGAACTGGAGGAATTCAAGGACCAGGAGATATTGGTGCATTGCCGCTCCGGCAAACGTTCTGCCACCGCGCAGGCCATCATGCAACAGCAAGGTTTCAAAAACGTGCGCAACGTAGAAGGCGGCATGCTGGCCTATAACGAGGCACAATAAGCCCAAAGCTGTTTTAGAGGTGTTTTGGAGAAAACAGGCCCAAAACATGGCCTGAAGAACGTTCCTCAGTAAAGGAATTCATGCGAATTTCGTCCCCATTTGAAGGTGGTAGGGGGATAGCAAAGGCCTTTTGAAGAACCTACAAATATCATCTTCAGGTGTGGCAAAATTTATTTTCGGGATATGCCTCATCAGTAGGAGATTTCATCCTCCTACCCCCTTCAAAGGGAACAATCAGATATCGTCATTCTTTTAATGGATGTATGGCAAAGTGCTAGTTATCCAACTCGTTTAAATATAAAACAAGAAGGCCTCTCACTGGAGAGGCCTTCTTGTTTTAGAATAAAATTGCTGGCTTATTAATGCCTTGTTATTTGCTACAGCCAAAAGTTAGGCTTTCTTTTCGTCCTCTGGGTTGTTATCCTTATCACCTTTCTTTTTGGCGAATTTGTCTTTGTGCTTTAAGACCTTGGCGTCTACGTAGAAAACAATTTCCTCGGCAATGTTGGTGGTTTGGTCGCCAACGCGTTCCAGTTTCCGGATGATGCCAGAAACCTTCAGGCTCTGAGGGATATTGTCTGGGTGTGATTTGAAATAGTCCAGCAGCACCTTGTCGGTTTTCATATTGATCTTGTTCAGGACTTTATCCTGGTTCAAGACCTCTCGGGCCAGGTTGGTGTCTTCGGCTAGAAAGGCCTTGCGCACGTTGGCCAACATGGTTTCCGTGCCCTCAAACATATCCAGCAGCCGGCTTTTCTCCAGGAGCGTGGGCTCAATGGGCGTCTTTGCTTCTTTGATCATGCGGGCCACGCTTTCAGCGTAATCGCCTATGCGTTCCAGGTTGGAGTTGATCTTAAGGATAGCCAGTACCCAGCGTAAATCCACGGCCACGGGGTTGTAGAGCGCGAAAAAGTTTTCGCACATGCGGTCTATCTTAATGTCATAGGCGTTCACCTTCTTCCCCTTTTTAATTACCTTTTTGGCCAGGTCCAGATTAGAGGTAAGGAGCGCTTCTTTGCAGCCCAGCATCTGAAACTCCACCAGGGCCCACATCTCCTCCAGCTTGGTTTTTATTTGGGACAATTCTTTATCTAATTGGTTCATCTCTGGGTTTCTTTTGGAATCAATCTATGTCTGGGCTACTACGGGGTAAAATTGCTTTAAAGGAGGAATCTTCTGAAAGATACGTTTTTAAGCCGTTTTACGGAAAACAGGCCCAAAACGGCTTTCCCTCTTTACAACTCAACCAAACCGCCCGGTAATGTAGTTCTGGGTACGCGGGTCCTTGGGATTGGTGAAGATGGTTTTGGTCTTGGCGTATTCCACCAGTTCGCCCAGGTAGAAGAAGGCGGTATGGTCACTTACCCGACCGGCCTGCTGCATGTTGTGGGTCACGATCACGATGGTGTACAGTTCCTTCAGCTCATGGATCAGCTCCTCGGTTTTGGCGGTAGAAAGCGGGTCAAGGGCCGAGGTGGGTTCATCCATCAAGAGCACCGAAGGTTCAATGGCCAGCGCCCGGGCAATGCAGAGGCGTTGCTGCTGCCCACCCGATAATTCAAACGCCGATTTTTTGAGCTTGTCTTTCACCTCTTCCCACAGGTTGGCCTGCTTTAAAGAACGTTCCACGCGCTCTTCAATAAACTGTTTGTCTTTGGTGCCATTTACCCGCAACCCGTAGGCCACATTTTCATAGATGGACTTGGGGAACGGGTTGGGTTTCTGGAACACCATGCCCACGTGCTTGCGCAGGTCATCTACCTGTATGTTTTTCTCATAGATGTCTATGCCGTCAATCAAGATCTGGCCCTCAATCCGGACGCCGTCAATGAGGTCGTTCATGCGGTTGAAGCACCTAAGGTAGGTGGACTTTCCGCAACCCGAAGGCCCGATCAAGGCTGTGACGTGGTTTTTCCGCATGGCCATGGAAATGCCTTTGAGGGCATGAAAATCGCCATAGTACAGGTGAAGGTCTTTTGATTCTACACTATTCATAATTGCAAGTAGAAGGCAGCGAAGGTAGTTTGCGTTTTAGGTCCGTTTTTCAGAAAACAGGCTTTAAACGGGTTAATTCATTTTTACTTTTTTGCTGAAATATCGGCGCAGCCAGTTGGCCAGCAGGTTCACAATAAGGATGATCATGATCAGCACAAAGGCCGTGCCGTAGGCCATAGCCCTGGAAGCCTCAATGTTGGTACCGCTGGTAGAGATGACGTACAAATGGTACGGCAAAGCCATGACCTGGTCAAAGATGCTGTTGGGTAATTTGGGCAGGAAGTAGGCCGCCACCGTGAACAGGATAGGCGCCGTCTCTCCGGACACCCGTCCAATAGACAGAATCAGGCCGGTAATGATATTGGGGAAGGCCATGGGCAGTACCACCCGGCTGGTGGTTTGCCATTTGGTGGCTCCCAGTGCCAGGCTACCAATCCGGAAGGAATCATCAATAGATTTCAAGGCTTCCTCTGTTACCCGTATCACCACGGGCAAAGCCAGTAAACCCAAAGTAAGGGAGCCGGCCAGAATGGAGTCGCCAAACTTAAAGTAGTTCACGAACAGGGCCATGCCAAACAACCCGAACACAATGGACGGGATACCGGCCAGGTTATTGGTCATAAGCTTCACAAACCGCTTAAACCAGCTGTCTTTGGCGTATTCATTGATATAGATACCAGACAGAATGCCAATGGGGAAGGCGAAAAGCATACTGCCCAGCACCAGGCAAAAGGTACCCACAATGGCCGGGAAGATGCCACCTTCGGTCATGCCCTCGCGGGGCATCTGGGTCAGGAAGTCCCAACTGATCACGGAGATGCCGCGCACAACGATAAAGCCCAGGATCACCACCAGAATGGCCACCACCAGAAAGCTGAGCAGCCGGAAGATCCAGAAGGCCGCGGCCTGTGCCCTGCGTTTACCTGCTTGGGTGTGTGTATTGCTTTGTAAGGCCATGGCTTATCTGTTTTCTTTCTTTTTAGCCGATACCATGTCTACCGTGAGGTTGATGGCCAGCGTCATGAGGAATAAAATGCAGCCCAGCGCAAACAGCGCCTGGTAATGGATACCGCCCTGCGGGGCCTCGCCCAACTCAGCGGCAATGGTGGCGGGTATGGTACGTACCGGTTCCAGAAAGGTGGTAGGGATTACGGAGGCGTTCCCGGTAACCATGAGCACGGCCATGGTTTCGCCAATGGCGCGACCTATGCCCAGGATGGCGGCCGTAGAGATACCGGAGATGGAGTAGGGGATCATGACTTTATAGATGGTCTGCCACTTAGAGGCGCCTAAGGCAAGGCTGGCTTCCTTCATGGCCCGGGGCGTGGTGCGGAGCGCATCTTCAGACACTGAAATAATAGTGGGCAGTGCCATTATGCCCAGCACAAGGCTACCCGCTAGCGCGGTTTCGCCCACGGGCAACCCAAAAATATCCTGGATGAGTGGTACAATCACCACCAGCCCAAAGAAACCATACACCACCGATGGGATGCCGGCCAGCAATTCAATAACGGGCTTGAGAATGCCCCTCAATTTGGGGGAAGCGATCTCAGCGAGGTAAATAGAGGTGGCCAGACCTAAGGGCAAAGCAAATAGAATAGCCCCAAAACTTACCAGCAACGTGCCTAGAATAAGGGAGAGCACGCCCATTTGAACGGCCGGTTCTATGGTAGGGTACCACTGGGTACCTGTTATAAAGCCTAGAACTGTGATCTTGGCCAATTTGAGTCGCCGGCCAGAAAAGTCTTTGGACAGGTACTCATCTGGGAAATAGGCCAGAATGTTGGGGTCCTTGGCGACTATCTCATTAATGCGTTGGGGCAGGTACTCAAAGTTGGCGCCTATCTGCTCCTCGGTGTAATAATCGGTGATGTCGTCCAGGGCAAAGATCTTGATAGGGGCATTGGCGCCGCCCACCTGGTTCCAGTTGGTGATTTCCTGGTCAAAGATCTCTTTTACCTCTTTGGCAGATAGCTCTTTGACCGGATTTTGAGGGTGGACCGCAATCACAGACCCTTCGGCCACCGGGGTCTGGCTGAAAATCCCCAATCCTTCCTTGAACAGGAAAAATACGATCAGTAGCACCGTTAAACTGGTAACGGTGCCACTGATAGTAATAAGAGCTTCAATTATTTTTTCGCCTGGGTTTTGAAAAAACCTATTCACAGGGGCAGGGGTTAAGTTTTGTTACTTATTTACTCAACGGAATATAGCCAATTTCCTGCACTATCTTCTGACCTTCTTCAGAGAGCACATAGTCCAGGAAAGGCTTAATCTTGCTTTCTACTGAAGTCTCATAGAAGAAAAACAGCGGGCGGGAGATAGGGTAGGTCTTGTCTTTAGCCGATTGGGTGCTGGGGGCCACAAAGGTTTTGCCCTGATCATAAGATACCTTCAAGGCCTTCACCTCTTTGGTTTCATAGGCCAGGCCAATGTAGCCAATGGCGCCGGTAGTCTGGCTCACAGATTGTACAATGGAACCAGTGGCGGGCATCATAAGAATTCCGTTGGCGTAGTTCTTTTTATCCATCACGTGTTCTTTGAAGAACTCATACGTACCGGAGCTGGTTTCACGCGAGTAGGCCACTATTTTCTCGTCTTTGCCGCCTACTTCTTTCCAGTTAGAGATCTTGCCGGTGAAAATGCCTTCCAGCTGTTCGCGGGTTAATTGGTTTACCGGATTGCTGGGGTGTACCACTACGGAAAGGGCATCATAGGCAATAAGGGCTTCCTTAACGTCTTTTTTGGCGCCTTTCAGCTTTAGTTTTTCCTCGGTTTTAAGTCCCCGGGAAGCCATGGCAATGTCTGTGGTGCCTTCCTGCAAGGCAGAAAGACCCACGCCGGTACCACCACCCACTACCGTGATAGAAGCGTCTTTGTGTTTGGCCATGTATTTTTCAGCTTCCTGCTGGGCAAGCGGAAGCACGGTGTCGCTTCCCTTAATGGTAATAGACGAGGCGGTTGAAGCGTTGCCAGTCCCCTCGTGGGTGGTTTCCTGATTGGCCTGGTCGCCTTTTCCGCAGGCACTTAGTAGAAGGCTGGCCGCCAGAAAAGTGCTTAGCTGAAATTTGATGGCTTTGATCATGGTGGTTTTCATAGAAGTAGTGGTTAGAAGTTGAGTTGGGCCTGTAGCCTTAAAAGTTGACCATTCTGGCGGTTATTGAGCGCTTTGCCTTCCCGCAGGGTTCTATCTGTGATGGTGTATTGGGTAAGGAGCTCAAAGTTGGGGATAGGCTGCCATTCCAGGCCAACCTCTGTCTCATATACTCTGTTGAAACGGGCGTCAGTCTCTGTTTTCTTACCACCCTCATAATACTGGGCCTTCACAAAAGGGATAAGGTGCTGATTGCCAAGTTTCCAGTGGTACATAGCTTGTGCATACCCCCCTTTGAGAGATTTTGTTTTTATAGTCCCGCTGGCGGGGTCAAATTCAGGCCCTTTCCCTATGTTGTATTCGGCCTGGAAGCCGAAAGGCTGCGGGTATAATACAATGCTGGCGGCTGCCCGCTGGTCCCTGAAGTCGCCACCTTTAATAGCACTACTGCTTAACTGGTCTGAGGTAACCGTGTATAAACCGGTATAGCCTTGTACACCTGGCTCCACTATCTGGCCATTGGCAAAGGCAATGGGGTAGGAAACCCGGGCCACCACATGCTGGTTGTTATTGGCCTCTTGGCGGTTGGCGGTTTGCCCGTTGTAAACCCCCAGCCCAAATACCCCGTAATCGCCGGAACCTTTCAGTTGACCATTGGCCAGTTCACTGAATCTTTTTCTGATATGGTCTGGTGCCCAGTAAAACATAACCCCCAGATCCCGCTCATTAGGTATGGCACTGTTAAAGGCGTCATTCCGGTCAAGAGTAAGGCGGTTCTGGCTGGATTGCAGGTTTTCAAACCCGTAGGGGATTTTGCTCTGGCCAATCCGGAGGCGGTATTCTTTCTTTTTGTCCAGAGCCAGATCCATATAGGCGTCTCTGATCTGCGCGAAATGGATGGTGGAACTTCCGGCAGGCGTAGAGGCCAGGTCTGGTTGAATGTAGATGTAGACCCGCTCGTGCACATTCCCGCTGAACACCAAACGAGCCCTCCGGATCAGGAACCCGCCTTTGTCGCCCACAGATTTGTCATAGTCAGTCCTAAGGCTGGAATTTGTTTCCAAAAAACGGTTGTACCTGATCTGCACATAGCCCCGCAAGGAGATTTTATCATACCAGGCTTTTTTTACCGGCTCAACAATGGAAGTGGAGACCACAGTGTCTTTAGGTACCTGCACCTGGGCACTGGTTTGAAAAGGAAGCCCTGATAGGCAGGAAAGAAGAACCGCAGGCACCAGTAAATGCCAACCTGATCTTTTGTTTATGGGTGAGAACATAAGCAAAAATTAAAGGATGAAGTTTTTCTGAGGGAGTCAGGCTCAGGTGCTGCCAGAGGGGGGGAGAAAGCTTTGCGGTTCAGGTTTTTATGGTCTTTTACCTAAACACTTTTACCTGCAGTCTACAGGGAATGTTTTCCTTCATTAGCACGATACAAAAGTAAGGCGACACTATTGCCCCAAGGTTAAGGGCGTGTTAAGGAATTGTTATGAAAGGACTTGGGGTGTTAGGAAGAAGTTCTCTTGCCGGAAGAGCAGAACCCGCAGTTTGCTCTCTCTGGTTAACCCATATGCTTTAGGCCTATTTTTAGAAAAACGGCCTCAAAACGCAAACACAGAGTTTGAGAACTAGAAGAATAGGCGATAAAGTGGAATAGTCTTTATCAGGAGTAACAGGGAGTTTCCAATAACCCGTGTAAAAGACCAGTCATTACCTTGATAAAAAGAGGCTTACGTTCTGATAGTCCCTTGGACTTACTTCAATTAAAAGAGAAGCAGGGAAAAAAAGCTTTTAAAGAATATTGCGTTTTGGGCCTGTTTTAGCCAAAGTAGCCCCAAAACGCAATATCCTTTAAAAGCCAGAGCCTTCTGCAAAATCACCCTGGCCCTAAGCCTCTTCCAGGCACCTCACTTCTTTATACCACCTGTTATCGTTTTGGGCTCGTTTTCCTGAAATCAGGCCCAAAACAGATGCTTACTCGTGAAGGGATGAATCTATCTTCTTCTTCCGACGAGCGAAAGTTTCATTCCTCTGTCCTAGAAAAAACTTGAAAAATAATAAGGGAAAATTTATTTGTTAAAGAACAAGTTACGTACAAGTTAAAATATAAATATAATATTAAAAAATTGTATATAAAATGGAATTAATATAGATAAGCACCTCGCGTATCCCTATCCTTTGAATGCCTGCCCCTCGTTTACCTGCCAGTTCTCTACCGCAGGTTTTGTGCGTTCGGTTTTGTCTCCACGCCGAATTTAGTCCCCCAGTAGATGGATTAATAAAACCAGATGGATTACTACCCTTTTTCTATTAACTGAAAATTGAATATGGACCACTCTACTCTTTCTCAGCTTTCAAAGAAGTTAGCCTCGTTCTTCCTCCTTTTACTCATTAGTATCCAATCTTTTGGGGACGGAAAAGCCGCTTACTTCAGTTCCTTAGAATCAATGGTTAACGACCATCTGGTAAGGGCAAAGACGGATCATGCTTTCCTGCACCTAACGGCCTTGAGTAGGAGCAACCAGGAAACAGATACTCACTTAACCAGTAGGTTTTTACCCGGCCGTTCTGATTTAGACCTAACTCCCGCACCCTACCTTAAAAAAGAAGCGCCGGAAAAATCCCTGCAGTTTTTTGCAGAGTCTAACAGCACCCTGGTGGGGCACTGGAAAATGGAAGAGGGCAGCGGAGCCACTTTGCAGGATGCCTCCGGCACCGGAAACCATGCCAAATTGCAGAAAACAGGTGGGATTACCTGGGTAACGGGAAAAGAAGGTTTAGCTCTTAATCTGCCAGGAACCACCAACAGATACGCCATCGCGCCTAACCACGCCTCGCTCAACATCACCGACGCGCTCACGGTCGCCGCCTGGATCAGGCCCATCGACGCAAGCGGGCGCTCCGTGCTGAGCAAGGCCGGCACCGACGGCTACGAGCTGGCCATCTACGGGGGGAAGGTGATGTTCCGCTTCAACAGGGACTCCGGCGGGGACGCCTACCGGCTCCTGTCCAAGACCGGCCACCCCACCGACGGGGCCACCTGGATGCACATAGCCGCCACCTTCAACGGCACCACCTCCCGAATCTACATCAACGGGGTGGAGGACGCCTCGGCCACCTACAGCGCCACCTCCATCAAGGCCAACGCCTCCGGCCTGTACCTGGGCTCCCTGCTGGGCTCCTGGCGCTGGAAGGGGGGAATGGACGAGGTGCGCCTTTACCACGGGGCCTTGACCATAGATGAAATTAAACTGCTTCTTTCTTCAACCCCGCCCCCAACTCCGCCCAGTGCCCCCTCGCTGGTCTCGCCGGCCAACGTAGCTATAGACGTGCCCCTGGCTCCTTCGTTTACCTGGAACAGTGTGACCGGTGCCACCAGCTATAGCATTCAGGTATCTGAGGTACAGGATTTCTCTTCCCTGGCTTTTACCCAAAGTAACCTAACCACCACTTCCGCCCAAGGAACTGGACTAGTGGCCGGGAAACAGTATTTTTGGCGAGTACATGCCTCCAACGAAGGCGGCGACAGTGACTGGTCTCAGGTATGGTCATTTACCACACTTCAGCTGCCGGGCCAAGTAGTAACCTTGTCGCCACCCAATAGCCAGCAAGACGTTCCTCTTCTGCCAGAATTAACCTGGCAGGCTGCAACTAATGCCACCAGCTACCTGGTGCAGGTAGACACAGACAATGCCTTTACGGCTCCGCTAACCGTTGAAAAAACGGTTAACAACCTAACCTCTTATAAACTGGAAACGGCCCTGGCGGCAAACACCAGTTATTTCTGGCGTGTGCGGGCTGGGAATTCCGCCGGAGACGGGCCCTGGTCTGAGGTGAAATCTTTCAAGACAGTTGCCGCGGCGGTAACCTATTCCCTGGCTATTAATGAAGTGATGGCCTCTAACAGCCTTACGGTAGCAGACGAAGACGGGGCTTTCTCAGATTGGGTAGAGGTGATGAATTACGGCCAGGCAGATATCAACCTAGAGGGTTTGGGCTTATCTGATGATTATGATCTGCCTTTCAAGTGGGTTTTCCCGGCTAAAATTCTCAAACCAGGGGAGTTTCTGCTGGTGTGGGCCTCCAGTAAAAACCGCGTAGACCCCACCAAAGCCTTACACACCAATTTTGCCATTGGCGCCTCTGGCGAAGAAGTGTTGATGACCGCCCCAGGCGGAGTAAGGATAGATGAAATGGCGCCAACCGCCATGACCTTAGATGTGTCTTATGGGCGTACCCCAGATGGTACTGGTACTTTTGGCTTCTTCAATTCTCCTACCCCTGGTGTCTCCAACGCTTCTTCGGGTACCAGCCAGCCGCTTTCCAAAGTTGTTTTCTCAGTGGCCCCAGGCGTGTATTCAGACAACGTAAATTTGACGTTATCGCACCCTATGACTGGTGTGCAGATAAGATATACCCTGGATGGGTCTGACCCTACGGAAGCTTCTGCGCTGTACCAGAACCCTCTAACCATTGCCGACCGCTCAGGGGAACCAAATGCCCACTCCATGATACCCACCAACAACATTTCAAGCGGGTCAAGAGCCTGGACGGAGCCCAATGGTTTAGTGCGGAAGGGGACTATTGTGCGCGCCAAAGCCTTTAAAACCAATACTCCCAGCTCATCTACTGCCACTGGTACATATTTAGTGTTGCCGGGTAGGAAATATACCGTGCCCGTGGTGTCTATCGTCACGCCCCACGCCAACCTGTTTGATTTTTACCAAGGCATTTATGTGCCGGGCGTGAACTATGTGGAAGGCAACGATGAATCTGGCAACTATGAAATGCGCGGCGATGAGTGGGAAAGGCCTGCCTCCTTTGAGTATTATGGCCCTGATTTCAAATTCCAACAGGACATAGGCATCCGGATCAATGGGGATTTTACCCGGCGGTTCCCGCAGAAATCACTTAGGCTGCTAGCCCGAAGTGAGTACGGTAAAAGCAGCTTCGATTACCAGATGTTCCAAAACTACCCTTACTCCAGCTTCAAACGGCTTATCCTCCACAATTCGGGCAATGACTGGGGGCACACCCTGTTTAAAGACGCAGCCTCCCAGATGCTGGCCAGCCATTTCACCACCACGCAGAAGTTCAGGCCTACCATAGTATATATAAATGGTGAATACTGGGGTTTCCATGGGTTGAGAGAACGCGCCGACAAGTTTTATGTGGCCCGGCTGTATGGCGTTGACCCAGACAATATAGACTACCTTACCCACCAATATGACATTGATGAGGGAGATGCAGAGAATTACAAAGAGATGCTGGCCTATATCCAGAACAATGACATGGCAGATGATACAAAGTTTGCCGGCCTTAAGACCCGCATGGATGTAGATAATTTCACCAACTATTTCAGTGCCGAGATTTACTATGCCAACCTGGACTGGCCACATAGTAACATTGAGTTCTGGCGGGCCCGGGTACCCTATAACCCAAATGCTCCTAAAGGGCAGGATGGGCTATGGCGCTGGATTCTGCATGACACAGATCTGGGCTTTGATTATCCTGAGTTCAACTCCATTAGTTGGGTGACAGATCAGGTAAACCAGGATATTAATGAGGAATGGCCTAACCTCATCCTGAGGAACCTATTGAAAAACCAGGCCTACAAAACCACCTTTATCAACCGGATTGCAGACCACCTGAACACTGCCTTTACCACCACCAGGGTGCACGCCGTTATAGACAGCATTGCCACCATCATCCAGCCGGAGGTAGACGAACATACCAAACGGTGGAATGTTCCCAGCTCTGTGAGTAACTGGCAGGGCTATGTAGCAGACTTGAAAAATTTCGGATCCCTTCGGCCCAATTACTTGCGCCAGCACCTGCGGGAGCACTTCAATCTGGTCAGTAATGTAGAAGTAACCCTGGAGGTAAGCGATAAAGCCCACGGTAGTGTGAAACTGAACTCACTGGTGCTCAATAGCTCTGCGGTTGGGGTGAACTCAGCACAGCCTTTTCCCTGGAAGGGGATTTACTTTGAGGGAGTACCCATCACCCTGAAAGCGTTACCGAATACGGGGTACGTGTTCCAACATTGGCTGGTGAACGGCCAAACGGTGAACGGGGAACAAATCTCTGTGAACCCTACTGCTGGGATAATTATCAAAGCGGTCTTTGGGGCTTCTACTGGGGTTGCGGTAACATTGGCATCGCCGGCCAACGGCGCAACCAATGTTTCACAACCTACTGCCACCCTCAGCTGGAATGCCTTGACTGATGCTACCAGTTACCGGGTGCAGGTGGCTACTGTGTCTGATTTCGCGGCTGCGGTCTTTGATCAGAGCGGCGTTACTGGTACCTCAGTGTCAGTAAACAATTTGGCGGCTGGCACCACCTATTATTGGCGGGTAATGGCTACGCAAAGCAGCGGGGGCAGCAACTGGTCAGCCACCTGGATCTTTACCACTGGTGGGGCCACTGTGCCAGGCACGGTGACCTTGAGTGCACCGGCCAATGCCGCCAGCGGGGTAGGGGTAAACCCAACCTTGCAATGGAATACCGTTACTAACGCCACGAGTTACAGTGTGCAGGTCTCTACTATCTCCACCTTTGCCTCTACGGTAATTAATGCAGATAATGTCCAGAATACTTCCCTGGCGGTAAACGGATTGCTTTATAACCAGACGTATTACTGGCGCGTGAAGGCAACTAACACTGCCGGCAGCAGTGCGTGGTCTTCTGTCTGGAGCTTTACTACAGAAACAGGAACTGTTAGCGGCACGCTGGTAGGGCACTGGAAACTGAACGAGGGCAGCGGGGCCACCTTGCAGGATGCCTCCGGCACCGGAAACCACGCCACGCTGCAAAAGACCACCGATGTGCAGTGGGTGACGGGCAAGGAAGGCCTGGCCCTCAGCCTCCCCGGCACGTTGGAACGGTACGCCATCGCGCCTAACCACGCCTCGCTCAACATCACCGACGCGCTCACGGTCGCCGCCTGGATCAGGCCCATCGACGCAAGCGGGCGCTCCGTGCTGAGCAAGGCCGGCACCGACGGCTACGAGCTGGCCATCTACGGGGGGAAGGTGATGTTCCGCTTCAACAGGGACTCCGGCGGGGACGCCTACCGGCTCCTGTCCAAGACCGGCCACCCCACCGACGGGGCCACCTGGATGCACATAGCCGCCACCTTCAACGGCACCACCTCCCGAATCTACATCAACGGGGTGGAGGACGCCTCGGCCACCTACAGCGCCACCTCCATCAAGGCCAACGCCTCCGGCCTGTACCTGGGCTCCCTGCTGGGCTCCTGGCGCTGGAAGGGGGGGCTGGACGAGGTGCGCCTCTACCACGGGGCCTTAAGCGCCAGTGAAATATCTGCCCTTTACACACCGCTGGCGTCTGCTACCGCAATGAGTAGTGTTAGCATGGGCAA
This sequence comes from Rufibacter radiotolerans, assembly GCF_001078055.1. Lineage (NCBI taxonomy): Bacteria > Pseudomonadati > Bacteroidota > Cytophagia > Cytophagales > Hymenobacteraceae > Rufibacter > Rufibacter radiotolerans. The sequence continues at coordinate 2,438,519 of NZ_CP010777.1, read as the reverse complement.
TAGCTTTAACAAGGGCGTTACACTCTATCCTAACCCTGTCAAAGACAAACTGCACCTCGATTTTGGTAATGCCAGATACCAGGAAACCATAACGGTGTCTGTGGTAGATTTGCTGGGCAAAGTTCACTTGACTTCCACCCAAACCCTTGAGGGAACTCACCTGGAGTTAGACCTGGTTCCAGGGCGCTTATCAGCGGGAACCTACTTCCTCCGGGTGGAAGGTGCGGGGGTACACCAGGTGTTCAGGTTTGTAAAAAGGTAGCGAGTGTCAGTATGCCAATCTACCAGTTGTTTTAGCGTAGCAGAAAAGGGGAGCTTTTAGCTCTCCTTTTTTTATTGTCTTTAATCAACGCAGGCCTTGATTTTAATGTCATTAACCTTCTGGTAACATACCATTCCCAACCGTAATAGAACGGTAATACCTGCTTAATAATGGGGTTAAAGGAGGTCTCTACTTTTGCAGCGAGACTAATCATTACCCCATGAAAACGTTACTACTCACCTTCTTTCTCCTGCTTACCGCCAGTTTCGGCTATGCCCAGCAAGGCACCCTCTCCGGAAAAGTAAAGGACAAAAAGACCCAGGAGCCCGTGATTGGCGCCGTGGTCTTCATTACCGGCTCGGGCACCGCCGCCTCTACTGACATTGACGGTGCCTACGAGCTAAAAATCCAGCCGGGCATCTATAAAATAGTGGTGTCTTACGTGTCCTATAAACAAGCCACCTATGATAATATAAAGGTAGAGGCGGGCCGCACCACGCAGGTTGATTTTGAGATAGAGGAGACCTCCAGTACCTCTTTGAACGCCGTCACTATAGTAGGTACGCGCCAGACCGGCACAGACATGTCTCTGATCAGTGAACTGAAGCAGAGCGAAGTTGTGGTGAGCGGGGTTTCTGGGGAACAGATCACCAAATCACTGGACCGTGATGCCGCCGAAACCGTGAAGCGTATTCCGGGCGTGACTATCATGAATGACAAGTACATTGTGATTAGGGGCATGAATGAGCGCTATAACTCTGTGATGCTCAATGACGCCCTTACCCCCAGCACCGAGCCCGACAGCCGCGCCTTCTCCTTTGATATTCTGCCCACCAGCGTCATTGACCGCATTCTTATCTACAAGAACGGCTCCCCGGAACTGCCAGGAGATTTTGCCGGCGGCGTGATCAAGGTCTTCACCAAGAACTTCGCTGATGAAAACACTACCTCTATTGGCGTTTCAGCCGCTTACCGGGGCAACACTACGTTTGGCAACTTCCTAGCGCCGCCGGCCGGAAAAACAGATTTCCTGGGCTTTGACAACGGTACCCGCAGCTTGCCCGGCAGTTTTCCGGGGGACCTTCGGCAGGTAAGCAACAGCAATGAACTGACCTCACTGGGCCGCGAACTTTCCAATACATGGACCGGTAACCGCACCCAGGCCGCCCCAGACCTGCGCTTCTCCCTGGGCATGACCCGGTTGGTAGACGTGAAAGACATTAGGTTAAGTAACGTGACCGCCATTTCTTACAGCAACACCCGCCTGTTCACCAGGGGGCGCCGCCTCAAGTACCAGGAATTTGACTCTACCCTGGGCTACAGTCCCCAGGATTATAATTACCAGGATGAAACCTCCAGCCAGAACTCCCGCCTGGGAATACTGCATAACTGGACCGCCCGGTTCAACAACCGTAGCAAAATAGAGTTCAGTAATCTGTTTAACCAGTCGGGCTCCAATTCTATTCTCTTCCGGAAGGGCACCGAGAACTTCAATGGGCTGGAGCAGCAGAACTACGCCTTGCGTTATGAGAGCCGCACCATCTACACAGGGCAATTGCAGGGCACGCATGATTTCAACGACATGCACACCTCGGCTACCTGGACCGGCGGCTACTCCTACACCAACCGCAATGAACCAGATTACCGCCGGGTAAGAACCCAGCGCGAGATAGGCTCCAGTGATCCTTTTGCGGTGGCCTATAAATTCACGCCTTCCCTGAATGATGCCGGCCGCTTTTACTCAGACCTGAATGAGCACGTGTATACCGCCGCAGGACAGGTGGAGCATAAATTCAACCCGGCAGATTCTTTGTCAGAGAACGCCCCCAAACTGCGGGTAGGGTTCTACGCCGAAAGGAAGAATAGAGACTTTGGGGCCCGGTTCCTGTCTTACCGTCCGGCCAACCCAGGTTCTTTTGATAACAGCCTGCCGTTACTTCCCCTGAACCAGGTTTTTGCCGCTCAGAACATCAATAATACCACGGGTTGGGAGATTGTGGAAGGCACTAACCCAACAGATTCTTATACCGCCTTCAACACCCTGGTGGCGGGTTACGTGGGCGGGACCATGCCTGTCACCCCAGAGTTTTCTTTGTCAGGTGGCGCCCGGGTAGAATTCAACCATCAGAACCTGAAGAGCACCAACTCCCTGGGCAGGGCCTACACCTTTGATGACAAAGTAGTGCGGGTGTTGCCCGCCCTGAACCTTACCTATGCCTTTAACCTGAAGTCCATGCTCCGGGCCGGGGCCAGCATTAGCCTGAACCGTCCGCAGTTCAGAGAGATTGCCCCGTTCAGTTACTACAACTTCCTCACGTTGTTTGAGGAGAAAGGCGCCCCGCTTAAAACGGCTACCATTTATAATGCTGACCTGAGGTATGAGTTTTACCCGTCGCCTACCGAGGTGCTGTCAGTGGGCGTGTTCGGGAAATATTTTGTAGACCCCATTGAGAAATACTTTGAGATCACCAACATCGGTAACTCCCTTACCTACACCAATACCCCTTCGGCCACTACCTACGGCGTGGAAGCCGAGGTAAGGAAATCCCTTACCGGCCTGACTGGCTCCCACCTTCTGGACAAGGTAACGGTCTTGCTTAACGCCTCCTTGATCAAGAGCAAAGTGGAACTGACCGGTGATGCCGCCGCGGGCCTCACCTACACGTCCCGCGCCATGATGGGGCAATCGCCTTATGTGGTGAACACCGGCCTTTATTTCCAGGACAGTGACCGCCAGGTGCAGGTAAACCTGCTCTACAACGTAGTGGGAAGCCGCATCTGGGCCGTTGGCTCCTACGCCAACCCAATGGTATATGAGATGCCCCGCCATGTGCTGGACCTTTCCTTTACCAAGGGGCTGGGCCGCCACTTTGAACTGAAAGGCGGTGTCCAGGACCTCCTCAACCAGAAAGTACGCCTGATCCAGGATTCCAATGATGATGCCCGCATTTCAGGGGCAGACGAGACCATCCAGGATTACCAGAAAGGAGCTTACTCTTCGCTCGGTCTTACTTACAAGTTTTAATCCACCCAACGCCATCATCCTTTAACTTAAAAACCATGAAAAAATTACCACAGTTTGCCTTATTGCTTTCTCTGCTGTTTGCCACGTTTGCCTGTAGCAATGAAGACGACGGCGGAAACGTTGACCCCCAGGTTCAGTTCACTACCTCTGAGTCTAACGGCGTGATGACCGTGGAAGGCTCCACGGAATCTAACGTGACCTTTTTCGCCAATAAGAAATACCTCTTGAAAGGCTTTGTGTATGTGAAGTCTGGTGCTACGCTTACCATTGAGCCTGGTACCATTATCAAAGGAGACAAGGCCTCTATGGGTACCCTTATTGTAGAGCGCGGCGGTAAGATCATGGCCAAAGGCACCGCCCAGAAACCTATTGTTTTTACCTCTAACCAGGCCGTGGGCAGCAGAGGCGCCGGAGACTGGGGCGGTATTATCCTTCTGGGTGCAGCCCCCACCAACTTACCCAGTGATAACGCGAAGATTGAAGGTGGTGTGGACCGGCCTTACGGGGGTACCAATGCCGCAGATAATTCGGGGGTGCTGAGCTACGTGCGCATTGAGTTCCCGGGGGTTGCCTTTCAGCCGGACAATGAGATTAATGGCCTTACCCTGGGCGGGGTAGGCAGTGGAACCACCATTGACCACGTGCAGATTTCCTTCTCCGGAGATGATTCCTTTGAGATGTTTGGCGGCACCGTGAATGCCAAATACCTCATTGCCTACAAAACGGTAGATGACATGTTTGACACCGACAACGGCTATGCTGGTAACATGCAGTATGTGCTGGGGATTGCAGATCCGGCCGTGGCCGATGCCTCTGGTTCCAACGGGTTTGAGTCTGACGGGGATGCCCAGGGCAGTGATAACACGCCTAAAACGGCGGCTGTGTTTTCAAACGTTAGCTTGTTTGGCCCGAAGGCCACGGGCAGCACCTCGGTGAACGGTAACTTCAAAAGAGCCATGCACATTAGAAGAAACAGCAGCATTTCTGTTTATAACTCGCTGTTTGCGGGCTGGCCCATAGGCTTGCTTTTAGATGGGGCAAAATCTCAAGCCAACGCCACTTCCGGTTCCCTTAAAATTCAGAACACGGTTATCTCTGGCACAGCCAGCGCCCTGACGGTGGAATCTGGAAGCACGTATGACGTAGCTGGCTGGTTCAATGCCTCTGGCAAAAACAATCTGTTGGTGGCTGATAACGGCAGCCTGGGTATTTCGGGTTCTTTCAACCAAACCACCCGCCCCAACTTCTCCATTGGAACCCAACTGCAGACCGGGGCTTCGTTCACCGGGCTTAACAGTTTCTTTACCAACGGTACTTACATAGGGGCCTTCGCCAACGGCCAGGACTGGACCGAGGGCTGGGCTAATTTTGACCCTAAAAATACTGTGTATTAAGCAGAGAAAGAAAAGATGGCCCGTCTGGATTGGTGAGAAGAAAAAGATGGGTTATCACTTTGCGCATGACCTAGTCTCTCATGCTGCAAAGGAACCCGCCAGCAATGGCGGGTTTTCTGTTTTAGGCCTGAAATCTGGAAAACAGGGTAAAACGGAAGGGCCAACCCTTCCGGCGCCTAAAAAATTCTGAAAGCAATTCACCGTTGCAGAAGCAGGCCTTAGATATGCGTTTATTCGGGTTATTTTCCATTGGTTGCTTTCTGGTAAAGTTTCTCCATCTTTTTCAAAATATAAATGGCAAGTAATAGCCAAAGCAGCCCCACGGCAAAGCCGGCTACCACATCTGTGGCATAATGCACTTTTAAATAGATTCTGCTCAGCCCTATAACCAGTACCAGCAGGGTGAAAAAGCAGGTAAAAAACCAGCGCCATTTTCTGCCAGTGCCCGTGACCCACACCAGGTAAATAAGTAACCCGTAAAAGGCCCCTGAGATCATGGCATGGCCACTGGGAAACCCATAGCCAGAATAGACCAATAGGGCTTGCGGGGGGCGCACGCGCTGGAAGTTAAGTTTCAGGATCATGTGCAGAAGGGAAGTACTAGTGGTAATAACCAATACTCTAAAGGCATGCCACCGCATACTGCTGTAAAAGAAAAAGACGATGGCCAGTAGGGGCGGGACCACCATGAAATATTCAGACGAGCCAAAAAAGGTGACCATCCGCATGAAGCGCGTCATTTCAGGAGTAGTGAATTGGTCTACCCATGTAAAAATCATGACATCAAAATTGGTATCCCGGTCTATTAGAACATCCACCCTTATTTTATTGAAGGTAAACAGGCAAATTAAAAAGAGCAGACTAACCACCATTACCTTTAAAGACAAAAGCGCTAGCAAATGCAGGAAAGATTTTGATGGTCCTTTCATGAGGCAAGGCCGTTTGGGAAACCAAATAGGGGACTCTTCCTTAAACGGCTGTGGCTCTGGTGGGTGACCAAAAAATCACTTGCGCCTTAGGGGTGGGTTAGGTATTTGACTTTAGACCTTCTTGAGAAGGAAAGTATTGAAACCAGGTACTGTACAAGGTGCCAGCCATTAAATGAAAAGGCGCCAGTAGGAAGGGTGGGAGCTGTCACCCATGCGGCAGCCGGGTCTGAAGGGAGCTTTACTCTACAGATGGTGGTGTTGCAGAGCGTCATTGAAAGGTTTTTTTGCTTGGCCGGTGAGGCTTGTTTTCCGTTAGTACAGAGAGGCCATATTTTTGTTAATTGGCTTTTGCAAATAACAGAAGCGAAAACTAAGCCTGCTCTGCCGTCTGCCTAAGTTTTGAGTCCGAATGACAAAGGCGCTTACAGAGATGTAACCAAAAGATAAACCCTGCCTCTTTAAAGAGGATGGCTAGCATGTTTCAACAACTATAGACAAAACGTAGAATGACCTTATTTGAACTGATAGGCAATACGCCCCTGGTAGAGATTAAGAACATCAACCCAAACCCGAACGTGAAGCTGTTTGGCAAGCTGGAAGGGCAGAACCCCGCAGGGAGCGTGAAAGACCGGGCCGCCTACCACATGATCAAAAGCGCTTTTGACCGGGGAGAAATTAAGCAGGGAGACCGCTTGGTAGAGGCTACCAGTGGAAACACCGGCATTGCCCTGGCTATGGTAGCCCAGGCCCTGGGCGTGCAGATGACCCTCATCATGCCAGATAATTCCTCCATAGAACGGGTGAAAGCCATGGAAGCCTACGGCGCCGAGGTAATCCTGACCCCGGCGGCCAAAACCATTGAATATTCCCGCGAACTAGCCGATGAAATGGCCGAAAAACAGGGCTACTACCTGTTAAACCAGTTCGCGAACCAAGACAATTACCTGGCCCATTACCGCACCACCGGCCCAGAACTTTGGCGAGATACCCAGGGCGCCATTACCCATTTTGTGTCAGCGATGGGGACCACGGGTACCATTATGGGCGTGTCCAGGTATTTGAAAGAGCAGAATCCGGCCGTGCAGATTGTAGGCACCCAACCCTCAGAAGGGTCTTCTATCCCGGGCATCCGGCGCTGGTCTCCCGAGTTTCTGCCCAAGATCTATGAAAAGGAACGGGTAGACCGGATTATGGATGTGAGTGAGCAGCAGGCCACGTCCATGACCCGAAGGCTGGCCAAAGAAGAAGGCATTATGGGCGGCATGAGCAGTGGCGGCGCCCTGCACGCGGCGGTTCAACTGGCTCAGGAGTTGGAGTCAGGCGTGATCGTGTTTATTGTCTGCGATAGGGGAGACCGGTATTTGAGTACCGATCTTTTTGGGTAGGCAGGAATAGAAACTGCTACCCGTTAAAACTTATCAGACCTGTAGCAGCGCTGCCCTGAAACGCTCTGGTTATACGCCGCAATAAAGCCTTACGTCAGTAATGACCGCCCTTGCTGCAAGGAAAGGTCTCTCCTTTACAAGGCATTCCAGTTTCATAGAACCATGGAAATACAGCTCAACCTGGGGGGCTGCGTTTAATGCTTGTTTTCCTAAAAATACGCATTAAACGTGCTCTTGCTCCTTTAATGAAAGGAACAAGAGCACGTTAACACCCCACAATTGGCCTCTAAAAACCGCTAACAAGGTTCTAATGGTGCTTGGTTTACCCTATGCGGGTCAGTTCCACGTCCTGCACCGGATTAATGAGCAGGGGAACCTTCTCTATCTTGACCGAGCTGGTGTCCAGGCCGAACCACTTGTCCTCCGAAGCGATGAAGTCCTTAAGGATGTAGTAGGCCTTCATCACCAGGTTCTCCTTCCAGGGCAGGTCGTTCTCCACCGACATGTATTTCTCCAGCACCACAAACCGGAAATCACCTATCACGTTCTGCCGGCTGAGCGACTCGTAGCGGCTGGTGATGTCCACTTCCCCGTTCTCCACCAGGTTCTCCACCACCTTCCGGAAGTACAGGTTGATGCGCTGCTCCACCCGGAAGCCCAGGCGGAAGTCCACCCGGATGACGTCGTTGGGGACGATGTGATGCACCGTGTAATCCATGGTGTAGGGCTCGTCGGTGGTGTACACGTGCAGAAACCAATAGATGTCGGCCCGCTTGGGCCTTTTCTGGAAGATGGAGTAGATGATCTTGGACTCAATGTAGTTCTTGCGGTCGGCGCCGGTCATGAACACCAGGTGCGTGGAGTACTTGGGGACGGACTCGTCCTCGCTCAGCTCCTTGAGCCCCTCCACGTACTTGTCCAGCCGCACCTCCTCGGTCAGGCGGCGCTTGATGTAGAAGGCCTGCAGCATCACGTACATCACCGTGATGAGCGCCGCCCCGATGGCCACCGACACCCAGCCGCCGTGCGGGAACTTGATGAGGTTGGCCACCAGGAAGGACAGCTCGATGGCCATGTACACCCCCACGAACAACCCGATGAGGATTTTGGACACCTTCCGGAGGTGGAGGTAATAGGCCATGAGCACGGTGGTGGCCAGCATGGTCACGGTGATGGCCAGCCCGTAGGCGGCCTCCATGTTCTCTGACTCCCTAAAGTAGAGGACCACGGCCACGCAGCCGGCCCAGAGCAGCCAGTTCACGCTCGGCACGAACAGCTGGCCCTTCACGTTGGTGGGGTAGCGGAGGCGGACCTTGGGCCAAAGGTTCAGGCGGATGGCCTCCCCGATGAGGGTGAAGGAGCCGGTGATGAGGGCCTGGCTGGCGATAATGGCGGCCAGCGTGGCGATGGCGATCCCGATGGGCAGGAACCAGCCCGGCATCACCCCATAGAAGGGGTTGACCTTATCGGAGAGCGACTCGCCCGTGTGCTGGGTAAGCCAGGCGGCCTGGCCGAAATAGTTGAGCAGCAGGCACAGCTTCACAAACAGCCAACTGACCCTGATGTTGTCCCGGCCACAGTGGCCCAGGTCGGAGTAGAGGGCCTCGGCCCCGGTGGTGCAGAGGAAGACGGCGCCCAGCAGCCAGAAGCCCTGGGGATACTCCACCAGAAGCCGGTAGGCATACGCGGGGTTGGCTGCCTGAAGGACCTCCGGGTGGAGGAAAATGCTGTGCATGCCCAGTATGGCCAGCATGGCGAACCAGACGAACATGATGGGCCCGAAGGCCTTGCCCACTATCTGGGTCCCGAAACTCTGGGCCACGAAAAGGACCGTCAGGATGGCCAGCACGATGGGCACGGTGGGGATTCCCGGGTTGATGATGCGCAGCCCCTCGATGGCCGAGGAGACGGAGATGGGCGGGGTGATGATGCCGTCCGCCAGCAGGGCGCTGCCCCCAATGACCGCCGGGACTATGAGCCACCTGGCCTTCTTGCGCACCAGGGTGTAGAGCGAGAAGATACCCCCCTCGCCGTTGTTGTCGGCCTGCAGGGTGAGCAGCACGTACTTGACCGTGGTCTGCAGGGTAAGGGTCCAGAAGACGCAGGAGACGCCGCCGTAGACCAGGTCCATGTTCACCACGCTCCCCCCGCTCAGGATGATGGCCTTCATCACGTACAGGGGCGAGGTCCCGATGTCACCGTAGATGATGCCAAGGGCGATGAGAAGCCCGCCCGTGGTGAGGCGGCTGTGGGCGTGGGCAGATTGTTTTTCCATAGGACCCTTAATAGTTTTTACCGTGATTCAGGTGCAATGTACTGCATATTCCCAGTTTTGTTTAGGCAAGTTATCGGGCAGGGTCTTGGCGGAGGGGAACCGGTATTCAATTCTTCCTTATCACCCCGCAAGCTGGGGAGGAATGGAAGGCCCAAAAACGCAGGGCCCTTCGGTTGCTTTATTATCCCCGGATTGCGTAACATTGCCATCCCTTAACGCCAACGTTTAGTCGATCATGAAGAAAGTACTGGTATCCGGGGGAGCCTCCGCCTGGCAGTGGATAGACCTGGAGAACCCCTCAGAGGCCGAACTCCTGGCGGTGGCGGCTGAGTTCGGGCTGCACCGCACCTCCGTGGTGGATTCCCTCCAGCCAGAGCATTTACCTAAGTATGAGGCCATCGGGGCAACGGCCTTCATGATTACGCGGGTATTCGACAGCGGGGCCGACCGGGAGGCGGACACCATCCAGGAACTCACCAACAAGGTGGGCATCTTCTACGCCGAGGGCTATATCATCACCATCCACCGGGGCTCCTCCCTGCTGATCCAGGACATACAGGAGAAATACGTGGCCACCGGGCTCGTGAATTCCACCTCTGAGTTGCTGCTGAAGCTGGTCAAGGCCATCTTCAAAACCTATGAGTCCCCGGCCCATAAATTGGCCGAGGAACTGGACTTCTACGAGGCCAAAACCTTCCTGAACCAGAAGATGCCCCCGCTCATCAAGGGGCTCTACCACCTCAAGCGGAAGGCCACGGTGTGCCGCCGCGTGCTGCGCCTGTCCGAGGTGGTCATCGACAGCATGGGGCAGGCCGGCTTCCAGGCCACCGCCGTGCAGGACCTCAGGGATTTGTACATCCACCTGCAGACGCAGCTCGAGGAGGTGAACGAAGGCACCAACAACCTCATCAACACCTACCTCTCGCTCTCCTCCCAGAAAACCAACGAGGTGATGCGGGTGCTGACCCTTTTCTCCGCCTTCTTCCTGCCCCTCACCTTCATTGCCGGCATCTACGGGATGAACTTCGAGTTCATGCCCGAACTCAGGAAAACCTACGGGTACCCCGGCGCGCTGTTGGCCATGGGGGTGGTGGCCCTTGCCATCTACCTGTGGTTCCGGAAGAAGAACTGGCTGTAGCGAGGCTTTGGGATGCCTGAAGCATTCAAATAAACGGAGAGCCTCTATAGTTTGCTCTTTCCTTTTGCTGATTGTGTAATTAGAAAGAAAACGAGAGGGACGTGGAAAGGGCCGTGTTCTTGTGGGTGGCGCTCCCACTTTCTTTGGTGAAAATAGCATCTTTGGAGTCCAGCAGCCTGGCTTCCACGCGCCATAGCACTTGCTGCGCGGGGGCATAGTCTAGGTTAAGGGAATACCCCGCCGTCTGAAAGCCATTGGCGGTTGCCGTGCCTATGATCACGCCGTGGCGGTCATGGTAGTATTCGGCGCGGGCCGCTATCCCAAGTTTAGGCAGTGCCTGGTATTTTAGGGCCAGGGTTGGGTTCCACCACCGGTTGTAGCCTCTTTCCCCGTATGGCTTTTGCTCCAAACCGTAATCAAAAGACGCTATGAGGCTCCATTGGGTGGTAGGCGCGAGTGAGGCGTAAAAATTATGGAAATAGCGTCGCTGCCTGGCGTTGTCTGGCTTTTCATTCCCGAAAAACGTGCTGGAGTTGAGGGTCACTTTAGCGGAAGGTTTATAGGTAATCTGCGTACCAAGCGCCTTGTTCTGGTTCCCTTCGGCCTCATGAATGTTCTGCCAGCCATTGAGTACCAGCCCGGTGAGCGAAAGTTTTTCTGAGACGGCAAACGTGAGTTTAGCCCCGGTCTCATAGTAGGGCGTGTTCTCGGCGCCCAACGAACGGGAGAGGGTCAGGTTATCACGGGAAATGGCAGACTCTGCCCCAATATGAGAAGGGAAAACCCCTGCGTCCAGCCAAACCCTGGGCAGCAGCCGTACTCCCACATTGGCCTCAAACAAGTGCCGCAGCAATTCATGCTCAACTGCCAGGTTGTATTGGGCATAAGTGCCAGACATGAGGGCTAAGTTACCGCGCACCTTGTCTGTGGCATAGGCGGCCTTCAGGAAGGCCAGGTTGATGTTAAACTCATTATGGCGGTTGTGGTTGTAAAGGAAAGCGGGCCGTTCATGCAATGCCGGATTGTGGAAGTCATAGGAATAGTACGCATCTAAAAAACCGCTTAGGGTGATTTGCCGGGTAGAGTCAGTTTGAGCGAAGGCCGGCGAGATGGCTAGTAGCAGGACTAAGGTGGTGAATATTTTCATAACCTCATTTTTGGTGGGGGCAAGTTGGAGAATTACCTTTACTTATGCCAATGAAAGGCGCATCTACCTTTCTACTAAAATGAAGGCAGTTCCTTTTTCGCAGAGATTTGAGGAGGTATCTGTTTTAAGCACGTTTTCAGGAAAATAGCCCCAAAACAGGAAAGCGCAGTCCCTTCTCCCTGCGGGAGAAGGTTAAGTTGAGGGGGTAGCAATCCAGAGGGTACGCTTTCGCCGCAACCTGTCCGAATTGTATTGGTTTCTTCTGCGGGGGTAAACATCCTCCTGCTCCTACAAAGGGAAGTCTGCGGTTTGTGCTGGCTGTTGGCGCAGACGCTCGCAGGAGCTGCGCACGCTACGAGGACTTTTGAGGAACGGCCTTTAGGTCATCAAAGAGTTTGGGCACGCGCAATAAACCTGGTTTTTGTGGCACGGCTATAGTAGGCTTAGGCTAGGGAAAGAGGCACATTGAGCGCAAGCTTCTCCACTTGCTAAATACCTGGTATTGAAGTAGAAAAGTCTATTTGTCAGGGATTTTAGTTAACAGATTTCTGGGAAGCATACAGTACTTCCTTCATTTTATCTACGTGAACCTGAATGGCTTCTGCTTTTTCATGGTAGCTCTTGGCTAAGGTAGATAGTCCTTTCCGGGCGTGGTCTTTTTCCATCTTCAGAAACAGGTTGCGCCGTTCTTCCATAATGCGCAGGGCGGTCCAAAGGGTAGACTCAAAAATCTCATATTGTTTAATCACCAGATCTTTTTCAGAGTAAGAATGACCAATGTGGCAACGGTACCTGTCACTTTTGGCCTTGCCTTCGTCGTTAATACTCCAGAGGCCTCCACCGCAATCGGGGCAGGCATAAATGCTTTTCTCGCCTATTTTTTTGACGTTGTCATAATCTACCACTACCCGTTCGGCAATTTCAGATTCTATGATCACGTCCTCGGGAGCAGGTATTTCCTCGGGGTCGGTTTGGGTAATGGCTAACAGGATCTCGCCCATATCGGCTAAGGAAATACAGTAATTCACTTCCATACTGTTCAGCACAGACAAGGGCATATCTGGGTGTTCGGCTTCATTGGGGTCCTGTACAATACACGTACCACCACTTCTTTTAATGGCGAGCATGCCGGTGGTGCCGTCGTCTAGCAAACCGGTTAACACTACTCCAATGGCCCGGGTGCTATACGCCGCCGCCGCTGACCGGAATAACACGTCAATAGAAGGGCGCCACCGGTTCTCTTCGGGCCCGTGGCCCAAGATGATCTTTCCTTTTTTTACCAGTAAGTGAAGGTTGGGCGAGGCAATGTAAATATGGCCTTTTTGAATGGGGGCGCCTTCACTACCTAACGCACAAGGCAAAGTGGTATGCTGTTTCAGGTGCCTTGTTAAAAAATCACTGATACTGGTGTGGGATAAATGCATGACAATAAAGACCGCTGCATCCAGGTTTGCGGGTAACTGCCCCACAAATTCTGACAAAGCACTTAATCCACCCGCTGAAGCACCAACGACAATAACAAATTTAGGGGTATCCATTTGATTAGGTTTTAAAGGCAAATGCGTATTGCTCTGGATTTTAGTAAAAAGAAACTACAATTTATCCTAGTATAAGGCACTGATTATCAGAAATATTGGTTATACTGTCAATAAACAGGCTTTTACACCCTCAGGATTTTATTCCTGAAGGGCCTAGGCCACAACTGTCTCTGATTTATGTATACGCCAGTTCCGCATCATGTTATTGCTATTGGCGCTTCGGCCGGAGGCATGGAGGAAATAAATTCCTTTTTTGACCATACTCCTTTAGACGGGGTGGCTTACATCATCATCCAGCACCTGTCGCCAGATTTTAAAAGCCATATGGTAAAGTTGCTGGCGCGGCACAGCAAGCTGGTGGTGCAGGAAGCAGAAAACGGGATGTGGGTGAAAAGCAACGAAGTCTACCTGATTCCGCATGACAAATTCATGACCATTAGGGGGAATAAACTATATCTGTCAAATAAAAAGAATGTTCCCGGTCCCCACCTTACCATTAACGCCTTTTTTAATTCATTGGCCGCCGATTGCGGACAAAAAGCCATTGGGGTTATTCTATCGGGTTTGGGGGGCAGATGGCACTGAAGGCATAAAAGCGATTAAGCATGCCGGTGGGCTGATCATTGTGCGTGACCCGGAGAACAGTGAGTTTAGCAGCATGCCTGCCAACGCCATTGCCAGCGGTATGGTAGACTTTATTCTGGAGCCTGCCCAAATGCCCGGAATTATAGAAGACTATACCCAACAAGAGGCAGGAATTCTAGCCGATAATACAGATAATATGAAAAATCTGAACTCCATTGTGGCTTTGATCAAGGCCAACTCGCCCATGGATTTTTCAGATTACAAGCAAACCACCTTACTAAGAAGAACGCAACGCCGGGCAGCCTATAATAATTTTACTAACCTGGGCAATTACCTAGAGTTCCTTAAAACAAACCACCCCGAAATAGAGAACCTGGCCCAGGATTTCCTCATCAGTGTCACCGCCTTTTTCCGGGATAAAGAGGCTTTTGATTTTATCCAAAGGAAAATCATTCCAGATTTATTGGCAAAGCTGGCTCCCGGTGAGGAGTTAAGAATGTGGGTAGCCGGTTGCGCTACCGGCGAGGAAGCCTACAGTCTGGCCATTCTTGTTTGCGAACAGCTAACCGATGCCTACAAAGACATTGTTGTAAAGATCTTTGCCACTGATATTGATGCCAGCGCTTTAAAAGAGGCGGGCGTGGGCATTTATCCAGCTGATATTTCTAAGGATATATCAAAGGAACGATTAGAAAAACATTTTATAAAAGAGGAGAACCAGTACCGGGTAAAACCTGATATCAGGAAAATGGTAATTTTTGCTCACCATGACCTGGTCAAGAACCCACCGTACTGCAACATGCATTTGATCAGTTGCCGCAACCTTTTAATTTACCTGACTCCCGCCCTACAGAAAAAGATATACGCCATGCTGCTGTTCGGGCTTAAAAAAGATGGCTACTTGTTTTTAGGTTCCAGCGAAAGCCCTTTACCCATTATAGAGGACCTGGAAGTCATTGATAAAAAATCTAAGATTTACAGGAACCTGAAAAATAACCGGGCCGTGCGCTTTGATGCCTTTTCATTGCCGGGCCAGAAACAGAAAGCTCACATTGCCTTGCCAGAGGATAGTTCACAAAGCCTACTGCACCACTTACCTGAAGCCGTAAACGCTGCCCTGGTAAGCGATTTAGAGTACCTGGCCATTTGCATTGATGAAAAACACCAGGTCATTAAAGCCTACGGTGACACCTCTAAATTTTTACTGCAGAAAAACTTCAACTCTACTTTAACTGAGCTTTTGCCGCCCCCGTTGGCCATAGCTTTTAATACCTTGTTTGCCAATATTTTGAAGGGTGACCCAAAAGTTTCCATCACGGGTGTCAAAATAAAGCAACAGGATACGGCAGTTAGTGTCCGTATGTCGGTGAGCCGTTTAGATATAAAGAAAGATTCGCAAAAACTATTCCTGGTAACCTTTAAAGAAGATAATCTGGAAGCACCGGCCAGCCCGGAGGCCCTGGTTTTTGATGAAAAAATATACCATGACCGGTATACCTTAAACCTGGAAACCGAAGTAAAGGAGCTCAAAGACAAGCTGCGGTCTATCTATCTGCAACTAGACGCGTCTAATGAGAATATGCAATCCTTTAATGAAGAGCTGCTCTCGGCTAATGAGGAAATGCAGAGCACCAATGAAGAGATGCAGTCGGTGAACGAGGAACTGCATACCATTAACGCAGATTATCAGCTGAAGAATAGAGAATTGCTGGAGTTGAATGATGACCTGAACAACTACTTCAGGAGCAATGTCAACGGGCAGTTATTTGTCAACAATGATTTTCTGTTAATGAAGTTTTCGCCGGGCACGGTCAAGCACATTAATCTTGTGGCCACCGATATTGGTCGGCCTTTAAGTAACATCTCTACCAATATAAAATTTGAAACCTTTATAGAGGATATTAAGCAGGTGTTGGAGAAAGGCAGCCTTATTACCAAGGAGATAGAATCAAATAATGGGCATTGGTACCAGGCCATGACCATGCCTTACTTACAGCATCCAGACAATAAAATCAGCGGCGCTATCATAACGTTCAGTGATATCACTGAATTAAAAAGCACCCAACTGGAGCTGGACAAAAAGAACAAAAGCCTGTTACGCATTAATGCTGACCTGGACAACTTTGTCTATACCGCCTCCCATGATATGTTAGCCCCCCTGAACCACATTGAAGGGAGCATCGGGTTAATGAACATGCTCTCCATCGCTGATCCCCAACTGAATGAGTTTCTGGAAATAATCAATTTATCTATCCGGAAATTTAAGACCCTGATCACCGATATTGCTACCGTTGCCAAACTGGAAAGCGATATGGTCATCCTGGAGAACGTTGATATTTCAGAAATCATAGATAACATTGAATGGAGTTTAGAAGATAAGATTAAGGCCTCTGGGGCGTTAATACACCGTGATTTGGGCGTAAACCATATCCTGTTCTCTAAAAGAAACCTGCGGAGTATTGTCTATAACCTTATTTCTAACGCGATTAAATTCAAAAGCCCTCAAGCCCCGGTCATTCATGTTCAAACCAGGCAGGAAGGCGATACCATCATTCTTTCAGTGCAGGATAACGGTATAGGAATGACGAAACGGGACCAGGAGCAGATATTCAAAAAATATGGCCGCATTAACAAGGACGCCGAAGGCCAAGGGATTGGTTTGTTCCTGGCAAAAAAGATAGTAGATGCTACGGGTGGAAATATGATGGTAGATAGCGAATTAGAACAGGGTAGCACGTTCACTATCCACTTTAAAGCGGAGCCTGCTGCTGTTACAGCGTAAGTATGAACCTAGGGTGCGGTCTATCGTGCTGTTATGTATTCTAGGCTCCCGCACATTTTCCTGTGCCTCGCTCCGCTGGTTAGTTTCTTTATTTTAGTCTGAGATAGGTACTGGGAAGGAAATACAACCCAAGTAAGAGGGTAGGGACAGGTCGCGACCTGTCCGCACGTATTGCCCTCTTCTGCAGTTGAAACACTCCCTAACCTTCATCAAAAGGGTAATATTAAATTTGATGTGTCCTGAGCACAGACACTCGTAGGTCTTATAGACACTACGAGGTCTTTGGAGCACGTGCTATTAGGCCATTAAACCGTTTTGCCGCGCTCCTCCAAAACGCCCTCAAAACGCCTGCGGCTTGAAACGAGTAATCAAAAGAAAAACTGCGCTACCAATTGAGCCGCCGCGGACAGGTCAAGCCCTGTCCCTACACAACGTGGTTCTGAGGCGTAACTTGTACAAAAAGATATGGCGGGGGCAATGGCCATTTGCGCAGACGCTTGCAGGTCTTTCAGACACAACGAGGTCATTGGGGGAGCGGCTTTTGGGTAAGGTAACCCGTCTAAAAACGCTTTGCTTTACTGGAATTGGTCAGGAGGGTATATTACTTTCTAGGAGAAGGAGGGAGGCACCGGGGCGGAAAACAAAAAAGCACTTACCTCTTTTGGAGATAAGTGCTTCAGCGTCAACGTGGGCCCACTTGGAATCGAACCAAGCACCTACTGATTATGAGTCAGTTGCTCTAACCGAATGAGCTATAGGCCCGGCCAAATCTTTGATTTGGGAGTGCAATTTTACAAATTTGCAGCGCAAAACACAAAACAAAACCCCATCTATCTGTGAATTTTTCTTCCATTAAGAATATCATCTTTGATTTAGGCGGCGTGATCATCAACATAGACTACGCCAAAAGTACAGACGCCCTCCGCACCTTCGCACCGGTAGACACGTCCGTTGATTTCAGCCAAAAAGCTCAGTCAGAACTGTTTGACCTCTATGAGCGCGGCGATATCTCCTCAGAGGACTTCCGCGAAGGGCTCCGGAAAGACTTCGGCATCACCGCCACCGACGCTCAGATTGACGAGGCCTGGAATGCCATGCTTCTGGATATTCCCGCAGAGCGGATTGAATTGCTGCGGGCTTTGAGCAAGCACTACCGGTTGTTTTTGCTCAGTAACACCAATGCCATTCACATGCTGGCCTTTAATGAGATTGTGGCCACCAGTTTCCATATCCCCAGCCTAGACAGCCTCTTTGAGAAAGCCTATTATTCCCATTTGGTGGGCAAGCGCAAGCCAGACAGTGCCGTGTTTGAACATATTCTGGAAGAGAACGGCCTGAACCGCGAAGAGACTTTGTTCATTGATGACAGCATCCAGCACATTGTGGGGGCCAGGGAGGTAGGCTTGCAGACCCTGCACCTGGCGCCGCCGCTTACTATCAACCAGGCGCTCAAAGAGGCGCTGCCGGCCAATGAAGCCTAGGCACTTGTTGCACGCGCTGCTTTTTCTGGTCACGCTGGTCACTACCACGCTGGCCGGGGCAGAGTGGCGCCTGGGGAAATCGTACTTCTTTGACCAGCATGGGTTCACATGGGCAGGCTCGCTTTCCTGGGAAGAGATTCTGCAGGGGCTGCCTTTCTCGCTGGCTTTTCTGGGGGTGCTCACGGTGCATGAGTTCGGGCATTATTTCACGGCCCGCTATTACAAGGTAAGGGTCACGCTGCCGTACTACATACCCATGTGGCTGGGGTTTACGTCCAGCATAGGTACCATGGGCGCGTTTATCAGGATCAAGGAGCGCATCTTCTCCCGCAAGGAGTTCTTTGATATAGGTATAGCCGGGCCCTTTGCCGGGTTTGCTGTGGCGTTGCCGCTGCTGTGGTACGGCTTCACCCATTTGCCGCCCCCGGAGTACATTTACCAGATTCACCCCGAATACCAATTGCTGGGCAGCCGCTACGCGGAGTTTGTGTACCAGGGGAACGGGGACCTTTCCTTGGGCCGCAACCTGCTCTTCTGGATCTTTGAGCAATTAGTCGCCGACCCGGCCCTGTTGCCCAACCGCTACGAGATCATCCATTACCCCTACCTGTTTGCGGGGTTTCTGGCGCTCTTCTTCACCGCCCTTAACCTCCTACCCATTGGGCAGCTGGACGGGGGGCACATTCTGTACGGTATGATGGGCTACGAGCGCTTTAACCGGCTGTCACCCATGCTCTTCACGCTGTTTATTTTCTACGCAGGCCTGGGGTTAATCCCTTTAGACACCGACTTGCTGGAATATTGGTGGCTGTGGGGCGGCTACGCACTGTACCTGCTCATTGTCTTCAAGCCTATGTTCCCTGAGGTGCGGCGCAGTGTATTGATAGCGGCCGGGGTGTTCAGTGCGCAGATAGCGGTGCAGTTGTGGTGGCCCGGGGTGACCGGTTACCACGGGTGGCTGGTATTTGGCCTGGTGCTGGCGCGGGCCATGGGTATTTTCCATCCGCATTGCCCAGATGAGCGCCCGCTCAGTAAAGGCCGTATTTTCATGGGCTGGCTGGCCCTGCTGGTCTTTGTGCTGTGCTTCAGCCCACAGCCTTTTGTGATTGATTGAGTAAACTAAAATTGCGTTTTGGGCCTGTTTTTAGGAAAACAGGCCCAAAACGCAATTTTTATATTGACGAAAACTGGCTGCTGAGGCAGTTTACTTGCCGCACTTTTTCTTCAGGAAAGCAAGGGCATCATAGCCGCCTAGTACCAGGGCCTTTTCCCAATCGTCGCATGCGCCTGCCTGGTCTGAGAGCTTTTCCTTGGCCAGCCCGCGATTGATAAGGGCGTCTGAGAGTTCAGAGACACTATACCACTGGTCACTGTAGGCCAGGAAAGCTGAATAATCTTCAATGGTGCCTTTGTAATCCTTTAGATTAAATTTAGAGGTGGCCCGGTAAAAGTACAGGATAATGTCTTTAGGGTTGTATTTCAGGGCCAGGTCATAATCTTCTATGGCGCCTTTGTCATTGCCAATGTAGGCTTTGGAATTTCCGCGCAGGGTGTACGCTGAGGCAAGGGCAGGATTCAACTGTAAGGCCGCATCAAAGTCCAGAATTGCCGCTTTGTCCTCGCCCAGGTTAGATTTTGCCTCGCCCCGTAACTGGTAGGCCAAATAGTCTTTGGGGTTCACTTCCAGTACTTTGGTATAATCCTGAATGGCTTGCTTGTAATCCCCGTCATGAAAACTTTCAATGGCTCTTTTAGAAAGAGAAGCTATGGCCTGCGCCGAGACCTGACCCAAGGCTAAAGTAAAAAGGATAAGTAGAGAGAAAAGGGTTTTCATAGAAGCTTTTTAAAATCTGATTTTTAATACTATCTAAACATATTTAAGTTCTAATATTTGTTAAAAAATAGTTGAAAAGCAATAAAAAAATGGAAGCATGTGGGATGGGCTTCCAAAGTAATGGGTAGAAAAGAGCATCTCTTTTGTGGTTCCCTAGCCCATACTGCTCTTCCGGATTTGCACTCCGGAAGCAGGAAGGAGGGGATTTGTAATCCCCGTGGGTATAGGCCCACAGTTCCCGGCAGGCGGATTGCAAATCCGCTTTTCAGAAGTTCGGGATTGCAAATCCCGAACAGCCCAAGCTTAACTAGCCAAGTGTGCTCTCCTTTGTAAACATCCCCTTCAGAGCTACGCTTGCGGCCTTCAACCCTCGTTTGGGCAATCCTAAAGTAGGAGTCAGCGCTTAATAGGCGGAGGAGAGTTTTGGAAGTTAAACTGGGTTTTAGGTCCGTTTTCCGGAAAACGGCCTCAAAACGGAAAAGCAAGGTTCCTTCTCCCTGCGGGAGAAGGAGAAGTAGGTGAATGCACCGCATTCAGAAAGCCCTTGACTTTGCCCAGGTTTTTAAGCGAAAGGAGAGGAAAGAGGTTAATTTGAGAAATCCAGTAGTTGGGTTTAAATTGGGCCCGGAAGTTACAGATATACCCCATGCAAGAAAACCAGCAGAAAAAAGCCCTGTTTCAGGAAATAGAAGAAGAATTGACAAATAAAGGCTTTCAGGTAGCCAGCCAGGACCAAACCCGGCCCTGGGGTGGCTTTTTTGTGATAGACGAAAGCCAGGCCCAGCAGTTTGCCGATACCTATTTTGACGGCATCTCGGTGGAAGACCTGAAGATATCCGGGAAATTGAGCCCCAAGATTCTGGTAGTGGCCCCGGAGAAACGGCTTTCGTGGCAGTACCATCACCGCCGCGCTGAAATCTGGAAAGTAGTGAAGGGCAAGGTAGGCGTTGTGACCAGCCCCTCAGATGAGGAAGGTGATTTGCAACGCCTGGAACCTGGTGCGCTCATCACGTTAAAACAGTCTGAGCGCCACCGCCTGGTGGGCCTGGACGGCTGGGGCGTGCTGGCGGAGATCTGGCAACACACAGACGCGGCCAACCCGTCTAACGAAGAGGACATTGTGCGCGTGCAGGATGACTTTGGCCGGTAATACCGTTTAAAGGAAAAATATTTTGTTGAATCCGTTTCAGGGCCGTTTTTCAGAAAACGGCCCTGAAACGGATTTTTGTTTTGGAAGAAGCCTCTGTTCTGGAAGAAAACGCTGCGAATAACCGCGGAAGGTACCAAAATTAAAGAAAATCTGTTGGTAACTGATTGGGCGGTAGGAGGGTAGGAAAAGGAGCAAAATAATATGGCCGCATTCTGGACTTGCTTCTCTAGTGTATTATTCCTAACATTAATATCAGTTGCTTTTGGAGCAATGCTTTTTATGCCTGGCCAAGGAGACAAGCTAGCTGCTGGTCACATGTTAAACCTGCCGTCACCTAAACCTGATCTACAACCATGGGAAATTATAGCAAGTGGTATCATCCGTATACCATCAATGAGAAATATAGTGAGCGTGTGGCGTATTTCAGCATGGAATATGCTATTCACCAGGCGCTTAAGACCTATTCCGGGGGGCTTGGGTACCTGGCGGGCTCCCATATGCGCAGCGCCTTTGACCTCAGGCAGAACCTGATTGGCATTGGGGTGCTCTGGAAATACGGATACTATGACCAGGTGCGCAACGATGATACCTCCATGCGGGTGCAGTTCCAGAAAAAGTATTACACCTTTCTGGAAGACACCGGCATAACGGTGCAGGTCAACATTCATAATAACCCGGTGTGGGTAAAGGCCCTGGTGCTGCCCGCCGAAACCTTCGGGACGGCTCCTATGTACTTCCTGACCACCGATATCCCGGAGAACGACTACCTGAGCCGCACCATTACCCATAGGCTCTATGACCCTGAGTTGCCGGCCCGTATTGCCCAGAGCATTGTGCTGGGGATAGGGGGCGCCAAGGTGGTGGAGGCCCTGGGCGGCGCGGCCGTTTTCCATATGAATGAGGCGCACGCCCTTCCGCTGGTGTTCCATCTGTATGACAAGTACCGTGACCTGCAGGAAGTGAAGAAGCGGTTTGTCTTTACTACCCACACCCCAGAAAAGGCCGGCAATGAGGAGCAGGAGGTGAAACTATTGAACCAGATGTCTTTCTTCGGGACCCTGCCGGTAGAAGAGGCCTGTGAACTGATTGGCTGCCATGACGGGGTACTCAACTACACGCTTACCGCGCTTAGAATGGCTAAGGTGGCCAACGGCGTTTCTAAACTGCACGGCGAGGTGGCCCGTGACATGTGGTATGGCTATGACGGCGTCTGCGAGATAAAGTCCATCACCAATGCCCAGAACGTGGCCTACTGGCAGAACCCCGCCCTGAAGCTGGCCATGGAAGCCAAAGACAAGGAGCGGATGCTGGAACTGAAGGCCCAGATGAAGAAACCGCTTTTTGAGGTGGTCGCTGACCAGACCGGTAAACTTTTCAAACCCGAGGTGCTCACCATTGTCTGGGCCCGCCGTTTTGCCGGCTATAAACGCGCTGACCTGCTGTTGTTTGACCTGCACCGTTTCTTTGAGCTGATTAACCGCGAAGGCCAGGCCGTGCAGGTGATCTGGGCCGGGAAACCGTACCCCTTTGACTTCGGCGCCATTAACCTGTTCAATAAGATCATTGAGATTTCCCGGCACAAAAGTAACGTGGCGGTGCTCACAGGGTATGAACTGGACCTGTCTGCCAAACTGAAGCAAGGCGCTGATGTGTGGCTGAATACCCCGCGCCGGCCGCGCGAAGCCTCCGGAACCAGCGGCATGACGGCCGCCATGAACGGGGCTATCAACTTTTCGGTGCAGGACGGCTGGCTCCCTGAGTTTGGCAAGCATGGGCACAACAGTTTCCTTTTCCCTATTGTAGACACCAACTTGCCAGACCTTGAGCAGGACCAGACCGACTACACCAACATGATGCATATTCTGGAGAATGAGGTCATTCCTACCTACTACCTGGACCAGGACAAGTGGGTGGAAATGATGGAGAACAGCATGAAGGAGGTGAACGCCTATTTCGGGTCTGAACGCATGGCAGATGAGTACTACCGCATCATGTACCAGGAAATGGCGGCAGCTACCTATCCGGTAAAACCTGAAGTGGCTGCCACCCAGGTAAGCTAAGGCAGTTTTTAGGGGAGAAAGGTTTTGAAGCTTTCCGCTGGTTTTGACGTTTTACTATGATCTAACGTTTTCTATTTGGCGCAAGCCTCTGCTGGTGGCTGCGCATATGGCTGATTGTTATTCACCTGTTACTATTTCTTTTTTGTCATCCTGAAAGGAAATTGTGGACGGACTGTAGTAGCGTGTATTAATTGTCATTACCGTTCGCTACCAAGATCCTTCCAGGATGACAAAGAGGGGAAAAGGAATAGAGGGAAAAGGATTAGTGGGAAAAGAACGCCAAGGAGAAACCAGTATGCCTGCAAACTCTAGCGGACACTTGCGCCATGAAAGAGGTATAAAACAAGAAAAGCATAGCCCCCAGCTACGCTTTCTTGTTACTGGAAAGAATTCCCTCTGTTACAGAAGACTGGCTTTCCAGGTATTCCACTTCTGCAATTGCTGCTGGTTCAGGATAGACTCAATCTTGGTGAGAAGCTCCATTCTGCATCTGCGCACAATACGCATGTGTAGTTGTTTCACCTCATGCTTCATTAGTTCCTCCCGCAAATTGGCCCGGATGGCCATCAGTCTCTCTTCCAGCTGTGCCTTGGTGATCTTACCTTCTTTGAAGGCTTTCAGCTGCTCTTCCCGCGCCACGTTGGCTTTATGAAGCAGCTCTTTGTGCAGCTGGTGAATTTTGATGATGTGTTCGGCCACGCATTGCTGGTGCTGGCGGGCGAAGTTTTTTACTGCTTTCCGCTGGTTTTCGTCCAGGTTAAGTTGCTTTAAGATATTCACCAGGGCGTGCACTCTGGTGCTGTCTCCGGGTTTGCACCTGAACTCGTCTGTCTCCGATTGGCTGGTTACCTCGGGGGCTTCCAGTTCGGTAAGGTTCGCCATCTGGAATTCGGTGCCGGTCAGTTCGGTGGCCGGATCCACGTCATTCTTCTGGCAGGCGGTAAACGTCAGGAACACTGAAAAAGCCAGCATGCCCCAGGTGAGTCTCAAGTTCTTCATGTGCGTTGTGGTTTTGGTTAAGGTTAAAAAAATAAGGATTTGAAAGCGCTTTAGGTAAAACTCCGGCAAGAGGAGGCCGCCCCTATAAAATGGCCGCCAGGAATACCACCTATGCCTGTTGGTAAGTATCTTCCGGAATATATCACTAAGAGGAGAGAAGCGAGCTAAAGTTAAAAGGGATAACTAAAAATATTTTTGAATTGCGCTGACGGCGTTTAAAACAGAGGTATTGATTCTTTAAACCTCAAAAAAAATTGTTTTTCTAACCTCCCGTTTAACCTTTGTTCCTTTAATGCCTCTAAAGAGCATGGTTGGAATTTTTACCGCCCAGATGGAATGACAGAACCGACAGACGAGGAAATTTTGTCCTTGTTTCATGAGCCGCGCACCAAAGACAAAGGCTTTACCATGTTAATGAACCAGTACCAGACCAGGATCTATTGGCATATAAGGCGGTTGGTGGTGTCTCATGAAGATGCGCAGGACCTCCTGCAGGAAACGTTTATCAATGTATACAAACACCTGAACAGTTTTGCCGGTGACAGCAAACTGTATACCTGGCTGTACCGCATTGCCACCAATGAGTGCCTGCGGTTGTTTAAGGAACGGAAACGGTTTCTGGTCTCCTCTGAGGAAATCAGTGAGAAATTAATAGACACCCTGCATGGTTCCTGCCCCCAGGACAGCGATGAAATTCTGGTGCGACTGCAGGAGGCCATCTTACGGCTCCCCGAAAAGCAGCGGCTGGTTTTTAACCTGCGTTATTATGATGAGCTGCCCTATGAAGAGATAAGCAAGATCTTGGATTCCTCGGTAGCCACCCTCAAAACCAATTACCACTACGCCAGCGGTAAGATCAAAGAATTTATGATTCAGGAATAATGAAAGAAGAATTTGATATAGAGAAAATGGGCAAACAGATGCCCTATCAGGTGCCCTCCGGATTTTTTGAGGAGATCACCAGTAAAACCTTGGCCGAGGCCAAAAGACGTTCGGCTCCTTCTAAGAGCTTTTCCCTAGGCTCCTGGAAAATGCTTTCCATTGCGGCCAGTGTGGCGGTTCTGCTGTTGGCGGGATATGTCTTCTTCCTGCGCCAACAAGACCCGGCCCCTAAAATGGCCCAGGTGAAAACCGCTCCTGTGGCTGCCCCTGAAACGCAGGCAACCCCTGAAACGGTAACCGCCCCTGTTCCTGCCAACCAGCCCAAAGTGGCAACCGCTACCAAACCGGCCAGAACTGTTGCCCCTGCCAGGGCCGCGTTACCAAACCCAAAGCCCCAGGTCTCCAAGCCTGAAAGAACAGAGACGCTGGAGGAGTTATTAGCTACCATTTCAGATGAGGAATTGCAGCAATTGGCCGCCATTGCTGAATCTGAGGAATACGTTTACGGAGAAACTATAGAGTAATGAAACCCTTTTTAACCCTAGTCATCATTAGTGCCGGCGTTCTATTTGCTTTTTTCGCGCAAGCCCAGGATCTGAGCAACAACCCCAAACTGCGCGAACGCATTACCCAGGTAAAGCTCACCGAGATTCAGAAACACCTGGCCCTGAGCGATGAGAAAATGAAAGCGCTGAGCCCCATCTACAAACGCTATGACGCGGAGCTGACGGCCATCCATTTCGCGCGGCCCAACCTGCCGGCGGGCAAAACCCCCAACGACCTTTCGGCGGAGGAGGCAGATAAAATGATTCAGGCGCAGCTGGACAACGCCATTAAACTGAGCACCCTCCGCAAGAACTATTACCAGGAATTCAAAACCGTACTTACCCCGCAGCAGATCATGACCCTGTTCAGGTCTGAAGCCCAGATGCGGCGCAGGGTCATGATGGAGGTAAGAAAACGCCAGGCCAACAGATTGCGGTAAAATTGTGTTTTGTGCCTGTTTTAAGAAAAACAGGCACAAAACACAGGTAACCGTTATTTTAGAGGAGAGAAAGGTGATTTAGAGAGGTTTATTTAATGGTAAGCCCCAGAACCAGAGAGCGTTTAAATACCATTCTATAGGATTAGAGGAAACACAAACGTGCCCAGAGAAGTATAATCTGGTTTCTTTGGTGATACCGACAAAGAAAAACGGTCCCCCGGGAAGTGGGGCATAAGTTGTACCTTTGCGGTTTGCTTTTCCTCATGACGCGTAAACAATATTTCATCATAATCCTGATTCTGGGATCCCTTTCCACCATCAGTCCCTTCTCCATTGACATGTACCTGCCGGGGTTTCCGGCCATTGCCGAAGACCTAAATACCACCATTTCCAAGATTCAGCTTTCGCTCACGGCCTACCTGGTAGGTATATCGGTGGGGCAGCTGCTGTATGGCCCCTTGCTGGACCGGTTCGGGCGTAAGTACCCCTTGTACGCCGGGTTGGCAGTTTATATTCTGGCTTCGGTTGGCTGTGCCTTTACCACTTCTGCAGACACCTTAATCTTTATGCGCTTCTTGCAGGCGGTGGGCGGTTGCGCGGGTATGGTGGCGGCTCAGGCCCTGGTACGCGACCTGTTCCCGGTTACCGAGACCGCTAAAGTTTTCTCCTGGCTTATTCTGGTGATTGCCGTGTCGCCTATGGTGGCGCCAACCGTGGGCGGTTACATGACGGCGGCCTTTGGCTGGCACTCCGTTTTCATTGCCCTGGCGGTAATCACCCTGGTAATACTCATTGGTGTGTTTTTCGCCCTGCCCGAGGGCAAGAAGCCGGACCCTACCATGTCTTTGAAGCCCAAGCCGGTGCTCCGTAACTTTTTGACCGTGCTCCGCAACCCCCAGTTTCTGGTATATACCCTGGTGGGTGGTATTGCGGCAGCGGCTCCGTTCGCCTACATCTCGGGCTCACCAGATGTGTTCATGAACATCTACAAAGTGAGCGAGCAGGAATACGGTTGGATCTTCGCCATCCTGTCGGTGGCTATGATCGGCTCGCCGCAGCTCAACCACCTGTTACTCAGACGCCTGAAAAGTGAGCAGATCATTAACATAGCCCTGGTATACCAGATCGTGATTGGCTCCCTGATGGTGGTAGGCGTGTACCTGGGTTGGTACGGCAAGACCAGCCTCATTGTGGTTTTGTTTCTGTTCTTGATAGGGCAGGGCCTTACCGCACCCAATGCCTCGGCGCTGGCGCTGGCGCCGTTTTCCAGGTTTGCCGGCAGTGCTTCGGCGCTGGGCGGAAGCTTCCGGATGGGCATTGGCGCACTGGTTTCCGGGGCGGTCAGTTTGTTCCATAACGGCACCGCCCTGCCCATGGTAGGGGTGATGGCCTGCTGCACGCTGCTGGGCATTACGGTCTTTTACTCGGGCCAGCGGGCCGCCACCCATTACCAGGAAGCGGTCTTGGCCGGGACCGTGGCTGAGGTATAAGAGGCCAGTAAAGCCTGTATCTGCCTTTGTAACTCCTGCTCAGAACCGGCCGTGATGTTGACCAGGTGAAAGGCCGGTTCGCCTTTGAACATGCGCCAGCGCCAGTCAGACTGTGCTATGGTCTGGTATTGCCCGTTGTCCATCCACCAGGCAGTGTGCAGACGATCTTTGCCGCGCACCAGCATACCCATGAACACCTGCCGGTTAGCCACCTGTCCCTGCCGCACCTTCCTGAACTGATACCCGCTGCCCTCCCAGCAGATGAGTGGATGGTGCTCTGTGGAGTAAAAGCCCCGCACGGGTTTCATGTAGATGAGCGCCTGGCCATTGGTGAACTTGTGCACGTTGTCGGGCAGAACCTCAGCCTTGAACCCTGCCACGTGCAAGGGCGCGGCCGGCTGCGGAACCACTTCCTTAAACATAATCCTAAGGCCCGCCACGGTGAGCAGCAACAACAGGAAAACATGTAGCCCCCATTTTCTGGATTGATGGGGATGAACCGCTGGCTTTTCTAGTTTAGGGCTGTTTTGGAGAAAACGGGCCATAAACCCACTTCCAAAATAAAAGGGGATTACCGCATACGCCACCAGGCACAATAGCCCTACCACCTCGTGCATTACATGGTCGGGACCAATCTGAAAGACGACTAGCAGCAGAATCCTGATCAGGTTACAGGTCAGGTTCAGCCCTAACATAAGCAGGAGCAAACCGCCCTGCGCCCACCAGGGCCAGGAATTTTGCCGGGCCAGCCGCGCCATCAAAAAGACCGCGAGTAGAAGCGAGAAAGAAAGCATGCTCAGGCCAGCGCAGGCAGGGTCCACGGAGAATTCCTTGCCTTCCACCAAGATCAGGTTACCGGCGGCCTCTACCTGGGGGTAGATAAACTGCAGCAACTGGGCCGCGGCCTGGCTTAGCTGCAACCGCAGCGGAAAGCTCCAGACATCTGCCAGGTACGAGAAAAGTGGGGAGGCAATCAAGAGTAACAGTAGCGGGTAAAGCCCGTTTCTGCCCCCCAAGGTATGCAGCGCCCACCAGCCTGCCAGCAATACGGCAAAAAAGTAGAGCGTAGTGATCTGGGTATAGGCCGCCAACCCAGCCAGGGCCGCCGCGCCCAGGAACAAGGGCCACGACCGGACAGGAGGCTGGGCCGGGAGCGCCACCAGCGGGACCAGCGCCAAACCCAAAAGCCAGGGCAGGTCCCATAGCAGGTACTCCCTAAGGAAGATGAAGGCCACCAGCGCATACCCCAGGCCCAGCACCAGCGGAAGACGCCGGGCCTGCAGGATGGCTTTTAGTGGGGGGAGGGTCCTGTTCATGAAATTACCCGTTGCTTAAGCAAAGTGAAGGACACTACCAACACCACCAGAATGATCAGCACCCACTCATGCGGCTCGGGCACCGCGCCCGAAGATTTCAGGCTGGCGTTGCCCAGGCTGTTCTTGCTGTCCGTGATCCCGAAGCGTTTATAGTCTTCTTTGGTTTCCAGCACCACCAAACTTGACAGCGGACTCACTACGTTGGCCTGGGTAGCCTCTTCAATCAGGTTTTCCTCCAGGTATTCCTTCTGGAAATATTTAGGGCCAATCTGCTGCAAAAGGTGGTTGTAAGCGAAAAGCCGCAGCAGGTGGTCGGAGGCCGGGGCTTTAGGTTTTTTAGATTCAATTTCTGACAGGCTGGTGCGGGTAATAGTAACTCCGGCTTCTTCCAGCACTACGGAATTATCGTTTTGCTTCGGCTCTGGGAAACGCTGCTCCCGGAGCAAAGAAGCCAGGTGGGCAGTGGTGCCATGGGTATGCTGGATGACGCTAAGTTCCTTGATGGTTTTAATGTAAGGCGATGTAAGGGTGCCCAACTGGAAGAACCGGATGGGTTGGCGTTTTGGGGCCGTTTTCGCGAAATCAGCCGCAAAACGGCTGTCTTGCAAATCTTTCAGATTAGGCGAATTCTCGGTGCCTTTGCTGATGATCAAGGCCTGCTCGGGGTTTGCTACCAAGTGCAGTGGGAACAGCGAGTAGGTCAACGCCTGGCTCTGCCGGAAAATCTCCTCCCGGTTTTGGTCCGTGAGTAAGGTCATTTCCGTGCCCGTAAAGGCGAACACTTCGGCTTTGGAGCCGCTTGGTATACTGCATTGAATTCTTCTTCGGCCCAAGCCTGGTTCAGGTCCAGGTAAATACGGGCAGGATTGAAAGGCGCAAACGTGGGGGTATATGGCGCCATTTGGTAGGTATGGCCGGCAAAAGAGAAACCTTGGGTGCTTAGGGGCGGGGCCGGAAGCTTGAAACTCCAGTTGGGGTCATAGGAGGCATGGCGCTCAAACCGGTTAGCGCCTGAAAGCGTGAAATCCTGAGGAACATTTATTTTGGCGGCCGGGTCTTCTACGCGAATGACCGCGGTTTCGGGGGCGTTTATAGCAGATGGTCCGTCAAAGGGGATGTTCTGGTAGAGCAATTGCCCATTTACCAGCCGCAACGGAGAGGTGATGCCAATTTTAAATTGCCGGCTTTCCTGGGGCGTGCAGGGGAAAACGCGCACGCTTACGGTATTGCCTTCCTGCCAGTGTACTACTGAAGGGTCCCGGGCTTCTACGCCCACAATGGTTTTGTAGGCTTTTTCGGCTTTGCTTTGGGTAGTGAGGTAGCCTTTTTCTTCCTGCCCGTTGATCCAGAGCGAGAGGGAGGTCACCACGCTGCCCTCAGGAAGGTGAAAGGTGTAAATGGCTTCCTCCTGCCCCCAGCTGCCGGGCCGATTATTGTAGACGTTCAGGATTTTCTCTGTGTAGCTGAGGCGGTGCTGGGGGAAAATCTGGGCCTGGGTAATGACGTTGCTAGTAGACAGGTGCGTGCCAGACCACAGCCGCTCCTGCGCCTGGTGCCGCAGCTGTAGGCGGCTTTCCATGATTTTGATGCGCTCCTGGGTGGTTAACTCGGGCTTCCGGAACAGGCGGGTGGCCAACATCACCAAAGGGTCATGGCGTTGCAGTTCGGCAAAGGTGCGGTTGGGCAGGCCAAAGAAGTCAAAACCGTCAGTAGACGCCGATTGGTACACCAGATCTGTCTGCACCAGTCGTTCAAAGATCGGCGTGGCCGGTACCCGCTGGCTCAGGAAAACCCACCGCGGCAAATCCTGCTGGTCCTGCACCTGGTACGCGCTCAGCAACCGGTTTATTTTCTCCAGGCCGGCTTGCCATACACTCAGGTAGACCAAGGAAAACAGCACCGGCACCAGCATGCCCACCGCGAAAACCCTATTTACCGCCTTGTCTTTTTTAGCCAACCGCCGGGCGGCCCCCAACAGGCAAAGTAGGGCCGCCAGCGGAATGAAAATGTGCAGGCCAATGCCCAGCGCAATGGCGCCAATGGCCCCAATGGCATAATACGGCAAAAGGTAGAGCGCAAAATACCCAAACAGCACCACGCCCGTGCCCAGCAAAAACACCATCACGTACTGCAAGCCCTTGGGTAAAAACTGCCGGAAAGGAAATGCCGCCATGGCGCAGGACACCACCACCAGCCACCCGGAAAACCACGGCACCGACGGCTGAAAAATGGACATGCTTTTGTTCAGCGCAAAGTCACTGATCAGCCCCAGCACCAGGAAAAGCATGAGATGGTCCAGAAACGGAAGAGGCTTATTTTTGCTGAAGCGCTTCCGCAGGAGGATGGTCAGGAAATAACCCGCCGCAATGAGGTAGTTGAACAGGAACATCCCATCGGCATTGTCTACCTCGCTTAGCATGTCTAGATCCTGGAGAAGGAAAATGCCGAAGGAAACCACAATACAGACAAGACCCGTGACCAGCAGCGGTTTTGGGGACTGGCGTAGGGGAAGAATTTCTAATTTGTTTTCTTGTAAAGTACTTTGTATTTCAAAGTTCATAGCTAAAAAAAATTTGGTTAGAGTTTGGGGTATAGAAAGATGATTTGGATTTCTTAGTAGGATTGAGTTTGGGTTAGTAAATATGTAAAGTACTTTGAGTTTCAAAGTTAAATATACTTTTAAAGCTTGCAATAGGTTGCCTGCAATTATTTTAAAGGAGAGGGAGGATAGGTAACCATTGGTATTTAAAGGATTGCCTGTTTATGAGTTGTTTTTGGGAAAACGGCACTAAACCAGATTTCAACCTTATGGGCAACGTTCTTTGCCAAGGTGCTTCTGCTCGACCAGAGACAGCAGAAAACCCATTATGGGAAGAAGGGGGCAGGTAAATAGTTGGAAAATGAAATGTAAGCAGTAATTTAGTTTCACAAAGCTGGCTACGTGATATTACCTTCCGTTTTTAGCATGTTTTCCTGAAACCAACCTTAAAACAGTTTACTTCCCATTCTTTTATCAGCCCGCTTTTTATTTCTATGATGGCTTCCCTCGCCACCCCTTTCCCTTGTCCTTCGTGTCAAACTCCTTTGGTTTTCAGAACGGAAGTAAGCCTGGCGCAGGTATGTCCCTCCTGCTTGTCTGTGGTGAGAAAAACCATGGTGCCTGGCGCTGTTCCGCAAAAGGCAGTCCCTATGCGGGAGGTCATGAGCATTATTCAGATAGGCATGACAGGTACCAGGGCAGGGGATAAATTTGAGGTGATTGGCCGTATCCAGTATTTCTTTCTGGAAGGATACCGCAATCACTGGTTTGTTCTGTACGAGAGCGGGCTTACGGGCTGGTTGGGCGATTGGGCCGGCAACTACTGCTTTTTCCAGGAGTCATCCTACACCGGCCATTCCCCGGTGGGTTCCCTGTGCATTGGCGATACGGCTACTATAGGGGCAGTTATCCTTAGCATAGAGGTGAAAGATAAAGTAAAGCAGATTTTCTGGGAGGGAGAGGTGCCCGAACAAGGGCTGCAGGAATTAGGTTTTGCCTCCATTGAACTGTTCAGAACAGATGGTCAGATGGGCATCCTTCAGGTTACAAATTCCCGAGTACCACATGCCTATCTGGGCTCTTATGTGGAGTTAAACGAAATGTCATTACAAGGGACCCGCACACACGATGAATGGCTTTGACGTGAAAGAGAAGGGCCAACTGCCCGGCACCCTGGAGGTGACGTGCCCTTCCTGTAAAAAGAACCTGCACCTGATCACGCACGCCCAGGCTAAGAATGTGGTTTGCGCGCACTGTGCCCATCTTTCTGAACTGCAGGAAAAGGGGTTTGTTCCCATTCAATCTGTTGGAAGAGAAAAGGAGGAGCCCTTATTGCCCCTTGGCAGAAAAGGCCGGGTAAATGGGGTGCTGTATGCGGTAGTGGGGTTTTTGGTTTATAAAGAACGAAACCTGAAATACCGGTGGCGCGAATATGTGCTGTTCAATCCGGTGCACGGGTATGCTTTTATGGCAGAGTCAGACGGTCACTGGACCTTTTTCCGGTTTATCTCTGATTTTATCAATGTGAATAAACACATATCGTCAGATATAAGATACCTGGGCAAAAACTTCAAGCTATATAATAAATACCGCACTACGGTCACCTATGCCCGCGGCGAGTTTTTTTGGCAGATCACAGAAGATGAAAACCAGTATAGTGAATATGTAGCTGCCCCGTACACGCTTACCATGTCAATTGGCAGAGAGGAGCAAAACTACATGCTTGGGGAGCATATGGAGCCGGACCTGGTGCAGGAACTCTTCGCCCTTGAGGGTCCCATGCCATACCAGGTTGGGGTAGGCGGGGCCGAACCCTTCTCCCAGGATTTTCCCTTTCATAAAGTAAGAAATCTGGCCTTGGTGGCGGCTGCGGTATTGCTTGGTATTCAGGTACTTCTCTCTGTCTTCCACCAGAATAAGGTTTTGTTAGATAAGACCTACCTGCTGACTGAAGAAGAAGGCAAAGGTACTTTAATGCCTCTTCCTGGTCCTACCATAGACATAGGGTCCTCGCTATTAGGAAGCACCAACCTGGAAGTGCGCCTACGGGCTCCGGTAGAGAACTCCTGGTTTGCCACCGGAATCTCCCTCTTGAATACCAAAACTGGCCGCGAATATTATGTAGAGGTGGGCGTAGAGTTTTACAATGGCGTGGAGGGCGGCGAAAGCTGGAGCGAGGGGAGCCCAGGTACGGATCAGATCCTGTCTGCCATCCCAAGCGGCACTTACCAGGTTTACCTGCAACCTTCCCGTGACATGCAGCCCTTCCAGAGTGGGGTACCAGATACGTTCCATTTACGTCTGATGCAGGACGTACCCATCTGGTCTAACTTCTGGATTTCTTTGTTATTGTTGGCGGCGGTGCCTGCGGTACAGGGGTTCAGGGAATATTCCTTTGAAAGAAGCCGCTGGATGAACAGTGATTACTCCCCTTATGACGAATAGCTATACTCCTTTATGAAGAAAAGTTTAAAGCTTCTATTTCTGGGTTACCTGGTGCTGGTGGTAGGTTTCTTTACCTATGCCGGACTTTCTGGCACCCGTTTTCTGGGAGACGACAAAGAAGAATCTGAGGCCGGCGGCTCCAGAACAGGCAGTTACCGCACACACCGTTATTACCACAAATAAAAACTATGGAATCACTCATCAACTACAAGCTGGTTTCGGCATCCTTGCTTTATTCCTTTATAGGGATCGCTATTCTGTTTTTCACGTTTTGGCTGCTGGAGAAGGTAACCCCAGAAAACCTTTGGAAGGAGATTCTGGAGAAACAAAACATGGCGCTGGCCACCATCTTTGCGGCCTTCATTATTGCCATTGCCATTATCATTGGCGCATCTGTACACGGTTAAGCCCAGCGTTACATGCGAATAAGCGTACAGGCCCTCCTGCTTTTTTCAGTGTTTGTGGTGGCTACCTGCGGGTTGGTATATGAGTTGGTGGCGGGTACGTTGGCCAGTTATCTTTTAGGAGATTCTGTCACGCAATTCTCCACCATTATTGGGCTGTACCTGTTCTCTATGGGTATTGGGAGTTACCTCTCCCGGTTCTTCAACAAGAACCTGATTGCGTGGTTTATCCAGATAGAAGTGCTGGTAGCATTGGTGGGCGGTTTCAGCTCTACCATCCTGTTTCTGCTGTTTGACCGGGTGGCCTCTTTCCAGATGGTGCTTTACCTACTGGTGTCCCTTACGGGAATTCTGGTAGGCCTGGAGATTCCGTTAATCATGCGTATTCTGGAAGACCGGTTTGAGTTCAAGGAACTGGTGTCCAAAATTTTCACCTTTGACTACATAGGGGCCCTGCTGGCGTCTGTGATCTTCCCTTTGGTATTGGTGCCGCATCTGGGCCTGCTCCGGACTTCCTATTTCTTTGGGTTGCTTAATGCGGGCGTGGCCCTTTGGTTATGTTTCTACTTTACAAAAGAGCTTAGGGGCATTTATTATCTACGCGCTTCCTGCGCGGCGGCCATCCTTTCTTTAGTGGCCGGTTTTATCATGAGTGACAGAATTCTAGCGTTCACAGAAAGCCTTTCTTACGCAGATAAGATCATTTATTCTGTTCAGTCACCGTACCAAAAGATTGTGCTCACGAAAAATGACCAAGGGTTCAGGCTGTTTCTGAACGGAAACCTTCAGTTTAGCAGCGCTGATGAATACCGCTATCATGAGGCCTTGGTTCACCCGGGGTTAAACTCGGTTGCCAGCCCTAAAAAGGTACTGGTAATGGGTGGGGGAGATGGTTTGGCGGTCCGTGAAATTTTGCGCTACCCCAGCATAGAAAAAGTGGTATTGGTAGACTTAGATAAAGCCGTCACGGAGCTTTTTTCTAGCCATGAGGTTTTAAAGAACCTGAACCAGCAGGCCCTGCTGTCTAAAAAGGTAACGGTCATTAACACAGATGCCTTTCAATGGCTCAAGAACAACAAGGAGCAGTTTGATTTTGTAGTGATTGACTTCCCAGACCCTGCCAATTATGCCATTGGAAAGCTTTACACCAATACCTTCTACAAAGTATTGCGCCAGGCCATAGCACCCGATGGGGCGGCCGTGATTCAAGCCACTTCCCCGTTCGTGGCCCCCAATGCTTACTGGTGTGTGGTGAATACCTTGACCAGTTGCGGCTTTGCTACACTGCCGTACCACGCCCATGTTCCTTCCTTTGGGGATTGGGGATTTGTGCTGGCCTCTCCGGAACAAAAGGTGCAAGTGAAAGGGCAGTTTCTGGCGCAGCTAAAGTTTCTGGACGGCCCTACCTTTGAACAGATGCGCACCTTTCCCAAAGACATGCCCGCCCGTGAAACCGAAATCAATAAGTTGAACAACCAGGCCCTGGTCCGTTATTTTGAAGACGAATGGGCCACTTACATAAACTAAATGCGGGAACGGGAAGAGCGGAGAAGGTTTTTGAAGAAAAGTGCCCTGGCAATTGGAGCACTGGCACTGGCTGGTCCTTCGCTGGTGAGTTGTGTAGCAGAAACTAAAAAGGCTCCTGCCGGTCGCCTGTTCGGCCCTTCTTTCAAAGCGGGTCATTTGCTAAGAACGGGCATTACCACCCTACCGTCTATCACTGAAGAAGTAGACATAGTGGTGATTGGGGGAGGCATCTCGGGTTTGTCGGCGGCCCGGTGGCTAAGAAAAAACGGTGCTACCCAAGTCTGTTTGCTAGAATTGGAAGACAGAACTGGCGGCAACAGCCAATCAGGGAAAAACGAACATAGCGCTTTCCCCTGGGGAGCCCATTATTTGCCCTTGCCCAATAATAACAACCAGGACCTTCTAGATTTTCTGGCGGAAGCCAAGGTAATTACCGGCTTTGATGAGTCAGGGCTGCCGGTGTACAATGAGTACCATCTCAATTTTGACCCTGAGGAACGTCTTTTTATCAATGGCTTTTGGCAAGAGGGGTTAATACCTACCTGGGGAGTGCCTCCGGCGGATTTAAAACAGATAGAATGGTTCGTGGCGCTTATGGATGAAATGAAGAAAGCAAAGGGAGCGGATGGTCGCTATGCTTTTGACATCCCTCTGGATAATTCTTCCACAGATGCCAGCTTCCGGAACCTGGATGCCCTGACCATGCAGGAGTGGATGGTCCAGCAAAACTTTACCTCTCTCTACTTACGCTGGTATGTGGAATATTGCTGCCTAGACGATTTCGGGGCTACCTTAGAGCAGACCTCCGCCTGGGCGGGTATCCATTATTTTGCCGGCCGTAAAGCAAAAGCAGCCAACTCAGATGCTGACCGGGTTCTAACCTGGCCTGAAGGAAACCATTGGCTTGCGGAAAGGCTCCGTGAACAGGCTGGTCCAGATATAAGGACAGGGTCTTTGGTGTACTATGTAGGGTTCTCCCACGGAAAAGTCATTATAGATTACCTCAACCTGCACAACGACCAAACCAAGCGCTTGATCGCGCAGAAATGTGTCATG
This sequence comes from Rufibacter radiotolerans, assembly GCF_001078055.1. Classification (NCBI taxonomy): domain Bacteria; kingdom Pseudomonadati; phylum Bacteroidota; class Cytophagia; order Cytophagales; family Hymenobacteraceae; genus Rufibacter; species Rufibacter radiotolerans. The sequence goes on along the minus strand of NZ_CP010777.1, from coordinate 2,401,891 downwards.
GCCACTCCGCAATTTGTGAGGGAGAAACTTCTGAAAGACTTGCTCCAGGTTTCACCAACAGGTAATAAGAAGCCCTTTGCCTATGCGCCCTGGGTAGTGGCCAACCTTACGGTAAAGCAAGTACCCCAAGGGAAAGGAACGGCCCTAAGCTGGGATAATGTGATTTACGGTAGCCAGTCATTGGGGTATGTGAATGCCCAGCAGCAAAGCGTAGAAGGGTTCCCCAAAAAACAGGTGATTACCTTTTATTTACCCTTGCCAGATTCCTCCGCTGCAGGCCGGCAGGCAGTCTTTATGAAGAAGCAGGACCAATGGGCAGAGCAAGTACTCCAGGAACTAGAGAAAGCGCACCCAACGATCAGGGAAGAGGTAGAGGAGCTAAACGTGTGGGTGTGGGGCCACGGAATGATAAAACCGGTACCAGGCTTCCTTTGGGGAGAGGACCGCAAGAAAGAAGGAGCGCTACTGGAAGGGAAGATTGCCTTTGCGCACTCAGACCTGAGCGGGATTTCAATTTTTGAAGAGGCCTTTTACCAAGGCATCAAAGCGGCCCAACAACTTTTGTCTTAAATATGCATCCATCAAAACAGCCATGGCTTCATTCTGCCTGGATAGACACTGTCTTTATCCTGTCACCGCCTTTCCTGTGTTTGCTGGCCATTGTTCTTTTCCCTGATTTTTTCCAGCAGCATGTGCACAACCTCCCGGTTCCTGCCTGGGTCCTGCTCATTCTCTTAATTGATGTGGGGCATGTATACAGCACCTTGTTCAGGACCTATCTGGAAAAGGAAACCCTGGCACAAAGGAGGCAATTGTTGGTGTGGGCGCCGTTTGGCGCCTGGGTAGGCGGCATGCTACTATACGCGCTGGGTGGAGGCATCTTCTGGAGGGTGTTGGCGTACCTGGCAGTGTTTCATTTTATCAGGCAGCAATACGGATTTATGCGCCTTTATTCAAGGAAGGAGAAACGGCCGGCCTGGGAACGTCACCTGGATACTTTCTGCATCTACGCGGCTACTTTGCTGCCTTTATTATTATGGCACGTGGAGGGAGAGCGGAATTTCAATTGGTTTATTGACCGTGATTTTGTGTACCTGTCTTTCCCGGCGGTTGCTCCCTTCATTACGGCTTTTAACGGGCTGGTTTTTGGGGTGTACCTGCTAAAGGAAGGTTGGGTGTTATACCAAACAAGAACCTTAAACGTACCCCGTAATCTGGTTATCATAGGCACATTCCTGGCTTGGTACATTGGTATAGTTTATTACAACGGAGACCTTATTTTTACCTCCTTCAATGTGATCTCGCACGGAATCCCGTACCTGGCCCTGGTCTGGATTTATGGACACAAGCGCCAAACAAAGGCCAGTTTGGAAGGAAAGCCTGCCTGGCATGACCGGTGGTCCCTGGGTTTGGTGGGGATTGGTTTTTTTGTAGGCCTGGTGGTCGCCTTGGCGTATATTGAGGAGGGCTTGTGGGACGCTTTGGTCTGGAGGGACCATCCGCAGGTGTTTACCTTCTTCCAAATGCTACCGCAGGTAGAGGATAAGTTACTGCTATCTATTTTGGTACCGCTCCTGGCCCTTCCTCAGATGACCCATTACATCCTGGATGGTTTTATCTGGAAATCTTCGGGCAGCCCGCTCAAAACATAAGCCCCTGAGCTTTGCTCCTGTTATTTCCTGTTCCTGTTGCTAACTTAGCCCCATGAAAATACTCCTCATTGAAGACGAACCCAAAGTAAGCGCTTTCATTAAGAAAGGGCTGGAGGAGCAGATGCATGAGGTGGAGCAGGCCTATGACGGGTTCTATGGCGCCAAGCTGGCCACCGAGAACGAATATGACCTGGTGATCCTGGACGTGATTCTGCCCCGCATGAACGGGGTGGAGGTGTGTAAGATCATCCGGCAGCAAAACCTTACCTTGCCTATTCTTATGCTTACCGCCCTGGGCAGCACCGATGATAAGATCCTGGGTCTGGACTCGGGGGCAGATGATTACCTGGTGAAGCCGTTCGAGTTTCAGGAACTGCTGGCCCGCATCAGGGCGCTTACCCGGCGGTCACAGGAAAGCGTGGGCACTGAGGTGCTGAAGATTGCCGACCTGGAGCTGGACGTGCAGAAGAAGACCGTGCACCGCGGCGGCGTTCCTATTTCTTTGACGGCCCGTGAGTTTGCCCTGCTGCAGTACCTGTTGCGCAACAAAGAACGCGTGGTCTCCCGGGTAGATATTATTGAGCAGGTCTGGGAAACCTCTTTTGACACCGGCAGCAACGTGATTGACGTGTACATCAATTTCTTGCGCAAGAAGATTGACAAAGACTTTAACCCCAAGCTCATTCATACCCTGGTGGGCATGGGCTATGTGCTAAAGGAAATGGAAGAGAAATGAAGATAAAGACCCGGCTTACCCTGCAGTTTACGGTCATCTTTACGGTGATCCTGCTTTTCTTTTCCTTGTCAGTGTATTACTTCAGTTCGCTGTACCGCAAGACAGATTACTACGGCCGGATTCTGAACCGGGCCTATGCCACGGCGCATTACGTGCTTGACGCCGATACGGTAAACCCCCAGCAGCATGCTCTGGACCAACGCCTCTACTATCAGATGCTGCCCCGCGAGGTGGTAAGCGTCTATACCCAGGAAGGCAAGTTGGTGTTCAGCGAGGGCGATGATAGGGTAGACCTCACCCCTGCTTTGTTGGAGAACCTGCGGGAAAAGGGCCAGGTTCGCCTGGAGCAAGGAGACCGGCAACTGGTGGGCATTAAGTACCTGCACCGGAAAGAATATTTTTATGTGCTGGCCTCTTCCATTGACCTCTACAACCTCAACAAGCTGCAGCACTTGCGCACCCTGCTTATCACAGGCTTTGTGGTTGCTGTCATTATTGTGGTGTTGAGCGGAATGGCATTCTCCAGGGCGGCGTTGCGTCCCTTTTTGAAGGTGGTGTCTGAGGTGGAAAAAATAAAAGCCTCTGATCTGCACCGGCGCCTGTCGCAGGCTGAGGGAACCGATGAGGTGGCGCACCTGGCCCAGACCTTCAACAGTCTGCTGGACCGTCTGGAAACCGCCTTTGAGGCGCAGCGCACCTTTGTTTCCAGCGCCTCACATGAGCTGCGCACGCCCCTTACGGCCATGATTGGAGAGCTGCAGGTGGCCCTAATGAAACAACGCCCGGCCGAGGAATACGAACGGGTATTACACTCCATTCTGGACGATGCCCGCTTATTAACCCAACTTTCCAACGGGCTGTTGCAGATGGTGCAGGCTAGCTCAGATTCCTCCAAGATCCAGATGACAGAGCTGCGCATGGACGAGCTGGTGTGGCAAGCCTGCGCCGAGGCCCGCAAACGCCAACCCGGCATGGTGCTGGACGTGGAGTTCACTAACCTGCCCGAAGACGAAAAAGAACTGATTATCCAGGGCAATGAAGCCTTGCTGCTGATTGCCACCGTGAACGTGCTGGAAAACGCGGCCAAGTTCTCCGGCGAAAAACCGTCAATTTCGGCCTCCATTGAGGTGCTGCCGCAATCTCTGGTGTTCAGGGTCCGGGACCAGGGCATTGGCATGGGGCCTGATGATGTGAGCAAGGTGTTTGTGCCGTTTTTCAGGGCAGAGAACGTGCGCGAGATCTCCGGGCACGGGATAGGCCTGCCCTTGGCCGAGAAAATCATCCATTCGCATAAAGGCACCATTGCCGTGCATTCCCAGCTCAACCAGGGAACCGAAGTCACCATCACTTTGCCCAAGCTCTACAAAACCTATAAGGTGTAAATCTGTCTATGGAGTTAGGGCCATTTCCGTTTTGAGCATGTTTTCCTGAAAACAGGCTCAAAACGGAAATTACCTGTACAGCCATTCCAGGTAAGCAATTTTATTTTCTGTGTGAGCTGATCATGCCTTTTACATTATGGTTTCCTTTCAAGCAATTCTTCAATAAACTTTCAATTTTAATCGAATTTTAATCTGGTTTTAATACCGTCTTAATGGCGCGCCTGCACCTTTGTGAAAACTTAGAACAGTTGGCTCATCTTTTAACCAATAACTGGTTTTCATAAGGAAAGAACGTGCATATGAGAGAAAAAGGATTATTTAATACAGTAGGAAAAGACCTTTCAGCGGGGTTGGTGGTGTTTCTGGTAGCATTGCCTCTTTGCCTTGGTATTTCGCTGGCTTCTGGGGCGCCCCTATTTTCCGGGCTTATTGCCGGTATTATTGGCGGCCTGGTGGTTTCATGGCTGAGTGGTTCCCAGCTGAGCGTGAGCGGGCCTGCAGCGGGCCTTACCGTTATTGTCTTGAACGGCATTACCACCCTGGGTGCCTTTGATTCCTTTTTGCTCGCCGTAGTGATTGCAGGCGCTATTCAGGTGATTTTGGGTTACCTGAAGGCCGGGATCATCGGGCTTTATTTCCCTTCCTCGGTGATCAAAGGGATGTTGGCGGCCATTGGTCTTATCTTGATCCTGAAACAGATCCCGCATTTCCTGGGGGCCGATGAAGACTTCCTGGGTGACCTTAATTTCCTGCAGTCTGATGGCCGTAATACATTCTCTGAGATTGGGTATGCCTTCAGCCGTTTCCAGATAGGGTCCCTGATTGTAGGGGTGGTTTCGCTATTTATCATGATTTTATGGGAGCGCCCGTTTATCCAACGGATTAAAGCCCTGAAACTGGTACCGGGCGCCTTGATTGCCGTTCTGGTAGCCGTTGGCCTGAATCTGTTGTTCCAGGGCAGTTACCCGGCGCTGGCCATTGCTTCTACCCACCTGGTACAGTTGCCTGATATCTCGGGCCCGGCCTCCTTATTGGCCGAGCTGCGGTTCCCAGACTGGTCAGCTATTTCTAACCCGGAGGTGTATGTGCTGGCCTTTACCCTGGCCATTGTGGCTAGCCTTGAGAGTTTACTGAGCGTAGAAGCGGTAGATAAGCTAGACCCGCACAAACGTCGCACCCCCACCAACCGCGAGCTGAAAGCCCAGGGGGTGGGTAACATGTTAAGCGGTTTGATTGGCGGTATTCCGCTTACGGCGGTAATTGTCCGTTCCTCGGCTAACGTGAATGCTGGTGGTGAGTCTAAACTGGCCTCTTTCTTCCATGGTATTTTCCTGCTGCTAAGCGTATTGTTTTTAACCACGGTCTTAAGGCTGGTGCCTTTGGCGGCGTTGGCGGCGGTCTTGTTAATGGTAGGGTTTAAGCTTACCAAGCCAATGCTTTACAAAACCCAGTGGAAATTAGGCCTTGATCAGTTCCTTCCCTTCATCATTACCATTATAGCCATTCTCTTCACTGACCTTCTGAAAGGTATCTCCATTGGTCTGGTGGTTGGCGTGTTCTACATCCTGAAAGCGAACTACAAATCGCCGTACTTCTACAAGAAGGTGAAAGACGGAGACCAGGAGAAAATCCATATCAAGCTGAGCGAGAACGTGACGTTTTTGAACAAGGCCAGCGTGGCGCTCACCCTGGACCATTTACCAGAGAACAGCGAGGTTCTCATTGACGGCTCGCAGTCTACCTACATAGATTATGATGTGCTGGAGGCAATCCAGAATTTTAAGACAGTCGCCCATGAACGTGATATCCGGTTAACTCTTCGCGATATCCCTTCAGTGGTTTCTACCAACGGACATTAACCTTAACTTTAAAATAATATGGCACCTATAGATCAAACGCAGATGGCGCACCCAGACATGCAACGCATTTTTGAAGGCAACCGCAAGTGGGTGGAGCAAAAAAACGAATCTGACCCTGGTTTCTTTGAGCGCTCCTCCAAAGGCCAGGCGCCCAAGTATTTATTTATCGGCTGCTCAGACAGCCGCGTACCGGCCAATGAGATTGCCGGCACAGAGCCCGGCGAGATGTTTGTACACCGCAACATTGCCAATATGGTGGTGCACACAGACGTGAACCTGCTGTCTGTGTTGCAATATGCCGTAGAGGTACTTAAGGTGAAACATATCATGGTGGTTGGTCACTACGGTTGTGGGGGAGTAGCCGCCGCCATTAGTGACAAGCAGTTTGGTATGATTGACAACTGGCTTACCAATATCAAAGACGTGATCAGGCTTCATGAAAGTGAATTCAACATGATCAATGATGAGCAGAAAAGATTCAGGAGATTGGTTGAGCTAAACGTGATAGAGCAGGTGATCAACCTTTCCAAAACGTCTATTATCCAGAATGCCATGAGATACGAAGAGCCCCCGCAATTGCATGGCTTGGTGTATGACCTGCATGACGGTATCCTGCATAACCTCAATGTGCAGACCAACCTCATAAAACGGTTTGAGCACATTTACGGCATGCAATAAACCTCACATCACCCTTTAGTTTAGTTTTATTAGTTTTAGTTTAGTTTAAAAAAAGAAAGCCCCACCATTTTGGTGGGGCTTTCTTTTTTTAAACCCTGGAAGGATTACCAACCTGCGTTGTTAGATCCTGATCCATAGTTATAGGGAGGGCTGCCCGCCGAAGAACTTCTGCGGGTGTTGCCGTATTCGTCGCGGTCTTCATCGTCGCCGGCAATGCTGTTCCAGGCGTCTTTGATGCCGTGCCCTATTCTTTCAAAAAAGCCTTCGTCCTCACGGTCACGGTTCTCGTTTTCCCGGTTATAGCTGTACCTATCCTCATCATGGATGCTGCTCATGCTGCCGCGGCCCATGTTGGATGGATGCGCATAATCATCTGAGTAACGGTTCTCATTGGCGTTGCCGTGGCTGAAACGGGCGTGATCGCGGTCATCCTCGTTCATCCAGTTGCTTCCGCCCCGGTAGCTGCTTTGGTTGTGAGTACCATACATGTTGGAGGTGCCTCCGCTATGACGGTCACGGTCCCAGGCATTAGACGTGCCGCTTCTTCCAGTGTCATGGCTCATGCCATATCCTCCGGAACCACCTCTGGAAGACTGTCCGTAGGAAGAGCCGGAACCAGATCCATACTGGGAACCGCTTTGGCCATAAGACCCGCCGTAGTTAGAAGAGCCGCTAGACTGTCCGCCACGTGAGCTTCCGTAGCTGGAAGAGCCATAGCCTGATCCTGAACCACGGTAGTCGTTAGAGCCGCCATAGTTGCCGTAGGCGCTGCCTCTGTCCATGGCACCCCCTTGTGGGTTCATGCCAGAAGAAGATCCGGCGTAGCCGGAACGGGCGCCACCGTAAGTACCTATGTTAGAAGAAGGGGTAGAGCCGGCACCGCTGGAGTAGCTGCCCTGGCCATAGCCATATGAATGTTCAGAGCTGCTCCGGGGAGAGCCGTAACTGCTAGATGATCCTGACCCGTAAGAGCCATAACCTCCCTGGTTCATGCTGCCCTGGCCTCGCATAGAAGAGCCTGAGCCCATGGAAGAACCAGAGCCGTAAGAAGAGCCTCCCATATTGGAAGAGCCACCTCTGTTTTGCATGGAGTGGCCGCTCCAGCCGCTGGTGCTGCCTTGCTGGCCTCCCATGCTGGATCTGTTTTGGTCTTGTGATCTATATGGGTCTTGGTTGCCTGAGCGATATTGGTTACCGCCGTAGTTGGAAGTGTGGCTGCTATAAGGGCTTTCGGTTCTGTCTCCAGAGTTGCCGCGGTTGCCGCTGCCCCCGTAAGGCTGATAATCTTTGTTGCCATACCCTTCGGTACGGTTGCCCATGCTACCCCACTCGCTACGATTGGTGTTCTCGTGTCCAGAGCGGTACGTATTGAAATTATCGTACCCTGAATTCTCGTGATTTCTCATAGTTGTTTTTTAGTTAAGGTGAATGATGGATTATGTAGATGCCACCAAAGGCACCGGTTAGTTTATACGAGCCCCTTTTGGCTTGGTTAAGTCTAAAATCCATTTAAAGAAAAAGAGGGCGCGCGGTTAGTGAGTGTGATAAGAAGGGTAATTGTTTGATAATGAAATGGTAATGGAAACCGGTGGAGTAGTGGATAATTTTTAAAATATTAGTAATCTCCTATATCTGGTAAGGCCGCCCTTTGTTAGTGTTAGCGGCCGGAATTGCGTATCTTTGTCTTCTGTTTTTGACCTGATTTTCCCAAAATAGCCTTGAAACTCTGCATCGCCGAAAAACCTAGTGTAGCCCGAGAAATCGCCCATGTGATTGGCGCAAAAACCAAGCGCGACGGCTACTTTGAGGGCAACGGGTACCAGGTGACCTGGACCTTTGGGCACTTCTGTCAACTCTGCGAACCAGATGACTACAACCCCAACTGGAAACGCTGGTACCTCCCTGATTTACCTTTGCTGCCCGAGCGGTTTGACATTAAACTGATTGGCAACAAGGGGGTGGAGCAGCAGTTTAAGATCATTCAGAAACTGCTGGACGAAGCCGACGAAGTGATCAACTGCGGGGATGCCGGGCAGGAAGGAGAAGTGATTCAGCGCTGGGTTTTGCACCAGGCCAAATACCGCAAACCGTTCAAGCGCCTTTGGATTTCGTCGCTCACCGAAGACGCCATTCGGCAGGGGTTCCAGCACCTGCGCGAGGGCAAGGAGTTTGACCAGTTGTACCAGGCCGGCAAAAGCCGCGCTATAGGCGATTGGCTGCTGGGCATTAACGCCACGCGCCTGTTCACTATGAAATATGCGCAGGGCCGGCAACTGCTTTCTTTGGGCCGCGTGCAGACGCCTACCCTGGCCATGATCGTGCACCGCCACCTGGAGATCATGAACTTCAAGTCCGAGCCTTTCTGGGAGCTGAAGACCGTGTACCGCGACGTGACGTTCAGCAGCACCTCGGGACGGTTCAAAGACGAAGCAAAGGCTATGGCCATTTTGGAGCAGATCAAACCCTCTGAGTTTGAGGTGAAGGATGTGGAAACCAAGAAAGGCACCGAGAGCTCGCCCCGCCTTTTTGACCTTACCTCCCTGCAGATTGAGTGCAACAACAAGTTTGGCCTGTCTGCAGATGAGACTCTTAAAACAGTGCAGAGCCTTTATGAGAAAAAGGTAGTGAGTTACCCTAGGGTAGACACCACCTTTTTACCCGACGACCAATACCCCAAAATCCCGGGCATCTTGAGCGGACTGCACAATTACCAGCATCTCACCCAGGAACTGCTGGGCAAGAAAATCAGGAAATCGGCAAAAGTCTTTAATAATAACAAGGTAACCGATCACCACGCCATCATCCCCACCGGGTCAGATGCCCGCGGGCTGTATGGCACCGAGGCCAAGGTCTTTGACGTGATAGCCAAACGGTTTATTGCCGCCTTTTACCCCGACTGTATTGTGAGCAACACCGTGGTGAACGGTGAGGCGGCGCAGCACGCATTCAGGGCCAAGGGAAAGCAGATTCTGGACCCAGGCTGGCGCGTGGTCTACGGGCCGGAAGAACCTCTGTCCGCCACCCCAAAACCTGCTGCCAAACCCACTGCCGAAGGCGAGGAAAAAGAAGAGGAAGTGTTGGCCGTGTTACCCCATTTTGAGGCCGGCGAGCGCGGTCCTCATGAACCGCTGCTGGAACGCAAAGCTACCAGTCCGCCCAAGGATTACACGGAGGCCACCTTGCTGCGCTCCATGGAGACTGCCGGCAAGCAGGTAGAGGATGATGAACTGAAAGAGGCCCTCAAGGAAAACGGTATCGGTCGGCCTTCCACGCGCGCGGCCATCATTGAAACGCTGTTCAAACGCAATTACATCCGTAAGGAAAAAAAGAAAATCCTGCCTACCCAGACCGGCATTGACCTGATTCAGGTCATCCGGAACCCGACGCTAAAATCAGCGGAAATGACGGGGCAGTGGGAAAAGAAACTTCGGCAGATTGAGGCTGGCGAGTTTGCGAGTGAAGAGTTCCTGCACGAGCTCAAGCAACTGGTGTGGGAAATGGTGCAGGAGGTAAAACAGGACACCAACCGGGTGACCATTCAGCCTACCGAGGCTGCCGCCAAACCCGCGGAAAAGGAGCCGGCCAAAAAAGCGGAAAAACCCAAAAAAGAAATCAAAAACGAACCTGCTTCGGCGGACGGAGCCTTAGGAAACTGCCCTGCCTGCGGCACCGGAAAGATCCTGAAAGGCAGCCAGGCTTACGGCTGCGCGCGGTTCAGGGAAGGCTGTCAATTCCGGTTACCTATGTCCTTTAAAGGAAAGCCCCTTACCGAGAAACAGGTACAAGCGCTATTAAAGAAAGGCAAAACCTCGGTGGTGAAAGGCCTGGTGGATGAAGCCACCGGCGAAAAGTTTGACGGCGCTTTGGCGTTATCAGCCACCCATGAACTGCAGGCGGAGAAAGCCGAAGCGAAGGAGAAGAAACCAGTGGTGTTGATCTGCCCCAAATGCAGCCAGGGCCAGATGCTCAAAGGCAAGACCGCATACGGGTGCAGCCGCTTTAGAGAAGGTTGCCAATTCATGGTGCCCTTTGAGATACACGGGAAGGCTTTATCGGAAACCAACATTCAGGCCTTGATCCTGAAAGGTAAAACGCCCAAGATCAAAGGCTTCACCTCACCTAAAACCGGCAACAAGTTTGAAGCCGCTTTAAAGTTGAATGAGGAGTATAAAGTGGTGTACCTTTTTGATTAAGTAGTGCCGAGATTAAGCATAAAATTAATTTTAATGGCGGAAGCGTCCGGTTGTACTGAACCCTTTATTAATTGGAGAGAGTTAGGGAATTGTCTTCTCTGCATGGCAAATGTGAAATGCCGCAGAAGATCCAGACTCTCCCCTTGAGGGGAGCGCAGAAGGGTGTTTACATTCTTAGATGCACGTATTACTGATAATTCCCTGAAACAATGGAAATGCAGAATCTGATAAAGCTTATTTGCAAAATCCGCTCTCCTGTGTAAACACCCCTTTAACTCCCCTCAAGGGGAGAGTCTGTGGTGAACGAGCGCTGTTAAGGATTTTTGAGGCTGCTGATGATTAAGAAAAAAGGAATTAATTGTTAATCCCTGAGTTTAACTAGTTTTAAAAAACTAACCTTACTTTCCCTTTCATGCAACCCCTCGGTAAATATCTGGTGATTATCGGCGCAGCCATTGTTGTGATTGGATTAGTGGTATGGCTGGCCGGGCCCAGGTTAGATTGGTTTGGCCGCCTGCCCGGCGACATAAGGGTGGAAAAGCCGGGCTTCCGGTTTTACGCGCCGCTCACGTCCATGCTGCTGGTGAGTTTGTTGCTGAGTTTGGTGCTTTGGGTCATCCGGCGTTTCTTTGGGTAACCTTTCCGTAAAAAGTTTTTTTCGTAAGAAATTCTGCAGGTACCAGAGGAGACTAGGTGCCGGACCAAGATGTTTTTATTAAGTTGATATGTTCTTTCTGCTTTCCAAGCTGCTGCAATACCTGGCTTCCCCGTTACTCTGGATTATCGCGTTTTTCGTTTTGGGGCTGTTTTTCAGAAAACAGCCCCAAAAGAGAATTTTCATCGCCCTTGGTATTGGCTTGTTGCTTTTCTTTACCAATCCGTTCCTGATCAATGAAGCCTTACTAGCTTGGGAGCCGGAGCCGGTGCTCATGAAAGACGTGCCCGCGTATGATGCCGCCATTGTGCTTACGGGGGTGACGGAGGTCAACAAATCGCCGCATGACCGGGTGCATTACCGTGAGGGGTCTGAGCGTATTCTGGATGCTATTCAACTCTACAAAATGGGGAAGGTGCAGAAAATCATCATCACCGGCGGGTCTGGCGCGTTGAAACAGGTAGCCAGAACAGAAGCCAGTAACCTACAGCAGACTGCGTTATATGCAGGGGTGCCCGCCCAAGATATTCTGCTGGAAGAGCGCAGCCGTAATACCCGCGAGAACGCTACGTACACCAAAGAACTCCTCCAGCAGCATCCTGAGCTAAAAAAATTATTGCTCGTCACCTCTGCCTTTCACATGCGCCGCGCCCAGGGCTGCTTTGAAAAGGTGGGCCTGGCGTTTAGTACGTTTCCCGCCGATTTCCATACCCACGACCGTTCCTTTCACCTGGATGATTTTGTGATTCCTGACCCCGAATCCCTCTGGAAATGGTCACACCTCATTCATGAATGGGTGGGCTACATTACCTACAAACTGCTGGGTTACGCCTGAGGCTCGCTCACCCAGATGGTCTTCTGGTTCAAAAATTCCCTGATGCCCAAATAAGACAACTCGCGGCCGTAGCCGGATTTTTTCACGCCCCCAAAGGGAAGGGCCGGGTCTGAGGCCACGATAGCGTTCACAAAAACAGCGCCGGCCTCTACTTTTCTGGCCAGCTCCTGCCCCCGCTGGATGTCATTGGTCCAGATGGAACCTCCCAGACCAAAGGGAGAATCATTGGCAATCCGGACGGCGTCTTCGGCATCTTTGGCCACAAACACCAGTGCCACAGGCCCGAAGAACTCTTCTTCATAAGCCGGGTTGCCGGGCTTTATTTCGGTGAGAATAGCCGGGTGAAACAGGGCTTTGTCATGGTCGGGCTGGCCGCCTTTAAGGTACAGTTTGGCGCCAGCCTTTACTGAGCGTTTCACCTGCTCGGTAAGTTCCTGGGCCAGGTCCACGCGGGCCAGCGGGCCATAGTCTATGTCTTCGTCCTCCAGGGGATTGCCCGTGCGCAGTTTTTGCAGGTTTTGGGAAAAAGAGGCCAGAAATGCCTCGGCAATGGGCTCTTCCAGGATAAAGCGTTTGGCGGCAATGCAGCTTTGGCCGGAATTGATGAGCCGCGCCTGAGCCGCCTTCTGGGCCACAGATTCTACGTCTGCATCGGCTAAGACAATAAACGCATCAGAGCCGCCCAATTCCAATACTGTCTTTTTGATTTCCTGCCCGGCCACAGAGGCCACCTTGGCGCCGGCGGCCTCGCTGCCCGTCAGGGTCACGGCTTTCACGCGTTCGTCTTTGATAATTTGCTCCACGTCCTTAGAGTCTATTAATAAAGACTGAAAGCAACCCAAAGGAAAGCCGGCTTTTTGAAATACTTCCTGAATGGCTAAAGAGCAGAGGGGTACGTTGGAGGCATGTTTGAGCAAGCCTACGTTTCCGGCCATGAGGGCAGGGGCGGCAAACCGGAATACCTGCCAGAACGGGAAGTTCCAGGGCATGACCGCCAGCACCGGCCCCAGCGGCTCAAACGAGATGAAGCTGCGCAGGGCCCCGGTGGGGATTAGTTCATCTTTCAGGAATTCCTGGGCGTGGTGGGCGTAGTAGTGGCAGACCTTGGCGCATTTCTGTATCTCGCCTTTGGACTGCTTCAGGGGCTTACCCATTTCCAGGGAGATGATGCGAGCGTAGTGCTCTGTATTTCCCGCCAGTTCATCGCCGGCCTTTTGCATGAGGGCGCTGCGTTCCTCAAAGGAAGTGGCGCGCCATGTTTCAAAGGTGGAAGCCGCATTCTGGAGCATAGCCTCTATTTCTTGGGCCGTGGCCGGCTCAAAGGTTTTCTCTACTTTGTTGGTATAGGGGTTTAGCGTTTGGATAGGCATTTTAAATTGGTTTTTTATTTATGATTACTTTAGGCCTGGCTGGTAACAAGAGGGTGTTCTTTCCGTAGTAATACGCAGTTTGTCTACAAACAATGCCGTTTCTTCTTTAAACATTCTCATCTTTGCCATGTTGTTTGAAAATGTAAGGCATGACTTGTTTCTAGCCCCTGCTTAGTCTACACCGTCAACCCCCTCACTGGTTGGCATAACGCTTTATATTTGTTGGATACAACTTTACACAATTCATCTGAAGAAGCGCTGGTAGCCCAGCTTAGGGCCCAGGACCAGCGGGCCATTACGCTTCTTTATAGAAACTATTCTGCTGCCTTATACGGCGTAATCCTGCGCATTGTCAAGCAGGAAGAAGTGGCCGAAGACGTTTTACAGGAGAGCTTCGTGAAGATCTGGTCTGCTTTTCCTACCTATGATGAGCAAAAGGGCAGGCTATTTACCTGGATGCTCAATATCTCCCGAAATCTGGCCATTGACAAAATCCGCTCAAAGCAATATCGCGTAAGTTCCAGAACACAACCCATGGAAAACACGGTCACCTCGCACATGGTAAGTGCAGATGGGATCAGACCAGACCATATAGGTATCCAGGAAATGACGGAACATTTAAGCCCAGATCAAAAAGTAATCATAGATTTGATGTACTTTAACGGCTATACCCAAAGTGAGGTGGCAGATGAATTGCAAATACCCCTGGGCACCGTGAAAACCCGGGCCCGCAATGCCATCAAGTTTTTGAGCAAATTAATTAAATAGAGTTGAATACACAGGAGTATATTGATTCAGGAGTACTGGAACTGTACGCAGCCGGTGGACTCACCCATCAGGAAAGCCGGGAGGTGGAGGACATGGCCGCGCGGTACCCAGAAGTGCGCATCGCCCTGGAAGATTGCCTGCGGTCTATGGAGGCCTATGCCTTGATCCATGCCCAGGCGCCACGGCCTGAATTAGAAGAAAGAATCATACAACATATACGCTCAGTAGCTGGGCCGTCAACCGAACCTGTTTCTGCTGAAGAGGCCAACGTGGTGCCTATGGTGACCCCTGAAGCGGAAGAAACCTCTCTCAAACGGTGGTGGCAGATTGCAGCCGTCATCTTATTGGTGATCAGTGCCGCGGCCAACGTGTACCTGTACAACAACCTGCGCACAACCCGTAGTGAACTGGCCAGTACCCGCCAATCGGTGCGGCAATATGCCCTGCAGGTAAACCAGCTGGAGCAACGCAGTCTGCAGTCTGAAAACCAACTGGGCATGCTGCGTAACCCGCAAACCATGGCCGTGCAACTGAAAGGCGTACCCAAACACACAGACGCCCAGGCCCGGGTGTACTGGAACCAGGAAACCAAAGAAGTCTACATGGACCCCTCCAGTTTGCCAGCGGCCCCGGCCGGAAAACAATACCAGCTCTGGGCTTTAGCTAAAGGGAAACCAATAGATGCCGGACTGGTAAAATCTGTTGACTCTACCTTGCAACGCATGAAACAAGTGCAGGAGGCCCAGGCCTTCGCGGTGACCCTGGAACCCGAAGGCGGCAGCGTGAACCCCACCATGGAGGAGATGTATGTGATGGGCAACGCCAGCCTGTAACTCTGGTAAAGAACTCCTTTTCTACTTCTCTTGTTTCTGTTTCAGGGCCGTTTTCACCAAAACGGCCCTGAAACAGAAAAGGCGTTTGCCTCTTTCTTCACTTGAATCTTTCTACCCGTACCTATTATGGAGAAGTCCTATTATGATCCCAAAGATTTAGCCAAGTTTGGGAATATTGCCGAATTCCAGCCGTTGCTGGCCTCCAAGTTTTTTGACTATTACGGCGAGGTCTTCAAAGAAGGGGCCCTCACCGAACGGGAAAAAGCCCTAATCGCCCTGGCCGTGGCCCACGCCGTGCAATGCCCTTACTGCATTGACGCTTACACCACCGGCTCCCTGGAGAAAGGTGCCGATGAAGCCCAGATGATGGAAGCCATCCACGTAGCCGCCGCTATCAAAGGGGGTGCCGCCCTGGTGCACGGCGTGCAGATGATGAACAAAGTCAAAGAAGTGATGATGTAAGGTTAATGTGCTAATTGGGTAATGTGCTGATGTGCTAATTTTAAAATTCAGCATATTATTCAAATAGCACAATACCCAATTAGCACATCAGCACATTACCCAATTAGCACATTAATTAATGAAATCTTTAGCCGCGCAACATAGTTTACTGGCAGATGCTGCTTTCCAGCTGGACGTGCTTTCGCAGCCGCTTCCGCAGGGCAGGGTTTTTCCGGCGTTTGGGCAGCGGCTACAGGAGAACGGGTTATTGCCGCTAAAGCCCAGCCAAATCTCCATTCTGCAGATCAATCTGGGTAAGATGTGCAACCAGGTCTGCAAGCACTGCCACGTAGACGCCGGGCCAGACCGAAAGGAAATCATGACCCGCGAAACCATGCAGCTTTGCCTGGATGCCCTGGCCGAAAGCACCATTCAGGTGGTGGATTTAACCGGCGGCGCCCCCGAGATGAACCCGCATTTCAGGTGGTTTGTAGAGGAGTTGTCCAAGCTGGGCCGTCAGGTGATTGTACGGTGCAACCTGACCATTATCCTGGCCAACAAAAAATACCATGACCTGCCGGAGTTCTTTAAGCTGCACGGCGTGCAGGTGGTGTCCTCTTTGCCTTATTTCACGGCCTCTCGCACAGACGCGCAACGCGGCGAAGGTGTGTTTGAGAAATCCATCAAGGCCCTGCAGATGCTCAATGCCGTTGGCTACGGGCAGGAGGGAAGCGGGCTCATTTTAGACCTGGTCTATAACCCAGCGGGTGCGTTTCTGCCCAGCAGCCAACAGTCCTTAGAGGCTGAATTCAAACGCCGGCTGCAGCAAGGCTACCAAATTGTTTTCAATAACCTGTTTGCCATCACCAACCTCCCCATCAGCCGCTACCTGGACTACCTAATTACCTCGGGCAATTATGAAGGCTACATGGAAAAACTGGTCAATGCCTTTAACCCTGCGGCGGCGGCCAATGTCATGTGCCGCAACACGGTGTCGGTAGGCTGGGAAGGCTCTCTATACGACTGTGACTTCAACCAGATGCTGGACTTGCCGGTAGCTGCTACTGCTCCACGCCATATCCGGGATTTTGATTTGGCCAGCCTTTCTGAGAGAGCCATTGTCATTAACCAACACTGTTACGGTTGTACCGCAGGCGCGGGGTCTAGCTGTGGGGGAGAAACCGTGAACCCATGAGAAATCCACTCGCTCTTTTCTGCTCCTTCCTGGTAAGCCTGCCTTTGCTATTAACAGGCAGTACCTCGGCGCAGGAACCCAAGACCAGCCATGCGTACGCGCTCATGCTGGCTTCCATGTACAAAAACACCGTTCCCACCTTGTCACCCGCGGCCCTTTCTGAGAAGCTGAAGGCCAAGCCTGAGGAGGTGGTGTTGCTTGATAGTCGGTCACCCAAAGAGTATAAAGTCAGTCATTTGAAAGGGGCCAGGTTTATCAACTATGATGCCTTGAAAGACCGTGACCTGCAGGCGCTCCCTAAAGACAAAACGCTGGTGGTGTACTGCAGCGTTGGATACCGAAGCGAGCGGGTAGGGGAACGGTTGAAAGCCATGGGCTTTAAGAATGTTTACAATCTGTACGGCGGCATTTTTGAATGGGTAAACCAGGGTCAGCCTATTGTCAACGCCCAGGGACCTACCCAAAAAGTACACGCCTATTCCAAAGCCTGGGGCATTTGGCTTAACAAAGGAGAGAAAGTCTATGAATAAGCGGTTGCTGCTGGTCTTCGCCCGCACGCCTCAACTGGGGAAAGTGAAAACCCGCCTGGCCCGCACCCTGGGGGAGCATCAGGCCTTGCAAATCTACAAGCAATTACTACACCTAACCCACGCCGCCGCCGCCCCGGTAAAAGCTACCAAATGGATTTGCTACTCTGATGAAGTGCCGGCCGAAGCAGATATCTGGTCTGCCGGGAGCTTTCTGCCACAAGAACAACCTCAGGTTCCAGACCTGGGTTACCGCATGCACAGCTTGTTTGCCAAAGGGTTAGTGGAAGGATTTTCGCCTGTGGTAATCATAGGGAGCGATTGCCCGGACATTTCGCCTGAAATCATAGAAGAAGCGTTCCGACAGTTGGAGACCCATGATGTGGTCCTCGGCCCAGCCCAGGATGGCGGGTATTACTTGCTGGGGTTAAATTTCCTGGTGCCTGAGCTGTTCACATCCATTCCTTGGAGCACGGCAGAAGTATTGCCGGCTACCCTGCAAGCCGCCTCTAATCTGCATCTGAAAGTAGCTCAACTGCAGGTGCTAGCGGATGTGGATGAAGCCGAAGATCTGCAGCAGTGGCCGCTTTTGTTGCATCCTGTTGCTTAAATGAAAATAAGCGTCATTATACCTGCCCTCAATGAGGAGAACCTGATTGGTTCCTTGGTGACGCACCTCTTCCAGAATTCGGCGGGGCATCTGCAGGAAATCATTTTGGTGGACGGCGGAAGCCAGGATAACACTGTTTACCAGGCCCAAAAAGCGGGCGCAAAGGTTATTAGGTGCGTACCCCCGGGAAGGGCCCGCCAAATGAACGCCGGGGCCACCGCTGCCACCGGTCAGATCCTCCACTTCATTCACGCTGATTCCTGGCCTCCCGCCGGATTTGACGCCGACATTCTAAAGTCCGTAACAGCGGGTAAGCGGTGCGGCTGCTTCAGAAGCCGATTCCAAACCAAGAGCAGGTTCCTGCTTATAAATTCCTATTTCACCCGCTTTCCGGGTCTGTTATTCAGGGGCGGCGGGCAAACGCTTTTTGTGGAACGCAGCCTTTTTGAAGGGGTAAACGGGTTTGATGAAGGCCTGCAGGTAATGGAAGAGTATGAACTGATCAGGCGTCTAAGCCGGCAAAGCGTATTTGAGGTGGTACCCAAAGAAGTGCAGGTTTCGGCGCGCCGATATGAGCAAAACGGAGCGCTGCGGCTGCAAATGGCTTATGGACTGGTCATGCTACTGTTCTTTCTGGGCGCCTCGCAGCAACGGCTGGTGAAGGTATACAAAGCCTTGATCACCTAAATTTCGTTTTAAGCCTGTTCTCCTGAAAACGTGCTTAAAACGCTTACTGTCTCTTATGTATAGCCTATTGCCAGAAAGGGGCATGGAAGTGCTCGCTGCTAATCCTTAAGCCTGTTTTCCCAGAAGACAAAGAACTTACTTGCAAGCAGGCTTGTTGTTTTTTCGGCATAAAGCCAACCACTAAAGACCGCATGAAAAAATTCCTAGACCAATCTACCTTAGATTTCGTCCGTGACTTGCGCCAGAACAACCAGCGGGAATGGTTTGAACAGAACCGCTCCCGGTATGAGGCCGCGCGTCAGGATTTCGTTTCTTTCTTAACTACTTTACTTCAAGGCGCCGCCGCCTTTGAACCAGCCTTAGAGGGCCAGCAGCCCAAAGATCTTATGTTCCGGATTTACCGTGACGTGAGGTTCTCAAATGACAAACGCCCCTATAAGGACCACATCTGCGCCTACATGGCCGATGGCGGTCGCAAGACCATTAACCCCGGTTTCTATCTGCACATCAGCCCTAACGACGGGTCTTTTCTGGCAGGTGGCGTCTGGATGCCCCCAGCCCCTGAACTGAAAGCCATCCGGCAGGAGATTGACTACAATTATGAGGAGCTGAAGGCCTTAGTAAACGACCCGGCCTTCAAAAAATACTACGGCGGCATTAGCGGCGATAAACTGAAGACCACGCCCAAGGGCTATGACAGTGAGAACCCGGCCATTGACTTGCTTCGCCATAAAAGCTGGAACGTCACCTATATGCTCACTGATGAAGTAGTGACCAGCGACCGTCTCTATGACGAATGCCTGGCCGCCATGAAAGCCGTAAAACCCCTCAACGACTTTTTCCTGAGACCCATGAAGGAGTTAAAAGAGCTGAAAGCCGAAGAAATTTAATTCCTGTTTTAGGGCTGTTTAAGCCAAAACAGCCCTAAAACTTAAAAAGAAAAAGCGTCTCCCTTTAACAAGGGAGACGCTTTTTCTTTTTAAGTAAAGGAGTCAGGTTATAAATTAATAATGGGGAAAACAGGCAGTAGAAACCGAATAAATCTAAATTAAATGGAAGTGGTAGCCTTCGTGTCAATAGCCAATTGAGTTTTCTGGCTTTTCCATATTTCCCAAACCATGAACCCCAGGATAATGGCATATTCCAAAGCTATTAACCACAAATTTTCCTTATACGCCGCATTCTGGTACGCGGCATAAGAAAGCACAGCTGCCCCAGACCACACCATGGGGTAACGATAACGGGTGCAAGTACCAAGCGCCACTAACGTACTGATATACCAAGGGTGGACAATAGTGGCCAACAGCAAATACAAGGTGAAGAGCGCCAATGAACAGAAAAGCAACCACTTCCAATCTTGTCGCTCCCGCTGGTAAAAAAAACCCAGCCATAGCGCGCCCAATAAAGTAAGAAAAGACAAAGCGGGCCCAATGAAGGCAATCAGATTGAACCCAGCGGCCCAGCTTCCCAAAGCACGCAGGAGATAGTAAACGCTGGCGTTGAACTCGAATTTCTGGAAGTAGAGGTTCAGGCTGGAGCCAAAGTGCAAGAGCAGGTCTTTGCTTAGGAAAGGCGAGAATAGCAGTCCCAGCATCAATGCTACCAGCAGGCCAAACCCAATGGCCCGGCGCCAACCCAAAAACCTGGGTAATAGCGGAAGCAGCAGCAACGGTACTAACTTACTCCCCACCGACAACCCGAAGAGTACCGCGGCCAACTTCCACTGGTTGGAAACCAATACATAAAGCGCCGCTGCTAGAAAGAAAATCATCACTGCCTCAAAGTGCAGATTGCCGGTGAGTTCCAGAATAATAGCCGGGTTCAAGGCGTACCACAAGGCCTGCCGGGCGGGGAGTTTCAGTTTATCCAGCAGTTTAGGTAATAACCACAAAGTCCCTACCTCCGCCAGCAAAAGGCACAGCCGCATGATAATAAGGCTGGAAAACGTGGACTTAGCCCACCAGGTACTGAACCAGAAGATTGCTTGGGCCACCGGCGGGTACACGCTGTAGTAGTGCGAAGAATTAAGGCCTTTGTAGAGGTCAGATGACAGTCCGGCTGGCAACGGTTGACCACTTTCCATCCAGGTGCTAGGCAGGCTTAGAAAGGGATTGAGACCGTTATGCAGTAAATGCCCGTCCCAGAGAAACCGGAAATAGTCATCTGAGAAAGCCGGGGTGGCGAAAAGCAAAACCAGACGCAAGAAAACGGCCAATGTCAGCCCTTGCTTTAAAGTTAGTTTTGACCTGTTTTGCAGAAAATAGGCTAGAAACGCCAGCGCAAACCAAGCCAGCAGCTCAGCAAAATGAGAGCGAGGCGTGAGGTAGCCCAAACGGTAAATGGCCGCCACCGAAACTCCCAGGGAACCATAGAGCAGCCAGTTTGGCGTAGCAAAAGGAATAGCAAACCGGTACTTCATGACCGGTGACGCAGGGAATAGAAAAAGACTAACCCGAAGCCCAGCAACAGCATAAGGTGATAGGGAAGAAACCCGTAATCTTCCCGTGAAATGCCCAGGTAGAGGCCCAGCAGAAAGTAGCCACATAAGAACCCTTCGGCCCAAAGAAGCGGCGACAGTTGCGGGAGCCTATAACGGTTCTGCCGCCAGTTGCGCTGGGTAGCTGTAAGGTTGAATTTTGGGGTGCGCACGAAAGGGGTTTTGCGGCCCGCGTAGCCTTCCAGCACGGCCACGGTGTTATGCAACGACAAACCCAGCGACATGGTGATGAAGAGGAAAAAACGCGGCAGAAACGTGATGGCTTTTCCAGCCTCAGGTTGTAGCCGCCGCTCCGAGGTCCAATAGAAGAAGGCCAGGATCACAAAGCTAGCTTTGAAGACAGACGAGTAGGCTAACACCCTAGACAGTTCCGGGAAATGGGGTTTTACCAGCAATACCGGCACGCTCAAAAGCGCCGCCAGTAACACGGCCACAAATACGCTGCTGTTGAGCAGATGGAAGAAAGCCAGCCATTTGGTGGTGAGTGGTTTACCAGAGGTAAGTACGTGTAGTAAATGTTTACGCGCGGTCTCGGCGGCGCCTTTGGTCCAGCGGTACTGTTGTGATTGGAGGGCGGGCATGGTCACGGGAAGCTCGGCGGGGACGGCAATGTCTTCGACGTATACAAACTCCCAACCCCGCAGCTGCGCCCGGTAACTCAGATCCAGGTCCTCGGTGAGGGTGTCATGGTGCCAACCGCCGGCATCCAGAATGGTTTGTTTGCGCCAAATCCCTGCCGTACCGTTGAAGTTTATAAAATGGTGGCCGCTGTTGCGGGCGCCCTGCTCCACGGTGAAATGCGCGTCCAGCCCAAGAGCCTGTAACTGGGTCAAAAGCGAGTAATTGCGGTTCAGGTGCCCCCAGCGGGCCTGCACCACGCCAATGCGGTCATGGGTAAAGTAGGGCAGGGCCTTCTGCAGGAAATCAGGCTCCGGCAGGAAATCGGCGTCAAAGATGACAATGAACTCTCCGGTGGAAAGAGGCAAGGCATGTTCCAGGGCGCCCGCCTTGTACCCGGTGCGCTGCTCCCGCCTGATCTGCGCAATGTTCAGGCCTTGGGCCTGCAATTTCTCCACTTCATGGGCCACCACCTGCACCGTCTCATCCGTGGAATCATCCAGCACCAGAATCTGGAGTTTCTCCCGGGGGTAGTCCAGTCGGGCAATGTTCTCCAGCAGGCGCTCGGCTACATATAATTCATTGTAGAGAGGCAATTGCACCGTTACGGCAGGATAAACGGATAATGGCGGAGGAAGCTTCTGATGAGCCTTAAAATACCGATATAGAAGGGTGAGGTGCAGCTGGGCCAGGCTATAGAGGAAAAGGAACACCAGACAACCCCCGTAAAGCACCAGCAGCGATATTTCCAGACCCCTCATGCGGCGCTACTTTTTGAAGTAATACTTTCCTATGGTCCAGAGGATCTTGTAACCCGCCATGATGACGCCTTTCACCGTGCCAGACACCTTAGACACCCCAATCCGCTTGCGGTAGGTCACGGGCACCTCCACTGATTTTAGGTTGTGTTTAGCGGCTTTCACCTGCATTTCCACGGTCCATCCGTAGTCACGGTCCTGCATGTTGAGCTGCACCAGGGCCTTGGTGGTAATGGCCCTAAATGGGCCGAGGTCTGTGAAATTTGCGTGATAGAGGTGGCGTAGCAGGGTGGTAGCCAGCCAATTCCCGAACACCTGGGGCGCGGTCATGGAGCCTCGTTCCCGAACCCCCAAAGCGCGGGAGCCAATGACCATATCTGCGCCCTGGGTTAGAATAGGCTGCAGCAGCAAGGAAATTTCTTCGGGGTAATCTGAGTAGTCGCCGTCCATGAAAACGATAACCTCTGGGGGCGGAGATTGTTGCCGGGCGTATTGAATACCGGTGAGGCAGGCCTGGCCGTAGCCTTGCCGCGGTTCCGGTATTACAGTAGCCCCGGCCGAAGCGGCTACCCGCCCTGTATTATCAGTGGAGTTGTTGTCTACCACAATGATTTCCTGCACCAGGTCCAGGGGAATATCGGCTACCACCTTGCCAATAGAAAGGGCCTCATTGTAGGCCGGAATAATGACTTTAATATGCGTCATGCCAATATTTAGGTACTCAAAGATGGGTAAATTCAGGCGGTTAAACTAATTTGCCTGACTATCTGTAGGACAGAGCCGCGTTTTGGGCGCGTTGGTCCTTAAGAAATTTAAGTGGGGATATGAGTCTCAGTTGATTGCCTGAAAATCGACCTTATCTTAAAATATATGTTAAATAAAGTTATCGTTTTTACATTTCCTCTATGAAATTCATTCCTCAGATTTTCCTTACCCTACTGTTGGGGGCAGGGACCCTTCCGGTCATGGCCCAAGCCATACCAGATACCGAGATCTTTCTGGTTTCGCTTAAAACCAAGCAGCAAGATGTGCAGGTAGGGAAGCCTATGAATGTAAGCCAGCGGTCTGGCTATGACAATCAACCCAGCTTCACGCCAGACGGAAAATCTGTGTTATACACGTCCCAGCGCGATGGAAAACAGACCGATATCTACCAGTATCTGCTGAAAAAAGAGAAAACGGTCCAACTCTCCAATACCCCTGAAAATGAGTATTCGCCGCTGGTAACCCCAGACAGAAAAAGCTTTTCAGTGGTGCGCGGCAAAGAGCAGGACCTATGGACGTTTCCGTTAAAGCCAAACAGTGAGCAACCCAAACTGCTGCTGGATTTCTCGCAGTTGGTCGGCTACCATGTCTGGTATAATCAGGACTCGCTGCTGATTGCGGCCTTCCCCGATAAGCCTCCTATGGCCCTGTATCTGACCAAGCCCGGCGAAGGAGAAGGGGTAGTTTTAGAACCTTCCATAGGCCGAAGCCTGCAGAAAGTGCCCTGGCAACCGGCCATTAGCTACGTAGTACCCCTCTCAGATTCTGTAAGTGTTATCAGGCAGTGGAACATGAGAACAAGTCAAAGCGAGTTGCTTATTGAGGGATTGGCGGGCAGCCAGGATGTTGCGTGGTTCCCAGATGGTCGGCTGCTCATGGCGCAGGGCACCAAGCTTTACGTCTGCCGGCCAGGTACAGGCGCGCAGTGGAAAGAGGTAGCAGACCTGGCTAGTGCGGGCATCATGGGAATAACCCGGTTGGCGGTGAGCCCTAAAGGCGATTATCTGGCCTTTGTAGCCAACCAGTAGCCCAAGAAAGCGCCGCCGTTTTAGGGCCGTTTTCTGGAAAACGGCCCTAAAACGGCGGCGCTGGTATTTATTCTAAAGTCTAAGGTTGCCGGAAGATTTGGCCGCCTTTCATGACCAATTGCACCTTACGGGTAGCGGAAATGTCTTGAGTAGGGTCACCGGTAACTGAAATAAGATCGGCGAGCAGGCCTGCTTTTATCATGCCCAGGCGCTGGTCCAAATGGAAGCGTTTGGCATTGCCCGCGGTGGCGGCCTTAAGTACGTCTAGCGCCGACATTCCGTAGTTGACCATCATCTCCATCTCGCGGGCATTATCACCGTGCGGGTACACGCCTACGTCTCCGCCCATCACCAAGGGGACTCTGGCTTGAAGCGCCGCTTTGAAACTGGCCCTTTTCTGCGTGATGCGGGCAGGTTCTGCGTCCTGGCCTTTGCGCCAGCCGTTGTACTGGAGAATGGCATCGCCGGCAGCGAGGGTAGGGCAAAGAGCCACGTCTTTCTTCGCCATCAATTTCAAAACCTCTGGGGTGGCACCGTCTCCGTGCTCAATAGTCTCTACGCCGGCTTCCGCGGCCCGGCGCATGCCCTCTGGGGTGCTGGCGTGGGCTACCACTGGCCGACCGCTGCTGCTGGCGATCTCCACAATCAGTTTTAGCTCCGCAAGGGTGAAAGTGGGCATGGCCTCACCGTTAGGTCCCCAGCGGTAATCGGCGTACACTTTCACAATGTCGGCACCTTTGCCAATCTGGTCACGTACCGCGCGGTAGATGGCGTCTATGCCATCGGCGGCTTCGGCGCCCTGGGGTACCTCAAAGGCGGGGTCAAACCCTTTGGGGCCATAGCTGCCAGTGGCAATAAGGGCTTTACCGGCCACCAGCATCCGGGGACCGGGAATAATGCCCTGGTCAATGGCTTGTTTCAGGCCTACATCGGCGTATTCGGCGCCTTCAGAGCCCAGATCACGCACGGTGGTGAAGCCAGCCAGCACCGTGTTGCGGGCATGTACGGTGGCTCGGGCCACCCGAAGGGCATCGGCTTCCTTCAATACCTGGTCGTTCCAGGGTGTTTCATTATAAGGGTGCAGCAACAGGTGGGAATGGCCTTCAATAAAGCCTGGCAGCAGGGTTTGGCCTGGCAGATCCAGAACTCTGGCGTTAGCCGGAATGGTAATAGAATTGGCGGGGCCGACGGCGGTAATGAACTCGCCCTGCACCACAACCTCCCAATTGGTATGAAGGGTGTTTCCGTCAAAGACCCTGCTGGGTTTTAACACGAACACCGTGTCTGTTTTGGGGCCGTTTTGGCCAAAACACACCTGAAACGCAAGGAGAAAACACAGCACCGCAGAAAGTAATCCCCGGAATTTATGGAATGGATTAACGCACATACCATTCTCCTTTCGCGATTAACTGCACCTGGCCGCCAACGTTGATGTCATACTGGTCTCCGGAAACGCTGCCGCTTACTTTGACGGTGGCGTTGCGATGAATCTCATAGCCCTGCTCTACCAACAGCTTCAGGTGGTCCTTTCCAAAATACTGGTGCTTGAGCAGGTAACTTAACAGGCACCCGTTGGCGCTTCCGGTGGCCGCGTCTTCAATGATCCTGCCATTCTCCAGGGCCAGCATGCGGGCGTTTACCTGGTGGTCTGGAGTATAGGTCTCCGGGCAGAAGAAATAGAAAGCCACGGTAAGGGCATCGGGGCGTTGGGTTTTGTACAGGCCGTGCCGCTGCAGAAAGGCCAGGACCTTCTCTGGGTGGAGGGTGAGTTGCTGTATGTCCGTTAAGGTCTGTAACGGAATAATCAGGAAGGGTAAACCCGTGGAAACTTCCTGCACCGGAAAATCTGGGTGGATGGCCGTTAAAGGCAGCCCCATCACTTCTGCTATTTCCTTTTTTGGAAGCGGGTCCTGAAAAGTTGGGTTCATCTGCCGCATCATCAGAAAATTTGGCCGGTCTCCAGAGTAAGCCAGGGTGACGGGTATGCTACCCACCTTTAACTGCAGGCTCAGCTCGGGCACAGGCTTTTGTAGCAGGAACTGCTGGATCACGTAGGCAGTGCCCAGGGTAGGGTGGCCGGCAAAGGGCACTTCATACTCCACCGTGAAGATCTTCACCTCAAAATTCTCCTGGGTACCCTGATCTGACAAAATGAACGAAGACTCCGCAAAACCAATCTCCTGGGCTATCTGCAGCATCTGCTGGGTGGTTAACCCTGCCGCATTGAGGAAGACGGCCAACTGGTTCCCCCGGTAAGGGGTGTTGGCGAACACGTCAACAATGTAAAAAGGTAATGTTTGCATACCGGAAAGTTAACTGGACCAATGGAAAAAATAACCTTGGTTCTACTTAATCAAGGTGAAAACGTGAAGTTGGGTGTACGGATCTCTGTAAGGACAAGTATTACCCCTGAAAGAGGAAATCAAGGCGAACCTTGCGTTTGGCCAAACGCAATTAATAATCAATAGTAAAAATAAAAGAAATTTTATAACTATGATGGAGAGGTTTTACTTGAAGTATCGTATGTTAAAATACCTAAGGGCTATATATAAATATAATATGTTAAGTAAAAAGTTATATATAAAATATAAATAATTGTATTTATAAATTTATTGTTGTAACAATACCAATTTAAGTTTGTATAATTGCAATAAGTAATCCTTATATGTTATTCAATTATCATTTCTTAACCCCTAATTTTAAAACCTTATGAAAAAATCATTTATCTGCGCAGGAGTGCTGGCAATTCTTTTGTCAAGTTCAGCCATGGCTCAAAACACTGCTATTACCTCTCAATATGGAGATGGTAACGTGGCCTCCACCACGCAAGCAGGCGGAATCTTTAATCTGGCTATGATCAGTCAGGTTGGTGAAGGAAATGACGCAACCGTCACTCAAACAGGTAGCTGGGTAAATACCGCTATCGTGAATCAACTAGGCTACTATAACATGGCCTGGATTGATCAGGTTGGGGGCATCATCAATGTAGCTGATATCTATCAGGAAGGTGGTTTAAACATGGCCTCAGTCTATCAAGCTTTTGGCGAAGATAACAGAGCGGACGTGGACCAGTTTGGCGCTTGGAACATGGCTGCTATCAACCAGTTGGCTGGATATGATAATGGTGCAGACATAGACCAGGATGGCTACTATAATGTTGCCAGCATTTTCCAGGATGGAGGGGAATTTAATGATGGGCAAATTGACCAGACTGGGGTTGCCAATGAAGCCTGGGTTGCCCAGGTTGGGGGCGAAGAAAATGTGGCCAGCATAAGACAATACGGCTGGGAGAATTATGCTGAAACCGAGCAGCTAGGCGGAGACGAAAACTATGCCGACATTGACCAGGATGGCGACTATAACTCTGCCGCTATCTACCAAGAAGGGGGTGAGTTCAATGATGCGGACATTGACCAGGATGGTGATGCCAACTCTGCCAGTATTGAACAGATTGGTGGTGAGGATAATGACGCTGAAGTTGATCAGGAAGGATACCTGAATGATGCCTATATCCTGCAATTAGGCGGTGGTGACAACTTGGCGGGCATTGATCAGGTTGGAGAAGGCCATACTGGTACTATTCTGCAAGCCGGCTGGAACAACCAGGGTTATATAGCCCAAACCGGACTTTATAACTCTGCCAGCACCTGGCAAGTAGGTGACTATAACTATGCCATGACCACCCAATCTGGTGAATTCAACGTAGGTTTAGTTACACAGTTGGGGGTTGGCAACTACGCTGAACTGAATCAAAGTGGTTATGATGGAATTGGGGTTATTACACAAAATGGTGAAATGAACTCAGGTGTTATCAACCAGAGCGGCGCCCTCAATAATGCCTTCATGTACCAAAATGGTTGGTATAATACTGGTACCATTAACCAGGCCGGTGTAATGAATACCGCCCTCATGAACCAGGTAGGGGTAGGCAACACTGCAGTTATTACCCAATTTTAAGCTTTAGGTGTCTGTTAAATCTCTGGGCATGCCTAAATGGTATGTCCAGAGATTTTATATTAAGTACATGTGCAAAGCAAAAGCCACTATGAAAACCCCCTATACGTTACTTTTAATTATTTTCCTGTTATCCAACCTGGTAGCCTTTGGCCAGGTTACCAGAAATGAGGAAGAACTTGTAAAGCAACTGAAATCTGACCGATTCACGGAGGTGGTGGCAGGCGCCACTCTGCGGCAAGAGGCTTTGGTTTCCCAACAGGGGACTGGTAATAAAGCAACTGTTACCCAAGGGAGCATTTCCTCCCAAAGAAATGTGGCGTATCTGGTGCAGGTTGGCGCCTACAATAATGCCAGTCTGGTCCAACAAGGTCAGGGAAACAGGGCCGCCGTGCGGCAGGTGGGGACAGGCAATGAGTACAAGGGGCAGTTTAACGGATCTAACAACGTGACCAACGTGCTCCAGCAAGGTTCCTCCAATAACATAAACCAACGGGTGGAAGGCAATAGCCTGGAATACACCTTAATTCAGTTGGGAAATAACAATTCCATCCATCAGGTAGAAACGGCTCCCTCTTCAAAACCCTATCAGGTCATCCAGCAAGGCAATAACATGAACATCACGATTGAGCAAAGTAACTGGGGGCTTCCTCCGGTTACAGTTACCAGACAATAGCATTTTCAGTTTTACCTGGCAGCAGAAGCCCTAATTGCCAACTCCACAGCCTTAATTTCTTATGAAGGATGTAAAGGAATTGAAGTCCTCTAAACGTATCATAGCTCACATAGAGGCTTTTCTAAAAAACGGAGCTCTTTTGGTTCTAAACAGTTTAGAGAATAGGAGCACCTGCAATGCGGAGTTCGCCTATACCTTCAATTGTGCCTGTACCGGAAGATCAGGTACTATGGTTAACCGCCAATCTGGAAAAGCAATGGCAGCTGCCGGGCAGAAGAGAATACTCTCAAAAACAGCCCTTTCCTTTATTCCTGGGGACCAGTATTGCATAGACCTGGTAATCTTTAGCCAAGGTGAGCAGATTGCAGAACATTCCCTTTCCTTTCCATAAGAAAAAAGGCTTTTTTTTAGAAAACGGGTACAAAACAAAAAACGGATATCTGGTAGGCATTTTTACTGCCGCCAGACACCCGTTTTTTTAATGCCTCTGTTTAGGAAGCTAAAAGAATTTAGTCAATAGAAATGTCACTGTATTTGGCTTGCACAAACATGAAAATGCCATAGCCCATTAAGCCAATGGCCACAACAGCCAATAGGATATTCCCGAAGGGCGAAGTTTGGAGAAAGGAAAATGCGCCTTCGGTGCCTTCTGCTACTTTAGGTCTCTGCAACCAGGCTGCCCGCACAAAAAGGAAACCAATAATACCAAACACCACTCCTCTGGAAATATAACCTGCCTGTCCGGCTTTTTTAAGAACGTCAAATTTATCTCTGGGTAAACCGGAAACGTCTTTCATAAAAGAGGCGGTGACCCCCTTGGTGATTTGGTAAATTCCGTTGCCTATGGTCATTAATCCTATGGCAATGGCTAACCATTTTCCAAAAGGCTTTTCCAATAATTCAGCTACCAAAGTTTGTTCTTTTGAAGACCCAACTGATCCGCCCCCGTTGCCTGTTCCAATTTTAAAAGCCAAAAAAGCTAATGAAGCATAAAGCAATCCACTAAAGGCATAGGCTATTCTTTTACCGGTTCCCTTTGCATTGGTGCCTTTATGCTCCGTGTCTTTAATGGCCTGGGTAAATCTCCAGAGGCTATACCCCACTAAGCCAACGGCTAATAGGGATAATAAAAAACCACCTCCAGGTAGCTCTTTTACTTGCATGAAAGCATCAGAATTAGAGGCTTTTTCGCCGCCCAGACCCAAGGCTGCCATGGCTGTTAAGATGCCTACCAAAAAATAAACCACTCCCTTTGCTATATAACCTACTTTGGCAAATGATTCTATCCAGTGTTTTTTCTGCTGGTCCATGATGTGTTTTCGGTGAGAAGTAAGGATTGAGAAATGTTCTCGGGGTTAAACGTTAGTGCTATAATTAAGTTGACGGTGCAATTTATTTTGAAATCTGTAAGCCTGAGATCAGTCTTTCAAATAAACGGCTTGGACAGCTACTTTAAAAGGAATAAAAACAATTAAAAAATTATTTCCAGAAAATGAATTTATGGGGCATTGCCATCTAATATCTTTTGATAAGTTTTTTAGCAAACGAACCTCTCAAACATAAAGGAATACCCACGCGGCAGGGAAGGGAGCAATTTTGGAATTCAAACCTTGTTAAAGCCAGTAGCTAAGATATGTGTCATAAACAACTGATGGGGAAACTATTATAATATGCAATCTGCAGATATGATTGAAGTAGTCTGGCCTTAGCAAGACGATTCACCCTTTCCGCTATATCCCTGTCCAAACTTCTACCTGATGCCTCGCTTCTCTTTGAGGCAAGTTGGAAGGAGAAATCTATCAATCCAGAAGTTAACCTGAATACGGTTAAACTAATATATAGTTGTTTATGCGATTTTTGTTGTTTTACTGATTGAAAGAATTTCGATTCAAATGCCTTGCTAAAATAGTTGAAGCTTCTATTTTGTTTGTTCAATTAGATTGAAATAGTAAGTACATTAAATTGCATAAAGTTTGTTTAGTGGTAATGATAAAATGAATTAGAAACTGTTTTAAATCGGCCGTTAGGTATTTATTTTTATAAGATATGCATTTAATTATAGTGTTTTTTAGTTTGCGTTATTAAGCGTTATTAAGGTTGTTTGTGTTTAATAACTTGAAATTATAATGAGTTTTTCTGAATTAGATAAATAGCGTCTTATCTGATTGATAATATTAATTTAATTTATAATTATAACAGTAATAATACCAAAGCGTTTACTTGATAATCAAAACTCAAAATGACCTGATAAAATTGTCGTGAGTTAAACGTGTTTTAAGTCGGCTCGCCTCATGAAAGGTGCAGCCTAAAAGTTTTGGTGGACGGCACATTAGGAAGCCTAAAAACAACTTACTACCGATATCCTTACAGAAGTCAAGCCTGCTTATATGTTTAGGTTTTATCCAAAGAGAAGTAATCGCAAAAAGTTTTAAGAGTGACTTTTGGTGATTCATTTCTGCCCTTACCCCAAGACGTTCTAGGAGTGAAAATTGGCTCAGCCTATACGATGGTTCGTATTAAAGGGGGGTTATAAGAGCTGTTAGTAAAAAGTCGCAAATGTGGGAGATGCGGAGCAAAAGTAAGATGAGGCTTTTTTTTTGTCATGATTTCCGGGGAAAGATTTCAGAAAGGGCTTGCAGGAACCAAAAGGATAAGATAAATTTGTACCACAAAAGAGGTGCTGAATAAGCTTTAACGCCTTTTTTTAGTTTTGCGCACGTGGTGAAACTGGTAGACACGCCATCTTGAGGGGGTGGTGCCCTACGGGTGTGGGAGTTCGAATCTCCCCGCGCGCACAATGAACAAAAGCCCTGTAACTTAATAGTTACAGGGCTTTTTGCTTTTAGGCCGGTTTACTTTCAAGTGGGCCGAAGCATTGCGCTGACTTAAACCTCAGTTTAATGGGAGAGAAACGCATAGTATAGATTCCCGTTTTACAGCCGTTTTCTTAAAAAATAGCCCCAAACCAGAAAATAGAAGACTGTCAAAGAAGTGAGGCTATCGTAAAGGGTTCTCCGGCTTCACCAGAACCACTTTCTCCCGCTCCACAAACACAGAACCAGGAGCGGCGCCTTTTGGCTTCCTAACGTATTTTTTTGGCGTATAAAGCACAGGGCACAGGCTGTCGTTCTTGCGTTTGGAGTAAAAGGCGGCCAGTTGTGCCGCGGTTTCTATCACCGGCATAGGAAACGGCTTTCCAGGTTGGAATTTAATGATCACATGAGAGCCGGGCACATCTTTGGCATGAAGCCAAAGATCATCTTTGTGCGTGTGTTTAAGCGTAAGCTTGTCGTTTGACTTGGCGTTTTTGCCCACCAATACTTTAAATCCCATCACCTCAAAGGCATAGTAAGGCAAATCTACCTGTTGGGCGACCGTTGCTGGGGCGTGTTGCTTCAGGAACTGCCGTAGCTCCTGGGCGGTATGCAGGCCTTCTAAGAGTTTCAGGTGAGAGGAAAGGCGTTCTACTTCCTCTTCCTTCCGGGAAGCCCTTTCCTGAAGAAGCCGTAATTCTATCTGTTGGTTTTTGGCTTTCTTGTACAGCCGCTCAGCCGTCTTCTGGGGCGTCTCAGTGGCGTGTAGTTTGACAAGTCGGTTGGCGTCCTGGTAGAAATCATACAACTCTACCTCCTTGCTGCCGGCGGGGATGTTGGTGAGGTTGGCCATGATCACGTCGGCGGTGCGGGAGTAGGGGGTGCCGTGGTGCCAATGCTCCAGCTGTTCCTGTATCTGATACCAGATCTTCTGGGCACCTTCCAACTGCTTGCTTAATTGCTTATGGGTAGCTGTGTAGTTCTTCTGGAAATACTCCTGTGACCGGTATTGAGGTACAAAAGCATTCAAAGCTAGTATGGGGTCAGTAAACGTCTCCTGTATGCTCCCAACTGGAAGCAGGGAAAGGCGCAGAAGCTTTTGGTAGGTAGTGAGGTAATAATGGGTAGGGTTTTCCAGTACTTGCAACATGTCCTGCACCAGTTGCCACTGCTGCTCAGGCGTCAAGGCACCATAGCCATGCTCCTCCAGATAAGCCCAAGGCAGATCGCCTAAGGTTGGCAACATTTTGCGCAGTTGGAGTGGGTCTTTCAGGAAGGTTTCCTTTTCCAACTGGAAAGACTGGTCCATGTGCCGGTAATCCAGCGTCAGGTCCTTTATCAGCTTGCGGTGGAAAAGTTCTACCGCCTCCTCCTCTACAAACAACACCACGTTTGAGCGGTTCCCAAACAATTTGAACAGCAGCACTTTTTGGTGGGTGAACCTAATGTAAAAGCTGCGTTCCTGCTGGTGCACGCGCACCTCTTGCACCGTTTCGCCTAGCAAAGCCGGAAACAGGTCCACAGAGTTCTGCCGGGCCCGGTTGAAGGACTGCGGGAACTGGAGGCTGGAAAAGGTGGACGTCTGAATGGCTTTCAGGAAAAACTCCTGCCCCTCTTTAGCAAAGGCCAGCACTAGCTCATCTTTTTCCTGGCTAAAAGCCGCCTGCAGGGTAAAACCCCGCATGGTAGCATCCAGTTTATGGGCTAGTTTTCGTAAAAAGAAGAAATTCTGATGCACAGGTTATAAAGTAAAGGAAAGGCCGTCATAAGCCAAGCGCACGTGAGCGGGCAATTCCTGCTCCACCAGCCGGTGCTGGCCCAACAGGTGACTGATGTGGGTGAGATACCCGTGCGTGGGGTGCACCTCCTCCAGCATGGCCAGGGCCTCTGAAAGCGAGAAATGGGAAATATGGGGTTCTTTCCTGAGCGCGTTCACCACCACCACCTTAGACCCCTTGATCTTTTCCTTCTCTACGTCTGAAATAAAGTTGGCGTCTGTGATGTAAGTGAAATCGCCAATCCGGAAGCCGTAGACCGGCAACCGGTGGTGCATGACCAGTATAGGGGTGACGGTAATGCCTTCCACGTCAAAAGGCTCATTCTGGATAGGATGAAGCTCTACCTTAGGTACCCCCGGGTAATTGGAATTAGTGAAAATATAACTGAATTCCTGCTGTAACTGGGTTAAGACCCGCTGGTCGGCGTAAAGGGGCATGTCAATGTGCTGCAGGAAATTAAAGGCCCTGATATCATCTAACCCGGCGGTGTGGTCTTTGTGCTCATGGGTGAACAGGACGGCGTCTAACCGCTTTACCCGCTCCCTGAGCATCTGTTGCCTGAAATCTGGCCCAGAGTCAATGATCAGGCTTTTGCCGTCTACTTCCACCAACACCGATACCCGCAGGCGCTTGTCGCGGTAATCTAAGGACCGGCACACCTCACATTCGCAGCCTATAACGGGTACGCCCTGAGAGGTGCCAGTTCCTAAGAAAGTTACTTTCACGGGGTGGTTAAGGTTTGGTTTTTTATGGCCAGGAAAAGCTCCTGGCTTTCAGGGCGCAGGCTCTCCGGGCTGATTTCCACGGCCCGGAGAATCTCCACTAAGCAATTGATTTTCCCCTCCAGGGGGAAGTATTTATTTACTACGGCAACCTTGGTGTCTTTCAGGAGACAGAACCCCGACTTAAAAGTGCCTTTCTCATAACGCAGCATGTACTCCGACTCTGCAAAAATATCTTCTAACCGGGTCAAAAAAGGCCGGGTATACTTCAGCTGCATAAACTAGGACTATAATTACTTCTTATTAGTGAACGTACTCCTTCACCGTCTGTACCAACATGTCAAAATCCAACGGCTTAGGCAGGTAAGCATTGATACCAGCCTCCTTGAATTGCTCCAGGGTGTAGTTGTTGGCATTCCCGGTCACGGCAATGATAGGAATATTTTTAATATCTGGGTTTTCACTGGCCCTGATCTCTCTGGTACATTCCATCCCGTTTTTCACCGGAATGTTAAGATCCATGAGAATAGCGTCAATTTTCTGATCCTGAATCTTCTTGAGCACCTCGCCGCCGTTCTTGGCAGATACTACTTTGTAGTTCTGGAGTTCAAGGATTTTCTTGGTAAGATTCAGAATTACAGAACTATCCTCTGCAATTAAAATGGTTTTAGAATCGGCCATGGTTAGTTTGATAAGATTTTGTTTCTATAGTTTGTCCTAAAGTTAGTAAAACTTGACTCTAAATCAGAAAAGGTATTACTTACTAATGTTAATTTCCCTTTTAGGATATCATGTTCCAGTTCCTTGGCAATAGTGGAGACAGAATCCAGGCCAAGGGTAGAAGCTGTACCCTTAATTTGATGCAGTGTACTTAAAATGCCCGTATAATGTTGTGCGGCCACTTCTTTTCTGGCTTCTTCTAAAAGTTCAGCGGTTTCCTCTTCAAAGTCCACATATAACTGCAACGCAAATTCATCTCCGCCAATACTCCGCAGTTGGTCCACCACATTCATGTCTAATTGGAGGCCATTCTGCTCTGGGGCCGCGGCACTAACAGGCTCAGCTGTTTGAGCGCCTGACTCCACGTTATGGCCATACCACCGCGAAATACGGTCATACAGGTCAGAGATCTTTACCGGTTTTGAAATATAATCATCTAAGCCTTCATTCATGAATTTTTCGGCGTCGTCTTTCATGGAGTAGGCTGTCATAGCCACAATTGGCGGACAGTTGGTGCCCAATAGCTTTTTAAGCTCGTGGGTAGCCGTTACGCCGTCCATTTCCGGCATCTGAATGTCCATGAAGATGAGGTCATACCGGTTCTGGCTTGCCAAGTCTATGGCCTCATACCCATTGGAGGCCACATCGGCCTGGCAGCCCATGCGCTCCAGTAGCTTGAGGGCTACTTTCTGGTTGATCTGGTTGTCATCTACCAGCAGCAGGTAAGGAGAAGGCTCAAAATGGCCCACTTCCTCCAATTCCTTAGAAGAAATCAGCTGCTCATTAATCTGGGTGATGTTCTCGGCTTCCTGGCAGACAATGGTAAACCAGAAGGTACTGCCCTGGCCTGCCTCAGATTCCACGCCAATGCTTCCGCCTAGCAACTCACTAAGTTGCTTGGAGATAGCCAGGCCAAGGCCCGTGCCGCCAAATGATTTGGAAGAGGAGTTGTCTAACTGGGTGAAATTGGTAAACAGTAACTGAATGTCTTCCTCACTAATACCAATCCCCGAATCCTTCACCCGGAACTCCAGCAGGTGTTTGTCTCCTTCACCGCCCAATCTGCTTACCTGTACGTGCACGCTGCCCTCATTGGTGAACTTGATGGCATTAGAGGTAAGGTTAGAGAGCACCTGCAGCAACCTGGTCTCATCTGTGATGATGTACCGTGGTGTGTCTTCAGAAATATCATAGGTAAAGGAAAGGTCCTTCTGCGTAGCCCGGTTGGCAAACAGGGAATGAATCTTCTCCAGGCTGTAGAAAAGGTCTATGCCCGTGAGGTTCAACTGCAACTTACCGGCCTGTATTTTGGAAAGGTCCAGAATGTCATTCAGGATTTCCAGCAGGGCATCTGAAGATTTGCGCAGGGTGTCAATATAATCCAGCTGCTCCTCATTGGCTACGGTATGGTGCAACAGGTCAATCATGCCAATGATACCGTTCATAGGCGTGCGCAATTCGTGGCTCATGTTGGCCAGGAATTGGTTTTTCACCTGCAAAGAGGTCTCCGCGAGTTCTTTGGCCCTGATGAGTTCGCGCTGGGTGTCTTTCAGTTCAGTAATGTCACGGCAAACCCCTTCAATGGCAATGGCTTCCCGGTTTTCATTGAAAATAAGGCGCGAGTTGATCAGGACTTCAATCTCATGGTGGTTCTTGGTACGCAGCGTGGTTTCAAAGTTACGTACACTGGTTTGCTTGAAAAGCATGGCCAGCAGTTGCTCTCTGTCCTCCCCGTGCACATACAGGTTGCTGGCGTTCAGACGCATGGCCTCGCTTTGGGAATAGCCCAATACCTCCTGCACCGATGGGCTGATCAGTTGGAATTCCCCATCCAGGCTGGTTTTGTAATACAGGTCCTGGAAGGATTCAAAGATCTGCCGGAATTTCTCCTCGTTCACGGCCAGGGCCAGTTGGGAGATTTTCTTTTCAGTGATATCCAGGGCAATAGCCGAAACGTCCTCAAAGCTGCCGTCTTCCAGGTAGATAGGGTTCAGCAACACTTCGCGCCATTGACTGACGCCGTTCCCTTTGTCCAGCTCAATCTCAAACTGCTGCGGCTCCCCAGCAAACGCCAATTCATAGGCACTCTTGATCAAACCAAAGGTCTCCTCTGAGATGAAAGCCCCCGTAAGCGTACTTAGTTTCATGCCTACCGTGGCTGTCTTGCCAGACCAGGAATAGACATCATTGAAGAAATTCTGGTTATAGGAAGTAAGCTGGAAATTACGGCTGATGGACCACATTAAGTGGTTACCGCTCTCAAAAATAGCCTTTAACCTAGCGTTCTGAATGGTGATTTGCTCCTCATTCCGTTTCCTTTCAATGGCCAAGGCCACCTGGTTAGAGATGAAGTGCAGGATCTCAATATCGGTCTTCACATAGGCTTCCGGGTTCTTGTAATCCCGTACCGCAATCACGCCAATAATGCGTTCGCCAATGGAAAGAGGGGAAGAGAGCATTACTTCCGGCACAATGCCGTTCACCTCAATTTTCCCTTCCTCCACCAGCTTCATGAAATCTGCCTTAGAGGCATAAAGCGGCTTTCCGGTCTTGATTACGTACTCGGTCATGCCCAGAGAGAATGGCCTTGGGGCCGCCGGTATGTTGGAAAGCTGGTCTACATAATATACAAAGTTGATGGCGTTCTTCTCCTCATCAAACAGCGCAATGTAAAAGTTGTGCGTCTCTATAATCTTGCTCAGTTCCCGGTGAATGGCGCTGTATAGAGACGGTAAATCTTTGGAGCTGATGGCCAGGTTGGCAATACTGTAGTATACCTTCTGCAGGCGCTCCGCCTTAATACGGTCTGTGATATCATGGAGAATGGCACGCGTAGCAATAGGTTTGCCGTCTTGCCAGCTACAGTTAATACTGCCAATCAAGTGAATAGGCTTCCCACTTTTGGTCAGGAAAACCGTTTCTATCTTGTTGACATCCTCACCTTTGTACAGGTTGCGGAGCTGGTAAATGAGCTTGGCCTTGTAATACGGGTGCACAATGTCATTGAGCGTAAGGTTCTCAATGTCAAAGTCATTGTACCCCAGTTTCTCTTTCCAGGCCCGGTTTACGAAGATGAATTTATTGTCGGTGGAGATGTTCTGGATAAGGTCATGGGCATTGTCAAAAAGATCCTGCAGGCGTATCTTGTTGTCTTTCAGGGCCTCCATGGCAATGCGCTTGTCGGTCATGTCTTTACCCACGGCGGTAATACCAATCACCGTTCCTTCGGCGTCCATCTCAAACATGATGTTCCAGCGCAGGATCTTTACCGATTTGGACTTGGTGATAAGGTCCCACTCATAGTAGCTGCGCAACGACTGCGTCTGCAGGGCCTTTCTGATCTCCTGTATGCGGCCGGGTCTTTCCCTTTCCGTCACGAAGAGCTCATAATAGTTCTGGCCCACCACTTCCTCCCGCTTGTAGCCGGTGTATTGCAGGAAATAGTCATTCACGTACAAAACACGCAGGTCCAGGTCCATGCTCACGTAAGCCAGGTTCACCTGACTCAGGAAGGAACGGAACTGGTGCATGGATTCCCGCAACACCTCCTGCCTTCTCACTAGCGCCTGGGCTTCCTTGCGAGAGGTGATATCCCGTACTATACATTGCACAAAAGACACCCCTTCCAACTGAATAGCACTGAAACTGATCTCAGTATCAATGATGTTGCCATCGCTTTTTTCAATCCGCCATTCCAGGCTGCGGGGTTGCCCGTCGGCCAGGGTGCCTTCAATCATCTGCAGGGATTTTTCCACGGACGAGGAATTGTCTGCCTGCAGGCCCGGGGAAAAGTCTGCCAACCGCTTGCTTATGATATCCTGTTTGTCACAGTCCAACAAAACCGTGGCCTGGAAATTACAGTCGGCAATCTGGGTATTGTTCAGCAGGAAAATAGCGTCATTAGAAGACTCAAACAGGGTCTTGTATTTGCCTTCTGAATAATGCAGTTCCTGCTGGAGCTCAAAGCGGGAGAGAATAGAGTTGATCTCAAACCCCACCAGGTTAATGAACTCCGTGAGCGTGCTGGTCATGTTCTTGGCATCATCAATCAGGAGAATGATGGTGGCCAGGAAACGCTTATCTGAGCAGATGGGCATGGCCAGCACTTCGCGCTTGTTGAATAAGTGCTGGAAATTGCGGGAGATACTCAGCAAAGACCGGTTTTTGCTTTTATTTTCCAACTGGGCCAGGAATTCGGTTTTTAAGGCCAATACGCTCTGTTCCTGCAGTAAAATGGAGTTTTCCCCCTTGCTGGTCACCAATTGCACCATGCGGCTGGCCGGTTGGAACACGTACACGCCGCCGCCGCTGATATTGGGGTGCTGCAACAGGGCCTCCAGGGTCACCGAAAGAATATCCTCGGCGGTTTTAAGGTTGATGAGTTTGGGGGTAAGCTTGCTAATGAACTCCTGCTGCTCCTGGCGCTGCCTGCCTGCCTCGGCGTGACCTTTCATGTCTTCCATGGGCTTGGCGGTCCCCAGCACTACTTCCTGGCCAAAGTATTTTCCGCACCTGAAAGACAGCCACAGCGGGAACAGAGTCCCGTCATTTCCCTTAAACCACCAGTCAAAGCGCTGGGTTTTCCCTTCGCAAGCCTTTAGAATCCGTTTCCGGAAGGCGATTTTTTCTGAGGGGTTCAGGTCAAAGGCCTCAAAGACGCTCTTGCCCAGCAGGCTCTGTTTCTCTATCTGGATGAAGCCCAGAGCTTCTTTGTTGATGTCAATGAACATGCCGCTCTTGTCAAGGATGAACAAGGGCTCATTGCTGTCTTCAAAGATGCTTCGGTAACTGGATTCTGAGGCGAACATGTCGCCTACGGGCATTACCTCGGCTGAGGCGGCTCGGGCGGCAATATAGAGTAGTTCATGCCCGTCTTGTTTGATCAGGCTGGACTTAAAATACAGCAGGTGGGTTTCTGGTAAGCTTTGCTTGGGCTGCAAAAAGCCACTTATGTTTTTGCGTTTGTGCAGCAGCCTTAGGGTTTTCTCAAAAACAGGGAGGTGCTTTTCATCCAGCAGGTCTTTGATATTCAAGTCTTCAGCCGGGCTTTCCCCCTCAAAGAAAACTTTACGGGTTTGCTTGTTCACGGCCAGAATAGTGCCGTCTGGGGTACATACCAGCATGTATTTACGGCTTCCACTTACGTGTTCCGCTAAATCTATTAACTGCTCGGCCGCCGCAATCTCTGCTTTTCGCTCCTGCGATGCATTCCTTGTTATCATACCCTGTATTTCTGCTGTTTCTTATGAGTGCCTTCACCTCAATAAAGGCACTTGGCTGAAAATAATCTAATTTAGCAAAATTATAAGAATTATTGGTTATTCAAACCCTTATCATAGCCAATTGAAACCGCCTGAACTGCCTCTGGAGAGGAATTAAAAATATGGGTAAATCCATTGTCTTTACGGTGACCACAGACCTGAACCACGACCAGCGGATGCGCCGGATTGCGGGCACCCTGGCTGCGGCCGGCTACCAGGTTACCCTGCTGGGAAGGCAACTGCCCGCATCAACTCCCCTGGAGGAGCAACCCTTCAAGCAGCACCGGTTTACCTGCTTCTTTTTAAAAGGCCCTGGCTTCTATCTGGAGTATAACCTTCGACTGCTCTTTTGGTTTATGCGGCATCCGTTTGACCTGTACGGGGCCATTGACGCAGACACGGCCCTGGCCGGCATCTTTACCTCCTGGTGGCGGCGCAAGCCTTTGGTGTATGACGCGCATGAGTTTTTCCAGGAGTTGCCGGAGGTAGTCCACCGGCCGCTGGTAAGAAAGCTATGGGCCTGGGTAGAGGATTTGGCCTTTAAAAGAGCCACCCTGGCCTATACCGTGAGTGTCTCCCTGCAGGAGTATTTCCAACAAAAGTACCAAAGGCCAGTGGCGCTAATCCGGAACATGCCCCTGCGGCAGACGGCCCATTCTAAACCCAAGACGCCTCCATTTTTTATTTATCAGGGTTCCCTGAACGTGGGCCGGGGGCTGGAGTGCACTATTGAAGCTATGCAACACGTACCGGCCCAACTGGTGATTTGCGGCGAAGGCCCCCTAAAGGCCCAATTGCAAAATTTAACCTATAGGTTAGGCTTAGAACAGAAGGTACTTTTTAAAGGCAATCTGGCCCCGGCGGCCCTGGTCCAACTCACAGCTTCTGCCCTGGGCGGTGTCATGCTCCTGGAGAAAATGGGGTTGAGTTATTATTACTCCCTGGCCAATAAATTTTTTGACTACGTACAGGCGGGTATCCCTCAGGTGTGCGTTCCTTTCCCGGAATACCGGCTGTTAAACGCCCAATATGAGGTGGCCCTGATGGCCCAGCCCCAGGTACAGGATGTACAGGACGCTATGCTAAAGTTGCTGCAGGATGCTGAACTGTATGGCCGCCTGCGGGAGAATTGCCTTTTGGCGCGGCAGGAGTGGTGTTGGGAAAAGGAAGGCCAGCGGTTGGTAGAGCTTTATAATAAACTATAGAAAATGAAGGAGAAGCGTTATTTAGTGGTGGTGGTGGGACCTACGGCCGTGGGTAAAACAGATTTCTGCGTGCAGCTGGCCCGGCATTTTTCCACCGACATTCTATCCATGGACTCCCGGCAGTTATACAAGGAACTGAGCATTGGCACGGCCAAGCCCACGCCGGAGGAACAGGGGGGAGTGCCTCACCATTTTATTGATTCCCATTCCATTTTAGAGGAATACAATGCCGGGAAGTTTGAGGCGGACGCCAAAGGATTGCTCCAGACTTTATTTAAAACCCACCAGGTGGTGATTGCCACGGGCGGCTCTGGGTTATATGTGCGGGCCTTATGTGAAGGCCTTGATGAAATGCCGGAAATTCTGCCCGGTGTACGGGAAGAACTGACCCAGCGTCTGGAGCAGGTAGGGCTGGAAAGCCTGGTTACGCAATTGCAGCTTTTAGACCCAACCTACGCCGCGCAGGTAGATACCCAAAACCCGCAGCGCGTCATTAGAGCATTGGAAGTTTGCCTGAGCTCCGGACTGCCGTATTCCTCCTTTAGGGCCGGGAGCAAAGGGCGTGAGCAGGAGTACACCCTTATCAAGATTGGGCTGAACCGTGACCGGGAGGAACTGTATGCGCGCATTAACCAGCGCATGGACCAAATGCTGGACCAGGGGTTGCTGGACGAGGTAAAACGGGTGTTGCCTTACCGGGAGCACCAGGCGCTGCAGACGGTGGGGTATACAGAGCTGTTTCACTACCTGGACGGGCTGTATTCTTATGAAGAGGCGGTTAGATTACTCAAACGCAACAGCCGCCGGTACGCCAAACGCCAGCTCACCTGGTTTACCCGGGACCCTGAAATCACCTGGTTCCATCCATCCCAATATGAAGAGGTGGTCGCGTACCTTGAGGCGAAAATGCAAGCTGGAGAGGGGCAAGAGTAAAACCTGCCCCAAATGCAAAAGCCGTTTTAGGGCTGTTTTTGAGAAAACAGCCCTAAAACGGCTTTTTAAAAGTGTGGCTAGAAACTAGTTGCTTAGAATCTGCACCAACTTCAGGAAGCTTTCACTGATAGGTTTCTTTTTGGTGATGGTGTCATGGAAAGGGGTGTAGACAATCTCTCCGTTGATCACGCCCACCATTTCATTGGTGCGGCCGGCCATCAAACCCTCCACGGCGGCCATGCCCATCTGGCTGCTGAGCAGGCGGTCGGCGGCGGTAGGGCTTCCGCCCCGCTGCACGTGGCCAATAATGGTTACTTTGGCGTCCATCTGCGGAAGGGCCTGCTTCACTTTAGCGGCAATCTCGGTGGCACCGCCTTCGTCATCGCCTTCGGCCACAATGATAATGAACGAGGTTTTGGAACGGCGCCAGCCTTGCTGTAAAGTTTCAATCACCTCAGGCATAGAGGTAATGGTCTCCGGGATCATCACCATTTCGGCCCCGCCGCCAATGGCGCAGGGCATGGCAATGTAACCAGAGTCACGGCCCATCACTTCCACAAAGAACACGCGCTCATGGCTATCGGCGGTGTCTCTGATCTTGTCAATGGCGTCCAGGGCGGTGTTCACGGCGGTGTCATAGCCAATGGTGTAATCGGTGCCGTAGAGGTCATTGTCTATGGTGCCGGGGGCGCCAATCACGGGTATGCCGTACTCCTCATGGAAGATCTGGGCACCGGTAAAGGTCCCATTTCCGCCAATGGCCACTATGCCGTCAATCCCGAACTTGGAAATCTGGTCATAGGCTCTTTTTCTACCTTCGGGGGTCTGGAATTCAGGGCAACGCGCCGATTTAAGGATGGTACCGCCTTTTTGGATGATATTGCTGACGGAGTGGGAGAATAACCGGAAGATCTCTCCCTGAATCATGCCATTATAACCACGGCCAATGCCGTAAACTTCTAATTTGTGGTAAACTGCTGTACGTACTACGGCACGTATACAAGCATTCATACCCGGGGCATCTCCCCCGGACGTAAAAACAGCTATTTTTTTCATGTTGTTACAAATACGGAGTTGCAAAGTAAGGCATTACCTAAGAAAACTCAAGCATATATCTATCAAGTTGACCTTAAAAAGATATCATTGGCTGACCCAGGAGGTACAGCATTTTACAGGCTATTTTCTCAAGAGGGTCTCCTACACTGCTAATTGTAAAAAAAAGCAAAGCTTTTCAAGGGTTCATGCAGCGTTTGTCTCAGAATTTCGTAAATTATGTTGTCTGAACCCGCTGTGAAGATTTTTTGAGGAAGGAGCGCCCTTGGCCCACTATTTCTTTCATTCCACCAATTTTAAAAACCCTATGTTTTCTATTTTTGAAAGTGAGGAAACAAAAAGGCTGAAAAGCCACATCGTGAACCTGGGGGCCCTGGCCAAAATAGACGGGCACATAGATGCGGCTGAAATGGAGCACATTATCTCTATTGGGGAAAGGAAAGGAATGCGCGCCCAGGACGTAAGGTCTCTGCTGGCAGACGCCGAGAACATAAAGCTGTCTATGCCCAACAATGACCTGGACCGCTTTGACCAGATCTATGATTTAGTGGAGATGATGCTGGCAGACGGTATTGTAGATGACAGCGAGATGGACTTCTGCATTGACCTTGCCACTAAAATGGGTTTCCGGAAAGCCGTGGTGGGGGTGTTGATCAAGAAAATAACCACCGGGGTAAAAGACGGTCTAAGCCGCGAGGAGATTAAGCAGGAAGCTATTAGTTTTCTGGAACTCTAACGGCTGGTCCTAGCCCCTGATTCATTTTTCCTGAATTTGCTGTCCTCCCAAATATAATACGCCAGGGATTCATCTTTTCCTACAGAAACCGCGTCTTGCGGTATGACCCTTTCCTTTTTCAGGACTTGGTCATAATACTTGCCAGATTTCTTGGCCAGCATTAAATACCGGTTGCTTCTCTTTTTGCCTTCCTGGGTTATTAAAGCATTCTTCTCCAGCAGGTGAACCTCAAAATCATCGCCCGTTTTGTTTTTAAGGAAAGCATAGATATAGGCGGTGTCCTTTTCCACTATTTGCATAGCGTAATCCTGCCCTTGGTCACTGTTGAAATCAGCTTGCAGAAAATAGGGGCCTTGCTCTTCTTTGGGAACCCGGGCCAGATCCTGGTCAGAGAGGGCCGGGAATTGCCAAAGGCCATGGGTACGGTCCAGGTACACTTCCAGCTCGGCGGGGAGTTGCTGCTTTTTGTCTACCGGAAGGCCGGCGTTGGTGTCTGTGCCGTCCTGGCGGGCATTGTTCACAGAATCTGCTACCTCTGCCAATGCGGAATCATTTTTGGCGGGGAGTGCCGTTACTTCCTCCTTGGCATTGTCTGCGCCACACCCAAGCAATACAAGTAGCGGTAAAAAAAATGTTCTGTTCATAGGGAGCCTGTTTAGTAAAGCAATACGTCGGGCCTGAGGCACAGTTCTGCGTCAAACCCGTTTATGGGCCATTTTTCCTAAACCAAGGCTAAAACAGGTTACAGCGGCCAGAACATTGGCACAAGGAATAAGATGATGGCAATAAGCAGCAGCGTAAGGCCAGACCCTATCTTCAGGAAATCCCGGAACGTGTACTTGCCGGGGCCATACACCAGAATACAGGAAGGCTCAAACGGGGTGATCAGCGAAACGGAGGCCGACAGCATAATAGCGATGGCAAACGTGCGTGGGTTGGCGTCTAGCTGAATGGCGGTTTGCAGCGCTACCGGCA
Organism: Rufibacter radiotolerans; assembly: GCF_001078055.1. Classification (NCBI taxonomy): domain Bacteria; kingdom Pseudomonadati; phylum Bacteroidota; class Cytophagia; order Cytophagales; family Hymenobacteraceae; genus Rufibacter; species Rufibacter radiotolerans. The sequence goes on along the minus strand of NZ_CP010777.1, from coordinate 2,356,978 downwards.
ATACCACCAACGCGGCGGCGGCGTTAGACATGGGCTGGGTCAGGAAGACCGTGAGCATCACAAAACCCGCCAGAATCACCAGTAAGCCAAAAGGCTGCAGCAAGTGCACAATGAAGTCGGCCAGGAACTTGTCTGCCCCGGTATTCTCCATGGCCATGCCGAAGGCCGTCATGCCCCCAATCAGAATCAATAACCGCCAATCTATCACCTGGTAAGCCCGGTCTGTTGAGATACACTTGAACAGAACACTTAGCACGGCTGCCCCCAGGAAACAGATAGACAAAGGTAAAATGCCCACACTGCCCAAGATAATGGCCAGTATGAAGAACCCCAGCGTGAGCAAGCCTTTACGCTCTTTGAAGAGAATAGGCTTGAACTCATCCAATACGGCCAGGTGCTGGTTCATTTTGAGGTACTCCAGCCGTTCCCCAGATCCTTGCACCAGCAGAAGGTCTCCCAGTTGCAGCTGCACATCGCCAATCTTGGTCCTGATGGTTTCACCCTGCCGGGATACCGCCAACACCACCAAGCCAAAGCGGCGCAGAAATTCCACCTGCCTGATGGTATGCTTGAGTAGATCAGACTTGCCCGTAATGAGGATCTCCGCCAGACGGATGTCACCACCCACCAGGTCGTCCTCCACAATCACGTCGGCCAGAATCTTGATGCCCTTGGTTTCCTTTACCTTGATCAGGTCGTCCATTTCCCCTTCCACCAGAAGCACGTCATTAGTCCTGATGCGGGTGCGGTAATCTGGCAGAAAATTCTCCTTGTTCCTAATGATGTTCAGGATGCGGAACCCCATTTTAGATAGGTCTGAAGTAAAGGCAATCTGCCCGATCAAGGGCGAATCTTCCTGCACTAGGATCTCCGTGAGGTAGGTTTTGATGTTGTATTTGGTGGTAAGGCCCTGGGAAGAAGTCTCTGGCAGCATGCGCCGGCCAATGGTCATCATATACAGCACGCCTACCGCAAAAATAATGAGGCCAATGCCACTGAACTCAAAGAACCCGAAGGGCTCATACCCGGCCTTGGCCATGTACCCGCTCACCGCCACGTTGGTAGACGTACCAATAAGCGTACAGGTACCCCCCAGAATAGAAGCGTAGGCCAGCGGCATAAGGTATTTAGAGCTGCTGGTCTTCATTTTCTTGGCCACGCCCACAATAGGCGTCACAAAGAGGGCCGTCACGGTGGTGTTGTTCATGAAGGCAGAGACCAGGCCCGGAATCACCATAATGAAAAGGAGCAGCGTGAGGGGTTTATGCCCGGTGTGCCGCATGAGCCAGTTCACCAGAAAGTCCAGCACCCCGGTATCTTCCAGGGCGGCGCTCAGCACAAAGATGGAGGCCAGAATGATGATAAAGTCACTGCTGAACCCGGCAAACGCTTCCTCTGGGGAGATGATTTGCGTGCTGGTAAGGACAATGAGCAGTATGAGCGTGACGATATCCACAGAAAGTTTTTCTGAGGCAAACAAGGCGATGGCAGCCAGCAGTAAAAACAAGACAAGGGCAATCTCCATTGGGGAAGCGCAGGTTTAAGATTGGGAAGCGTTTTCTCCTGAAAGAATGGAAAAGCAGAAATCAGGCAACGCCGGGTAGCAATTGGCCTTTTTACTGAAACAGGGGGTAAAAGGTTGGATATTGTTAAGAAGTCTTTTGGATAAGTTTTGTAAAAAACGGGCTAAAAACGCACTTCCTCTTCAATGGCCCTAAGAACCAGCACACAGGCCTCGTCAATCTCCTCAAAGGTGATGGTAAGGGGAGGGGCAATGCGCATGGAATTGTCACAGAATAGAAACCAGTCCGTGAGCACGCCCTTTAAAATAGCGTTGTCAATGATAGCTTTCAAAATATCAAAGGATTCGAATTCCACAGCCATCATGAGGCCCAGGTTTCTGATCTCTTTGATGGCCGGGTGCACCAACCGCTCCTTGAACCTTGCCGCCTTGGCCGGCACCTGGGCCAGCAGCCCTTCCTCCAGGATTACCTGCAGGGTAGCCAGCGAGGCCGCGCAGGAAACAGGGTGCCCGCCAAACGTGGTGATGTGGCCCAGCATAGGGTCGTTCTTAAGCGAATGCATGATTTCCTGCCGGGAGATGAACGCCCCGATGGGCATGCCACCGCCCATGCCCTTGGCGCAGGTGAGAATGTCAGGCACAATGCCACACTGCTCAAAGGCCCAGAACGTACCGGTCCGCCCGAAACCGCTCTGGATCTCATCCAGGATCAGTAAAGCCCCCACTTCCGTGCAGCGGGCGCGCAAGGCTTGCATATACTCCTGGTCCGGCACCCGTACCCCGGCCTCGCCCTGCACTGTTTCTAAGATCACGGCCGCGGTGCGGGAAGTGATTTGCTGCAGGTCCTCCATAAGGTTGTGCTTGATATGGCGCACGTCTGGCAGCAAGGGCCGGAATGCCCGCTTGAAACTCTCAGAGCCATTCAGGGAAAGGGCGCCCTGGGTAGAGCCGTGGTAGGCATTGTTAAACGCAATCAACTCTGTGCGGCCCGAAAACCGCTTAGCTACCTTGCAGGCGCCTTCTATTGCCTCACTACCCGAGGAGACGAAATATACATTGTCCAGGCTTGCCGGCAGGGTCTGGGCCAGTGCGTGCGCCAGCCGGGCCGGGGTGGCCTGCACAATCTCACCGTACACCATCAAGTGCAGGTATTTGCCCAACTGGTCCTGGATGGCTTCCAACACCTTAGGGTGCCGGTGGCCCACATTGCTCACGCCAATTCCCGAGATAAGGTCCAGGTAGCGTTCCCCGTTGGGGCCGTACATGAAAACTCCTTCGGCGCGTTCCACCTCCAAAAGCAGAGGGAAATCTGTAGTCTGGGCTTGGTGCTGCAGGAAAAGTTGGCGGGGCGATAGCATAGGTGAAAAGGGTGATTAGGCCGTAAAGTTACGCAGAAAGCCCACACCTGCTACCTTTTTGCTTCGGCCTGAAAACAGGGGAGAGGTCAGGGATTTCAGAAGGAATAAGGTTGCTTATGGTACTCGCACTAAGGCACAAACCTGGGCCGCTGGATTTTCATTTGCCCTAAAAACTTAGGCCCGTTTTAGGCCTGTTTTCCTGAAAACGGCCCTAAAACAAAAAGGGAGGCTAATGCCTCCCTCCCTGTACAAACAATTAAACCTAATCTTTACCTGCTGGCAGTCTGCAGACGCTCCAGCAAGAGCTTGGTGAACTCGCGCTCCGCGCGATAAAACAGCGCCAATTGCCGTGGACTGATTACCCGCAAGTATTTGTCCATGTATTCCTTCTCAATGTTGAGCTCCGCCTGGCGGTAGTTTAACCGGCTTTCCAGGCCTTCCTGAATCTGCTCATCGGTTAATTTACTGAGGTTCTCTTCTTTGAAATGACGGCTTTTTGACCTGATCTGGTCTTTGCGGTCCTGGTATTCCTGGTACAGCGGCCAGAAACGGTGCGCCTGCTCTGCGCTCAAAGAAACTTTATCAGTGATGAAGGCTATCTTGGCGGTCTCAATCTTCTCAATTCTGGCTTTACGCTCTTCGGGGGTTTCTTTCTTGTGCGTTTGGGCCATGCCCAGGGTACCGCAGAAAAGAAAGGTGATCAAAAATAAAACTCGGGCTAACATCATGCCTATGGGGTTATTGGTACTCATATTCCTCTACTAGTTCTCGGGTGTTTTCTTCACTGAGGTCGCTGGTTCTAACGTCCAAGAACTCCAGGGTCTGGCGGGGTTTCACCGCCTGTACCTCTGCCAGGTCTGCCGTTTCAAGGTCTGTATGGTTCACCAGATACTGGTAAATGTCTTTCTGTGACAGGTTGGCCATTACGTCCTGGGCCTGAGGCTCCGGTGCAAAATAGTTAGATACCACAAAAGACAAGGCAAATATCAACCCTAAAGCGCCACCCGCCAGGGCCGTCTTAAACTGCCAGTACCAGGCTACCGGCGAGGCAGACCGCGGAGAAGCATAGGCCGTGCGCTGCATAATGCGCGTGGGCAGCTCCTCAAAGTAGCGGTCCGGCACGGTAAAGCCCGGATCTCTTGGTAACTCTTCCATTTTAAACTCTTTATTCATATTTATCAACCAGTTAGATGCGTTTTATCTATGGTGGTTTAATCTTTTTTCAAAAATTCTTCAATTTTCTTTACCGCAATATGATAAGAGGCCTTTAACGCCCCCACGGAAGTACCCAGAATCTCAGAGATTTCCTCATACTTCAACTCATCATAGTATTTCATGTTAAAGACCAGACGCTGCTTGTCTGGTAGCTTGAGAAGGGCCTTCTGCAGTTTGAGTTGGATCTCATCACCGGAAAGGGAATCGGTGGAGTCCAGTTTCTCGGCGAGCTCAGCGGCCACATCATGAATGGGGAGAAAGAACCGCTTTTTTTTGGCGCTTAGGAAATTGAGGCATTCATTGGTGGCGATACGGTAGATCCAGGTGTAGAGTTGGGAGTCTTTCCGGAAGCCGTCCAAGTGGGTCCAGACTTTCACAAACACCTCCTGGGTCAGGTCATCGGCGTCATCATGGTCAATGACCATCTTGCGCACGTGCCAATACACCTTCTGCTGATACTTGCGCACCAACTGATTGAAGGCCAGGTTTCTGGAGTCTGGATTCTGGAATTTCTCTAATATCTCTTTGTCTTCCAAAGGGGACCTGCGCCGTTTGTGATCTGTGATGGGTTGTTTAGCCGGCTGAATTTAGCAATTCTGTCTGTTTTCTGCCCGTTTTTCTGAAAACAGGCTCAAAACGTCTAATGCTTGAGCGTGCCAGACCTACGGCCGTACCATGGCTTATGCACCTAGTTAGTAGTAGTTTTTTTTTTGATTGTTTTAAAAAATCAAAAGATTAAAAGCCAGATGGCACCGCAAATTAAAGGAACGAACCCGAGTACCATTTGAAGTAACCATTCAAACCAGGTTTGTTCCTCGGATTCTTTGTTACTCATGTACTTCATTCTAAAATACATATGTCTTTCAAGTCTTTTTTGTATTATATTATCAAAGAGTTTGTATAAGATCAAAAAGACTAGCGGGCTTATATATAATGGCATATGAGATTTTTCAATCTGAGGAAGATTTGGGCTATAATTTTCCAAAGACCAACCAAAAATTGAGATTGCTACTATAATGCAACAGATATATACTGTATTATTCCTTAGATATTTATGAGTAGGTGGTACTACAAAAGTTGGTATCCATACGAAAAATAAAGCTAGAAAAAGCATCATTGGTTTTCTGTGTTACTGCTATCAGACAAACAAAAAAACGGGGCCGGCCTTATTGAAAGACCGGCCCCGTTTAAAAATTTACGTGCGGAAGTTATTTTTTGCGGGAGATAGCGCGCTTGGCGGCTTCTACAATGCTTTGCTCATTAAGGCCGTATTTCTCCATCAATTGCTCTGGGGTTCCGCTTTCACCGAAGGTGTCATCTACGCCCACCAATTCTAAAGGCAGAGGTAACTGTTGGGCCAACAGGCGGGCCACAGACTCTCCTAAGCCACCGTTCAACTGGTGTTCTTCGGCGGTTACCACGCAGCCGGTTTTTTCTGCTGAGGCCAGAATAGCCTGGGCGTCTAAGGGCTTAATGGTGTGGATGTTGATGATCTCGGCGTCAATGCCTTGTTCTGCCAGCAACTTGCCGGCTAGAATGGCTTTCCAAACCAAGTGGCCAGTGGCCAGAATGGTCACGTCTTTGCCTTCATTGAGCATCACGCCTTTGCCAATCTCAAACTTCTGGTCAGCGGGGGTGAAGTTAGGCACCACCGGGCGGCCGAAGCGCAGGTACACTGGGCCTTCATGCTCTGCAATAGCTAAGGTAGCGGCTTTGGTCTGGTTGTAGTCACAGGGGTTGATTACGGTCATGTGCGGGAGCATTTTCATCATGCCCACGTCTTCCAGGATCTGGTGCGTGGCGCCGTCTTCGCCCAGAGTTAACCCAGCGTGCGAGGCGCAGATCTTCACGTTTTTACCGGAATACGCCACTGACTGACGGATCTGGTCATACACGCGGCCGGTGGAGAAGTTGGCGAAGGTGCCCGTGAAAGGGATCTTGCCCCCAATGGTCATACCGGCGGCCAGACCAATCATGTTGGCCTCAGCAATGCCTACCTGAAAGAAACGCTCAGGAAACTCTTTCTGGAAATCGCCCATTTTCAGGGAACCGATCAAATCGGCGCAGAGCGCCACTACATTGGGGTTGGTACGGCCAAGCTCTAACAGGCCGGCCCCGAAACCGGAGCGGGTATCTTTTGATTCTGAGTAAGGGAAGTCCTTCATCTTAATTGAAAAGTTTTATCGTAGTCGTCAAATTCGAATTAATGGAAAAATCCTTCACGTCTGTGAATTTGCTGGCCCTGGCGGTTTTTAACCGGTACACTACGCGGTAACGCCCTGGCTGCAAAGGTAAACTTATTTTGCTACTGCCCTCCGGCAGATTCCAGAGCCATTCCTGGGTACCGTCTTTGTGCAGCAGGTACAGACTGCCGTACCCTTGCAGGTCCTGGGTAATGTTCAAGGAACCAGGCGGCGCAAAGGTGATGGGCGTGGCCTGGCCTTGCCTGATGGTCACGGTCTGCCTAATGCGCGGCAGGGTAAGTACCTCTACCTCATAGGTGCCGGCCAGGTACTTGTGCTGGCTGGGGAACCGCTGGGTATGCAGAATGGCCGGGTTGCCTTTCTGCCGCACAATGGCCGTCATAGACCCGTAGGCGGTGGGGGCGTCCTGGCGCAAATACAGATAGCCCTGCGGTGCCTTCACCTTGATCACATTATGGCGCCCGGGCTTAATGTCCAGGTTGCGCACCTGTACGGACGGCAAGGTGTTCACTTGCAGGTCATAACTAAGCAAGGCGTCAATCTCAATCTGGTCGGGCTTGCCCTCCGAAGCCTGGTAGTGCACAAAGTTGTACTCCGGCTGGCCGGTCACATTGTTGAGGAAGGTCATGTTCACATTGGTCTCCACGGCCCGGCCCGCCTCATCTGTCAGTTCCACAGACACGGTGGTTTTCTTGAGCGCGATGCTCACCACGTTATCCAGCACCTGCTGAAAGGTTCTGATGTCTGAGGCATTGTAGTACTGGCCCATGCACCCAAACTGCTGCGCATAACCGGGATCATCCCCCAGGCCAATGATGAACGGCTTCAAAAATACCCTCTTTTTCTGGAGCGCCAGAGACACCGCGCAAGGGTCGCCGCCGCAGCTCTCTAGCCCGTCTGTGATGATAATCACCACGTTACGGCCATTGGGGTCCTCGGGAAAATCATTGGCGGCCTGACCCAGGGAATAGGTGAGAGGGGTATTGCCTTTGGGCGTAATCAGCTGCAGCTTTTTCTTAATGGCCGCGGCATTCTTTGGCGCAAAGGCCACCTCCAACTTACTGTCTTTGCAGTTCTTGACGTTCACCGGGCTTTGGTGGCCGTACACCCGCAAGCCTATCTCAAGGTTACTATAGGTGTTAAGCGAGTCTGCCATACGGGCCAGCATGGTTTTGGCCACCTGCCAGCGGGTACTGGTTTCCCAGTTGGCCAGCATAGAGCCCGAGGCATCCAGCAGAAACAGCAGACGCGTTTTTTTTGGGGGCGGTTGTTTGTTCTGGGCCGCCGCCGGCAAAGCCGTCATGACCCCCAAAAAGAGACAGACCAGCCATACACATACAGAGCGCCCAGGTTTCATGCCGCAGAGAAACAAGAAAGCGGCTGGCCTGCGCCCGCCGCTTCCGGTAGATTAATAATCGTTGAGAGTGGTTTTCAGCTGTACCAGGGCATCCTGAAGCTGGGCGTCATTCGGCGCCACGCCGTGCCATTTGTGCGAGCCCATCATAAAGTCAACGCCATAGCCCATTTGGGTATTCATTAAAAGCACTACGGGCTTGCCCTGGCCGGTCAGGCTTTTGGCTTCTTCCAGCACCGGAACCAGTTGGTCAAAGTCATTGCCGTTCTCGCAGTGAATAACCTTGCAGCCAAACGACTCAAACTTAAGGCGCAGGTTGCCCAGGCTCATGATGGCGTCTACGGGGCCGTCAATCTGCTGGCCGTTGTAGTCTACCGTCCAGATTAGGTTGTCAACTTTGTGGTGGGCGGCATACATGGCGGCTTCCCATACCTGGCCTTCCTCCAACTCCCCGTCGCCGGTTAGCACATACACCAGTTTGTCATCATTGTTCAGTTTCTTCACCTGGGCGGCGCCAATGGCCACAGAAGGACCCTGGCCTAAAGAGCCAGACGCGATCCGGATGCCGGGAAGGTTTTCCTCGGTGGCCGGGTGGCCTTGCAGGCGGGAATTGAGCTTACGGAACGTGGCCAGTTCGGCTACGTCAAAATAACCGGCGCGGGCCAGCACGCTGTACCAAACCGGGGAGATGTGGCCATTGGAAAGGAAGAACAGGTCTTCGCCAATGCCATCCATCTTAAAGGAGGGATTGTGCGTCATCTGCCGGAAATACAGCGATACCAGGAATTCTGTGCAACCCAAAGAGCCGCCTGGGTGACCAGAGTTAACCGCGTGCACCATACGCACGATGTCACGGCGTACTTGTTGGGCTACGTCCAGCAGTTGTTCCGTTTCGTATTTGAATGGATTCATTCTGATGAGGTGAAGGTGAAAAATGGAAAGTTGATTGCTAAAGGTACGTTTGTTTTAGGGCCGTTTTTCGCAAAACAGGCCTAAAACAGGAAAGGGCCCCACTCCCGAAGGAAAGGCAGCCCTTTTCTTATTTTAACAGCTGCGCCGTGTGGTTTTTGGTGTCTACTTTGGTGATGATGTCTTCAATCTTGCCCTCTTCGTTTACTACAAAAGTGTAGCGCATGGTGCCCATGTATTTGCGGCCGTACATGCTTTTCTCCTGCCAGACACCATATTTCTCTACAATCTCATGCTCCGTGTCGGCGAGCAGCGGGAAGGGGAGGTCAAATTTCTGCACAAACTTCTGGTGGGATTTCTCATCATCCACGCTCACCCCCAGCACCACAAACCCTTTCGCCAGCAGGGCGTCATAGTTGTCTCTGAGGTTGCAGGCCTGGGCGGTGCAGCCGGGCGTGTCGTCTTTGGGGTAGAAATACAGCACTACTTTCTTGCCCTTGAAATCACTCATCCGCACCACGTTGCCGTTTTGGTCTTTTACCTCAAAATCAGGGGCTTGGTCACCAATTTGTAGCATGCCTTGTTTTAATTTTTGGTTGTTAATTGTTGATTGTGTAATTGGTCATTGGCTTTCCTGTTTTATGATTGTTTTTATAAAAACAACCTTAAAATAGGTTTCACTTTGAAAGAGATATATAAAGGTACATCCCCAAAGAAACAATCAACAACCAGCAATCAACAATATCAAATCTTAGTGGTATACATCGCTTCGTTGCCCATGGCATCTTTCACGCGTAAAACCACCTCTCCAGCCAAAGGTACTGTTTTATCTAATCTCTCAGAGGTTAGGGTGGCGTTTTTGTGTTCCCATTTCAGGAGAAGCCACTGGCCATTCACTTCACAGTGCCAGGAGGAGATGCCTGAAAGGTTGTCTCTTATCTGGAAACTGATCTGCTTAGGCGATTTCTGCACCAGTTTTACCGTGGGGGCTACCGTGTCACTCAAGATCTTGAATTTGCCCAGGTCCTTCGCATAGAAGGTGATGGCGTCGCCGTTCCAGGTTCCGCCCAGAAAGCCCGCCGATTTACCCCAGCCCTGCGCGTACACCGCCGCCTTTGATTTATCTGCCGGCAACATGGCGGGCCTAATAGTGATCTTGGCCGGCTGGTACAGCGTGGTTAAGGGGTTGTTAATGGAGAACACATCATTGGCGTCACGGTTGGTCTGCAGGTACAGCGTATCAAACAATGACTGTTCCGGGAAAGTGATGTCTATGAACCGGTTAGAGTAAAAAAGCTCTGCGCCGGGTGGTACCAATTGGTTGAACGGGAACCGAACCTTGGTGCCGGTCAGGTCCACGGAGTCGGGTAGGCCGCCAATCATGTTGTAGAGGTACACAGAACCAGCCGCGCTGGTGTAAGAAGGCAGCAGCGCATATTTGTAATTGCCAATAAACAGGTCCAAGTTGCGTTTTTCCCGCGCGGTATCTGCGGCCGTGATCTTGAGAATGCTCTCCATCACGTCATAGGTGATCTTGGGCTTTGCCACCTTGGCGGGCGTGCCCAGCACCTGGAACGAGCTTGGTGCTCCCTTAATATAAAACTTAAGCTGCGAGACGTTCTTGTAGGAGTCCTGCAGTTCAGCCACCACTTCATATACTTTGCCTTCCTCAATTTTCATGCGGCCGCGGTTTACCCCCATTTCATAGATAGGCAGGGAGTTGCCGTCTGCCACGTAAAGCCGTTGGAAAGCCCGGTTGTTAAGCTTGAGAACCGGGTAATTGATGTGCGCCGATACCTGCCGTTGTTTCTCAAAAGGCACGCCGTCAATGGTATGCCGGTAAATGGTCTGGCCGTTTACCTTCAGTTCCATGGACTGCACCCCGTTGTTGTTAGCGGCCCCGTCATACTGGTCTACGGCCTGGATCTCCATACCCAGCAAACCGGCCGCCGACAGCGTGTCTGGCAGCATATAGAAGCCGTCTTTCTTGACCGGGGTGAACTCCCGGCGCACAAATTCACCTTTCACCCGGGCGTCTATGCTCTGGGGCGTAAGCGCGAAATTGTAGATGGTAGGCGGCACCTGGTCTGCAATCTCAGAGAACCCGTAGCGCAGCGGGTTTAGCAGGTTATTTTTCTGGTCACGTACCTCAAAGTGCAGGTGCGGGCCGCCAGAGCCACCGGTGTTGCCGGAGTAAGCGATCACATCGCCTTTCTTTACCGGGAATTGGGTTTCTGTGAACGTGGTCTCCACCTCAAAGGCTTTTTTCTGGTACTGCAGCTGCAGCATGTGCTCGGCAAGGGCCGGCACGAAATGGTTGAGGTGGGCGTAGGTGGTCACCAGGCCTCCGGGGTGGGTCACGTAAATCAGATTACCGTAGCCGTAGCTGGAAACCTTCACGCGTGAAATGTACCCATCGGCGGCGGCATAAATAGGAAGTCCTATCCTGCCATCGGTCTTGATGTCAATACCCCCGTGGAAGTGGTTGGGCCTGATCTCGCCCATGCTCCCCGAAAGGAAATTCTGCGTGCCCGGCTTTACCGGGAACAAAAACGGACTAGCGGAAAAAGGGGCGGTAGTAGCAGGGGCCTGCTGGCCCACGGCGGCACCGCTGCCACCCAGCAGAAAAGCTACTAATAACGCCTTGAATCTATTTAACTTCAAAATTTAAAAGGTTTTTATCTTCTATAAACGCTTCCAACCGGTCTCCTATTTTTACGGGACCCACGCCAGCCGGGGTGCCGGTGAAAATAAGATCCCCTTTTTTTAAGGTGATGAACCGTGACATATACGCCAAAATTGCGCCAAAATTGTGCAGCATCATGCTGGAGTTGCCCTGCTGCTTTAACTCGCCGTTCACCTTCAGCGAGAAGTTGATGTTGTCCAGAGCCGGGAATTGCTCTACCGGCAGAAAGTCTGAGATGGGGGCAGAGCCGTTAAAGCCCTTGGCCAGGGTCCAGGGAAGGCCTTTGGTTTTGGCTTTGGTCTGCAGGTCACGGGCGGTAAAGTCTATGCCAATGCCTATGCCGTCAAAATACTTGTCTGCAAACTTGGGCTGAATGTTCTTGCCTTCCTTACTGATGCGCAGCACCAGTTCCACCTCATAATGAATGTCTGTGCTGTAGTCTGGGTAGTAGAAAGGCTCATTGTTGCGCAGAACGGCCGTGTCTGGCTTAAAGAAGATCACGGGCTCGTCGGGCACTTCGTTTTGGAGTTCGGCTATGTGTTCGGCGTAATTACGGCCTATGGCTAGTATTTTCATGGCTGGGTTTTAGCTTCAAAGATAAGGCATTTAGGGCTGCGCGCTCAAGCATTTAGCGCAGAGAGTTTGCCTAAAATAAAAAATTGGCATGGAATTGTATATAGTAAAAAATAGATTTGCGCCCGGATTGCGCCCAGAGCCGTTACCTTGTGGCGGTTCAGACGTATAGCAGAACGTTCCGGTAAAAAGGAGCCTCTGGGCCAAATCCAGAACATGTACCACTTAACTATTATGAAAAATGAAATTGTTTAGAAACGTATTTGTCTCCCTGGCACTCTTAGTGGCGGCTGGCTGTAGCACCGTTCCTATTACGGGAAGACGCCAACTGTCTTTGGTAAGTGACCAGGAAGTGATGACCATGTCTTTCCAGGCCTATGATGACCTGATGAAGAAAAGCAAACTTTCCTCCAACGCCACCCAAACCGCCATGGTGAAACGCGTGGGCCAGCGTATACAAGGGGCTGTGGAGTCCTTTATGCGCCAGCAAGGAGCCTCTGAGCAATTAGCCGGCTACCAGTGGGAGTTTAACCTAATTGATGATGCCAGCCAGCAGAATGCCTTTGCCATGGCCGGTGGTAAAACCGCCGTGTACACAGGTCTGTTGCCTATCACCCAGAATGAAACCGGTTTAGCGGTGGTTATGGGCCATGAGATTGCCCACGCCATTGCCAAGCACTCCAATGAGCGCATAAGCCAGCAAATGGCGGCGCAAGGGGTAGGTTCTTCTCTAGGTGCTTTAGGGGGCGGAACCTCTGCGCAGATCATAAACACTGCCTACGGTATTGGTGCAGGGGTAGGATTGATGAAATTCGGGCGTACCCAGGAGTCTGAAGCCGACCGCTTAGGGTTGATCTTCATGGCCATGGCCGGCTACAATCCAGAAGGTGCCGTGTCTTTCTGGCAACGGATGGCTGCCGCCAGCAATGGGCAGTCGCCTCCAGAATTCCTGAGCACGCACCCTAGCAATGAAACCCGTATCTCTGACATCCAGAAAAACATGCCGGAGGCCAAGAAATACTACAACGCCCGCTAAGCCATGAAAATAAAAAGCAAGTGGCTGGTGTTCAGCGCGGTGCTTATGGCCCTGCTGCTGAAATCTGATAAAGCGAAGTAGCTTTTGGAGGTAGGACACAAGACACAGGATATATGACTTGTGTAGAACAGGAAAGCCTTCTGACCATTCAGAAGGCTTTCCTTTTTAAATATCATGTGTCTTATATCCTGTGTCTTGTGTCTAAAAGAAACTACTGTTTCATGGCCGTCTGCTGCAAAGCGCCGCGCAGTTTAATGCGGGTCAGGACTTTCTTGGTGTAGAGGGGGAAATCACCTTTCATCATCCAGTCATAGTAGCTGGGCTCTTTTTTGAAGACGTCTACCACGGGCACGTTCTTGTGCTTACCAAAGTTGAAGACCTCCACGCCGCTGGTGTTGTAGACAATGCGGCCGCACAGGTCTGCGGTCTTCTGGAACGTGAAATGGTGCAGTTGCTGCATGTCATTCTGCACCGGGAACTTGGCTTGGTCCTCGGCGCCGGGCAGGGGCACGTTCTCATAGTAAGAAAGCTGCGATTTCAGGATCTCGTAGGTGGCAATGTTATCGGCTTCCGCGGAGTGGGCGTTCTCCAGGGTCTTGTCACAGTAGAACTTATAGGCTGCCGAAAGGGTGCGCTGCTCCATCTGGTGAAAGATGCGGCACACGTCTACAATGGCCCGGTGTTCAATGTCGAAGTCAATGTCTACGCGCAGAAACTCCTCCGCCAGCAGGGGTATGTCAAACTTGATGAGGTTGAAACCGCCAAGGTCGCAGCCCTTCAGGAAATCATCCAGGGAGCGGGCCAGTTGTGCAAAGGTGGGGCAGTCGGCCACGTCATCGTCATAGATCTTATGGATCATGCTACTCTCAATGGGAATAGGAATGGTGGGGTTTACCTTGCGGGTCTTGATGATCTCCTCGCCGTTGGGCATCACCTTGAGCATGCTGATCTCTACAATGCGGTCTTTGCAGATGTCCACGCCGGTGGTTTCCAGGTCAAAGAAGACAATGGGCTTGCGTAGATGTAATTTCATAGGCGATGGGTTAGAAGCCAGACAAGTGAGAAAACCTGATTAAGAAGCAGTAATGGTATGGGCTAGTTGCTGCAGATCCAGGTTCCCGAAGGTGCCCGAAGTCATCATCAATAGGTTTTTGTCTTTCCAGTTGGTGTTCAGCAGGTAGTCCTGCAGGGCCTGGTTATCGGTGAGCACCATAATCTCGTCATCGCCAAAGGCCGCCTTCAAATCTTTGGGATCCAGCGGGGGCATGCGCTTGTGCTCTAACGTCTTGGGGTTAAAGTACACAATCTTTACGTCTGGTGCCAGGAACGTGTGGTAGTACTGAGGCAGGAAATCTTTATTGAGGCTGCTGAACGTGTGCAGCTCCAGGCAGGCCACCAGCTGGCGCTCGGGGTACTGTTTCTTCAGGGCCTCAGACGTGGCTTTCAGTTTAGAGGGAGCGTGTGCGAAGTCTTTGTACACCAGCGTGTGCTCGTTCTCTCCAATCTTTTCCAGACGGCGGGCGGCTCCCTTGAACGTGGCCAGCGCCTCGTAGAACGCCTGACCCTTAATGCCTATCTGCTTGCAGACCTCTTTGGCCGCCGAGATGTTGCGCAGGTTGTGCTCGCCAAACAGCTGGATCTCTACGTCGTCTTTCTTGGTCTTTAGAACCGTCTTTCCGCTCTTCTTTATCTTGTGCTCGTGTATGGTGTAGCCAATGTACTGCACATCTGAGTTGTTGGGTACGCACACTTCCTGTACCTGCTCATCATCCTGGTTATAAATGAGCGTACCGGCCTTGGGCGTCATCTCGGCAAAAATACGGAACTGCTCGCGGTAGTTCTCCTCGGTAGGGAACACGTTGATGTGGTCCCAGCTGATGCCGCTCATCACGCCAATGTGATGGTGGTATTTGTGGAACTTGGGCACGCGCTGGATAGGGGAGGACAGGTACTCATCGCCTTCAATAATGATGATAGGAGCCTCCTCGGTGAGTTTCACCATCAAATCAAAGCCTTCCAACTGGGCACCTACCGCGTAGTCAAACAGGCGGTGGTGGTATTTTAACACGTGCAGTATGATAGACGTGATAGAAGTCTTGCCGTGGCTGCCGGCAATCACAATGCGCTGCTTGTTTTTAGACTGCTCGTAGATAAACTCCGGGAAGGAGAAAATGGGCACCCCGTGTTCCTGGGCGTAGAGAAGCTCCGGGTTATCAGGGCGGGCGTGCATGCCCACAATCACGGCATCGGGGAGCGGGTTGAGTTTCTCCGGGAACCAGCCTTCCTGCTCAGGCAGAATGCCGTCGGCGGCCAGGCGGCTTTTGGCCGGTTCAAAGATCTCATCGTCAGAGCCTGTTACTTTCAGGCCTTTCCGGTGCAATGCCAACGCCAGGTTGTGCATGATACTGCCGCCTATGGCAATAAGGTGAATGTGGTGATACGCCGCTGTACTCATGAATTTATTTTCAAAGAGAGCAAATGTAATGATTTTAAAATATGCGCTATGGCTACCCGCTTCACCTATTTGTGGATATGTGCCAGGAAATTTGTGGATTACTTTTTTGGGCAGCCCCTGCAATAAGCCCCTGAGCGGGAGTGGAGCATACGGGAATCAAGAGCCGTTTTAGGCCCGTTTTCCGCAAAACAGGCATAAAACACCTTGAATTTCTTTCTTCTAAAAGAGCGTCTTAAAATCCATTTCATAAAGCGAAAAACTGTTCCCAAAAAACAGGAGAGAAAGCCCCGCGATAAAAAGAAATTGTGGATATGTCGGGCATTTTGTGGATTACCTGAAAGCCTTACCTGCTTACATTTGCTCTCATGGAGGATATGAAATTGAAAGCGACGAGAGGAAAGGCAGCCTGGAACCCCAAACCTACTGTCTCTCCGGGACTTGGGAAACTTCCGCCGCAGGCGCTGGAGTTGGAGGAGGCAGTGTTGGGTGCGCTCATGTTGGAGAAAGATGCCCTCACCGCCGTAATTGACTTACTTAAACCACAAAGTTTTTACAAAGACGCGCACCAGCGCATTTTCAAGGCCATTCTAGGTTTGTTTGACAAATCTGAGCCGATAGATATCTTAACGGTAACCCAGGAACTGCGCGAGCAGGGCGAACTGGAGTTTGTGGGCGGCGCCTATTATGTGACCCAACTCACCACCCGCATCAACTCGGCGGCCAACATTGAGTTTCACGCCCGTATCATCACCGAGGCGGCTATCAAGCGCGACTTGATCAGTATCTCCTCAGAGGTGCTGGGCCGCGCCTACGAAGACACCACTGACGTGTTCGACCTTTTGGACAGCACGGAGGCCAAGCTGTTTGAGGTGTCTGAGAGCAACATCCGGAAGAACTTTGATGACATGCAGTCCTTGATGCACAAAGCCCTCAAGGAACTGGAAGCCAAGAAGAGCCAGAAAGAGGGCTTGACCGGGGTACCAAGCGGCTTCACAGCCCTGGACCGTGTAACCTCCGGCTGGCAGCCGTCTGACTTAGTGATTCTGGCCGCGCGTCCCGCCATGGGTAAGACCGCCTTCGTGGTTTCCGCTATGCGGAACGCGGCGGTAGACTTCGGAAAGGGCGTGGCTATCTTCTCCCTGGAGATGTCCTCTATTCAGTTGGTCAATCGTTTGATCTCGGCGGAGGCTGAGTTGGAAGGCGAGAAGATCAAAAAAGGAAACCTGGCAGATTACGAGTGGGCGCAACTGAACCACAAGATCTCCCGCCTGAGCCAGGCCCCCATTTTCATTGACGATACCCCGGGACTTTCCATCAGGGAACTCAGGACCAAATGCCGCCGTCTGAAAGCACAGCATGATATCCAGATGATCATCATTGACTACTTGCAGTTGATGAGCGGCAACACAGACGGCAAAGGAGGCGGAAACCGCGAGCAGGAGATTGCCTCTATCTCAAGGGCGCTTAAGCAGTTGGCCAAGGAATTAAGTGTGCCGGTAATTGCGCTGTCACAGCTAAGCCGCGCCGTGGAAACCCGCGGCGGCGACAAGAAGCCAATGCTTTCAGATTTACGTGAATCTGGATCTATTGAGCAGGATGCCGACATGGTAATCTTCTTGTACCGCCCTGAATATTACGGTATTACCGAAGACGAAATGGGGAACCCTACCCAAGGCGTGGGCGAGGTTATCATTGCCAAGCACCGGAACGGGGAAGTAGGCAGCGTGGCCCTGAAGTTCATTGGCAAGTTCACCAAGTTCGGGAACCTGGAAGACGGTTTTGGTGGCGGTGCAGGCTTTGACGGCCCAGCTGGGTTTCCTGCCTCAGACTTTGACGGACCTCCTTCTTCCGGTGGACCCAATACCATACGCTTAGGCAGCAAGATGAACGACGGAAGCGGCCTTCCAGCCTCGTCTTTTGATGATGCCCCGCCGTTCTAAGCATTACATAATTGAGAACACCAAGGCCGCTCCCAATCCAGGGGCGGCCTTGGTGTTTTAAGGCTGTTTTCAGAAAAACGTGCTAAAAACGGCCCTAAGGCGAATGCTTCTTGGCGCAAGCCTCTGTTGGTGTCAGCAGGCATCCTGGTTTCTCCTTGGTGTTCTTTTCCCAATAATCCTTTTCCCACTATTCCTTTCCTTCCTTTTTTTCATCCTGAAAGGATCTTGGTAGCGAACGGTAATGACAATGGATACTCGCTACTGCCGTCCGCCTACAAGGTACTTTCAGGATGACAGAAAATAATAATAAGCAGCTTTTAAGACAATAATCAGCTAGGTCCCCTGACACCAGCGGAGCTTGCGCCATATGGGCTTATAGAAGTAGGATTTACTTGTATAAAACACATTTTAAAAGATTTGCGACGTGATTACGCCATTCGTTCCTTAAGTTTGCTTGTTTAGCGGGCGGCGGCGGAAGTTTATGCTTTTTAGGGATGGCATATTCCAAAGGCTGACCTGCTTTTATCGTTTTGATTTCAGACCAAGGGGCGGCACGCTTCTTTTCCAGTATATGGCGTTTTTAGAAGTAACAGGGGTAGGCAAACAGGTGAGGGGCGAGCAGGTGCTGGAGCAGATCAGCTTTAGCCAGCGGGAGCGGCAGAAAATTGCCGTGGCCGGCGAGACCGGCTCCGGGAAAAGCACGCTACTCAAGATCATTGCGGGCCTGATGCAGCCAGACGCTGGTAAAGTGATGCTTGAGGGAGACCGGGTGCTGGGCCCCGAAGAGAAGCTAGTAGCGGGTCACCCGGGCATCGCCTACCTGTCACAGCAGTTTGAGCTTCCGGCTTTCCTGCGGGTGGAGCAGGCCTTGAAATACGCAAATACCCTGGCACAGGAAGACGCCGACGAGTTGTACGCCCTTTGTCAGATAGACCATTTACTAAAGCGGCGCACCGATGAACTCTCCGGCGGAGAGCGCCAACGTATTGCCCTGGCCAGGCTGTTGCTGACTTCGCCGCGGTTACTATTGCTGGATGAGCCGTTCTCCAACTTGGACCTGGGCCACAAACGCCAACTGAAAACCGTGGTTCGGGATTTGAGCCATTCCCTGGACATCAGCCTGATGCTTATTTCCCATGATCCCCTGGACACGCTTTCCTGGGCAGATTCCATTCTGGTACTCAAAGAGGGGCAGTTTCAGCAACAAGGAACGCCCGCCCAGATTTATCACCAACCCGTGAATGAGTATACCGCGGGACTGTTCGGGAGTTATAACCTGTTGTCCATGTCCCTGACTATTGCCTTTACCCAAGCCCAGAACCTGGCGATACCTAAAGGCAAGAGGCTGTTGGTGCGCCCCGAGCAGATGCTGCTCCACCCGGCAGAAAACGGGCCGGGGCTACCGGGGAAAGTTACCAGCGTGGTGTTCCTGGGAAGTTACTATGAGCTGGAGGTAGTGGTGCAGAAGGAGTTAGTTACCGTAAAGGTTCAGGAAAATTCGTGGGCTAAGGGAGACAAGGTCATGGTAGCGCTGCAGCCTGACAAGGTCTGGGCGTTGTAACCAAGCCGAAGATGATCGGTTATACACTTATAAGCCTTTTCTTTCTTCTCCGTTTTTGGCTTATTTTTGAGAAAACGGGCCTATACCAGACTTCGCAATAGAAGAAGATAGAATTGAGTTATAGATAGGGGCGGACCAGGGAATTGAAGCTATCTGGGCAACCTGTCTTTCTTTTAATCATTTGCTACCGCTTTTCCGTATGGGCGGGGAAGCCACTTGCGTTTAAATACCTATGAAAACCTTTCAACTGAAGACAGGCACGTTGAGAATAGAAAATGATACTATTCTTATTGAAGGGGACAAGGCCAGGTTTCTGAAGGTGGTGTACGGGGTAGCCGCTATCTGTTGGGGTCTGTTTTTTGTTTTCCAGGGCTACCTGCACTACGCCAATTATAGGATCACCCAGAAACCGGTACATGCTGTGTTTCTAGCCGGAAGCCTTCTGGCCATTGCTTTCTGGGTGTGGGTGGGCTATGCGCTGGCCATGAAATCATCGGGCTTGAATAAGATACCCCTGCAGCAGATAAGCCGGGCCCAGAAAGTGTTCCGGCCTACCAAGGACGCCCCTTTGATCACGCTGCACCTGAAAGACAACCGCAAAAGAACCCTTGAATTTGATAAACTGGACGATCTCCATTTTGCCGATTCCCTGGCGGGCTGGGGTGTGCCCATCACGGAGTAGAGATTTAGGTCCTTTCCGTTTTAAGGCCATTTTCCTGAAAACAGGCTTAAAACGCCTGAGCCTCAGATTACGCTGGCTAGCGCTAACCAATAAGGTGGGCTTTTTACCAGAATTGGTCGTAGAATGAAGAACAGGGAATAGGTGGGTAGGAAGGGCTTCTTTTTTACGGACGAAGGTTGGGTTTATCTGAAAAGGCGGGCATTTACATTACACTATGATTACACCACTACATACACGTGCTTTCAAGACGGGGGCGATTCAGCTTCTCCTGAAGGCTTTTTTCCTTTTCCTGCTAGTAGGAGCTCTAAACCCCGGCAAAGCCACTGCGCAAGACTCTTTTGACTCTGAAAAGCATCTCTACTTTTACCACATCTGGGGGTTTCTGAAATACCAGCATCCGGCCTTGGCCACTGGCCAGATTCCGGCAGATTCCCTTTTTCTGCGCTACCTGCCTGAGGTAGACGCCGCCAAGAACCAGAAAGCGGTCAACAAAGTGTTCCAGACATTGCTCAAAGAAGTAGGCGTACCTGACACCAAGAAGCTGGACAAGCTCCGCGATGAACCCCAGGGCACGCTCCTGCTCCAGAACCTGGACGACCGCTGGTATACCAAAGCAAAATTCCTGAACTCAGACAACCGCAAGAAACTGGAAAGCATTTTCCAGCGTCGCTTTACCGGCGAAAAGCACCAGTACGCCACCATCAAGAACAACCCCTTCGGCGGAACGCTGCCCAATGAGGCCAAATATGAGTTTCCGCCCGCTGAGAACCTGCCGTACCCGCTGCGCATGCTGGCGCTGGCCAAGTTCAAGGCCGGCATAGAGTACCTGTTTCCCTACAAATACCTCATGGATGAAAACTGGGACGCCATCATCACGCACTTTGTGCCCCTGTTTACCATCTGTGACAGCCGGGCAGACTATGAGCGCCTTTTGATTACGCTCAACGCCAAATTAAATGACACCCAGGCCTATTCCTTTTTCCGGCAGCTGTATTACAAAGAGAAAATCTTCCGGAACCTCTATTTCCCGCCGTTTGACTACCAGGTGGTAGAAGGCAAGATTCTGGTCACCAATCTCATAGACCCCGCGCTGTGCAAGAAATCAAACATTAAAACCGGTGATGTGCTGGAGGAACTGGACGACATTACCGTGGCCGAATGGGTGAAGGCGCTGGGAACTGTCCTATCCGTTTCTAACCAGGAGGCCCTCTGGCACCGCGTGGGCGAGTACGGCGATAACTTCCTGTTCCGGTCTGAAGACACCAACCTGAAAGTGCTTTTGACCCGCGGCGAGGACAAGATCACCACCAAGCTGCAACTCATGAACCCTTCTGAACCGGCCAAGGCCAAGCTGGTAGATACCTACTTTAAAAAGAAACTGACGCCCGCCAAGAAATCGCCGGGGCTGGAACGGGTGGCCAAAGGCATTATTCGGTTCAAGGCCAATGACACCAACCGCTTCATTGAAAACGCCACCGAAGCGCGGGAAATAGTCATTATGGACTCTCTTTTAAGCGTAGCCAACAAGGCAAAAGGGCTCATTTTTGACATGCGCTCAGAGGCAGACAACAGTGATTTTGTCTATCTGGACCTGTTCCGGAAGTTTGGCAAGGAAAGAAATTACTTCGCGCGGTACTACCTCATGAACCATGAGGCGCTGGGCACCTACAAATACCTGCCCCAAGCCGATGTCTATTTTCCCTCAACCGTTACCCCCAAGGGCGTAGAGTACAAAGGCAAGGTGGTGATACTGGTGAACGCCGCCACCCAGGGCGTAGGGGAGTGGCTGACCATGAACCTCCAGCACCTGTTCCCCAATAGCGTCACCATAGGGGACCGGTCGGCGGGCGCCGATGGGGATATAAAGCGGCTAACCCTGCCGGGCAACTACGTGGTCACCTTCTCCGGTAACGCCGTTTTTTACCCAGACCAAACCGTCACGCAACGCAAAGGCGTAAAGATAGACCAGACCCTGGCGCCCACCCTGAAAGGCGTTCTTGGCAAGAAAGATGAGCTTTTGCAAAAGGCCATTGAGTTGATCAACGAAGAAGACAAAAAGGCCGAGGCCAAGAAGTAAAGTAAGTTTTCATAGGCAAAACTGCCTTTAACCAACCAACCAAGATACTGCCTGGCTTTGGGCGCAAAACCAAAATTCACCGTCCCACCAGCAGAATTTAAGCAGAAAGCAGGTCAAACAGGAGAGGAATACGTATCATTCCTTTATTGAATTATGCAGAACTTCCTTACGCACCTTATAAATCTGTTTTTTAATTGGCTTTGTCGGCTGCCGGTGGTGCAGCGGCTGCGGCAACGGTTTCCCAGAAGCACTGATTTTGTGCTGCGCCGCTTTGACACCTCTTCCTTTATTGGTTTGCCGCTCACCATGCTGCTGTTGGTGATCTACGTGAACATATCCTTGCTATCAGAATTAACCGAGAGTGTAATTGATTCTGAGGGCGTGGTCACCCTGGATAAACAGTTTACAGATTTTCTATTTAGTCTCCGGAGCAAATGGCTGAGCCAGGTGCTGTATTCGCTCACGCAGCTGGGCACGCGCGAGGCGGTTTTTGCTTTAGGGGGGCTGGTGACGCTGGTCTTCCTGTTCAGGCGGCGGTATGTGGCGGCGCTGGTTTTCTGGCTGACCATGGCGGGGGTGGGCCTATCAGTGCAGTATGGCAAAAAAATTATTAGCCGTGACCGCCCCGAAGAAATAGTGGCCTTTTACCCCGAACATAACTTCTCTTTCCCCAGTGGCCACGCTACCACAGCTATCTCCTTGTATGGCATGCTCGCTTATTTTGCGTACCGCCACGCCAAAAAAACGAAGGAACGGACGGTGGTGCTGATCGTGTCTGCGCTGTTGATTCTATTGGTCGGCTTCAGCCGGATTTACCTGGGCGTGCATTTCCTGTCTGATGTGCTGGCCGGGTTCCTGCTGGGCGCCATGTGGATTCTGATGGGCGTGAGCCTGATGGAAACATTTACCTATCTGCAGCAGCGCAAAGCAACCAGGATGGCAAAGATTGACTGATTTCCGTTTATCGGCTACTTTTCCCAAAACACGCCTAAAACAGTTTTCAGCCGGCCGGTTTGGCTGGCAAACCGAAACAATCAGCAACGCGACTGGTTAAAATCAAGTAAAACCGAGGACGTAAACCTTACTATTCCCATGGAAAACGAACCGAAAAAATATAACCAGCTTACCCCCGAGGAACAATACGTGATCCTGCACAAAGGCACGGAACGCCCCTTCACCGGCAAACTATACACCAACAAAGAATCTGGCACCTATATCTGCCGCCAATGCAACGCGCCGCTTTACCGCTCAGAAGACAAGTTTGAATCGCACTGCGGCTGGCCCAGCTTTGATGATGAAATTGCCGGGGCCATTACCCGCGTAACCGATGCCGACGGCCGTCGCACGGAAATTGTCTGCGCCACCTGCGGCGGGCACTTAGGCCACGTGTTTGAAGGGGAGCGCTTTACGGCCAAAAATACCCGGCACTGCGTCAATTCTATCTCCATGGAATTTGTGCCCGCCAGAGACGAAGAAGCCTAAGCGGCAGATCCGTTAACGGCAGTCAACTTACACCAGTGCAGGCGGTTATTTTCATTGGCATTCAGGCCTCGGGGAAGTCAACGTTTTACAAACAGTTTTTCTTCAATACCCACGTGCGCTTGAGCCTGGATCTTCTCAAAACCAGGAACCGGTTTAACCGATTTCTGGACACCTGCCTGCATACCAGCGCCCGATTTGTGGTAGACAAAACCAATCCCACCCCGCAGGACCGGCAGCCTTACATAGAATTAGCCAAAGAGCGGCGCTATCAGGTACAGGCGTATTACTTCCACACTACCTTGGCAGATGCCCTGGCCCGCAACAGCCTGCGCGAAGGCAAAGAGCGTATCAAAGACGTTGGCCTCTATGACTGCCAGAAGAAACTCACCCCACCCGCTTTCTCTGAAGGCTTTGACCAGATCTTTACGGTTCGCCTACTACACAACCGCTTCCTAGTGGAGGAATGGGAAAGACCCCCAGGAGAAAATGCATCCCCGGCCATCAACCATGTTTAAGAACCGAACCATAGATTGGGCTGCCCAATCTTCAGGAGAGGGCATTTACCAATGCAGCCACTGCGGCCATGCCTTGTTTTCGGCTTCCCATAAATTTGACTCCAAAACCAGCTTCCCCAGTTTTTGGGCGCATCTGGAGGAGCACGTTCAATTCCATTCATTGCATACCTATGGCCGAGAAAGAATTCAGCTTTTATGCCAGAATTGTGGTCAGCATTTAGGTCATCTTTTCCCAGACGCCAGAACTCCCAGCCAAGTACGCTACTGCATAAATGCTGATTCTATTACTCTTCTGTTGATTTAGGTTCTGCTTTGGGGTGACGCATTTTGGGATAAAGGTTTTGCTTTTGCTGACGTGGTTTCTGCTTATGCCTGAGTCCTTATGCTGTATTGTTTCATAGTTGCCCTTTGAGCGCTCACGGCCGCTGGGCCCCGTCTTTCCCCCTCGCACTGCCCTTGCGGCCTACTATTTCCTTCTACTCTTAGGTAAAGCTGTTGCAGGGCCACAAGCGAGGCGCTCGGAGTAAAGACTGGAATCTGGGGAATGGCCGCTATGGGTCATCAGCTCTTCTGGATTTGCAATCCGGAAGTTCCGAAAGGGGGATTTGTAATCCCCGGCGGTAGCGATTTTGTTCTTGGTTCCCGGCGGATTGCAAATCCGCTTTTCAGAAATTCGGGATTGCAAATCCCGAACAGCACGGGAGATGCGTGTTTTAAGATTTGCGTTTTAAGGACGTTTTCCTGAAAACAGCCTCAAAACGTAATACTACCTCTTCACCGCAGACTCTCCCGTTGAGGGAGCGCAGAGGGGTGTTTACACAGGAGAGCACGTTTGAAAAAAATCCACTGGCGCGGGTCTTCAGACGCGTGACTTGGGATAACGGGTAGTCTCCAGACTACCCTCGCTGCAAAGCAGCGAATCCACTCATTCCTGACTAAAAGCAATTCCGATTCTGTTTCCTGTGAGTCTGGAGACTCACCCCATCCTTTGCCACGCGTCTGAAGACTCGCGCCAGTTGGTTTTTAAACCCTTGAAGTGTTCCGTTTCCAGCCCGTTTTTCGCAAAACATCCCCAAACCACAACAACTACTCTTCAACTACCGGTTTTTACCCAACGCCAGATAATGCGCCAGCAAAATATTCTGGGCCTCATACGGAAGCCCCAGGCCGCCCAGGTCCTCCATCAGAACGTGCTCCTCTTCGAAACCGCCCAGGTACCCGTTTACCCGGGCCACGGCAGTGGAATGGTTGAAGTCCTCAAATTTAGGGTAGATAGCCTGATAGGTTTGCAAAAGATCGGGGGTGCGGCGGAGGTTCCATTTCTGGTGCCGTTCCTCGGCCAGGTAAAAAATAGTGAACGGATTCACCTCCGTAAAAAGAGGTGCTTCTAAACGCTTCTCGGCTTCCTGGAGAGCGGTTTTAGTTGCCTTTTCCTGTTCCGGGGAGTGATAAAATATAGCTGAGGTGTATTGCCGTTTGTAGGGTTCTTTGGTAGGGGTGTGGTGCGCGAAAAACAGCCTTAGTAATTCCAGAAATGTTACTTGAGAAGGGTCAAACTCCAGTTGTACGGTTTCCATATGTTCGGCCAAATGGCGGTAGGTGGGGTCTGGCGTGGTGCCCCCGGCGTAGCCTACCCGGGTGCGGACCACGCCAGGCTGGGCACCAAAAAGCGCTTCGGGTTTCCAGAAGCAGCCCATAGCCAGGGTGGCAGTTTCTAAGGTGGAGTAGGTAGCCAGATCCACCGCTGGCCGTTTTTCTTCCGGTAAATGGTCCATGGTAACCTTTTACGGCAATAGACGCTTTTGCTTTACATGACACTAGTGAAGGCAAGGTGAAGTTAGGTGAAAGGCCCTTGTTTACCTATTATGCTTGCCTTGGGTTTTGGGCCCGTTTTTTGGAAAACAGGCTTTAAACGCAGGATGTAATTTCACTGGATAAGCTCCAAAAAAACCTAAAGCTACCAAGGCGGGTTATCTCTAACCGCAGATCCTTCGTTTAGAGACCAAAGCAATGAATTTCATTGGCATGAGTACTTCGTTTCAGACCCTAACCATCACACAGATCAAGGAGGAAGTCCCTGGCGTGAAGACGTTTGTTTTTGGCGGAGAAGAGGCAGAAAGCATTGTGTACCAGCCAGGGCAATACCTCACACTGGTGGTCCTGAAAGGGGAGCAGGAGGTGCGAAGGTCCTATTCTATCACTTCTTCGCCTGTGTTGCAGGAACCCCTGAGCATAGGGGTGAAGCGCATTGCCAACGGGGTGCTGTCCCGGCAACTGATAGACCACGCCAAGGTAGGGGATGAGGTGCTTACCATTGGGGCGGGCGGATTTTTTACCCTTCCGCCGGAGGCGGAAGAGCGGTTTGGGCAAGTGTTTTTCTGGGCGGCAGGCAGTGGCATCACACCCATTTTTTCTCTGCTGAAAACCGTGCTCTTCGGCTATCCTTCCATGGCAGCGGTGCTGGTGTACAGTAACCATAGCCCCCAGGATACCATTTTTAAACAGCAACTAGATGCTCTGGCAGAGCGATTCCCCGAGCGCCTGGTGATTCATTACCTGTTCAGTACCAACCCCCGGCTTGACCAGGCCCGGCTGCACAAGTCGCTGCTGGAGGAATTAGTTTCCCAATACGCAGTGGTGCTTTTATCTGAAATATTATGTTATATCTGCGGGCCCGAAAGTTACCGGCGGTTGTGCGTGTATGGCCTTCGGGAATTGAAGGTGCCGCTGGAAAATATCAGGCAGGAGAATTTTAACAGCGTCAAAGTTACCCTGAAGGTAGAGCCGCCAGATACGCGCCGGCACCAAGTCACGCTGTTATACAAAAAGCAGGCCTACCCGCTGCAAGTGCAGTTCCCGGACACTATTCTGCAGGCAGCCAGAAAAGCAAAGATCTTTTTGCCCTACAGCTGTGAGACCGGCAAATGCGGAAGTTGCGCGGCCCAATGCCTGCAAGGGAAAGTCTGGATGTCTTACAATGAAGTGCTCTCCGATAGGGAAGTGGCCCGGGGATTAACCCTCACCTGTGTGGGATACCCCGTTGGGGGTGATGTGGTGCTACAGGTGTTATAAGGCGGCAGGGAAAAAACTGTTTTGAGCCTGTTTTCCGGAAAACAAGCCCAAAACAGAACAACTATTGTTGATGGTGAAGGTGCGCGGCGATTTAAGAATAAGCTGGATACCAACCAGAATAGACAAAAAAAGAGGGCTCCTGGTTGGGGAGCCCTCTTTTTTTGGTGGCAGCCGCTTAGCGCATGCTCTGCGGCTGTGGTTTGTTTTTCACGTATTTCTCCAGCCACTGGTCCATTTCCCAGAGCATGTGCATAACAGATTCCTTGGCCCCGTAGCCATGGCTCTCAGCGGGCAAGACCACGTAACGGGTGGTGGCGCCGTGGCCTTTCAAGGCATTATAGAAACGCTCACTCTGGATAGGGAAGGTGCCGGAGTTGTTATCGGCCTCGCCATGGATCAACAGAATAGGCGTCTTTATCTTGTTGGCATAATTGAACGGCGACATCTTGGCGTACACTTCCGGGGCTTCCCAGAAGGTACGCTCCTCTGCCTGGAACCCGAACGGCGTTAAGGTACGGTTATATGCCCCGCTGCGCGCGATACCCGCGGCAAACAGGTTAGAGTGCGCCAGCAGGTTGGCGGTCATGAAGGCCCCATAAGAGTGACCACCCACGGCTACGCGGTTAGGGTCGGCAATGCCCATCTTGGCTACCTCGTCTATGGCGGCTTTGGCGCTGGCCACCAATTGCTCCACGTAGGTGTCATTGGGTTCTGCGGTGCCTTCGCCTACAATCGGAATATCAGTGCGGTCCAGCACGGCATAGCCGCGGGTTACCCAGAACAAGGGCGAACCGTAGTTGATGCGGGTGAACTCATACGGCGAGGTTTTTACCTGGCCGGCCGTGGCGGCGTCTTTGAACTCCCTGGGGTACGCCCACATGAGCATAGGCAGGCGGCCTTGCTCTTTCTTGTAGCCTTTGGGCGTGTACAAAGTGGCAGTAAGGGTTACGCCATCATTGCGCTTGTAGGTAAGCAACTGCTTGTCTACCCCAATCAGATCGGGGGCCGGATGCGGGAACTTGGTCACGGCCGTCAGTTTCTTGGAACCCACGGTCCGCTTGAAGTAGTTGGGCGGGTCATTCTCTGACTCACGCAGGGTGATGAAAATGCCTTTCTGCGGGTCCAGCACGTCAATAGGCCGCTCATAGTACGGAGCCTCAGAACGCCATAGAATGTCTTCTTTTTTAGTGACCAGGTTAAACTTACTCAGAAACGGGCGGTTCCCCTGCGGCGAGCCCCCTTGGCTGATCATATACAGGTTTTGGCCAGACTTATCGGTCATGAGTACCTGGCGGCCGTATTGGTTTTTGGTCATGACCGGCGTGCCAGGGTCATTGTACAGGTCTTCATACGAACGCTCCACCAGCACGACCGGTGTGGCGCCCGGTTTGCTGGGCTTTACCAGTAAGCGGCGCTCCTGGCGGGTTTTCCACCAGCGCTCGGTCACCAGTGCCATGTCATTGGCCCCCCAAGTAATGCCACTATAGCGGAGCTTGGTACCTACCAGGGCTACGGGTTTGTCTGAGAACGGCGCCACCTGGGTGTAGACTATGTCCCTTACCGGAACCTCTTTCTTGTCATCGCCGCCGTCCTGTGCCTCTACCCAGTACAGGCTGGCGGGCTGGTCTGCGCGCCAAGCCACGTTTCTGGGGCCAGTGGCCACGGCGTTAAAGCCCGTAGGAATGTTTTCGCCCAGTGGAATGTCTGCAATCTGCTTCACCATTTTGCCCTGGCGGTCCCAGACCTGCACCGTGTAGGGGAACAGGCTAGCGGGCACCAGGTAGGAGTAAGGACGTTGGGTGGTGGCTACCAACAAATACTGGCCGTCTGGCGAGAAGCTGAACGAACGGTAAATGCCGGTCCCGCCTATGTTGGTCTGGGTAGCTCCGTCTAAAGAAACCTGCACCAGTTGCCCTGTAAGAAGGTAGTCAAAGAGCGCTTCGTCCTGGCGGTTGCGCAAAAGATCCTGGTAGGTGCGGGAGGGGGCGGTGCGGCCCAGGTTTTCCTGGATGACCGGCCCAACCGGCGTGCTATTGGTTTTGGGGGCCACGCCCCGTTTGGAGTCCACCAGTTTCACCAGCAGGGATTTGCTGTCTGGGGTCCAGGTGAAGGCGTTGCCGTAGGCGTCATTCACGGTGACAGTGGTAAGTTTGCGCGCGGAGCGGTCCTGCACATTCAAAACCCAAAGCTCAATACCGTTGGCTACCGTGTTCAGGAAGGCCACCTGTTTCTCGTCTGGGGACCAGGTAACGTCTGTGATTTTGGCGTTCTGCGGCAGCCCCTGGATTTTCATTTCCTGGCCGCCGTTAACCTTCTTCAGGGTGAGGTTGGTGAAAGACGAGCCCCGGCTGGAACCGTTCACCGCAGGGTTGATCCTGAGGCCGCCAATGCGGGCCTCGGGGGCGGCTACTTCCTCAATAGAAGGATAGCCGGGCCGCTCCATGAGCAGCATCCATTCGCCTTTGGAGTCAAAACTCACCGATGGGGTGGCCGGTGCCTCAATCAGTTTGGCAATAGATTCAGCGGGACGCTGGTAGGCCACGTTCAGGTCTTTGCCCGTTTGCCCCATGGCCGCCGGCGTGCCCAGGCCCAGTGCCAGGAACAAGACAGCCGCCCGGGAGCGCCTTGAAATAACGTTTATCTGCATAAGATGAATTGTTTGTTTAGCTTGGTTCAGCTAATATACCATTTTCCCAAGATTTTGGCTATTCTCCGTTTATGGGGTGTTTTTCCCGTTTTAGCCTTAAATCAGGAAGCTGAAGCAACTGCCTAAAATTTAAAAATTCCTTGATGCCCGGCAGACTGCTTCAAAAAAATATGATGTAACTTGCGCCGCTTATGTAGAGCCAGCGTCTGTAAAAAGACATATTGAAGTTTTTTCTTTTTTTGAATATGGCAGGGTGTTTTATCATCTTCCAAAGATAAATCACCTGCTGAAGGAAATATATAGAGAAAGTTCCATTTCTGGCTTCATACTTGCTGCCGCATGATAAGAGATTTTTTGTCCCCTAATGCTGAACCCATGAAAAAGCAATTATTACAGTTATTTGTGTTGGTCTTGGTAGTGATCACGGCCGCCAGCTGTTCCAGCTCCAGAAAGACCAGCAGCTCCCGGTACCCATCGGGCACTGGTACCAGAAGTCAGCGGACTTCAGATATCCCAGGCATCTTGTTCCCGGGCAGTAGAACGTCTACCCAAGGCATGCCTCCGGGCCAGGCCAAGAAAGTATACGGTGACCAGTCGGCCAAAGCCTATGCCCCGGGGCAACAGAAGAAAGCCGGAAACGTGGTGTACCGCACCTCTGAAAGCAATTCCAAAAGCAACGGTAAAGGAAAGAGCAAAGGAAAAGGCAAAAAGCACTAAGCCATCTATAGTTTCTGAAAGGGGCGCCTGCAACGAGCAGGCGTCCCTTTTTGGTTTAGGTGTTCCGCTATTCGTCTGCGCGAAAGGCAGGCTTGGCTAACCTGCCTGTGGTCCTCTGCGTACCTATACCACAACTAACCACTTTTGACATGGCTACTACAGACGAAGAAAACGATAGACCGGGGAGACCCAACAGCGTGAATGATGATTACCACCAGCGCAATGCCCCGGGCAACAAACCAGACCCATCGGCTAAACGCAACATAGGCCTGGGCGGGGAAACCGAGCGCAATGACCAGAAAGACCGCCTGGAAAACCTGCACATACAGGGCAATGAGGTGACCGGCTACGGCAGCAACAACCCTGACAGCAACGAGTCCAGCAACCAGGGGCCCGGATTTGCCAGCGAAGGCAGCCACCAGGGCGTCTCTGGGGAGGGAGGCAATGGAATCAGGTCTTCTGAGCAACCCTTGGGCGCTAAAGAGACAGAACCCGGTGATGAAACCGGCAGCCGTATCTAAGAAGGGCACCAAAACGTCAGCCCACAAAAAAAGCCTTACAGAACCAATTCTGTAAGGCTTTTTTTGTGGGTAAATTTTTTTGCTACAGCGCCGGATACCAATTCCTTAGCCGCACCTCAATCTTGCGGTTCTTGGCTTCCACTTTGGCTTTGAAAGCGTTTACGTCACTCAAGCCTTTCTGGCCCCGGTAATGGTAGGGGTAGACCACCTTTGGCTTGAAATTCAGCACCGCGTCGGCGGCCTGGTCCACATCCATGGTAAAGGGAAGATTCATGCAGACAAAGGCCACGTCTATATCATCCAGGTCGCGCATTTCCGGTATGTCCTCGGTGTCTCCGGAGATATAGACTTTCTTGGTGCCGATGGATAAAACGTACCCATTGCCTCTTCCTTTGGGGTGCCGGGAATCTGCGGTTTCGGGCAGGTTGTACATGGGCAGGGCCTTGATATGTATATCCATCACTTCCATTTTATCGCCGTTGTTCAAGGCCATGGCCTGGGCTTTCATTCTGGCGGGCAGTTTGTCAATGACGGCCTGCGGCGCGATGATCTTTGCGTTGTGGATAGGGAGGGCCTCCAGGGTTTTCAGGTCCATATGGTCGCCGTGAATATCGGTGAGAAGGATGATATGCGGACTGTTAAGTCCGGTGTATAAGTTCGCGCCGCCCGAGGGGTCTACCCAAATGGTTTTTGCGTTCCACTGCAGTACCAGTGAGGCGTGCATGACCGGCTGGATAACCAGCTTTCCGCCGTTTGTTTTCATACGGTCGGCGGGGGTTAGTTTCTGGGCATGGGCGGTAAGCGTGACCAGGTAACAGAGTAAGGCAAAAAATCTCTTCATGCGCGTTTGGTTATAGGTGGCTGTCTCTTCCTTAACTCAGGAAAGTTGGTATTGTTTCAATTACTTCTGGCTAGCGCAAGGCTTTTCATTTACGGGCCGTTTTTCCTAAAACAGCCTTAAAACAGCAAGTGCCCCACTCTTGAGAGAAAGGGCACCTGCCGTCAGTAAAGATTAGGGTCTAATTGCTCCTGCAGCTTCCGTCATCCTGGCCCGAGTTCAGCAGTCCAGCCGGCACCGAGAGCGCGCCGGTATGTGGGTCAATAAGCCCGTTGCGTTCATCCTCAATGTTGGTGGCCTGCGTGTACACATCGCCGGCAATAGGCCGTTTCCTTAGTTCCTGCTTGAACTGCTTTATGCGCTCTGCCCGCTCGTTCAGGTCATTAGGCCCGCCGTAGTCTGAGAACCCAAAACCGCCCCATTCGCTCACAATCAGGGGCACCTGGCCCCGGAAGAAATATTGGTCGCCCACCACCAGCGGGAAAGCGGCTACGCCTTCCATCTGCCCGGCGGTTAATTGGTCCAAAAGCTCTATCCAGCGAGGCAGGTCTGGGGTGTACAGGTGCGAGGTGAGAATATCAGACTTCAGTTTCCCTTCATAGGAAATATGCTGCCAGCCGTCATTGTCTACCACCAGAAACTGCGGGTATTTGATCTTCATGTAATGGAATGTGTCCATGATGTACTGCCGGGTCTCTGGGTTGGTGGCAATGTCCTGGGCGCCCCAGTCCTCGTTGTACAAACTCCAGATGATCACCGCGGGGTTGGTCTCAATCAGGGCCAGCATCCGGAGCAGTTCTTTCCAGTGGTTCTCGCGGCTACGCTTGGTGGAGGTATGCGGGCTAGGCACTTCTACCCACAAAAGCATACCAATTTCATCGGCCAGGTTATAGATACGGGGGTCTATTCCGGCAATGTGCACGCGCACCAGGTTACAGCCCAGCTCTTTCATGGCGTACATATGGCGGCGCATTTCCTCATAGGTGGCCGTGCCCGGTTGGTAAAGAATACCGTCTATGTAGATCTCTGAGTTGTTAAGGTAGATATGCCGGCCCCGGGCCTCAATTTTCCTGAGCCCGAAGTGCCCGCCAATCTCGGCGGCGTACCCGCTGTGGTCAATCAATTGGGCCTCAAACCTGTACAAATGTGGATTCTCGGGGCACCAGATCTGAGCATTGGGGATCTGGATGACCACGTGTTGCTGCTTCTGCCCAGCCTCCAGCCTGAGCTGGAAATCTGAGGAAGCTAGCGGTTGGTTGTTTTCGCCCTCCCGTTCGTACACATGCAACCGGAGGGTGTACTGGCCCGGGTCATGTATTCTGGTAGTAAACCCAAAACGCACCAAAGAGTCTTCGATCAAGCTGAAAACGCCAACCCTGGACCGTAGCCGATTCCGTTCAATGGTCTCCAGCCAAACGCTGCGCACCGCCCCGGAGAAGGTCTGGTACCAGATACCGCCGCGCTTGTACACGTGAGATTCCTGCTTGCCGCGGGGTACCTCAGCATCCATGCTGTGCGAAATGCGCACTGTGAGCCAGTTCACAGGAAGCAAGTGTTCCTCGTTTATCTCAAAGGAGAAAGAGGTGTACTCCCCGTAATGGACGTCTCCGCCTTCTATATCGGTTAGGAGCCGACCGTTGAGCCATACGCGCGTTTCATAGCCGCAGGCCCCAAAGGTGAGCTGGTACATGGTCTTGCCATTGCTCTCAATTTTTTCGGGCCTGGTAAATTCGCGCTCATACCAGGCAATGATCTTGTCTTGCCAGGGCGCAGCCTGCACCTCGCCGCGGGTTTTGGCCATGTGCTCTTCCACGGAGCCCGGCCAGTGGGCAGTATGCGGGTATTTATGGCCCAGGTACCAGCCTTCCAGCAAGCCTCGGTCTTCCTGATCCAGCTGGAATTTCCATTCGCCGTCCAGCAAAGAGTAGGTGTTGGGCCGAAGTACGGTGCGAGGGAGGGCGTTCTGGGAGCTTCTGTCTACGTTAGGCTCTACAAAACTGTCTATCTCAGTAGAGCCAATAGATTTATTGGTAATCTCAGACTCCTCAATACTTTCAGTGGCGCTGAGATTCGGGTTTGGATTTGTCATAGTTGGCAATTGTGTGGGAACAGAGTCATTTATGTTTTTTGTCTTAAACGGAATTTTTTTCCCCCAAGGTTGCCTACACGTTGAAAGCATTGGCCAAAAGTCCGTATTCAACTAAAGATACCCGTTTTTAGCCCGTTTTCTCAAAAAGGGCCTTAAAACATAAAATAAACGAGAGATAAGCAAGAGGAAACGAACAAATCAAAAATTAAAGCCCCCTGAAAAAACCTGTCAATTCCAGTTGAAATCGGTTGCGAATTGCGTGGCCTTTTGCCTATCTTCACCCCTCCAACCACCTAAACGCTAACAAACAATGGTACAACCACAACCTTTCCGCTACCTGGTTATGGCGGCCCTTTCAGCTGCCGTGCTGACTTCTGCCTGTGAACAAAAGAGACCCCTGGGTACCGCCGACGCGGAGTCCGCTGACTCTACCGCCACGGCAGATACCACCGCTGCAGCGCCAGATACGGCCAACTACCTGTCCCAACCCCTGGTCACCGACATTTATACCGCAGACCCGTCGGCCCACGTGTTCAACAACAAGATCTACATTTACCCCTCGCATGACATTGAGGCCGGCACTCCGGAGAATGACAACGGCGACCACTTTGACATGCGCGATTACCATATCTTCTCCATGGACAGCATAGGCGGCAAGGTTACCGACCATGGCGTGGCGCTGGACATCAAAAACATTCCGTGGGCCAAGCGGCAACTCTGGGCCCCAGACGCGGCCTTCAAAAACGGAAAGTATTACCTGTATTTCCCGGTGAAAGACAAGCAGGACGTATTCAGAATTGGGGTAGCCACCTCCACTTCGCCCACCGGTCCGTTCAAAGCCGAAGCCAAGCCCATTGCCGGCAGCTACAGCATTGACCCCGCCGTTTTCACTGACACAGACGGAACCTCTTACATGTATTTTGGCGGAATCTGGGGCGGCCAGTTGCAGCGCTGGGCCAAAGGCAAGTACGACTCCACCGCTACCCCTGAACCTGCCACCGGCAACGCCCTGGCTCCTAAAATGGCCAAAATGCGCGCTGATATGCTAGGCTTTGAAGGCCCGGTGAAAGACGTGCAGATTCTGGACGAGAACGGCAAACCGTTCCAGGCTACCAACCATGACAAACGGTTCTTTGAGGCCGCCTGGATGCACAAGTACAATGGCAAATATTACTTCTCTTATTCCACCGGAGACACCCATAACATTGCCTATGCTATTGGTGATTCACCTACCGGCCCCTTCACCTACAAAGGCGTGCTCCTGAACCCCGTGCAAGGCTGGACTAACCACCACTCTATTGTAGAGTTCAAAGGCAAGTGGTACTTGTTCTACCATGACACCCAGCTCTCCAACCAAACGCACCTGCGTAACATTAAAGTAGCTGAATTGACCTACCAGCCCGATGGCACCATTAAAACCATCACGGCCCTGAAGAAATAGGCAAGAGACAGTAATTCTTTTTTCAAATCCCCGCTTCTTATTAAGAAGCGGGGATTTGTGTTTTAAGCCTGTTTTGAGGAAAACGGGCTTAAAACATATGCAGGAGGTAAGTCTGGTAAAAGGAAGTAAAAAGGCTGAAAGCTGTTTTAGATATTACCCCTTAAGTAAACCAAGAACGGCGGGCGGAATAGTTATAAAAGCAGAAGGTTTTTTAAGCAATTCTATGGCGCGGATTTACTTCCGTTTTATATTATTTATAACTGTGCTGTTCGGGATTTGAAATCCCGAACGATGGAAAAGCGGATTTGCAATCCGCCTGCCGAGAGCCAGGAACCAAGACCGGGTACACCGCCGGGGATTACAAATCCGGAAGAGCCAGAGAGCAAAAGAGGTAGTGCTGGAAACTCCAAAGACCTCGTAGTGTGCGCAACTACTACGAGTGTCTGTGCCAATAGCTTTTTTTCATTGGCGCAGAAATACCTTAAGTGATTTGCTCTTAAGTGCTCTCATGAGTAAACACCCCCATTCGCCCCCCTCAAGGGGGGAGTCTTCAGTGATTAATTAGTGTTGCATTTCGGGGCTGTTTTCTGGAAAACACCTTCAAAACAAAAGCCTGTCCGTGATAGACAGGCTTTTGTTTTGCTTCCATAAAAATAACTTAAGATTAGTGCATCCAGCGGGGACAGATGACTTTGCCTTTGTTGAAGAGTTTTAGCCCTAGCACAATCTCATGGGAACCGGTATTGGCGATGTTTAGGGGTGAGGTGTTGTAATCATAGGAGTAGCTGGCATCCATGATGTGGCTGATGTTCACGCCGGTCATAATGGCAAACGCGTCTTTGTTGCGGTAAGAACCTCCCACCCACACGCGGTCGGCGTAGACGGCCCGCAGGTTAAAGTCCAGGGTAACGGGGCTGGGGTCGGTGATTTTCACCAGCACTGAGGGGATTAAGGTAAGGTCATTCCTTACGGAGAACTTATAGCCCACTGTTCCCACGTAATGCCTCTGCAGCACAGCACTGGTAATCTTTTCTTCCCCTGAATTTAAGTCACGGTCGCTTTTAATGAGCTGCGCCCCGGCCAGGCCCACAAAGAACTGGTTAGAGTAAATCCAGGTGCCTAGCCCAAAATCAAGGTAATTGCGGTTAATGTAATCGCTGGTAATGGCCGGGTCATTGGGGTTGGTAAACGTAGCCTCGCTGGCATTAAAGCTGTTCCGGAGAAGCCCCGCGCTGGCGCCCATAGCCACCGTTACGGTCCTAGTGATGGGCAGGTGGTACGCATACGTCAGGTTGACGCTGGTACGGCTCAAGGGACCGGTTTTATCTCTAATGGCCTGAATGCCCACGCCGTGGTGCGGGTAGGCCTGCACAAAGCGGTTCTGGTTGACGGTCCGCGTGCTGCTCAATCCCTTTCCCTGTACCCGCACGCTTTTCAAGGCTTTATTCAAGGGGGTGTGGGCGCTTACGTAATAGGTTTTTGGCGCGCCTTCCAGGCCCACCCATTGCTGGCGGGTTCCAATCTTCACGTCTGTGTAGTCTTCCATGCCGGTAATGGCCGGGTTCAGCAAATAGCTGTTGATCATGTACTGGCTGTACTGTGGCCGCTGTTGTGCCCAGGCGGGAGCAGTCAGGAGCAGCGAAAGCAAAAAGGCACCTATCTTCTTCGTCATGGGATTATCTGATAATGGTGACGCTGCCCGTGAAAGGTTTGTCATCTTTGTTCAAGCGGATAATGTAGTAGTAAGTAGCCAGGGGCAGTGGACTGCCGTTGTGGGTACCATCCCAGGGCACGTAATTGCCCGTTGATTTGTACACCTGGGCGCCGTAGCGGTTAAAGATCTCCACCGTGGCCTCTGGGAAGTTTTCAATGTTCTCAATTTCCCAGACCTCGTTAATGCCGTCACGGTTCGGGCTGAATGTGTTTACTATTTTAATGCGCGGCAGCACGGTAATAGTGATCTCATCGGTGGCTTCGCAGCCCGCCGTAGAGGAAACCGTAACGGTATAGGTGGTGGTCACCGTTGGCGTAGCTATAGGGTTAGCAATGTTAGGGTTACTAAGTCCGGTAGTTGGGGTCCAAACATAGGTAGTTCCGCCCGTTGCCCGCAGCGGTACGGCTTGCCCCTGAATGATAGTGGTATCACGTCCTGCATTGGCCACAATTGGCACCACGGTCACCTTCACAGAGGCCCGGTTAATGCTTTTGCACTGGTTACTACTCACGGCCTGCACATAGAAGGTGGCATCTGAAGACAACGGACCGGTTTTCACTTCGGGGCCTGAGAAGACAGGGGTGCCGCCAATCTGCTGGGTAAACCACTCATAGGTGACGCCCGCCACGGGGTTGCTTACCCGCAAGGTAGCCGGAACGCCCGGACAGGTTTGCACATTGGGAGCTTCCGCCGTAGGCGTAGCAGGCGCTTTCTCCACGGTGACGGCAATCACATTAGACAGGTCTGGCGGACATGCGGTACCTTTTGATAAGACTGTTCTTCGGTACCAGGTATCTTGTGAAATGAAAGGCGACGTGTAGTTCTGCCCGTTGTTAGGGTTGGTAGCCGTGCTAGGGGCAGGCGTGAAGCCCGTGGTGGCACTGGTGGTACTGCTTTCCCAGAGGTACTCCAACTCCCCGTTTCCGCCAGCCGCCGTGGTGCCGGTCAGCATGACCATGGCTCCCTGGCATACATTGGTTTGAGTGGCCGAGATTGAGTTGCCTGTGATAGGCGGCACTATCGTGATCACGACTACATTACTGATGCTGGGGGCGCAATCACCTTCCACTAACCGGATAGTTCGCCTGAAATAGGTGGTCTGGATTAGGGTAGGCGGCGTGTAATTCTGGGCATTGGCGCCGGTAATAGGCGTAAAGTCATTGGCGTTCCCTGTCAGGCTGCTTTCCCAGGTAATGGTCCGGTTAGCTGCCGTTCCGCCGCCTGTAATGGTAGAGCCAATTAACGGGGCTGGGGCCGAAGTGGTAGAGCAAAGGGTTTGGTCGCTTTGGATGGTGTTGGGGCCAATAGGCAGAACAACCACTACCTGCACCACCGCTGATGAATCTGAGCAGCCCCCGGCCGTAGTGCTTAGTATGCGCCGGAACCAGGTGGTAGCGGTAAGGGCACCCGGTGAATAGTCTGTCATACCCCGTGAGGCGGCAATGTCACTGAACCCTGCCGTAGTGCTGGTGGTACTGCCTTGCCAGATCACAGTGAAATTACCGCTGGGCGAACCCGTGATCTGGGGGGCGTTATTGCCTTGGCAAATAGTGGCTTTGTCTTTGCCCGCAATAGAAATGGTATTGCTGGCGGGAGGTTGCACTACGTTCACCATGACCACGTTGCTGGTGTCTGGCGAGCAGGAACCGGTGGCCACAATCCTCCTGAACCAAGTGGTAGCAGTTAAGGCGTTGGGAGTGAAATTAGGCGGAGTACTGGTACCAGATGCAGGGCCGAAACCAGCCGAAGGACCAGTAGTGCTGCTTTGCCAGGTATAGGTAAAGGCCGTGCCGCC
Organism: Rufibacter radiotolerans; assembly: GCF_001078055.1. Lineage (NCBI taxonomy): Bacteria > Pseudomonadati > Bacteroidota > Cytophagia > Cytophagales > Hymenobacteraceae > Rufibacter > Rufibacter radiotolerans. The sequence continues at coordinate 2,318,575 of NZ_CP010777.1, read as the reverse complement.
CCCGCCGGTAGGGGTGGTACCCGTGATAGACCTAGGGAAAGGTTTTCCGGCGCAAATCTCTTCCTGCGCTTTGGTAAGTGAAATGGTATTGTTACCGATGGCAGGCACCACGTTCACCGTGAATGGGGTGCGGGTAGGGCTTTCGCAGCCCTGGGTATTCTTGGCCGTCACATAGTACACCGTGGTAGTGGACAGGCCTGTAGTTTTAAGTTCGCGGCCAGAGAAGAGGCTGGTGCCGCCCGTTTCCTGGGTATAAAACTCAAAACTGGTGCCCGGGCCACTGGGCCTGATGGTGGTACTATCTCCGTTACAGATAGTGACACTGTTGGCCGTAAACTGTACCGCCGTAGGTAAGGGGTTAATGGTAATGGTGGCTTCTGCAGGGAACATTTCAAAGTCTCGGGAGTTTCCGCATTCGTTTTCTGTGATCACGGTAACCTTAAACGTGCCCGGGGAGCCAAACCTGATCTCCGGAAATTTAGAGGCCGCAGTGGTGCCGTTCACGAACGTTACCCCGGTATTGGGGCTTACAGACCATGCGAAGCTTTTTTCAACTTTCCCCAAATTTATATCATACTCTACTTTTTGTGCATCGAATAAAATAGTGGCGGGCCCGCAAACGGTAGAATCAGCAAAGAGCATGACCTCCGGCCGAGCAATCAAGGCACTTTGGGTTGCCGTGTCTTGGCCACAGGAGTTGGATACTATGAGCCTGATGGTATAGCGGCCTTCAATGTCAAACCTAAGAACGGGTTCTCTGGACGTGGAATCTGTCCCTTGAATGTAAGAAAAGCCACTGGGTGGCTGTCCCTGACTGTTGGTCACTCTATACCGGTAAGTAAGATTACCACCGGTGGAGGTGTCTTGAATAGCAATAATGACCGGAGTACATTGATTATCTATAAGTCGCTTCTTGCCAGACCGGGCGTCAAAATCTGCCTTGGGTTTACGGTCAATCTTAAAGTCTTTGGTGTAAACAGAGTCGCAGCCATTGGCGCCAATTGCCCTGATGGTAATCTTGAAGGCACCGGTGGTATCATAAGGAACGGAATTCCGGATAGGGGTGGTACTGGTGAATTGATCTGGCAAAAATACTTTAGGTCCTGCGCCATCCCCAAAGTCTACAATATACTGGGTAATGTCATTAGGAACGGGCGTATTGTTCAGAAGCGAGGCCTTTACCTTGATGGTGTCCTTTTCCTCCACGCACACCTGGAAGTTGCTGCTGTCTTTGGGGGCGGTAAAACCTGGCTTTCTGTTGATAGTGACAAACCTGGAGTTATTGGCCGACCGACAACCTGCTTGACTAACACCATAGACGGTTACCGGGAAATTTACTGATCCAGCCCCAATAGCGGTATAGGTATGGCTTACGGATGTGCCAACAGTGGTAGAACCGTCACCAAAGTCCCAGACATAGGAGGTGTTAAGAGAAGGATTAGTGACCGTAAACTGTATGGGTGAACCAGAACACTGAGCTGTGGTGGGGTTAGTGATAAAATCTGGGGTAGCAGGAATGGGATTAACGGTGACCGTAACCGGAACTGAAGAAACCGTACATGGCGGGCTACTGCTGCTGGATACCCTTACAAGGTAATTGCCTGAAGCCGTGGCGCTGAACGTTGATTGGGTAGCGTTAGGAATATCAACCCCATCTTTGACCCATTGGTAAGTAAACGTATCCCCTGCCGGATCGGAGGTTGCGTTTGCGGTTAAAAGAACACTAGTGCCCTGGCAGACGGGTGTTGGGCTAAGGGGCGTTATGTTCACACTGCAAGCAGCCTCTACCAGCGTAACGGTACAGAGTAACAGCAGAAAGATGAGCAGACAACTTTTAATGGAATGCATCCGGTTTCTTAAAAAAAGTAAATGATACCTAGTAGGGTAAACTTTTTAGAGAAGAAATCAGAGAATGACTAAACCGTCTGTCCACCCAGAAGAGATGGCTATCCAATAAGGAAACAAAGAGATAGAGGTGAGGTATTAGTTATATCAAATCTTTTTTCTTCTTAAGGTGAATAGGCTCCTGAAATTATAACCGAAAAAAACAGAAAATATTATATGCCACTCCCAGACTAATCCTTTGGAAAAGTATTAATCCTGAGTACAAAAGAACCTTTCCTTTTTGCCGGTTTAGCCCATTAAACCATACCTAAAGATAAGCCAATAAAACAAAAAGCACAAAACGGTAAAAAGCTCCAGTTTTTAGGCTGTCTTACCCTTTAAAAGAGTTACTGAAGGCCTGGTGCTGGGCTTGTCCCTAACAGGCACATACTGTCAATTTGAAAATTAGTTTTACCCTATGTCTGAGAAAACAGGCCATAAACGCAAATGTTACAAATAGGCTGGCGGGCAACCATTCATTTCAGTTACTTAAGCTCCCAAATAACAGCCTTTCTTTTATTGCTGGAACAGGTAATATAGGTTGTGATGTACGAGATTTGGCCACAGGGTAGTTTTCCTTTTGCACTTTTTTACCTGCAAGAGTATGAACCTGTCTAATTAATCCATCTTCCAGAGAATTAGCTCATTTGAAAAAAATCCCGTAAAAAAGTTATATGATTTAAATCATTTTAAATATAACACAAAGGTTTTTCCTTTGTAATGCCCTTTGTCCTCTGCACAAAAGAGGAGCCCCCCTGAAGTCTGCCGCAATTTCCCACGGAACTAAATCAATGGTGAACAATGAAGACTTTTTACTTATTCCCGGTTAGGGGGGCTATCTTCTTCCTGGCTGGATGTTTCCTCGCCCTGATGCCACTTAAGGCGCAGGAACTCTTAGACCCTCAGGCAGTGCCTAGGTTTGTAAATCCGCTGCCTATTCCCTCGGTAATCAATGCCACTTCTGCCTCTGGCAGGCAAGCCATCACCATGACCATTTCCCAATTTCAGCAGGATCTTGGCCTGGGTTTGAAAGATGCCTTTGGGAACCCCGTCCTGACTACTGTCTGGGGATACAACGGCCAATACCCTGGCCCCACCATTCTCGCCACCAAAGGGAAACCCTTGTATGTGAAATGGCTCAACCGGTTGGTAGATGCCAACGGGAACCCGTTATCGCATTTATTGCCGGTAGACCAGTCCATCAGGTGGGCCAATCCTGCTACCCCGGGGGTGCCTACAGTGACCCACCTGCACGGCGGCCATACAGAATCCGCCAGTGACGGGCTGCCCGAGGCCTGGTATACTCCCTACGCGCAAAGCAAAGGCCCCACCTTTAGAAAAGGGGAGGAAATTCCCTATTTCTATGAAAACAACCAGGATGCCGCCACCATCTGGTACCATGACCACGCCCTGGGCATTACCCGCCTGAACGTATACGCCGGGTTGGCTGGCTTCTATCTTCTCACCGATGGGTTTGAAGAAGGGCTCCGGCGAAGCAACCGCTTGCCCGCTTCGCCTTATGACATTGGGCTGGCTATCCAGGACCGTCTGTTTACCGCAGAGGGCCAGTTGTTCTACCCTTCAGAACCGGAGGAAGAAGGCGTGGGTGCACCCAGCATCTTACCAGAGTTCTTTGGCGATATCATTTTAGTGAATGGGAAGGCATGGCCCGTTTTGCAGGTAGAGCCCCGGCAGTACCGCTTTAGGTTGTTGAATGGGTCAGACTCCAGGTTTTATAACTTAAAGCTGACCAAGGGTGTGAAAATGGTGCAGATTGCCTCAGACCACGGGTTGCTGCCCCAGCCAATCCTGCAGGAGCAACTCCTGATCGCCCCGGCGAGCGGAAAGAAGTCATCATAGATTTCTCTGATCCTGCCTTGAAAAACGAAACCATTATCTTCACGAATGATGCCAGCACCCCTTACCCGAACGGTGACCCGGTAGACGCAGATGACAGCCAGGCGCAGATTATGGCCTTTGCTGTGAACCTCGACCTTAACCCTGCCTACCCCTTAACGCCGGTGCCACCAAGTTTTAACAAGCCTTTGGCAAAAGTACCCACCGCCACCAAAACCAGAAAACTTATCTTGTTTGAAGGAGAAGACGAATACGGCAGGCTTTTGCCAATGCTGGGCACTATGGAGGGGGGAGCTATGGAATTCCATGATCCTATCACGGAGAATCCGGACCTGAACAGCACTGAAATTTGGGAGATCTATAACCTGACCCCCGATGCGCACCCAATTCACCTCCACCTGGTCTCATTCAGGATACTGAGCAACCAGAAATTTTCCGGGACGGTGAATGAGGAAACCGGAGCTTTGTCTAATGTGCAACTGGAAGGACCGCTCATGCTGCCAGAGCCGGGGCAGGCCGGCAGAAAAGATACCTATCCGGTGGCGCCCGGCGAGGTGACCCGGCTGGTGGCAACCTTTGACAAAGAAGGGCTCTACGCCTGGCATTGCCATGTCCTCTCGCATGAAGACCATGACATGATGCGACCAATGTACATAGGCCCTTTACCTGCTTCCATGATGACAGCCGAAGCGGAAGAAGACGCAGGCCAATTGTTTAAGGTGGTGCCTAATCCATTTTCAGGGTCTGCTACGGTACAGGTGAAACTGAAAGAGGCATCTGAGGTAAGCGTTAAACTACTGGAACCTGAACGGACAGGTGGTGCACCATATACCCGGGCAACAGTACGAGAAAGGAGCGCACCAACTCTCCTTGAACGGACAGGACCTTGACGCGGGAATCTACGTCTGTGAGGTGGCCGTGAACAACCAGTTCTACCGGCAAAAACTGATTTTGACCCGGTAACCGGAAAAGTGTAAAAGAAGAGTTTAAAAAAGGGATGCCCCGCTATGGCGGGCATCCCTTTTTGCGTTTTAGGGCTGTTTTTAGGAAAACGGCCCCGAAACGCAAAACACGTTACCTGAGAGTTCCTAAATCCTTTTGGCAGGGCAGGTGGAGAACCCCAGCAAAGCATATAAGGGGCAAAATGCCACCAGGCTGGTGAGGAGCAAAACGGCCGCAAGCACCAATAATACAATGCCCATGGTACCGCCAATGATATTGGTAAAGTAAAGGATGGCAAAGATGATGGCCATCACCACCCTGATCACCCTATCAGTGTTTCCCATATTAGTTTTCATTGGTAATAAGAAAAAATAGGAGGGAGGGGAAGATGAAGCAACAAAAGAGACAAGGGCCATCAACTTAAGGCACCACGTTCCTTGAAAAGCAGGCATCGCCCTATATTCTAAGACCACATAGACATGGTTTAGAGAAGCAGTAAGGACGCTACTAATTCTTACTGGCCCAGCAGAAGAATGTTGTCATTTTAGGTGGGAGTTTCTTCGGTAATGGGTTGCGGGGCAGGAACGGTGAAGAAGTAAAACAGTACCACCAAGGTGGCTACCGCAGTAGTGATAAAGGCGGCGGTGGCCCCAAACTGGAACCAGACAAACCCGGTCAGGGAACTGGCCAGCATGGTACAGATGCTCTGCAGCCCGGTATAGGTGCCAATGGCGGTGGCGGTGTCCTTTTTTAGGGTGATATTGGAGATCCAGGCCTTGGAAATCCCCTCAGTGGCTGCGGCGTAAAACCCATACAGGAAAAACAACCCGAAGAACAGGTACACATTCGCATTCATGGCCATGCCCGCATATACGGCAGCGAAGGTGGCAAACCCAAGCAGGAGGATGGGTTTCAAGCCGATTTTATCAGCTAGGATACCCAGCGGAAAAGACAGCAGGGCGTACACCAGGTTGTAAAAAATGTAAATGGCTATGACCATGGTGTCATCTAACCCGGCTTGTTTGGCTTTCAGTAAAAGAAAAACGTCTGAGCTGTTAAACAAGGTAAACGCCAGTAAGCCCGCTACCACTTTTCGGTACGGGGCTGGACTATCTTTCCAGTAATGAAGAAAGGAGAAAAACGGGGTAGAGGCTTTGGGCTTCGCTGCAGGCGCCGTACTTTCCTTTAGGTAAAAAGTAGCCAGAATGGCCAGCAAGCCAGGAATAAACGCAATGTAAAAAAGGGTCTTGTAGTCTTCCGGGTAATAGTAAAGGTAGAGCAAGGCAAAGCTGGGACCCAAGACCGCGCCCAGCGTGTCCATGGACCGGTGAAAACCGAAGACCTTGGCTTTGGTGGACGGTGTAGCCGCATCTGAAAGCAGGGCATCACGGGCGCCCGTCCTTATCCCTTTCCCGAACCGATCCAGCGTTCTGACCAGAAACACCCAGAAGGGAAATACAAAGAGGGCCATCATAGGCTTAGACAGGGCGCTCAAGCCATAGCCCAACTGTACAAAAGGCACCCGCCGGCCCATGGTATCTGATAGCTTCCCAAAATACCCTTTGCTTAGCCCGGCGGTCGCTTCGGCAAAGCCCTCCAGCACCCCAATGAGAACCACAGAAAAACCAATGGTCTTCAAATAGATAGGCATGATGGGGTACAGCATTTCGCTGGCGGTGTCTGTGAGCAGACTCACAATTGACAGAACCCAAACGGTCTTGGTGATATATTTCACGAGCGGCAGCGGTTATTATGGAAGCACCTATACTTTAATAGAAAATCAAACTTGAGCAGCCTGCATTACTACCTTTTTTGCCGTTTGCCCCACCTTGTATCAACCTGGTGGCACATTCAGGATCCCCTTATTTAACTGACTGTTTTGGAAATAAATTTGTGCTGCCAGATGGTTAACCTTCCATTGCTTTTATGAAAAGACTACACCTTTAGCAGGCCCCTAAAGGCTCTGGCTGCATAATAAGATTGTGCTCCGTTATGGTAGGTAAAAACATGGTCATACCGGCGGTCACAGAAGAGTGCCCCCCCCAGTTTCCTAATCCCATGAGGAGTTTGTACCCAGCTGGAAGTTTTCAGGTCAAAGTTGCCCAGTTGCTGCAATTGGCGGTACTGCTGCTCGGTTAAGAGGTCAATGCCCATAGCCGCGGCCATGTCCAGCGCGTTGTTTTCCGGGGCATGTTCTTTCCTGGACTCCAGCCCTTCGCGGTCATAACATATACTTCTGCGGCCTTTGGGGCTTTCAGCAGCACAGTCAAAAAAGAGATAGTGGCCGGCTGTGTCATCAAAGCCTACCACGTCTGGCTCACCGCCGGTTCTTTCCATTTCATACAGCGACCAGAGTTTCTCAGGACTGGCTTCCAACTTTGCTTGAACGACCGCCCAATGAAAGCCTAAGTGCCGGTCCATGTTTTTTTCAAACCGGGTTTTTAAGGTGTGGAGCAGTTCTTCCTGTTGTTCCAGCGACAACGTCTTTTGGTTTTTGGTAGCCAACATGTGGTAGTTGAAGGAGAAGGTTTGACATTGTTCAGTTGCGCCTGGTGTTCTTCTTTCTACCTATGACAGAGATTAGAACACCTGTGGCGAAGTTAGTAGGCTTGCTTTAACAAGGGAAATGGTAATAGAACTTTCTTAATAGCCCATCTTTGCCAAATTCCAGAAGGAAGCTCCCGTCTGTTAGTTGCTTGGAAGGCGAGATTCTTATCCAATCTGTAGTTTCTTCTTTGGTTAGTCCTTTCACTGCCTCCGGAAAATGTTTTTCTACTTCCTGCAACGTAGTCCGGTGGTCCAACCGCAGCTTGCCGCTCTGTAGAAACAAAGACTTATCTAAGGTAAAGTCTGCTGACCAAAAAATGAGGCTGTCCTTTAGTTGTTCAAAATGTACCCCTTTCACATAAACATATTTGAATGCGGGTATTTGTTCTGTGCAAAAGTGGCAATTATTACAAATGTTCTTGTAATCTGGCGTAACAGTGCTGTCAGCTTTCCCTAAGACCTTCTCCAGGTCCTTGGTATTTGCATCAAGAGGAAGCAGGTTGTTGATTTTAATGCTGTTCCAGTCAATGTATTCCGTGGCAGTAGTTTGGTGATTAGTAGCAGTAACTTTTCCTGATTCAACAGTTGCCGCTTGCTCTGCAGACTCATGTATAGCAGCTTTTTCTTCTGTTTGTTGTTGAGGAGATTGGCAATTCATTAAACAGAAAGAGGCGACGAGTAGGAGGAGGGGATTTTTCATATAACGTTATTGAAATTTATAATAGATTTTTAGGGTATTTGCTGGTGAATATATTTTGGGGATTATAATAAATAGGAGGTAGGTGATTTTTTTATTATGCAGCTTTGTTCGAATTATTAATTACAAATTATTTTAAGTTATGAGTGAAGTTGGTGATTGTTTGGAACGTCAAATGTATGAGTCTTGCTAGGCCGTTGTCCGTCAAATGCTTATGCAACTTGTTGGGCATTTATTCTATTTTTATTTTTCCAAATGGCAATTCTACCTGCTATCAAGCCAACAATTGCAACAAAAACAGAATTTACCAATACTGCAATAACCCAATAGCCTGTAGTCATCTCATGCTCTAAGCCAATGTTAGCTTGCAGATAAGTTGAAATTGTTAAACCTATAGTTGCATCAAATAACCCCGTTATTACAGAAAACAAAATTCCCTTTTTAAGTTGAGATCTTTTCGTCACTTGGAATGATACTGCTCCATATATCAAATATGAACCTGGCCATAATAAGTTGTAATTGAAATCAAATTGATTGGAAGCAATAGAACCAACTGTGTCGAGAACAACAACTGCTAAAAAGCCAATTAGTAAAGCTTTATACTCATTTCTCATTATCAAGATTTATTTTTGAATGATGCCTAACGGATAGTACATGAGGCGTGCAAGGCCGTCGGCTGCAGCTGGCGGTTACACAATGTTGGCGAGTGCTTTTTTTTATTTAAACTTTTGCAGAAACCTGGTTCTATATTCTTGGTTCTTGCTTCCGCTATATTTGATTACTTTTAATCCTATTTCTCTTGTCACTGTTTCTTTATCCAGTTTTGTGATGAGTAAAGTCCGTATAGGTTTATCTAATTTTGAATAAGCCAAAAATTTGTGATGCCCGTCCATTATGAATTTATTTACTGAACCCAATGAGGTTAAGACCACCAATATCGGTTCTGCTCCCTTTTTTATAATGGTCTCATATTCATTTGCCACTTCCTTCTCGAATACTGCTTGGGTAGCTATAATGTCTTCTATCCCTGCATAAGTGTCGAAATATACATAATTGGAAGAATCTTCATTTAGCTCAACAAGCTCAAGTTCGCTTGATAGGTAATCTATTTTTAAGGAGTACTTTCCTTTATTTAGTTTGCTGATGATATAATGGAACTGCTTGCTAAGCGGTTCGTCCGTCAGGTATCCGAATTTAACAAAGTTTGCGAAGCTTCTATCCTCTATAATATCTGCCTCGTCTATACTTTTAGCTATTTGGTATCTCCAAGTCGAGCCGATTTCCCTTATCCAAGTAAACTGAATAGGAATACCATTCAAGTAAAGAACGGAGTCATACTTATCTCCGAGCAAGGTAATAGGCCCTTCACTTGTTATGTCTATTTGCTCTTCCATTTATTTAAAGTTACCGCCAACTAGCTGCTAAACTTAAACCTCCGCTTATATGCACTATATGCGGAGGTCTCTCTTCCCCTGCCTACCTACTTTTGCAAGACTATAGTTCTCCTAACAAGATAGCATTTTTGGCATGTTTTCCAAAAAACACCTTTAAAAGCAGTAAAAAGACATAAACAGGCCGGCCTGTGCTTCCTGAACCGGTGCAGGCAAAAGAGCTTTTAGCAAAAATAAATTCAACGAAGCCGAATATTACGCGGGTATACACGGTTCTACACGGATAACAACTTCATCCATCTGGCTTTCTGTTTTAAGCCTGTTTTCCCAAAAACGGCCCTAAAACAGAAAGCCCTTTCTGCATCTACAGAAAGGGCTTTCGTGTACAAGATGAATAGCTTACTTCAATTTCAGATCGGCTATAATCCGTTGAATTTTCTCATCCAAGATTTTGCTTACCTTATCAAATTGATCAGCCGATGGCAAGTCTTCGCGCACGCTGAAATAGAATTTGATCTTGGGCTCGGTGCCTGATGGGCGGGCCGAAATCTTAGTACCGTCTTCGGTTAAGAATTGGAGTACGTTGGAGCTTTCTAAACCGGTGGCGCTTTCCTGACCGGTTTGCAGATTCCTCCGGAAGCCGGTTTTGTAGTCAATCAGTTCCACTACGGCAGAACCGGCTACGATTTGTGGTGGGTTCTCACGTAGCTCCTGCATCATTTCCTGAATTTCCTGGGCCCCGCGGTGGCCTTTCTTGGTCAGGGAAATGAGGTCTTCTTTGTAGAAACCAAACTCCTGGTACATCTGCAGCATGAGTTCAAACAGGCTTTTGCCCTGGTCTTTGGCCGCTGCCGTCATCTCGGCAATCATAGCGCAGGCTGAAACGGCGTCTTTGTCACGTACAAAGTCACCTACCAAAAACCCGTAGCTTTCCTCGCCGCCGCAAATGTATTGCGCTTGGCCCTCTTTCTCGCGCATAATGGTGGCAATGTATTTGAAGCCGGTCAGGGTCTCGTAGCAGTCCACCCCGAAGCCTTCGGCAATGCGGTTGATCAGGTCTGTGGTGACAATGGTGCTTACTATATATTCTTTGCCCGTAAGCTTGCCGGCTTTTTTCCAGGCCTGCAGAATATAATAGGTCAGAAGAGCGGCGGTCTGGTTCCCGTTAAGCAGTACCCATTGGCCTTTCAGGTCTTTTACGGCAATGCCCACGCGGTCAGCGTCTGGGTCGGTGGCCAGCACCAGTTCGGCATCCAGTTCTTTTGCTTTTTCCATGGCCAGGTTCATGGCGTCCTTTTCCTCGGGGTTCGGGTAAACAACCGTAGGGAAGTTGCCGTCTGGGGTAGACTGGGCCTCCAGCACGTGCACGTTCTTGAACCCGAAGCGTTCCAGGGCGCGCGGAACCAGCGTAATGCCCGTGCCGTGAATAGGGGTGTAGACAATCTTGAGGTCCTGCTGGCGCTTGATCATCTCAGGGTCTACGCTCAGGGTAGCTACCTTATCCAGATAGGCCTGGTCTACTTCCTCCAGAATGTATTCAATGTTGGCCGGATTGCGCTCAAACTTTACCTGGTCCATGCTGTGGATCTTGTTGACCTCGGCAATGATGTTCTTGTCATGAGGGGCCGTTACCTGACCACCGTCGTTCCAATAGGCTTTGTACCCGTTGTACTCCTTGGGGTTATGCGAGGCAGTCAAGACCACACCGCTCTGGCAGCCCAGGTGCCTGATGGCAAAAGACAGCTCAGGCGTAGGCCGAAGCTCTTTAAAGAAATACACCTTTATACCATTGGCACTGAAAACGTCGGCCACTACGTTGGCAAAAAACGGCGAATTATTGCGACTGTCGTGCGCCACGGCCACGCTAATCGGTTGCCCCGGGAACGATTTTAACAGGTAATTGCTCAGGCCCTGGGTAGCCATGCCCACAGTGTAACGGTTCATGCGGTTACTGCCCACGCCCATAATGCCGCGCAAGCCGCCGGTGCCAAACTCCAGGTCTTTATAGAAAGAATCGGTAAGCGCGTCGTGGTCCTGGCTGTTAACCAGATTCTGCAATTCAGCTTTGGTCTCGGCGTCATAGCCACCGTCTAGCCAGGCGGTTATTTTGCTTTGTACCGCTGGGTCAAGGGTTAAATTATTTTCCATAGTCTTTGGGTTAAGGAGAGATTGAGAGATTGAATGATTGAGAGTATATTTTAATCCTGCTCCTATTCACTCAATCTCTCAATCATTCATTCATTCATTCATTATAAATTTCCCCGCAAGGCTTGTTCCCGTTCTATAGACTCAAACAAGGCTTTAAAGTTGCCTTTCCCGAAGGATTTGGCTCCCTTGCGCTGTATAATTTCATAAAACACGGTAGGGCGGTCTTCCACGGGTTTGGTGAAGATCTGCAGGAGGTAGCCTTCGTTGTCGCGATCTACCAGGATGTTGAGGTCCTGCAGGGGCTGGATGGCTTCGTCTATCTTGCCCACGCGCTGTAGCAGGTCGGCGTAATAAGAGGCGGGCACGCTCAGGAATTCCACCCCTCGGCGCCGCAGCTCACCCACCGTGGCCACAATATCATCAGTAGCGATGGCGATGTGCTGTACGCCGGGGCTGTGGTAATAGTCCAGGTACTCCTCAATCTGCGATTTCTTCTTGCCCTCGGCGGGCTCGTTGATCGGGAATTTCACGTAGCCGTTTCCGTTGCTCATTACCTTGCTCATAAGCGCCGAATACTCCGTGGAGATGTCCTCGTCATCAAAGGTGAGCAACAGTTCAAAGCCCATTACCTTGGCGTAGAAATCAACCCAGGTGTTCATCTCGCCCCAGCCCACGTTGCCTACGCAATGGTCTACGTGCTTCAGGCCCACGGGCGTTACCGGCACCGAACTCTTTTTGGCTTTGTACCCGGGCATAAAGGCGCCGGTGTAATTGGTGCGCTCCACAAAGGTATGGATGGTCTCGCCGTAGGTATAGATGGAGGCTATTTTCACCTCGCCAAACTCATCGGTTAAGGTCTGCGGCTCGCCCGCCGATTTCGCGCCCCGTTTTATGGTTTCTTCATAGGATTTGTATGCATCATCTACCCACAGGGCCATCACTTTCACGCCATCGCCGTGCAGGCGCACGTGCTCAGAGATAGGGGAGTCTGGCAACAAAGAGGTGGTGAGTACAAATCTTACTTTCCCCTGCTGCAACACATAAGAGGCGCGGTCCCGTATACCGGTTTCTGGGCCGGCGTAGGCCACCAGGTCAAACCCGAAGGCCGTCTGGTAGAAATAAGCGCTCTGTTTGGCGTTGCCCACATAGAACTCTACATAATCTGTGCCTTTGAGCGGAAGAAAGTCTGTTTGCTCTGCCATATATTCTTTCTTTTGAGGTGAAACGTCTGTTGCCAGGGGCAATTTCTGTAAAAATAGGGGAATTGCGCTGGAAAGAAAATAAGTATTTGGCGCATGGTTTTGGCCCATCTACTTGGAAATAGCGCAAGATGTTATAAAATTTGTGAAAACTTAGAACGCATGAACATCCAAGAAATAAATACCGCTTTAGTGACCATCATCCAGAAAAAGCAGGAGTTGAGCAAACTCTCCTACAATGATGACCGCTATGATGAGGTGGAAGAAGAACTGCATGACCTGGAAGATGAGTTCAATGATTCTTTTGGGGAATACCTGGAGGAGGTCTTAGGTGACGTGCACCACAAAGTATGCCCTGATACCGACGTGCTCCTGCCGACTGCCTACCTTCCTGAACAACTGAACGGCGACGGCCAGGTAGACGTGACCGGCAAAGAAGGTGTGTGGGTAGAGGCAGACGCTTTCCCCAATAAAGAAGCCCGCCTAGTGCTGGTTCCTAACCCTACCCGCATTATCCTGAGCGTAGGCAAAGGCGTACGCGAGGAAGTTTGGAAAGCCTAGCTTCTAGCGGGCAACCGTAACTATAATTTAAAGATTTAATCGGCTCCTGCACAGGTAATTCCTGGGCAGGAGCCTTTTCTGTTTTGGGACAGTTTTTGGGAAAACAGGCTTAAAATGCAACATTGCCTATTCACCGCAGACTCTCCCTTGAGGATTGCCCGAACGAGAGTTTGATGCAGCAAGCGCAGGTCTGGAGAGGGGTGTTAACCCAGCAGATGTACGCTTAGAGAAACTGTTGGCACAGAATGCCGCTGGACCTGCGGGCGCTGCGAGGTCCACGGGCGGGCGGTATGGCCACCTGATACCGTTGGAGCCAAGGCGGTGCCATTGTCTCTACCATTCCCAATGCATTCCCTCTGTAGAGACCAGGCAGTGCCTTGTCTCCTGCGGTGGAGGGGCAAAACAAATTCCCCACGCCTACCCTGTAGGGACAGGGCTTGACCTGTCCGCACGCATTGCCCTCTCCTTCGTTCCCTTTGAAGGCCCGGGATGACGCACTCCTGCAGATCCACTCCGTTTCCAGCCCCCTTGTTCCAAAAACGGCCTCAAAACGCCAGCAACCTGAAACGAACACCTAAAGAGATACTTGGCTTCGGTGAGAACCGCAGCGGACAGGTCAAGCCCTGTCCCTACAAGAAAAAGAAAGGGAACCTAAGGTTTCCAGGCCACCAAATAAACCAGAAAAGCCGGAGCAGTACTGCCCCGGCTTTTCCTTTTCAAAATAGAATCTTGCTACGTGCTACGCACTACTTGCTACCCCCTTAAAATCCCAACTTCTCCCGTACCCGCTTCAACACCGGTGCCCCTAGGGCACGGGCTTTGGCGGCACCTTCGGCTAGTTTGGCGTCCAGTTCCGGGAGGTTGTTCATGAAATACTGGAAGCGCTCGCGGGGCTCAGCGTATTTGGTAATGATGAGGTCATAAAGGGCTTGTTTGGCATGGCCATACCCGAACCCTCCGGCCAGGTAATTCTGGCGCATTCCCTCAATTTCTGACGGCGAAGCCAGCAAAGAGTAGAGCTTGAAGGTGGTATCGGTGTCAGGGTCTTTGGGGTCATCCAGGCCTTTGCTGTCGGTGACAATGCTCATAACGCGCTTGCGGAGTTCCTTGTCCGGCAGAAAGATATCAATGGTATTGCCGTATGATTTACTCATTTTCTCGCCGTTAATGCCTGGTACGGTCATCACAGATTCGTCTACCGTCGCTTCTGGCAACACAAAGGTCTCGCCGTAAATATGGTTGAAGGAGCTGGCCACGTCACGGGTGATCTCCAGGTGCTGTACCTGGTCCTTTCCTACGGGCACAAACTGGGCATCATATAGCAGAATGTCGGCGGCCATGAGAATAGGGTAGGTGAACAAGCCGGCGTTCACGTCCGCCAGACCTCGGCGCGCCGATTTGTCCTTGAACGAGTGCGCGTTGGCCAGCATAGGGAACGGCGCGAAGCAGCTTAGGTACCAGGTCAGTTCGGTTACCTCCGGCACGTCTGACTGGCGGTAAAAGATGTTTTTATCAGTGTCAAAGTTAAAAGCCAGCCAGGCAGCGGCTACGGCATAGGTATTCATCCGGCGCTCTTCGGCATCGCGTATAGAAGTGAGCGAGTGTAAATCGGCGATGAAGTAAAGCGATTCGTTCTCGGTTTTTTTTGAGAGCTCTATCGCGGGGAGGATAGCACCCAGCAGGTTGCCCAAGTGCGGACGGCCACTGCTTTGGATGCCCGTAAGGATACGTGCCATTTGGTTACTGTAAAGTTCTCTACAAAGTAAACGATTGGCAGGCAAACTGGAAAGACAAACCCGTTTTTAAGCTGTTTTTAGAAAAATAGCCTCAAAACGGCTTAGTCCAGGTACCGGTTCACCAGTTCACTTACTTCCTTGGCCCGGTTCAACACAATGAGGTGCTCGCCCCCTTTGACCAGATGCAGGTGGGGCACCTTAGGAACCGGCAGAAGCTTGTCCCGGTCGCCGTGGATGATGATGGCCTCGGGGGGCGGGGAGGGGCTGTGCCAGGTAAGAATCTGGGTGAGCGACCACCGCAGGGTAGGCACATCAGTGTCCTGGATGATGGACCTGAAAATAGCTTTGTCTTCAGCGGAGTCAACCCCGAACAGCCAGGCCCCCAACCCGGTAAAGCGCTTGGCTATCTCAAACGGAAGCCATTTCTGGACCTTCAGCCAGCCCCAGAACCGGTAATGCAAGGCAATCTGGTTAGTATCTACCAACGTGGAAATAAGGATCAACCGCTTGACGGGTATTTGCCGGGCCAGTTCCTGCGCCACCATGCCCCCGAAACTTAGGCCAATCACGATGGGCGGTTCTTGGCTGGGCTCCATCTGTTGGGTTAGTTTGAGGGCGTACGTCGCCAGGGTGTCCTCAGGGTCTGGGGTAATCCACTTTAAAACGCGGGGGTTGGGGTGATGCAGGTCCAGGAATTGGAACATGCGTTCATCAGCTCCTAAACCGCTGAGTAAGTACAAGGGAGGTTGCGCCATGAGTTGGTTCTACGAGGATGAGGCTGGGCTAGTCTTTGGCAATGAACGTTTCCATGGGTACTTTTTTGTCATCAGCCAGGTAGCGGTCAATAATGGGGTGGGCCAGGTACAGCAGAGGCGTGAGCACCACCGCCATGGTGAACTTGTACAGGTAATTGATCACCGACACCGACAACACCATCTTCAGACTCCAGTCCCCGAACAGGTAGAAGGCAATAAACAGCACCACCACCGTGTCTACCAACTGTGAGACCAGCGTGGAGCCGGTGGCCCGAATCCAGATCTTTTTGCTGCTGGTGATGCCCTTAAGCCAGTGGAACACATGCGCATCCAGCAACTGACCCACCAGAAACGCCACTAAAGAGCCAATGATAATTCCCAGGCCCTGCCGGAACACCTTGTTAAACGCGAAGTCCATGTCAAAGGCCGCCCCGTTAGGTCCCTGGTTGTTGATGTCTTGCCAGAACTGCGCCGGCGGCAAGGCCGTGGCAATGACAATCACCAGAAACGCATATGCAATGAGAATAGCCGTCAAGACACTAATGCGCTTCACCCCGTCCTTCCCGAAGTACTCATTGATGATGTCAGTGGTAATAAACACAATAGGCCAGATGATGACCCCAGCCGTCAGGTTGAAGTCAAAGGTGCTACCCAGAACCGGTACCTGCGCGCCCGGCAACCCAAACACCCCTTCCCCCGAAAATATCTTCACCCCAATCAGTTCGGCCAGCAAGGCATTGGTAAGAAAAATGCCACACAGCACCATGAACAGCTGTCGTTTTTTATCGCCCATGGAGGCGTGGTAGTGGGTAGAAAGCGGCATGCAATAAAATGGATTTATATTTCCTGTAAAGATGGAATAAAGGTGTTAATTATAAAATTTTGGAAGTAAGTGCCTAGTTGGGTGATTTCGTTTTGGGGCTGTTTTGAGGAAAACGGGCTGGAAACATCATTCCTAGTAGAGATTAGGCATTTGCAATCCCACTTCAAAAGGGGATAGAAATGCCTTCACTCCTGTGTAAACACCCCTCTGCGCTCCCCTTAAGGGGAGAGTCTGCGTTGAAGAAGCGGGATAGCGTTTTGGGCCTGTTTTCTGGAAAACGGCCTCAAAACGCGAATCTTAAAACACATTCCTCAAACGCATTCCCTCGATTCCAGTCTTTACCTCGAGCGCCTCGCTTGTGGCCCTGAAGTAGCTTTACTAAGGGCAGAAGGCAAAGAGGCCGCAAGGGCAGTGCGAGGGGGAAAGACGGGGCCCCGCGGCCGTGAGCGCTCGGAGGGTGAAGATGAAATAACCTAGCATAAGTACTTAGGCAAGAACAGAAACCACGCTAGCTAAAGCAGAATTGCATTCCCAAAAACTCAAAAGCAAAAGCAGTTACTACGCCAGCAATGGCAGAAAAGTAATGTAGGGCTCAGGAAGCAGCAGAAGGTAATCCAAGGCAAAAGCTAATTAAAGGAATGCCTTTCTACTCCAACACACTAACCGTTTTCCCTTCTGTAGCCAAATTGGTATTAGGGAAAATAGCCTGGGCCTCTTCCAGCAGCGGGGAAAGTTCTTTGTAGCGGGCGGAGAAGTGACCGATGAGAAGGCGCTTGACCTGGGCCTTTTGGGCTAAGGAAGCGGCCTGGGCGGCGGTGCTGTGGAAGGTATGTTCTGCGCGGTGGGCCATGTCACTCAAAAACGTAGCCTCATGGTAGAGCAGGTCCACGCCTTGTATGTAGGGCAGAATGTCTTCTTTGTACTTGGTGTCTGAGCAGTAGGCGTAACTGCGGCTGCGCTTGGGGTGGGTAGTCACGACTTCGTTGCGCACCAGAATATCGCCCTGCTCGTTGCGTATGTCCTCGCCCCATTTCAGGCGGACCAGTTGGGGTGGAGTCAGGAATTCAGGGAGTTTTCCTTTGAGCAGGTGGCGGGGTTTCTCTTTCTCTTTGAACAAATACCCGCAGCAGGGCACGCGGTGCTGCATGGGCAGCGAGTGCACCGTCATGAATTTGTCTTCAAAGATCTTCCGGCAAACGGTGGTGTCTACCTCCACAAAATTAATGGGGTAGGGGAGTTGGGTGCCGCCGTACTTAAACTGGAGAGAAAGGATGTCAGCCAGGCCTTTGGGGCCGTAAAGGTTGATGGGGGCCGTGCGCTGTTGCAGGTGCATGGTGGACAGCAGGCCCACCAATCCAAAATAATGGTCACCGTGGAGGTGACTTATAAAGATGTTACAAATGCGCTGATGCTTTACCTTGTATCGCATCAGCTGCATTTGTGTACCTTCGCCGCAATCTATCAGATTGATCTGGTTACCAACCGTGAGAATCTGGGCGGTATGATGACGTTCAAAGGAAGGGGTGGCAGAGGAGCTACCAAGTATTTTCAGCTCGAAGTCCAAACTGCTGTTTCCTCAGATTGACTATTCTTCTTTTTTGGTAAGATCGCTCTCAATTTCGTGCAGGAACACACGGTCAATACCTTCTTCTACGGTAGGTAAAATATTCAACACAGACTCCAGTTTAGAGATGGTGATCAGTTTAGTCACGTGCTCCTGAAGGCCAGTTAAAATCAATACGCCTCCAGAAGAGTTGCAAAGACGGTTGGCTATCAAAATAGAGGAAAGCCCGGAAGAATCAGTATATTTTACGTTTGATAGATCCAAGATCAGGTTGGTGATACCTTCTGCATTCAATTTAACAAACTCAGACTTCAGATCAGGAGCGATCGTGGTGTCCAGTTTCTTTTCATCTATAGTGATGATGGTATAGTTCTCTTTTTTATCTATTGTGTACTTCATAAGTAACAGCAAAAAGGTTTAGACTGCGAATCTACCAATTTTTGGTGGAATATCTGTAACAAAGTATGTTAAAAAATGTTTGCGGCAATGCTTTCCTGGAGGCTATGTGGCTGACTGGCGTAATCTTGCGGAATAAATTTCTCGCCTAGTAATTGCTCATATAATTCAATATACCGCTGCGAAATCTCGGTGACCTTGGCATCTGTCATTTCCGGTACCTGTTGCCCCTCTTTGCCCTGAAACCCGTTTTCTATGAGCCATTGACGCACAAACTCCTTGGATAGTTGGCGTTGCGGCTGGCCGGCGTCCTGCCGCGCCTGATAGCCCTCGGCGTAAAAGAACCTGGAGGAGTCGGGCGTATGGATTTCATCAATCACATAAATTTTGCCATCGGCTTTGCCGAACTCGTATTTGGTGTCCACCAGGATCAAACCCCGGGCGGCGGCCAGTTCGGTGCCCCGCTTGAAAAGGGCTCTTGTGTAAGCCTCTATCTGCAGGTAATCTTGCTCAGATACTATTCCCTGGCGCAGAATCTCCTCCCGTGAAATATCCTCGTCATGGCCTTCTGCCGCTTTGGTGGTAGGGGTGATGATAGGCTCCGGGAAGGGGTCGTTTTCCTTTAATCCTTCTGGCATCGTTACCCCGCAAAGGGTGCGTTTGCCGGCACTGTACTCGCGCCAGGCATGGCCTGCCAGGTAGCCCCTGATCACCATCTCCACTTTGAACGTATCGCACTGCTTGCCTATGGTCACGTTAGGCGCCGGATGGCTGATGACCCAGTTTGGCACCACATCGGCGGTGGCTTTCAGGAAAGAAGCCGCTATCTGGTTCAATACCTGTCCTTTATAGGGGATGGCCCGTGGCAGCACCACGTCAAACGCTGAGATGCGGTCGGTGGCCACCATGGCCAACTTGTCTTTGAAATAATAAACGTCGCGGACTTTGCCCCGGTAAAACCCGGTCTGGTTGGGGAAATGGAAGTTGGTTTCTTTTAATGCTTGCATAAGAAAGGACTAACAGCGGCAAAGTTAGGAAAGGATAGATAAGGGGCAAGGAAGGATCAAAACTGTTTCTTCTTTGTGCCCCAGGGTAGGCCAGAAACGATAGGCTCCGGGCCGGTTTACCTATTTCTAAAAACCTAGAACATCCATTTAAGCAGAGAGGGTGACTGATGGTGCAAAGGAGGGTTGTTGTGAAGTTGCTAATGAATGTTAGGTAGCGATATGACATTGGCAACGGTAGAAAGCAGGTGTTGCGGGCTTGGCAAAAATAATTTGTTAATTTTTTTAAAATAGTTTGGAAATAATGTTTTGGGGCCTACATTTGCAATATCAAGTCAATTATCAAGGTAGTTGATTTATAAAGAAGAGTGGAGAGACAGGCTCTGAGAAGCTCTAGCAACCTACCAACCGTGTAAGGTGCTAATTCCTGAACCCAATGGACATATTGCCTTGGGGAATATAAATTGATACGAAGATGGAAAATCAAGCAAAAGCCACTTCTTACAATGCAGGGTCACGCCAAACGGCGTTGGTAACAGGTAGTACAATTCATTTCTCTATTAGCACAACAAGCATGCGAATGTGTAGCATGCGGGGCTGTTGTTGTCGCTTCTAATCCACCTTTTCCTGTTTTCCAGGGTCTGACGTGCCGCGGCAGGGTTGTTCCTGCTATTCGTTAGTTTTCCCGGAGTCTTGTTTTTGTTCAATTTTTCAATTGTAACCAGCCATTACTATGTCTTCTCCTTATCGTTTTGAAACCCTTCAGCTGCATGCTGGCCAAGAAATAGATCCTACTACCCGCTCCCGCGCGGTTCCTATTTACCAGACTACTTCTTATGTGTTTGAGAGTGCCGAACACGGCGCCAACCTGTTTGCCTTAAAGCAGTTCGGGAACATTTATACCCGCATCATGAACCCCACCACCGATGTGTTTGAAAAGCGCATTGCTGCCCTGGAAGGCGGAGTAGCGGCCGTAGCCGTGGGTTCAGGCCAGGCGGCGCAATTCATCGCGCTAAACAACATCCTGCAGGCCGGCGACAATTTTGTGGCCTCCAGCAATCTGTATGGCGGTTCTTACAACCAATTTAAAGTAGCGTTTAAACGGCTGGGCATTGAAGTGCGGTTCGCCAAGAATGAAGAGCCTGCTACTTATGCTGCCTTAATTGACGAGAACACCAAGGCGCTTTACCTGGAGACTATTGGCAACCCGCGCTTCAGTATCCCAGATTTTGAATCCATCGCCGCTGTGGCGGCCGGGCACAACCTGCCGTTGGTAGTGGACAATACCTTTGGGGCGGGCGGCTATCTTTTCCAGCCTTTAAAACATGGCGCCAACGTGGTAGTAGCCTCTGCCACCAAATGGATTGGCGGACACGGCACCACCGTGGGCGGCGTGATTGTAGATGGCGGTAACTTTAACTGGGGCAACGGAAAGTTTCCGCAATTCAGTGAGCCATCTGAAGGGTACCATGGTCTTAATTTCTGGGAAGTGTTCGGAGCCAATGGGCCGTTCGGCAACATCGCCTTCGCCATCAGGGCCAGGGTAGAAGGGTTAAGGGATTTCGGTCCATCGTTAAGTCCATTCAATTCTTTCCAATTATTGCAAGGGCTTGAGACGCTTTCACTTCGGGTTGACCGCACGGTAGAGAACGCCTTGGCTTTGGCCCAGTGGCTGGAGAAACACCCATTAGTGGAAAGCGTGAATTACCCCGGCCTTTCCTCCAGCCCGTACCATCTTCTGGCCCAAAAATACCTGAAACGTGGTTTTGGTGGGGTTTTGAGCTTTAACCTGAAGGGCGGAAAAGAAGAAGCCGAGGCGTTTGTGAACAGCCTGGAACTAGTAAGCCACCTGGCCAACGTAGGTGATGCTAAAACGCTCATTATCCACCCGGCCTCCACCACCCACCAGCAATTGGACGAGGAAGAGCAGTTGTCTGCCGGGGTAAACCCCACCTTGCTGCGGGTGTCTGCGGGCATTGAGCACATTGAAGATATCAAGGCAGATATTGAACAGGCGTTTGCCAAAGTAAGGGTGCGTGACACCCAATTAGAGGCCTCTTTAAACTAGTAGTTGCCATGTTATCAGGACGCGTTTTTACTTATACAGATGAGTTTCTTTTGGAGTCCGGGCGATCATTGCCTGGCTTCCAACTCTTTTACACCACCTGGGGCACCTTGAACGAAGACCGTAGCAACGTGATCTGGGTGTGCCATGCCTTTACCGGCAACGCCTTTGTGAAAGACTGGTGGGAAGGCCTCTTTGGCGAAGGCAAAACCTTTGATCCTACCAACCATTTCATTGTTTGCGCCAACTCTTTGGGCAGTTGCTACGGGTCCACTGGTCCCTTGAGCC
Organism: Rufibacter radiotolerans; assembly: GCF_001078055.1. Taxonomy (NCBI): domain Bacteria; kingdom Pseudomonadati; phylum Bacteroidota; class Cytophagia; order Cytophagales; family Hymenobacteraceae; genus Rufibacter; species Rufibacter radiotolerans. The sequence continues at coordinate 2,296,718 of NZ_CP010777.1, read as the reverse complement.
TCAACCCAGATACGGGTAAGCCTTATTACCACGCGTTCCCAACGCTTTCCGTTCTGGATGCCGTGAAAGCTTTTGACTTGTTGCGTCAGGAACTGGGTATTGAGCAGATTGACGTGTTGGTTGGCGGTTCACTGGGCGGACAGCAAGCCTTGGAGTGGGCCATTGAAAACCCAGAGGTAACCAGGCGCCTGGTGCAGGTGGCGGCCAATTCCCGCCAAACCCCTTGGGCCATCGCTTTCCATGAAACCCAGCGCATGGCCATTGAACAAGATGTGACCTGGCAGTTAGATACTGATGACGCCGGTTTGCAGGGCATGCGGACCGCGCGGGCCATTGCCTTGCTGTCTTACCGTACCTACAAGTCATATAACCAGTCCCAGCGTGATTCCTCTGGTGACCGGAAGCGCCATTACCGCGCCTCAACTTATCAGCAATACCAGGGCGAGAAGCTGGCACAGCGGTTTAATGCCTTTTCTTACTGGCAATTGACCAAGATGATGGATAACCATCACGTGGGCCGCAACCGCGGAGGCCTGGAAGAGGCGCTGCGCCGGGTGCAGGCCGAGACCCTGGTGATTGGCGTGGATACAGATGTGTTGTTCCCCGTGAACGAGCAGCGGTTTGTGGCCCGCCACATTTCAAACGCCACTCTACAGATCATTAACTCAGAAGCCGGTCATGATGGCTTTTTACTGGAGACGGCCCAAATAAGCCGTGCCCTGGATACTTTTTTACAGAAAAAACAACCCCGAAAAACATGGATTCCCACCGTCTTCTAACTATTGGCTTGTTTGGGTTTGGCTGCGTAGGCCAGGGACTATATGACATATTGGCCCGCGAAGAATCTCTGCCCTACAAAGTAGCGCGCATTTGCGTGAAAGACCCCAACAAATTGCGGCCGCTTCCCCCGGAAAACTTCACCTATGACTGGCTGGAAGTAGTGCAGGACGAGCATCTGGATATTCTGGTGGAGGCCATTAGTGATGCCAATGAAGCCTATGCCATTGTTTCTGAAGCCTTGCGCAGAGGGAAGAAAGTGGTTACAGCGAATAAAAAACTGGTGGCCTATCATTTGCCTGAACTTTTGGCTTTGCAGGAAGAGTTTGGCGGCACGCTTTTGTATGAGTCCGCGGTGGCCGGGGGCATTCCAATTATTAGAACGGTAGAAGAGTATTTTTCAAATGAGCCGGTGGCCCGGGTGCATGGCATTCTCAACGGTTCGTCTAATTACATCCTCAGCCAGATCTTCAAAAACCAAAAGGCTTACAGCGAGGCTCTGAAAGAGGCCCAGGACAAAGGCTTCGCCGAGCTGGACCCTTGGCTGGATGTGGCCGGCGCCGATTCCCGGCACAAACTCTGCATCTTGGCGGCCCATGCCTTCGGCCGCACGCTGGCCCCGGAAGAGGTGGCTTTCTTCGGGATTGATTTCCTGGGCCACCAGGACTGGGAGTTTGCCAAACAACATGACGCCGTGATAAAACTGGTGGCCTCTGTGCACGAGACCGCAGACGGGGAGTTGGTGCCCTTGGTGTTGCCTAGCCTGGTAAGGGCCTCAGATGATTTATATGGCGTGGAGCAGGAATTCAATGGCGTGGTAGTGGAAGGCGGCTACTCCGGAACGCAACTGTTTAAAGGCAGAGGCGCCGGCGGGCACCCCACCGGGTCTGCCGTGCTTTCAGACATTGAATCCATCAGCCGCGGGTACCGCTACGGGTATAAGAAACTGCAACGGCATAAAAACGCTGCCGCCCTGGCTTTAGACTATGAACTGGAGGTATACCTGCGTTGCCCCGAGCCAGACCTGGTAGTGGCCCTTGGCCTTTCCAACCTGCAGACGGTGCAACGCGAGGCAGATGCCTTCAGCCTGATTGGTACCGTAACGCTAGGTAACCTCATTAAATCTCAGGAGCAGATCAGACAAGCAGGTGCTTATATCATGGCCCTTTCCTCAGGATTTGAAGAAGTGAAGGAGGTTCGGGAAAAAGAATCAGTGGCTTGGTCAAACGCCTAAGCTTTTAATCCCCTAATAAGGTTGTAAAATATGGGAGTTACATTAAATCCTCTTAAAAAGTAGAAAGTAGTTTGTTCATTTTAGTTCGTTTAATTACCAAAAGCCCAGCTAGAAAGCTGGGCTTTTCGTTTGGGCAAAGTCTGTTTCCTGGTTTAGGGCAAGGGTGTTCGTCTCCAAACGATACCTGGTTCTAAAACTGTTTCGGGCCTGTTTTCTGGAAAACAGGCCCGAAACGCCAGCAATATTCCAATAGGATAAAGCTCTATTCTCCCAATAGTTATCTCCTCTCAGCAAATTACTTTTAATGCCCACTCCGAAATGAACCCATGGGAAAGGCATAAAGCAAAAAATCTGTTTTAGGGCCGTTTTATGAAAAACGGCCCTAAAACAGATTTTAAAAAGTAGACTTGAGTATAATACCCTAGACTTATGATAAATAAATAGCTTTCACCTTATCCCGTAGGTTGTATTCTGAAACCATCACTTCCCCGTACGCACCGGCAGTCCGGATGGCAACCAGGTCTCCTCGTTTGGTTTCGGGCAGGATATAACCCTTGGCGAAACAGTCCGTTGACTCGCAGATGGGACCTACCACGTCATAGGTTTTCTCTGGCAAATCGCTGCTGAGGTTTTCTATTTTATGGTACGCCTGGTACAAGGCGGGGCGCATAAGTTCAGTCATACCCGCATCCAGTATCACGAAGTTGGTTTTCTGACCGTGTTTCAGGTACAGTACTTTGGAGATGAGGTTTCCGCTGGGGGCCACCAAGGCTCTTCCTAGCTCAAAATGAACCTGCTGTCCAGGGCGTTTCTCCAGTAACAGATCAAAGATCTTGAAATAGGCCGCAAAGTCCGCAATAGGGTTCTCCTCTGGGGCGCGGTAATCCACGCCCAGTCCGCCGCCTACGTTCAGGTGCGGGAATACCAAACCGCGGTCCTCAAACCAGCGCTGGATTTCATTCACCCGCACGCACAGGTTTTCAAAGGCCCGCAAGTCAGTGATTTGGGAGCCAATATGGAAGTGCAACCCAATCAATCTAAGGTTAGGCCATTCCGCGAAGCGGAGCACCAGTCCTTCCAGTTCCCATACATTAATCCCGAACTTGTTTTCCTCCAGGCCGGTGGTAATGTATTTGTGGGTGTAGGCGTCTACGTTTGGGTTTATGCGAAGCGCCACCTGGGCTGTTTTTCCCTGGGTGGCCGCCAGTTCCTGAATCACCTCCAACTCCTGCACAGATTCACAGTTGAAGCAGAATATGTTGGACTGCAGGGCGAAGTTGATTTCAGCGTCAGATTTCCCTACGCCGGCAAAGACCACTTGCTCCGGGCCAAAACCGGCTTCCAGCGCCCGGCGCACTTCATTCCCGCTTACGCAATCAGCCCCGAACCCTCTTTCAAGCACCTCGGCCAGAATAGGGGCGTTGGCGTTGGCCTTAAGGGCGTAGTGCACGTGGTATCCGTATTTGCTGGCCTCGGCGCGCGCCAAATCTAAGGTCTGGCGCAGTAAACCAAGATCATAGGCATAGAAAGGGGTGGTGTGTTGCTCAAATACCGAAAGTTGCTCCTTAAGCATTGGCCTCCTCTCTTTCCTGGAAAACGCCTTCATTGATGGAAATCAAAGCTTCTTCTTTAAATTTTGTGTTCACCAGAAAGCTAATGTTGTTTTTGCTTCCGCCGTAAGAGATCATGCGCAACGGAATCTGGGCCAACGACTGCACCACCCGCAGGGCGGCTCCTGGTTTGTCTTCCATAAAGTCACCCACCACGCAGACAATGGTCAGGCCCGAGTCAATCTCTACTGTGCCAAAACGCTGCAGGGCCTCGGTGATCTCGGGCAGGTATTTGTCATTGTCAATGGTAAGGGAGACGGCCACCTCAGAAGTGGTGATCATGTCAATAGGCGTTTTAAAGCGTTCAAACACCTCAAAAACACTGCGCAGGAAACCATAGGCCAGCAACATGCGGCTGGATTTGATCTTAATGGCAATGATGCCGTCTTTGGCCGCCACTGCTTTTATCTTGCTACCCGATTTTTTAGACGAGATGGTGGTGCCGGTGGCTTCAGGCTGCATGGTATTCAGTAACCTAACCGGAATATTGCCCTGCTGGGCAGGCAAGATACTGGAAGGGTGCAGAATCTTCGCCCCGAAATACGCCAGCTCAGCTGCTTCGTCAAAAGACAGTTCGGCAATGGGGTAGGTGTTTTTCACCACCCGCGGGTCATTGTTGTGCATGCCGTCAATATCGGTCCAGATCTGGATCTCAGACGCCTTCACCGCTGCCCCAATGATAGAGGCCGAGTAATCGCTTCCGCCCCGCTTCAGGTTGTCTATCTCGTTTTTGGCGTTGCGGCAGATGTACCCTTGCGTAATAAAGAGCTGATTGTCTGGGTACTGGGCCAGCAACTGGTTCAGGTGTTCTCTAATGTAAGCCTGGTCTGGTTCCTCGTCTGGCGTAATGCGCATGAATTCCAGCGCCGGCAATAACACAGATTTGATGCCCTTCTCTTCCTGAAAAATCTGGAAAAGCTGGGTGGACAACAACTCGCCCTGAGCCAGAATGATTTTTTCGGTTACCCCGGAATACGGAAGGTCCAGTCGTGCTCTTATGTCTTGGAAAACGGTAGCCAAAACCTGTTTGCCTTTTTCAATGGAGGTTTCCTGTTTATATAGTTGGGCAACTACCTGTTTATAGTGCTGCTCCAGTTGGTTTATGAGAGATTCAGCCTGGTCAGTGTTTCCCTGCGCCAGCTCCTGCCCAATGTGCACCAGGTGGTTGGTGGTGCCTGACATGGCAGACAGCACTACAATAACCGGTTCCTGGGTTGGAAGTAGTTGTGAGACAGCACCCATCCGCTCCGCAGAGCCTACGGAGGTGCCCCCAAATTTCATGATTTTCATAGTAACGAAATAATTCCTGCAAATTTACTAAATGAATGCGTAGGTACCTGAAAAAATCTATCCCAAACACTGTAAAAATTTACATTAGTTAAGCAGGGGCGAGGGGTTGCTAAGTACCTGAACTGGAAGGCTTTTAAACAGACGGATTTGCTTTCAATTCTATTGTCTCATCTTTTCAGGCGAAAGATTAAATGGCAATAGTAGGAGCAAAAGGTATAGAAGTACCCATAAAAAGAAACCCGGGGCTACTGTAGCTTAGCTACAGTAGCCCCGGGTTTAACAAAGGGTCTATGTAAATTAATGAAATGCTAACTCAGGGGTCTCTGTATACCTGGGTAAATTATGTTATTGAATTTTCATTACGCGCTGTGACACGCGCAGGTCGGTGCCGGTAACAGACAGAATGTAAACGCCTTGAGGAAGTGTCGCAGTGCTAATTTCCAACTGGGAGGTGCCTGTGGCTAAAGCCACTTTTTCCGTGTGGAAAACCTTCCCTTGCATGTTTCTAAGCTCTACGACTGCCTCGGTGGCGGCAGGGGACTGAACACTGTAGGCCAGTTGCTGCTGGAAGGGATTACGCCCAACCTGCAAAGCCGCCGCCGCATTCAATTTTCCTAAGGTGTGGGCAATGACTTTGGATAGTTCTGATTTGCCGTCAAAATCTACTTGTTTTAAGCGGTAATAAGAGGTTCCTGCATTGGCAGAAGGATCTGTAAAAGTATAGCTTCTTTGTACGTTGCTTGTGCCACTGCCCTTCACCTGCCCGATGGCATGGAAAGCCTTGCCATCTGAACTGCGCTCCACAAGGAAATAATCGTTGTCCTTTTCAGAAGCAGTGGTCCAGGTAAGATCTACTTTGCCGTCTTTGTTTTTGGAATTGAAAGAGGTGAGCGTAACGGGAAGTGGGACAGCATCTTCTCCATAAGGAGTTACTACCAGGTTGTCTATGGTTAAAATATCTTTTTTACCGGCATTCTGGGTGCCAGCAAGATCTGCCCATCTGATCATTATTTCTTGGCCGGGCAAAACTGCTAAGGCTACAAAAGGCGAATTTGCCAGTGAACCAATAGTTACGGTAATATCTTTGAAAACCACATTCCCATTCACGGGTGTTAGATCTGCATTACTGGCATTATTCACATTATCTTGAGGAGCAACCATTAGAGTAGAACCACCAACGTTTGTCCAGGTGCCCGCTTTTAAATCGGTTATAGGAGTACTAGATACCTGGTAGTCAAGTAGTAGGTTACTTTGTAAATCGGCGTCTAGCCACTGTTCCAATCTAAAATTCAACTCAATAAAAGTGATGATTTTAGAAGAGGTGTTTTTGAATCTTACCCCATAAAAAATATCACCGGTTTCAGCATTGGCGTTTTCTTGGGCTGTATAACTACCCAAGGACAGCTCACCCGGTGACCCCATCCCTACTATGCCATTCCCTATTGTGTATTTTTTGTTTTTAAATTCATACACTGGGTTAGAAGAAGAGGAGTATTGAAGAGGAGTGGTTGTTGTATTCATTGCCGCATACCAACCTCTTACATAGGTATCGTTTATCCAAGCAACGGAGTTATTATAAACTACTGGACTACCATTATTAGAACCATCCATCACCATAAAGGGAGCAGTGGCAGGCAACCCATCAAAGTTCTGGGTATACTTGGTACCCAGGCTTATTTGGGCAGTACTCTTAAAACTTAAATAGGTTGTAAAGAAAATAATAAAAAATAGGATTTTTGAAAAAATTGCTAACGAGTTGGTAGCTGTTAATTTCATAATTTAAATTTTTAGTGAAAAAATTAGACGTTATAGTCGTTTAAATACAAGACGGTGGAGCCTATACCTTATCAGGTATTTTTTTCTAGGTATTTATTCTGAACTCAGATTAAATACGTAATAACGCCATGAAATTATTTTAAAATAACAAGAAAAACAAAATATAAGAGGATGTATATAATTTTAAATATAAATTTAACAATATTACTGTTTTAGCTAGTTTACCAAAAATTGGTTTTAAAGCGATAGAACATATTTTCAAACTTCGATCATTAGATAAAAACAAGAAAAAATTATTTTAAAAAAATAATCTAAAAAGGGGCCTTAGGCAAAAAAAAGGAAAGGTTAGACTACAGGATCTGGCAATTGCTTGACTATCAAGGTGACTTTAGAAGAGTGAGAGTATTTTTTGGAGTAACGTCTGGCAATGGTATCACGTGACCTAAATCAATCACAACCTTGGTACCCGCAAGAAGAAAGCGTGGAATAGTCTAAATGCTCCGCTGGGTAGATTCTATGAATTTAAGAAAGCCGGACGGCCTAGTGCCTAAAAGTAAAGACCTCAATTTGCCTACTTTATAAGGTAGGTAAATTGAGGTCTTATGAAGAGCGGTAAGCGTTTATAAAGGGATTTTGGGAAAGGTGAGCGAACGATTAAAGTTAATTTACTTTCATTACCCGTTGTGACAGGTGTACGTCTGAACCGGTGACGGACAGGATATACAATCCTTGCGGTAGAGAAGAGGTGGCTATCTCCAAGGGGGAACTGCCCGCGGCCAGGCTCACTTTCTCTTGGTGGTAGACGGTACCCTGCATGTTCCTTAGTTCTACTACCGCCTCTGTTTCAGTAACGGTATTCACCGTGAAGGCCAACTGCTGCTGGAAGGGGTTAGGTCCCACCAGCAATGCGGCGGCGGCGGCGACTGACTTGCCTAGGGTGTGGGCAATAACCTTGGTCAACTCTGACTTACCGTCAAAGTCCACCTGCTTTAAGCGATAGTAAGAGGTGCCCGCCATAGCGGAGGCATCTGTGAAAGTGTAGCTTTGCTGTATGCTGCTGGTGCCGTGGCCTTTCACCTGCCCGATGGCATGGAAAGCCTTGCCGTCTGAGCTGCGCTCCACCTGGAAAAAGTCGTTGTCTTTCTCAGAAGCGGTGGTCCAGTTTAATTCCACTTTGCCATCTTTGTTTTTGGAAGTGAAAGAGGTGAGCGTAACCGGAAGCGGAGTAGCAACTGTGGCAAAAGCAGATACTGTTAAGTTATCAATGGCCAAGATGTCTTTTCTGCCAGCATTGTTGCCACTATCAAAGTCTACCCACCTGATCATGAATTCATATCCTGGGGGTATGCTTAGCGCAGGAGTGCCTACTCCACCCAAAGAAACGACGATTGCACGTCTGACTTCGTTACCATTCAAGGGGGTTAAAGAGTTGTTATTCGAAGTTGATACATTGTCCTGAGGAGCCCGCAACAAGGTAGAATCACCCACGGCTACCCAGGTTCCTGATAATATATTCGTGAGAGTTGTATTTGAGGAGGGTGCCACCTGGTATTGTAACTGTATCCAGTTGTTTTGTTCTGCATCAAGCCATTGTTCTAAAAAGAAGGAAAGATCAAGAACCTTTATAGTATCTGCGGCTGAGGTATTTTTAAACCGAACTCCGTAATAGATGTTGCCGGTAAATGAGTTGGCATTTGCTTGAGCAGTAAGGCTACCCAAAGCCAAATCTTTTCCACTGCCACTTTGTGGACCCATACCTAACATGCCGCTACCTGGCGTGTATTTTCTTTTATCAAAAGTAACGGCACCTTCAGCTGATGATGAATATTGGAGGGGAGTAGAAGTAGTGGTCATTGCGGCATACCACCCGTTCACCATTCCATTATTAACCCATGGTATGGAATTATTTACTAAAGTAGGGTTCCCACTATTACCTATTACAGTAAAAGGTGGGGTAGTAGGCATTCCATCAAATTCTTGTATGTAAGTTCCTTTAGGTTCAAGGCTAATAGGGGGTACATCATTTTGTGAATAGCTATCCAAAGGTTTTATTAATAGAATGAAACCAATAAAAAATAGGACCTTTGAAAAAAAAGACAAGGAGAGGGTAGGTATTAATTTCATCATAGAAAAATTTAATAGGATTTGCTAATTCAAGTAGATATCAGACAAGACCGAGGCTCCCTTACCTTATCGTTTTTTCTCAACCATGCACAAACTTCCTGTCTTGCTGGATAAGGTAAAATACTTCATGAAAATATTACAATGCCACTAAAAAAGCAAATTATTATATAAATATATTTATTTTAAATATAACTTAAATTGTAATTTTTTGAATAAGAAGAGAAGAAGCATTACCGCCAAAGCCAGCAGAAGAAATTATAGCGTTATTTAAATGTAAAGAATTTGATAAAAAATTATTCTTTAATAAGGAAGGAGAAGTAGGTTGATGGGAAAGGTGGTCAAGAAAGTAAGCTGTGCTAAGTCCGCCGGAAGCTCCCAGCGTGTGACCAATCTGGGATTTGTTAGAATAGAGATTTGGGAGTTCTGTGCCGAAAACCGAGCGAATGGCGGCAAGTTCGGCGGCATCACCGGCGCGGGTGCCGGGCGCGTGTAAAATAAGATAACTGATTTGATCAGGAGAGAGCTGGGCCTGTTTAAGGGCATCACGCAGGGCCTTTTGGAAGTGGTGCCCGTCTGAAGAGATACCCGTTTTGGATGGACTTCGTTCAAAGCCCATGCCTACTGCGGCTACGGTAAAGAATTGGTTCTGGGGCAGGGCCTGCATTTCCTTTTCAGTCATCCTTTCCAGGGCAAACACGGCCGCCCCTTCACCTAAGGTAAAGGTATTATGCCCTTCGGGGTTAAGCGGACGGCAGGGGTTCTCATGGGCGGAAAACTTGGTGTAGATGCCAATGGCTTTCAGCTGGGCCAGGGTGAAAGGAGTAAGCGGGGCTTCGGTGCCGCCTACCAGAAAGCGTTTGGCCATTCCAGCCTTCAGCCAGGCCACCCCGTTGGCAAAAGCCTGCAAAGCGGTGCTGCAGGTAACCGAATGACTCAGAACCGGGCCCGATGCGTTTATATCATTGGCTACCCAGCTGGCTACGTTCCCCAAAGTGGTGCTGGGCGAGGCACTGGGCGAAAGGCGTTGCCCCGGATTCTGCAGGAATTCTTCATGGTACTGCTCAAACAAACCCGTGGCACCCCGTGAGGACCCGATGTTCACCCCAATGGGAACGTCAGGGGAATCTGCCCAACCAGCCTGCGCCACTGCTTGCCGGGCGGCTAAGATGGCCATAAGCACAGAGCGGTCCAGGGAGGAGTAAACGGGTTCTTCCTGTACCAACGTTTGCAAAGCTGTTTCGCCGGAGGCGGAAAGAGGGGAAACTGGGGTGCCTTGGCCCAAATGCGGCAGGGTGGTGAAGGTAGTCCTGCCCGTGGCATAGGAGGCTTTGATCTCCGCCGGGGTACTCCCCAAACCAGACAAAGAGCCCCAGCCCCTGATCACAATCCATTCCTTCTCCTGCGCTGCGTGCATTCCGTTTTAAGCCCGTTTTTGCAAAAGTACGCCTAAAACTGCTCTACCACCAAAAGCCGCATCTGCTCAATGACGGCATATACCTGCTCTAACTGGGCTGCGGTGATACAATAAGGAGGCAATACATAGATGATGTTACCCAGCGGCCGTAACAAAACCCCGTGGTCCAGGGCCAGGTGATACAACTGGTCCCGCAGGTTATGGAAGTAAGATGTTTCCCCTACCTCAAATTCCACCGCCAGGATAGTGCCCGTTTGCCGGCAGGCTTTGATGCCCGGTTGCCCGTCAAGCTTACCGGCAAAGGCCAAATGAGCGGCACTTATACGTTCTAAATTCCGAATAAAGTCAGGGTGCTCCACCAAATCAAGGCTGGCCAGGGCAGCAGCGCAGGCAATAGGGTTGGCGGTGTAAGAATGGCCATGGAAAAGTGCTTGGGTTTTGTCCTGGCTTAGGAAGGCATTGAAAACGGGCAAAGCGCAAGTGGTCACGCCCAGGGCCATGGTGCCACCGGTCAGGCCTTTGGAGAAACACATCAGGTCTGGCTGTTGGGTAAGGTAGTCCATGGCGAACCGTTTGCCAGTCCGGCCAAATCCGGTCATGACCTCATCGGCGATGGTGATAATCTGGTGTTTATGGCAGAGGGCAAGAATTTGATCCAGCACTTTCGGTTCATACATGACCATGCCGGCGGTGCCCAGCACCAGAGGCTCAAATATAAAGGCGGCTATCTCGCCACTGCCGGCAATTTCTTCCAGGCGCTGCAAAGCTTCCGCTTCTTTTCCGGGTACGGGTACGGGCAGAAACTCCACGTCAAACAGGTATTGCTGGAAAGGGCGGGTAAAGACAGAGCGCTCACTCACCGACATCGCCCCGAAGGTGTCTCCGTGGTAGCTTCCTTCTAAAGCAATGATCTTGGTCTTAGGAATTCCCTGGTTGTGCCAGTACTGTAGTGCCATCTTCAAGGCCACTTCCACAGCCGTGGAGCCGTTGTCTGTGTAGAAGACTTTGGCCTGGTTGGCAGGAAGCAGCCGTAGCAGGCGTTCAGAAAGCTCCACGGCAGGCTCATGGGTGAAACCGGCAAAAATCACGTGCTCCAGCGTGCGCAACTGCTGGGCTACGCGTTCAGCAATGTGCGGATGCGCGTGCCCGTGAATGTTCACCCACCAGGAAGAAACCGCGTCAATGTATTCTTTCCCGTCCTCGGCAAAGAGCAAAGCACCTTCTCCCCGCACAATGCCAATGGGTGCCGGAGCAGTCTGCATTTGGGTATAGGGGTGCCAGTTCACCAACTGGTCCCGTTCTGACAGGCTTTTAGGCATGGGCAGTGAAAAATTCTTTAAAGGTTTGGGCGTAGCGTGCTACGGTGGCTTTGTCAAAAACTAATTCTTCCAGAATAGAAGGGAGGGCCCGTACCTGCGTGTACTGCAAGATAAAGTCCTGGGTGGAAGGCGTAGGAACGCCGTTGAAGATGATACCCCCTACAGGTATCTGACGGTGTTTCAAAATCTCCAAGGTAGTTAATGTGTGGTTGATGCTGCCCAGGTAGTTCCTGGAAACCACAATCACCTCCAATTTCAGTTTCTGGATCAGGTCCAGCACCAACTCCCGCTCATTCAAGGGCACCATCACGCCGCCTGCGCCTTCCACAATCAAATGATTCTGGGTGGCCGGGGCCGAGATTTCATCTAGTGATATGCGGATGCCTTCTTTTTCAGCCGCTAAATGCGGGGAAGCTGGCAACTGCAGCCGGTAAGCCTCCGTGTGGAACACGGATTTTTGGTTAGAAATGAGCCCCTGCACCGTATGCGTATCGGTTTGGTCCAGGCTGCCGGCTTGTACGGGTTTCCAGTAATCAGCAGCGAGGGCCTCGGTGAGGATGGCAGCGGCGATGGTCTTGCCTACGTCGGTGCCAATGCCGGTTACAAAATAACGTTTGGGTTGTATTGTTGGAGCAGGTTGCATAAATGTTGTACTTGGTCGTGGGTATTGAAGGCGTGCAGCACCAGGCGCAGGCGCTCTTTCCCGGCCGGTACCGTGGGGCTGAACACTGGCCTGGCCTCAAAACCGGAAGCCTGTAATTGAGTGGAAAGTTTTCGGAGCGCCAATGGGTCTGGCAGGTGCCATGCCTGGATAGGGCTGTTTTGAGCCTGTTTTTCTGAAAACGGCCCCAAAACGGAAAACTCTGACATAAGTGATTGATAGTATTCAGCCAGAACCTGCACTTGCTTCCGCTCCCAGGATAACCCGGGAAGAAGCTGATAGGCGCATTTAACGGCAGCCAGCGAGGCCAGCGGCAGGGCAGTGGTATAGATGAAGGGCCGACTGAAATTCAATAGAAACTGCTGCAGATCCCTAGAGCCCACCACCACCGCCCCGTGGGCGCCAATAGCCTTGCCGAAGGTCATGATGCGGGCAAATACCTTTTTCTCCAGACCCAACGCCGGTACCAAGCCTTCACCGTTAGGGCCATACAGCCCATTGGAATGCGCCTCATCCACCACCAAATACAGACCTTGTTCCTGACACAAAGACGCCAATTGCGCCAAAGGAGCGAAATCGCCGTCCATGGAGTAGAGAGACTCTACCGCCACGTAGACATCGCCCTGCGCCCGTTTCAGTTTGGTTTGCAGGTCTTCCAGATCATTGTGCCGAAAGGGGAAACTCTGCGCGAAGCTCAACCGGATGCCATCTTTGATGGAGGCATGGCTGGCCTCATCATAGAGAATGGTGTCGCCGCGCTGGGGCACCGCCGAGAAGAAACCGCAGTTGGCTGCATAACCTGAGTTGAACAGCAAAGCCGCCTCCGTGGCATGGAAGGTGGCTAGGCTTTCTTCCAATTCCTGCGCGTAAGCAGTGTTGCCGCTCAGCAACCGGGCTCCGGTGGCGCCATGGGCGGGGTGGCCTTCTAGTTCCTGGGCAATCATTTCTGACAGCTTTTCAGAAGCGGCCAACCCCAGGTAGTCATTGGAACTGAAGTCCACCAGCCCGGGGACTGGTGGATGTAGTTGCCTGAGGTTGCCTTTCTCTGCGCGCGTAGCCAGTTGCCGGGACAGGCGTTCCGGGAATTTCATGGGCAGATGCCTATTCAGCGGCCGCGGTTACAGGAGCGGCAGCGTCTTTGATTACCCCGCAGGAAGACTCGGTTTTGAAAGACTTACGGGGCGTGAGGCCCAGCAACTCAAACATGGCTTGGTCATCGGCGAAGCCGGGGTTTGGCGTAGTTAACAGTTTTTCACCGGAGAAGATGGAGTTAGCTCCGGCCAGGAAGCAAAGGGCCTGTTCGGTCACGGTCATTTCCTGACGGCCCGCCGATAAACGTACCATGGTCTGCGGCATGAGAATACGGGCAGTGGCGATCATTCTGATCATTTCCCATACGCTTACCCGCGGTTGCTCGGCCAGGGGTGTGCCTTCTACTGGTACCAGCGCGTTAACCGGCACAGATTCTGGGTGCTGCGGCAAGTTGCTCAGCACGTGCAGCATGGCAATGCGGTCCTCGTTGGTTTCACCTAAGCCTATGATGCCGCCGCTACACACTGAGATACCCGCTTTGCGCACGTTCTCAATGGTGTTCAGGCGGTCCCCGTAGGTACGAGTGGTGATAATGTTGTTGTAGTTCTCTTCTGAGGTGTCCAGGTTATGGTTGTAGGCGAAAAGGCCGGCCTGTTTGAGGCGCTCGGCTTGGTATTCATTTACCATACCCAGGGTGCAGCACACTTCCAGGCCCATTTCGTTCACTCCTTCCACCATTTCCAGCACGCGGTCGAAGTCGCGGTTGTCGCGCACCTCGCGCCAGGCGGCGCCCATGCAGAAGCGGGTAGAGCCGCCGTCTTTGGCTTTTTGCGCCGCTTGCAACACCACCTCATTGCTGAGCAGCTTGTGCACGGGCACGTCTGTGTGGTAGCGGGCGGCCTGCGGGCAATAGGCGCAATCTTCAGGACAGCCGCCGGTTTTCACTGACAGCAAGGTACATACCTGTACTTCGCCGGTAGCCTGAAACTGCTTGTGTACCTGCGCTGCCTCTACAATGAGTTCCAGCACAGGTTTATAGTAGATGGCGCGAATTTCATCCAGAGTCCAATCTGTGCGGGGAGTGGAGGTGGTAAGAGCGTCCGTCATAGTCTTTTTAAATCTGGTTTAGAAGACCAAAGTACGGCAGAAAAAGGAATACGAGAAATTTTTTTACAGCCAATGCTAACAGGTGTTAGCATGGTTTGGGCTTGTTTTCTGAAAAACAGGCTTGAAACGGATTTATTTAGGGGCAATCCCTGGTGGTTGCCCTTTAAATTTGCCACCGCACATGGGCAACCACCAGGGATTGCCCCTACATTTGTATTGCCAGCATTTTATGCGTTTTAGGCCCGTTTTCCGGAAAACAGGTCCAAAACAGTACTAGCAACTATTTCTTCCCGGCTACAACCTTACCGTTTCGGTATTCTACCGTTTTTACTTCTTTCCCGTTCTGGTCAAAGTATTTCCAGGTGCCGGTTTCCCGGTTGTTTCTGAAAGTGCCAGCCATTTCGGTTTTCCCGTTCTCATAAAGCTGTTTGAAGGTGCCGTAGCGGAGGCCGTCTTTGTAGAGCGTCTCTGATTTAACCTTGCCCGACGGGAAATAGGTAATAAGGGTGCTGGTGATCTTGCTGTTCACGTAAGTGGCTTTTGACTCTACCTGGCCGTTTTCATGGTAGGTGAGGCGCTCCCCGTTGATCTTGCCGTTTTTATAGGGCTCTGTCAATTTCACCTGCTTGTTTTCATAGAATTGCTGCCAGGTACCCACCGGTTTATTCTCCTTGAATTCTTCCTGCTCAGCAATGGCGCCGGATGGATAATAGCGGGTAATCTTGCGGTCTCTTTCTGTGTTGCTGTACCGTATTCCCTGCTGAAGTTTCCCGTTCTGGTCAAAAGATTGGGCCAGGCCTACGCGTATGCCTTTACTGTAAGTGGTAGTGTTTTTCTTGTTACCATTCTCATAGTAGGCAGTAGAAGGACCCTCAGGTTTTCCGGCCAGTACACCGCCTTCGGTCATCAGTTTGCCGGACCGGTAATAGGTTTTGTGTTTGGCGGGTTTGGAGGGGCCCTGGCTGAGGGTTTCGGTTTCCAGCTGGCCGTTGTCATAATAAGTCCGGAAGTCGCCTTCCAGCATGCCGGCGCGGTAATTGGCCTCGGTTTGTTTCTGGCCGTTGGCGTGGAAAGTGCGGGTAAGACCGTTTTGGGCCTTGCGGGCGTAGGTAATCTCAGACTTCAGTTTTCCGTCCGGGAAATACTCTTTCATTACGCCTTCGGGGAACCCGTCTACAAAAGAGGTTTCCTGCTTGAGTTGGCCGTTTTCATAATAGCTCTTGAAGGTCCCGTTCTGCAGGTCGTTCACATAGGTGCCTTCCTGGAGCTTTTTGCCATTGGGGTAGATGGCCTGAAAAAAGCCGTTCTTCTTGCCGTCTTTGTAGGGCACGGTAAGCTTCGGTTTCCCGTCAGGGAAGAACTCGGTATAGATGCTGTCCCGTATTCCTTCTACCACTTTCACCATAGCCTCCAACGGACCAGTTGGATAGAACTTACGGTAGTAGCCATGAATCACTGTGTCTGGTTTCACTTTGATAAAATAGATTTCCTTGATAGCCGTCTGGAGGGAATCATGGTAGGTAACCACTCGCGTCTGGGCCTTGCCTTCATGCAGGAAAGCCAGGTTTAAGAGCAGGAGGGTAAAGAGAAACAGGATTCTATTCATGGAATACAAAACAATAAAAAAAGCCTTACTTCTAACGTAAGGCTTTTCAAAGTTAGTATAGTTCAGAAAGATTACATGGCTTCCAGCACAATAGCCGAGGCACCGCCGCCGCCATTGCAAATGCCGGTAACCCCAATTTTGCCGTTCTTTTTGTGCAAAACATTGATCAAGGTAGTGACAATGCGCGCGCCCGAAGCCCCCAGTGGGTGACCCAAAGAAACGGCACCTCCGTACACGTTCACGTTTCCGCCTTCCAGGCCTAGTTTCTGGTTGTTGGCCAGGGAAACCACCGAGAAAGCCTCGTTGATCTCATAGAAATCTACGTCTGAAGCCTGTACGCCCGCCGCTTTCAAGGCTTTCGGGATGGCCAGTGATGGAGTAGTGGTGAACCACTTCGGATCCTGCTCAGCATCAGCGAAGCCTAATATTTTAGCAATAGGCGTAACACCTAGCTCTTCGGCTTTCTCTTTGCTCATCAACAAAACCGCGGCGGCTCCGTCATTGAGGGTAGAGGCGTTGGCAGCCGTAATGGTTCCTTCTTTGTCAAACACGGGGCGCAGGCCAGGGATCTTATCAAAATTCACCTTGCTGAATTCCTCGTCTTCGGTTACCAGAATAGGGTCTTTTCCGCGCTGCGGAATTTCTACTGGTATGATCTCGTCTTTGGTGAAGCCCTGCTTGGCCGCATCGGCTGCTTTCTTGTACGAGTTGATGGCGTACTCATCCTGCATCTCGCGGGTGATCCCCATTTCTTTAGCCGTATTTTCTGCAGCGCTACCCATGTGGTAGTCATTGTAAACATCCCACAGGCCGTCTTTGATAAGGCCGTCAATCATCTGCCCGTGGCCCATTTTAGCCCCGAAACGTGCTTTATCTAAGTAGTAAGGCACGTTAGACATGCTTTCCATGCCACCGGCCACTATCACATCTTTATGACCCAGCATAATGGCCTGTGCCGCGAACATGATGGCTTTTGACCCGGAGGCACACACTTTATTGATGGTGGTACATTCCACTTCATACCCTAAGCCGGCGGCTACCGCTGCCTGACGCGCCGGGGCCTGGCCTACGTTCGCCGATAGCACGTTGCCCATGATCACTTCCTGCACCAGTTTCTTGTCAATGCCCGCTTTTTCAACCGCGCCTTTAATAGCGATGGCCCCTAATTGAGTAGCCGTAAGACTAGCCAATGATCCGCCAAAGCTCCCAATAGGAGTCCGGACCGCTGAAATGACATATACTTCTTTGACTTGCATATAAGTAGTGTTTTCTAAGTTGATGGTTTGAAATTACCAGTTTACACTTTAAAAACCAAACGCTTGTTAGGTTGAAGAGTTAGAGTATGGTAAGAATATTTAAGGAATAGGGGGTAGACAATAGGGTTGGTACTTAATTGCGGGGATTGGGTTTTAGGGATAACCGGGTTTAATAATGAATTAAGCAGATATTGTGGTATACGCCTATAGTCAGAATTACACTGTTTGTTTTGAGTTTTAGAGTTAATGGGAGTCAGGGTTAGGAAGATTTTTCTGTTTTGGGCCTGTTTTCCCAAAAACACCCTTAAAACAGACACTGCTTTTCCTTACCAATCCGGCAGGTTCTTGTCCCGTTTACCGGTTGATTTGCGGGGGAGTTGCTGGAGGTATTGGGCTTCTTCCTGGCGCATGGCATCCAGGAGCTGTCGGGCTTTTTCAGGGCTTAGCTGCAGTTTTTTCAGGCGGTCAAAGCGGGTTTGCAGTTGGGCATCGCCTTCCTGACCCGGCTGACTGCTTTTCTGGTTGCCAGTGCCATTGGGGTCCTGCGGGGCGCCAGTGTCGCTTTGTCCGCGGGATTGGCCGGGAGAAGTGCCTGAGTCCTGGTTTTGGTTTTCGCCCGTAGTGCCTGCTTCTGGGTTAGTGCCACCCCGGTTGTTTTGGCCGGCACCGTTAGCCCCGGTCGGGTTTTCGCCACCTTCAGAAGACGGTCTGGAAGTGTTTTCCTGACGGGAACCGCCCTGGCCATTGGACGAGGACTGCTTTTTGGGGGGAGGCGGCGGGAGTTGGCGTTTCTCTGGGTGAAGCAGCAGGTACTTCTGCAGCAGTTCATAGTTGTAGCGGGCCGCCTGGTTCGTTTCATCGGTGGTCATGGCTTGCTTGCAGTAAGCCAGGGCACGGGTGAAATTGCCTTCCTCGGCCTCAATCACCGATAGCTGGGTGGCGACCATGGACTGCAGCCGCGGGTTGGGGGTTTTCAGGAGGGCCCGGTAAATGGGCGAGGCCCGGCTGAACTCATGCAGCTTGAAGTAAGAATGGGCCAGGTTGATCTGTACGGAGGTAGTGGGCAGGGCATCTCCTTCGGCTTGCCGCACCCGCTCATACAAGTACGCTGCCTGCCGGTAGTCTTTTTGCTCATAGGCATGGCCTGCCTGACGGGCATACTGGTTCCGGAGCGCAATGCGCTGGAGCCCCTGCCAGGGAGAGAAGGCCAGAAATAAGGTGAGCAGCCAGTACTTCATATCCTAAGCACCTGTAAGGTCCATAAAACATCCAGCGCAATGAGCAAAAGGGCCGCCAGCAAGGGGTACAGGTATTTGTTTGCAGATACTTCCATGACCTTGGTCTGCCGTAATTCGCTCTCTACAGCATTGACAGCGCTTAACAGCCGGGGCATCTCATTAATATTCTGATTTATCTCAAAGTAATCTCCATTGGTTCTGGTGGCAATATCTTTCATGGCCTCGGGCTCCAGACGGGTAATAATGGCCTGGCCATCCTTTTGTTTTTTAAACCCGCGGCCCTCTGGAATCTTCCCTCCGGTATAGGTGCCCACGCCTACGCAAAACACCCGCACGCCCTGGTTTCGGAGGCCGTTGGCCGCCGTTTGCAGGCTTTCGCCAAAGGTTTCGCCATCAGAGAAAATCACCAGGATCTTTGACCTTTCCGTATCACGGGCGCCCGCGGTTTCTTTGAATTTCTGAAGGGCCAGTTCCAGGGTAGGTTTAAGTTGGGCTGCCCCAGGGGTGGCTAACCCCGTCCGGAGCGACTGCATGTACAGTTCCAGCGCGCTCTGGTCATAGGTGAGCGGACTGATGACAAAGGCCTCTGAGGAAAAACCCAGGAGCCCCACCCGGTCTGCGTTGGTGTTTTTGATGAAGTCCCGCAGTTCCAGCTTTACTTTCTGTAAGCGGGAGGGAGGCACGTCAATGGCTTTCATGGAGGCCGAGAGGTCTACGGCCACAAATATATCTTTCCCGTTGGTCCGGATCTCCTTGGTCATGGCCCCAAACGAAGGCCCCAACAAGGCCACTACCAGCAGCCCCATATAAATAGTCCGGATAACAGCCTTTACCCAAACAGCGTTGGCCTTCTGCTTAAACAAGTGCGCCAGGCTTTTGATCCTGAAAAGATACCCTCCGTAGAGCACCACAAACAGGAGCAGGAAAAAGAACTCCATGGAGGTAAAGGGTAGGTACCAATTCATAGTGTTGCCTGGTGGCGATTGTTGGAATAAGGTGGCAAGTTAAAAAGAATGATGTAAACGCAGGGCTACCGGCAAAAAAGCAATAACTGGCGGTTTTGGGCCGGTAGTAGACGTAAAACGCGCCGGGAGAAAATAAATTTCACTAAATCTGCCCTTCTAAGCACTTGGAAGAGAAGGGGATGGTGGGGTAGGAGAAGGTGAACGGGTAATTTTTTTCGGGCAGGCTTTGGTAATCTCGTGGGCATTGGGCTATATTTGCACACTCTTTAACCGAAAGAGCAACCCGGAGAGATGGGTGAGTGGCTGAAACCAGCAGTTTGCTAAACTGCCGTACCTCTAAAGGGTACCGGGGGTTCGAATCCCCCTCTCTCCGCGAAATATTCTTGAAAATTAATTTTGGAAAGAAGGTTTCAAATCATATCTTTGCACCGCGATTACGAAGAACGGAAGTTTGAGAAGTTGGTAACTTTGTAATTGCAAGACTCGGGGTGTAGCGTAGCCCGGTATCGCGCCACATTTGGGATGTGGAGGTCGTAGGTTCGAATCCTGCCACCCCGACGAAAAAAGATGAGTAATGTTGGATGTACAGACATTCTCCATTACTCATTTTTGTTTCGATGGTCTCATAGCTCAGCTGGATAGAGCAACTGCCTTCTAAGCAGTAGGTCTTTGGTTCGAATCCAAATGGGATCACTTGATAATCAAGCACTTATAAGGCATTTCCTTGTAAGTGCTTTTTTATTTGCAAACAATTTGCAAACATTTGTTTTGGATTGCTTAGGTTTTATTGCTTTAAACTGGCTATTTAATTTTATTCAAAAGTCTCCTAAAACAAAAAGTCTTCTCCTTAATAAATTAGCTAAAAGAACTTAGTTCGATTTCGATTAGGTCAAATTTATATTAAGCCACTTCAAGGTAAAACTTGTAAGTGGCTATTTTATTTGCTCCAAATCCTCATATTGAATATAAATTGAAGTATAATATTCGATTTACAATCCTATTAGGTTATCGTCTGTGTGGTGAACTTCAAGGGGTAGAGGAAAGGAATGGAGGTTTAAACCTTATCTTGATGTACAAGATTTTCAGCTTATAGCTGTGTAAAACTTTTATATCTTAACCTTTCAAACCTACATCTCCCCTTTATTATCCTGCATTGCGAAAATGAAATCTAGAGAGGCACCCAAAAGCGATTTAGATTTTGAGAAAGAACTCTGGGTTGTAGCCTTTGTTTTCGCACGGTCGCTAAACGCAACCCCTACTACAAAGGCGTGCTAGTGCATTTCTTCTTGAATAGCCTGCTCTCGCCAAACAAGGTGACGGGGCTCATTTGCCTTTTCGCTAAAGATAAGTTCTCTGAGATTAACAACCCCAAAAGTAACACTTTCGGCTGAATATATGAATTAACTAAATAGGAAATTTTACCATTGCCGAGGGCTTCGGCGCAGGACAGTTCTTAACGCTGTGCAGTGTGGTGCACTTGCTGGTAGAAATGCTGAAACCACTCAATTGACACATTATGGATTTGGCCTACTGCAGCATGTTTGTGCTTGGCCTCAAATTCCTGTTGGGGCCCGGCACATACAAAAATGATTATTTATTAAATATAGGTATATATAAATTTATAATTATACATTAGTATCAAGAACTGAATTAGTTGTTAGCAACTCTAACCTTTTCCTGAACTTCATATATTAAATGAAGCCTTAAGTTTGATTCTTACTGCTTAATAAGGGTATATCATACAAAAGAGCAGAGTTAAACGAATCGAATGCTAATAAAGCACAGGAAGTGGCGTGAGGAAATTATATGATTAAATAACAAATTAATTAATGGACCAAGCCTCCGACACGCAGGATTTAGTAGAAGTACAGGTAGAAACATTAGAATCAGAAGTTAAAGCTTTTGCTGAATCCCTTCCTTATTGGCTTCAATATCTTTGTGAAAAACTTTTAGCAGGTGAGACTATTTCAGATAGTCATATTGATAAATCTTATACCTACTTTCTTGAAGATGCTGGTCTCTTAACTCAAACAGACAGGCCTGAGCTAATAATTAATTGTACAGGTGATGTTTCTTCTGCCTATAAGACTAATTTAATTCTTACAAAACTTCAAAAAGTACAAGGGGTGAATGCATTGGTTGAAAACCAAGTCTTAGATTTCAGTCCTAATGTTACTATTGTTTATGGGATCAATGGTTCTGGTAAATCTAGTTATGTAAGGTTGTTGAAAAAAGCTTTTGTTAACAAAGCCGCTGATGAGCCAATCCTACCCAATGTTCACTTCCCAAGCGGGCACAAAGAGGTAAAAGCAGGGTTTTCTTTTTCTTCAACTGGTGAGGAATATACGCTTAATTATCCAGATGATTGTACTCAGGCAGAGTTTCACCAATTCTCAGTGTTTGATAACAAATGCGCACCTGTCCATCTCAACAATAAAAACTCCTTCATTTTCAAGCCAGCTGGGTTGTGCCTTTTTTCTGACTTAATAGAAGCAGTGAAAAAAGTAGAAGAAAAAATTAGTGCTGAAATTCTATTAAGAACTGCTAAAACTGATTTTACCAGTTCTTACGATGGTACGTCTGAAATCAAGACCTTACTAGCCGAGCTCTCGGCTAAAACAAACATTGAAACACTAAGAAATTACACGCCTTATACGGCAGAAGATAAAACCAGTAAAAGGATAGCAGAAGAAAAGAAAGCTTCCTTAATGCTATTGAAAATAGATGAAAAGATTGCTGATCTTAATGAAAAGAGAGAGCAGGTAGAAACCCTAAAAGCTGCCGTCGCCACCATTAATAGGTGTTTTACCGCAGAGCAACTTATCAAAGCACAAACTGCTATCAATGATTGCCTTGTAAAAGAGGCAACCGCTAAAAAAGATGGTATAGAAAACTTTAAATCAGACAAAATTAAAGATATTGGTAGTGTCGAATGGAAAGCCTTTATAGAAGCGGCAGAAAGTTTCGCCAAAAAGCAAGTTATAGAACCTCTTTCTTACCCAAGTATAGATGATAATTGCCTCTTTTGCCACCAATCGCTCTCTGAAGATGCTCAGAAGCTTGTATCCAATTACTGGAGCTTTATAAAAAGCCAGGCAGAACAAGATGCCAAAACCGCACAAGCTGCCTTAGGTAAAGCCATATCAGTTTATGAGAAAATTAATTTTAACCTGCTGCCAGATGATAATACCATTACAGTTTGGTTGTCCAAGAACCATTCTGAAAAATTAATTTCTTTTAAAAATTCTATTACAACGCAGCAAGCCTTATGCCAGGACATTATTTCAGATATTACACTAAAGGCAGCAAACAGCCATGAAGAATATCAAATTGATGTAGATGGCCTTGAATTAATAATCACAGATATTGACAGGCAAGTAAAAGAACTTAACAAAAAAGACCCTAAAGCTGAAATTGCAGAGTTTGATAAGCAACTGGATTTTTTAAACCATAAAGAGAAATTGCCTCAGCAGCTAGGAGCCATAGAAGTTTATATCAAGAATCTACAGTGGGCAGCAATCGCAACTAGCAACAAAAGCAAAATAGGAAAGAAGAAAATAACCGACAGTGAAAAACAGTTATCTGACAAATATTTCAACCAAGCCTATATAAACGCCTTCAATAGAATTTCAAAAGAACTTAACGGAAACTTTGGGGTTGAAATTAACCACACTGGTGTAGCTGGTTCTTCTTTTAGACAACTCTCTCTGAGAGGAAAGCAGCCCTCTCAGATTCTAAGTGAAGGTGAACAGAAAGTCATTGCTCTTGCTGATTACTTAGCCGAAATGGAACTCTCCATCGTAAACAAAGGAATCATTTTTGATGATCCTGTTACATCTTTAGACAATGAAAGGAAAAAGCAAATTGCTGACTGCTTGACTAAGGAAAGCAAAAAAAGGCAAGTTATTATCTTTACACATGATTTAGTATTCTTCTATCATCTTAAAAATTTTGCTAAGAAGCATTTATCAGAAATGCCGAATAGCTTTATTCACCATTCATTAATTAAAGATGAAACTAAGCTATGTGGGAAAGTGATTATGAATTTTAGTCCTGCAAATGAAGGACAATATACAGATGCTACAAAAGCTACAGAATGGCTTAATAAAAGCAAAAGGGTTCCAGATGAAGAAAAATTAGATTGCATCAAATCAGGCTACTCGGCTATTCGTGCTTCTTATGAAGCGCTAGCAATTTTTATAATAATGGGCGGAGTTGTTCAGCGTTTTGATCCACAAATCAGAATGGGACGATTAAAGGAAGTAAAATTTGATAAATCCCTTATAAATAAAGTGATAGAAAAGCATGGTGAAATTTCAGATTTAATCGAAGGTCATTTGCCATCAGATGAATTTGGAATAACACCAGATGCTGATATGCTTGACCTCCAAATACAAGAATTTATAACTTTAAAGGAGGAATTTAAAAAGATTAGACTCAATTGAGCAAGCCTGATCTCAAATTCTAAGGAAATAATTTTTGCAGAAAACGATTCGGCCACTTCTACCCCGTTGACTTTGATATCCTAAGGAACAATGCCTTTAAGGAAGCCAACCAACTTGCCATTGTGAGTAATCGCAGACACATTCCTAACCTTATCATCTTTGTAAACAGCCTGCCGCTGGTACTCTTTGAGTTCAAGAACCTGTTCAACCAAGACTCTACCATTGAGCCCGCCTTCCACTAGGTGTAGCACTACATCCTTGACATTCCGCAGGTGTTTGAATAAACCCCTACACCGTGGTCCGTATCGACCTGTCCATCCTGCACGGCATGTTCACCAGCCGTTTGGAGGGGTACGGCGCCTGGATAAAAATAAACGGCTTGGAGGTTTAGAAAATTGCTTCGATTTTGAAACCCTCATAAAAGGCCTGCCGAAGAAGATTTTATCTGAGGTCAAGATAAGTGCCTCACATCTACACTGGTATAATAAGAACGACACAAAAGCCCAGCTGCAACTGGCCGTGAAAAAGGGCTACGCTTTAAGGTAAACGAAGACCTGCAGGAGATTCTGGATGAAGTGGTGGAGCAGGCATATGAACGCTAGGTGTGGGAGTTGGAGATATATTAATTGCTCCTGAAAATGGATACTAAAGCAGTTAATGCTAAATGGCAAAGTATAATTAACTCTTTTTCTCGAAATCCATCAACTCCAGGAAAGGAATCTCCAATGCCTCACTTAAGGAGAGGAGCATGTCCAAGGATGGGGCGTTCCTACCATTCTCAATACGCAGTATACTCATTTTGGTAATATCTGCCATATCTGCCAAGGCCTGCTGGGAAAGGCCCTTGTCTTCCCTAATTTTTCTAAGGTGTATTCCGAATGACTCTATCTTCTTGAGGTGCCGCACCATCAAAGGTGCTATGGCTAACCGGTTAGAATGGTAACAAATTTGTTACTAAATAAGTAGATGCATTTCACCTGGGGAGGCTACCTCCCCAAGGTATACTGAAATGTGTTCACCTATTAACCAGAGAGACATGTATAGAACATGCACCAAATGTCAACAACCGAAACTGGAGGAGACCGAGTTCACCAACCGCTCCTCAAAAAACAACCTTAAGAGGAGTGTCTGCAAAGTCTGTGAGGCTGACTATCGACGGGAGAAAATGGCCCCAAAACTTAAGGCCAAGCGGGAGGCCAAGGAAAAGGCCCGACTGGAGGCCCTTGCCAGCCCAGTGAAGAAATGCACCGTCTGCCTGGAGGAGAAGCCTAAAAGCGAGTTCAACATAGCAACTAAAAGTAGAGACGGATTAAGTCCCTGGTGCAAGGTCTGCCACCGCAGGTGGGTAGAGGAAAACAAGGCGACCCTGTTCTATACATGGAAGGAGTACCGGGAGAAGAATAAGGACATCATACAGGAACGCAAGAGGGTCTACCACCAGACTGAGAAAAGCAAGCAGCAGCGGAAGGACTATATCCTGCGGAACCCTGAGGTGAAGAAGAGGATTTCGAACAAATATGCCCGAAACAACAGGCAGAAAGTGATGGAAATCAGCAGGCGTTCCATTCTCAAAAATCCTGAGAGGTACAGGAAAACCAAAAGGGATTACATGCGAAAAAAAATAGAAACCGATCCTGGGTTCGCTATGGAGTGCAGGCTGCGGTCCCGGATCATACACGCCCTTAGGGGAACGGGAACCAGGAAGGCCGCCAAGACGATGGAACTAGTAGGCTGCTCTATTGAGGCTTTCAAAGACCACGTTGAAAGACGTTTCAAACCAGGGATGACCTGGGATAACAGGGGAGAGTGGCATATCGACCATATAGTGCCTTGTGCTTCCTTCGACCTGAGTGACTCCGAGCAGCAGAGGGTATGCTTCCATTACACGAACCTCCAGCCACTTTGGGGAAAGGATAACATCAGGAAGAAGGACAGGATTGAGGCTCCCATCCAGATGTCTTTGCCCTTGCAGCTTGGCAACTAAAATTCTCAGGTCCTCATCAGTACAGGATGGTTCTCTTAAGGGAGAGTCACCAAACCCTTGATAGGGGTATACCAACCACCCTTTCGTCCTGCTGTTCATAAAGGCACCTGAGCCTATTGGTACATTCCCTTACCAATGCCTTCCCGGTGGAGTTAAGTTCATAGGACTCCGGCCTGAATGGCTTACCAGGCACTACTACCTGGATAAAGCCTTTCCCCAGAAGCACATTTATGGAATCATAGATGCAGGGAAGGAAGTAAGCACCCAGCATGTAAGCATCAATCTTGGCAGCGGTGAAGGGGTAGTTTGCCAGGGCCAGCCGGTCACAGGCGCACAGCACCTCCCAGTCCCGCTGCCTTAGGCCTGTCTTCTTCTTCAGGTCCTTTAGAACGCGGTGCTGGACGGCCATGATACTTGGAAGGTCTGACAGGGATATGTTCATGCGTTATATGAGATGTAAAAGGTTAGGATCGGAATGTAGCTGTTACAGTTGCGTGTGTATTACATCTTGAAAATTCTAAAAGGAAGAAATTACCGCAACTGCCTTACCTTCAATATACGAAATTTCAGCCTTATTTCCCGTTGATAGTCCTTATCGGGTGAAGTTCAGTTAATAGTAATTTGCCAAATGACAGCTGTCCTTTAAGGATACCTGACTGTGTCAAAATAAGTACTGCCTAACTTAAGGGCCGTCAGGCACCAAAAAAGAAGTTGTAAACAGTCTTTTACTGTATCACGATAAGCTATAGCTTTTCATGATACAATTACTATATTTGGGCTATAGCATTAGTCTGTAATCCCTCCTATGAAAGCAGCCCTTTACCTACGCGTCTCCACCGCCAAGCAGAACACCGGCCGCCAACTTCACGAACTACAAGACTATGCCCAGAGAAATGGCTACGAGGTGGTTTATAAGGCCTGTGAGACAGTCTCCGGCACAAGGAACAGATATCAGCGCCCGGGCATGGAGAAGGTGCTGGAGATGGCCAGAAGCGGCGAGATCACGGAGGTGGTCTGTATGGAGCTGTCCAGGCTGGGTAGGGACGCCATGGACGTACGCAATATCATCCTGGAATTAGCAGAGTCAGGCGTCTGCACCCACGTGGTGAACCGGAACCTTCGCTCTCTTGACAAGAGAAGGAAGAAAGACAACGTCACCATGATGGTCCTTGGTATCCTGGCGGACCTGGCCGAGATGGAGCGGGAGTCCACCGTGGAAAGGATCGTCTCGGGGCAGCAGGAGGCCAAACGACAGGGCAAGCACATTGCCCGCCCCAAGGGGACCGTGAAGAGTACAGAGCAGTTCCTGCGGGAGAACAAGAGGATTGTTGACTACCTGAATGAGGGCCGTTGCTCTATCAGGGAAATCGCCACCCTATGCGCTGTCTCCCCCAACACCGTGATGAAGACCAAGCGCGCTATAAGTACAGAAAGTGCGGTAAGTGCAACGGTAATTAGTCCTGGAATAGGCTGAGTACGCCTTTGTCCTCCTTGCCGGTGTGATGAAGTTTTAGATACCAGGCTAGATTTTACTTTCCATTACCACCTTCCGCATAGGCCGCAAACGCGTTCGCAAACAAAAAAATCCCCTTGGCAAAAACAGACCTACCCGGTCTGACCCATAACGTTCTAATCGGCCAGAACACCCCCCACCCCTTTAGCATAAGCCACCGATCCTTCTCCTAATCTAATTGTTACGGCAATGAGAACCTTATCCAACTTTTCATACCATCCGTTTTAGGATGGGTGTAATTTCCTAGGCTTTACATATGATCCATTATTAGCTAAGCGAATCTCCTGCGAGAGTTATATAAGAGCCGTTATGAACTTTATTCTTTTGCCTTCCAATACAAGTGGATGATTCTTGAGGGGATTGTAAGGCTAGATTTTAGCTAGGAGAGCCAAGGGTGGTATTGGTCACCTTAAGAGTCATTAATTAATTGGCAAGGCAGCATACTTTGTCCGATATGGACGCCTCCCTGTCCTTTCAGGCCTTTGGGCCAGGCCTTACCTTTACACCATGATTCCAGCGGCTAGCCCACTTTCCCAGCCCTCCATGACACACCAACTCACCACTTACCCTTCCAACAAGTGAACAAACACAAAATAGTATCGCTCTCCTTTTTCAGTGGCCTTCTGGTACTATGCACCGGATTTTACCTGGCGCTTCACCCCGTTATGGCGCAAGGCCTGAAAGTCTACCGGGGCAAGGATAACCTCAACTGGCCCAGCCCGGCGTTTTACAAGGGGGAAAAGACCGTTTTCGTCATCGCCAGCAACGAGGGGACGGAGATGTTTGACCTTATGGCGCCCTTCTACCTGTTCAACGCCACTGGGCAGGCAAATGTGTACGTGGTGTCTGAGGAGAAGGCGCCTGTGCTGCTGGTCAACAGCCTCTTCATCCTTCCCCATTACTCTTTCCGGGAGATAGACTCCCTGGGAATCCAGCCTGATGTTATCGTCGTCCCCAACCTGACGGTTCACCTCAAGTCGCCACCCAGGCCCTCCACGGTCGCCTGGGTCAGGAAACAGTACACCGGAAAGAATATCCTTCTGGCCATCTGTGACGGGGCAGCGACAGCCGCCGCAACCGGGCTCTATGACGGCCTGCCTATCACCACGCACTCAAGTGACTGGGGAAAACTTGAAAAACTCTACCCCAGGGGCGATTGGAAAAAGGGCCTGAGCTACACCAGGTCCGGAAACCTGTATAGCACGGCCGGGGTTTCCAATGCCACCGAGGGGAGCCTAGCCGTAATAGAGGCGATGTTTGGGCAAGAGACGATGCTAAAGGTGATGAGGGAGGTGCGCTATCCCCACGCTGAGGTTAAGACAGGCCATGCGAATGAGACTGTGAGCGCCGCAGCGATTGCGACCATAGTGAAAAAAGTCCTGTTCAAGCATGACCGGGACTTAGGCGTGCTACTGCAGGAAGGAGCCGATGAGTTCGAGCTGGGCTCCGTCCTAGATACCTACTCCCGCACCTTCCCCGCCTCCCTCAACACCTTTGCTTTGGATGGCGGTTCCGTTTCCTCCAAGTTCGGGTTAACTTTGCTCCCCACCGGTAACCTGCAGGTGGGACGCTTGGACGAACTCCACATCCTCAGGCCGGAGACCTTCCCCGGGGAAGCGGCCTGCCCCATTGAATACAGGGAACTGGTGGAGTATGGGGAGACTCCTAAGTATCCTTTTGAGGTCTGTTTGGACAGGATCGGAAGCCTGTACGGGCATGGCTTCCGGAAGGCAGTCAAGCTGACATTGGATTACAACTAAGGAAACCAAAGAGCGTGGATTGACCTGCCCCTGAATTTACGGCCAGACCGCCACCCTGCATCAGATACCAAGCCAAAAAGCCCGAGTGGCCAACCAATAGAAATGAAAGTAGCCTTCATCATTCCCCCCTTCGTTGAACTCCTGGACCTGGCGGGCCCGCTGCAGGTATTCACAGAGGCACGGTCCTCGGGCTTGGACGTCCGGCTGGAGTTCTATTCCTACCAGCCCGAAAGTGTGAGCAGCGCCGGGTTACCGATGGGGAAGGTGTCCGATTACCGGGAGGCTGCGCTGGGGGAGGGGGATTTCCTTTTCCTCCCTGGGATGGAGTTCGAATATCTCAACAGCGCGGCATTCAGGGGAGAGGCGGATTTCTTCTCCTGGGTGAGGCAAACCGCCGACAGGCAGGTGACGGTGTGCTCCGTCTGCAATGCCGCGTACGTCCTGGGGGAGGCAGGCTTGCTGGACCAGCGGGAATGCACGACCCACTGGAGGAGGGTGAAGGATCTGCAGGACCGGTTTCCCCGGGCGAAGGTCATTGGGGACGTATTGTTCGTAAAGCAGGACAATATCTACACCAGCGCGGGGATAAGCGCCGGGATTGACCTGGCCCTTTCCGTATTGGAGGACCTGAAGGGGGCTTTCTTTACCCACCGGATAGCGCGGGGCCTGGTGGTGTACCACCGCCGAGGCCAAAACCACCGGCAGGAAAGCGTTTACCTGGATTACCGCAACCACCTCAATCCCCAAGTCCATGAGGTGCAGGACCACCTTGTCTCCAATTTGGCGGGGGACAACAGCATAGAGACCCTGGCCTCTCTGGTGGCGATGAGCCCCCGGAACCTTAGCAGGGTCTTCAAGGAAAACACGGGGACCACCATCTCGGAATACCTCACCCGGCTCAGGGTGGAGAGGGCGAGGACACTTCTAAGCAACCCCTATTACACGGTGGACTATGTGGCGGCCCAGTGCGGCTTCAAAACGCCCCGGCAACTGCAGAGAATACTGAAGGGGCATCCATAAGTTAGATCTCCCGCATTCACGGGTCTCTACATGCGTATTTGGATTAAGGTTCTCCATTGTTTCGTTTAACGGCCCAATTAAGAGACAGGAGAAAGCAGTCACAACTATCCCCATAAATTCTTCCTGGGACTGTTTTCCTTCTCCAAAAGAATAAATACGCGGCAGCTGCTCACTTTTCCTTTTTCAGGATGCGAATTCCCTGGCAACGGTGACTTTTCGTTGACTGGGCATTGGGTTTCTTTTTCGCCTAAACGTTAAATTTCGTAGTATTTCGGGGGAAAAGGGTTACTTGGCCCGCGCGTTTTTTAGGATTATCAGGAGTCATAGCCTCATTTTCCTCTCCGCTGAGAAAGTCAAGCCCGTTCTCAGCTCCCTAAGCAATTCCATTAACTAAAATAAATGGCCTGACGGAAGGGGAACCGTCGGTAATTCGTCATTTCACCTGCCATAAAACGAAGGAAAGATGAAGGATCGACTCAGTTTGTGATTATGGTTCGCATCCCTCACCACCTCCATGGCCGTGTCCTTCTGACCACATTCCCAGCTAAAGGGCGGCATACCCCAAATACTTGATGGATCAGGCATCCAAAACCTCGCTACAGCCAGTTCTTCTTCCGGAACCACAGGTAGATGGCAAGGGCCACCACCCCCATGGCCAACAGCGCGCCGGGGTACCCGTAGGTTTTCCTGAGTTCGGGCATGAACTCGAAGTTCATCCCGTAGATGCCGGCAATGAAGGTGAGGGGCAGGAAGAAGGCGGAGAAAAGGGTCAGCACCCGCATCACCTCGTTGGTTTTCTGGGAGGAGAGCGAGAGGTAGGTGTTGATGAGGTTGTTGGTGCCTTCGTTCACCTCCTCGAGCTGCGTCTGCAGGTGGATGTACAAATCCCTGAGGTCCTGCACGGCGGTGGCCTGGAAGCCGGCCTGCCCCATGCTGTCGATGACCACCTCGGACAGGCGCAGCACGCGGCGGCACACCGTGGCCTTCCGCTTGAGGTGGTAGAGCCCCTTGATGAGCGGGGGCATCTTCTGGTTCAGGAAGGTTTTGGCCTCGTAGAAGTCCAGTTCCTCGGCCAATTTATGGGCCGGGGACTCATAGGTTTTGAAGATGGCCTTGACCAGCTTCAGCAGCAACTCAGAGGTGGAATTCACGAGCCCGGTGGCCACGTATTTCTCCTGTATGTCCTGGATCAGCAGGGAGGAGCCCCG
The DNA here is from genome assembly GCF_001078055.1 of Rufibacter radiotolerans. NCBI lineage: Bacteria > Pseudomonadati > Bacteroidota > Cytophagia > Cytophagales > Hymenobacteraceae > Rufibacter > Rufibacter radiotolerans. The sequence continues at coordinate 2,265,379 of NZ_CP010777.1, read as the reverse complement.
GTGGATGGTGATGATATAGCCCTCGGCGTAGAAGATGCCCACCTTGTTGGTGAGTTCCTGGATGGTGTCCGCCTCCCGGTCGGCCCCGCTGTCGAATACCCGCGTAATCATGAAGGCCGTTGCCCCGATGGCCTCATACTTAGGTAAATGCTCTGGCTGGAGGGAATCCACCACGGAGGTGCGGTGCAGCCCGAACTCAGCCGCCACCGCCAGGAGTTCGGCCTCTGAGGGGTTCTCCAGGTCTATCCACTGCCAGGCGGAGGCTCCCCCGGATACCAGTACTTTCTTCATGATCGACTAAACGTTGGCGTTAAGGGATGGCAATGTTACGCAATCCGGGGATAATAAAGCAACCGAAGGGCCCTGCGTTTTTGGGCCTTCCATTCCTCCCCAGCTTGCGGGGTGATAAGGAAGAATTGAATACCGGTTCCCCTCCGCCAAGACCCTGCCCGATAACTTGCCTAAACAAAACTGGGAATATGCAGTACATTGCACCTGAATCACGGTAAAAACTATTAAGGGTCCTATGGAAAAACAATCTGCCCACGCCCACAGCCGCCTCACCACGGGCGGGCTTCTCATCGCCCTTGGCATCATCTACGGTGACATCGGGACCTCGCCCCTGTACGTGATGAAGGCCATCATCCTGAGCGGGGGGAGCGTGGTGAACATGGACCTGGTCTACGGCGGCGTCTCCTGCGTCTTCTGGACCCTTACCCTGCAGACCACGGTCAAGTACGTGCTGCTCACCCTGCAGGCCGACAACAACGGCGAGGGGGGTATCTTCTCGCTCTACACCCTGGTGCGCAAGAAGGCCAGGTGGCTCATAGTCCCGGCGGTCATTGGGGGCAGCGCCCTGCTGGCGGACGGCATCATCACCCCGCCCATCTCCGTCTCCTCGGCCATCGAGGGGCTGCGCATCATCAACCCGGGAATCCCCACCGTGCCCATCGTGCTGGCCATCCTGACGGTCCTTTTCGTGGCCCAGAGTTTCGGGACCCAGATAGTGGGCAAGGCCTTCGGGCCCATCATGTTCGTCTGGTTCGCCATGCTGGCCATACTGGGCATGCACAGTATCTTCCTCCACCCGGAGGTCCTTCAGGCAGCCAACCCCGCGTATGCCTACCGGCTTCTGGTGGAGTATCCCCAGGGCTTCTGGCTGCTGGGCGCCGTCTTCCTCTGCACCACCGGGGCCGAGGCCCTCTACTCCGACCTGGGCCACTGTGGCCGGGACAACATCAGGGTCAGTTGGCTGTTTGTGAAGCTGTGCCTGCTGCTCAACTATTTCGGCCAGGCCGCCTGGCTTACCCAGCACACGGGCGAGTCGCTCTCCGATAAGGTCAACCCCTTCTATGGGGTGATGCCGGGCTGGTTCCTGCCCATCGGGATCGCCATCGCCACGCTGGCCGCCATTATCGCCAGCCAGGCCCTCATCACCGGCTCCTTCACCCTCATCGGGGAGGCCATCCGCCTGAACCTTTGGCCCAAGGTCCGCCTCCGCTACCCCACCAACGTGAAGGGCCAGCTGTTCGTGCCGAGCGTGAACTGGCTGCTCTGGGCCGGCTGCGTGGCCGTGGTCCTCTACTTTAGGGAGTCAGAGAACATGGAGGCCGCCTACGGGCTGGCCATCACCGTGACCATGCTGGCCACCACCGTGCTCATGGCCTATTACCTCCACCTCCGGAAGGTGTCCAAAATCCTCATCGGGTTGTTCGTGGGGGTGTACATGGCCATCGAGCTGTCCTTCCTGGTGGCCAACCTCATCAAGTTCCCGCACGGCGGCTGGGTGTCGGTGGCCATCGGGGCGGCGCTCATCACGGTGATGTACGTGATGCTGCAGGCCTTCTACATCAAGCGCCGCCTGACCGAGGAGGTGCGGCTGGACAAGTACGTGGAGGGGCTCAAGGAGCTGAGCGAGGACGAGTCCGTCCCCAAGTACTCCACGCACCTGGTGTTCATGACCGGCGCCGACCGCAAGAACTACATTGAGTCCAAGATCATCTACTCCATCTTCCAGAAAAGGCCCAAGCGGGCCGACATCTATTGGTTTCTGCACGTGTACACCACCGACGAGCCCTACACCATGGATTACACGGTGCATCACATCGTCCCCAACGACGTCATCCGGGTGGACTTCCGCCTGGGCTTCCGGGTGGAGCAGCGCATCAACCTGTACTTCCGGAAGGTGGTGGAGAACCTGGTGGAGAACGGGGAAGTGGACATCACCAGCCGCTACGAGTCGCTCAGCCGGCAGAACGTGATAGGTGATTTCCGGTTTGTGGTGCTGGAGAAATACATGTCGGTGGAGAACGACCTGCCCTGGAAGGAGAACCTGGTGATGAAGGCCTACTACATCCTTAAGGACTTCATCGCTTCGGAGGACAAGTGGTTCGGCCTGGACACCAGCTCGGTCAAGATAGAGAAGGTTCCCCTGCTCATTAATCCGGTGCAGGACGTGGAACTGACCCGCATAGGGTAAAGTTAGCAAGACCTAGGAACTCGTATTGAAGAAAGGGTATGTAGAATGGTATACTACCCTAGGAGCAGCAGCGGTTCCGGAAGCTGCGGATGTAGGCCTGGGTTTGATAGTGTCCCCACTCATGCTGGCCTGACGCCTGGAGAGGGAAATCAACTACGATGGGGTCTTTGTCCGCTTCTTTCCCTTCCACACCCCTGCAAAAGATATGCCTTGGACACTATTTCTCTGGCGTTTGAGGGGAAATACAGCCCCTGTTTTTCCCGCTTAGCCAAGAAAATAGGGTTACCCGAAAAAAGACCCACCCAGTATGGCCTAAGCATTACCTAGGTCTTGAAAAATACGTCCTGTATCCGTAAAGGCCCTAGCCAAGCCTGGCGGCACATTACGGCGCCTCTACGAGGAGTTGCTCAAGGTACTCTATTCTGAAGGGCTTGGTGAAGTAAGCATCGGCCTTGAGCTGGAAGGATTTCCGCACATCCTCCTCTTTCCTGGAGGAGGAAAGCATGGCAATGAGGGGCCTCCTGGCAAGCCCCAGCAGGTTGACCTCCCGCAGGAACTCGAACCCGTCCATGACCGGCATGCTGATGTCTACCAGGATAACTGAGGGAAGCCCTGGGGCAGGGTCCGGGGAGCAGAAGTGGTCCTGCACGAAGGTGAGCGCCTGTTTACCGTTCCTGGCCGTGCAGAGCCTCTCGGCCAGGGCGCTCCGCTCTAGGATGCGGTGGGCAACGAACGTGGCGGTGGGGTCGTCCTCTACCACCATGACTAGGTCAAATTTTTTCATGGTCAATCCTGCATGTAAAAGGGAATGGGCCGAATCGCTTGCCTCCCACCCCTGCCTCTTCTCACCGGCCAGTCCACGCGATAGGCAGGGGCCTGAGGAGACGAAAAACAATGCCCGACAAGGATTTGCCGGGTAATAGTGTGCTATTACGACGGGGACGGGAAAACATTCATCCTTCTAGACATAAATGCTGACTTATTCTTTACCTGCTTTGGAATACTGAAAAACATTATACCTTTAATGCTGTAATTGTAGAAATAACAGGTGTTAAATACCCACCGAAACCATACGATCAACACCGATGCAGCAGGAAGTGAAGAACGTCTTCGGGAGGACCTTCTACCGGATAAGGTATAACGCCCAGTCCAATATGGTGGAGGCCGAATGGCATGGCGCCGCCACCCAGCAGGATTTGAGGAAAGCCGTTGTGGCCGGGCTGGAACTGCACGAGCGCACCCGCTGCGCCTTCCGGCTCAATTACAACACGGGGTCCTCAGGGCCTTGGTCAGACTCAGTCACGTGGCTGGAGAAGGAGTGGCTGCCCCGGTTCCCCCGGCGAGCAAGGGGGAATCGATTAAGCAAGCCTAGCCCTAAGTGAGGTCGACTGACTGAATTGTAGAAATAGGCCAAGCTTCCTGTGGCTTGTTGCCGTATTTCTGTGATAGACATTCAAAAGATATATGTCCACATTCACTTAAGTAGCGAGTTTTGCCCCTTCCCAAGCGATGGGGTACCCGATTTGACCTTGAGCGTTTCAATCGGAAATTTATACCCCCGTCCTTTCTGTATATGCCACAGGCTGTTATTCCCTCTGCCTAGAAGGCTAACAATACTTTTCCTATTGTCCTTTATATTTGAACCATATTAATATCTAGTGAGCGTTTTTTGCTTACTGAAAGTTTAAGGTGAAATTAAATCAGGTTAAGGACCTTTTAGTAAAAACAGGGACTTCAACAATTGATGTAGGCCAATCAATACCAGGCACAATAACGTATTATAATTTTAGGATAAGTTTCCTAGAACTACCGAGAACCTATCCACCAAGACCAGAGGAATGTTACATGCAGATACGTTAGGGGCCGCCTTCGCCCAATCGAATACCCCTCACGTGGTACTCTCCGCGGAAACAGGTTTCCCGGCTATCTCCGTGAACAAGGCCTTTTGTGAGTGGGGCGCCGCCGACCCGGGCGAGATACTCCGGCCGTCGTCTTCCCTGGCTTTAGAGAAAATGGGCAGCCTGCTGGGCATCCCACCTGCCACCTTGACCCAGATAGCAGAAGGTGTCTTAGCCACGGGGTCAGCCTTCAAACGAAGGGTGGCGCCCTTGGGAAAGGCAGGCGCCAAACTGCCTGTAAAGGAAGGCTACATACTGGAGGTTTACCCCATTATGGATAAGGACCGGGTTGGGGCGCTGGTGGCAAGGGTTCAGCCCCTCACGACCATCGAGCCATTCCCGGTAGACAAGGCCCGCGATGGGGAGACCTCCCACGTCGACTACCGCCTTCTTCCCTTGATTCTGGACAGCCTGGCCAATGTCATCTTCGTGCTGGAGGTAGAGGGGCGGGACAGGTTCAGGTTCTCCTTCGCCAACAAGGCCTTTCAGGTGACGACCGGGCTGCCCATCGGCAAAGTGGAGGGGAGCCTGGTGGACGAGATAATCCCCGAACCCTCCCTGTCGCACGTGAAGGGAAAATACGCAGAGGCGATCCGGACCGGCAGGGAGGTTTCCTGGCTGGAAGTCTCCGAGTACCCCGCCGGCCAGAAGACCGGGCAAGTGGTGGCGGTGCCTGTCTTCGACGCGCAGGGCAGGTGCGCTCGTCTGATTGGCATGGTCCATGACATCACCGAGTTCAAGACGGCGGAGCGGGAGCAGGAGCGACTCGGCAAGGAACTCGCCCGGCAGAACCTGGACCTGCAGCAGTTCAACTACATTGTCTCGCACAACCTGCGCGTGCCTGTGGCGAACCTCCTCGGCCTCTGCGGGCTACTCACGGAAAAACCGAAGGAGTCACAGGAGTTTGACGTCGCCCTGCGTTACCTCCAAGAGAGTGCAATCCGCCTGGATGAAATCCTCATGGACCTGACGCACATACTCTCCATACGGGACAGGAAAGACTCCGCAGTCTATTCGAAGGTCAGCCTCCGGGAGGTTTTCGACCAGGCGGTCTCGGACCTGCGCGCGCCGCTGGAGCAGTCTGGCGGCGAGGTGGAGGCGGACCTGGGGCCAGGAGTCGAGGTGCGGGGATACCGCGCCTACCTGCACAGCATCTTCCTCAACCTACTCTCCAACGCTATCAAATACCGCTCAGAGGGCCGGCCATTGAAAATCATGGTCAAATCTCGAATGACTGCCCATGACTACGTCAAAGTCACGTTGTCTGACAACGGGACCGGCATTGACATGCAAAAGGCGCGCGGCAAGGTCTTCCAGCTTTACAAGCGGTTCCACCCGGACTGCGAGGGGAAGGGCATAGGCCTGTTTCTGGTCAAATCCCAGGTAGAGGCCATGGGGGGCAAGATTGAGGTAGATAGCAGGAAAGACTTGGGTACGACCTTCACCATCCTACTGGCCAGGCATGCCTAGGGCCTGGCCCGGACCCCGCTTCTGAAGCTAGCGTATCTCCATTCAATTCTTCCCTCCGAGGCCGCCAGGGCTGTGAACACTATCAACCATATTAGGCAAGAGTTATCGGTCACTTTCCTGATGGAAACCTTCTCCGACTAGGACAAGGCCTTGGAATAGTTAAGTTCATGAGTACGTTATCCTGCCAGCTTCCCAGGTACGACCGTCAGCCGGAAATAAGGCCTTCACGTATATAACCTATACAATAAATAACATCACTTAAAATTTAATAACCTGTGTTATGGAAAGGGAAATTTATCTAAGGCGCAACCCGTCGGCTGTTAAGGACGGGCAAATCCAGCAAGAAGAGATGATGGGTATGCTGTATAGGAAGCTGACTCTCCTCCAAGAGCCGGGCCTGCTTAGCCCGACCCAACTCCAAAACCTTAGGTGGGAAGTGGAGAAGAAAACGGAGAGGGGCGATTGGCTGCACCTCCAATGGGAAATGGCGACTTGATTTAAATTGTCCTGGTACAGGCAGCTTTACTTTGGGGGTTGCTGCTTGGTTTATATGAACAGCGTTAAGGAATAGCGCCTCTCCTGACTAGGGTCCATCATGAACACCTGCAGGCAGAGTAGACTTACCTATTGGGAAATAAATGGGTTATTTTCTTCCCATAGCTCTGCACGTTACACTATTAGAAGAGGTATGTCTCCCAAAAGGTTAAACTCATGGTTTCCTGTTTATGCCACACCTTTCTCAATGTTTTCCATTACCACTGAGGCGAGATTCTGCAGTATCCGTTGGTCGGTCTGTGAAAATACCCGAGGCTCCTTGTCTAGGATACAGAGCGCGCCGATGTTATACCCATCGCTGGTGTTCAACGGTGCGGCCTCATAAAAGCGGAGGCCAAACTCACCCGTTACCATGGGGTTAGCCAGTAGGCAAGGCTCCTCCACGGCATTCTCAAAAACGGTGGTCCCATCCTTGAGGATGGCCAATGAGCATAGACTTGTCCCACTTAAAACTGACGCAACGGCTTCAAGCCCTGCGCTGGCCTTTGTCAACACGTAGGCGCTGTCAACCAAATTTACTAGGGCGATAGGCACATTGAACATGTTCGATGCCTTGGCCGCGATGTGGTTGAACTCGCCCTCCTCCTGGTAGGCGTTCAGCAAGTATAAGCTGCGCAGCTTCGCTAAACTTTCCTCCTCATTGTTTGGCAGGATCGGAATTCCGAAGGTATTCTCCATTCTATGTGAGTTATTATTCCAATTTCCCTTTGGTAGCGGCGCATACGCCATGACTATTAAACCATACAATTATTTACATTATAAAAAATAAAGGGAAACGTCATGAAGTTCAAGTTGCCCCTCCATTAAAAATTCTGCAAATCATCGAATTGCCTTCTTTCTTCGGGAAGGAAATGAACCATGCTTTCTGAAAATTTATTCATCAATATTCGGTATTAATACTGATACAGGACTGTTTGGATGTATATTAGTGATGAATAAAAAGCAGGTTTATGGGTAGAATTGAGCAAGGCGACGGCTTCCTGGAAGCTATCCTCGGGAACAGTACCGACCTTATGTCTATTATCGACGCGCAAGGACAATATAAGTACGTGGCCGGTTCGGTAAAAAAGATATTAGGTTATGACCCTGAGGAGCTGGTCGGTTGCAATGCCTTCTCTTTCATCCACGCGGAAGACCTGCAGGGCGCGCTGGAGGCACTGGCCTATGCCGTGTCAGCCGATTACGCCACGCTTTCCCCTTTCCGGTTTCGGGCCAAGGACGGGCGCTGGCTGTGGCTGGAATGCTCCGTCACCAACATGGCGCAGCATGAGGCGGTCAGCGGCTACGTCACCAATTCCCGGGACGTCACTGAGCGGGTTTTAGAGGAACAGCGGAAGAAGAAGAGCCAGGCCCACTACGAGGCCCTTTTCCATAACCACCCGGACGCCGTGTTCGAGCTGAACAGGGGCGGCTTCTTCACCAAGGTGAACCACGGCGTCTCCAAACTGCTGGGCTTCCCCGACGGTCAGGTCCTGGGCAGCCACTTCGGCAAGTTCGTCCATGAGGATGACCTACCCCTGGCGCAGAACGCCTTTGCAAACACCATGTCAGGCAACACCCAGTACCTAGAGCTTGCCATTCGGCGGGGGGACGGGGTGGTCTCGGACCTAGGCATCACCGTGCTACCGGTGCTCGTAGGGGGCGAGGTTGTGAGTCTTCAGGGGATAGCGAAGGATATCACGGCTCAGAAGAGGGACGAGGCCCAATTAAAGGAGCAGGTGGATGTAGTGAGCGGTATCATGGAGAATATCCCGGAGAGTTTCTACTCCCTGAACGAGAACTGGGAGTACACCTATGTGAACGCCTACTACGCCTCCTACATGGGCAAAAAAAAGGAGGAACTGCTGGGCCGAAGCATCTGGGAGGTCTTTCCCCTTGCTACCTCCACCCGGTTCTACCGGGAGTGCCTCCAGGTGCTGGGAAATAAGACACCCTCCTTTTTCGAGGAGGTGATCCCCTATAAGGCGGATTCCATCATCAGCTTCCAGATATATCCCGCGGGCAAGGGGGTGGCGGTGCATTTCGTGGATGTCACCCAGAGAAAGCAGGAAAAGGACAGACTGGAGAAGATGGCGTTGGTGGCCAGCAAGACAACCACCGGTATCATGGTCATGGATGAGGAGAGGAGAATAGAGTGGGTGAATGAGGCTTTCGAGAAGTCCACTGGGTTCACCCTGGAAGAGTGTCTCATGCGACGGCCGGAGGAGGTCTTGGGGGGTGGCGACGCGCAGCCCGGTATGCTCAAAACTATTAAGAAGAGGCTGGCCGCCGGGAAATCCTTCAAGGGCGAGGTCTTCAGCTACTCCAAGTCAGGGAGGAAGTTGTGGTTCTATAATGAGATCACGCCAGCGCTGGATGACTCGGGCAGCAAAAAGATCATAGGGGTAAGGACGGACATCACGGACCGCAAGCAGAAGGAGGAGGAGATGGTGCGCCTGGCCCAGGACCTGTCGGAGCAGAACAGGGACCTCCGGCAGTTCAGCTACATCGTCTCCCACGGCCTGCGGTCCCCGGCCGCCAACCTCATCGGGCTGGCGAACGCCCTCTCTACCGTAGACAGGGCCTCCCCGGACTTCGGCCGCCTGTTGGGCATGGTTGGGGAGTGCGCGCACCGACTTGACGGGGTCATCCTGGACATGAATAATGTACTGTCGGTGAAAGACAGTAGGTCCGCGCCAAACAGGGAGCAGGTCGACCTCAACGTATTCTGCAGGGAGGTGGTCGCGGACTTCCGCGTTGACCTACTTGGGGTAGAGCCTGCGCCTAGGGTGGAATTCGAAGAGCTGCCAGTCATCTATACCAACAAAGCGTACCTGTACGAAATCCTTAAATGCCTGCTCTCCAACGCCATTAAGTTCCGGAGGCCGGATGTGCCACTCCACATTTCCCTGAAGGCGGCCATAAAAGGCAAAAATATGGAACTGGCGGTGGTGGACAATGGCATCGGCATGGACATGGGCGTAGTCGAGCCCAATCTGTTCAGGCTGTACAAGAAATTCCATAGGGGGTACGCGGGAAGAGGAGCAGGCCTTTTCCTCTCGAAGACCTACGCGGATGCACTCGGAGGCAAGATAAGACTGGAGTCTATCCCATCCAAGGGAACCAAGGTGAGCATAAAGTTTAGGAAAGACGCGGTATGTCCTTGAATCACGCCAAATATGGCCAGAAGGTAAATCTGAATTTGAAGGATTTTACCAAATCCTTCTGGCAGGTTCAGCCGTATTTCTACCGATCCCACCGAACTTCTGTAGTGGAGGAAGCGAGTGGTTGGCTAAAGAGAATCCTTACCATGCTTTTATATAAATCCGAGTGCCTCGAAATTGAATACCACGGACAACACAACTTGATAGAGACGAGATGGCTCGGGTTCGCCTCCAGTGACGAATACCGAGAAGGGCTGAACCAGTACCTGCAGGCAGTGGGCGGGAATGATATCCGGCTGTGGCTGGGTGACTACCGGTTGGCCCGGGTCGTGAGGCTGGAAGACCAGGAGTGGGCGGCCAAGGATTGGTTTCCCAGGTTCCTCCCTTTCTCCAAAGGAATAACTAAGATGGCCCGCGTGCAGGCGCAGGATATCTTCAGCCAGATCAGTTCGGATGGCATAAAAGAAAAACTCGATATCGAGGGCCTGCCTTTTCTCTTCAGCGAGTTCAAGAATTACGATGCCGCTAAAGCATGGCTTTTAGAGGATAATCTAATACACTAAACCCTAAATTAGGGTTTACAATCAGTTGCATCGTAACATTGGGCCTAGGCGAGGGCGTGCGACAGTTCTGTAAGCGTAAGCCCTTTTGAAGCTGTAAATGTCAGATGCAAAGCCAGCTTAATGTGTCCTTAATGAAAGCCATTACCATAAATTCACCGCGGCGCTTATTATAAGTCTTACCTTTGGTTACAAGCACTTGGTGCTAAAAGGGTTTTCCTTATTAAGCTTTTTATTAATAACAGTCTAAATGGTTTACTACGAGTCGGAATACGCGACCATGAAATACTTCGAGCGGGAAAGGCTGGTCTTTACCCAGTACCATGGTTTCACCCCAAGCGAGGAACTGCGTAGAATCCTTGCTGCGGTATTGGATTTGGTCTCCACCAAGGAGGTAGAACTGGGGCTGGGTGACAGCCGCAACATGAAAGTAATCCGGCCCGCCGACCAGGAATACATCAACACGGTTTGGTTTCCGGAGTTTCTTAGACTGTCCAAAATCCGAAAATCGGCCTCCATCGAGTCCACGGACGTCTTCAACAGGATGGCCACCAAGAATATCCTGCAGACCATCGGTGACCGAATCCCATTTGAGTTCCAATATTTTGACTCCCTAAAGGAAGCGTGCCATTGGCTAGGAGTCGACCCTGCAATCCTTTCCCAATAGACATGTCCATAGATTTCAACCAGGCCCGGACCAAGCACATGTTTTTTAAGGCTAGGGTGAGGGGCTTCCTCCTGGGCAGCGAGGCGAACCCGGAAAACTTCAAAGCCTACCTGAAGGAACTCGGGTCCTGGGTGGAGGCGCTCGCCACCCGCTTCCACCTTGAGACGGATGAGGTAATGGAGGCGAACTACCTACATAACGAACTCACCGATAAGACGAATGGATTGATAAAGTTCTGGAACAGCGGTAAAGAATCAGAAGCCAAGGAGAAGTTTCTGGAGATAGAGTCTACGGGGGAGCAGTTCATGGATACACTTTCCCGTCTGGAGAAGCGAATGGTCAATAGGTAAATCATGGCTTTATAGTAGTTATTCAAAGCAAATGCGTGATGTTACAGCTTAGTGCATATTTTGGCATTTGCACTTTGTGTCCAAGAATCTAGATTGATTTAGAAACACTTTGAAGTTAGTTCGGCAAATTCAGAGATATGACCTGGCTAAGGGATTAAAGTGTTATCCTCCCTAGATTGCTGTTTAGTTAAGTATAAGGGAAGAACCAAAGCTATTAGAAGGACGTATGGAGCACACCTAAAAAGTTACTCCCTTTTTATACTAGATTGCTTGGTCTTGGATTTACATTTGGAGCCAAAGCCGGCTGTTGCTTAAAGCAAAGTATGACTTATTCTCATGCTACCTGCTGGACATTCAAAGGCTTTGCTAACCTTAATTGTTTATCTTGTACCCTGTAATAATCCGATTGACGACATATTCCCATATCAAATGGAAAACAACATATCTGAGAAGACGACCAAACATAATGATTATGAATCAGCGCTGGAGAAACAGCTGAAGATAACCAACACCATCACCGATAACGCCACGGTCGCCATGTTCATGATGAATGACAAAGGCTACTGCACGTTCATGAACCCGGCGGCCGAGAAGATGACCGGCTTCACTTTTGCCGAGGTGCAGGACAAGCCGCTACATGATATCATCCATCACCATCACCCGGACGGCACCCCTTACCCCATGGAAGATTGCCCCATAGACAGGGCGCTCCCCACCAACAACAGCGTACGGGCGCACCTGGACGTTTTCATCAGGAAGGACGGCGCGTTTTTCCCGGTGAGCTGTGCGGCCAGCCCGATCTTCGAGAACGGGGTTCCCGTTGCCACGGTCATCGAGGTGAAAGACCTCACGGAGGAGAAGGCCGCCGAAAAAGCGCTACGGGAAAGCGAGGAGAAGTTCAGGTTCATGGCCGAGTCCATGCCCCAGATGTTCTGGACCACCCGGCCCGATGGATACTGCGACTACTACAACCAGAGATGGGTGGACTTCACCGGGATACCGCTTGATAGACTGTACGGCTACGGGTGGCTGCAGGCCGTCCATCCGGCTGATGCGCAGAATGCCAGCTATGCCTGGAGCAGGGCCGTGGAAACCAAGGCAGCCTACCAGGTGGAGTACCGGGTGCGGCGGCACGATGGCGTCTATCGCTGGCACCTGACCAAGGGTATGCCCCGTCTGGATGAGCGTGGGCAGGTTGTGATGTGGGTGGGGAGCACCACCGACTACCATGAGCAGAAAAGCATGGTGGAGGAACTCGTGGCGACCAATGAGGAACTGTTGGCCTCCTTCGACCGTGAGGTGGAGGCCGCACGGAAAGTAGAATCCCAGCGCCAGATGCTGCATGACCTGTTCATGCAGGCCCCCGCCTTAGTGGCCATCCAAAGAGGTCCTGAGCATATCTACGAATTGGTGAACCCGAACTACCAGAGGTTGGCCCCCAGCAGGCAATTCATAGGGAAAACCGTAGAGCAGGCATGGCCGGAGTTGAAAGGTCAAGGTTTCTTCAATTTGCTGGACCAGGTATTCCAAACCGGAGAGCCTTATATCGGGAATGAGATGCTGGCCCAAATCGACAGGCACGACAATGGGCAAATGGAGGAGACCTACTATAATTTCGTGTACCAGGCCTTCAAGGAGGACGGGAAAGTTGCGGGTATCGTGACCTTTGGGTTTGAGGTAACTGACTTGGTAAAGTCAAAGCAAGCCATCCAAGTTAAATAAGATAGGTAATAATAAACTTGTTTAGCGCCGGTGGCGTTCCCCTTGGACAATCTCCCAACATGTTAAAAAGCCAGGATAGCCTTCAGAGTTTAGACATAAAGCAGGCCAGGGTGAAATTCATCCTGTTCAAGTCAAAGCTGCGTTCCATCCTGTACGGAAGCTCCACGGATGATTCATTGTTTTCAGCCCGGGAAAACTCCCTAGGCCAATGGCTCTATAGTTCCGCACTGACGAAATATGGCCACCTGCCGGAGATAAGGGAGATCGAAAAGATAAATCTATCCATCACCGGCAAAGCCAAGGATTTGGTTAACCTTTATAACGGGGGTAAGATAGACGAAGCCCGCGCGGGGCTGACGCACCTAGACGGGAGCGAGAGGGAACTTATACGCCTTCTGGAGGAGATTGAAAGCAAAGTCTGATGGTACTTATGGTTTTCCTGTTTTGAATGTCAGGCAATTGCAATCACCTAATAAACCGTTGTTGCTTAGGCTAGGACAGCCTATTACTTTCTGAAACACTGCTATTACTTTCTAGGTGAAAAGCCAATACATTTTGTATTCCAGCCTTTAAAATTCTTATTGCCGATGATTGTAAGGGATATTTTTTATTTACAATGTCTCCGTAACCCTGGACAGCGACTTACGTCTAGGTAGTCATTATGACACAAGAATATAGGAACGCGTTCGGCAATGTCTACCTGACGGTGACGGTGGACAGCGAGAATAGATGGGTGCATACGGATTGGATGGGGTACCTGACCGAGGAGAGCGTCAAGGCCGGCGCCCTGGCCTACACTGACGCCCTACGTAAAGCGGATCTCTTTTGCGTATTGAATGACACCACCAAGGTTATAGGGAGCTGGGACCATTCTGTGGACTGGGTGGTGAACCAGTGGGCGCCCATGGCGGCGAAAGCAGGCCTGAGGCACTTCGCCATGGTCACCGCCCCCCAATCCTTTGCCGAGGGCTCTGCCTCTGCCTTCTACTCCAGTCTGAAAGACTTTGAGGCGAGGGTATTTGACAATATCCAGGAAGCACGCCAGTGGCTACGGCAATACAGCCTTAGCAACGTCACCATATGAGCCCTATAGGAATGGAACCGGAGGAACAGGTAGAGTTGAAGAGAGTGTACGGTAACGTATTTTGTCGCATCTCCAGAAACAGCGAAAACTCCATCGTGCATGCCCGCTGGTTCGGGCCTCAGTCTGAGGAGACAGTCAAAGAGGGGGGGCAAAAGCTTCTCGAATTGATGTCGGGGAAGCCCTATGCCAAGCTTCTCAATTGCAACAGGGAAGTGATAGGTTCTTGGGATATGGCGCTGGAATGGGTCCAGAGTGAGTGGGCGCCCCAAATGAGGAAAGAAGGTCTGCAATACCTGGCTTATGTAGTTCCAACCAGTATCTACGCTATTATGACAGTCGAGTCCCTGATACAGCGAATAGATGATACTTTTGAGATCAGGACCTTCGACGATGAACAAAAGGCCCTGACTTGGCTCCTTTCCCAAGCCGGCTAAGCCAAACCTTGCGGCAAAACCCAGAAACCGAAATTTCTTCAATTACATTCTCCTAATCAAATCCAACCTGTTTTTGGTGATTTCACTACTTCCACAGCAGTATAGTGACACCCAATTTAATGGTCAGGATTTAGATGGTTATGTGTTAGATTCAAACGAAAAAAGAAGGTAACCCTAAAATATGGGTCACCTTCTCTTCGGTAAGTAAAATATAGCACAGTCTCAATACGCTGAGTTTTGGAAAATGTTCCATTAAACTAATGCAGGGTTTCTATTTAGATTTTAGCCCTTCAATATCTAAAAGGTGTCTCATATTGCCTGAATTGGGAAATAACTATTTATGGAGATAATCCCTTTGCCATACACTTGCTATGTGAGGAGACGACAAGGTGATAGTTTTTCCCCGGCGAACAGGGAAAATTCCTCAGAAGCAGTTCCCCCCCACAAAGGTGCCACTCGCAATGGCCACTCCTTTGGATTTCTATTTTAGCCCTTGATCAGAGGCTAAAGTAATGGGCTATGCCTCCAACCAACTAAGTGCTTGGGCGGGGTGTGGAAAGCATTTATAATCGAATTGGGGGGTAAAGCCCATTAAAGCCTGCTCTATGGCTCTTTCTCTGGAGGCGAGAGGGGAAAGGACCCGGGCCAGCCTCTGGAGCCGGGAAGTGCCTAGTGGCCTGAAAAAGTCGGATAGGATCGGCAACAATACTTCCTCCGGCACAGTTACCTGTATCTGGGAGGAGTCAAGCAGGAGTCCAGGCTTCATAACTTTTGACATGGTCCACCACTATGTCGTAAGAACGCCTTGCTTCCGTGAAAAGGTTGTTGTCGAGCCCAGGCAGTGTGGCGTGGATGACGTCGTTTGCAGGTTCATAGAGAAGCCTTACAAACCCGTTTTCGTAGATAATCATGGCGGACTCTTCTTTATTAAGTCCGGTTCCTGAAATCTACCAAAATCTGCACCCTTTCCGCATGCGGCTCGGTAAGGCGGGTCACGCTTACCTTGTCGCTCTCATGGTAGTGCTTTGCGATGCCTCTGATGATGCCAACCGCGACCCCGGCCATACGGCGTTTGGAGTAGTAGTCTACAATCAACCTGCTAGGTCCCTGTTTGGTCACCAGTAGCTTAGGAGGGGAGGTCCTGGCGTCTTCTTTCTTGACGGCGCCGTGCATGGCCACCTCGGTGTTGAGCAGCATCTCATAGGTGCGCCATTCAGGCTTCACGTATTTTTTGTACACCAGCAGCAGGTCAGGGACCAGGAACTCGCCGAAGCTCTCCATCAAGTCATAGGCCGGGGTACCGGTTGCCTCGGATGCCTTTCCTACAATAGCGAACAGCTCGTCCGTCGGGTACATCTCGTGCATGAGGTAGGAGGTGCGTTCTATGCCTACCGACTCCAAAAGCCTTATCCAGGTGCTGTAGTCAAACGTGTTCTCTACATAACGCTTCAGCAATACGAAAATTGAGCCGTGCATTACGTCCTGCCCATGTTCTACTCCTTCCATATTGTTTCTCTCAAAAGTAAAGTCTTCATTATTTAGGCCTTATCAAGCAGCCCCGGTCTCAATATCATTGATGATGATTGAAGCCAGGTTCTCCAAGATTCTTTGGTCTATCTCAGAGAACTCGCGGGGCTCTTTATCTAAGATACACAGCGCTCCGATATTGTATCCGTCTGAAGTAGTCAAAGGAGCCGCTGCGTAGAACCGCAGTCCGAACTCACCCGTCACCATGGGGTTGGCCAGCAGGCAGGGCTCGTGCAGCGCATTCTCAAACACTGTGGTGCTGTCCCTCAGGATGGCAAGGGAACAGAGGCTGGTGCCTCGTGGCACAGGCTGTGGCTCCTCTAACCCTTGGCTGGCTTTCGTCAGCACATAATCTCTGTCAACAAAGTTAACGAGAGCGATCGGGACATTGAACATCCTGGAGGCCATTCCGGCGATGTGCTTGAAGTTACCCTCCTCCTGATAGGAGCCGATTAGGTCCAAGCTATGAAGCTTTTCCAGCCGTTGCTCCTCATTGGAGGGAATTATGGGCAATCCGAATGTATTTTCCATGATTTATGCGTCAAATGTCAAGCCTAATGTCTTAAATAGCAATTGAACTTATTGCCAAAGGAAGCAATGGAAAGTAAAGGTACCCCTTGTTTTTTAGAATTCTCTGGTTTTAACTAACCCGCCTATGCAAAACAAATGCCGTTCCCTAAAAAATGCGTCTACATATAAAGCTGGTTGTTTACTTAACTTTAATATGTCAAACATTTCTTCTTCACTTAGCTGACAATCTCCAATATGCTGCACCTCGGCTGGGTAGTGATGCACGTAGGTTGAAGCTCAGGGTTAATAGGGTGATAAAGAACCGGAAGGCCAGCAGCCTGCACACGGGCCTAAAGGTGGGCTCTACGGAGTGCCATGAGAAGTTCTTGGGCAAGCATAAAGAAGTAATTAAGGACCTGAAACTAGGCAGGTCTTATAAGGAAATCAACAAGCTGACGGTGCCGCTCCCTAAACCTTCTCTAAGGTAAAGAGGGCACTGGCGGAAGGATGAAGATAAAAGGTAACCGGTCCTTAATGGAGACTAGACGCGCCTTCAGGGCGGAAAGTGCAGATAATGCGGCCCAGCCCAAACCGAACCTCGCCTGCCATCCTATGACTGCCCAGGCACACAACCTTTGCCTGAGGAAAAGGGGAGGTTCCAAAACCCCTCAGGCAGCCTCTATTCCCCTGACTTGCCTGCCGCCCATCTAAAAGGGCAGTCTGTGAAAACGGACCCACCCGGTCTTACCCAAAGCGTTCCAATCGAGAGACCATACTCCCACCTACTGAATACAAGTTGCCGATCCGCAGAAAATTATACATACTAAAACAGGTCTTTTTAAGGGATGCATTACAGTGGGTGAGGATATATGTACGTATTAAAAAAAAACGCCTGTAATGTATTGCAAAACAGGCGTTTCTGAACTTAACTGTGGTCGCGTAGGAAATCGAATTCAAACCCGGCTTTTTTTCGAAACTTGTCAACATGCACCCTAAACTCCATTTCCTCGGGAACCAAATATAAATACTAGAAGAAATCAGCTCTCTTGCCGACAGGAAATTGAGGAGGCCGTGCTGTCTCCTAAACTAAGATATTACTTCGAAGTTCATCTAATGATTGCCAGTCCTTGAGGTAAGCAGCAAGAGGAAAGCCCATTCTGTTGGCCCTATCCTTACTTGGTCATACGCTAAAGGATCCTTTTACTTTTGCCTCCTCCAAACTTTCGATGAGTACGCGAAGGTTGTCGGCCTTTTGTATGGATTCCAGGAACTCAGAAAAATATTTTGACGAGGGATAGACATCCCCCTCCATTATCTTAATCACGTGGATTCTCTCACTGAGGGTGTCTAGGTCATTCCTGGCCAAATCCAGGCACGTCTCCATTACGAACTGAAAGTACTCGTATTTTACTATTTCCTCCCTCAACCCACGCATCACAGGGTGGTTTCGGTTGTGGTCATTCTTCAGTGCCTCAATCAATTGATCAATATTCATGTCTTTAAAAAGATTTTAAACTGTTTCTATTTCATTTCCTACATGGATGGGGGTTTGGCAGTCATACAAGCCTATGAAAGTGGGCTTCCAGGTGCTATTCTGCTTGCGGTTCAGGAACTTGGCGTTGCATTCCTTGGTTCTGACATACTTGCGGATTCAATCATTCCAATCCTTCCTTCCACCAGGAAATCCGCTATGTCCCAGCCCGCCTCCATTTCCCCCTCCGAAGCCATTCCTTTCAATACTTCTGTCACCTTTATCCTTTGGAGCAGCCCATCCTCCAGTCTCCTTGCCCTGTCCTGCCAGGCCTGGAGGGCATCGACATCAGGGATGAGTGTTACATCCCTTCCCCTCAGGGGCAGGCACCTATCTAGGCTGAGCTGGGAAATACCCCCGCAGGCCAGCCAGAGATACTGCGGGTAGAAGGCGCTGGCGATGATGGCCGTCTTCTCGCTCTCCACGATGGCCACCGGCTTTTCTGGCTCCAGCCTGAGCAGGTGCTCCCCGAAGAGGCACTGGCTGAGGCAGAAGTGGGGGTCGTTTGAGAAGCGGTGCGCCCAGTGGATTCTGCTCACCGGCTCCTTTACGCGCCTACCTGTCACTGGGTCGTAGAGCATGATCTTGCCGGTCCGGATGTTGTTTTCGCTGTCCACCTGCCAGAACACCGTGGCCCCGGGCCAGTATTTTGAGGTACCGACCAAATACCTATCGATCAGTTCCCTCGCCTTCACTTTCCCAAGCAGCCCGGTAAGGAAGACGGCTAAGTTATTCCTCTGGAATGCCTTCCTGCTACTCTCTAGCAGGGAGGGACGGATATAGGAGGCTGGATTGGGCTTCTCCTTCTTAGGAATTGGCCTCGGATTGGGTATATAAGGGATACCCTGCGCCTTGAAGTATTCCCCGGGCTTCAGGTGGTAGCCGCAACTGGTCTCCCGGTTACACCTGCCCACCGAAGGGCCTACCGGCTCACCGGTGGCGTTGTCAACGTAGCGGGTGAAGCATTGCCTCTTCCCGCACCCTGGGCAGTCGAAACGGGTCTTGGGCCCGCCGTATCTCTGCAGGTTAAATGCATAGTCGCTCATCTTCTTCTTGAGTTGTGCCGCACTATCCGCACTATCCGCACTTCATAACCTCTAGCGGGAGGGGAAGTGCATAAAGTGCGGGAAGTGCAGCCAGTTGCTAGATGAGTTTCTGATATTTACCGTGCCTTAGGTGCATGAACAGGGTCTTGTCCTTCAGTATCTCATGGAGCGTCCTGTGGGCAATCCCCTGACCCGATGCGATGGCCTTGGCTTCCTTGGTGGAGAACTCCACCGGCAGGGACTCATAGAAGGCGCGCCGGTCCTCCCGCAAGTTCTCCAGGGGACTGTAGCTGTTGATGGTATCGTTGACCATAGTCCCAGTGCGGCGGTAATACTCCGTGAGCATTATGGACCCCTGGACTGCCTCCTCACTGACAGCGTCTCGGTCCCACTCGCCTGTGGCCCACATGGCGGCCTGCAAGACCAGGCTAAGCCGGATGCAGTAAGTCTCCAATTTGACATAAAGGCCCCCTAGGGATTCGGTGGGGGCATTGTTGATAAGGTCCGTGTTGTGGACCTGCCACTCCGAGAGGAGGGCCCGCGCCCCGGGGGAGAACTGGACAACCCTGGGCTCAAGGCTTCCGTCCTCCCTAACCTCCAAGGAAATGTCGAACAGGTTACCAATGTACCTCTCCCAGTCCACGGCCACCATGGGGTCGATCTCCGTCTGTGACCAATATTCCTTCACCAGGTTAGGCGGGAAGGCGAAAAGGATGCGGTCCATGAAGCCGTTCACGCTGCGGTTCCCCTGGGCGAGTTGCCCCAGAAGCCCGTTCTGGATCGTGCCCACCACGGAGACGCTGGGGTCCATGATGTTGAGGGGCTCCCCGGACTTGCGGTCCTGGATCAGGGGCTTGCCGCTCCAGACCGTGAGCCAGGTCTCCTGCTCGCTGCCCTGGCTGTAGCGGTTGAAGTTGTTGAGGAAGCCCATCAGCTCGTCCATGTACAGGCCCAGGCCCCGGGGATTGCGCTGGTGGATCTCCAGCAGGGCCTCCGGCGTGCTGTCCTGGACCAGGCTCTTGCGTATCACCGGCTTCTCCGGGGGAGGGCTGCCGTCCTTAATCTTCTTGTGGAGGGCCAACGCTGCCTTGTATTCCTCCATCTCCTCCCGGTATTCCTGGTATAGCGCCCTGTCCCGTTTGAAGAAGGGGGCGAGCGCGAAGGAGAGCGGGTGGCTCTTGGCGGTGCCGGGCCTTCCCACCAGCGCCATGAAGAGGGTGCAGCCCTCCTGCCAGGCCCGCTTCACCTGCACCTTGAGGGCATTGCCGACCGCGACGCTGATAGCGACCAGGATGGCGGAACCCATGAAATCCACCGGGTAGAGCAGGCTGTCCCTGGTGGCCTCGATGATGCGCCTGATGGGGGCCGGGAACGCCAGGAGCGGGAACTCCAGGGTCTCTTGGGAAGAGGTGGCGGAAAGGTACTCCCGCAGGTTGAAGGCACTATGCACGGCGCACCCCCTTTCTTGTATCCAACTGAATTTCGGCAACTGTTCTCTGCCGCCCTGCCTCTAGCCAATCTAACAAGTCCTTCTTTTGAAAGAAAAGTTGCTTCCCTCTCTTACAGTGTGTAATCTCCCTTCGGCTCGTGAGCGCATATAAGGTGTTCTTGGGAATGCCGAGGAACTCAGCGGCCTCCATGGCGTTAAGTGGTTTATCAGACTCGGCACTATTTTTTGCCTTGGCCTGATAAATGTTGTACAGCTCCAGCGCTATCTTCTCTAGGCCGCTGAGCCTCTCATCGATTTTAATAAATGGGTTGTCCATTCTCTCTATTTTGGGTTAATTGTTAATGATATACAAATGTCCAAAATACAGCTGGAGCTTACCCTAGGTAAGGCCTGACGTTAGGCCCTACCCAAATCAGCGGCCTTTATCTCAGTCTCAACTAGTCTCTGAGCCTTGGGGAACTCTACTAGAAGTGCCATCACCTTTTTAAGGTTTGGTATATTTGAGAGTGTAATTCTTCTTTCATTATTATTAATGAAATTGTAGTGGTTTTGAAATGACTTGACACTCTTTAGGTGGCTTCTGCTAACCACCTCCGCTATGGCCTTCAATTTTCCACCTTCATGGTTTTGAAAAAAAGGAACATACCCTGCATCTTGGAGATACAAGAAACAAAGGGCTAAGATCGCCTGTTCTGGTTTCTTGGCATAGATCCTCTCTAGGGCCGCATCCTCCTCATCTGCCTTCTTTATATCTGGATTGGCTAAATACTTCTCCTCAGTCTTTTCTTTTTTCCGCTTAGCATTTTCTTTTTTAGCCATTTCCCCGAAGTCGCGGTTTAGGTTTACCCAGTCCCATAGTCTTTGCTCGAATGCATCAATGTACCCTCTGTGCGACCTTACCCAACTACCCACGGCGCGTAGGCTATGGAAGTCTGTGTCGCGCCACATGTCATACCTAGAGGCTTCCCCGAATGTCTCTATGGTAGTAATAAGGTAGTCCAGGAAAGCAGTCGCATCCTCTTTAGGGGCCGCTCTCTCCACATATGAGGCAAACTGGTAATCCAGGAATTCGGCAATCTCCGCATGGTCATGCCTTTGGATATAAAAACAGAACCCTCCCTGCACCGATTTCTCGTTGAAGTCGCTCGGGTATATCCCCGTCTGGCCCCACTCCTTGCTTTCCATTGTAAAGAGAGGTATCGAGAAGGGATTCTGCTCAGAGAAGGAAGGAACGGACCTGTACTTGTCAGGGGGTACAGAGTGATAGGTGAAAAACGGGTGATGGTAGACCAAAGAGGTGAACTTCCTGACATAATAGTCATGATTTAGAATGGGTTCGTCCTCCCAGTCCTGCGGATCGTAATCGTCATTTACCTCCCAGTCGTCTTGCTCGTCCATAATTACCCTATTATGGGTTTTCCTTGGATTTTGTTGCGCTGATAGGTTAGAAGTCCATCAGGCGCCTCTTAAACTGCCGCTTCTCGTCGTCCTCAAAGCCGGCCAGGTAGTTCTGCGTCGTCTTCTCAGAGGAGTGGCCCAAGAGTTCAGATATCATTCCCGTAGGGGCACCGGCTCTCATCATGCCCGTGGAGAAGGAGTGCCTGGCCGCGTATGTGGTGACGTTCGCTTCTATACCCAGTTCCACGGCGATCCGCTTCATGTACTTGTTGGTCGTTTTGGTTGCCTGGTTGACCGCCGCCTTCTCCCGTTCCGGGGTTATGCCTGCGGTGAGGATCGGGAACACGTAGGCGTCGGGGAGAGAGGGCTTGTTGCCCCACCGCCGGATGATCTCAGCGACCTCAGGCTCAATCTCCACGGTAATGGCTCTCTGGTCATGCCGGGTGGTCCTCTCCGTCTTTGCCCTTACGAAGGTGATGGAGTCTTTTCCGACCTGCCGGTATTTGAGCCTGGCGATGTCCTTCATGTTGATGCCGTTGCACAGATAGGAGAACCACCAGTAGTCCCTAGCCCTCGCCTCGCTGTCCGACTTGGGCTGATATTCGAAGATCTTCTTCAAATCATGCTTGGACAGGGCCTTCTTTATGTTTCTGCTGGCCGGCACCTGGTATTTCCGCTTTCCGAAGGGATATAGGTCTGGGTGAACATTCCCCTCGGCCATCGCCTCGTTGAAGAGAGTCCTGAGCGTGCGAAGGTACATGCTCACGGTTGTGGCGGACTTTCCGTTTTGAACCATCCATTTATCATACCTTCTGAGGAAATCGGGCGTCACCTCTGAGAAGGCCATAGGTTTCCTTTCGGCGATGATAGCGGCCCTGTCGGCCTTGATCTTCTCCAAGCTCATCCCCTTGCCGCTTGATGAAGGCTTTTGCTTCATAAAGGAGAGGAGGGAGACGAGGGCTGTCTCATAGTTCTTGGCGGTACCTACCTGACCCTCCGCCATAAATAAGCTGACCTTGGCGACAAATGCGTCAAACACATCGTCCTTGGCTAGGTTGTCACGGAATCTCTTGGTGAAGGCCTCAAAGGAGAATACAGAAAGAGTTTCTATTATCCCCAGCGCCTTACCCTTGAGTGCGTTAAGCTCAATTCCTGTCTCTTCCAACTTCTTGCCCGGCTTGGCACTCAGGGCCTTCCCGAAATCATCGGCAGTCAAGCTGTGTCTTGTGGGAAAATCCTTTGCCTTCCGGTTATATATGACCCTGATTTTAACCGGGAATTTTCCGTCCTTCTTTGCCCTTCTAGTGTCTTGAACAATAGATACACTTGCTGATGCCATAGTAACTCAGGTTTATTTGCAAGCAATTTGCAAACATTTATCCAAAAATACGACTAATATTCATAAGTATTTATAAAGAAGAATTTACTAATTGCTTAGTAAGCAGTTAATTATAAATATCAATAAATAACAATTACTGTTGACCTTACGCCTTCTAAGCAGTAGGTCTTTGGTTCGAATCCAAATGGGATCACAAAACCGGTAAAAAAAGCCTCTTCACTTTACGTGGAGAGGCTTTTTTGTTTTCGGACAGTTGGTGGCTTATAAATGTTACACCGCCTCAAAAAAGGCACTATTGGAAGTACCTGCTACTCTTTTAACATTTTCCCTGCTTCACCCCTTGTAAATAATTTGATCTCTTTTTTTAGAATTACTCTGTGACAAGCGTGTGAATGAAGTCCTATTTTGGGGCTATTTTTAGGAAAACAGGCTTAAAACGGAAGAGTTACTATAGAAAAGTCATAGGCAGACTGTTGCTGCCTTACCAAAGTGAAGACTATTTGAAAGCTTTAGTTTATGTCTTAGCCTTCGCGTGTCCCTGAATATACCTCACCAACTCCTTCATAGTCTGAATTTTCCCGTAATCCTCCTCGGGCGTCTGCAGACCAAATTCCTCATCCAGGGCCACTATGAACTGCAGGTAATCATAGGAATCGATGCCCAGCGTTTGCCGGATATTGTCATTTGGCTGAAGTTGGCCAGGTTCTGTATCGGGGGCAATAGTTTTAAGCCGTAGGACCAGGGTCTGTTTTATTTCTGCTTCTGTCATAATTTCTCGGGTTCTTGAAGGTATTGTTTGATGGCGGTCAGAAAACGGCTTCCGGTGCTGCCGTCAGAGGCCCGGTGATCAGCGGCCAAGGTGGCGGTAAGAACCGGGCGTACGTCCAGCATGCCATTCTCGGTCCAGGGTTGGGGAGTAATTCCCCCGAAGCCTACCAAGGCCACCTGTGGCGGGTAAATAACGCCATAGACGGTTTCCACGGCGCCTTCTCCCAGGCTGGTAACGGTAATGGTGGAGTCAGCTAGTTCAGAGCTGCGCAAGCGTAAGGCCCGCGCCCTGGGAATTAAGTCGTTCAAGGCAAACATCAGCTCGTCTACCGTTTTAGAATCTGCCTCATGAATGGCCGGGACAATAATGCCGCCCGTACGCAGCGAAACCACATACCCAATATTGATGCTGTTTTTGCGCTGCAGCCCGTTTTCCCACCAGGCATTCAGGTCCGGCACGTCATTGAGCGCCTTGGCCACCGCTTTCAAAAGAAGGACCGCGGGTAAAAGGCGCTCTTTGACGGGGCGCTGTTTGTTGGCCTCCGTGAGCCAGGCCAGCGCTTTGCTCATGTCAATTTTCGTCTCCAAGTAGTAATGCGGCACTTCGCGGTTAGACTTGCTCATGGCGGCTGCCACAGCCATCCGGATGGTTTCCGGGGAAAATCCGGGACCTGCCGGTTTAGGAGCAACTTCTCCGGGTTGCATGGTAATTTGCTCTAGGGGTTGAACTGCTGCCTGAGGAATGGGAGCCGCGGCCTGTGCTTCTGATGGATGGGTAGGCAAGGCTGCTTCCTTTTGAGATGGTGAAACCGGTGGGGCCACCTGGGCGGCCAGGGCGTGTTCCACATCGTCGCGGGTGATAGCTCCCTCTGGGCCGGTGCCCTTTACGGTGGCCAGGTCTATTCCTTTTTCTTCGGCAATCCTTTTGGCCAGGGGAGAAGCCCGAATATGGTTCTCCGGTAGGGCGGCTTTCTCCACCGCTGGCGGAGGGCCAGGCATAGCTGCTACCGGGCTCTCTGCCGCTGCCGCTGTTGGTGCTGGCGCTGCAACCGGACCCGCTTTCTCTTCTCCCGGAGGCATAATGGTGGCCATGAGCATACCCACTGGAACTTTCTCATCAACCTGAACCAACAATTCCCCAATTGTACCTTCATCAAACACTTCTATTTCTATGATTCCTTTCTGGGTCTCTACCTCCGCAATAATGTCTCCTTTCTTGATCTTATCCCCGGGCCGCACGTGCCATTCACGCAGAAAGCCACTTTCCATATCAGCCCCCAGGCTGGGCATCCGGTATTCAATCATGTTGCAGCATTTTTTTTATGGTAGAAACAATCTGGTCAGTTTGCGGAACGGCGGCGTCTTCCAGGTGTTTGGGGTAGGGTATAGGAACTTCTACTCCGCATAGCCGCTGAACGGGTGCGTCTAATTCATAAAAGGCCTTTTCCATGATTCGGGTACTTACCTCAGAGGAAATGCTCACCGATCTGCTGGCGTCTTCCACCAGCAGGGCTCTATGGGTTTTGGCCACGGAAGCCACTATCGTCTCCTCATCCAATGGGCGTAGAATCCTTAAATCTAGCACCTCGGCGTCAATTCCCGCCTGTGCTAATAGCGGAACAGCCTCCAGGGCTTTGTACACGCCTGTGCCGTAGGTGATAATGGAGATGTCGTTTCCGGGGTGTCTTATTTTAGCCTTGGTGATGTCTACTGGACCCGAATTGGAGGGTAGCTCTCTCTCCAGGTTTAGCATGGAGGTGTATTCAAAGATGATGATGGGGTCTGGGTCTAGTAACGCCGGTGCAAGCATGTAGCGGGCGTCTTCATGGGTGCCGGCAGACAGTACCCGTAAGCCCGGGATATGGGCAAACAGCGGTTCCCAGCTGTGCGAGTGCTGGGCGGCCAGCTGGCGACCAATACCAGTACTCATCCTGATCACCAAGGGCACATTGAGTTGGCCGCCACTCATGTGAAGCAGAGTAGCTGCGTTATTGGCAATCTGGTCCAGGGCCAGCAAGCTGAAATTAACGGTCATGATCTCTACTATGGGCCGCATGCCCCCTAACGCGGCGCCAATGCCTGCTCCTACAAATCCTCCTTCGGACAAGGGGGTATCCATGATACGCTCCGGCCCAAATTCCTGCAGCAGGTTCTTGCTCACGGCAAAGGCTCCGCCGTAATGCCCCACGTCTTCGCCCATCAGAAACACCCGATCGTCAGAAAGCAAGGCTTCCCTTATAGACTGCTTCAGGCATTCGCGGTAAGTGAGGAGCGGGGTTTCCATGGGTCAGGGGGTTCTTTCACTGTAGGTGTATCTGGTGAGTTCTTCAAGGGGTTCCCAACTGCAGGCTTCGGCAAAGTCAACGGCTCCCTGAATTTCCTGGTCAATCTGGGTTTCCATGGTTGCCAGTTCTGGTTCTGAAACCAATTGTTGTTGCAGGAGCAGGTTGGAATAAGCCTGGATAGGGTCCCGCAGTTTCCATTGGTCAACCTCGCTTTTTTCACGGTAAAGCTCGGCGTCAAACATAGAGTGCGCCCTAAAGCGGTAGGTGTTGCAGACCAGGAAAAAAGGCTTGCCGGTTTCGCGCACGGTTTGGGCGGCGGCAGTGGCAGCCTGCATGACGGCTGGTAAATCCATGCCGTCTACCGCGGCGGAAGTGATGTCATAGGCAGCTCCTTTCTTCTCCAGTTCTGTCATGGCGTGGGTGTAGCGCAGGGCGGTGCCCATGGCGTACAGGTTGTTCTCGCAGACAAAGAGCACCGGCACCTGCCACAGGGCTGCCAGGTTCATAGCCTCATGGAAAGCCCCTTCGGCCATGGCGCCTTCCCCAAAAAAGCAGCAGGTGATTTGGGGGCGTTTTCTTTTTTTATCGGCCAGCGCCAGCCCAACTGCCAGGGCCAGGTGGCCTGCCACAATGGCGTTTCCTCCGTAGAACTTTGCCTTCGCATTGAACAGGTGCATAGAGCCGCCTCTGCCTTTGCTGCACCCTTCCTGCTTCCCGTACATTTCGGCCATAATGGCACCGGGTTCCAGGCCCCGCACCAGGGCATGGCCATGCTCCCGGTAGGTGCAAAGCACATTATCTTCAGGGGTAAGTGCCTGCAGCACCCCTACGGCTACGGCTTCCTCGCCAATGTAGAGATGCAGGAAACCCCTGATCTTGGTTTTGGTATACATCTCAGCGGCCTTTTCCTCAAACCTTCGAATCAAAATCATCTGGTACAGCAGCTTCTGCGCCTGCTCTTTGGGCGGCAGAAAAGGGGCGGTTGCGGAAGTGGGGTCTTGTGCCATGGTCTGAGTCCTTACAACTTAAGATTGCTCCAGCGTGGAGAGGTCGCCTTCCGGAAGGCCCAGTTCCCGGGCTTTAAGCAGCCGACGCAAAATTTTACCGCTTCGGGTTTTGGGCAGCGTGTCTATGAAGGCTATTTCCTTGGGCGCCACGGCGGGGCCTAGTTTCCGGCGGGCATGGGCGGTAATATCCATTTTAAGGGCGTCATCTGGGGTATAGTCTGGCTTGAGCACCACAAAGGCTTTCACCAGTTCCCCAATAAGGGCGTCTGGTTTCCCTATCACGGCTGCCTCGGCTACCGCCGGATGCTCCATCAAGGCACTTTCTACCTCAAACGGACCCACCATGTGCCCGGAGGTCTTGATGATATCATCGGCGCGGCCGATAAACCAATAGTAGCCGTCTGCATCTTTTTTTGCCAAGTCCCCGGTCAGGTACCAGTCTCCCCGGAAGCATTTCTGGTAGCGTTCCTCGTCATGCAGGTAGGTGCGGAACATAGAGGGCCAGCCCCGCTTCAGAACTAGGTGCCCGTCTTTGCCGGGCTCGGTAAGAAGCTGGAAACTGTCATCGGTTACTTGGGCTACGGCTGCTTCTACGCCAGGCAAGGGTTTGCCCATGGACCCAGGCCTTACAGGCATAGACCGGTAATTAGCGATCATGATGCCTCCGGTCTCGGTCTGCCACCAGTTATCCAGGAAAGGCATGCCAAAGGTCTTCTCGCCCCAGATCACCGCCTCAGCGTGCAGGGGTTCTCCCACGCTTAACATGAGGCGCAGATGCTCCAGGTGGTATTCCTCACGGGGCTTTATGTTCATGCGCATCAAACGCCGGATGCCAGTGGGAGCAGTGTACCAGATGTTTACCTTTTGGTCCTGCAAAATGGAATACCAACGGGTAGCATCAAACTCTTTCTCGTCTACTATGTTGGTAACTCCGTTAACCAGGGGCGCAATGATGCCATAAGTGGTACCGGTCACCCAACCGGGATCTGCCGTGCACCAGTAGATGTCACCGGGGTGGAAGTCCAGCACGTATTTGCCTGTCACGTAGTGCACCAAGACGGCTTTGTGCACGTGCAAGGCGCCTTTGGGCAGGCCAGTGGTGCCGCTGGTAAAATGCAGCAGGGCGGGGTCTTCAGCATCAGCAGGCGGAATGTTGAACTCAGGGGAGGCCTCTTCCATGAGGCGGGGTAGGGACCGGACTTGGTCGTTCTCATGGGCTGCGGCGTCTGTGAGGAGGATGTAGCGTAACTGCGGCAGGCGGTCTAGCAATTGCCGTATCTTCTTCTCAAACTGGTCCTGCGTGGTGACCAGCACCAGGGCATCGCCGCGGCTAAGGCGCTGGAACACGGGTTCCGGGCCGAACACATTGAACAAGGGGCAGAAGACCGCTACTTTCTTAAGGGTACCCAGGGCACTGACATAAAGCTCTGGCACCCGGCCCAGGAAGGAAAACACCCGGTCTCCCTTTTGCAGGCCCAGAGCGGTTAACACATTGGCAAAACGATTGGTAAGCTCCTTCATATCCTGGTAAGAGCAGTCCATGGTGGAGTGGTCTTTCTTGACCCAACGCAGGGCAGTTTGGTCGCGCAGCGGACCGTTGGCATGGCGGTCAATGGCCTCAAAGCCTATGTTAAGCCCCTGCCCGTTGGGTAACCCCGTAAGGCCGGTCCGTTCCTTTTCCCAACTGAAGCCAGCGGAGAAAGTAGCATAATCTTCTAAGTTGGGAGCAACAGCCATACATTTAGCTTTTGAGTGTGTTGCTTTTATTACTGGGCCACCCAGCCACCATCAACCACAAGGGAATGGCCCGTGGTAAAGGAAGCGGCATCAGAACAAAGCCAAATGGCGGCTTCGGCTATTTCTTCCGGGGCGCCAAACCGGCCTATAGGCTCTGAATTGGTCATCGCCTGCCGGGTAGCGTCGTCTTTTATAAACCGGTCAACCATGGGCGTCTGGATCACGCCCGGGCACACGGCATTGACCCGTATTCCCTGGCGGGCATATTCCAGGGCGGCGGTTTTGGTAAGGCCAATCACCCCGTGCTTGGAGGCGGTATAACCGGCTAATCCCTGAAAGCCAATAATCCCGGCAATAGAGGAATTGTTGACAATGGCTCCCTTGCCTTGGGTCAGCATTTGCCGGATTTCATATTTCATGCAGAGCCAAACCCCCTTCAGGTTCACGTTGATCACCTTCTCCCAGTTTTCTTCAGTTATTTCATGGGTGGGTACCCCGAGGCCTTCAATACCCGCGTTGTTAAAGGCGAAATCTATGCGGCCAAAGGTGCTCACCGTTTTCTCCACCATGGTTTGTACCTCGCTGGCTTTAGAGACATCACACTTGAGAAAGAGGGCCTCGCCACCCATGGCTTTGATACTCTCCAGGGTTTCCTGGTTCTCCACCCAATCTACCAGAGCTACTTTGGCTCCGCGTTTCGCGAATAAAAGAGCGGTGGACCTGCCAATGCCGAAGCTCGCTCCGGTAATGAGTGCCACCTTGTTGTCAAATTGTTTTTCCATGGTGAACAAATTAAGGCCTTATGCAGGAGCAATGAGGGACACCTGATACTCTAATGTAATAATTTAAACCATAAATAATATTTGATATGTTATACGTATGACCTGAAATAACGCATACCCGTTTGAAGGATTCCTTTGAAGCAATATAAGCCTACTGACCAGGGTCTGAAGGATTCATGGGGATGGGGAAAGCTTTCCTGTGTACTTTTGCGCAGGTCACCAGTTACCTAACGCTATTAATTCCAACCTATGAAAAAGGCCGCCAAGCTCTTCACCTGTATCTGTCTCCTTGCTTTTAGTTTCTGCGCCCCTGGTGTGTTGGTGGCCCAGACCAAGCCGGCCAAGGAAACAGAACTGGTGTATATAGACGGGAAAGGGGTTTTGCGTTGGAAGAAAAACAACCAGGAGGCGGCGTTCTTCGGGGTGAACTACACTGTGCCGTTTGCCTACGGATACCGGTCTGTCAAGGCGCGGGGAATGGACCCGGAGAAAGCTATTGACCAGGACGTGTACCACCTGGCCAGGTTGGGGTTAGACGCGTTTAGGGTGCACGTCTGGGACACGGAGATATCAGATACGCTGGGCAATTTGCTGGAGAACGAGCACCTGCGGCTTTTTGATTACCTGGTCTATAAACTTAAGCAGCGCAACATCAGAATCATGCTCACGCCCATTGCGTTCTGGGGCAACGGCTACCCCGAAAAAGATGAGGCCACACCCGGTTTCTCGCACCTGTACGGCAAAAAGCGCGCATTGGTGGAAGAGAGGGCCTTCGTGGCCCAGGAGAATTACCTCAGGCAGTTCCTGAACCACGTTAACCCCTACACTAAGCTAACTTACGGGGCAGATGCCAATATCATTGGCGCCGAAGTCAACAATGAACCCCAGCACTCCGGTCCCAAGGCCCGCACCACGGAATATGTGAACCGCATGGTGGCGGCCATCAGGGCTACCGGCTGGACTAAACCGGTGTATTACAACATCAGTGAGTCGCCTACCTACGCAGATGCCGTAGCCAAAGCTCAGATAGACGGGGTGAGTTTTCAGTGGTACCCCACGGGGCTGGTGGCCAACCATACTTTACAGGGCAATTACCTGCCGCACGTAGACCGGTACCAAATTCCCTTTGACACCATTCCAGAGTTCAAGAACAAATCATTGATGGTGTATGAGTTTGACGCCGGCGATGTGCTGGGCTCATACATGTACCCCGCCATGGCGAAGAGTTTCCGGCAGGCGGGCATGCAGTGGGCAACTCAGTTTGCCTATGATCCTCTGGCGACCGCCTACGGCAACACCGAATACCAGACCCATTACCTCAACCTGGCCTATACTCCGGACAAAGCCATTAGTCTTTTAATTGCCTCCAAGGCGTTTCATGCGCTGCCTTTGCGCAAGAACTTCGGGACCTACCCCGCCGACAGTGTATTTGGCGCGTTCAGGGTGAGTTACGCCGGCAATTTAAGTGAGATGAACACGGCTCAGGAATTCTATTACTCCAACACTACCTCCACCAAGCCGGTCAATGCCAAAAAACTGGCTCATGTGGCGGGCGTTGGGACTTCACCGGTGGTGCGCTACAGCGGAACCGGGGCTTATTTCCTGGACAAACTGGAAAATGGCGTGTGGCGCCTGGAGGTAATGCCAGATGCGGTGCACATCAGAGACCCATTCGCCAAAGCCTCGCCGGGCAAAGAAGTGACCCGCATTCAGTGGCAAATCCAGGACATGCAAATCAACCTCCCCGAATTGGGGAATAGCTTTACTATTACCGCCGTAAACGAGGGCAACCAACACCAGGCCACGGCCAAAGGAGGTAGCTTCCAGATTCAACCCGGTGCCTATCTGCTTTCCAAAAAAGTCAAAAGCACCTGGACCGGCGACCGTACCTTCCTGAACCTGCAGGTAAAGGAATTTGTGGCCCCGCAACCGTTTGACAAATCTGTTTTTGTAGACCACCAACCCATAACGGAAGTTTCTTCCGGCAAGGCTTTTACTCTAAAGGCGCAAATCGTGGGCGTGTCGCCGGGAGCGAAAGTAACTGTGCAGGCCAACAACCTGGCGGGCGTGTTTAAAACCATTGGCATGGAGAAAGCCGGCGCCTATGACTTCACCGCGCAACTACCAGTGGACTTGCTTACTCCAGGCTTGGTCACCTACCGGATCATGGTGCAGGAGGCCGGTCGGCAGATTACTTTTCCGGGGGGCCATGAAGGAGACCCCTGGGCCTGGGACAATTACCGCACTGACTCTTACCAGGTGTTTGTAGCCGCAGCGCAAGGCCAACTGGAGCTCTTCAACGCCACCCATGACCGGGCCCTCAACGTTTTCCCTAATCTCTGGCGAAGCGACGAGCGCCAACTCATTACCGGCCAAAAAACCGGCCAGCTTATCCTGCAGCTTACGGCCAAAGAATTGCCCAAGGAAGGCACCTTCGGGTTCCAGCACGCCATTGCGGACAAACTGAAAGGCCGGCAACCTGAGTTAGCCTCCTTTGACAAACTGGTGGTCCGGATAAGAACCTCGCAACCAAAAGCAGTACCGGTAACGGTGGCCCTGGTCAACAAAAACGCGTCTGCTTTCACGGCACAATTACAGGTTGCCAATACCTTCCAGAACATAGAAGTACCCTTAAGCTCCTTGCGGCCGGGCGCTTTCATGCTGCTTCCCCGGCCGTACCCCGGCTTTCACCCCTTCTGGTTCAAGTCTGAAAAGCCCGGTACCTTCTCTCTCCAGGACCTGGATAAACTTCAAATTTACCTGACGGAAGGGACGTCTGTTTCTGGGCCTATCACTCTGGAGATTGAGTCTGTGTGGTTGGAGAAGAAAAAGCAGTAGAAGCTGCAATTCCAGTTTTGGGCTTGGTTTTTTGAAAACAGGCCCAAAGCGCAACTTCACCTATTCACCGCAAACTCCCTCCTTGAGAGGGCGAAGGGGGGGGGTTACACAGGAGAGCGCATCTGCAGGATAAACCTATGCACATCCAAGTCACGGAAGTAACTTCCGCGCCATAGAAAAGCCGTTGCCAACCTCTCCTTTACTACTTTAAGATGCAACCACCGGGGATTGCAAATCCCCCTTTCGGAACTTCCGGATGGCAAATCCGGAAGAGCGTTTTCCCCTAACGCCAATCGGGAGATTGGCTCACCGTTCAGTGCGTAGAGCGCTGCCGCTAACTCTACGCACAACATCTATGTCTAAAGCATTTGGTGTAGGGACAGGGCTTAACCTGTCCGCATGTATTGCCCTCTTCTGCCTTCTTTTTCGTCCCCCTTTGAAGGGGGTAGGGGGATGAATACTCTTGCTGATCCATCCGTTTTGGGCACGTTTTCCCCAAAATAGCCTCAAAACGCCAAAAGCTAATTTCGGTTTATCTTCCTTCCAATCTAAGGATTAAGTACTTCCCTGCTACCCCTCAAAGCCTATCAAAACACCAATATTCCCTCAAGAAAAATAACCTCACTATATGCACCAAGCAATGGTGAAACCCGCTACCTTGAGCCCCTATAGAAGCTTTGTAGCTGCAGAACACCGGCAACCCTTAGCCGGTTAGGGAATTGGGTCTGTTTCATAAAATTGGCACCAAGGGAAAGAAAAGAGAAGACCCAACGCGCAGGGGCAAGGCTAGGACTGAAAGCTAGAACCAGAATTCCTTTTTATGAAACCCATCTCTTTTACTAAGGCCCTGCTGTTGACTGCCGTATTGGCGGTCACCACTTGTAATGCGTTTGCTCAGTTTTCCCTTTCCGCGGAGATTAGGCCCCGGGCCGAGTTTAGAAATGGGTTCAAAACCCTGAAAGGGGAAAAAGATAACCCCGCTTTTTTTGTGGAGCAGCGGTCACGGCTCATTACCCAGTTTCAGAAGGAGAAAATACGGTTGAAGCTGTCTTTGCAGGATGTGCGGGTGTGGGGCAGCACCAGCCAGGTTTATAAATCGGATCCTACGCTTTTCAATGTGTATGAGGCCTACGGCGATTATCTGTTCACACCCCAGTTGGCGGTGCGCGTGGGCCGGCAGGAGCTGGACTATGATAACGCCCGTTTCCTGGGCAACCTGGACTGGGCCCAGCAGGGCCGAAGCCACGACGCCGTCAGGGTTATGTTCTCTGATAGTTCGGGGTTTTCGGCGCACGCCGGGGCAGGCTATAACCAGGTAGTGCCGTCAGAGCCCACCAAACTGTTTGATACCTATTATGCCGGCGGAGACAACTACAAAACCATGCAGTACTTATGGCTGCACCAGGACTGGAGCACCGCCAAGCTGTCTTTACTGGTGTTTAATGATGGCCGGCAGAAACCAGATAGCACGGTGGCTTACAGGCAGACTTATGGCGTGGTAGGCGACACCAAACTAGGGCCGGTAAAACTGGGCAGCGAATTCTATTACCAGGGAGGAAAGGACGTAGGCAGTAAAATAGTGCAGGCCTTTCTGGCAGCCGCCAACCTGACCGTGACTACCCCGTTGACCCCGGTTACGCTGGGCGTGGATTACCTGTCGGGTACCGGGAGGGGCGAGGCAAAAAACAAAAGCTTTGTGCCTTTGTACGGCACCAACCATGCTTTTTACGGCTTCATGGACTATTTCTACGTGGGCAATAACCATGGGCAGGAGGGCCGCAACACCGGTCTGGTGGACTATTATCTGAAGACTAATTTCAAAACCGGGGCCACCAACTCCATGCTGGTGCATTTGCACCATTTCACCTCGCCGGTGCGGGTGTATGAGCCGGGCCCGGCCAACCGAAAATTAGGCCCCCGCTTGGGAGAGGAAATTGATCTCGTCTTCAACCAGAATGTAGGTTCAGACTTCAACGTGAAACTGGGGTATTCGCAGCTTTTTGAGACTAATACCTTGGAGGCAATCAAAGGAAAACAGAGCACTGGCCTGAACCAATGGGCCTGGCTGATGATCACCTTCAAGCCGGTACTTTTTAAAAATGAGTGAGTGAGTGAGTGAGTGAGTGAGTGAGTGAGTGAGTGAGTGAGTGAGTGAGTGAGTGAGTGAGTGAGTGAGTTGCGTTTTGGAGCCGTTTTCAGGATAACAGGTCCGAAACAGGAAAGCAAAAGTAGTCCGGTAAAAACGGGTTCGGGTTTATGGACAGGTTCAGTTACTTTTGCGGTGACAACCCGTTATATGGAAGCCAATCTTTTCTGATCCCATGAAAAACCTTTCTTCCTCGCTTCAGCATTTTGTGGTTCAGAAGGGAAGGATGTCCAACAAGGAGGCCGTGCAATGCATTTTGCTGGGCCGGGTGTTAGTGAACGGAAAAAAAGGGCAGTTGAGTCAGCCTTTGCTGCCGGAAGATGAAGTAACCCTGGATGGCCACGTGCTTAAACCTTCCCAGACCTTTACCTATCTGGCGTATTACAAGCCCCGCGGGGTGGAGTCCACCCTCAACCTACTTATCCAAAACAATCTTGCCCAGGCCCTTTCCTTTAACTTGCGTCTTTTCCCGGTTGGTCGGCTGGACAAAGAATCTGAAGGGCTCATGCTGCTCACCAATGACGGCCAACTCTATGACCGCATTGCCAGCGCAGAACACCACCAGGAAAAAGAATATATCATTACCGTAGATAAGCCCCTAACCCCTGAGGCGCTTGAACACCTGGCAGAAGGAGTGGTGATTATGGGCCAGAAGACCCGGCCTGCCCAGGTTTCCCAAACAGGGGAGAATCAATTCAGGATTATTCTCACGCAGGGGCTAAACCGCCAGATCAGGCGCATGTGTCATAAGCTAGGGTATGCGGTGGAGCAATTGGTGCGGGTGCGCATAGTAACCCTATCCTTGGGGCAGTTGCAGCCCGGGGAATGGCGGGCGCTCCACGAAGAAGAACTTAAGCAGCTTAAACAATCTTCCTAAAGCCAAAGTCCCCTCATTAAGGCTTTGGTTAAGAACCATATGGGCCAATAGTTGGTCTCTTCTACTATTTTCTATTTCACCTTTGGCTTTTCTTTCTGGTAACTAATTTCTTGTCAGTTTTTTGGTCTGCTTTCTTGCCGTGCATAATTGAAACTTTAAGGCGGTGCGGCCAGTAGATTACCAGACACCATTAATTTCAATTCTTATGGCAGATAGAAAGATATATCATGTGAACAAAACCGAAGAGGGTTGGGAAGGGAAACTGGAAGGCGGACAAAGAGCATCTGTCACGGGTTCCACCAAAGAAGAGGTAGTGAGCAAAACCATTGATCTGGCCAAAAACCAGGAAAAAAGCTCGGTGATTATCCATACCAAGGATGGGAAAATTGAGGAAGAACGTACCTTCCCAAGGGCCAGCGATCCTAAAACCAAAGGATAAAATAAAGAAATCTCCCAAAATCCCTGCCCCATGAAAATGCTCTTCATGGGGCAGGGATTTTTTTTGCTGCATTCAGCCGGGAAAAGACTCCCCAAATGGCTTTCCTTGCTGGCAGCTTCCGCACAAAAGAGAATCTATCTAAACTTCTAAACCTGAACGTACATCACTTTTCTGGCTGGCAAAAGTCATTTTAAGGGCCTGCGGTTCTTCCCAACTTGCCCATATTAAACAGAACTATAAAGCCACTGCGCCATGAAAGTAACCTTCTACAATACCAAGCCATATGACAAGCAGTTCTTCACCGAAGCCAATCAGGTGCAAGGCCACCAACTTCGGTTCCTAGAGGTGCCCCTAAACGAGAACACCGCTATTCTGGCCAAAGGCGCCACGGCGGTCTGTGTGTTTGTGAATGATAAAGTAAGCGCTTCTATTCTGCGGCATTTAGCCGAGGCGGGCGTAAAACTATTGGCCCTGCGCTGCGCCGGGTATAACAACGTAGACATGGCCGCCGCCGCCCAGGTGGGCATAAAAGTGGTGCGCGTACCAGACTATTCGCCTTATGCCGTGGCCGAACATACTTTGGCCCTTATCTTAACCCTGAATCGCAAAATACACCGTGCCTACAACCGCGTGCGCGAAGGAAACTTCGCCCTCACCGGCCTCATGGGCTTCGACCTGCACGGCAAAACCGTGGGGCTGATTGGCCTGGGGAATATTGGCCTGGTAACTGCCCGCATTTTAAAAGGGTTTGGGTGCCGCGTGCTGGGCTATGACCTCTACAACAGCCCCGAAGCCGCTGACGCCGGTGTGGAGTTTGTGGCCCTGGAAGAGTTGTACGCCCAATCTGACATCATCTCCCTGCACTGTCCGCTTACCCCGCAAACCTTCCACCTGATCAATGAAGAGTCCATTGCCCAAATGAAAGATGGCGTGATGCTCATCAATACCAGCCGCGGCGCCATTATCAATACCCAGGCGGTCACCAGAGGCCTCAAGTCAGGCAAGATCAAAAGCCTGGGCATAGACGTGTACGAAGACGAAGGAGACCTTTTCTACGAAGACCTGTCCGGCCGTGTCATCCAGGACGATGTCTTCATGCGCCTGCTCTCTTTCAACAACGTCCTGATTACGGGTCACCAGGCCTTCTTCACCGAGGAAGCGCTCTACACCATTGCCCAGGTTACACTCAAGAACATCACCGGCTTTGAGCAGGGCCAACCCCTCAGAAACGAGGTCTTCCCCAGCTTTCTGCCTAACGTAGAAAACATGCTGAATTAATAGGGCTTGCTTCTGTACTTGCACTTCCATCTGCCGCCTTTCGTAACCCGGTTAATTCCTGGTTCCCTGGGCGGCGGATTGCGTTTTGAGGTTGTTTTGCGAAAAATGGGCTGGAAACAGGAATTTGATTTACTCGAGTAGGTCCTCCCCCAACCCCTTCATTGGGGGAGAAGGAAAAGGGCAATGCGTTGGGGGTATGCGATACGCCCCTACGGAATCATTCTCACAGTGTTCACATTGCTCTTCAGGATTTGCAATCCGGAAGTTCTGAAAGGGGGATTTGTAATCCCCTTTATGGTATCTTTTTAGTTTGGGAATTTTACTAGCAAATGTGCTCTCCTGTGTAAACACCCCCCTTCGCCCCCCTCAAGGGGGGAGTCTGGGCTTTGTTAGCGGTAACTGCGTTTTGAGGCTGTTTTTCTTAAAATACCCTTAAAACACCAACAACCTGAAAATGAATTCCCGCGCCTTCCCCGTTTCCAGCCTTTCGTCTGAGCGCCTAGCACTCGACCCGGTGCCGCGGATGCGGCAGGCCCTGCGGGGCCAGGCTAGAGGGTACAGCGCGAGGGCGGAAGGCGGGGCCCCGCGGCCGTGAGCGCTCGGAGCGAGAAGATGGAACAACCTAGTCCATGAAACCTTAGACAAGCCATTACTTCAAGGCACAAACAAATTCTTTAGCCCAAGGTCATCAGGGCAAAAATTCAGCACGCTATCATCTCCTTTTCCTCAGGGAAACGCCAAGAAGTTAATGGCAATTAGAAGCCCCAACCTGATAGAAATGAAATTAAAATCCTGATGTTTGCGTTAAGTTTTTGCCGACCAAAGAGGCAAACCAAAGAATAATGACTGAAGAAGAATTTGACGCCAATTACGCCGATGCCTTGGAGAATATCCTGGTGGCCATGGCTGAGAACAGTGAGATTGCCCCGGAGAAGTTTTATAACATGGCGTGTCTTATTGAAAACTTGCGGTTTTTCAGCCCGGTGTTGTATTGTGCTATTTTAAAAGGTAAGAAATAAGCCATTAACCCCTCTGGAAAAGTTTCCGAAAGGACTGCAGAGAAAATAAGAAAGCCCGGGCCGCTGTTTTGCATGCGGCCCGGGCTTTCTTTTTCTATACTTCAATTTAGGCGCAATAGCCCAAGGAGCTTACCAACCAATGCCATAATCTTCGCCATGGTTGCTGGAGCCGCCCCAGAAACTGCCGTGAGCGCGGTCAAAATAGATGGCATTGATAGGACCGCTGGTGCGATCATCAAAGGTAAGGGTATAGCCCATTTTCTTCAATTGGTCCCGCACGGCCGCCGGGGTGCTGTCATGCAGCAGAATATGGCCTGGCTTGGGTTTTCGGTCATTAGTTTTGGAGCCGCCCAAAGAAAGCCACAGTTGGTTGGTATTAAAGTTGGCTGCCTCTGATGCCTGCTGCACGGTCATCCCAAATTCAGCCATGTTCAGGAAGAACTGCAGAAGGTTCTGGTCCTGGGTGTCGCCGCCCTGCACCGCGAAGGAAAGGAAGGGCTGGCCGTCTTTCAGGGCCATGGAGGGCGTTAGGGTAACCCGTGGTCGTTTACCCGGCGCCACCACGTTGAACGGGTTCAATTGAGCATCCAGCACAAAGCTCTGCATGCGTTGGCTCATACCTACCCCCGTGTTGCCGGCAATGCAGGCAGGCAGCCATCCGCCGCTTGGCGTGATAGAAACCACCCAACCATCTTTATCAGCGGCTTCTACTGTGGTAGTACCCAGCAAGAGCCTGTTTTGGTAATCCACCATTGAAGAACCGTTTCTGATGTCATGCGACGGCGCGAAATTCCGCTTGGTGGTGTCCATTTCATAGCCTCTTTCTTTGAGCAGTTTCAGGTAGGGGTTTTTGCGGCCTTCAAAAGGATAGGGGTCGCCAGGGCCAATCTTGGGGTTGTTCTGGTTTTGCTGAATGAGGCTGGCGCGTTGTTTGGCGTATTCCTTGCTCAAAAGCCCTTTGATAGGCTCCTGCGGAGCAAAGGCAGGGTCTCCGTAATAAAAATCGCGGTCCGCGAAGGAGAGGTTCATCGCCTGGTACACCGTATGAATGTATTGGGTACTGTTGTAGCCCATCTTTTTTAGATCAAAGTTCTCCAGAATGTTCAGGGCTTGCAGCATAACCGGACCCTGGGTCCAGGGCTGTAACTTATAGACGTCTATTCCCTTGTAGGTCACCATGAGAGGATCTTCCTCTATGGGTTTCCATTTGGCCAAGTCCTGCATGGTGATCAGGCCGCCTTGCTCTTTGGAGCCGCGCACAAATTCCTGGGCAATGTCGCCGGTGTAGAAGCGGTCATAGGCGGCCATGATGGCTTCCTTGCGGCTCTTGCCTTTTTTAAGGGCGGCTCTTTCGGCTTCCACCATTTTGGTGAGCGTGGCCAACAGGTCTTTCTGCACAAAGATTTCCCCGGCTTCCGGAGCTTCCCTTTTCTGGCCTGGATGGGTCAGGAATACCTTTTTGCTGTAGGGCCACTGTTTAATGCGTTCTTTTTCGCGCTCAATGCTGTTGGCGGTCTGGGCTTCTATGGGGTAACCGGCCGCCATTTCCATGGCAGGGGCAATCACCTGTTCCAGGCTTAAAGTCCCGTAGTTGGCCAGCATATAGAGTAGCCCGCCGGGCGTACCGGGGGTGGTAGCGGCTAGGGGACCGTATTCCGGCGGAAAGTTATAGCCTTTGCTTTTAAAGAATTCGGGTGTGGCACCCGTAGGAGCAACGCCCATGGCATTGATAGCAATGACTTTTTTGGTTTTGGGGTTGTAGATCAGGGCCTGGGTTTCGCCCCCCCAGCTGAGCACATCCCACATGGTACAGGTGGCTGCCAACATGGCACAGGCCGCGTCTACCGCGTTACCGCCTTTCTGGAAGGTCATGGCGCCGGCCGTAGCCGCCAGGGGCTTGCCCGTTATGGCCATCCAGTTCTTTCCATGCAAGGGGGGCTTCTGGGTTTGCTGGGCCAGGGTTGGCACCACTACGGCAAAGCTTAACAATAGCGCTATTATATTTTTCATAGAGACAGGTTTTGTAATATTAAAGGTAGCAAAAAGCAAACATAAATTTTGACCGGCAAGGTAAGGGGAGAAGTGCAAGGGTTACAAAAAAGGGTTCCTGATAACTTACGTAATTTTTAATCTCCGCAAGGCCGAATTTTAACAAGACCGTATACTTTCAGAGGGCCCTTTCCTGAAAGCAGGTGATTGGTAAACCAGTTAAAATATTGAAAGGCTATCCTGTTTCTGTTTACCCTTTTCTCTCCAACAGTTTTATGTACGGGTATGAACTAGCATTCAAGGATCTGGGAATAGATACGCAGCAGGAGCATGTGGTATACATGCGCGCCGACTGCCATGTCTGTAAGTCAGAGGGGTTTTCTGCGCTAACCAGGATCAAGGTCTGGGACCAGCAAAAATCCATTGTGGCCAGCCTCAACGTCATTGAAACAGATATCCTTTCTCCCGGCGAAATCAGTCTCTCAAAAGGGGCCCGCGAAACGTTGCAGGTAAGCGAAGGGGCGCTTTTGGCGGTTTCCCATTTGTCTCCTGTAGAGTCTATGAAATACGTGCGCGCCAAGATCTTTGGCAACCAGCTTCCTACGGCTGCTTACAGGGCCATTATGCAGGATCTGGTGCAGGGCAATTATTCTAATGTAGACATTGCGGCTTTCATAACGGGGTGCGCGGTGCAGATGAGCGTGCAGGAGATAGTGGGCCTGACCCAGGCCATGATTGGGGTAGGAGAGAAAATTACCTGGGATTTTCCCTTAGTGGTAGACAAACACAGCGTTGGCGGATTGCCCGGCAACCGCACTACCCCCATTGTGGTGGCCATTGTGGCTGCTTATGGGTTGCCTATCCCTAAAACTTCCTCCCGGGCTATTACCTCACCGGCCGGCACCGCCGATACCCTGGGCACCCTTACCCGGGTGAACCTGGACATAGAGGAGATAAAACAGGTGGTGCAGAAAGAGGGCGGCTGTTTTGCCTGGGGCGGGGCCGTAAAGCTAAGCCCGGCAGATGATGTCCTGATCAGGGTGGAAAGGGCATTGGATATTGACAGCGAAGGGCAACTGATTGCCTCGGTGCTCTCTAAAAAAGTATCCGTGGGGGCTACCCATGTGGTGATAGATGTACCCGTAGGCGAAACCGCTAAGATCAGGAGCCACAAAAACGCCGAAAGGCTGAAAACCCATCTGGAGCAGGTAGCCAGGGCCTTAGGTTTGAAACTAGAGGTCCTTCTGACAGATGGCACGCAGCCGGTTGGCCGGGGAATTGGCCCAGCCCTGGAGGCCATGGATGTGTTAGCGGTGCTCCAGAATGACCCGGCGGCTCCCCAGGATTTAAAAGAAAAAGCACTGGTGTTTGCCGGTTGTCTGCTGGAGTTGGCTGGCAAGGAGCCTGCAGGCAATGGTATCAAAGTAGCGCAGGCTATTTTAGAATCTGGGGAGGCTTATCAAAAATTTAAAGCCATTTGCCTGGCGCAGGGTGGCTTTACGGTGCCCAATTATGCTCCCTTTTGCCATGAGGTAACCGCCGCCCAGGCAGGCACCATTATCCGGATTGATAACCGGCGCTTGTCAAAAGTGGCCAAGCTGGCCGGCGCCCCGGAAGATACCATGGCGGGTGTTCTTTTTGCCGCTCCCCTGGGTAAAACGGTGGCGCCTGGTGACCTGCTATTTACCATTTTCTCAGAATCTGAGGGAGAACTGGCCTATGCCCTGGAGTATGTGAACAATGAAAAAGACATCATCACTATTGCTTAGACATAGAACAAAATGGATTGGCTGATCTTTGGTTTCCCGGGCAATGAACCGCTGGCCGCGCAACTCGCAGAACAGTTACAGATTCCGGTGGGCCAAGCCACCATCAGAGCCTTTCCAGATGGCGAAAGTTACGTGCGTCTTCTTTCTGAGGTACAAAACAAAAACGTGCTAATTGTCCTGACCCTTGATCACCCCAATGACAAGTTTCTGCCGCTGTTCTTCTTTTGCCAAACGGCCCGGGAAGCAGGTGCCCGTAAGATTGGGTTGGTGGCGCCCTATCTGGCGTACATGCGGCAAGACAAGCAATTCAATCCGGGGGAAGCCGTTACCTCCCGCCAGTTTGCCAAGTTACTGAGCAGCGTGGTAGATTTAATCGTAACCATTGACCCACACCTGCACCGGGTGAAAGGCATGGAGGAGATCTATTCTGTGCCGGTGACGGTGCTGCATGCCGCTCCGCTGCTTTCTGCGTGGGTGATAGAAAACGTAAAGAACCCGCTGCTGGTAGGGCCCGACAGTGAAAGCGAACAATGGGTAAGGCAAGTGGCCCAGGCCGCCAGCGCGCCTTATTTAGTGCTGGAAAAACACCGGAAAGGGGACCGTGAGGTAGAAATAAAAGTCCCGCCAGCTGAAGGCTGGGAACAGCACCAACCCATTTTAGTGGATGACATTATCTCTACCGCCAGAACCATGATCATGGCCACACAGCAGTTAATTACCCAAGGCTTCCAACCGCCCATTTGCCTGGGCATACACCCAATTTTCAGTGACAATTCTTTTGAAGAGTCAATAGCGGCGGGTGCTGCAAAAATTATCACCTGTGACACTATTTCGCATCCTTCCAACGGTATTAAGGTAGCTCCGCTGCTTGAGAAGGCGCTGGTAAGTCTGCTCCGGAAAGCCTGATTCTCAAACGGTAAAAGGAGAATTAAACCGGGTATACAGAATCAGACAATTCTGCCTAAATTGGTACATCCAATTCTGGCAGCCATGACACATCTCAGCAAACAACTCTTCTCTTATTTCCTGCTTTTAACCTTTCTCTTCTCCTGCTCGGTAAAGGAACAGGCTTCTTCTGCCCAGGACCTTAAAAGGTGGCAGGAACAGGCTGCCCGGGTCACCATCATCCGGGATGATTTTGGCGTGCCGCACGTGTACGGGAAAACCGATGCCGATGCCGTTTTCGGATTGTTATACGCGCAGTGCGAGGATGACTTTAACCGGGTGGAGCGTAATTACCTGTGGGCCATCGGCCGTTTGGCCGAAGTGGAAGGGGAGGAGATGCTCTACAGTGACCTGAGGGCCAGGTTGTATATGAGCAAAGAGGAAGCGGTGCAGCACTATGAGAAAAGCCCCGAATGGCTTAAAGCCCTCTGTAACTCCTTCGCCGACGGTATTAACTATTACCTGCTCACCCACCCCGAGGTAAAGCCGAAACTCCTCACCCGGTTTGAGCCCTGGATGCCCATGTACTTCAGTGAGGGTTCTATTGGCGGCGATATTGAAAGTGTCTCCACGGAAAGGATCAAAGCCTTCTACGGCACCAAGAATTCCATGGGGTTCCTCCAGGGCCAGAGTGGACTGGTGAAGCCTGGCATTTTGCAGGAACCGCAGGGCTCCAATGGCTTTACCATTTCGGGTAAACACACCGCCTCGGGCAAGGCCATGCTGTTGATCAATCCCCACACCTCGTTCTTTTTCAGGGGAGAGGTGCACGCCGTCAGTGAAGAAGGCCTGAATGCCTACGGGGCCGTCACCTGGGGGCAGTTCTTTATCTACCAGGGCTTCAATGAGAAAACCGGCTGGATGCATACCTCGGCGTACACCGATGTGATAGATGAGTTTGAGGAAACCATTGTGAAGGAAGATGGCAAGCTTTTTTACCGCTATGGCCAGGAAAAGCGCCCGGTGACCTCTTCCAGCGTGACGCTGGCTTATAAAACCGGCAATGAGGTGAAGCAGAAAACCTTCACTACCTACCGCACTCACCACGGGCCCATTACCCACCAGAACGGCGACAAATGGGTAGCCACCGCCTTAATGTGGAAACCCGTGGAAGCCCTTACCCAATCCTTTATACGGACTAAGCAGAGCAATCTGAAAGAGTTTAACCAGATGATGCAGATGCGTACTAACTCCTCTAACGGAACGGTCTACGCAGATGCAGACGGTAACATCGCCTACTACCACGGCAACTTCTTCCCCAGACGGGACACCTCCTTTGACTACACCAAACCGGTAGATGGCAGCAACCCCAAAACCGACTGGCAAGGACTGCATCCGCTGGAAGAAACCATCATCATCAAAAACCCGCCCAATGGCTGGATCCAGAACTGTAATTCCACGCCTTATACCGGTGCCGGAGAGTACAGCCCTAAAAAAGAAGATTACCCCGCCTACATGGCCCCGGCCCCCGAGAACTTCAGAGGGGTGCACGCCATCCGGTTACTCAAGAAAGCTAATAACCTGACCCTGGATAAACTCATCAATTTAGCCTATGACCCCTATCTTCCTGCTTTTGAAGTGTTGGTGCCGGGCCTGGTGAAAGCCTTTGATGCCCAAAAGCCCACTGACCCAAAATTGAAGGAAGCCATAGACGTGATGCGCCGCTGGGATTACGCGGTGTCTAAAGAATCAGTGGCTATGTCTTTGGCGCATTTTTACGCTACCAACGCCTTTAAGAACGGCAGCGCCCCCAAAAGCCTGGCGCTTATGGACCGGATGAATTATTACGCCAACGTAGCCCTGGAGAAAGAGCGCCTGGCGCTGTTCAGCCAAAGCATGGACCAGCTGGAAAAAGATTTTGGCACTTGGAAAATGCCCTGGGGAGAGATTAACCGGTTCC
Organism: Rufibacter radiotolerans; assembly: GCF_001078055.1. NCBI lineage: Bacteria > Pseudomonadati > Bacteroidota > Cytophagia > Cytophagales > Hymenobacteraceae > Rufibacter > Rufibacter radiotolerans. Next base: position 2,220,437 of record NZ_CP010777.1, on the reverse strand, counting down.
AGCGCGTGAACGGGGAGATCAAGCAGCCCTTCAATGATGCCCTGCCCAGCCTTCCCATTGGCATGGCCTCAGGTAACTGGGGAGCCTTGGCCTCCTTCGGGTCCAGTACCTACAACACCAAAAAGTTGTACGGCACCCTGGGCAACAGCTTTGTGGCCGTGGTGGAGTTTGGCGATAAGGTAAAAGCTAAGACCATGCTGGCCGGCGGGCAAAGCGGAGACCCAGCCTCCCCGCACTTTTTTGACCAGGGCCAACGCTACGCCGACGTGAAATTCAAAGACGCCGCCTACTACCGCCAAGACGTGGAGAAACGCGCCGAAGCCACCTACCACCCAGGTGAGAAACATGGGAAGAAATAAGCTGAAGTGAAGGCCTTTGTAAATGACTTTTACTGTTTAGCTCGCTATGGTATCACGAATTTTTTTACTTAAAAACAGCATTTCCGTTTTAGGCCTGTTTTCCGGAAAAAAGGCCTAAAACGGAACAATCACCCTGAGGGCTGGTGCCTATTATTCTTGCCTGTTCTATCTCCATCTTACTTTAGCCTTTTATCTATGAAAAGCCGCTTCTGTTATTCCTTTAGCTTTTTATTTCTGTTAGTTCTTTATGGCGGCACAGCGCAGGGCCAATCCCTTCAGGAGTACCTTAAAAAGAAGGAGAAGGCCTTGCTGGAAAGCTACATCACGTTTCTCTCCATTCCCAACGTGTCCACAGACACGGTTAATATCCTGAAAAATGCCGCTTACCTGGAGGATCTCATGGCGGACCGGGGAATAAAGGCGGAACTCCTGACAGGTACCACCCCTAAGGTGACGCCGGCTGTTTTTGGGGAAATAAAAACCCCGGGCGCCAGCAAGACCATCGGGTTTTATGCCCATTATGACGGGCAGCCCGTGAACCCCAAGCAATGGTACGCCGGGGTAGATCCATTTAAACCGGTGTTGATCACCGCGCCCCTTGAAAGCGGAGGCAAGATACTGGGGCCTTACAAAAGCGGAGCGGAAATTAACCCTGAGTGGCGCCTTTTGGGCAGGGGAGCCGCCGATGACAAAGCCGGCGTTATGGCCATTCTGAATGCCTATCAGGCGTTGGTGGAAACTGGTCAGCGTTTGGGGGTAAACATAAAGTTTCTGTTTGAGGGCGAGGAAGAGGTAGGCTCCATACACCTAAATGAAATTTTCAAAAAGCATAAAGAGAAATTGAAGGCCGACTGCTGGGTGATCATTGATGGCCCCCGGCATGTCTCCGGAAGAAAGACCATTGTGTATGGCGTGCGCGGAGATGTGAATATAGAACTGACCGTGTATGGCGCCAAGCGCCCATTGCACAGCGGAAACTACGGTAACTGGGCTCCTAACCCCGCTCTTAAACTTGCCCATCTCCTGGCATCCATGAAAGACGAAAAAGGGAAGGTATTGGTCAAAGGCTTTTATGAGGATGTGACCCCGCTTACCGCTTCTGAGAAAAAAGCCCTGGCCCAGATTCCTAGCCAGGATGCCCTCCTGAAAAAAGAACTTGGCATTTACGCCTCCGAGAACCCGGAGCAGCCGTTGGTAGAGGCGCTCATGAAGCCCACCCTTAATATTAACGGCATGCAAAGCGCCAATGTAGGCGCCATGGCCAGCAATGTAATTCCTACAAAGGCGGTGGCTACCCTTGACTTGCGCCTGGTGAAAGGAAATGACTACCAACGGCAGGTAGAAAAGGTGATTGCCCATGTAAAAAGCCGGGGGTATCATGTATTAACCCAAGAACCTACGGAAGCGGAGCGGGCCAAATACCCAAACCTGGCAAAAATTGAAATAGAGCACGGGTACAACGCCCAACGCACGCCCATGGATTTACCCATAGCCAAAACCATTCAAGCCGCTCTGCAAAGTACTTCCAAAGAATCGCTGGTGCTCATCCCGTCTATGGGAGGCAGTCTGCCGCTGTATTTGTTTGAGGAGATCCTGGGAACCAAAGTCATTACCGTGCCCATTGTGAACTATGACAACAACCAACACGCAGAGAATGAAAATGTAAAGATTAAGTTTCTCTGGGAAGGAATAGAATCCATTGCCGCCATCATGCAGATGAAGTAATAGCTTAGTTCCTTAAAAATATAGGGTAAAAGAAAAGGCGACCCCAACTTTGGGGTCGCCTTTTCTTTTAATAAACCGGTTACCGGTTAGATTTTGGTGGTCCGGTCATTGTCCAGGTCTAGTCTGTCGCGGTCATTGTCTTTGTTTAAGTCATTGGTGCGGTCACTGTCCAGGCGGGTCCGGTCTTTGTTGAGATTGTCCACGTCTACCTCTGTAGAGCGCACGGTGCCTCTGATTACCTCATCGCGTTCTTCCACTTCCTTGTCCAGGGTAATCTCTTCCACCACGCGGGCTTCTTTGTTTACCACGGGAACCTCGGCACGCTCAGTCAGTTCCACTTCACCTTCTTTGAAGGCGTTCAAATCTGCTTCAGTGGCCGGGCGGTCAACGGTATTGCGTTCCACAATCACGCGTTCTTCTCTCAGGCGAACGTGCTCTTCTACGGGCTGCTCCATCATTCTGCTACTTACATGCACACCACCGGTTTCCACTTCACGCTTTCCAACTTCCAGGTTCTCCTCAATGATGGGGATCACGGTGTCGCCATCACGGCGGGTACCGGTGGTTTCTGAGGTATACTCATTGGAGGTGTAATCAGTGGCAGTGCCACGGTTGCGGTAAGATTGGTCAGAGAAAACTTTCTGGTTATAGAAGTCATCTGTGTCTGAGGTACGGTTAGAGCCAGTCAGGGCGGCACCAGCACTTGCGGCGGCGCCCGCAACGCTTCCAAACACAGAGCAAACGGCAGACTCTACCTCACGGCCCAGGCTTCCGGATTCGTAGGTGGGTAAAGCCCTGAGTTGTTCCACGGTCACGTTTGGCAAAATCACGTCATTATCTGCCTCATGCAGTTGGGCTACCCCTATAGGGATAAGCACATCACGTGGTTCCAGGTCCAACACGTCTCCTTCAATGTCTACTACCATGTAACGCACCTTGCGGGCCTGGGTATCAAAGATGAGTTCCTCTACTTCGCCAATGGTCTGGCCTTGCTGGTTTTTAACGGTCCACCCTTTGATATTGGGTTGGTTGTCTACAATTTCAAAGTCACTGCCGCCCAACTCCTGCAGGCGGTTTGATTCATTATAATTAGGGTTTCTTTCCATGGTTTTATTTTTAGGGTGTTGCGGGCAACACCGGTTTTACAAATTAAAACAAAGTAGTTTACGGGAATCCCCGACTTATTTAACCTTGCGGGCTACAATCTGAACCCTGCGGTTTTGTTGGCGTCCGGCGGCGGTTTCATTGGTAGCCACTGGTTTTGACTCTCCAACGGGGTGCATAGAAACGTTGTCTTTAGAAACATTGCCATTTTCAGTTAACCAGGCCTGCACGGCCTTGGTGCGCTCTTCGGCTAACTCTTTGTTGTAGCTGGCGCTGCCCTGGGCGTCTGTGTACCCATAGATACGTACCTTGCCATTGGCAAAGCGTTTATTTAAGGATGCGGCCACTTGTTTTAATTTGTCAGCGGCCTGCGGCTGGATTGTGCTTTTGTCACTTCCAAAGAGGATGGTTTCATCCAGGCTATACACGGCGTAATTGTCTGTACCGCGTACGTCTATGTCTTTATCAGTAATCTCTTCATAGGCGGCGGCGGGGGCGTCAAGGTTCAGATCGTTCCAGTCATCATCGTCGCCATCATCATCGGTGGTTACCGCGGTAGTTTCAGTAGTGGTGGTTTCAGTAGTGGTGGTTCTGTCTACGTCTGCGTCATTACGATCACAGCCGCGCATTAAGAAGAACAGTAAGGCAAGAGCCACAAGGGCCAGCAAAAGCCACAACCACCAGGGTCTGCTGCTTTTTGGTTGTACATCTAAATTAGCCATAGTTTTATTTTGTTTAAGGTTAGAATGGGTAATTCCTGCCACCATTTGATAACAGGAAAGGGTTAAAAAAGCGACCCCTTTTGAAGGTCGCTTTTTTGGTATTTTGAAAACGGTTAGATTCTAGTAGTCCGGTCGTTATCCAGGTCCAGTCTGTCACGGTCGTTGTCCTTGTTAAGGTCATTAGTGCGATCACTGTCCAGACGGGTGCGGTCTTTGTTGAGATTGTCTACGTCTACCTCTGTAGAGCGCACGGTGTCTCTGATCACCTCATCGCGTTCATGCACTTCTTTGCCTAAAGACACTTCTTCCACTACGCGGGCATATTTATTTACTACCGGCACTTCGGCCCGCTCAGTCAGTTCAATATCACCTTCCTGAAAACGGTTAAAGTCTGCCTCCGTGGCCGGGCGGTTCACGGCGTTGCGTTCTACCCGCACGTGCTCAGACTTAAGGCGCAGGTGCTCTTCTACCGGACGCTCCACAATTCTGCTGCGCAAACGGGCTCCGCCGGTTTCTACCTCGCGCTTTCCAACTTCCAGGTTTTCCTGAATAATGGGAATAGCTTGAGTTCCGGTAGCGTTGTCACGGGAAAAGCCATACTCAGTGGCGCGTTGGTCTAAATCTACTGATCCGTATTGGTCCAGGATTTGGCCGGCACGTTGCGCCTCCTCCTGTGAATGGGCATGCACGGTCACCACGCAATCACTGGTGCGGGCTACATTAGAATAAGCTCTTGCTGAGTAGTCATCATCTGAGAACAAAGACTTAAAGAAGCCTGAGATGCCATCATTGTCGGTGGCGTCATGGGCCAGGGACTCATTAGGCGTGTCCCCTAAATGTGAATTAGAGGTGCCTGTATAGGAGGAAGAAGAACCAGTAGTAGAAGCGGAAGAACCTGCTTTGGCGCTTGACACATCTATTCTGTCATTGCTAATGCCAAGGCTTTTCAATTCCTGTACTGCTTTCTGTGCTTCTGCTGAATTATCGAAAATACCAATTACTGTTTGTGCCATAGTTTTACTTGTTGATTAGTTAGGTATAGGATTAATAATTAAAAAGAAATGAAGTGATATAAACCAGGGCGTTTAAACCGGGTTGCTGCTGTTATCTGCCGTATTAGGGGAGACCCGTTCTATCTTGATCTCTTCCTTGCGGAGGCTAATATGCTGCGTTTCATGGGTCTGGACCTGGTGTTTGGTAATGCGTAATTCCTCCACCACCAGCAGCCGTTTCTCCACTACCAAAACCTCTTGTAGAATAGGGATAATCATGGTGTCCCCTTCATAGCGAAGGGGAGGCGGAGGCGTGTCTACGTACTGGTTTACGGCCACGCGCTGTATATCATGGTCCTCTTGAAGAAGGGGAATATTCACAGGTACCTCCTGCTCACTCACCACTTTGGTTATGCGCACGCTCCCTTTCTCCACTACCTCCTTGTCCAGATTTACCTTCTCTTCAATTACCGGAATGGTTTGGGAGAAATTACCCTGCCGATTGGCGTCTCCCACCGGAGATGGGTGGCCACCCTGCGTAGGTTCCTGGTTTAAGTCTGATCTCTGATTCATATCATTATTTCTTTGGATTGCTAAACGTACCTGTTATTCATAAGTTGCTAAACTACTATATAAAAATTGTAAAAATCCAAAATAAGGTAACGGGTTGGGTGCTGCTAAAAATGAGTTTTTAACGCATGAAAAAATATAAAAGTCTGTAAATCAATAAGTTAAAATTGAATAAAGAGCTTCTTTATAAGCTAGTGAAATATGTTAAAATGTAAATATATTAAGAATGGTGTATTTGTACTGTTGCGGTACCCTGCTGCCAGAAATTTAGGGGGATGAAATCTGGCCTCACCTTAAAGCAGGTTATGTTTCAATATTTATTCCTTAGCGTAAGGCAGTTGAATTACCGGTCTTTTGAGTAAAAGCTAGGTTGCCCCAAGGTACTTTCTGCCTTATAGATTCAGGGCCAAGGTACTCAGGTGTTTTAGGCCCGTTTTTTTGAAAATTGGCCTAAAATAGAGTGAAGCTTTAGGTTTGCGCAATGGCAACGGATGGCCCTTGCGCAAACCCAAATAAATGTATTAGAAAGAGGGCGGAGGAGGAGCCTGCCGGGGTGGGTCTTTCCTGATTTTCTCAATGTCAATCTCCGTCCTTATAACTGAGTCTCTAACGGTTTCTTCCCGTTCCTCTACCTTTTTGGCAATATTGATTTCCTCCACTACATGTGGTTCTTTTGACACAATAGGAATCTCTGCAAACTCCTTCAATTCAATAGAACCTTCCTGGAAGCTTCCAAACTCAGCAGCTGGAGGTTGAGCCTGGGTGGGCTCTGGTTGGGTATTCTCTTCCTGGCGGCTCCTATTTTCTTTCAGAGGTATTTCTGGGAGGGGAGTATGAGGTTTTTGGTGGGTGACGCGTATCTCCACCTCGTTCTCCTGGTAAGGCCTACGGCCTTCTGTAGAAGCAGTGGAGTATTGGTCTGCCGGAGAAATATCAGGGGCAGCATTAGGTTCTGGTTGCCTTAATGGTTCCACCATAATCTCTGTCTCTGGGGCGCGGGAGGCATCTAACAGACGGGCGGCGGCGTTGGCTTCCTCCAGATGGTAGGCTTTCACAACCACCAGCGCGTTGCTTTGCCTGAATTTCTCAAAGTTCTGGTCCGCCTCTGCCTGCGTGGAGAACAGTTGCCGGAAATAGGCTTCAAAGTCCTTGGGAGAAAGCCCTCTCTGCGGGTCAATGGACTGGCGCATGGCAACCTCCACCTGCTCCTTCGGAAAGCCGTGGTTAGACAGGGCCTGCACCCTTCGGTCTACTTCCTGTGGGGTAGTGAACAAACCAATCACATGCTGGGCCCGCTGGGTTTCTCCCTCCGCATGCTTGTTCATGGTCTCGTCCAGGGGGTAGGTTTCAGAAGTAGAAAGGCCAGAACCCTGGGCCACTCCCGGACGATAGACATAGTCGCCCACGAAAATGCGCTGGACCTGGGTTTGCATTTCTGGGGTGAGTTGGTCACGGTGATAGGCTGGCAGAGCCTGGAATTGCCTTGATGAGACCTGCGGAATAATCACTGCCTTTTCAGAAGGGTGGAGCTCGGCAAGGCTAATAGGAACCAGAATGTCTCTGGGCTCTAGGTCCAGGAGGTTGCCTTCCAGGTCTACTACCAGGTACCTGACCTTGCGGGCATGGGCGTCACAGAGCAGTTCTTTCACCTCGCCTATCCTTTTTCCCTGGCCATCAAAAATATTCCAGCCTCTAATGTCTGGCTCGCCTTTGGCTAACTGGTAAGAGCTGTCACCCAGCTCCTTTAATTCACTGCTCCAATTTGCTCCTTCACTTCTTTCCATACTATGATTCTTTTAAATCTTTTAATAGGGTATTTAAAGGGTTTTGCCCAGTTAAATGAGGTGGTAGTTGTTCCTATCTTAAAAAAGAAGAAGTTCCTTCTGCATGACAAGAAAGCTTATACGCTTACGGTACGGTGACGGAGGGGTTGAGGGAATTTGAACCCGCCTGACCCAGCTGGAGGGAAACGCCTTTTTTCGTTTTAAGGCCGTTTTGGCTAAAACAGGCCCAAAACGGAAATCAAAAAAGGGTAATGCATTCTCGTGGCAAGTTGCTCACTTACAAATTTTCTTGTAGCAGGTTTCTGAAAAGCGGGTCCAGGGAAAAGGTTAGATTATTAGGCGGCAACGTGATTCTTCTTCCTCAGGAAACAATTTTGTGGTTAATTAGTACAACGCTGCATGACCTATTCTGACCCTTTCTATAAAAAGTCCACCATTATTCTGTTGGGGATTATCCTGTTGGTGTACGTGATGTTTATCATGGCCGATATTCTCATCCCGGTGGCGTTCTCCCTGCTGTTGGCTATTTTGCTGAACCCCTTGAACAACCGGTTCCAGCGCATGGGCATCCCGAAGGTGGTGGCTATTTTACTTACCCTCCTGATCGCTATTACGGCGCTGGGCATAATCCTCTATTTTCTTTCCACCCAGATCATCCAGTTTGGGGAAATGGTGCCGGCCTTAAAGCTGAAGTTCAGTCAGATCTTATCAGATATCCAGCGCTACGCCGAAACCACGTTCGGGATCAGTATCCAGAAGCAGACCCAGTTCCTGAAAGACACCGCCAGCAGCGGAAAGGCCCTGGTAGGCCAGACAGTGAGCAGCGTGCTGGGCATCTTCAGCTTGCTGTTCCTTATTCCGGTGTACATTTTCCTGTTCCTGCTGTACAAACCCCTTATCCTGAACTTCCTGTTTGAGGTGTTTTCCAATAAGAATACCCGCTACGTAGCCGAAATCCTTCATGAGACCAAATCTGCGGTGCAGAGCTATATTGTGGGGCTATTGATTGAGGCGTCTATTGTGGCGGTCATGAACTCTGTTGCCCTCACGCTTTTAGGAGTGCCCTACGCCATTCTGCTGGGCGTGATTGGGGCCATCCTGAACATGATTCCCTACATTGGCGGGTTGGTGGCCATCTTGCTGCCCGTCTTAATCGCGACGGTCTCCCAGGAAGGCTACACCACCCAATTGGCCATTATAGGGGCTTATGCCGTCATTCAGTTTATTGACAACAACGTGCTGGTGCCCCGCATTGTGTCCAGCAAGGTGCAGTTGAATGCCTTGGTGTCCATTCTGGCGGTATTGCTGGGCGGCGCCTTGTGGGGCGTGTCTGGTATGTTCCTGTCTATTCCGTTTATGGCGGTGGTCAAGATCGTGTTTGATCGCATTGAGGAACTCAAGCCCTGGGGGAAATTGCTGGGGGAACAGATCCCGGATTCTTACCCCGGGCAGGGTTCTGTTAAACCAATGATGGCAGTGCAGCCCGAAGCCAAGAAATAGAAACAGGTTCCTGTTCTACCTTGCTTTCAGCCAAGGTGTAAATGTCGAAAAGGCGTTTTAAAGCCGTTTTCCCCAAAACGGCCTTTAAACGCCTTTTCTCCATTGCCCCTATAAATGAGCAACGGATTCCTTAAATTACTTCGCCCGAAGGGCCTGACCTGGTTTTCCTTTATGTCTTTACCACCTCTTTGCTTTCCAACTGCGGTTAAGGTTCAATGATTACCTTCATGGCTTTTTCCTGCGAGGCGTTGCCGAAAACCTCATAGGCATGCAGCACATCATCTAGTTTAAAATGGTGGGTGATCAGTTTTTTAGGGTCAATACGCCCAGACATGACCGTTTTCAGAAGCATGGGCGTGGTGTTGGTGTTCACCAGGCCGGTAGTAATGGTGATGTTTTTGATCCAGAGGTCCTGCAGTTGCAAGTCTACCGGCTTGCCGTGTACGCCCACGTTAGCCACGTGCCCGCCGGGGCGGATGATACGCTGGCAGATGTCAAACGTGCCCGGGAAACCCACGGCCTCAACGGCTACGTCTACGCCGTCCTTGGTTTCAGACAGGATCTTCTGCACTGCATCTTCCTTGCCTGAATTGATGATGTCTGTGGCCCCAAACTTTTTGGCTACCTCCAGGCGGTTTTGGTCCAGGTCTACCATGAAAATTCTGGCGGGGGAGTAGAAAAGCGCCGTCAGCAGCACCGACATGCCTATGGGGCCAGCGCCCACAATGGCAACGATGTCTCCGGGCTTCACGGTGCCGTTCAACACGCCTATCTCATGGCCGGTGGGCAGGATATCACTTAGCATGACCAGGGCTTCCTCATCTGAGCCCGCCGGAATATGGTGCAGGCTGTTGTCTGCGTGCGGAATGCGGACGTACTCGGCCTGGGTGCCGTTAATGAGGTGGCCCAGAATCCAGCCGCCGTCTTCGCAGTGGCCATACATTTGCTTTTTGCAGTACTCACAGGTGCCGTCTGAGGTAATGCAGGAAATGATCACGTGGTCGCCTTTCTTAAAGCTCCTTACTCCGGGGCCCACCTCTGCTATCATGCCTACGCCCTCATGACCCAGGGTGGTGCCAGGTTTACAGGAAGGGGTTTTCCCATGCAAGATGCCCAGGTCGGTGCCGCAGATGGTGGTTTTCAAGATTTTTACCAGCGCATCAGTAGGTTTCTCCAAGGTAGGCATGGGTACTTCTTTCAACTCTATCTTACCTGGCCCGCCGTAAACAAGTCCTTTCATGGTTTCCTTCATAGTGGTAGGAATAGGGTAGGTGGTGTGGTTTTAAGTTTGGTATGGCTGTGAACAGAATGCTTTTTTAATTGCTATAACTGCCTCTCTACATTTACCGGCGAAAAAGCGGCTATAGAACTTTTATGAATTTCTCTCCTTTCTGTACCGGCCTTGGCGCCGCATTGCCGGGGATCACCGCAATGGTGGAACCGGTCACGTTGCTCACGTAGTAGTCCATTTTTTTATTCTTCCCGAAGTGATCCAGCGCCTCCTCCAGCAGTTTTTCATGCTGGGCCTCGGCGTTTAAGGCGTAGGTGAAGGTGGTAACGGCCGCTGGGGCTTTTTCCTGCCTGGCTGTTTTTACAAACTGCGGGTAAGACGCCTCTGTTTCCTGCTTTTCACCTTCAATGGGCTCTTTCAGGTTTTCCCGGGTGGTTTTCACCTGCACCTGTTCATACACCAACGCACCCGGTTTGCCACCCAGTTTCATAATGGCGGCCTTATGGTTTTTCATGTGAATAGCCTCTGACCTGGAAATGGCCCTAAAGAGTTTGGCAATCTGTAGTTGCTTTTCCTCAGTGGCCTTGGCCGCGAATTGCTCATACCGCCGGGTGGCGTTAGCCTCTGCCTGGTATGCTTTTTCCAGATTCTGCAGCGTGTGGGTGATGTTTGTCTGGCTATGCCCGGGAAGCCCACAAGCCATAACCACTAAGAGAAGGAAGAAGAGTTTCTTCATGGCAAAGACAGTTAAGCATTACAGGGGAACAGTATTATGTACGTAGTTTTATTGGAAAAGCTTAAAAAAATTTAAGAAAAATTATATTAAATGATAAAAAAATAGAATGAGCCTATAATAGAATGGGTTTTGAACTACAGGACAAACTGTGATGACTTTAATGGGTGGCTTTTTCTTTGGTAGGGATAATATTCTGGTTAGATCTGAAAAGGTTATCAGGGTCATAGGTTGCCTTTACCTCTGCAAGGCGCGCATAGTTTGGCCCATAGGCGGCTTGTATCCGGTCGGTTTCCTCTTCCGTCAGGAAATTGACGTACACGCCGCCGGTCGCAAATGGGGCTGAGTCTTTAAAGAAGTTCCGGGCCCATTGGATACAGGCCTTATCTTCAGACGCGGTTTCCCAGCGGGTATGCACATTCATGACAAAATTGGCGTTTCGGTGCGGGTAGGCAGTTTCCTGGTCTGGCACCCGCTTCATCTGGCCGCCTACCTGCCCTACAAAGATCTCTGTCTGAGAAGAGGGGAGCTGGTTGACATAGTCAAGCATTATATTTACCAGGTCATCTGGTAAGGCAGTGAAATTATGGGACTTCCAGTAGTTGCGGGCACCGGCGGTAAGCAATGGGTCAAACGCCTGCTGCCATTTGGCATAGGGGTGAGGGCCAATCACATCGGCAATAGGTTTTCCAAAGCGGCGCAACGGCTCCAGTACCCGCTCACCTTCCCCCATGTCGCCTCCATGAAAGGCAGCCAATACCACTACGGGCTTGCCGTGCCATTCCTCCGGAATAAAGGGCAGTGGAGGGGCTAGCCGTAACACCACCCAGACAGAGGTTTCATCTGGCAAGCCGGCCGCAAACTCGCGGTAAAACTGCAAGACCTTTTTAGCGTCCTGGAAAGGATGGACAATGAGCCCCGACAGGATCTCGGGCCCTACCGGGTGAAGCTTGAATTCAAAGGAGGTCACTATCCCAAAATTGCCGCCCCCGCCCCGTATGGCCCAGAAAAGATCTGGATGTTGGTCTTGGCTGGCCTGAACCAGCTGGCCGTTGGCGGTGACTATGTCTGCAGAGAGCAGGTTATCTATGGTCATGCCGTACTTACGGCTGAGCCACCCAAAGCCCCCGCCCAAAGTAAGCCCGGCAATGCCAGTAGTGGAATTGATGCCAACCGGGGTGGCCAACCCAAATACCTGCGCCTCATGGTCAAAGTCTGCCAGGGTGCAGCCTGGCTCTACCCGGGCAATCCTTTTCTGCGGGTCTATCCTCACGGACCGCATCAATTGCAGGTCAATCATGAGGCCTCCCTCGTTTAGGGCACTTCCTGCAATATTATGTCCGCCGCCGCGCACAGACACGCGCAACTGGTGTTGTCTGGCAAAATCAACTGCCTGCATCACGTCTGTAGCGCTGGTACACCGCACAATAAGGCCCGGCTTTCTATCAATCATGCCGTTCCAGATAGCTCTTACCTTATCAAAGTCAGGGGAGGTGGGGGTGAGAAGTTGACCATGCAAGGATTCTGCCAGGTGATTTACTTCTTCTTGTGAAAGCTCCAGAACGGAGCCGTCCATTCTGCCTACCAGAAATGTGCCCATGGGGACCTCCTTTGCTATTGGTGAAATGTAGAACCAGCGTGACCAAATACCTGGGGGATAGGCAATACAAGCAAAATACCCTTCCAGAGAAGGTGCAGCGGAGTGAGGAGGGGGGAGTGAGTTTAGTTGTACGAAGTCAATATAAAAATGTACTTATTCCTACCCAGAAGTTTAAGTTAAAATCCTTTTGGCAATAGGATTCCTTTCTGGAAACGGGAAAGAATGCCCCAATTCAAGAGATAATAACCTTAAAATAGAAGGCGTAAGATGACCAGCTGTCTACCAATCAATGGCTATAGGTTGGGGAAGTTCCTGCTCTTCAGCCAGGGCCGGCAGCCAGCCAAATTTCTGGCAAAGCCGAAGCGTATTGGCAGGCAAGGGTGCCTTTAATTCAAGGGTTTGGCCGGTAAAAGGGTGCTCAAACCGCAGGGAGGCGGCATGCAGCAGCATAAAAGGGCTGTCTAACTGCTCCAGAAACATGAGGTTATGGCGCCAATCGCCGTGCTTTTTGTCCCCAACAATGTAATGCCGCAAATGCGCGAAGTGCTTCCGGATCTGGTGCATGCGACCCGTCTCAGGTTTTATCTTCACCAGGCTGTAGCGCGCCGTCTGGTAGCGGCCCACGGGAATGGGGAGCTCTACCGTGGCAACCCTGCTGAAATGGGTGACGGCTTCCTGGGCCTCTTTGTGCTGGTGGTCTTTGTCTGGCCTGATGGGGCTGTCAATGGTGCCGGCCTCAGGGGCGTAGCCCCGCACAATGGCAAAATAGGTTTTGTCTGGTTGCCGCTCCGCGAAGGCTTTCACAAAGGGGGCTGTGGCCTCCGGAGATTTGGCGAACAGAAGCACCCCCGAGGTTCCCCGGTCCAGGCGGTGCACCGCATGCACCCGTACCCCCAACTGATCGCGCAGCAGCTGCAACGCAAATTCTTTTTTCTCTTCCGCAATGCGCGTGCGGTGCACCAACAGGCCATTGGGCTTATTGATGGCTACATACTGCGCGTCTTCATAAATAATCTCCAGCACGGGCATTGGTGTTAAGGAAGCCACAAAAATACGGAAATAAATTTGGGCCCGGTACCCGAAGTATTCCCAATGCCGCCCTTGCCTGGGATTGACCGGGCAGTCAAGCTAGTCGGCGTTTTGAGCCTGTTTTGGCCAAAACAGGCCCAAAACAGCAGATACCTTCTAAAATCTTAGCCCATATCAAAGCTCGAAAAATCTTGGGCCGCCTCCCGGTAAAAGCACTTTCCAATAAAAGGAAGAGTATGTGTGGATAGCCGTTCTGTTAAAAATAAACCTTTCCCTTGTTAGGCCCATATACCTGAAAGGTACCCTGCCACTTGCTGCTTCTTAACTTCAATGATTGTTATGCCCACTGAAATACCACTGTACATGCAGGCAATGGTGCTGGAAAAACCCGGTGAGCCTCTGGTCCTCAGGCAGGCAAAAGTACCTTCGCCGGGGCCCCGGCAGGTGCTGATAAAAGTAACCGCCTGCGGGGTGTGCCGCACCGATTTGCACGTGTTAGACGGCGAACTTCCCAAGCCTAAATTACCGCTTATTCTGGGGCATGAGATTGTGGGCATGGTAGTGTGCGCCGGAGAAGGCGTGACGCTGGTAAAGGAAGGCGAAGCGGTGGGCGTGCCCTGGCTGGGGTATACCTGCGGGAAGTGCAAATACTGCCTTCAGAAGAAAGAGAATCTCTGTGAGAACGCCCTTTTTACCGGTTATACTTTAGATGGTGGTTACGCCGAATTTACGGTGGTGGATGAGCGGTACTGCTTTCCGCTGGAAACATTAGTGGCGACCCCGGCTTCTGCGCCTTTGTTATGTGCAGGCTTAATTGGGTACCGGTCCTATGGCATGATAGGCGAAGGGGTATCCACTTTGGGTCTCTATGGCTTTGGCGCCGCAGCCCATATCCTTATTCAGGTGGCGCTCTTCCAGGGACTTAAAATTTACGCCTTCACGAGAGACGAAGACACGGCCGCCCAGCAGTTTGCCCTGAAATTAGGTGCCACCTGGGCGGGTAATTCCTCAGACCCCGCGCCGGTCAAGCTGGACGCGGCCATCATTTTTGCGCCGGCCGGACCGCTGGTGCCCAAGGCGCTGGCAGATGTAGACAAAGGCGGGGTGGTAGTGTGCGGCGGCATCCATATGAGTGACATTCCCGCTTTTCCTTACCGCCTGTTGTGGGAGGAACGGGTAGTCAGGTCGGTGGCCAACCTTACCCGCCAGGACGGGATAGATTTCCTGACACTGGCGCCCAGGGTAGGCATAAAAACCGAAACCCGGCCCTACCCGCTGGCACAGGCCAACCAAGCGCTGGAGGACCTCCGGAATGGGAAACTGCAAGGAGCAGCAGTATTGGTAATGTAAAATGCTACCTAACTGAATCAAGTGCGTTTTAGAGCCGTTTTTCAGAAAACAGGCCTTAAATGGCAGCATGAAAAAGGAAGGGTGGTTTTTGCCCCGGCAATAACAAGAGCTTTTACGGGTTACATTAACCAAAGCTTACCCCCTTCGTTTTTAAGAATACAACCGGGCAGGAAAAAACAACAAAAAGCTGCTGTAAATGATACGAAGGACTGGCTCCATGGGGTGGGCCAGGGGAGATGTGGCATACCAGAATCTAGAAAATATCCTTTAGCCACAACAAACCCATGGCCACTTCTACTGCTTCTACCACCGGCCTGGCCAAATATTGCCTTCCGCTCCAGAACGCCCAGGACCTGGACCCCCTGCTAGCCCGGATAGGAGATGCCAAGTATGTGTTGCTAGGGGAGGCCTCACACGGCACCCATGAATACTACACCTGGCGGAGCGAAATCTCCCGGCGCCTTATCCTGGAGAAAGGCTTTTCCTTTATTGCCGTGGAAGGCGACTGGCCAGACTGTTTTGAGATTAACCGGTGGGTGAAAAACCACCCAGACACGGCAGAATCCATTGCTGATGTCTTAACCCTGGTTGACCGGTGGCCTACCTGGATGTGGGCTAATTGGGAAATTGCCGCCTTGGCCAACTGGCTGCGGCACCACAACCTTACCCTGGCCCATGACCGCCGGATTGGCTTTTACGGGCTAGACGTGTACAGCATGTGGGATTCCCTGAAAATAATAGTGGAGTATCTGGAAAAGGAAGACCCTGAGGCGGCTGAATACGCCCGCCGGGCTATTGACTGCTTTGAGCCCTACGGCGAAGAAGAAGCCTATGCCAGGGGCCTGAGTTCCATGAAACCCAGTTGCCGCGAGGCCGTGCTGCAACTCCTGCTGGAGGTAAGGCAGAAGGCCGGCCAATACAACCAGTCACCAGAGGCCGGTCTGAACGCAGAGATAAATGCCCTGGTAGCGGCCAACGGAGAGAAATATTACAGAACCATGTCCGCCTTCGGGGGTAATTCCTGGAACGTGCGCGACACCCACATGGTGGAAGCCCTGAATACCCTCATGCGGTACCACGGCCCAGAGGCCAAAGTAATTATCTGGGAACACAATACCCACATAGGCGATGCGCGGTTTACAGACATGGGCGCCAGCGGAGAGATCAATGTGGGGCAACTAGTGCGCGAACAACATGCCCTTGAAGAAGTAGTGTTGGTGGGCTTTGGGTCATATGAAGGAAAAGTGATAGCCGGCCGGGGCTGGAATGCTCCCATGCAGGAAATGCCCGTGCCACCCGCTATTGCCAAAAGCGTGGAGCAGATCCTGCATGCTGCATCGCCAGAAAATAAGCTTTTGCTCTTTGACCAGCAGCCGGCCTTGAAAGAATATTTTAAAGGCTGGATGGGGCACCGGGCCATTGGGGTCGTGTACAGACCTGAACGGGACCGGGGCAATTATGTGCCTACTAAACTGTCGGGCCGCTATGATGCTTTCCTTTTCCTGGACAAAACCAAAGCGGTCCACCCCCTGCACCTTTCTCCAGACGGACATCTCACTCCCGAAACCTATCCCTTCGGGATGTAGAGAATCCTTCAGGAGTTATTGGCGCTTGCTCTACGCATCAGGTGGTTTTATTTCGTTTTCTTCCTCCAGTTTGGTTTTCACGGTTTCGGTCTGCTGCCTTAGCTCAGGGGCGGTCATGGGGGTGGCCGTGGGTCGCTCATCACCTAACAGCACGCCCCATTGTTTCAAGCTGTCGGTTCGGTCAAAGATTATTTTTAACACCGCAATCAGGGGCAATGACAAAAACATTCCCGCAATGCCGGCCATCTTTCCGGCCACCAGCACCCCCACAATGGTGGCCAGCGCATTGATCTTAACCTTAGAGCCCACAATGCGCGGCATTAGAATATGGTTGTCTAAAATCTGCGCCACGGCAATGGTGCCCAAAACCAGAAAAATAGGCAGTATTTCCTGCGAGGAGGCCAGGGTGAGGAGCACCCCCAGAATATTCCCTATCAGGGCCCCTACATAGGGTATGAGGTTGAGAAAGGCGAAGATGATACCAATGAGCAGGGCGTGTTTAATGCCTAGTAAAAACAAAGTGCCGCCCACCAGCACGGTCATGTAACTGATCTGGATCAGGAGGCCCATGAGGTAGCTTTTTATAATCACTTCGGTCTCGCTGAGCGCGTCTCTTACCCGGGTATGCCTTTTTTTAGGAAACCACAGAAAAATGAACCGCAGCAGAATGTTTTTATAGAACAGAATTAGGAAGACGTAGATAGGCATCAAGCCTATGAAAACCACCGCTGAGGTAAAAGAACCTGCGGCACCACCAAGCATTTTACCGGCATAGCTTAAAAGCCTATTACTTTGCTCATCAATGAAATTGAGCTGCTCATTGGGGGAAAAATGGGTTTTTCTGTTAATCCAGGCGCTCAAGGCTGCCAGATGGTTTTTGATGTTCTGCTGAATCACCGGCAGATCATTCACCAGATTTCTAACCTGCGACGAGAAAAACCAAAGGATAAGGCCAAAGATGATCAGCAAAAGCATAATACACAGCGTGATGGCCACCACCTCTGGCAACCTTTTCCTCACCAGAAACCGGTAGACTGGCAGAAGCATGATGCTGAAGAAAAAAGCAATGAAAATGGGCGCAATAATGCCTCCGCCACTGACCAATAGCCAACCCAAAAAGAACAGCCCCATAAATTCTATGGACCGGCGCACGGTTATGGGTAGAGTCTCCATGATGGCTTTCTTTCTGGCTGGTAGAAATCTGGTAATAGGGAAGAAGGAGATTAGGGTTCCGTCAAAAAAAGAAGGCAAGGTCTTAAATGCTCTCCTTAAAGGAGGCTTCCTGTTTCATCCGTTATGACTCCAAATAAATTCCCAGGTTTCCTTTTGCCACTCTCTCCTGAATAATACGGTATTCCGAAAGGAGGGGTATAATATAAGACCAGCGTTTACTACCATACTTTCTTTTTAAGAACACATCTAAGTCTTTATAATATTTAATAAATAGCTTTTATAGTACAACTAATCATATTTGCAAGGGTATACTACTAAGACCTTCCTTCAGGTTTTTTTTACGCATTAAGACTAAAACCCCTTTAACCTTT
Organism: Rufibacter radiotolerans; assembly: GCF_001078055.1. Lineage (NCBI taxonomy): Bacteria > Pseudomonadati > Bacteroidota > Cytophagia > Cytophagales > Hymenobacteraceae > Rufibacter > Rufibacter radiotolerans. The sequence continues at coordinate 2,202,608 of NZ_CP010777.1, read as the reverse complement.
TAAGTGCTTTAAAACTTGTAGGACGGCAAGTGTTCCTTAGGTGGGGTTGCACTTCTGATCCGGAAGAAGGAATACCTAAATGCTGCCTTTACCAGAAGGGAAATGTATTTTGATATTCTCATTTGGTGCAAAGTACCAGGGAGGAAAGTGAATTGGTAGCTTAAGAAGAGGGAGTCAATTAGCTGTACCAGAGATATGAAAGACAAGCAAACCTTAACCATCATTGTACCTGTCTACAATGAGATAGAGTGCCTTCCTCATTTCTATGAATCTATGGAGGAGTTTTTACCACTATCGCCCATGCCAACGCAGGTGTTGTTTATAGATGACGGTTCCTCTGACGGCAGCCTTGACATGATAAGTCAGATCTGCCGTGAGAACCCCTTGTATAGCTACCTCTCCTTTGACAAAAACTACGGGTTGAGCACCGCCATTAAAGCCGGCATTGACCAGGCAGACAGCACTTACATTGGGTATATTGACTCAGACCTGCAAACCTCGCCCATGGATTTTCTGCGGTTCTTTGAATACCTCCCTGCCTTCCAGATGGTGAACGGCATAAGGGCGAAGCGGCAGGACACCCTGGTCAAGAAAGTATCTTCCAAAGTAGCCAATAAGTTCAGGAGGCTCATGATCAATGATGGCATTCAGGATACCTGCTGTCCACTTAAAATCCTGAACGCTGAATATGCCAGGCGCATCCCCTTCTTTGATGGCATGCACCGGTTTTTGCCGGCCCTTATCCAATTGCAGAAAGGGAAAGTAAAGCAGCTGCCGGTACAGCACTTTGAACGGTACGCCGGCACCGCCAAATACCACCTCTTTAACCGTCTCTGGGGCCCCCTGAATGACACCTTTGCGTTTAGATGGATGCGGAAACGCTACATTTCCTACCAGGTAGCACAACAGGAAATACATAAACCCCAGGAACACCATGAACAGGTCTGAGATAGCCATCTATTGCCTGGGGCTCCTGGCGCAGCTTCTGTTTTCCTCCAGAATTCTGGTGCAATGGATTCAGTCTGAACGGGCCGGGAAAGTACTTTCACCTACCTCGTTCTGGACCTTCAGTTTGCTTGCCTCTATCCTGTTGATGCTGTATGGCGTGTTAAGAAACGACATTGTGATCATGGCCGGGCAGATGGTTTCCTACTTTATTTACCTGCGGAACCTTAGGTTTAAGAATGTGTGGCAAAGCTTACCCTGGTGGGTACGGTGGCCCTCTCTTGTTTTTCCAGTGGCCGCCACTGGTTGGTTATTGTTTGGCAATGTCTATAGCCTGGGGTATATCTGGGAACACAGCAGTATTTCTGGCGCCTTGGTGGCCTGGGGTGGGGTAGGGCAGGCGGTGTTCACCCTCCGGTTTGTGTACCAATGGTATTACTCAGAAAAAGTCCAGGCCTCCGTTTTGCCTAACGGGTTCTGGGTCATCAGCCTGGTGGGCAGTCTGATGATCATCCTGTACGCTATTTTACGGCTAGACCCGGTGCTTTTTCTGGGGCAGGCCTTTGGCATAGTGGCCTACAGCCGGAATTTAATGCTGGGTATGCGCGAGCAGAAGGCCTCGCAAGTAATAGCCCAATAAGACGTCTCTCGTATGTTTGTTAAAGACTGGCTGTATAGCCGCAACGCCTTCTGGGTGGTTTTACTGGTGCTTTTAGGGGCGCTACTTTTCCAATTGGGGGCCTGGGGAGTACTGGAAACCAGTGAGGCGCGCTACGCCGAAATAAGCCGGGAAATGCTGGCCTCCGGGGACTGGTTGCACCCCCGGTTGCTGGGTATTTTGCATTACCACAAGCCACCCCTTACCTACATGATCACCGCGGTGGGCATGGCCGTGTTTGGCGTAAATGAATTCGGGGCCCGGTTTTTCCTGCAGGTATCTTTTGTGGTGCAAGCGGGGTTGGTTTACGGGCTTGGGTGCCTGCTTTTCAAAAGCAGAAAAGTGGCCATGACGGCGCTCATCATCTATGTAACCCTGCCTGCAGCCCTCATTTCGGCCCGTAACCTCACCACCGATTCCTTTCTGGCCACGTTTGAATTATTGGCCATCTGGGCTTGGGTAAAGTTTAAACTTCAGGGTAAGCCGGGGTTCCTATTTCTGTTTTTCATTGCCCTGGCGCTGGCCTTTTTAACGAAGGGGCCGGTAGGACTGCTTTTCCCAGTCATGGTAATGATGGCCTTTGCCAATAGCGGTGGCTATAAAGCAGGGAAAGGGCAGTGGATGTTGGGGCTATTGATCTTTCTGGGACTGGGGAGCTCCTGGTATGTATACCTAATGCTCCAGGACCAACGGTTTGTGGACTACTTTTTATTCCGGCAGACAGTGGAACGGTTTGCCAATCCAGAGGCTTTTAACCGGTCCAAGCCTTGGTGGTATTACCTGGTGTTGGCCCCGGTCCTTAGCCTGCCCTGGTCAGTTATGCTAGGTATTCACTTTAGAAAACTATGGGACCTGGTCCCGCTCCACAGAAAGCTTTTCGGGCTCTGGATTCTGGTTCCGCTGCTGTTTTTCTCCCTATCGGGCTCCAAGCTTATTTTGTACATCTTGCCTTTGTTTGCGGGGCTGGCTTTACTCATGGCCTGGCTGCTGTCTGAATTAACAGAATCCCAACGGCGGAATTCGGTCATTATTGGCTTTCTTTTTTATGGGTGTATGTCCTTAGCCTTGTTGAGTGCCCCTCTGTTGCCGGTTGGGGTAGCCTTGTCTCCGGGTGCTTTTCTGTTCCCGGTTTTATCGTTACTAGTCCTTCTGTACCTGGGCCAAAGCCTTTGGGAAAACAATGAGAAACTGCTGTTGGGTGCCCTGTCTTTCACCCTTTTTCTTGTGCCTTTCTCTACCTACCTTTTGTCCGATAATGCGGCGCTCTTACCTGGGAGCGAACATGTAGCAGCAGCTCTGAAAGAAAAAGGGTTGGCCAAAAGGCAAGTAGTAGTGTATGATCAATTGCTGCCCTCGCTGGCCTTTGAACAGAAAAGAACCATAGTCTCCCTGTACGACTCTAACAAGGGCCTGCAACGCGAGACCCAATTTGAGAATTCGGAGGCCTGGCGATGCGCCTTTTTGCAGTGTGGCAATGCCCAGGATTCCACGGCCCTGGTCAAGCTACTAGCGCAGAAACCCGTGGTTATGGTAAAAGGGAAATTACCGCCCAACCGGAAATGGTTACTGAGGGCCTTTACAAAAACAAAGCAGGTAGGTCCCTGGAACCTGCACTATTAACAAGTAAGCTCATAATTTGGGCAGTTTAATTGAAATTTGACCCATACAAAGATTTACCACCGGCAACGGAAATTTAGCTGGCCTAAAGCAGGATATTTACCAGCTTCATTTAGGAAAAAACCTTCAGCAACTAAATGAAAGAAAGCCGTATACTGCTTAATATTTAACCATAAGGTTTACCCAACTACAAGGCCAATGGAAAACGAGGCAGCTATTTGTGTTGCACCCACGTCTGCACCTAAAGCGCATCCGCATAAATTAAAGGAACTGGCGGCTACTGCCATTTGCGGGAATGATATCACCTCTTCCTGCTTATATGTTTCAGCGCTGGCCATTATCTATTCCGGGCAATATGCCTGGGTGGCTCTACTCATGGTAGGCGGGGTTTTGTTTCTGTTCAGGAGTATTTACGGCGAGGTGGTAGGCGCCCTTCCGTTGAATGGGGGAGCCTACAATGCCTTGCTGAACACCACCAGCAAAAGTACCGCCTCCCTGGCCGCCTGCCTTACCCTTCTTTCCTATATGGCCACCGCCGTTATTTCGGCCAGTGAGGCCATGCATTACGTGCACCACCTGTGGCAGGGGCTTCCTATTCTAATTGCTACGGTGGCTTTGCTTGCCTTCTTCATGGGGCTAACCATTATGGGCATAGGCGAGTCATCTATAGTCGCGGTCATCATTTTTATCACCCATATTTCCACGCTTACCATTCTGGTGGTCATTGGGTTTGCCTACCTGTTTTCACATGGGTTTGACACCCTGATCCTCAATTACAGCCAACCTTTGCAGGGGAGCATCTGGAAGGCCCTTTACTTCGGCTTTGCCGCCGCCATGCTGGGCATATCTGGGTTTGAGAGCTCGGCTAACTTTGTGGAAGAGCAGGCCCCGGGCGTTTTCCCGAAGACTTTGCGCAACATGTGGCTGGCCGTGACGGTTTTTAACCCCCTTACCGCATTTCTGGCCATCGCCCTTATACCTATGGCCGCCGTGGCCCAGAACTCTACGGCCCTGTTGGCTTATTTGGGGGAAATTGCCGGCGGGCCCTGGCTTGCCACGCTGGTGTCTGTAAATGCTGCCTTGGTACTAAGCGGGGCGGTGCTCACGTCTTACGTGGGGGTAACTGGGTTGGTGCAACGCATGACCCTGGACCGTTGCCTACCTCAGTTCCTGCTTATTACCAATAAAAAAGGATCTGCCTACCTCATCATGATCAGCTTCTTTTTGCTGTGCGTGTCTATTTTGTTAATCACCAGGGGCGATATTGGGGCTTTGGCCGGCGTGTACACCATTTCCTTTTTGTCTGTGATGACTTTGTTTGGGGTGGGGAACGTGCTTCTGAAATTGCGCCGTAACCGGCTTCCCCGGCCCGTGCGGGCGTCTGGATGGGTCTTAATAGTAGCTATTTCAGCAGTGGTTGCGGCCCTGGTGGGGAATGCCATCCTTAATCCTGCCTATGTGTGGGTGTTCCTCAAGTATTTTATCCCAACGGTATCCGTTGTGTTTATTATGCTCTACCGGATAGAATTACTGCTTTTCTTTACTTATCTGCTGGAACATGTGTGGCGCCCTATAGCCAAGATTTTGCCTTTCAAATCTTATAACATGATCCGGTTGGTGATGAAGATAAAGTCGCAGGAGTTTGTCTTTTTTACCAAGGGAGATAACATTGCCAACATCAACAAGGTCATGCGCTACATTGTAGTGAACGAGCATACCAACCGCCTTAAAATAGTGAATGTGCTCAAGGAAGGGGAGGAACCGCCTAAAAAACTGATGCATGAGATAGAAGTGCTGGATTTGGCCTACCCTGAACTGGAAGTGGATTTTGTGATTATCAGGGGGCAGTTTGGGCCAGAGCTCATCCAGGAACTGTCAGACAAGTGGAAGATCCCTAAGAATTTCATGTTCATCGGCTCACCGGGAGACCGTTTCCCGTATGGCCTGGAAGAATTGGGAGGGGTACGCTTAGTCATCTAAGAGAAACAGCATTTTTACTTAAAAGGCCCGCAAAGTCTAGCTTTGCGGGCCTTTTAAGTAAAAATGCTTCTGCAAGGCTCCTTTGATGGGAGCGGAGAAGGCGCAATTGTTAATTAGCCTCTGCGTCTTTCCAGTAGGATCATCATCATTAAGCTCAAGGTAACTCTTTCTGCCTCTTCGCCCTGGAACTCTCCTTCCTGAGAGACCGTGAACCTGCGGCCGAAGAAGGACCGCTGTTTCTTAAGCCTAGCTACTGTGGTGCCGTCTGGTCTGGTGACAAGATAAGAAGGGTTGAAGAAGTAACCCGTTAACAGGCTAACCACCGGCAACTGGCCCAGCAAGGCATCACCTACCCGTATCCAGGCATTTTCCTCCCTAATAATAAAGTCTTGGTCCTGGTTTTGGTCAAAAACCTCATAATGCGCCTTCCACATAGAGGCCCAGCCTTTCCGGGCCACCCGGCCAATTTCGCGTCCCCCGCCATCGGTGAAGGTATAGGCCGCCGAAAAGTCAATCCATTTATTGGCTTTAATGGAGTAGAGTAACTCCGCTTGTGATTCGTCATTAAAGACTTTTACTTCCTCTACCAGTTTAAAGAGTTTCTGTTTTACATAGCTCACCGTCAGGCCACTGGCATCCTGCACGGTAAAATCATTGGAGAGGGTGGTCACCTTAAAGGTGAAATCAAGGGGGAATAGGGCGTCTTTCATAATATTTTAGGGTAAGGGCTCAAAGGTGACAAAGCAATTTCCTGCATTTAAATTAAAGAATTAAATTTTAACAATATTTGGTCTCTTGAAAAAACATGGAATTGCTGGCTAGCTTTAACCTTTAAAAGCAGGAGAGGGCAGTCCTTGGAGAACGGCACAGGTTAAAGACAGAGGCGGCAAAGGCATTTACTTTATTAGCCTGGGCCCAGACCTGAATTTTGCGTTTTGAGCCAGTTTTTCGGAAAACAGGCTCAAAACAGATAGCAGAGAAGACTGCCGCGAAATTCTGTTTTAGGGTCGTTTTACCAAAAACAGGCTCAAAACAGGATAGGAATTGTGGCGCTACCGTATAAGGAGTAATTCTCCCAGAACCAAAGGTTCATTTTTCATCGCCACTACCCAAATAACATTTAATTCTTAAATCACTTGTAATTCAAAATTATTAATCATTACTTTGAAACGCAAAGCACTTTTAAATGAAACAGGAAAAGGATTATAGCCGCGATCTTGCTGAAATTCGCTCCATGATGGAGCGTTCTTCCAAATTTTTGTCGCTCTCTGGTTGGGCAGGCATCATGGCAGGTATTTACGCGTTGGTAGGGGCCTACATTGCCTACGCCGTCTTCGGCTTTAACCCTGACCACAGCTCAGACCTTCCCTTGACCGGGACCGGTATTTCGGCTACGCTCCTTAATGTCATTTTGCTGGCTGTCTTTATCCTGGCCATGGCGGTAGGGACTGCCATTTTCCTTTCGTCTAAGAAAGCAGAAAAACGCGGGGAAAAGCTTTGGAATGCCACGGCCCGCCGGGTTCTGATCAATATGGCGGTGCCCCTGGCGGTGGGTGGGATCCTGGTCCTTATCATGATCTCAAAGGGGCTGATTGGCTTTGTGGCGCCCTTTACCTTGCTGTTCTATGGGTTGGCTTTGTATAATGCCAGCAAGTTCACCTACGGCGAAATGAGAAGCCTGGGGCTAATTGAAATAGGGTTAGGCTTGCTTGGCTCCTATTTCGTGGGATATGGATTGCTGCTCTGGGCCATAGGCTTTGGGGTGGTCCATATTATTTATGGTATTTATATGCACTACAAGTACGAACGGTGAAAATATTACTTAATGGTTTACATAAAGCATTTGAAAGTAGGATCAGGCTGGGAATTATGTCAGCGCTGGCGGTGAATGATATGCTGGACTTCAACGCCCTGAAGGAGTACCTGGATGTGACCGATGGCAACCTGGCAAGTCACCTGAAGGCTTTGGAGAAAGAAGAGTTTATAAAAGTGGAGAAATCGTTTGTAGGCAGAAAGCCCAATACCACCTATGCCGTTACACCCCTGGGCAAAAAAGCGTTTAGTGACCATTTGTCTGCCCTGGAGAAACTGATAAAGGGAGCTTCTTCTTAGTTTAGGCGTTTAAACCAAAAAATAGCAGAGCACCAACTTATAACCTAAGCAGGAGAGGAGATGACCTCCCAAGAAAAGCGGACCTATTAATACTATGGATAGCAAATGGTTGGGCCTGATTGACCTGACTTTTGGAATAAATCAAGTACCTGGTTCGCAAAGGCCTTAAACCAAACCTGGCAAGTGTTTAAAGGAGAAGATGAAGGCCAGGATACAAAAGATATTTTTTTTGCCTATTTACTTTGATATACAAAGTACTTTAAGAAAACCTTAACATTTTTTATAACACCTAAAACTTTAGTGACATGACACAGCAAAATGATTTTACTAAACCATCCCTGAACTCAGGGTCCTTTATGAAACCTGTTTTGGTGGGGGCCGCCACCGCACTTCTCGTGATCTCCTTCTTTGTATTTGGAGTGGATACCCCTGATCCGGAATGGGGAAGCTTCTGGAGGATCAGGCCATTGATTATAACCCCATTGGCTGGTGCCATGGGCGGCGCATTCTATGCATTCATGGATTACCAAAGCTCCCGCGGTTTTAACCGGACGGTGGCAATTCTTCTCAGCCTGGTGGTGTATTTTATTGGCTTGTGGCTGGGCACCGTGCTAGGGTTGGCCGGTACCATGTGGGATTAAATTCCTTTGAAAACTGAAGCAGAAACATAGAGGCACCAATAACACCTACCCTTATGAAAGACGAAATTCTTGCCCATTTGCAGGACCCGGCCCAGCTGGAGAAACTGTACCGTAGCAACAAGGGCCCCTTTAAGCGGGAGTTCAGTACCCTGTACCCAGACCTGAAAGGCACCCCGGTGGCTGAATTCTGGAACCAAAGATTGACCTATGAAACGGAAGACATTCACTGGGGAAGTGGGCGGGAGCTTTTGTACGTGGGGTTGGCAGCCCTCCTGGCCGGGTTGATTGCTAAAATACCAGCCATTTTCTCCCTAAACCCGGAGTATTTCTACCCCAGAAACATTGGCTTCATTTTCCTGCCGCTCCTCACGGCCTATTTCGCCTGGAAAAACAACCTGCAACTTAAGAAGCTAGCCCTGATTGGGGGTATTATGGCCCTTTCATTGGTCTACATCAATGTGTTGCCTGGCACCAATAACAGTGACACCCTGATTTTGGCCTGCATTCATCTGCCCTTGCTGTTGTGGGTTTTGTTAGGTGCTTCTTTTGTAGGCAATAATCTGAGAGACTATCCTAAACGCCTTTACTTTTTACGCTACAACGGCGACCTGGCCGTCATGACTGCCCTAATCCTTATTTCCGGCGGAATCATGACTGGGCTCACCATAGGTCTTTTCTTATTGATTGGCTTCCACATTGAGAAGTTCTATTTTGAGTATGTGGTCATTATGGGTATGGCCGCGGTGCCTATTGTCGGAACCTACCTCACCCAAACCAACCCGCAGTTAGTAGGAAAGGTGTCTCCGGTTATCGCCAGAATTTTCAGTCCGTTGGTGCTGGTGATGCTCGTGATTTACCTCGTGGCCATGGTGTATTCGGGCATGGACCCTTTCAATGACCGCGAGTTTCTCTTGATGTTCAATGCCTTGTTAATAGGCGTAATGGCCATTATCTTTTTCTCGGTGGCTGAGACTTCCAATGCCTCTAAAACCCAGGCCGAGATCTGGGTCCTTTTCCTACTGTCGGTGGTCACCATTGTGGTAAACGGTATTGCCTTGTCAGCTATCTTGTTCCGCATATCTGAGTGGGGGATTACCCCTAACCGGCTGGCGGTATTGGGCGGGAACCTGCTTATCCTGGTAAATCTGCTCTTGGTGGGAACCCAGTTATTCAGGGTACTTGCCAAGAAAGCTCATCTGGGAGAGGTGGGGAAGGCCATTGCCATCTATCTTCCCATTTACTTCCTGTGGACCCTCATTGTGACGTTTCTTTTCCCGGTGCTTTTCGGGTTTAAATAACCAGGTATGTCTATCTCTTCAACTCTTAGCAAGGTACATTTTAAAGCCCGGAAAAATAGGTGGCTCCGGGACTTTGCGATCTTTAACCGCGTGGCCTTGGCCATGGGATTTTTACCTTCCGGCTTTGTGAAAGTGAACGGGGAACGGTTCACAGATCTGGCGGTCTGCCACCCTATGGGGCATTACCTGGAAGCCTTGCACCGCACCGGCTACTATTACACCTCCATTGGGATCATGCAGATGACCGCAGCCATCTTCCTGCTGATTCCGCGGACGGCTACCTTGGGCGCCGTTATTTATTTCCCAATCATCTTAAACATTTTGGTATTGTCTTGGGCGGTTCGTTTTGAGGGATCTTTTCTCTCAGCACCCCTCATAGTCTTGGCTAATTTGTACCTGCTCTGCTGGGATTACCACAAGCTGAAATTCATTTTCCCGTGGGAGCAAAGGGACGTGTACCTCAACTGATTTTGCTATCTGTAAGAAATAGAAAATCAAGTTCGACAAGTCGTACCTAACGATTACCTAACCATGAATGTCTGTATGAACCCTAAAAGGAAATTAAAAAAAGTAGGCTTGGCCTTTATGGCAGGTCTTCTTTTTACCTCAGGCTGTGAACTGATGCCCCGTAACTCATTAAAAGATTGCAGAGCCCAATGTGCCGAGAGCGATAACCCTGGGGCGTGCTATGATTTCTGTGATTGCATCCATCAAAACTGTCAGCCGCTAAGCAATTGCCTGGACCAATATGAAAACGCATCTAAGGCACCAGTCAAGCCTTGAAATCACTTTGATAGGCACTCCCGTTGATTTGCTGTTGTACAACAACCAAGCAGATAGTTCTTGGCCCATTAACAAGTAGAACCCTAAAATTTTAAAAGAAATCGTTATGACTACCACTTCACCTGTTTTAGCAAATGTTTTCAATCTGACCGGCTGGCTGTTTGGTCTGCTTTTTTTAGCTATTGGTATAGTAAATACCTTCTGGGGGAATGACCTAGGCTTTGGGCTCTTTATCATCGTGCTGGCGTTCATTTTTTTCCCTGCGGTCACTTCCCTTATCAAGAGTAAAACCGGCTTTGCTATTCCCAGAGTTTTGAAATGGCTGGTTGGTCTTTTTATACTATTTGCGGCGTTGGGCGTAGGGGAGCTGTTTGATAAAATTGACCTGATGCTGGCTAGCTTTTAAGGGCCAGATGCTTGACAAAAAAAGTGTAGAAATGAAATTGTTGAATGAAAATCTTACCTGTTAACCTTAACGAAAATGGAAGCTAAAATAAGTACCCCTAACCTACTTGGTTGGTTGTTTGGATCTCTCGTCTTTATTATTGGCGTTTTAAATCTGGTGCTGGTGCACCCGGTGCCGGCCTTTGGGTATTTTTTCCTGTCATGCTTATACTTGCCTCCTACCACTGCGCTTTTCAAGCAATGGTTTGGCTTTACCATGCCAGGAATTATAAAGATTGTTTTAGGGATAGTCATTGTGATGTTCACCTTGGGGGTAAGTGACCTTGGTGACATGATAGACAAGTTGTAACTTACCTGCCACTAAACTTTCTGTTTTGGCAATGAATCTCTGTAAAAAAGCACCTGCCGGCCTCCGCCTTCTTTTGATCTTGTTTGTTTGCTTAAACGCCTTAGCAGCCCAAAGCAAAGTGAAGCTTCCCCAGTTGGTAAGTGACGGAATGGTGTTGCAACGGGATGCTAAAACCAAAATCTGGGGCTGGGCCGCTGCTGGTGAAAAGGTAACCGTGGCCTTTAAAGGCAAGACTTACCGCACCGCCGCAGACCCCCAAGGCAACTGGGCTATCGCGCTTGCCTCCATGAAAGCGGGCGGGCCTTTTACCATGGATATTAAAGGCACAAACCAATTGGTGCTGAAAGATATCTGGATAGGAGACGTGTACCTGGTGTCTGGCCAGTCTAACATGGTGCACCAGATGGCCTTGCATAACATTACCTATGCGCAAGACATTGCCACCGCCAATTACCCTCAGATAAGGCATTTCTGGATCCCGACGGCCACCAACCTGGCTGGACCCGCAAAAGATCTTCCGGCAGGATCCTGGAAATGGGCCAACCCCCAGGATGTGAACAATTTCTCGGCGGTGGCTTATTTCTTTGCGCGCAAGCTGTACAATGAGTATAAAATTCCGATTGGGTTGATCAATGCCAGCGTGGGGGGAACACCCATTGAGGCATGGATGAGCGAAGAGGGCCTGAAGTCTTTTCCTGAGAAATTAGCGGCCATTCAGAAAAACCTAGACACCAGTTACGTGAACAGTACCAAGCGCTTGGCCCTGGCCGCCGCAATTGCCTCCAGGCCTAAGACGGAGCAGGATAAGGGACTTACCGGGACCCTTAAATGGTTTGATCCATCTTATCAGCCAAAAAACTGGCGCCCCATCAATGTTCCTGGCTACTGGGAAGACCAGGGCATCAAAGACCTGAATGGGGTAGTCTGGTACCGCCGCGAAGTAGAGATTCCGGCGTCAATGGCGGGCGTACCGGCCAAGGTGTTTTTGGGTAGAATCGTTGACGCAGACATTTTGTTTGTGAACGGGAAAGATGTAGGCAAAACCACCTACCAATACCCGCAACGGAGGTACAGCCTTCCCGCCGGCACCCTGAAGCCAGGGAAAAACCTCTTTGTAGTACGGGTAACCAATAATGGCGGCAAAGGAGGCTTTGTACCGGACAAGCCTTATTTTATTGAAGTCAACGGTACCAAGGTTGACCTGAAAGGCGATTGGCAGTATAAGGTGGGAGAGGTATACCAGCCTGTAAATATGAGCGGACAGTTGGCAGCTATAAACGAGCAAAACCAGCCTGCTGCCTTGTATAATGCCATGGTAGCCCCCGCTATAAATTACACCATAAAGGGCATTCTCTGGTACCAAGGCGAAAGCAATGCCGGAAACCCCGCGGAATATAAGAAACTCTTGCCCGCCCTGATCAGTGATTGGCGCTCCAAATGGAAGCAAGGCAACCTTCCTTTTCTATTTGTCCAGCTCCCCAATTTCATGGAGGTGAATTACCTGCCCAGTGAAAGCAATTGGGCATTGATGAGGGAAGCCGCCTTGCAAACTTTGACCGTCCCCAATACTGCCATGGCCGTTACCCTTGGTCTGGGCGAGTGGAATGACATTCACCCAGACAATAAAAAAGACGTAGGCGAGCGCCTGGCGTTGGCAGCCCAGAAGTTAATTTACGGTGAAAAGAAGTTGGTTTCCTCTGGTTCGCTTTACCAGTCTTCCAAATTGGAAGATGGTAAAATAACCGTAAGCTTTACCAATACCGGCAGTGGGTTAGTTTCTCATGACGGTGAAGACCTAAGCTGGTTTGCCATAGCCGGGGCAGATAAAAAATTCGTTTGGGCTAAAGCCAAAATAGACGGCAACAAGGTAGTGGTGTGGAGTGAGGAGGTGCCGGACCCCAAGTATGTGCGGTACGCCTGGGCAGATAACCCCGATGGGGCCAACCTATACAACAAGGAAGGATTACCCGCCTCGCCTTTCCGGACGGATGCAGACGGGGAGAAACTCCCGTAATAACTCCCTTAATTGGAGCCGTGATTCTTTTTAGTAGTAAAAGATTAAAGCTTTTCGACTGAATTTCGAACTCACCTTGCTCTCCAATAACCAAAAAGGCCGCCCATTTTATTGGACGGCCTTTTTGGTTATAAAAGCAGTTAAAAAAACTAAATCAGCAGGAAATTAATGGTGCTAAGCTGTGCTACTATTCAAGTAAGCCTGGTTGCTCAATCTTGCTATTTCTCGTTAGATTCAAGCCATTTTCTTGCGTTCACAAAAGCTTCCATCCAGGGAGAGACTTCATCCTGACGGTCTTTTGGATAATACGCCCACTGCCACTGCAGAAGCGAGCGTTCAATGTGGGGCATCATCACTAAGTGACGACCGGTTTCATCGCATATCATAGCCGTATTGTAGTCAGAGCCGTTAGGGCAGGCTGGATAGGTATCATATGCGTATTTGGACACGATTTGATAGGTATCCTCGGTGTGCGGTAAACTAAAACGACCTTCGCCATGAGACACCCAAACCCCCAGCGTGCTCCCAGCCAGGCTTGAAAGCATAACCGATTTATTTTCCTGGATGGTTAAGGAAGTAAAGATACTTTCGTGTTTCTGGCTCACGTTGTGCAGCATTTTCGCCTTCTGGTCATGCCCCATGGTAATGAGCCCTAGTTCTACAAACAGCTGGCAGCCATTGCAGATTCCAACCGATAAGGTGTCTTCCCGCGCAAAGAAGTTCTCCAGCGCATTTTTCGCTTTCTCATTGTACATAAAGGCCCCGGCCCATCCTTTTGCTGAACCCAGTACATCTGAATTGGAGAAGCCTCCTACAGCACCAATGAACCGGATGTCTTCCAGCGTTTCTCTTCCGGAGATCAGGTCCGTCATGTGCACGTCTTTCACATCAAAGCCTGCCAGGTACATGGCATTCGCCATTTCACGCTCAGAGTTACTTCCTTTCTCACGTATAATGGCCGCCTTGATTCTAGGCTTAGAGGTATCTAATAAAGGTTTCTTTCCTGTAAAGCCTTCCGGGAATTTGTACAGCAGGTCATGCTTCTTGTAGTTCTCGAATCGCTCTTTGGCACTTGGCAGGCCACTTTGCTTAATATCCAGCAGATAGGAGGTTTTAAACCAAACATCCCGCAACTCTGCTATGTCAAAGCTATATGCTTCCTCTCCGTTCTTCAACTCCAGAGTAGCACTGGCAGTACTGGTGCCTATTTTGTGGAAGGGTACCTTATTCGCATTTAAGGTGTCTTCCACTTCTTCTGACGCCTGGAATACCACGCCTATATTTTCAGCAAACAGCACTTTAATGCTATCTGCTTCTCCCAGGGATGTAAGGTCAATAGAGGCCCCCAGGTTATTATCCGCAAAGCACATCTCCAGCAAGGTAGTGATCAAGCCGCCGCTGCCAATATCATGGCCAGCAGCTATCTTGCCTTCTTTGATTAAGCCTTGCAGAGTGTTAAAGGCATTCTTAAGAAGCGCGGCATCTGTAATATCAGGGGTTTGGTTCCCAATCTTGTTGACCACCTGCGCAAAAGAAGAACCGCCTAACTTAAAAGTGTCATTAGAGAGGTTAATGTAGTAAATGTTACCTCCGTCGCGCTGTAATACCGGCTCTACCACCTTGCGTATATCGCTGCAATTCCCGGCTGCCGAAATGATGACAGTGCCAGGGGCAATCACGTCTTCCTCTTTATATTTCTGCTTCATGGATAGTGAGTCCTTGCCCGTAGGGATGTTAATGCCCAGGGCAATCGCGAATTCAGAACAGGCTTCTACCGCTTTATAAAGACGGGCGTCTTCTCCAGCGTTTTTTGAGGCCCACATCCAGTTGGCAGAAAGCGAAACGCTCTGCAAGCCATCTTTTAAAGGCGCCCAAACAAGGTTAGACAGAGATTCACCTATGGCATTGCGGCTGCCCGCTGCCGGATCAATCAAAGCGGAGATGGGAGCATGCCCAATAGAAGTGGCAACCCCCTCTTTCCCCTGGAAGTCAAGCGCCATCACGCCGCAGTTGTTCAGAGGCAACTGTAACGGACCCGCACACTGCTGTTTTGCTACCCGGCCCCCAACGCAACGGTCTACTTTATTCGTGAGCCAGTCTTTGCAGGCCACGGCTTCCAGTTGTAATACCTGTTCCAGGTAAGTAGGCAACTGGCTTTGATCGTAGGTTATTGGCTGGTACGCCCTGTCAATAGTGGTATCAGTCATCACCACTTTAGGCGAACTGCCAAACATATCGCTTAACTCCAGGTCCATGGGTTTCTGGCCGGTAGAAGCTGATTCAAAGGTGAAGCGGTGGTCACCAGTTACGTCGCCCACGGTATACATAGGCGCTCGTTCACGGGCGGCTATCTTTTGCAGGGTGGCAATGTCGTTTTCGCCTATCACCAATCCCATCCGTTCCTGAGACTCATTGCCAATGATCTCTTTCGCGGAGAGGGTAGGGTCACCCACAGGGAGTTTATCCAAGTCTATTTTACCGCCTGTTTCTTCCACAAGTTCTGAGAGGCAGTTTAAGTGGCCGCCAGCCCCATGGTCATGGATAGAAACAATTGGGTTGTGGGCACTTTCCACCAAGCCCCGTATGGCGTTAGCGGCGCGTTTCTGCATCTCCGGGTTAGAACGCTGGATCGCGTTCAACTCAATGCCTGTTCCGTGCTCGCCTGTGTCAGCGGAAGAAACGGCTGCCCCGCCCATGCCTATGCGGTAGTTCTCACCCCCCAGGATCACAATTTTATCGCCGGCTTTGGGGTGCTGCTTCTGGGCCTGGTTCGCCTTGCCATACCCCACGCCACCGGCAAGCATGATCACTTTGTCATAGCCCAGTTTACGTGGCGTCTCCAGGGCATCCGCTTTTTCGTCATATTCAAATGTGAGAACAGACCCGGTGATCAAGGGCTGCCCAAACTTATTGCCAAAATCAGTGGCCCCGTTAGAAGCCTTGATCAGAATATCCATTGGTGTTTGGTACAGCCATTTTCTTTCCTGGGTGGCTTTTTCCCAAGGTCGGTCCTTTTCAAGGCGCGACAAGGCCGTCATATAAACGGCAGTCCCGGCTAACGGAAGCGATCCCTGGCCACCTGCCAATCTATCCCTGATCTCTCCACCAGAACCGGTAGCAGCCCCGTTGAAGGGCTCAACGGTTGTGGGGAAATTATGCGTTTCTGCTTTGATGGAAATAACCGATTCAAAATCACTTAACTCATAGAAGTCAGGGACATCGGCCCGTTTAGGTGCAAACTGCTGCACCACCGGGCCTTTGATAAAGGCCACGTTATCTTTATAGGCCGAAACAATGTCATTTGGATTGGCCTCTGATGTTTTGCGGATCAGTTTGAATAAAGAACTTGGTTTCTCTTCGCCATCAATCACGAATTTGCCATTGAAGATCTTATGGCGACAGTGCTCTGAATTCACCTGCGAGAATCCAAAAACCTCAGAGTCAGTAAGCGGTCTTTGTAATTTCTCAGCAAGTTTGTTTAAGTAATCAACCTCTTCTTCGCTTAATGAAAGCCCTTCCTGTTTGTTATAGGCTGCAATATCTTCCACCGGCAGCACAGGCTCCGGCTTAATATGAATATCATATACTTCCTGATCTAACCCGCGGTACTTTTGAGAAAGCATGGGGTCAAAATCTGCGTAATCTTCCGCTACTACTTTAAACTCTTCAATCCGGATTATCCCCTCTATGCCCATGTTCTGGGTGATTTCCACGGCATTGGTACTCCAGGGGGTGATCATGGCCGCGCGGGGTCCTGCAAAATAGCCACTGAGGGTGGTTTCTTGCTGGAGCTGGGCATTACCAAAAAGCCACTCAAGTTTAGATATGTCTTTGGAGGTTAGCTCCCGCTCTGCCTGTAAAGCGAAAACTGTATCTGGCTGATTAAAAAAGAAGTGAAGCATGCTTTTTTTTTTCTAAGCCCAAAGTTAGGGTTTAAATATAATATAGGGTAGATGGGCGCCAGGTTTGTAGGTATTTCTATTTAGCGCTAGCTGAAAGTGGAGGAATCTATTTGCCTAAATAATTGGTGAGCGCTTCCAGCCATATGAAGGGGAAGGAATACCAGAAAAGGCTACAATTTAAATTTTGAACGTAATCTTGGTGTAGAACTTGTCCTAAATAGGAATAAAAGGACCTGTTGGAGTTGGAGATTCAGACCGCAGGCCAACCTCAATTGACCTTCTAGGCAGATGAATTTTTATGCAGAAAATTCCCTACCTGCGTTTATACAGGCCGTCTGTAAAAAAAATCGCGCATCTAATAAAGTTGGTGATCGTTAAACTGTTCGAGTAATGGGAAAGGTTTACTTATAAGATGAGCAAACCTCCCATTGGCCATCAAACACTTCATTAAATTACAATATCATGAAATGGCAAGGTAGAAGAAAAAGCAGCAACGTTGAAGATGTTAGGGGGCAATCTGGGGGCGGTTTAGGCGGAGGGAGAGGCATCAGTCCCTTGCTGCTGCTTCCCCTGATTCGGCTCCTTTTCTCTAAAGTAGGGTTGGTTATAGTAGCCATACTGGCCCTGGTGTTCTTTTTAACAGGTACCAATCCGTTGACGCTCCTACAGCAGTTTGTGGGAGGTGAACCGCAATATGCGCAAACATCCACCGCCCAACAAAGCCCAGAAGAGCAGGCCCTGGCAGAGCAGACGGCCACCGTGCTGGCAGATACCGAAGATGTGTGGAACAAACTCATTCAAGGGTACCGGGAGCCTACCTTAGTCATGTTTACAGATCAGATAAACTCAGCATGCGGGACAGCCTCTTCGGCCTCTGGTCCGTTCTACTGTCCCGGCGATGAAAAACTGTACATTGACCTGAGCTTTTTTGAGGAAATGGATAACAAACTCGGTGCCGAGGGGGACTTTGCGCAGGCGTATGTCATAGGCCATGAGGTGGGGCACCATGTGCAGAAGCTTACAGGCACCATGGACAAGGTAAATGCCATGCGGGGTCAATTATCTGAGGCTGAGTTCAACAAACTCATGGTGAGGGTGGAGCTGCAGGCCGACTTCTACGCTGGCGTTTGGGCCAACCACACGCAGCGGGCTACAGGGTTCATGGAGCCTGGTGACCTGGAGGAGGCGCTAAACGCAGCAAGTGCCATTGGGGATGACCGCCTTCAGAAACAATCCACAGGTAGAGTGGTGCCAGATTCCTTCACCCACGGTACTTCTGCCCAAAGGGTAAGGTGGTTTAAAAAAGGCTTTGAAACAGGTGATGTATCACAGGGAGATACCTTTAACGCCGCTGTTTTATAGGGCAACAAATGACCCAGGAAAGGTGGAGTTAACTTTAGAGAAAAAGTGAAAATAGGGTAGCATCCTTTTGAAAGCAAGGATAACGTCATTCTTGAAAGCCAGGTAAATTAAGCCAGGTAGTGGCAAGGCCCAAACAAAAAAGCCGCTTCATTTTCATGAGGCGGCTTTTTTTCGTAGTCCGTAGGGGAATCGAACCCCTGTTACCAGAATGAAAATCTGGTGTCCTAACCCCTAGACGAACGGACCATCTGTCGGTTTTGATGGTGCAAATATAGAAGGGGGTTTTTAATCTGCCAACACCCAACAGCAAAATAACCGGCCTTTAGAGGTAAATGGCTCTAAATGAGAGGTAAATTTTTTAGTTTGTTTTGCCTGCAGTAACACGTAACTTGCCGCAGTTATTCAAATACAATCACCAAACTTTAAAAGAACATGTCTAAAAAAATAAGAGTAGCCATCAATGGCTTCGGCCGGATTGGCCGTCTTACCTTTAAGACCCTGTTGGAGCGCGAGAACGTGGAAGTAGTGGCCATCAATGACTTGACGGACAACGCAACCCTGGCGCACCTCTTAAAATATGACTCCGTACACGGCCGTTTCAACGGAACCGTTACGGCAGATGAGAACAGCATCACCGTAAACGGAAACCGCATTGAAGTATTTGCTGAGCGCGAGCCTAAAAACCTGCCTTGGGGAAAACTGAACGTAGACGTGGTGTTGGAATCTACCGGTCGTTTTGTGGATGAGAAAGGCGCTGGCGGTCACCTGGAAGCAGGTGCCAAAAAAGTGGTGATCTCAGCTCCGGCCAAAGGAAACATCCCTACCGTGGTATTGGGAGTGAACGAAGAAATCCTGACGGGTTCAGAAACCATCGTTTCCAACGCTTCTTGTACTACCAACTGCCTGGCCCCAATGGCGAAGGTGTTGGACGAGGCTTTCGGGATTGAGAAAGGCTATATCACCACAGTGCATGCGTACACCGCAGACCAAAACCTGCAGGATGCACCGCACTCTGACTTACGTCGTGCCCGGGCTGCTGCCTATTCTATTGTACCAACCTCAACTGGTGCTGCCAAGGCCGTTGGTCTTGTATTGCCGCACCTGAACGGTAAACTGGACGGGATCGCCATGCGCGTGCCTATTCCGGATGGTTCTTTGACTGACCTTACCGTTATCCTGAAGCGTGAAGTGACTAAGGAAGAGATCAACGCTGCCATGAAGAAAGCCGCTGAAGGCCCAATGAAAGGCATCTTGGAGTACACCGAGGATCCTATCGTATCTATTGACATTGTAGGCAACCGTCACTCTTGCATCTTTGATTCTGACTTGACTTCTGCCAGCGGAACATTGGTGAAAGTAGTGGGCTGGTATGATAACGAAACCGGTTATTCTAACCGTGCTGCTGACTTAATGGAGCGCATAGGAGCTTAATTCTTAGCGAACCCTCACATTTAGAAGTGGTGTTGCCTCCGGGTGGCACCACTTTTTTTGTGTATTTTTACCAAAACAGCCTCAAAACAGAAAGCCCCGTATTGATATAGTCTCGCCCTCTTCGGATGATGGTGGAAGACGGAGGTGAATTGACAGGAAAGACAGAAGAGTATGACCCTTACCAACGGCCCGGAGAAAGCCTGTTTTATACTTAACCCAAAATCAGGTGTGCGCAGCACCGTCTCGGTCCCCGACCTGATTGGCCAGCACCTGGACACCACCCGCTGGACCCCCGAGATCATTTTCACGGAGCGGGCGGGCCACGCCACACAGTTGGCCCAGAAGGCTGCTGCTAACGGTGCACGGTTGGTGGTAGCAGTGGGCGGAGACGGAACCGTGAACGAGGTAGCCCGGGGACTGCTGAAAACCAATGCTGCCTTAGGGATTCTCCCAAAGGGATCTGGCAATGGCCTGGCCAGGCATTTGGGTATTCCGCTGGCCTTACCGCAAGCGCTGGAGCTGTTGAATACGCCGGTTTTTCACCGCATTGATTCGTGCGCTATTAACAACCACCCGTTTTTCTGCACCGCGGGCATTGGCTTTGACGGGCTTATCAGTTCCGTCTTCGCGCAGAGCACCAAGCGCGGCTTGAGCAGTTATATTGCGTTGGTGGTAAAAGAGTTCAGAACCTTCACAGCCCAGGCTGCCACGGTAGAGATCAACGGCCACCAACTCAATTCAGATTTTTTTGTGGTGGCTTTTGCCAATGCCTCACAATACGGCAACAACGCCTACATTGCGCCAATGGCTGATATCCAGGACGGGTTTCTGGATGTGTGCCTGATCCGGCACGTGGGAGTGGCCGATGCCATTCAATTGGGCTATGGGTTAATGACCAAACAGATTGCCTCTTCCGGCCTGGCCGAGTTTCATACCTGTTCCACTGTAGAGGTCAAGAGTCCGCAGCCCCAGCATTTCCATGCCGACGGCGAATTTATGGGCACCGCCACTGAGTTTAAAGTGCAACTTTTCCCTGAATCTTTAGAAGTAGTAGCGTCTTTGGGCGCCAATGTGAAAGCAGTATGAGCAAGAACAAGAAAAACCGCGAAGGAGTGGTGTTTTCCACCAACCCAGATTTTGAATATGAATACCAACAGGAAGAAGCCGCCCAAACGCTTCCGCCGCAACAGCAGAACCTGCGCGTACAGCTAGACAAGAAAAGCCGGGGCGGGAAACAGGTCACCCTCATCACCGGCTTTGTGGGCCAGGACGAGGCCCTACAAATCCTGGGCAAAACCCTGAAATCTAAATGTGGGGTAGGAGGTAGCGCCAAAGACGGCGAAATCACTATCCAAGGAGACTTCAGAGACAAGGTCCTCCAGATTTTGCTGGACCTGAAATACAAAGCCAAAAAAGCCGGCGGCTGAGAAAGCCCCTTGGGTTTTAAGCCCTGAGTCTTGGTAAAGGAACAAGATTCCTAATTCCTAATTCTTAATTTTTAATTCGTTGCAGGTATTCAAGCGCTTTCTCCAGATCAGAGGGGGTGTCAATGCCAATGGTTTCTGCGTGGGTGATGGCGGTTATGATCTTAAAGCCGTGCTCCAGCCACCTGAGCTGTTCCAAAGATTCGGCTTTCTCTAGTAACGAAGGCTGCAGTTGGGTAAGTTGCGCCAGCACCTGGGTGCGGTAACCGTAGATGCCAATGTGTTTATAGAATACGTGGTGCTGGAGCCAATCGGTCTCGTCCACGCCCCGCAGGTAGGGAATAGGATGCCGGCTGAAATACAGGGCCTGCCCCTGGGCACCCACTACCACCTTCGGGCTGTTAGGTGATAATAACTCCTCCTGGTTTTGCACGGGTTTGATGAGGGTGGCAATCTGGGCTTCTTGCTGCGCGAAACAACCCAGCACTTTATCAATCTGCTCCGGCTGGATGAAAGGCTCATCGCCCTGAATGTTCACTATCACCTCAAAAGCCTCTCCCAACTGACTGTAGGCTTCCTGGCAACGGTCGGTGCCGCTTTGGTGCTCAGGCGAGGTCATGACCCCCGTCCCCCCAAAGGCTTCTACATGTTGCTTTATCCTCTCATCATCTGTTGCCACTACCACGGCCTGCAGCTGAGACTTGGAAGCCTGCTCGTACACCCGCTGAATCATAGATTTGCCGCCCAGCAGGACCAAAGGCTTGCCTGGGTATCGGGTGGAGGCAAAACGCGCGGGAATTATTCCAAGAGCTTTCATAGGATCAGGGTTAGAAGCGACTGCAAATGTGGGTGAGAAACCAACCGGGTTCAAAGATAGCAAGGACAGGGACATTTCCGGCGGTGCATACTCCTTGCTCTGGTTTTTTCCTCAGGCTAACTCCCCTGTATTTTCTATTTTTAGCCTGATTTCCAGAAAACATGCCCAAAACAAAAAATGGCCTCTCTTAAGCTTTCAACGGAATATACCTTTCAGGGCGCCATCTGGCGCCTGGAGGTTGACCCTGAGCAGGGCTGGCTGGCCGTGGAAGTGAGAAACGCTGAAACCCTGCAGGTTTCTTTCTCGGTGATAGACGGCCATACAGGCAAGGTTATTTTAAACCATTTCCGGTTGCCAGATCCCTGGTGGGTAAGCCTGGCCGCCCTGCAGGACCAGTTGTTGTATCTGCAGGGGTTTGAGAAAACCCAGCACTTAGGCCTACCCAAAGGGGTAACAGCCATTGATTGCCGGACCCAGGAGGTGCTTTTCACCCTGCTCCATATGCAGTGGGTGAAAAGCCAGAAAAACGGGTTAGTTTTGGCAGATTCCGTGGGCATTCACCATTTGGTACACCCCAGATCGGGAGCGCTGTTACCTTCAGATGCCAAGGCCCTGAAACAAAAAATAAGTGGACTTGAAAAGGCCACCCGGGCCTGGCAACGGCCGGTACAGCATTCTCCGGAGAGCCCTTACTTTCAAGGATTAGCCGATTTTATTCTGGAAGGAGAGGGGCACCGGCCGGAGCAGGAAATCGCCTATCTGGAGACCGAAACATTTTTTTGTGTAGGCTATCACCTTAAGAAGGAAAACGATAGGTTTATGAATTTTTTGGTAACTTACACCCTCGGCGGCGAGCCCTTAGGAAAATTATGCCTTTCCCAGGATGCCGGTGCCCCTGGGGAACCCGGTTTTTTTACTTTAGGTGGCAAGCTTTTTGTACTGCCCGAAAAGTCAAAACTGGTTGGTTATAGTTTCCCCAAAGCAAGTAATTGAATAAAAAGAAGTAGAGTCCATGTTAAAGAAGTTTGTGTTTGTTTTGGGTTGTTTCATGGTTTCATACGGTGCCGCCTCCGCGGATACTCTTTTTGCCCGTGACTCCATTGGGGTGAAAACCCAGAACGGGAAACCGTATATCACCCACAAAGTCAAATCTGGTGAAACCCTTTACGCCCTTTCCCGCAAATACGGCGTTCCGGTGGCCAAGATTGTGGAAGCCAATAAAAACGTAGAGAAATCACTGGTGGTAGGCCAAACGGTCCTTATTCCTATGAAACAGGAAAGCACCGCCTCCACTACCAAGGTAACGCTTGCAGAAACCCCGGCCAGTCCGGCCGCTAAGCGCACCTACGTAGTTGACGGGCAAGGCAATAAAATGCACACGGTGCAGGCACGCCAAACCCTGTATTCTATTTCGCGGCAGCACAATGTGTCGGTAGACGATATCAAGAAGTGGAACAAGCTTACTAACGCCACGGTAGAAGTAGGCCAGAACCTGATTGTGGGTGTGGGCGCTAAAGTGCCAGCCCAGGCCACCGCCTCCTCTAAGGTATATGTGCCAGAGAACGATGACGTCATCTCAACCCCCAAGCAACAGCCTTCCACGGTAACGGCTTCTACGGCTCCGGCGGTGCCTGTTTCCACGCCGGCGGCCCCGGTAGCGTCCAGCGTGAGAAAAAATACCCCGGCTGTAGAAAAGCCTGATGCCGATGAGGAAAAGCCTGGCTCCAAGACCTCTGAGTACGTAGCCCGGGTGAATGAAAGCGGCATGGCCGAACAGATTGACCAGCGCGGCGATGCCAACAAGTTCCTGGCCTTGCACAAGACGGCCGCGGTAGGAACCATCATGGCGGTGAAAAACCCTATGAACGACCAGACCGTGTACGTGCGCGTGATTGGCAAACTGCCCGCCACCGGCGAAAATGACAAAGTAGTAGTGAAACTTTCAAAGAAAGCCTGCCAGCAGATTGGCGCGGTAGACAAGCGCTTTAGAGTAGAAGTGTCTTACATGCCGTAAGCGTTTTAGGGCTGTTTTCTGAAAAAGAGGCCGGAAACGGGTCACCTATTGGGGACTGTTTCCGGCCTCTTTTTTATGGGTGATTTTAGGGGAAGCCTTTACCTGGCTAGAAGGTCCAGCAGCAACTGGTTGATCTTTTCAGGTTGCGTGAGCACCATCAAATGTGTTCCTTTCTCAATTCGGTAGACGTTTTCAATCCGGTCAAAAGGCAGGATAAAATCGGCATCGCCGTGCAGGTGCAGCAGGTGAGGGCCAGGCGTTTTGCTTTTCCATTTTACAATACTGTCTACGGCCCGCGGGTAGTAGTTTGGGGGCATGGTTTGCAGCATGCTTTTAAAGAGGCGAGCATCCTCTTGCTTTCTAATGCCAAACAGCCACCTGGTAGCATAGCCAAGTGTCACATACCCTTCGTTCTTTACCAGTTTGTGCAGCGGGAGAATCCTTAAGGCCTTCATTAATACCGGTATTTCTTTCGACGAAGCAGCCGAGGAGATAAGGATGGCATGCCGGGGCCGGTACACTTTGGCAATTTCACTCACGCACATGCCTACCATAGAAACGCCCACCAAGGAATAGGAGCGGGTGGTGTCCATCTGCTGCGCCAGCCGGAGCGCATAATGGGCCAGGTCTTCCTTTTTCTCTATCGGGATCCAGGTTATGTACTTCACCTGGTAAGGCAACGTCAGGTGCTGGAACAGCCTTTCATCCAGCCCCATGCCCGGGAACAAGTATACGGTGTGGCCGGCTAGGACCACCGGATCCTGGCAGAACCCCAGCAGGACTTTCAGACAAAAGAAACCGGTGAGCAGAGCTTTTATCATAGTATATGAAACTGCGGTGCTTAAGTTGGGGCAGTGAAAGCAGAATAGAAGAAACGGAGCCACAGGCAGGAGAATCTTTCCCTGCTAACGTTTCCTGCCAACCAGCGTTTTATCTTTGGTTTCAATTTCAACTTTATTCTATGGCTTTTACCCCTGCCCAGGTCCAGGCGTTGCTGGAAGACAGATACCAGAAGTACAACACGCCCGCCTTTATCGCCAATGACCCGGTCTCCATCCCGCACCTGTTCCAGCAGAAACAGGACATTGAGATTGCCGGTTTTTTTGGCTCTATCCTGGCATGGGGGCAACGGAAGACCATCATCAATAAATGCCGGGAGCTTCTGAACCGCATGGACAATGCCCCCTACCAATTCATTACCCAGCACCACGACGACGACCTGAAACAATTGCTGGGCTTCAAGCACCGCACCTTCAATGATACTGATCTGCTGTACCTGGTGTATTTCTTCAAGTGGTTCTACCAGCGGCACGACTCCCTGGAAGAAGCGTTTCTGGGACCAGCTGCCGCGCCGCTCACTACCAAAAAAGCCCGGCTGGAATATTTCTATAACCTGGTATTCTCCTTGCCCGAGGCCCCGCACCGAACCCGCAAGCATATCTCTACGCCGGCTAAAAAATCGGCCTGCAAACGCATTAACATGTACCTGCGCTGGATGGTGAGAAAAGACGACCGGGGCGTGGATTTCGGGCTATGGAACCGCATGTCTCCCGCTGATCTTATCTGCCCCTGTGACGTGCACGTGCAACGCGTGGCTCGCAAGCTGGGGCTCATTGAACGCACCCAGTCAGACTGGGCCATGGCCGAGGAATTGACCCAACACCTAAGGCAGTTTGACCCGCTGGACCCGGTCAAGTATGACTATGCGTTGTTCGGCCTGGGCATTGAGGAAAAGTTTTAAAGCATAGCGATTACAATTAAAAAAGCGACTGGTCTATCTGAATAAATCTGCTGGCAAACTCAGGAAACCTTTTGCTGGTAATATTTCTTAAAACCTTGGAACATTGGCCACCCCAACCATGTTCTGCAATGCTAGTCAATGCCGTTTTTAGGCTACTTTTGTAAAAACGGCCCCTAAACGGAAACCAACCACTTAGAAAAAGAGAACCTACTTGATATATCCATCTAATTTTGAGCAGAAGATCGGGTTTACCCAGATCCGTGAAATGTTATCTGAGGCCTGCTTAAGCTCGCTGGGCCGCCGGTTTGTAGAGCGCGTACATTTTCTAGACCGCTTTGACCTGGTACAACGCCTTTTACAGCAAGCCGAGGAATTTGCGCATATTCTGCGCGCCGGCGAAGATTTTCCTAGCCAGTATTATTTTGACGTAACCGAACACCTGAACCGCGCTTCTTTGGAGGGAGCGTTTCTGGAGGTGAGGGGCGTGTATGAGGTGAAGATGTCGTTGCGGGCCATCCGGCAGGCATTGGGCTTCTTTGTGGAGTCTGAGGAAGACGAGTATCCGGCCCTGAAAGCCCTGACCCAAGGGGTAGAGGTAGACCGCCAGCTGATAGCAGCGCTGGAAAAACTGGTGGATGACAGCGGCAACGTAAAAGATGACGCTTCCCCAGAGCTTCAGCGCGTGAAACGCGACCTTATTGGCCAGCAGACCCAGTTGCGCAAGCAGATTGCCAGCATCATGCGGCACGCCAAAAACGAAGGCTGGACCCCGGCCGACGCCGAGCCTACCATCCGGGGCGGCCGTCTGGTGATTCCGGTGATAGCCGAATTTAAGCGCCGCATCAAAGGTCTCATCCATGATGAATCGGCCACGGGCCAGACCGTGTACCTAGAGCCCGAAACCGTCTTTGAACTGAACAATGACATTAAGGACCTTGAGAACGCCTATCACCGTGAACTCATCAGGCTCTTGACGGCAGTCACTAACCAGTTACGGCACCACCTGCCGGGCCTGAGAAAAGCCTACCAGTTCCTGTCGCTGCTGGATTTCATTAGGGCCAAAGCGATTGTGGCTAATAGGATAGGTGCGCTTATGCCGGTGCTGCACAAGGCGCCGATCATGAAATGGAATAACGCCCGCCACCCCATTCTGCACTTAACGTTGCAGTCGCATGGCAAACAGGCCGTGCCTTTGTCCCTGGAACTGGACCAGGAGCAGCGTATCCTTTTGATCTCGGGCCCAAACGCCGGAGGTAAATCGGTGGCCATGAAAACGGCGGGGCTGCTGCAGTACATGCTGCAGTGCGGGTTATTGATACCGGTGGCCGAGAACTCGGAGGCCGGGCTGTTCAGTGATATCTTCCTGGATATGGGCGATGAGCAATCCATTGAGAATGACCTGAGTACATATAGTTCGCACCTTCAGAACATGAAGCAGTTTGTGTTGTTCGCAGACAAGAAATCTTTGATATTAATAGATGAGTTCGGAACCGGGACCGAGCCAGCCCTGGGCGGTGCCATAGCCGAGGCGGTACTGGATTCACTGCACAAGCAGAAGGTGTTTGGCGTGATCACCACCCACTATACCAACCTGAAGAACTACGCCGAGAAAACGCCGGGCATTGTGAACGGCGCCATGCGCTACAACCCTGCGGAGCTGCAGCCCCTCTACCAGCTGGAAATTGGCAAACCGGGTTCTTCCTTTGCCCTGGAGATTGCCCGTAAAATTGGGCTGCCCAAGAACATCCTGGAGAAGGCCGGCACGCTGGTGGGCAAGGAGAAGATCAGGTATGACAAGCTGCTAGAGCAACTGGAGCAAGAGAAGACGGATCTGGAAAGACGCAATGCCGCCGCTGCCAAACAGGAGCGTAAAATGCAGAAGGCCGTGGAGGAATACACCGCCCTCAAGCAGCACCTGGAGGAAAGCAAGCAGGATATCATTAGAACGGCCAAAGGCCAGGCCAAGCTGCTCCTGAAAGACGCTAACCAGCAGATTGAGAGCACCATTGAGCAGATCAAGCGCAGCAACGCGGACAAGGAACAGACCAAAGTCGCCCGTCAGCAACTGGACACGTTCAAGGAGAAACTCACGCCCGAGCCAAAGCCCGTTGTTAGACGCAACGGTACGGCGCCTTCGGGCCCTTTACAGCCTGGTGACCGGGTAGGTCTTATCGGCCAGGACTCCGTAGGGGAATTGCTGGCCATCAAAGGCAAGACGGCTGAGGTGAGCTTCGGGGGCTTGAAAACCATTGTGAAGCTGGAGAAACTGGAACGTCCCGACCCGAATGTGGTGCGCGAAAAAGCCAAAAAGGAGAAAGAAGCCGCTGCGGCGGTAGCCCCATCCAGAGGCCTGGACGTGACCCAGCGCATGGCCGATTTCCAGTATACCCTGGACGTACGCGGCCAGCGCGCCGAGGAAGCCCTGACCACCGTCATGAACTTCATGGATGACGCCATCATGCTGGGCATGCCCGAGGTGAAGATTATCCACGGACGCGGCAACGGTATCCTGAAACAAGTGATCCGGGACTATGTACGGTCGCTTAGGGAAGTAGCCAGCGTGGCAGATGAACACGTAGAGCGCGGCGGTGACGGCGTGTCTATGATAGTGCTCAAGTAAATGCGTTTTAGGGCCGTTTTTGGGAAAACAGGCTTAAAACAAGATAAAGAAAAAGGCCCGCTGTAAAGCAGGCCTTTTTCTTTATGATTAAGATCTATAAGCAAAGAGCTAGATAATGTTCACCTCCGGGGTAAGGCTGACGCCAAATTTTTCCTTTACAGATTTGATGATCTCATAGGCCAGTTCCTTCACCTCATTACCGGTGGCACCGCCATAATTCACTAGCACAAGGGCCTGGTCTTTGTGCACCCCATGCTGGCCCAATACCTTGCCTTTCCAACCGCACTGCTCAATGAGCCAACCCGCCGGAATCTTCACCGTCTGCTCGCTTACCGGGTAGCCGGGCATGGCAGGGTAGGTGTGTTTCAGTTGCTCATATAAAGGGATAGGAAGCTCAGGGTTCTTGAAGAAAGAGCCGGCGTTGCCAATTTTAGCGGGGTCTGGGAGTTTGCTTCTTCTTATCTGGCAGACGGCTTCACTAATGGCCCGCAGGCTTAGTTCCTTTACCTTGTTTTCCGCCAGGGTGTCTTTAATGGCGCCGTAACTGGTGTTATAACGGTGGTCTTTGGTAAGCCGAAGCGTCACCGAGGTGATGATGAACTGGTCTTTGGCCTCTTTCTTGAAAATGCTTTCGCGGTAGCCAAAGCCGCATTGCTCTTTGTTAAAGGTCACCAGGTTGCCCGTGGCCGTTTCCAGGGCTTCCAAGGAATAGAAGGTGTCTTTCAGTTCTACGCCATAGGCCCCAATGTTCTGCAGGGGAGCGGCCCCCACCGTGCCCGGGATCAGGGAAAGGTTTTCAATGCCCCCCAGATCATGCTCCAGAGAATAGAGCACCAAGTCATGCCAGGTTTCGCCGCTGCCTGACGTCACTAAAACATGCTGTTTGTCTTCCTCTTCGTGCTGCGTGATTCCTTTAATGCGGTTCAGTAGCACCGCTCCCTGTACATGCTGCGTGAAGAGTACGTTGCTTCCGCCGCCCAATACCAGCTTTGGCAGCGCCTGCACTTCGGGGTGGGCCAGCAATTCCCGCAGTTCGTCTACAGAAGAAAAGGTAGCCAGAAGGCGGGCCTTTGCGTCTATGCCAAACGTGTTGTACTGCTGAAGGGAAGCGTCTCTTTGAATGTCCATGGCGAATAAATGGGGTGACGGCGCAAAAGTACAGAAATAGGCAGACAAAAGGAGGATACAACCCCTCCGGATTCTGCTTGAAGCAAAAAGCCTTCCCTTAAGAAAAGGGAAGGCTTTGTTTTTACCCTGTTTTGGCCAAAACGGGCCCAAAACGGAAATGCTTAACGGGTCCTGATTTTATAACCGGCTGTCGCGAAATACAAGATGAACAGGTAGCAAGGCACCATGATCCAGTAGGCCTGCTGCGTGTCCTTTAATACATCAGATAACAAGCCATATAGGGGAGGAATAATAGCGCCTCCGGCAATACCCATGATCAGTAAGGAAGCCCCCACTTTCGTGAACCTGCCTAAGTCTGAGATGGCCAGCGGCCAGATGGCAGGCCACATTAAAGAGTTAGCCAGGCCTAGCAAAGCAATGAACAACACAGAGATGTAGCCATGGGTGAAAATAGCCGCCACAGTGAAAATAACGCCTAAAACGGCGGAGATTTGTAACGCTCTCTCTTGCTTAAGATATTTTGGAATGGTGGCGATACCAATTAAATAGCCCACCAGCATGGCCACCAAGGTGCAGGTGGTAAAGAACTTGGCCGTAGAGAAACTAATGCCCTGTGAAGCGCCATAACTGATAATGGTATCGCCGGCCATCACTTCCACGCCTACATATAGAAACAAGGCAAATGCCCCTAGCAAGACATGCGGAAAATGGAAAATGCTGCTTTTGTGTGTGTTGGCAGCGGCCACGGTTTCATCCTCCTGCTCGGTGTCAATCTCCGGCAAAGCCGATTTGTACGTAAGAAAGGCAAGCACCAGCAACACCACTACCATAATCAGGTACGGGGTGATCACACGGGCCGCCAGGGCATTTAATTCCAGGGCCTTCTGGGCGGCATCCATGGTCTTTAGATCGGTCACTAACTGGTCAGCGCCTTCCAGGGCAATAGCCCCTAAAACAATGGGGGCAATGGCACCGGCAATTTTATTGCAGATACCCATGATGCTGATTCGTTTGGCCGCGCTTTCACGCGGACCTAGAATTGTAATGTACGGATTTGACGCGGTCTGAAGAATGGCCAAGCCAGTGCCCTGCACAAACAAACCTACCAAAAAGAGCAGATAAGTGCGGGACATAGCGGCTGGGATAAAGATCAAGGCGCCTAAGGCCATCACCACCAAACCCCAGGACATCCCTTTTTTGTAGCCGGTCTTCTTGAGAACCCAGGCCGCAGGCAACGCCATGACAAAGTAGGCAATGTAAAAAGCGAAAGCCACCAGATAGGATTGGAAATCAGTAAGTTCGCAAGCGATTTTTAGGTAGGGAATCAACACAGAGTTCAGCCAGGTCACAAACCCGAAGATGAAGAACAGTGCCCCAATAATGAGAATAGGCCTTAGATCATTGGAAGTTCCGTTCGCCTGATTCAGGTCTGACGGGTGGGAAGTAACTACTTTAGACATATGTTGTTTGAAGAGGTTTGGCTTAAAGTCAAATATGCGGGAAATATCTTGTTTTTAGATGCACCCACCTCCCAAATTCTAATAAATTATTTTAATAAGTAAGCGGCAAGCCTGGTCTGCACCTTTCTGAGGTTATTTCTGCCGCTTAGCGGGCAAGGGTGCAGGGCATGCGCGCATTTTTTCCGAAATTGCCGGCTTACCGGGTTTGGCCCAGCCAGAACCTGTCACCACCGCACCAATCGTATTTTATGGCCGCACCCAAAGTAAACCAGAATTTCAACATGACCGCCACCACCATGGCGGGGTTAGAAGAAGTACTCGCCCAGGAATTAACAGACCTGGGGGCCAAGTACGTGAAGGTGGGCGTGCGGGCCGTCACTTTCTCCGGAAACCAATACCTGCTGTACCAGGCCAACCTTTGGTGCCGTACCGCTATCAGAATCTTGAAGCCCTTCGCGCAGTTCAAGGCCCGTGATGAAAAAGAACTATACCTGAAAGTGCGGGAACAGGACTGGAGCCAGTTCATGGGCGTGAATGATACCTTCGCCATTAATGCCGTAGTGTCCCGGTCTACGTTTGAGCACTCCTTGTATGTGTCGCAGCTGACCAAAGATGCCATTGTAGACCAGTTTAGGGACGCCACCGGCCAGCGCCCCAGCATTGACGTGGCCACGCCCGACATCCGGATAAACCTGCACATGCACGAGAACATCGTGTCTCTGGCCCTGGACTCTTCCGGTGACTCTTTGCACCGCCGCGGGTACCGCCAACAGACCAACGTGGCACCTTTGAATGAGGTACTGGCTGCCGGTATTCTGCTGCTGAGCGGTTGGGACAAGAAAACCACGTTGTATGACCCTATGTGCGGCTCGGGTACCTTCCTAACAGAGGCCGCGCTGCTGGCCCACAACATTGCCCCCGGTATGTACCGCCGCGACTACGGCTTCATGCGCTGGCCCGACTATGACGCCAACCTTTATAACCGCGTGTACCAGGATGCCCTGGCCCTGGAAGACACCGAGAATGATGTGAAGATTTACGGATCAGACATTGACCCGGACTTTGTGGAAGCCGCCCAGAACAACCTGGCCTTTGCCGAAATTGACCAATACGTGCAGCCCCTGCAGGTACTGGATTTTGCCAAGGCCACCAAACCCACGGAGAAAGGCCTGCTCATCATGAACCCGCCCTACGGCGAGCGCATTGGCCGTGACACCGATATGGACGAGCTCTATAAACTGATAGGCGATACCCTCAAATCTAATTTCCAGGACTGGGATGCCTGTATCTTCACGGGTAACCTGGAAGCTGCCAAACGGATTGGCTTGAAGCCTTCGCGCCGCATTCCGCTCTACAATGGTCCCATTGAGTCAAGGCTGTTCAAGTATGAGCTCTACAGCGGTACCCGGAAAGAGAAGGAGGGAGCACCTGCAGAATAGATAGAAAAAGGGAGTCCAGAAGGCTCCCTTTTTTACGGGCGTATATTTCAGGCTTGTAAATTCTTTCCGGGGTAGGATTGGGGAAATGGAGCAAATGGCTAAATTGGCTGGCAATTACAAGTATCTTGCTGTTGTCTTTCTGAGCCTCAAAAACCCCTGCCATGAAAAAAATTACCCTTTCGCTTAGCTGTCTTGCTTTGTTCTCTGCTGTTACCCTGGGTATAGCCTCCATTGATACCGCGTATGCCAACTCTGGCGCTATTACCGAAAGCACAGTGCTTATGCCCCAGGCCACCAAGGCAAAGCCTAAAATCGCGGCCAAGACAAACGCAAAAGCCAATGAGACCTTTGAGAAAGGCCAGAAATTGATAGCGGCCTCAGACTGCGGGACCTGCCATAAAATTGACAAAAAACTAATTGGGCCGGCCTATATAGATGTGGCAAAAAAGTACCCGTCTAAAAAAGAGAACTTTGATTACCTGGCTCACAAGATCATTAAAGGAGGAAAAGGTGTGTGGGGGCAGATCCCGATGGCGCCGC
Organism: Rufibacter radiotolerans; assembly: GCF_001078055.1. Classification (NCBI taxonomy): domain Bacteria; kingdom Pseudomonadati; phylum Bacteroidota; class Cytophagia; order Cytophagales; family Hymenobacteraceae; genus Rufibacter; species Rufibacter radiotolerans. The sequence continues at coordinate 2,169,928 of NZ_CP010777.1, read as the reverse complement.
ACCCCGGTATCAGTGAGGCAGATGCCAAGGAAATGGCCAAATACATTCTTTCCCTGAACAAGTAACCCTAACCTGGAAAACAGTTCATCCTGAGCTAAAAAGCCTTCATGTTCCGTTTTAAGCCTGTTTTTAAGAAAACGGCCCTAAAACAGAATACGAAGGCTTTTTTCATTCCTGCACTTTTCTATCAGTAAGTTTATTCCAGTTGGAAATCCTCTGCCCTGGGCAGCGTTAAAAACTTCGCGGCCAGGTCTTTGGGCAAAGGCACCAGTTTTCTTTTAAGCAGGTCAATCCAGGCGCCGTCCACATTTATGATGGCTGCCTTGATCCCGTCGCCCCGGTAAAGAAGGTGCCGGATGCTCCACCGGGAGCCGTCTTCCCGCACCTTGGTCAGTAAGGATTTGATATGGATGGTGTCATTGATCCCTACTTCGCGTAGGTACTGCAACTCTTCCCTGAACAGAATAGGCCCCAGGTGCAGCTGTTGGAAGGTTTTAAAATCAAGACCCAAAGTGGCCATCATGGCAATACGGGCCTGGGCCGCAAAATCGGCGTACGCCGAATGACGGAGGTGCATGTTGGCGTCTACCTGGGCCCAGATGACATGCCCTTCATAAATAATGCTCATAGGTTGGTACGTGTAGGGTAAAGGATTCGGAGGTTAGCTCCCCAAGGGCAAATTACTAAAAACAGGGAAATGAAACGGAGCTGGTCTCCCGCGCTTCCATGGCCTGGTAGATAGGGTTATCGTTTTCAGGGCAGAGAAGTTGCCTAAGCCAGATATTAAGTCGTGGTTCTTTTGGAAGGCTTTTCCTATAGGGGCCGTCAGCAAACGTTTGTTCTCCCTTTTTGAAAATCCTTGGGTATGTTGGACTGAATTACCGGAGCCCAGCGCACTGGGTTGTTCTGTTTTAGTGGAAGGAGGTAGCAGCTTGAGGGTGAATTGGTTATGATTTTAGGAGAAGTAAATGGCATAATGCTGGCAGGCAAGAAGGTAAATAAAAGATTTTTTCTACATCTGTTTTAAGCTATTTTGAGTAAAATAGGCCAAAAACCAGTACCCAATGAGACAAACAACTGCTGCTTCTCCCCATTTAGTGGAAATTGCCTGGGAAGCATGTAACCAGGTAGGGGGCATCTACACGGTGATTCGTTCCAAAGTATCTGCCATGATTGAATACTGGGGCGACCAGTATTGCCTGGTAGGTCCTTTCTTTCCGCAGCAGGCCGCCAATGAATTTGAGCCCACTGAAGATTACTCAGACGTGTTCGGGAAAGCGGTGCTGGAACTCAGGGCCCAAGGCGTGGAATGCTATTACGGCACCTGGTTGGTTACCGGCCGCCCAAAAATTGTATTGATCAACCCGTACAGCGCCTTTGGTCAGTTAAATGAGATCAAGTATTTCCTCTGGGAAAACCATAAAATCCCTACCTCCAATGAGGACTTGTTGCACCAGGTGCTTGCGTTTGGGCATCAGGTAAAACAGTTTCTGGCTATTGTGGCCCAAAAGGCCCAGGTGGTGGCCCACTTCCATGAGTGGATGGTGGGCTCGGCTATCCCGGATTTGCGGAGGGAGCAGGTGCCCGTAAAGATTGTGTTCACCACCCACGCCACCTTGCTGGGCCGGTACCTGGCCATGAACGACCCCAATTTCTATGACCAACTCACCGCCGTAGACTGGCAGAAAGAGGCCAAGAATTTCAACATTGAACCGGCGGTGTCTATTGAAAGGGCCGCCGCCCACGGGGCGCATGTGTTCACCACGGTGAGCGAGGTGACGGTGCGCGAGTGTATTTACCTACTGGACCGCATCCCGGATACCGTCTTGCCCAATGGCTTGAACATCAGGCGGTTTACCGCCATGCACGAGTTTCAGAACCTGCACCTCACCTATAAAAAGAAAATCCACCAGTTTGTGATGGGGCACTTCTTCCAGAGTTTCCCCTTCAACCTGGACAAGACGCTCTACTTCTTTACCTCAGGCCGGTTTGAGTACCGCAATAAAGGGTTTGACCTGACCCTGGAGGCCCTGGCCCGCCTGAACCACCGCATGAAGGAGGCTAAAAGCGACATGACCGTGGTCATGTTCTTTGTGACCAAGCAATCGTTCCATTCTATAAACCCGGGTGTGCTTCATAGCAAGGCCCTCATGGAGGAAATCCAGGAAACGTGTAAGGCCATTGAAGACCAGGTAGGGGAAAGGCTCTTTTATGATGCCGCCGCCAGTACAGACTACCGGCTGCCTTCTTTGAATGATTACGTAGACGATTACTGGAAACTGCGCTACCGCCGTACCATTCAGTCCTGGAAAACGCACCAACTGCCGCCAGTGGTCACCCACAACCTGGTCAATGACCAAACCGATGAGATCCTGCATTTCCTGCGCACCTCCAACCTCATCAACAACGCCGATGACCGGGTGAAGGTGGTGTACCACCCGGACTTCATTTCGCCCATCAACCCCTTGTTTGGATTAGAGTATGGGCAGTTTGTGCGGGGTTGCCATTTGGGCGTGTTCCCCAGCTACTATGAGCCTTGGGGCTATACGCCGCTGGAGTGCGTAGCCAGCGGGATTCCGGCGGTCACCAGTGACTTGTCCGGCTTCGGGGATTACGTGAAGAAACACGTGAAAAAGTACTCAGAGAAAGGTATTTATGTGATTGACCGCCATGACCGCGGCTTTGATGAATCTGCGGAACAGCTTACCGAGCACCTCTTTGATTACGTGGAGATGAGCCGCCGCGAGCGCATTACCCAGCGGAACAAAGTAGAGAGCCTGTCTGAGATGTTTGACTGGAAAAAACTGCTAGTGCACTATGAGCGGGCCTACCAACTGGCCCTGGGCGTTCCGCAGGAATAGGAACAATACCCTACCCATTAAAAGTGCTTCCTGTTTTGGGGCCGTTTTCAGAAAAACGGCCCCAAAACAGGAAGCACTTTATTTTTAGCCTGACTTTACTGGTTGACCGCTGCCGTAATTAAGCTACCGGAACCGGATGAAACTCAATTTCCTGGAAACCTGCAGGAACGGTTAAGTGCAGCAGGTTTATTCCATCCACTACCTCCCAAGCCATAGGCTGTCCGTCTACCAACACCTGAGCGGTAGGGGCAGGCAGACCATGAATAATCAGGCTATAATAAGGGTTAGCGTTAACGCCGGCACCGTTTATTTTCTGATTCAGTCTGAAAGTGCCCGAAGTGGTTTCGGTTAGGAAGACCTTGTGCTGGAAACCACCCTCGGCGTAGCCATAGCCTTCGCCGCCGTCTTCATACAACTCACTTACGCAGGGTTGGGTGCCGTAATACACGTGCAAGGTTACCGGTGGGTTCTCCAGTTCCCCCACGTACTGCTGTACCGGGTAAAAAGGAATCACGGACCCCGCTCTAATGAACATAGGCACTTTGTCCAGCGGCGCATCGGCCCAGATTTCTCCTTTGCCGGCCACCATTTCATCGGTCCAGAAATTATACCAATTGCCTTTAGGCAGGTAAAGAATACGGCCCTCTACCTTGGGTTGCGTGATAGGGCATAACAGCACATGGTCGCCTAAGGTGAATTCGGCCATGCGGTGGTAACACTCCAGATCGGTTTGGTCCAGGAACGACAGGGGCCTTAACATAGGCGTGCCGCGGGAGGTGTACTGCCAGAAGGTGGTGTACAGGTAGGGCAGCAGTTGGTAGCGCAGCTCTATGAACTTGCGGGCCAGTGAGGTAAAGGGCTCGCCAAACGACCAGGGCTCCTGGTCCCCGTGGTCACCGGAGGAATGAGTACGGCAGAAAGGGTGGAAAATACCCAGCTGCAACCACCTGATGTATAGTTCCCCGTCTGGGGTCTCAATAAAGCCACCAATGTCTGAGCCAATAAAAGACATACCTGAGATGCTCAGGCGCTGGCATTGGATGTTGGCCAGCCACAGATGGTCCCAGGAGGCAATGTTATCTCCCGTCCAGCCGGAGGCGTAGCGTTGCACACCTGCGTAGCCAGAGCGGGTAATGGTGAAGGGGCGGTTAGGGTAGGCGTGGTTCTTTACGCCGTCATAGGTGGCGCGGGCCATCTGCATGCCATAGATGTTATGGGCCTTGCGGTGGCTGCAAGGTTCGCCGTCAAAGTAATGGCGCACGTCATTAGGGAAGGTGCCAATCTCAAAAACGGCGGGTTCGTTCATGTCATTCCAGACGCCTTTAACCCCGGTTTCGGCAATAAGCCCCTGGAACAGGCCGGCCCACCAAGTGCGGACGTCTTCGCGGGTAAAGTCCGGGAAGTGGCAGAGGCCGGGCCAAACGGTTCCTTTGTACAAGGGACCATCGGCGCGCCGGCAGAAAAAGTCATTGGCCATGGCTTCCTGGTACACCCAGTACTCGGGGTCAATTTTAATGCCGGGGTCAATGATCACCACGGTCTTAAAGCCGTCTTCCAGCAGCTCCTGCACCATGCGCTTGGGCTCCGGGAAATGGCTCTTGCTCCAGGTAAAGCACCGGAACCCTTCCATGTAGTCAATGTCCAGGTAGAGGGCGTCACAGGGAATGCGGCGCTCCCTGAAGCCTTTGGCTAGGTTTTTCACCACGTTCTCAGGGTAGTAGCTCCATTTGCATTGGTGGTAGCCTAAAGCCCACAAGGGGGGTAACTCCGGAGGACCGGTCAGTTCCGTATAGTTCTGGACCACCTCCGTCAAGCTGGGGCCATAGATGAAGTAATAGTCCATGGTGCCGCCCTGGGCCCAGAAACTGGTTACTTCTTTGCGCTCAGAGCCAAAATCAAAGAACGTTCTGAAAGTATTGTCAAAAAATATTCCGTAGGCCTGGCGGCGATGCAGGCCCATGTAGAAGTTGATGTTCTTGTAAAGGGGATCGGTGCCTTTCACGTAGCCGTAGGTGTCTGAGCCCCAGTTTTCTACGCGTTTGCCCCGCAGGTTCATGTTGTTGGCTTTGTCGCCTAGGCCGTAGAAGAACTCATTGGGCTGGTTGACTTTGCTCATTTTTACAATGTCGCCGCCGTGCTCTTTGTGCTCCTCCCAGTGGAAACCCTTCTCGTCCTCATTGAGCACATTGCCAGACCTGTCCAGAATGCGGGTAATGAGGCCCTCTTTGGAAATGGTGCAAATGAGGAATTTGGTGGTGAGCCTGATGTGGTCTGAAAGCTCTTTTACCTTCAGGCGCACCTCGTGCTGGGGCCGGCCGGGGGAAAGGGCGTAGGAAAAGTCCCGGCCAAAGGTGCCTTCGGTGGCGTATCTGAACTTGAGTATATTCTGTGAAACGGCCTCTACCAATAAACTCACGCGGTTGTCACACACCAGGAGCACTGACCTCTCTGTTGCTTCCACGCGCTGAACGGTACCCGCGAAGAATTCTTCCCGCTGGGTCACCAGATCATTGATCATGTAATTGGTATCCTGAATAGAATCTTGCATATTAAAGAAAGGGCGAAGAATGAAGATGAAGTTGGAGGTACGTATTTGTACTTTAAATAAACTGCATAATTACGGAATGTTTTTTAGATCCGTCATTATTTAACTTCGGCAATTTAAAAAAATGCCGTCGTGCGCCTTGATATAGAGCAATGCATGGTTAACTTTACGAGTCAACCACTCCCCCCTCCCCAAAAGAGGAAAATAAGCCTGTAATGAAAAAACTACGCGTATTAATGTTAGGATGGGAAGATCAGCCCATTCTGAACGGAGGAGTAGGCAAAGCCTGTTTTCACCTGGCAGAGGCTCTTGCCACTGAGGTAGAGCTTACCATGATTGTGCCCCAGGCAGACCATCTGGCGCTTGAGCACCATGCGGAAGTAGTAGGCCTGGATACCCTTGACCTGGAGGAAATCCAGCAGGCCCCCGTGGCCAAATCCTTTGACCGCTTTGCCACTACCCACCGGGTGCCCGCTAACCTTTTCCCGTATGAAGATCCGGAGGAGAGTATTTCGTACCCCGTTCTTACTGACCCCGTGGAGCACGAGGCAGCGCCTGTAACTACCTGGCCTGAGGAAACCGCTCCCACCAACAGTCCTGCTTCTATCCCCAAGATAGGGCAGCCCCAAATCTCGGTGGCCACCTGGGCCAAAGGCACTATTAATTTTGAGGTGATTCAGTTTGCCCGCTATGCTGCCAGGCTCGCCTCGCATAAAGAGATAGATGTAGTCTATGCCCATGACTGGATGACGTACCTGGCCGGGGTGGAGATCAAGATCCAGCGCAAGATTCCATTGGTACTGCACGTGCACAGCCTGTCTTTTGACCGCCAGGTAGGGGAGCCTTTGGGCTGGGTGTATGAACTGGAAACAAAAGCCCTGCAAGCCGCTGATCTGGTGCTGGCCGTAAGCGAACGCACCGCCCGTATGATTGTGAAACGGTACGGCATTTCTGCCAAGAAGGTGAAAGTAGTCTACAACGGTGCCGATAGAATCTCTTCTGCCCCGGCTACGCCGGTTAAAAACAAGCAGGTTACTTTTCTGGGCCGATTGGTTGCCCAAAAGGGACCTTTGCAGTTTATTAAAATAGCCAGGCAAGTTTTGCTTCATGAACCCGCTGCGCACTTTGTCTTAGCGGGCCATGGCCCCCAGTTAGAGGAGGCCAGGTTGCTGGTAGAGAAACTGGGCATTAAGGACGCGGTGACCTTCACCGGATTTTTACCCCCAGAACAAGCTGAGAAGCTTCTCCGCAATTCGGCAGTTTTCTGCCTGCCCGCACTGTCAGAGCCCTTTGGGTTGGCCGCCTTGGAAGCGACGCAGGTAGGTTTGCCGGTGGTTCTGTCTATGCAGACGGGTGCCGCTGAGGTATTACCCCAGGCAAACGTAGCCGACTGCAATGACATTGATGGACTGGCCCAGCACATTGTTTCCTTGCTGCGCGATAAGAGCCTGCGCAAGAAACAGGTGGAAGCCAACCAGCGGGCATTGCAACACCTGACTTGGGATGCCACCGCAGACAAGGTGAATGAGGCCCTGCAGAACGTTCTATTGCCAAAGAATTAATTTTCCCTTATTGGGCTAAGTTCTCTAAAAGCGTTTTGGACCTGTTTTAGGAAAAACGCCTTAAAACGGCAGCTATAGTACCCAAACCTGAACCTGTTTTTTACCCGAAGGAAATCCCAGCAACAAAGAGGCCTCCGCATGAATACTGCGGAGGCCTTTTACTTTTAGCCAAATTCAAAATGGCAGCACCATCATAAAACCAGCTGCTTTTGCTTCTAATCTTCCTTCTTGAGCACCAGCGCGGTCCGGTTAGGCAGGTAGATACTCATTCTGGGCCCGAATTTGGTGGGTTGGGTAAAGTACCGTATAGAGGTGTCTACCCGGTCATGCCCACCGTTCTCCGGCGCGTCTGAAGACAGGATAACCGAATAGCTGCCCGCCTCCTGCACCGGGAACCTGTAATCCGGCACTGAATTCTGCGGGGAGAAATTAAACAGGAACACCAGGCCGGCGCGCTCAAAGATCAGCACGTTGTTGTGGTTGTCCTGGTGAAGTTTATGGGCCGCCCCGTGCTCCATAATCTTATATTCCTGGGCTATGGCCAACATTTCCTTCTCAAATTGCCAAAGGTGCCGGTACCGCAGTTCTGTATTTTCTACCAGAGACCATTGCCGGCGCGCATACTGGTAGCTCCAGTTGTTGCCCAGCCTTGGGAAATCCACCCATTCTGGGTGACCGAATTCATTACCCATAAAAGTCAGGAAAGCCTCTCCGCCCAGAGCCAGGGTGATGAGCCTGATCATTTTGTGCAGGGCAATGCCGCGGTCAATGACCGGGTTCGGGTCATCGGTGCGCATATGAAAGTACATTTCCTTATCCATGAGCCAGAAGGCCAGGGTTTTGTCACCTACCAGAGACTGGTCATGTGATTCGGCGTACGCCACGGTTTTCTCGCCTTTACGGCGATTGGTGAGTTCGTGCCAGATCTCATCCAGGTTCCAGTCTTCGTCCCGCTTGTGCTTAAGGGTCTTGATCCAGTAATCCGGAATGCCCATGCCCAGGCGGTAATCAAACCCAACCCCACCATCTTTAATGGGGCGGCAGAGACCGGGCATCCCGCTCATGTCTTCCGCAATGAGAATAGAGCCCGCTTTCATGGTATGGGACAATTGGGAGGCCAATTGGAGGTACAGAATGGCGTCTTCGTCTACGCCTTTGTCAAAATAGCGGTCATAGTGCCCAAAGGCCACGCCCTCGCCGTGGTGGTGGTAAAGCATGGACGTGACGCCGTCATACCGGAAGCCGTCCAGGTGGAATTCCTCCAGCCAATAGCGCACGTTAGACAAAAGGAAGCGCCGCACTTCGGGGGACCCGTAGTTAAACAGCATGGAATCCCAGCCGGGGTGGGTGCCTCGGGGCCCGGCATGGAAATACTGGTCACCGGAACCGTCAAAGTTGGCCAGGCCTTCGGCCTCGTTTTTCACGGCGTGGGCATGGATCAGGTCCATGATCACGGCAATGCCCCGGCGGTGGGCCTCGTTGATCAGGTATTTTAAATCTTCGGGCGTGCCAAACCTTGAGGTTGGCGCAAAGAAGTTAGACACGTGGTAGCCAAAGGACCCATAGTAGGGGTGCTCCATGAGGGCCATCAACTGCAGGCAGTTGTAGCCGGTCTCCGCAATGTGCGGCAGGATGGTATCGGCAAACTCGCGGTAGGTTCCTACCCCGTGCTTTTCCTGGGCCATGCCCACATGGCACTCGTAGATGAGGGGTTGGGTAATTTTTTTGACTTTGAAGGCCCCATCATTCCACTTGAAAGGATTTTCGGGTTGCCAGACCTGACCCGAAAAATCATAGGTGTCGGGGTCCTGGATGGCCCGGAAGGTAAACGGAGAAATGCGGTCCTTGCCCTCGCCGTTGGCGTCTACCACGTGCACTTTGTAGCGTTGGCCATGGGTTAGTTGCGCCTCAGAAGCCGGGATAAAGATTTCCCAGATTCCGTTTTCCTGCCGCTGCAGGGGGTGGCGGGAGCGGTCCCAGAAATTGAAGTCCCCAATCAGGGAAAGGGAACGGGCGGCCGGGGCCCACTCGCGGAAGCGCCAGCCGTTGTGCTCAGGCTCAAAGTGCAGACCCATCTGGTGGTGCCAGGCAGCGTACGCCGATAAAGAGCCGGTTTCCTGGTTTATGTAGGTGACCGTTTGGTTAAAACGATCCTGCCGTTCCTTCAACTGCGGGGCATAGGGGGTAAGCCAGCTATCTGATTCAACTAAAGGGAGTAGGGTAGGTGCCTTAGGCATATTCTCAGGTTTGGGTGGGGCAAAAGTTACACCTCATACGGGTAAGCTGCAACAAGTGAAGAAGAATTGATAAAAGCCATGGAAAGTTGATAATAAGGCTGTGGTTAACCCATAAAAATTTAATAAATTCGCAAGGAAATCGATTTCGTTGCCGAATTTCGCCTTCCCTAATTTTCCATTTAGAATATAAAATAGCCTATCGCATGAAAACTACGTTCCGTTTGCTTGGCTTGTTGCTGGTTTTATTGCTGGTACAGGCGGTACAGGCGCAGGTGGTGACCTGGTCCCCCACGTATCCTACTCATAATGAGCCCGTCACTATTACCTTTGATGCCTCTAAAGGCACGGGCGGATTGGCCAACGTGAGCGAACCCGTTTACGCTCATACCGGGGTCATAACCAACCTGAGCACTTCTGACTCTGACTGGAAGTATGTAAAGGCGCCCTGGAACTCCAATACCCCCGCCGCTTTGATGACCTCCCTGGGTAACAACCTTTACCGGATCACCATCACCCCCAGAACCTATTACAACGTGCCGGCGTCTGAGGAGATCAAGGCAATTATGTTTGTGTTCCGGAACGGGACCGGCACGAAGGAAGGCAAGGACACCGGCGGCAAGGACATCAAAGTGCCCATCTACATGGCGGGTGCCATCAATGTTGCTTTTACCCAACCTACGGTAGGGATGAACGGCATCTTTGTGAACCAAGGCGCAAGCATTCCGGTGACCGCTACCTCTTCTACCAATGCTACGCTCCAACTTTTTGTGAATGGCACCAAGGTGAAACAAGAGGCCAACGCTTCTACCATCCAAACCACCCTCACTGCCACTCAGCTGGGCTTTAACAAAGTGAAACTGGTAGCCCAGAGTGGCGCCACCACGGCAGTTGATTCCTTTACCTACGTGGTGCGCACGGCCACCAACACGCAGGCTCTGCCCGCTAATGCCAAAGATGGGGTAACCTATCTGAGCAGTACCAGCGTCTTGCTTAACCTGTATGCGCCCAACAAGCAAAGTGTGTACGTGGTGGGCGATTTCAATAACTGGCAGGTGGGCGCGACCCAGATGAACAGAACCGCTGATGGGGCCCGCTACTGGGTGCAGATTGATAACCTGGCGCCCGGTCAGGAATACGCCTACCAATACCTGGTAGATGAAACCCTGCGCATAGGAGATCCTTACACAGAGAAAACCCTGGACCCCAATGAAGACCGCTACATTTCTGCGGAGACGTACCCAAACCTGAAGGCGTACCCCGCTGGAAAGGCCACGGGCATGGTTTCGGTGTTCCAGACCAACCAGCCGGCCTATAACTGGAAAGTGACCAACTTCTCCAAGCCCAAGAAAACGGACCTAGTGATCTATGAGCTGCTGGTGCGTGATTTTATTGCCAAGCATGACTACAAAACCCTCACCGACACCCTGGATTACCTTACCCGCATGGGCATCAATGCCATTGAACTGCTGCCCATCCATGAGTATGAGGGGAACCTCAGCTGGGGCTACAACTCGGTGTATTATTTTGCGCCAGACAAATATTACGGACCCAAAGAGACGCTCAAGCGTTTTATAGACGAGGCACACGCCCGCGGCATAGCCGTGATCATGGACATTGCCTTAAACCATTCCTTCGGGCAGTCGCCTATGGTGCAGCTGTACTATAACCCCTCTACCGGCAAAACCACTCCGGAAAACCCCTGGTTTAACCCAGACCCGAAGCATGATTACAACGTGGGCCATGATTTCAACCATGAAAGTGCCGCCACCAAGTATTTTGTGGACCGCGTAACGGAGTATTGGCTGCGCGAATACAAAATTGACGGCTACCGGTTTGACCTTTCCAAAGGGTTCACCCAGAAACAGACCTTGGGGAGCGTAAGCGCCTGGGGCCAGTATGACCAGAGCCGGATTGATCTCCTGAAGCGCATGGCCGACCACTTATGGACGGTAGACAACAGTGCTTATGTGATTTTGGAGCACTTCGCGGATAACTCAGAGGAGACGGTGCTGTCTAACCACGGCATGATGCTCTGGGGCAACCTGCACGGCAATTACAAGCAGGCGGCGCTAGGCTACACCAATGACTCCAACTTCAACTGGATCTCCTATAAGCAGCGCAACTGGACCAGCCCCAACGTGGTAGGGTACATGGAAAGCCACGACGAGGAGCGCCTGATGGTGGAAGCCCTGGCCTATGGCAATATCAACGGGAACTACAGTATCCAGAACCTGACAACGGCCTTGCAGCGCATGCAGCTCACCAGCGCCTTCTTCTTCACCATTCCGGGCCCTAAAATGGTGTGGCAGTTTGGAGAGCTGGGCTATGACATCTCCATTAACCAAAACGGCCGAACCGGCGATAAGCCTATCCTCTGGAACTACTACCAGGAGGCGGATCGCAAGAAGCTATACAATGTGTACACGGCCCTTATTAAGCTCAAGATCAACGAGCCTGCCTTTGAGTCTGGTGATTTCACTCTGAACCTGGCCAACGCCATGAAGACCATCCATATTCAGCACCCAGACATGGACGTGGCTATCTTAGGGAACTTTGGCGTGGCTTCAGGTACCATTGACCCACGGTTCCAGAGAACAGGGACCTGGTATGATTACGTGACCGGCCAGAGCTATTCGGTTTCCAGCGTGAACCAGAGCATTACCCTGCAGCCAGGCGAGTACCGAATCTATACCACCAAGCGCCTCTCTAACGGTAGCATCCTTACCAAAACCGATGAGGAGTCTGCGTTGGTAAAGAATGCAGTGGTATTCCCTAACCCAGCTAGCGCTGGCGAAGTGACACTGCGCTACAACTTGGTTTCTTCCAGTGAGGTAAGCCTGCAACTATATGACCAGTTAGGGCGAAAAGTGGTGCAGCGCTCCCTGGGCCGCCAGGGAGCAGGTACCCAGACGGTGCAGCAAAAGCTGATAGGGGGGAATGGCCGTTCCCTGGCGCCAGGCCTGTACCTGTGCAAAATCATCACAGGCGGCACGGCCAGAACCTTGCAGGTGGTGGTTCAGTAAAACCAGCACTCTGTCCTTGGGCTGAAAACCCATAAGGTAGTGCATAGAAGAGGGAGCGTTTTGGGTCTGTTTTTGCAAAAACAGACCCAAAACGCTCCCTCTTTCTTTTAATACTTCTTAATGCCTTTTTTCTTAGAAAGCCAGAAATGGCTTACCTAAAACAACTTTTGCCCGGCACCCCTATTTCTTGCCCATGGCGTACAGTATGCCACCTAAAAGATGCTGCCGAAATAGAGGTTCCTGGAAGCTTTCCTTGGTATGTCCGCCGCCGGTATAAAACGCTCTTCCTCCGTCAAAAGCATGATACCAGGCAATAGGGTGGTGGTCTCCGTTTTGGCCCCCGGTATAGGTGGCTTCATCAAGGGTTGCCAATACCTTAATGTTGGGGCTGATGTTTTTGAAGTTGTACCATTCGTCTTTCCGCTGCCAACTGGCCGGTAGAAAAGAAGTGGCGGGGTGTTTATGATCAAGTACCCGCACCGTGGCCTCCTGTATGGCCGGGTGACTAGCAAACTGGGCGCCCACCAATTGGTTGTACCAGGGCCAGTCATATTCGGTGTCGGTGGCGGCATGGATGCCCACAAAGCCTCCGCCTGCTTTGATATACCCTTCCATGGCTTTCTCCTGCGCTGGGTCCAGCACGTTCTGGGTGGTGCTCAGAAAGATGACAGCCCGGTACTTTTTTAAAGATTCAGCCGTGAACACAGCCGCATTATTGGTGGTATCTACCGTGAAGGCATGCTCCTTCCCCAATTCCTGAAGAGCCACCAGACCCGCCGGAATAGAGTTGTGGTAAAAACCCGCCGTTTTATAAAACACCAGCACACCATAAGTCCTTTCTTTTGTTTTTTGCTGGGGTGAAGAACAGGCTAAAAGCGTGGTGATCAGAAAAAGAAGAATTGGGTTAAGGGATTTCATGGAAGCTTCTGAAATGTCAAACATTGGAAAGAACGTGAATCCGGTGAGGTGTTGCAATTATTTGGTTTGATTTTCTACTCTCTGCCGGTAAAGTAGATAGCCGAATGCGAGATAAAATCACCCTTCCGAATTTTTTGGCTGATAATTTGCTTTCAGCCTTTGCCTAATTGGTACAAGGGTAGGCAGGACCGTTTATGGGCTGCCATAATTGGGTTTAAGCTTGTTTGCTTTGTTTTAAAGTTTGAAATATTGATAGTAATATTGACGTTTGCTTTACAACCCAGCTAGACTTCGTCAGCCATGAAGTGGCCGTTATATGTGGTTAGGATTAAATCTCATCCCTCAAGTATACACTGGGTTGATTTGGCTATCCAAGCCTAGAACAGGGAGAATATTTTTAAGCTGGACTAGGTTTTAAGGGCTAGGTAGGGCAGCCTCAATAATGTTGAAATATCATTTTATAGATAGCATAGAAAATTGATTATGAAAAAGAGTATCCTATTTTCGGTGGTTTTTCTTTTGATGGGTTTTCTGGCCCAGGCGCAGGTTTCTCTGGGTATAAAGGGGGGCATGAGCTCATCTAACATAGATATAAAAGACCCGCAAGGCTCCTTCCAAAAGTTTAAGGAAGGGGGCGATATAAAGGGGTACCACGCCGGTATTTTTGTGCGGGCCAATGTGTTGGGCTTTATGTTACAGCCCGAGGTGCTGCTCTCCAAATCTGGGGGAGAAATAAAATATGATGACACCCAGCAAGGTACCATTGTTGAGAAATTAGGGTTCACGCATTTAGATGTCCCGCTGCTGGTAGGCTATAAGTTGGCTTTCTTCCGGGCCTATGGCGGACCAGTAGCCTCTGTTTTGTTAGACGGGGATATTGGGGACGATAAAATTGACCAGTACCTGGAAAATTCAGAATGGGGCTACCAGGTGGGGGGCGGCATAGATATCTCCCGGTTCACCGCCGATGTTCGGTATGAGAGCCTGAAACGTTCCTACAATGACGCCAACGCAGGCTCTGCGGATATTAAAAATAACCAGGTGATCGTGAGTTTAGGCTATAAGCTCTTTGGGAAATAAGGTTCTGTTGAGAATAAACCCATAAAGAGAAGTCTCCCGTTTTGGGCCTGTTTTCTAAAAAACAGGCCCAAAACGGGAGACTTCTCTTTTAGCGCTCCTATGATTTAAATATCTACACTTTCTTCAAAAACATGGTCTTCAATACCATGGTCGTCTTCTCCACCTTTCCCTCAATTTCCCCCTCATCCTCTGTCAGGCGGATTTTCTTGACAATGGTGCCTCTCTTGATCACGGTAGAAGAACCTTTTACTTTTAAATCTTTGATGACGGTTACTGAATCTCCTTCCTGCAGGAGGGTGCCGTTGCTATCTTTTACTTCCATGGTTGGAATATCTGGGGTAAGGAAATTGGTTTTCGCCAAAGCTACCTTTTGTTTAATAAAAAAGCCATTCACACTTATACAAGGTCCTGTTTTAGGCCTGTTTTCTGTAAAACAGGCTTAAAACAGCTATGGCTTGAGGCACGCTTCTCATAGAATTTGGCAAAAACTGTTACAGCACCAGCTGGGTGTGCAGGTGCTCTAAAGTTTCTGCGGCATTTGCGGTGAGCCCGGGGTGCACGGCTGAAATCTGCAGTATGGTGCTGCGAGTAGAGGTGAGCCACCGGAACCGGGAGGCAATGGCGAACTGGCCAATGGTGCCACCCTCTTTGCGGCCGGCGCAGATTTGTTCAAATGCCTTGAGGCGTTTACGCACTTCGCCACAATCCAGATCAGCGGAGAAAGCTTTGAGGCGGTCTTCGTTCAGGGTGATTCTCACCTGCAGAAAACCCTGCGCCGCGCAAAACAGCACAACACCTACGTTCATGAACTCCTCCCGTTCAACCCTTGGTACCACCCGTAAAACGGCGTACTCAAACAAGTCCTTTTCTTGCATGCTGTGCTTCTTTGACAAAAACTTCTGAGTGGGTCAGGCGCGTCTCTAAAAACTGAACGTAAGCCTGGCGGTGTTCCTGAGCGGTAGCAAAAGGGGAGTCGTGCACCAGCCAGTCGTCTGGGATAAGGGCCACAATCTGGTGGAGCAATTCCGGGGCGAGGATTTTCTTATAGGCGGCGTCTACGGCTTCCAGTTCGCTGGCCTTAGGCAGCAACACGTGGTCTTTGATCTGTAGAAACGGCCGCTTGGCCTGCTCCTCAATGTTGGGCCAGTTATGGTGGAAATAAAAGGCGGCGCCGTGGTCAATGAGCCACAGTTCCTTGTGCCACATGAGCATGTTGGTGTTGCGGGCGGTACGGTCCACGTTGGTGATCAGGCAGTCCAGCCACACAATCTGCGAGGCTAAGGTAGGGTCTACCGTGGTCACCAGGGCATCAAAGGTAATGGCACCGGACAGGAAATGCAGCCCCAGGTTCAGGCCTTCGCTAAACCGCAACAAATCCTGGATCTCCTCGTCTGGCTCGGTGCGCCCAAAGGCTTCAGATAAGTGGGCGAATACGATCTCCGGTACGCGTAAACCAAGCGCCCGGGCCAATTCCCCGGCAATCAGTTCGGCTATGAGGGCTTTTATTCCCTGGCCTGCGCCCCTGAATTTGAGCACGTACAGGAAATCATCGTCGGCCTCTACAATGGCGGGCAAAGAGCCCCCTTCGCGCAGCGGCGTGACGTACCGGGTTACATTTACAGTCCTTATTTCAGGGGAATATTCCTTCATATTATTTCAATACCTGTGCATAGGCTTACCTTTAAACCAGTAGACGAAGCTTTGGAAAAGGCAGCTGTAAACCTGAAGAACCAAACTTCTTAACCGCTGCATTAGGCTGCAAAAGAAATTGACGTTCACTTCAGGCCCGAAAGATACGGGTAAAATTTGCCGTTTCCAGTAGGTGGCTTTTACTGGAAAGTATACCTCAGGCCTAGAAACCCTCTGATGCCTTGGTTAGGCGCAAAGACGTAGGTGGGGTCAAAGGTAAGGGCCTGAGGGTTATCAGGGGTGGCCATGGCCTGTCCCTGGGCATTGAATTTCACTTTCTTGTCAAAGGGGTCAAAGGCGCGGGCAATGCTGTTGGCCGGCGGGGTGTAGTTGAGCAGGTTTTTCACCCCACCATAAAATTCCCAGCCGCTTTTATAGCGCTTGGTAAGCTGCAGGTTCTGTATGCTCCACCAGGGAGAGATGGCCGCCCGGTCATCAAGTGGGCTTAAGAGCGGTAGCGCCATGGGGCCGTACACATTACCCGTATAATCTATTGAAAACCCAGATTTCCCGAAGGCATAGCCAATGTTCCAGACCCCAGATACTTTCTCCGTGAGGAGTTGCCTGGTTTTTTCGCCGTTCTCCTTTTTATACACCTCCATCACCGTACCACCGGCCAGTATTTTCAACCCGTTTGTCCAGGTCATGTCCAGGTTAAGGGAGATGCCTTTGGAGACGGCGGTGCCGGCCAGGTTGCGGTAAATGATCTGGTTGGGGTTGGTATCATAATCGGGCAAGATGCGGTTATTGAAGCGGGTATAGAAAATGCTGCCATCCAGGGCTATGAAATTATCCTTGGAGGTGTAGATCTCCCGCACGTAATTGAGGTTCACGTTCCAGGAGGTCTCGGGCCGAAGCTCCTGCTCAAAAACCACCTCGCGGGCGCCAGTGAGGGCCGCGTGGTCTTCGGTGAACACGTGGGCCACCCGGTAGCCGTTGCCGGCGCTAAGGCGAAGCGTGTGCAGACGGTCTGCAGAGGTCCATTTGTAGTTCAGGCGCGGGGTGAAGATAGAGCCATGCCGGGAATTGTAGTCATACCGCAGCCCCAACAACACCTTGTTCTGGTCGTTCAGGGCCACTTCATCCTGCAGGAAAACACCGGGCAAGAGGGTATGGGTGGGCTGGTTTTCTGGAGTTACCCCTGGTTTGGCAGTGGCGGGGGTATTGTCATCATAATACGTATACCGCAGGGCAGAACCGGCCAGCAGATCATGCCGGGCGCCCAGCGATTTTTGCCAGGTCAGTTGCCCGAACCCAATGTACTGGCTGGCCAGGAAAACAGTCTGCCCGTACACCGAATTCTGGTCATGCCCGTTGGTGCTGAACTGGAAATTAATTGTCTCTTTCACCGGCAACTGGTACACCCCGAACAGTTCCCAGCGCTTGGTGTAAATACTCTCCCCGTAAATGCTGTCGCCTCCTCTAAAGGCCGGGGTCCAGTTCATTTGTCCGCCCCACCGGTCTTCATACACGTAACGCCCTGCCACCGAGAAGGTCCGGTCTTCTTTCCTGTTAAAGGTCCATTTGTTGAATAATGAAATGCGGTGCTGCAAGGTCACATCGGTGAAACCGTCTTTGTTGTTGTCAATGGGATTCTGGTAGTTGAAATAACTGACGCCCAGCAAGGAGTTCGCTTTTTGACCCACTTTCGTCTTCAGACCCAAATCGGCGTTCACTTCACCCCAGGTGGTGGTGAACACGTCTGCCGAGAATAGAGGGGCGGTTTCGGGCTTTTTGGTGATGATGTTGATCAGGCCTCCCACGGCCTCTGAGCCATAGAGCGTAGAGGCGGGGCCTTTTACTACTTCCACCCGTTGCAATAGTGCCTGCGGAATACCTGTCAACCCATATACCGTGGAGAGCCCGCTCACTATGGGCATACCGTCCAGCAGCACCATGGTGTAGGGTCCTTCTAAGCCGTTAATATGGATGTCGCCGGTGTTACAGACGTTGCAATTAAGCTGCGGCCGGACCCCATTCACGTGCTGCATAGACTCAAATAAGGAAGGGGCGGGGTTTGCCTGGAAGAACTTAGCGGTATACACTTCTACTGGCACCGGGCTCTCCAATTTGGTGACTTCTTTCATGGTGCCGGAAATGACCACTTCTTTTAAAGCCGCGGTGGCTTCCCTCAACTGGAAATGCATTTCCACCTTCTCCCCACTTTTCAGAGTTACGGATCTTTGTTGAGAGACATAACCAAGGGCTGACACCGTTACCTGGTATTTCCCTTCGGGGATATTCTGGATTTGATAAAAGCCTTTGTCATTAGAGGAAGAACCCAAGGAAGTTCCCTGGAGGGCCACGGTGGCAAAAGCGATTGGTTGGCCCTGGTGGGTGATGGTCCCGGACAGGTTAGCAGTTTGTGCAAAAACGGAGGAAGAGATAAAAAGGAGAAGTAAATATTTCATAGCCATACGCAAATCCAAAGTTGTAGAATAAGTACGAGCTATGAAACTAATAAGTTAGAATACTCTAACTTTATTTTTAAACGGGATTGTATATATTTGTTTTTAATCCGTCACCGCTAATGGTCACCCACACCGAGGAAAATTATCTGAAAGCCCTGTTCACCCTGGCCAACGAGGCCAGTGAGGTGAATATCTCTGATTTGGGCATCTTGCTGGAGGTGAGTACCCCTACGGTGAACAGCATGGTGAAAAAGCTGCATGCCAAAGACTTGGTGGTCTATGAGAAATACCGCCCGTTGGTCTTAACCGCCAAAGGCCGCAAAGAGGCCGCCCTCATTATCCGGAAACATCGGCTCACCGAAATGTACCTGGTGGAGAAAATGGGTTTTGGCTGGGAAGAAGTGCATGAGATCGCCGAGCAGGTGGAGCACATTACCTCCTGGGCCTTCTTTGACAAAATGGATGACTTGATGGGGCACCCTACGGTAGATCCCCATGGCTCGCCTATCCCAGATAAAAACGGGCAAGTGGACCGCAAGCCGCTACTTAAGCTGAGCACCTGTCAGGCAGGAGAGCAGGTACGGTTAGAGGCCCTGGCCAATTCCTCCACGGAGTTTCTCAAATACCTGAACAGCAAACAGCTGAGCCTGGGCGTGAACCTGGAGATTGTGTCTGTGGAAGCCTTTGACGGCAGTATGGTCGTTAAATACCTGGGTCATACCGCTCAATCCCTTAGCCAGACAGTGTGCGAGAAGTTACAAGTGCAGAAGCTGTAAGTGACAATCCTTCTGTCTTTTGCTTCTGGTTGGCTTATTTCAGTCACGCATACTTATCTAAATGGAAGCCGTCTCAGAGGCAAAACCTTGAAAGGCACCAGGTCCGTCAAAAAATACCCCTCCTTAAAAAGCTATCTAAAGCCATTTTAAGCCCGTTTTGCATGAAACAGGCAAAAAACAGCCAAAGTAGTATGCATGCCAACTAAATTTTAGTCATCTTCGTAGTCTAAACCCATCATCTGGTTGTAGGCTTGCTGCAACTCAGAAAAGGCGTGGAGCTGGCCTTGTTGCCGGCTTACCTGCATGCCTTTGTGGTAAGCTTGCTTGGCGAGTTCCGGTTCCTCTAACTGCAGGTAGAGGCTGGCCGCGTGGTAATAAGTACCTACATACTCAGGATGTTCGGCTAACAGTTTCTCGTAAAAAAAACGGGCTTTCTCAACGTTGTTAGGGCGGTATTCCGTGGCTATGGCGTATATGGTGAACGGATCTGTAGGATCCTGCTCATAGAAGGCCAGGAGTTGCGTCAATCTGCTGTTAGTCGTTTCCATTTGATGAATTATTCTTTAAATTGCCCACAAAATTAACTTAAATCCGCTAACCCTAAGTCAAATGAAGATCTTAGTTTGCATTAGCAACGTTCCTGATACCACCACTAAAATAACCTTTACCCCTGACGGTAAATCGTTTAACACGGCCGGGGTACAGTTTGTGATAAATCCGTATGACGAGTATGCCTTGACCCGCGCCATTGAGCTCAAAGAAGCCCAGGGTGGAACGGTGACGGTGTTGAATGTAGGGGAGGCAGATACGGAGCCAAACATCAGAAAAGCGTTGGCCATTGGCGCCGATGATGCCATACGAGTAAATATTAAACCCACCGATGCCTTTTTGGTGGCGCAGCAGATTGCGCACTACGCTAAAGAAGGCGGGTATGACCTTATTTTAATGGGCCGCGAGTCCATTGACTACAACGGTTTCCAGGTACATGGCATGGTGGGCGAACTGATGGGAATTCCCACCATTGCGCCGGCCATGAAGCTGGACGTGAACGGTTCTACCGCCACCCTGGAGCGCGAGATTGAAGGCGGAAAGGAAATCATAGAAGTGGCGCTGCCCTTGGTGGCCAGTGCCCAGCAGCCTATGTCTGAGCCCCGCATCCCTAACATGCGCGGCATCATGACCGCTCGCACCAAGCCTTTGCAGGTAGTGGAGCCGGTGGGCCAGGAAGCCAAAACCAGCGTGCAGAAGTATGAACTTCCGCCGGCCAAGTCTGGCGTGAAGATGATTCCTGCCGAGAATGCCGGTGAGCTGATTAAATTATTACGTAACGAAGCTAAAGTTCTATAAGCATGTCCGTATTAGTTGTAATAGAATGCGCGAACGGCGAAGTGAAAAAGTCTTCTTTGGAAGCCGCTTCGTACGGGAGCAAAGTAGCCGCTGACCTGGGTACCACGGCCACGGCCGTTGCCATTGGTGATGTGCAGCCAGATGCCCTTAAAGGCCTGGGTGAGCAGGGGATTACTAAAGTGTTGTTAGACAATGACAAGCGTCTTCATGATTTTGTGGGCGCGGCCTATGTGAAAGTGATTGCCAAAGCCGCCGAGCAGGAAAACTCCAGCGTGATTGTGCTGTCTAACTCCAACATCGGCGCCGCCATTGGCAGCCGCCTGGCCGTTAAACTAATCGCCAGCCTGGCTACCAATGTGGTGTCTCTGCCCCAGATCAACGGATCTACCTTTACCGTACGCCGCGGGGTATTCTCCGGGAAGGCGTTCTCTGAGGTAGAACTGACTTCAGACAAAAAAATAATTGCGGTAAAGAAAAACGCGCTGGAATTTGACACCACTGCCGGGGCCACCGCCACGGTAGAGAATTTCTCGGCTGACCTTTCTGACGCAGACTTCGTGGCCGCCCCCAAAGAAACCATTAAACAGTCCGGAGACATCCTGTTAACCGAGGCCGAAGTGGTAGTTTCAGGCGGAAGAGGCCTGAAAGGGCCTGAAAACTGGCATTTGATTGAAGAATTAGCTAAAACTTTAGGTGCCGCCACCGCCTGCTCCAAACCGGTGGCAGACGTGGGCTGGAGACCTCACCATGAGCACGTTGGCCAGACCGGTATCACCGTTAGCCCTAATTTATACATTGCCGTGGGTATCTCTGGGGCCATCCAGCACCTGGCAGGGGTTAACTCTTCTAAAGTAATTGTCGTTATCAATAAAGATCCGGAAGCACCCTTCTTTAAAGCCGCAGATTACGGTATTGTAGGAGATGCCCTGGAGATTGTTCCTAAATTGATAGAAGCTGCCAAAGCTTTATAGACAAAGACGAGAGAAACTGTGAAGAAAATTGAGCTAGAGATTTTGGGTTTGTCATCAAGCCAGTCGCAGTCCGGTTCTTTTGCCCTGGTATTAGGGGAGAAGGACGGTACCCGGCGTTTGCCCATCATTATTGGGATGTTTGAGGCACAATCCATTGCCATTCAGATTGAGAAGATTAATCCTACCCGGCCGCTGACCCATGACCTTTTTAAGTCTTTTGCCCAGCAAATGGACGTAAGCGTGCAAGAGATTATGATCTCAGACCTGAAAGAAGGCGTGTTTTTCTCCAAGATTGTCTGCACTGATGGCGAGAAGGAGTTTGAGCTGGATGCCCGCCCCTCAGATGCCATTGCCATTGGCCTGCGTTTTGGGGTTCCTATCTATACCGTTGAATCCGTTCTATCTGAGGCAGGCATTATCCTGAGCGACATGGACGAGGAGGAGGAGGAAGAGGAAACCGACGAAATCCCTACCTCATCCACTTCCACGCCCAGCGCGTCTACCCCATCTGCCGGCAAGAGCAACATTACAGAGGTTTCTGTGGAAGAGCTTAATAAGATGCTGAATGAGGCGCTGGAGAAAGAAGATTATGAAAGAGCGGCCAAGATCCGGGATGAATTGAACAAACGGAATTAGCCTTTTTAAAGCATACAAAGAAAAAGTCTTGGGCCTGGCTCAAGACTTTTTTTTATGACCATAATTTGGCTTATTTTTGGCGATATTTGACCTCTATGTTATCTGTTCTTCAGGGAGCCATCGGCTATTTTGTTCTTATTGGTATTGCCATTCTCTTCTCCACCAACCGCAAGGCCATTAGTTGGAAACTGGTGGGAGTAGGTGTCCTCATCCAGATCATCTTTGGGGTGCTGGTAACGGAAGTAGGATTTATAAAAGCCGGTTTTGAGGCCGTGAGTGAAGGCTTTGTGAAACTGTTGAGCTTCTCCAGCGCAGGGTCTTCCTTCCTTTTCGGGGAATTGGCCAACCCGGGTTCCAAGACCGGAATTGGCTTCATTTTCGCCTTTAACGTATTACCCACCATCATCTTCTTTTCTACCGTAACCGCGGGCCTTTATTACCTGGGCGTTTTGCAGAAGATTGTGTTTGGGATTGCCTGGGTCATGTCTAAAGGCATGCGGCTGTCTGGCGCGGAAAGCCTTTCAGCGGCCGGTAACATCTTCCTGGGCCAGACAGAGGCTCCTTTATTGGTAAGGCCCTTCATCCAGAACATGACCAAGTCTGAGCTCATGTGTCTTATGACGGGGGGTATGGCTACGCTGGCAGGTGGCGTACTGGCAGCTTACGTAGCGTTCCTGGGCGGCGGTGACCCTGTGCAGCAGGCTATTTTTGCGGCCCACCTCTTAACGGCCTCTATCATGAACGCCCCGGCGGGTATTGTCATGGCCAAGATTCTGGTACCAGAAACTGAAGGAGATAAGATCAACACCGAACTGGAAGTAAACAAAGAGTCTTTGGGCGTGAACATCATTGACGCCATGTCTACCGGCGCCGCCGATGGACTGAAACTGGCCTTGAACGTGGGTGGTATGCTTTTAGCCTTTATTGCCGTGATTGCCCTATTGAATTCTATTTTGATGAGCATGGGTTCTTACTCCGGCTTAAACGAGATGATCGTAAGCTCTACCGGTGGTCGGTTTGAAGGACTTAACTTCCAGTACATCTTAGGGCAGATCTTTAGGGTATTCGCCTTTTTAATGGGTAGCCCTTGGGAAGACACCTTGCAGGTGGGTAGCCTTTTAGGGCAGAAAACCGCGGTGAACGAATTTGTGGCTTACCTTGATTTGGCTAAGATGAAAGCAGAAGGAACCATCGCTCCTAAATCCATCATTTTGGCTACCTACGCTCTCTGCGGGTTCTCTAACTTCAGTTCTATTGCCATCCAGATTGGCGGTATTGGCGGCATGGCTCCTAACCAGCAAGGTAACCTATCTAAGCTAGGCCTAAGAGCCCTCTTAGGCGCATCCATTGCCTGTATGATGACCGCTACCATTGCCGGTATCCTGTTCGAGCTCTAAGCGCTTATTATAAACGAAAGCAAAAGCCCCGGCTCCTGAGTTAAACCAGAAGCCGGGGCTTTTGCTTTCGCTACAATCCTATAACTTATTAGAAAGGGAAACTGGCTTTTTTACAGAATCCTGTTTTAGGACCGTTTTTAGTAAAACGACCCTAAAACAGGATTTGCATTAGGGGATGGGTTACCTGTTTTCTTCTTTTTTCTGCTCTTCTTCCTCTTCCAGTTTATTCTGTTCTTCCTCTTCAATCTGCTCAATCTTTTTGGCGTCCCGCATGAGGCGGTTAGAGAAGATGAAGTCGTTGAGTTCTTTCACGTGGGTGTCCATAATGGTGCTGCTATGGCCTTCCCAGAGTTTTTTACCCTCATACAGGAACATGACGTTGTCTCCGTACTCCAGCACCGAGTTCATGTCATGGGTTACCACAATGGTGGTGATGTCATATTCCTCCGTGATCTCCTTAATGAGTTCGTCAATCTTAAGGGCGGTCAAAGGGTCCAGGCCAGAGTTGGGCTCATCACAGAACAAGTAGGTACAATGGGGCGCAATGGCGCGGGCAATGCCAACGCGTTTCTTCATCCCGCCGCTGAGTTCAGAGGGCATCAAGTTTCCGGCGTTTTCCAGCCCTACGCGCTTTAAACAAAACTCTACCCGCTCTTTTCGTTCGGCCTTGCCCATGTCGGTGAGCATGATCAAGGGGAATTCCACGTTCTCGTTCACGTTCATGGAGTCAAACAAGGCCCCGCCCTGGAACAGCATGCCAATCTTACGGCGTATTTCCTGTTTAATGTCCAGTTTGTTGTTGGCGAAGATACGGCCATCATAGGTAATGCTGCCTACGTCTGGCTTTACCAGACCTACAATGCATTTAAGCAGCACGCTTTTTCCGGTACCGCTGGCGCCTAACAGCATATTCATCTTCCCAGATTCAAAGACGCCACTAATGCCTTTCAGCACCTTTTTACCGTTAAAGCTTTTCTGGATGTTATGTATTTCAATCATGTTGGTAAAATCTGAATAGGTAGCCCTAAGGCGGTCCTACGTTTAGAGCAGCACCTGGGCAAGAACGTAGTCGGCAATTAAGATGGCAATCACGCTGCTGGTCACGGCATTGGTACTCGCCCGGCCTACCTCCAGGGCACCCCCAGAGGTAAAATAGCCCTGGTAAGAAGAAATGGAGGCTATTAGAAAGGCAAATACAAAAGACTTGATCAGGGCGAAGGTGATGTTATACGGAATGAACGAGGACCTAAGGCCAATGATATATTCCTGCCCAGACAAGGCACCCGATAGCGTTCCGGCCAGATACCCGCCCAGAATGGACAAGAACATGGAGATGATCACCAGCATAGGGAACACCAGCAGGGAGGCAATGATTTTAGGCAAAACCAGGTAAGAGGCAGAGTTGATTCCCATTACTTCCAGGGCGTCTATCTGCTCTGTGATGCGCATGGTACCCAGCCCGCCGGCAATATTGGAACCCACCTTGCCGGCCAGCACAATAGAGGTGATGGTGGGGGCCAGTTCCAGAATGGTCATCTCCCGCACCATAAACCCGATGGTGGAGTTAGGGATAAGCGCGTTGGTGAGGTTGTAGGAAATCTGCACGCAGGTTACCGCCCCAATAAAGGAAGAGACCACCCCCACAATAAAGATGGAATCAATACCAATAAGAATGGCTTCATCTATGACCCTGTTAAAGAGGATTTTGAAAGACTCTCCCCGTTTTACCAGGGTGGACAGGAAGAGTAAAAAGGCACCAAAGGTTTTCATGTGGGAGGTAAGAAAATGGTTTTGCGGCGCAGCCGCAAATGCAGGCCCTTAGGCCATTCTATGTTTCAAATGCCTATATTACGTTGAAAAAAGAAAAAACATCATTGTCATGCAAAAATATATAGTGGTGACCGGCGGCACGAAAGGCATTGGCAGAGCCATTGTAGACCGTTTCGCGGCCGAAGGGTTCCATATAATCACCTGCGCCCGCCATGAGCAGGACCTGAAGAAACTGAAACTGGAGATTGAGCGTGATTTCACCTTCTCAAAGGTTTTCTACCAGGCCGTAGACGTAGGGCAGGAAGGGGAGATTAAGCGCTTTCTGGAGTACATCAAAACCCTGAAAGTAAAGATTGACGTGCTGGTGAACAACGCCGGCTTTTTCATACCGGGCATGATCCATGAGGAGAGTGAGACCGTGCTGCGCGAAATGATCAACACCAACCTTTACAGCGCCTATGACCTGACCAAAGGCCTGGTAGGCGACATGATCAAGCGCCGCGATGGGCATATCTTCACCATCTGCTCCACGGCCAGCGTGACGGCCTACACCAACGGAGGCTCCTACTGTATAGCTAAGCATGCCCTCTACGGCATGACCCGCGTGCTGCGCGAAGAACTCAAAGAACACGGAATTCGGGTCACTGCCGTTCTGCCGGGTGCCACCTTCACCGCCAGCTGGGAAGGAGTAGACCTGCCCAAAGACCGCTTCATGAAACCCGAAGATGTAGCCCAGGCCATTTTCACCGCCCACTGCCTGTCTAAAAACACCGTCATTGAAGAATTGCTGCTGAGGCCGCAGTTAGGAGATATTTAGTTACTAGTATTTAGTGTTTAGTAATTAGTTGTCAGGGAAAAAAAGGGTAATCCTATAGATAATGTAAAGGCGTTTTGAGGGTTTTTTTCAGAAAACAGGCCAAAAACGGATAGGTGTGTTTTAGGAAAATGCCTTGTTCTTGGATTTCAAACCTCGGTCTATAAGCAGCCTTCCATTACTAACTACTAGTAACTAATCACGAACAACTAACCACAATAACCCGCTTTTGACTAATTTTGAAAGGAAGTTGAATCTACTAGCGTAAACCATATATGGAACTAGAAGGAAAAGTAGTAGTGATTACCGGAGCCAGCAGCGGTATAGGCCTGGCTGCCGCCAAGTTACTATTGGAGCAAGGCGCCACCGTAGTAAGTTGGAGCCGTTCCCGCCCTAAAATTTCACACCCTGATTTTTATTTCTTTGAGTGCGATGTGCGCCACGAGCAATCGGTCTGGACCGCCTTTGAGCAGACCGTGGAGCGCCTTCGGCAGAACATATCTGTGCTCATTAACAATGCCGGCCTGGGCATTCAGGGTGCAATGGATACCATGAGCCCCAAAGACTGGCTCACCATGATGGATACCAACGTTAACGGTATATTCTACTGCACGCGCCTGGTGTTGCCTCAAATGAAAAAGCAGATGGAGGGCCATATCATCAACATCTCCTCCATTGCCGGCCTTACCGGTATTGAGAACATGAGCGGCTACTGCGCCACCAAGTTCGCGGTACGCGGAATTTCCCAGGCTTTGTTCAAAGAGGTTCGTCCGTTTGGCGTGAAGGTGACCTGTATTTACCCGGGCTCTACCGCCACCGCCTTCTTTGACGGCTTTGAAGGCACCGGCACCGCCCCTAAGAACATGATGCAGCCCGAGGATATTGCCTCTACCATTCTGCACGTGCTGCAGTCGCCGCCCAACTACCACCACGTGGATATTGAGGTGCGCCCGCTTATGCCCAAGGGAAGGCCTGAGCCAAAGAAAGCCTAATCTGCCTACATGGGAATTGAGATAAAAGACCTTACCAAACTCTATGGGACCCAGGCCGCCGTGGACCATGTGTCATTTACGGTGGGCACGGGTGAGATTGTAGGCTTTCTGGGACCCAACGGGGCCGGAAAATCCACGACCATGAAAATTGCCACCTGCTACCTTCCGCCTACCAGCGGAACGGTGCTGGTGAATGGGTTTGACGTGCTGGAGCAACCCATGGAAGTCCGGCGGCAGGTAGGGTACCTGCCCGAGCACAACCCGCTGTACCTGGACATGTACGTGCGCGAATACCTCCATTTTGTTGGGAAACTGCACGGCCTGGGAAGCGGCCAGGTGAAAGCCCGCACCGATGAAATGGTGAATTTGTGTGGCCTCACCCGCGAGAGCCACAAAAAGATTGGCGCCTTGTCAAAAGGCTACCGCCAGCGGGTTGGGTTGGCGCAGGCGCTTATCCATGACCCCCAGGTTTTAATTTTAGATGAGCCCACCACCGGCTTGGACCCTAACCAGATTGTAGAGATCAGGCAACTGATCAAAGAGGTGGGCCAATCCAAAACGGTGCTGTTCTCCACCCACATCATGCAGGAAGTCAGCGCCCTCTGTGACCGTGTGCTCATCATTAACCAAGGCAAACTGGTGGCAGACAGTCCCGTGGCCGAACTCAAAAACATGGGCCGCCAGGAAACCAGAATCCTGGCTGAGTTTGAGTCAGACGTGCACCCGGAAAAAGCCTTGCTTTCTTTGCCCGGAGTGGAAAGGGTAGAGCTCGCCGGTGCGTTGAAATACCGCATTGTGGCTGGCTCAACTTCAGACCTTAGGTCGGCTATTTTTAGGATGGCCGGGGAGCAGGGCTGGCCGCTGGTAGGGCTTCAGCAGGAAGAGAACTCATTGGAGAAGCTGTTCCAGGAACTGACCAACAGCGGCAAATAGCCATTTCTGTTTTGGGCCTGTTTTCTCCAAAACAGGCCCAAAACAGAAGGCAGAATAATAACTCAACCCTTAAGCTAACCAAATCCTGATACTTGTGTCTTGATACCTGTGTCTAAAAAATTATGTTCGCCATCCTTTCCAAAGAATTCAATTCCTACCTCAACTCTCTTATCGGCTATATAGTCATTGGGGTGTTTCTGGTGGCCACGGGGCTGTTTATGTGGGTGTTCCCAGACAGCAGCGTGCTGGACTACGGCTACGCCGATCTGCAGAGCGTTTTCCTGCTGGCACCCTGGCTGTTTTTGTTCCTGATTCCGGCCATTACCATGCGCACCTTCGCCGAAGAGCGGAAGGGCGGCACTATGGAACTGCTGCTGACCAAGCCTTTGTCAGATACTCAATTGCTGCTAGGCAAATACTTCGCCTGCTTGCTGCTGGTACTGTTTGCCCTGTTGCCGTCCTTGCTGTATTATGTAAGCGTGTACCAACTGGGCGACCCGGTGGGCAACATAGATTCAGCGGCCGTTGCAGGATCTTACTTGGGGCTGGTATTTCTGGCGGCCGTGTTTGTGGCCATGGGCGTGTTTGCGTCGTCGCTTACGGAGAACCAGATTGTGGCCTTTATCCTGGCGGTGTTCCTGTGTTACCTGGTGTACACCGGGTTTGATCTGCTGGCCTCTATAGATGCGTGGGGTACCTTTTCTTACTACATCGCGCAGTTAGGCATCTCTTACCACTACAACGCCATCAGTAAGGGCCTGATAGACTCCCGTGATGTGCTGTATTTCCTGAGCGTGATCACCATTATGCTACTAGCCACTAAACTTGTATTGGAGAGCAGAAAATGGTAGAGCAGACCCAACCTAATCCGCAAAAGCCGGTGGTGGAAAGCCGCCGCCGCCATGACTGGACCTTTTTCCTGGTAGCCGTAGGGCTGCTGCTGGTCCTCAACTTTGTGGCCAACCGCTACTTCTTCCGGCTAGACCTCACCGAGGACAAACGCTATTCTATCTCAGACCAAACCAAAACCTTACTGGCCAACCTGAAGGAGCCGGTGAACATAACCGTGTACCTGGAAGGCGAATTCCCGGCGGGGTTCCGGCGCCTGCAGAACAGCACACGTGAGATGCTGGAAGAATTCCGGCTGTATTCAGACGGTCGGGTGCAGTACCAGTTTATAGACCCTAACGCCAACACCAATGAAGAGGCCCGCAACCAGTTCTATACCCAATTGGCGCAGAAAGGACTGCAGCCCACCAACCTGTTTGCGCAGGAAGGAGATAAAAAGGTAGAAAAAATCGTCTTTCCGGGCGCCTTGATTTCCGCGGGAAGCAAAGAGACAGCGGCCACTTTACTCAAAGGAAGCCAAACGGCTTCGCCGGAAGAACGGTTAAACCAATCTATTGAAGGGCTGGAGTATGAACTGGCTACGGGCATCCAGAAAGTAGCTTCCACCAGTGCCGGCCGCATTGGTGTGCTACAAGGCCACGGGGAACTCTGGTTACCGCAGGCCGCCGATTTCTTGGGCACCTTGTCTGAATACTACACCGTGAACCGCGTGAACCTGTCTCAGGTACCCAACCTGAACAACTTCAACCTGGTGGTGCTCATGAAACCTACCCAGCCTTTTTCTGAGCAGGACAAATACAAAATGGATCAGTTCCTGATCAGAGGCGGGAAACTGCTCTTTATGCTGGACGGCGTGCGGGCCTCGCTGGATAGCGTGAGGGAGGAAGGCGCCCTGGCGTTCCCGTATGACCTCAACCTGCAGGACATGTTGTTTAAGTATGGGGTGCGCGTAAACCCAGACCTGGTGCAGGACCTAAATTCCAGCTTCATACCTATGGTAACAGGGTACATGGGCAACCAGCCGCAGACCCAGCTGGTGCCCTGGCGCTATTACCCTTTGATCAATAGCTTCAGTGAGTTGCCGGTTACCCGCAACCTGGATGCCGTGCAGACCAAGTTTGTGAGCTCCCTGGATACCGTGAAAGCCATGGGCATCAAAAAATCCCCGCTTATGTGGACCTCCCAGTATTCGCGCAAGCGCGATTCACCGGTTTCCATTTCCTTGAATGACCCCAGAGTAGACCGTTACCCCAAGCTTTTCAATCAAAACGCCATTCCGGTGGGGTACCTGCTGGAAGGCAAGTTCCAATCCGTATTCAAAAACCGGCCGGTGCCGGAAGGGTCCTCTATTCCGTTCCTGCCGGAAAGCAAAGCCTCACAGATAGTGGTGTTCTCTGACGGAGATCTGGCGGCCAACGAGGTAGATCCACGGTCGGGGAGGCCTTTGGAACTGGGTTTTGACCGATTCACCCGCACCCGCTTTGCCAACAAAGAGCTCCTGAAAAACGTGGTAGACTATCTGCTCAATGAAAAGGGACTGATAGAATTGAGAGGGAAAGAGATCAAGTTAAGACCGCTGGATAAGCTCAAGCTGCGGGAAGAAAGAACCAAATGGCAGGCCATTAACCTGGGCATTCCGCTGGTGTTGCTGGCGCTGTTTGGGGTGGTGAAATTCTGGCTCCGGAAGCGCAAGTATGCCCGGTAAACTTGAAATCAAAGAGATATCCGCAGATCAGACCTGGCTTATTCGGCAGATGGTTATGTGGCCCAACAAGCCACTAAGCTTTGTGCAGTTACCGGATGATGACCAGGGGCAACATTTTGGGTTGATGGTGGATCAGCAGATTATCTCGGTGGTGTCTCTTTTCCGTAACGGGCATCAGGCGCAATTCAGGAAATTCGCTACGCTGCCCACCTTTCAGAAAAGAGGCTATGGCAGCAAGCTTTTAGAACATGTATTTTCGGTGGCGGCCAGCCAAAACATTACCTTGGTGTGGTGCCATGCCCGTGCCTCGGCCTTAGAATTCTACCAGAAAATGGGGATGGAACCCGAAGGGGAATGTTTTTGCCGGGATGGGTTGGAGTACGTGAAAATGAGAAAGGCTTTTTAACTTCCAGGCGTTTTGTAAGATTCAAAAGTAAAAAATCAGCGGTCCGTTTTGGGCCTGTTTTTCAAAAAGCAGGCCCAAAACGGACCGCTGCTGTGTAAGCTCTTATTTCTCTTCCAGCACCACTGAGCCATAGCCCGGCAACACTACCTGGTCTTTCTGCCAGATGATTTTCTGGGAAGCGAAAAGCAGCTTGGTTTTCCTCTTTTTTAACCCCGGAATAGCAACAGTAACTTCTTTGTCTGAGGTATTGTGTACGACTACCAGCCGCTGGGTAGGGGAGATTCGCCGGAAAGCAGATACCTGCGACAAGGGCAATATAATGGGTTTCAAAACACCAGAATGCAAGGCCTCATTTTTCTCCCGAAGACTGATCAAGGTTTTGTAATGATGCCACAGGGAGCTTTGGTCTTTTTGCTGCTCCTGTAGGGGCTTTAGGGTTTCCTGGGTATTGTATTTAGGCGAGATCCAGCGGGTGCGGTCTGGGGAATGGAGGCTATCAGCCCACAGGAAAGGCTCCCTGATATACTCGTCGGGTTTCATGCCGGTCATGCCCAATTCTTCGCCGTAGTACAGAAAAGGGGAGCCGGGCAGGGTCAAGAGCAAAGCGGCTGCTACTTTGGCTTTGCCTGTGTTTCCGGCTACCTCACTCATGATCCGGTTTTGGTCATGGTTGGTCAAAAATGTGGCGTCCACAAAGGCAGGATCAACGGTTTGGTAGAGATTCTGAATGCGTTTATGCAGTGGGGCCAGGCCGGCGGCGTCCCCGGTTTGGAGGGCCTTTACCAGCGCGAAACTCAGGTCAAAGTTAAACACGGAATGGAGCCCCTGTTGCAGGTACGGCGCCACCTGGGAGTCTGGGGCCCATACTTCGCCCACCGTGAAAAAGCCCGGTTTCACCTTGTCCAGTTCCCTTCTAAACTCCCGCCACCAGGCATGGTTTTTAGCCGCCTCGGCATCTGGGTACACGTGCCGCACGGCGTCTAACCTGAAACCGTCTATTCCCACTTCCTTCAGCCAGAACCTGCCGGCCTCAATCATCTCGGCACGTACCTTGGGGTTGTCATAGTTGAGGTCGGGCATGCCGTGCCAGAAGAAGCCGTAGTATTTCTGACCACCCAAAATCTTTCCCGACGCGTCTTTAGGGCTGTACCAATGTTCCTGGCCCCTTACTTTGGCGCTGTCCTGCCAGACATAATAGTCACGATAGGGGCTATTAGGGTCTTTCATGGCTGCCTGAAACCAGGGGTGCAAAGAACTGCTGTGGTTGGGCACCATGTCCAGGATCACCTTGATATCCCGGGCATGGGCCTCTTTCACAAACTGCTTGAAATCTGCCATGGTGCCATACTCGGGGTCAATGTCTTTGTAATCCACCACGTCATATTTGTGGTAAGAAGGGGCGGGGCTGATGGGCATAAGCCAGACCCCTTTCACACCCAGCTCCTGCAGGTAATCCAGTCTTCTGGTCATGCCTTTGATATCGCCTATGCCGTCCCCGTTAGAATCGGCGAAAGCCCGTACAAAGATCTCATACGTCACGCCCTTGTGCCAGTGAGCCGGAATAGGGCCCTTTTGAGAGAAAGAAGAGAGTGGAAGGCTACAGAGCGCAGAGGAAAGGAGGGCCAGCAAGATTTTTTTCATCATCTTAAAGCGTAGTGGTGTAAATCATAGACTTACCGGAAAGCCTGTTTTGAGCCTGTTTTTAGGAAAACAGGCTCAAAACGCTTTGATAATTTTTTTAGCCTGACCGATTCTCAAAGAATGGCCCAACAAATTATATGACGAGGTAGTGAAGCAAACTTCCATAGGCAGAAGTCGCAGCGTTATAATGATCTTTAAGGACCTTTAAAGGCGCAGGTAATTAGGTACAAATGCGAGATTTGCCCGGCAATAGGCTCGTCCTGGTTTGGGGCATTTTTCAGGAAAACAGCTAATAAACGGTTTGCTCCAGGAAAAATAACCAATCGGTATTGGCGCTTAAGCCATCACAGTCATTACCGAAGATTCCCTGACGATCAATACCGGATCCAGAATAATCTTCTTGGGTTCTGTGACTAGCTCTGTCTCCTCAGTGCCGGCTGCTTTTTTGGCCATGGCTTCTAAGAATAAGGTAAAGGCCTCTTCGCCCATGCGCGCCGGCTGCTGGTCAATGGTAGAAAGGCTTGGGGTTACGTATGGGCTGAAGGACTCGTTACCGAAACCGATCATGCCTATTTCCCCGGGCATTTTTATGCCCTCCTGTTTAAAATACTGTAGGGCGCCCAGGGCCGTGAAATCTTCCACCGCAAAAATGGCGTCCATTCCCTTGTTTCTGGAAAGAAGGCGCTCAGCGCTGAAGCGGCCAGATTCAATGGAGTTCCTTCCATATTGGATCAGGTCTTCGTCTACTTCCATGTTATTCATCTTGAGGGCATCAACGTACCCGCACAAGCGGTCATTGAAGATCTTGATGTGCTGGGGCCCTGATATGTGCGCAATCTGGGTGTACCCTTGCTGAATCAAATGTTCGGTGGCCATAAAGGCTCCTTTATAGTCATCTACCACCACTGACGGCGCTCCCAACTCATCTTTGGTCCGGTCAAACAGTACCAGCGGCACCTTGCGCTTTTTCACGTAATAGAAGTGGTCCAGGTTGGGGGTGTCTTTGGCAATGGACGCAATGATTCCGTCCACGCTGGTCTGCAGGAGCGTCTCCACACCTTCCACCTCGTACTCGCCGGTCTCATTAGATTGGAACAGCAAAATATTATACCCGTTGGCACGCGCCACCTTCTCTATCCCGTGCACTACCGCGCCAAAGAAACCTATGTCTGAGCTGGGTATAAGGATACCAATAATATTGGTTCTACCAGACCGCAGTGAACTGGCCAGCCGGTTTTGGCGGTAGTTCAGATTCTGGGCCGTCTCCTTGATCAATTTTTTGGTGGCCGCACTGATGGAGGGGTGGTCATTTAAAGCTTTGGAAACGGTAGAGGGGCTGGTATTAAGCTCTTTTGCGATATCATGAATGGTGGTTCTACTCATGTTGTGTTATCGATTTCGTAAAAATAGGGGAAAGGCTTTAATAGGAAAGCCCACCTTGGGAAGACAACTATTGCAAAGCTAATTAAACATATGTTAAAATGACGGACTTTAAAATCTATAATTTCAACAAAACTTCAGTTTTTGTACCTAATTTTGGGAAAACGTTAAAAAAATAAATTTTTTTGGAGGTGCATCTATTTGAAATGCTGAGAAAAGTTGGTAAATCGGTAAGGAAATCGATTTCCAAAGGCATGGTAAAATTGTAAAACCTTGACTATGAGAATCTTGTTCTTTTACTAGTTTATTCACTTTAGCCAAAAAAATCATTACCTACCTTAAATCCTTTATACATGACAAACTTATTACCTAAAAATCAGCTGAACTCAAACAGTTGGGGTTCACTACGGCAACGCGGGAAAGTTTCTTCCCTGTTGGTGCTGGTGGTGGCCTTTCTGGCATTGAGCATGGGCCAAGTATTCGCGCAGCAAAGAACCATTACGGGTACCGTCTCAGACGCAACCGGCCCTATGGTAGGCGTGAGTGTGGTGGTGAAAGGCACTTCTACCGGCGCTTCCACTGACCTTAATGGCCGTTACTCTATTCCCGTAACCGGAACTGCCGCAACCCTGCAGTTTACTTTTATTGGTTATGTGACCCAGGAAATACCGGTGGGCTCACAGTCTACTATTAATGTAACCCTGGCGCAAGATGCCAGAGCGTTAGATGAAGTAGTGGTGATTGGTTATGGTACCCAACGGAAAGGCGATGTATCAGGAGCCTTGTCTTCTGTAAGCTCTAAAGATTTCCAGCGTGGTAACGTGACTACTCCAGAGCAATTGATCACGGGTAAAGTGGCAGGGGTTCAGATTACCTCTAATGGTGGTCAGCCAGGCTCAGGAAGCACTATCCGTATTAGAGGCGGGGCTTCTTTGAATGCCAGCAATGATCCTTTGTTTGTAGTGGACGGCGTTCCTTTGACAGGATATGGCATTTCTGGTTCTACCAACCCATTGAGCTTGTTAAACCCGAATGATATTGAGTCTATGACCATTCTGAAAGATGCGTCTGCTACTGCCATCTATGGTTCACGCGCGTCTAACGGGGTGGTTTTGATCACTACCAAGAAAGGCCAAAGCGGCAAGCCAACCGTTAATTTCGGTTCCCAGTTCATTGTCTCTTCGGTAACAAAAAAAGTAGAGGTGTTGGATGCCAACCAGTTCCGGGCTTATGTGAACGAAAGAGGTACAGCTGCCCAAAAGTCTCTGCTGGGTACTGCCAACACAGACTGGCAGGATGAAATTTACCGTACAGCCACCGGTACAGATAATAACTTAAGCTTCTCTGGGTCATATAAAAATATGCCTTATAGAGTTTCTGCCGGTTATTTGAACCAGAATGGCGTTTTACGTACAGATAAATTTGAGCGTAAATCTGGTGCCATCAGCTTAACTCCTCAGTTCCTGGACAAGCACCTGAAAATAGACCTGAACCTAAAAGGATCTATCACCAATACCCGCTTTGCCAACCAAGGCGCTATTGGAGCAGCCGTTGCCTTTGACCCAACCCAACCTATAAGAACTGACAACCAGTTCGGAAACTACTTTGAGTGGGTAACCAAAGATGACCAGGGTAAAATTCTTTTAAACCCGAACGCTGCCAGAAACCCAGTGGCTTTACTTGACTTGCGTAATGACAAAAGTGAAGTGAGAAGAAGCTTTGGTAATGCACAGATTGACTATAGCTTCCATTTCCTGCCAGAACTGCATGCCAACTTAAATTTGGGGTATGATGTAGCCAAAGGCCAGGGCACCATATTCGTTCCGGCTCAAGCAGCACAAAGCTTTGCAGTGGGTGGGGTAAATAACAAGTACCTGCAGAACGTAGATAACAAGGTGTTGGAATTCTATTTCAACTACACCAAAGATCTGGAAGGTATCAGCAGCAATGTAAATGCTACTGCCGGTTACGGTTATTATAACAACCAAACCAAGAACTTCAATTACCCAAGCTTTAACGCCGCTGGTGAAATTCTGGAAGGAAGTGTACCAACCTATCCGTTTGACATTCCTGAGAACACTCTTATCTCTTATTATGGACGTTTGATCTATACCTTAAAAGATAAGTACACCTTAACTGGTACCGTTAGAACAGACGGATCTTCCAGATTCTCTCCAGATGTAAGATGGGGTGTATTCCCATCTGCCTCTTTTGCGTGGCAGGTGAATGAGGAAGAGTTCCTGAGATCTAAGGAAGCCCTTTCTGATTTGAAGCTTCGTCTTAGCTATGGTATCACTGGTCAGCAAGAAGGCATTTCCAACTATTCTTACCTGCCTGTTTATGGCTTAAGCCAGGAGGCCTCTCAGTACCAGTTAGGTAATAACTACTACCTGATGTATTCTCCTTCAGCGTATGATGCCAACATTAAGTGGGAGCAGACAGCTACCTCTAACTTGGGTATTGACTATGGTTTCTTCAATAACAGAATCAATGGTTCAATTGACATTTACAAGAAAAAGACCAAAGACCTGTTGAACGTGATCTCTATTCCGGTAGGATCTAACTTCAGCAACCAGATTCTGACCAACGTTGGTAACATTGAAAACAAAGGTTTAGAATTTAGCATTAACGGGGTAGCCGTTCAGAAAGAAGACGTTAACTGGACTTTAGGTTTAAACGTAACGGCTAATGAGAACAAAATCACCAACCTGACCGCTTCAGATGACCCTGACTTCCCGGGTAACTTAACTGGAGGTATCTCTGGAGCAACCGGCCAAAGTATTCAAATTAACTCTGTTAATTACCGCACTTACTCTTTCTACGTATACAAGCAAGTGTATGGCCAGGACGGCAAGCCTTTAGAAGGAGTGTATGCAGACCTGAACAATGACGGTATTATCAATCAAAAAGACCTTTACCGTTACAAAGCTCCTGCACCACAGGTAACCCTAGGATTTAATACTGCTGTTGACTACAAAAAGTGGAACTTAAGCACCATCATGCGTGCTTACCTGGGTAACTATATGTACAACAACATTAACGCTAACTTAGGTGTATCCAGAAACATTTTGAACCCTGCCGGATTCCTTGGAAACGGTACTACCAACCTGTTTGAGAGCAACTTCAATAACAACCAGTACCAATCTGATTATTACATTGAAAATGCTTCATTCCTGCGCATGGACAACTTGACTTTGGGTTACAACGCGGGTAGAGTTTTGGACAAAGCTGACCTTCGCCTGAGCCTGACTTGCCAGAACGTATTCACGGTTACCAAGTACTCTGGAGTAGACCCTGAGATCAACAGTGGTATTGATAACAACTTCTATTTGAGACCAAGAACCTTTGTGTTTGGGTTAAACCTTGGTTTCTAATTCTCCACCCTATTTATATTAGAGATGAAAAATATTTTTATAAAAGCAACGGGTATCACGGTCCTCTTTCTTGGCAGTCTTACGTCCTGCCATGATGACCTTGATTTAACCCCAACCAATGCCACCACTTCTACCATTGTGTATGGCACCCCGGAAGGGTATAAGCAAGTATTGGCGAAAGTTTATGGCGGCTATGCCTCTACCGGTAGCGGTGGCGCTGGTTCTTCTGACCTGGCCGGGATTGATGCTGGTACCTCTGACTTCCTTAGATTATTCTGGAACAGTCAGGAATTGACCACAGATGAGGCGCATGTGGTTTGGAATGACCCAGGTTTGCCAGATTTCCATAATCTGAGTTGGACATCCAGCAATGTGATGATTACGGGCTTGTACAACCGTATCTTCTTCCAGATCACCATGGCCAATGAATTTATTCGGGAGTCTACAGATGCCAAATTAAGCGAAAGAGGAATCTCTGGGGCTGATGCAGACAACATCAGAAAATACCGGGCCGAGGCACGTTTCATCAGAGCTTACCAATACTGGGTAGCCATGGACCTCTTCGGTAATACTCCTTTCATCACGGAGAATGACCCTATTGGAAAATACTTCCCGCCGCAGAAGTCGCGCGCAGAGTTGTTCAAATATGTAGAGTCTGAGCTTCTGGCTATTGAGTCTTCATTGGTGGCGCCAAAGCAAAATGAATACGGCAGAGCAGACCAGGCCGCTGCCTGGGCCCTTTTGGCCCGTGTTTACCTGAACGCCGGCGTGTATACTGGTACTCCTCGCTATACAGAGGCTATCACGTATGCTAGCAAAGTAATTGGGTCTGGCTATGCCTTGAAAAGCAACTACCGTCAGCTGTTCCTGGCAGACAATAACCTGAACAACCCTGAGACCATTTTATCTATCAATTATGATGGCGTAAGAACTCAGAACTGGGGTGGTACCACGTATTTGATCAATGCATCTATTAACGGAGACATGAATCCGGCGGCCTTTGGTGTTCCCAACGGTGGTTGGGGTGGTGTTCGTGCCACTAAGAACCTTCCTGCTTTATTTGCAGACAATAGCGGCAACACAGATAAGCGTGCCATGTTCTTTGGAAACAAGTATGAAATGGATGACCCTACTTCTTTTGCAGAAGGCCCAAAGGTTACCAAATTCAGAAACGTAACTTCTACCGGCGCAACAGCACCATCTGCTAACGGAACCTGGACTTCTACCGACTTCCCCTTGTTCAGATTAGGTGAAATGTACCTGGTATATGCTGAAGCTGTATTGCGTGGCGGTACCGGCGGAAGCACAGCTACTGCTTTAGGGTACATCAATGCATTAAGAACCAGAGCCTATGGAAATACCTCAGGGAATGTGACCAGTATTTCAACTGATTTTATTCTGGATGAAAGAGGACGTGAGCTTTACTGGGAAGGTTTCCGCCGTACAGACTTGATCCGTTACGGTAGATTTACTTCTGCTTCTTATTTATGGCCCTGGAAAGGTGGTGTGAAAGCTGGTAGAGGCGTGAGTGATACCTATAACTTGTTCCCAATCCCCGCCACTGATATCATTGCCAACAGAAACCTGACGCAGAACCCAGGTTATTAATGGATATCTAAAAATTTAAAGTAGAGAAATATGAAAACAACTTTAATAAAACATTTCAGCCTGCTAGGTTTGGTGTTATTCTTATTTTCTTCTTGTGAGAAAGATGAAGATAGAATTGTAGCCAACACAAATGGTACAGGTGCTGCCTTTACGTCTTCTTCTAATAACCTGATGTTAAGTAAAGCGAACCAGGATAAAGAAGCGGTTAAATTCACCTGGACTGAGGCAAATTTCGGATTTGATGCTGCCTTGACCAATACCATTCAGTTTGCTAAAGCGGGTACCAACTTTGCCAACGCCAAAGAAGTGGTAATACCAGGTGGTATAACTTCCAGAAGCTATTCTGTTTTAGATTTTAACGCCCTTCTTTTGTCTATGAGTTTGCCAACTGGTGCAAATTCTACAATTGAGACTCGCGTTAAGTCTGAAATCACAGGTTCTACCGCTTTTGCTCCGGTTTATTCCAACGTAGTGAGCATGACGGTGAATCCATATGCATTGATTTCTTATGTGTATGTACCTGGTGCTTACCAAGGCTGGAACCCGGCTACTGCTGACAGCTTAATTTCCCCAACCAGCAATGGTATCTATACAGGGATAATTAATTTCACGCCAGGTAACCTGATGTTCAAGATCACACCTGCTAAAAACTGGAATACCGCTTATGGTGATGCCGGTGGAGGAAATGTAAGTACTTCTGGTGGTGACATTGCTGCTCCAAGTGCTGGTATGTACCGTCTAACCCTTGACCTGAATGCCAATACCCTTGCCATGGCTAAATACAGCTGGGGTGTAATAGGTAGTGCCACTGCCGGTGGATGGAATTCTGATACCGATTTGACCTACAATAACGGTACTCAAACCTGGAGCCTGAACACTAATCTGGTGGCTGGTGAAATCAAGTTCCGCTTGAATGATGATTGGGGTACTAACTATGGTGGAAGCGGTGGAAACCTGGTACAAGGCGGTGATAATATTGCCATTAGCTCTGCAGGTAACTACAGAATCACCTTCAGCTTGGCTACCAACACCTATACGGTAACCAAACTCTAAGTTTACTACCCGGTTCATCATAGATCCTATTTAACTTGAATAAATAGGTGAACTTGAACGAACAGATTACAGGAGGTTATCTTATGAACTTTTCATGAGGTAACCTCCTTTTTTAATACCAGCCTTAAAGCGAAAGTGGGCTGCCAACCTAAAGCATTAGTGAAGAGACTTAACGTAAGGTGTGGTTGTGCATTCGCTTTGTTTTTAGGGTGTTTTAAGAAAAATATGCATTTTAAGCAAATAGGCTTTTTCCCCTCCAGCCAAAAGTCTTGTTATCAATTTCTGATTACGGGTATTTACCTCCTCTTTAATTTTTCCCTCGCTTACGTGTAGTCTATTATGAAATTCCTTTACGCATTTTCAATCCTGTGGCTGGTTACCATGGCCAACTCTTTTGCCCAACAGGTACAGCTCACTCTTCGGGTAGACATGAGCCAGCAGACGGTGTCTTCCAATGGCGTGCATGTGGCAGGAACGTTTCAATCTGAGGCAGGCTTTGGAAGTGACTGGAACCCGGCTTCTACGCTTCTGACAGATGCAGATAATGACCGCATTTATGAAGTGACCTTAACGGTTCCGGCAGGCGTCTACCAATACAAGTTCATCAACGGAAACAACTGGGCCGCGCAGCCAGAGCAGGTGCCGGCGGCTTGTGGCCAGGCAGACGGGGCCAGCAATGTAAACCGCGAAGTAGCGGTAGGAGCTTCTAATCTGCGCCTTCCGGTGGTAAGCTTTTCCTCGTGTAATACCCAATTGCTTTTCTCTGTAGACATGCGCCAGCAAACGGTGGCGGCCGGCGGAGTATACGTAACCGGCAATTTTCAGGCCTTGGCCGGGTATGGAACCGACTGGAGCCCAGCCTCGGTACCAATGGCTGACCCGGATGGGGATGGCATTTATACGGTCAACCTCTCTTTACCCGCCGGGGGTTTGTTTCAATATAAATTTATCAATGGCACTACCTGGACCGGGGCAGAAGTAGTACCAGATGCCTGTGGTCTGAATGACGGTAGCGGTAACTTCAACCGCACCGTGTCTGCGACGGCGGCCGTCAATACCGCTCCGGTGAACAAATTTGGGGCCTGCGGCACCGAGGGCGTTACAGTGCCTTCTATTGACTACAGTACCTATTGGTGGAATGACGCGGTGTTTTATGAGATCTTTGTCCGGAGTTTCTATGACAGCAACGGCGATGGCAAGGGAGATTTTAAAGGATTGATTCAAAAACTGGATTACCTCAATGATGGCGACCCCAATACCACTACAGATTTAGGCATTACCGGCATTTGGCTTATGCCTATGATGGAATCACCCAGTTACCATGGCTATGACGTAACCAACTACTACGCCACGGAACCTGATTACGGCACCATGGCCGAGTTTGAAGAGTTTCTAACGGCCGCGCATGCCCGGGGAATAAAAGTGATCATTGACTTTGTCATGAACCACTCGTCAGACCAGCACCCATGGTTCACGCAGGCCAGCGCCAGCACCACCAATACCTACCGGAACTGGTATGTTTGGTCAGATACCAATCCTGGTTTTCTGGGTCCCTGGGGGCAAGGGGTCTGGCACCAGAAAAACGGTAAGTATTACTACGGCATTTTCTACAGCGGCATGCCAGACCTTAACTGGAGCAATGCCCAACTGAAAAGTACCATGTGGGACGTTACCCGCTTCTGGCTGAACAAAGGCGTAGACGGTTACCGGATAGATGCCGTGAAATACCTGGATGAGGACGGAACTACTCTTGAAAATACCCCGGAGACTTTCCAGCTATTGCAGGAGTACAACCAGGTAGCCAAGGCCGCCAAACCAAACGCCTTTACCGTGGGCGAAGCCTGGTCTGCCACGCCTCAGGTGGTGCCGTATGTGCAGAATAAACGGTTAGATGTCTGCTTTGAATTTGACCTGGCCACAGCCATCATTAACTCTGTGAAAGGGAATAACCCGGCGGCTTTAAAAACCCAATTGAATACCGTGAACCGTCTGTACCCAAAATTGCAGTACGCCACCTTTCTCACCAACCATGACCATAACCGGGTGATGGATGAGTTAGGGGGCAATATGGGCCAAATGAAACAAGCCGCAGCGCTGTACCTTACCATGCCAGGTATTCCTTTCCTGTATTATGGCGAGGAAGTAGGCATGTCTGGCACGGGAGTAGATGAAGATAAACGGAAGCCCATGCAATGGACCCCGGCCAGCAACGGCGGGTTCACCACCGGTACACCATGGCGAGCCCTAAATGCCAATGTCACGCAACTTAATGTGCAATCCATGGCGGCCGACCAGGGCTCTTTATTGAACCACTACAAGAAATTAATTTGGGTAAGGAATGCCCAGCCTGCCTTGCGCAAGGGGTATTATCAGGAAATGTCAGTCGGGAATGCTTCTGTATTAGCGTACGCCCGTGTGCACGCGCAGGAAGCAGTGGTGGTGGTCACCAACTTCGGGGCTGATGCCCTCATAGCGCCTACCGTATCTTTACCCATTTCTACCCTACAGGCCGGCACCTATGCCATTACGGATCTTATGTCTGGGCAAGCAGTAGGAACGGTCATGCTAAATGAAAAGGGGAGCTTTACGACCTGGTCTATTGGGAATGCCTCCCTTGCCGCAGACCAGACCTGGGTTTGGAAACTGACTCCCTCAAACCTCACCGCGGTAAGCCAAATGTATGATGAGAAAATTTTTAAAGTGTACCCCAACCCGGCCTCTGGTTTGGTGCAGGTGGAAACTACCCAGCCGGTAGGACTGGTAAAGGCGTTAACGGTTTTTGATGCCGCCGGAAAATCTCACTTCGCCACAACTTTTAAAGGCCAGAAGTACCAGTTGAATATTGCCGGTTTGCCCAGCGGAATTTATTTTGTAAAGATTCAGACCGGAGCAACTAGTTCCATGCAACGTTTGGTAATAGCCCATTAAGTTACCACTCATTTTTTATCTGCTTTCCTTCTGGTAGAAGAGGGCCTTCGTTCCAAAATACCGGAAGGAAAGCAGAATCTAACCTAAACCTTTTTTCCTATGAAAAAACAAGTTATGCGCCAGCTATTCGCTTTTATGGTAAGTATGGTTACGCTGGTTTCTGGAGCTTCAGCCCAGAGCCAAAAGAACGTAAGCCAATGGCCCCGCGGCATCACCTATGAAATCTTTGTCCAGTCCTTCGCCGATTCTAATGGAGACGGAATAGGGGACATAAAAGGCATGACGGGCAAGCTGGATTATCTGAAAGACCTGGGCGTGGAGGCGGTGTGGCTCATGCCCATCAATCCGTCTCCATCTTACCACAAATATGACGTAACCGACTATTATGGCATTCACCCGGATTACGGCACGCTGGCAGATTTTAAAACTTTCCTGCAGGAAGCGCACAAGCGCAACATAAAAGTGGTCATGGACCTGGTAATCAACCATTCCTCCAATAAACATCCCTGGTTCCAGGAGGCCCTCAAAAATCCTAACAGCCCTTACCGCGAGTACTACGTCTGGACCCATAAGAGCGATCCACAATCTCAGCGCGAAGGTCGGCCCACCGGTGCAGACTCTGGTAATACCACGCATTGGCACAAGGTAGAGGGCAGCGACTATCTCTATTACGGTTATTTCTATGACGGCATGCCTGACCTGAATTTTGACAGCCCCAAGTTGCGTGATGAGATCTTCAAGATTGGCCGCTTTTGGTTAACCGAAATGGGCGTAGACGGCTTCCGGTTAGATGCAGCCCGCCATATTTTCCCGGACGAACGCCCCTATGACAACCACCGGTGGTGGGAGTATTTCCGGAGTGAAATGCTGAAGGCCAACAAAGATGCATACTTGGTAGGGGAGGTCTGGGCCGAAGCCAATGTGGTGGGCCCTTACCTGAAAGGCCTGCCCGCGCTCTTTAACTTTGACATGGGCTATGCTATTTCCAAGGCCGTTAACGAAGAAAAGGCGGGAGACCTGGTGGCTAACCATAAAAAGATCATCGCCTTTTACCAGGGGATCAACCCGCAGTTCATTGACGCCACCTTTTTGACCAACCATGACCAGAACCGCATCATGAGCGTGGTGAACGCAGACGTGAACAAAGCCAAAATGGCCGCCGCGCTGCTAATGACCTTGCCCGGTTCACCCTACTTGTATTATGGCGAAGAGATTGGCATGATGGGCAAAAAGCCCGA
This sequence comes from Rufibacter radiotolerans, assembly GCF_001078055.1. NCBI lineage: Bacteria > Pseudomonadati > Bacteroidota > Cytophagia > Cytophagales > Hymenobacteraceae > Rufibacter > Rufibacter radiotolerans. The sequence goes on along the minus strand of NZ_CP010777.1, from coordinate 2,125,784 downwards.
TGAGCTCATCAGGGAGCCGTTTCTCTGGGACAACCAAGCTAAAGACAAGAGCCGCACTACCTGGCGCAAACCCCAGTACAGCACCGAACAAGCCGTAGCCCCGGTAACGACCCAGGTAAAAGAAAAGAACTCCATCCTTAACCATTATAAAAGCTTCATCAGGCTTAGAAACCAAAGCAAGGCCCTTACTTACGGGAGTGTGGAGCCGATTACCATTGACCAGCCTTCCATAAGTGCCTTCGTTCGCACCCATGAAAACCAGTCATTGCTGGTGTTGCACAATCTTTCCAAGGAGACAGTGACCCTTACCTTACCGGAAACAGCCACCGGCTACAGCAAAACCTATTTCAAAACCAAAGGCGCCAAAGCCAGCAAAGGCACCGTTACGCTGCCCGCCTATAGCAGCCTAGTGTTAGAGAAATAATCACCTAACCGGTATCCTGTTTCGGGGCTGTTTTTAGGAAAACAGCCCCGAAACAGAAAATTACATTCAAAGAAGCCTTTCCTTCACCTTGGGAATTTTTGCAATAATTTCTTCTCCGGAATGCACTTGTAAACATGATTTAAGAGGCAAACGGTGCTAGTGAAGTATTGAATCATTTTTAATTTCTGTTACTCACTACTTTTGGGGAAACAATTCATTTTCTTTGAACCATGAAAAAATTTCTCTTCCTCCTCTTGTTATTAGTGGTAGGCTTACATGAGGGCTGGGCACAGACTTCTCCTCCGTTCTGGGCAGATATCGTCTCCTTTAAAAAGCAGGATGCCATTGAGGCGCTACCTTCCAACCCAATTGTGTTTGTAGGGAGTTCTTCCTTTACCAGGTGGAATAACATTAAAGAAAGCTTTCCAGGGTATCCAGTGGTGAACAGAGGCTTTGGTGGATCTACCTTGGTAGATGTGATCAGGTACGCGTATGATGTCATTCTGCCCTACCAGCCCAAACAGGTTATTATTTACTGTGGTGAAAATGATCTGGCCTCTGCTGACAGTATTACGGCCGGGGAAACGGTGCGCCGGTTCAAGACGTTGTATGGCATGATCAGAACCAATCTACCTGACACCAGAATCAGTTTTGTGAGCATCAAGCCCAGCCCCAGCCGCGCCAATATTCAAGGTAAGGTGAAGGAAGCCAATCAGGACATCAAGCGCTTTCTTAAAAAGCAGAAGAACACAGATTTTATTGATGTCTATGACGCCATGCTGGATAAGCAAGGCAACATGCGCGAGGAACTATACGTGAAAGACCGCCTGCATATGCAACCCGAAGGATACGCCATCTGGCAGAAAATCATTGCGCCGTATCTGGTTAAATAACCGCACCTCCTTTATTGCCTGAACAATTCCTACAAGAAATGGGCAAGTAAACAAGGAAGGCGTTTTAAGCCCGTTTTCCTGAAAATAGCCCTAAAACAGAAGAGCCCGGAACGTAACGTTTCGGGCTCTTCTGTTTTAAAAACCTGAGATTACTTAGGCTACTTTCTCATCTACGTCTTTCACAAACAGCGTCATAAATCCCGCCAGAATCATGGAGCAACCGCCCAATACCAGCACATAGATAGACTGTCCGTCAAAGATGTTTTTGTTAATAAAATCCAGCATGGTGCCGGCCACAATTTGCGGTATCACAATGAAAAAGTTGAACACCCCCATGTAATAACCCATCCGTTTGGCCGGTAAGGAGCCGGCCAGAATAGCGTATGGCATAGACAGGATACTAGCCCAGGCAATACCCACGCCTACCATAGACACCAGCAGCAATTTAGGGTCAGAGATAAAGTAAATGGAAATCAGGCCTAGGCCACCAATGGTAAGGCAAATCAGGTGGGTCATGCGGCGGCTGGTTCTTTTGGCCAGCGACGGCAGCATCAGCGCAAACACCGCCGAGACCCCGTTATAAACCGCAAAGCAGACACCCACCCAGTCGGCGCCCTCATTGTAAAGCTTGGAGGTAGTATCTGTGGTGCCGTACACGTGGCTGGTGAGAGCCGGCGTAGTGAAGATCCACATGGCAAACAGCGCAAACCAGGTGAAGAACTGCACAAAGGCCAGTTGCAACATGGTCTTCGGCATTTTAAAAATGCCCAGAAACGTTTCCTTTACGCCTTCCCAGAACGTAGTCTCGCGTTTTTCCCGCTCAAACTCCTCCAGGTCTTCGGGGGGATATTCCTTGGTTTTAAGCACGGTCCAGAGCACCGCCAAAAAGAAAACGATGCCCCCGCTGTAAAAGGCCCACTTCACTGAAGGTGGAATCTCACCGGCCGGTGCGGTATTAGGCAAGCCTACCCAGTTATTGAAGATCCAGGGCAGGAGCGACGCCACCACCGCGCCAATTCCAATAAAGAAGGTCTGGGCCGCGAAGCCGCTGGTGCGTTGCTCAGAAGGCAGCAAATCACCAACCAGGGCACGGAACGGCTCCATGGAAATGTTAATGGAAGAGTCCAGGATCCAGAGCATGCCCACCGCCATCCAGAGCACCGACGAATTGGGCATCAAGAACAGGGAGATAGAGGCCAGGATAGCGCCAATCATAAAGAAAGGCTTCCGGCGCCCAAACCGGGGGCTCCAGGTGCGGTCGCTCAGGTAGCCAATGATAGGTTGAACCAACAGTCCGGTCACCGGGGCCGCTAGCCAGTACAAGGCAATTTCGGTACCGCCCAATGTCTCAAAGATGCGGCTTACATTGGCGTTCTGTAACGCGAATCCAAATTGAATTCCCAGAAACCCGAAACTCATGTTCCAGATTTGCCAGAAGCTCAGACGAGGTTTGGCTTGCGCCGATATTGTTTGTGCCATGGGCAGGTGGTAAGAGGTTTGTTTGGTTTAGTTTGGGAACTCTGTTTTTGCTTTAATTTCGGTAAAACGGGGGTAAATCAGAAATCTAATTTCTCTAGACTACCGCGTTTCTATTTTTTCGTGTTATTCTGAAAGGATCTTGGTAGCGAACAGTAATGGCATTAAATACGCGCTATTGCTGTTCGCCCCCAAGGTCCTTTCATGATGACAAAAGAAGCACTATTATTACCGCTTACTTCTGCTGTAACAGAAACACATGCGCGCTCATGGGCGCCAGGGTAATGCTGGTTTTCACCTCCGGTTGGAAGAACAGGGGAGGCGTGTCAAACAGCAGATCCTGCAAAATAAACGTGCCTTTTCCGTCTATGCCCATTGCGCTGAAAGCGGAAGCAGGAATAGAAATACCGTAATCAGCCGCCTGCCGGTTGAAATTAACCAACACCAATATCCGCTCCTTAGCCGTGTGACGGAGGTAGGCATACACCCCAGCCGGCGCCGTGCCTTCCTGGGCGGTGAGGGCGTAGAATTTGCCTTCCCTGATGGCCTCTCGGCTGGTGCTCAGGTTGAGTAGTTTGGTATAGAACTCGCGCAGGCGCTGCTGCTCCTCGGTTAGTTTTCCGCCATCAAACTTGCCGCCGTTCATCCAGGCTTGGTGGGTGAGTACGCCCCAGTAGTCAAAGATGGTAGTGCGGCCGTCTTCGCCCTGGAAACCTTCATGGCCTCTGCCGGGTTCGCCTACTTCCTGCCCAAAATAGATCATCACGGGTCCGGTGCCCAGGGTGGCGCTCACGGTCATGGCCGGTAATGCGGCCCACGGGGTGCCGGCAAACTCATTGGAGGCCAGGCGCTGCTCGTCATGGTTTTCCAGGAAACGGAGCATGTGGTTAGACAGGCCGTTGCTTTCTTCGCGCCAGACGCGGGTAATCTCAGCGGTGTTGCCCTGCCCCTTGTTTTCCATCAGGCGGCGCAGGCCGTCATACAAGCCTACCTTATCATAGAGGTAATCAAAGCGGCCATTTACAATGTAGTTGCGGTATTCCTTAGGGTTATAGATCTCGGCTATGAAGGTGATGTTGGGGTATTTGGCCTTTACCTGCGGAATCACCCAGGCCCAGAACTCCACGGGCACCATCTCGGCCATATCGCAGCGGAAGCCGTCTACGCCTTTACCCGCCCAGTAGAGCAGAATGTCGCGCATCTTGTTCCAGGTGTCCGGAGTGGGCGAGAAGTGCTTGGTGCGGTTGTTCTGATAGTTTACGCCGTAGTTCAGTTTCACGGTCTCAAACCAGTCGTTCTCGCTGGGCGTGGCGCTGAACACGTCATTACCGGTGGCCTTGGCCGGGTTTTCCTTAAACTTGCTGTCTTCCTGCGGACCGCGGTGCGCCCCGCTCAGCGGGTTGTAAGTATTAGGTACCTGCAGTGCCTGGCCCGGAAGGTAATAGTAATTGTTGCTGGGCTTGAAGCCAACAGAGGTATCATCTTGGGCACCAAAGTCTTGCGTGCCGGACGGTTTGGCATCTGACTGGTAAAATCGGGCCACATGGTTGGGCACGAAATCTATCAGGACCTTCAGGTTATTCTTGTGCGTGCGTTGCACCAGCGCCTCAAACTCCGCCATCCGCTTGCGCACGTCCACGGCCAGGTCTGGGTTCACGTCATAGTAATCCTTGATGGCGTACGGAGAGCCGGCGCGGCCTTTCACCACATCGGCGTCATCCAGGGGAATACCAAACCTGGTGTAATCCGTCATGGTGGCGTGCTCTATCACGCCTGTGTACCAGACGTGGGTAGCGCCCAATTTCTTGATTTCCTGCAGGGCCTTGTCTGTAATGTCATTGAACTTGCCCACCCCGTTCTCTGCCAAGGTGCCGTAGGTTTTGTTCACGGCTTTCTTGTTCCCGAACAGGCGGGTCATCATCTGGTAAATCACCAGTTTATTGTCCTTCACCTCCTCAGGGGTGGTGTTGGGGTCTTGGTTTGGGGCAGCTTCGGTCATAGCAGGTGCCGTTGGTTTGGTTTCTGGTGCACTGGTGCTGGAAGGAGCAGTGGAGGTACAGCCCGCCATAGCAGCCAACAACACAAAAGAAAGCAGCGGACGATGGCGTAGATTCATTTTGCTTGCGTCTAAAGGAACATATATGGTAATTTCTGTTTTGGGCCTGTTTTACAAAAAGCAGGCCCAAAACAGAAACGTCCCTCCGGTTAAAAGGTAACCTAAGGGACTTCATTTCTAGGCATTCTGGTGGGCAAGAGCGGCTTTGGCGTTGGCCTCAATGGTCTGCGGTTGGTCAAACACATTCAAGGTAATCGCCTTGTCTGCGTGGTTCTCAATCTGCACCTGCTCGCGGGTCACTTTAATGGTTAACAAGTGGCCCCTGAACCTGATTTTAAAGGAATAAGAACTCCAGCCAGCCGGGATGAACGGATTGAAAAACAGTTGGTTATTCCGCACGCGCATGCCGCCAAAGCCTTGTACTACACTCATCCAGGTGCCCGCCATACTGGTGATGTGGCAACCATCCTCGGTGTCATTATTATAGTCATCCAGGTCCAGGCGGGCGGTACGCAGGTAGAATTCATAGGCACGTTCCTCATCACCTAACTTGGCGGCCAGAATGGAGTGCACACATGGCGAGAGCGAGGATTCATGCACCGTGCGTGGCTCGTAGAAGTCATAGTTCCGCCGGATGGTGTCCAGGTCATAGCGATCCTCAAAAAGGTAAATTCCCTGGAGCACATCGGCCTGCTTGATGAACACAGAGCGCAGAATTCTATCCCAGGACCATTTCTGGTTCAACGGACGGTCCTCGGCGGGCAAATCTTTCACCAGCGTCTGTTCTTTATCCAGGAAGCCATCCTGTTGCAGGAAGATGCCGAGTTCGTGGTCTTCGGCGTAGAACATGTTGTCAATCACGTGCTGCCATTGACCCATTTCCTTTTCTTCGTTCAGGTTCAGCTTGCTTACCAGTTCCTGATAGCGGCCTGGGTTGGTTTGCTGCACGTGCTGCAAGGCCTTGAGCGTGTACTCCAGGGTCCAGGTGGCAATGGTGCTGGTGTACCAGTTGTTGTTGACGTTGTTCTCGTACTCGTTAGGGCCGGTCACGCCCAGCATCACGTACTTATTTTTGGCCTGTGACCAGTTCACGCGCTGAGCCCAGAACCGGGAAATTCCCACCAATACCTCAATGCCATATTCCCCTAAATAAGAATCGTCTCCGGTGTACCGGATGTAGTCATGGATAGCGTGGGCAATAGCGCCGTTCCGGTGGATTTCCTCGAAGGTGATTTCCCACTCATTGTGGCACTCCTCGCCGTTCATGGTTACCATGGGGTACAAAGCAGCCCCGCCGGTAAAGCCCAGCTTCTCTGCGTTCTCAATGGCTTTCTGCAGGTGCTTGTAGCGGTAAATAAGCAGGTTGCGGGCAATCTGCGGGTCGGCGGTGGCCAGGTAAAAGGGGAGGCAGTAAGCTTCAGTGTCCCAATAGGTTGTTCCGCCGTATTTCTCGCCGGTAAAGCCTTTCGGACCGATGTTCAATCGCTCATCCTCACCGGTGTAGGTCTGGTTCAGTTGGAAGATGTTGAACCGGATGCCTTGCTGGGCGGTAGCGTCGCCTTCAATCACGATATCGCTTTCTTCCCACTTGGCCGCCCAGGCGGCGGCCTGCTCCTGCAACAGCTGCTCAAAGCCTTTGGCGGTAGCGGCATTAATCACCTTTTTGGTGTTGGCCAGCAGGTTTTCTTTGGGATGGTTTTCAGAGGAAAGGTTGGCGGCGTACTTATAAAGCACAGTCTCCTGGCCTTCCTGCACGGCAATATCAAAGGTAGAGGCGATGTATTTGGTGCGCTCCACCGGTGTGGCTTGTACGTTTACTTCCTGGCCGTTTTGCGTCACCACAAACCGCTGGCCTGTGCAGACATGGAAGAAGGTCTTCTTGGTTTCTGCCACCACGTAACCTTCGGTGGGCTGGGCTTCCTGCAGAATCTCGTTCCAGAACTTTTCGTCATAGTTGGAATCGGCGTTCTTGATGTCTGCGTCTACGAAGGGGGTAAACGTGAGCGTGCCGCTGAAGTTCAGGGGCGTGAGGCTGTACCGGATGGCGCCTACCTCATAGTCCACAATGCTGGTAAAGCGTCTGGATTCTACGCGCATTTGCTTGCCCGAGGGCAGGGTAGCGGTGAAGCGGCGGTCCAGCCAACCTTCACGCATGTTCAGTTCTCTTCTGAAGTCTGTTACCTGGCACAGGTGCAGATCCAGGGTTTCACCGTCAAGCTGCACGTCTATGCCTATCCAGTTGGCAGCATTCAATACCTTGGCAAAATACTCGGGGTAGCCGTTCTTCCACCAACCCACGCGGGTTTTGTCTGGGTAATAGACGCCGGCCACATAATTGCCCTGCAGGGTTTCGCCGGTGAAGGTTTCCTCAAAATTGGCGCGCTGGCCCATCCGGCCATTGCCCAAACTGAAAACGCTCTCCGTGATTTGGTTATATTCAGCGTGGAATCCTTCTTCTATAATGGACCACTCGTCAACGGTCAGGTATTGCTTCATATTGGTTAGTATCAAGTATCAAGACACAAGTATCTAGACTGCTTTTTTTGAATCGTTTCCTATTTGTGTTTTGGGCCTGTTTTTAGAAAATCAGGCTTAAAACGGTTTTGCTTTTTGGTTGGCATTTCTTAAACCACTCCACTTCTCTTCAGCTGCTTTTTCCTTTGCTCTACCTTAATGGCTTGTCGGGATTTGCAATCCCGACTTGGGGAAAAGCCGATTTGCAATCTGCCTGCTGGTCCTGCGGTGAAGCATTTTTCAGCAATGCTCGGGAGGGGATTACAAATCCCCTTTTCATAACATCCGGATTGCAAATCCGGATGAGCGCGGTCAAAAAGGTAAGTTAAGCTCAAACGTGCCCTTTCTTTTACGCTTTCTGTTGTAATGCGTGCAGGCGCTCCACCGTCATCTCGGTCATGTCTTTCACCACAATGTCTGTCTGGGTCAGTACCTCAGGCTGGCCCACGCCTACGCAAAGCATACCGGCATTTTTAGCTGATTCCACGCCGGCTACGGCGTCTTCAAATACTACACATTCCTCGGGTTTTACGCCCAGGGCCTCGGCACCTTTCAGGAACACTTCTGGGTGGGGCTTGCCGTTGACCACGTGGCGGCCGTCAATGATGGCGTCAAAGTAGGGAAGCAGGTTGGTGCGCTCCAGAATGAGTTGGGCGTTTTTGCTTGCTGAGCCCAGAGCGATTTTGATGCCTTCCGCTTTGAGGGCCTTCAGGAAATCTTCTACGCCAGGCAAAATTTCCTCTGGGGTCATTTTAGAGACATCTACCAGGTACTCGGTGTTTTTCTGCTCGCAAAGCGCCAGCATCTGTTCCTGGGGTAGGGTCTGGCCGCCAATCTCTAGGATGATCTCCAGGGAACGCACGCGGCTCACGCCTTTGAGGCGCTCATTGTCATGCTCCGTGAAGTCTATGCCAAGGCTCTGGGCCAACTGGCGCCAGGCTTTAAAGTGGTAGATGGCGGTATCTACCAGAACTCCGTCTAAATCAAAAAGGCAGGCTTTGATGGTACTCATGGGTAAATCATTTTTCCGGTGTTTCAGGAAAATCAAGTTAAAAACAGGTTACTTCTCCAACTCCAAAACAACGGCCGTTTTAGCCGGTATTTTAAGGCTGTTCAGGTTGCCAATAGTTTGGCTGTTTAGCACGTTCATGGCTTTTGTAAAGCCTTGTATGCGCTCGGCAAACCGTTCGGTCTTCAGGTCTACTTCCTTGTCATTGGTGTTGGTGGCGACCATGATGGTTTTTTGGTCATCATACCTAAAGTACACGTACGTGCCTTCCTGCGGCACAAACTGCATGAGTTTACCGGAGTGCAGGGCGGGGGTGTCCTTGCGGTAGTTGGCCAGGGTCTTTACAAAGTTGAAGGCTTCGTTCTCGCGGGCATTGCGGCCAGCGGCGGTGAACTTGTTTTCCTTATCGCCGGTAAATCCGCCGGGGAAATCCTTGCGGACCTCGGCGTCTGACGGGTCTTTGAAGTTCTTCATCAGAATCTCAGTGCCGTAGTAAATGGAAGGAATACCGCGGGTGGTGAGCATCCAGGTCAGGCCCATCTTGTATTTGTTGAAGTCTTCACCTACAACGGAGAAATAGCGGTTCATGTCATGGTTGTCCATAAAGGTCACCAATTTCATGGGTTCTTCATACACCGCATCCTGGGCCAATACCTGGTGCACTTTGCTTACACCTTCATCCCACCCGAACTTCTGGTTCAGGGCATCATTCATGGCGGTCCAAAGCACAAAATCAAGGGTGCCGGGTTGGTTGCTCTTGAACGGGAAGTCAATTTTGTTGCGGGTAAAGCGGGACTGGGCAATTACGTTATTAACCCAAGACTCACCGAAGATGTGGATGTTAGGGTATTCGTTCATCAAGGCCTGGTTGCAGCGGTTCATGAACTGATCCTCATTGTACATATAGGTGTCTATGCGCCAGGCATCCACGCCAAAATTCTCCACGGTCCAGAGGGCATGTTGGATGAGGTAATTTTCCACGAATTTGTTGTCGTGGTTTAGGTCAGGCATGTGGGGCACAAACCAGCCGTTCATCATGATGGACCAATCTGCTTTGGAGCCGTGCGGGTCAATGATAGGCTGAAACTTATGCGAGGTGTTGGTATAGGTGGGGAACTGGTGCACCCAGTCTTTAGAGGGCATGTCTTTGATAAACCAGTGGTTAATGCCCACGTGGTTGTAAACGGCATCCTGCACCACTTTCATGCCTTTGGCGTGGGCTGCCTGAACCAGTTTCTTGTAGGCATCATTGCCCCCGAAGCGCTTGTCTACCTGGTAATGGTCGGTGAAGGCGTAGCCGTGGTAGGCACTGCGCATCTGACCGCCCTCATCAGTGAGGGGTTGGTTGTTTTCAATAATGGGATTGAGCCATAGGGCCGTCACGCCTAATTCCTCAAAGTAATTGAGGTGGTTCTGGATTCCCTGGATATCTCCGCCGTGGCGCAGGTAAGGATTGTTGCGGTTGGCCTGGGTATCGGCCATGTCCTTGAACTTGTCGTTTTTGGGATCACCATTAGAGAAGCGGTCGGGGAGTACCAGGTACACCAAATCAGCCGAAGTGATACCCTGGCCTTTGGGCTCCTGGGTGCGGGCCTTCAGTTCATATTTGCGGGTGAGTTTCTGGTTACCGTTCTTACCTGTAATGGTAAAGCTGCCCGGCTTGGTGTTGGGGGCAATGGTGAGATCTAGAAAGGCATAGTTGGGGTTTTCGGCTTTATGGGCTTTCACCAGCGTTACCCCCGGGTGGTTAATGGAATAAGAGTAAGTACCGGCTTGCGGACCATACACCAGCAACTGGAGGTTCTGGTCTTTCATGCCCACCCACCAAAAGGTAGGGTCAATGCGTGTAATGGCTGCTTTGTTTTTCTGGGCCTGGGTAGAAAAGGCCAGCAGCCATAGTGTGAGAAAGAGAAATAATCTACTGGAAAAAGCGGTAGGGTACGGTGTCTGTTTCATCTTTTTCATTTGTCTGGTTTGATAGGCCACAGAGCTTTTCAATTTCTGCATCTATTATAACTAGCCGCTCTTTGGGTATTTTAACCTTCCTGAAGAGAAGCTATTCTAATGTTTTTTTAGGCAAGGAAATCGTTTGAGGAGTTCATCTTTCCCCTGATTTATTTGTTGATTTAACTCTATGTAGCACTAAAAGGCTTGCTTACTTTCGGTTTTGACCGGCCATTTTGCTCAATCAGAACCAAGTTTAGTGGTTCAGCAGGGCAAGTTCTTTCTGCTTTAAGGCAGGTCTTTATAGGAAAGTCAAAACAATTGTTAATATTGTAAAATCATAGAGGTAAATCTACACTTATTTAATTAAGAAATCGATTTCCCTGTTTCTAAAATGCCAAATTATGAAAAAGCATCTAAAAAAGAAGGGCCTTTCTTTTTTTATCCTTTTAACCGCCGCATTAAGTACTGAGGCTCAGGTCACTTTTGAGTTAGCAAAGGTCCCTGCCAACACACCCGCCACCGATACCCTCTTCCTGACCGGTAACCTGAACAACTGGAACCCCGCCGACAAAAACCTGAGCTTTAAAAAAGGAGCCCAGGATCAGTGGCACCTGACTATACCCGCCGGGGAAGGGGTTCTGGAGTATAAAATCACCCGCGGAAGCTGGGCCAAAGGAGAGGCCCTGGCCAGCGGTGCGGCCCGCACCAACCGCGCCTACAAAGCCACCGGAAAGGCAGACACCGTGCGTTTGGAAATAGAGAGCTGGGAAGACAATTTCACCCGGGCCGATAAGGCGCATACCGCTACGCCTTCGGTGCAGGTGATCAGCAATGTGTTCTATATGCCGCAACTGCAGAAGAACCGCCGGGTTTGGGTGTACCTGCCGCCAGGCTACGGGACCTCCCAGAAGAAATATCCGGTGCTGTACATGCATGATGGGCAGAATTTATTTGATGCCTATTACGGGTTCAGCGGCGAGTGGGGCGTTGATGAAACCATGGATTCCCTGGCCAAAAACAAGAACCTGGAGGTAATAGTGGTTGGGGTTGACAATGGAAGCGAAGAGCGCATGAACGAGTACACCCCCTGGCGCAACGCCAAATACGGCGGCGGTAAAGGCGATGCCTACGTTGACTTCCTGGCCCAAACCCTGAAACCTTACATTGACACCCATTACCGCACCTTGTCTGGAAAATCCCATACGGGAGTAGCCGGTAGCTCTATGGGCGGCCTCATCTCCTTATACGCCGCCATGAAATACCCCCAGGTATTTGGCAAAGCGGGTGTTTTCTCCCCGGCTTTCTGGGTGTCACCTCAGTTTTTTGACTATGCCGCCAAAACCAAGCCCGCCAAAGACGCCAAAATTTACCTGGTAGCCGGCGCCAAAGAAGGAGAGCAGATGGTGCCAGATATGGCCCGAATGCGCGACCTTCTGCAAAAGCAGGGTCTAAAATCAAAGAAACTCAACTACCAGGTCCATGCAGATGGAGAGCATAAAGAAGCCTTCTGGCAACGTGAATTCCCCGGGGTAGTGCAATGGCTTTTCGCTGAGTAGGTAAGTTATCCAAGCTTTCGAGGTGATTCCTGACTAAGGATGAAATTCCGTTTTGGGGCTGTTTTCCGAAAAACAGCCCCAAAACGGAATTTGCGCGAGAATTGTAGACCAAGGTTTAAAAGCTTTTCACTGACAGTTAAGTTGCCAGTAAAAAGCCTTTCAGGTGGAGGTTAAAAAATAAAGGAGAACTATGTTGAAGAGGTACACTATAAAAAGCACCAGGGTGTCCCAGCCCAGGAAGAACCTCTTGTTTTCGTTTTTGTAAGTGATGCCTATGATCACAATACAAGACATGATAATGGAAGCGAAAACAGAGACAAGGTTAAAGTCTGAGGCGTCTTTTAATAAATGGCCCTTGGTGTAAAAAAGATCATCCAGGAACAGGATAAAAATATTGAAGATGTTGCTGCCCAATATATTCCCCACTGCTAAATCTGTAGTATTCAGGCGGACCGCGGCAATGGAAACGGCTATTTCTGGTAATGAGGTAGCGATGGCTAGAAACAAAGTACCCACAAACGATTGCCCTAAACCCGTTTGGACTGCAATGCCTTCCGCAAAATGGGGGAGAAACAAGGCGGCAGCAATGGTGATGGCCGCAAAGACTGAGTACCGTAAAATAATTTGCCTAAGGGTTAGGTCAATGGCCGCTGATTCTACCAAGGCAGCCAAAGGCGGGTGTAGTTTCTGGTACTGGTAAATGAGCCGCAGTGACAGGAAATAGATGACGGCAAACAAGATGCTGTTGAGTCCTACAAAAGGCAGAATGAAGATGTCTCTATCCAGAAAAATACCCAAACCCACCAAGGCCAGGAGGATAACTCCCAAAGAGGCGGCCATGGCCTGGCTCTGGGAAACATCGCTCAAGATGGACTTTTTGCCCGGCGAAAACAACTGCATGATAGAGAGCAGGAACAGGTTGAAAGAGCAGCTGCCCAGAATGTCGCCTACCGCTAAATCTGCCGACTGAACTACCGCTGAGGAGCTGATCCCTACCATGAGTTCGGGCAGGGACGTCACTGCTGACATCAGAAACAACCCAATAAACGCTTTCCCAATACCGGTTTTATCCGCTAGCAGGTTACCATAAATGGAGAGTCTTTTTCCTGCCCAAAGAATAATGGCGCCGCAAATTAGAAACCCTAAAAAATCAAACGCCTTTTCCATTTGTTTGCCAGCATAAGGGTCTCCTTTTTAGGCGTTTCTGCTGCAAAAGAAACTTTTCCAGCAAGAGGAGAAAGCCTGCCGTTGCAAAAGTTTAATTAACAACTAAGTAGTATGCGGCAAAAAAGTCCTTATTCAATTTATATGGTTTAACTTTCAGGCGTCGTCCTGCCTGCTTTCATCTTTACGAATTCGCCAACCAAAATGGCGGCAGGGTACATGACTTCTTCTTCGGTTTGGGCATGTAGCTTTAACTTTTGAGCAAAAATGGCTACCTCCGGATGGTCTTCTGCCTGGGCATTTCTCCCCAAGACCTCTAACGCGGCCACAATCTGCCGGTGCTCTTCCAGCATTTCCGGCAGGGAGTTTTTAAGTTTATCCGTTAGCGGTATCACCTGTTCCATTTCCCTGGAGAAGTTGCCAGAGGCCAGCATAGATAATAAGCCAAGCGGCGGAAGCGCCAATTCCTCTTCTTTCACAAAATGAGGGTGCATAAGTTCGGCCACCGCCTTTGCCGCTTCACCCGTTTTACCTGGCAACTGCGTAGCCTGTATTAACAGATGATGGAGTTCTTCATGTTCTGCTTTTAGGGAAGCGGGAGTTTTAAAGTCCATACTGGTTAGTCGGTTATCACAAATTTCACCTGTTTGTTAGCCTTGGCGCCCACTGACCTGATAATATAAAGACCCGAAGGTAAGTCGGTGGTATTGATAGAGGTAGTCCCTGAAACGCGGGTTTGGAAAAGGGTGCGCCCGGTAAGATCAGTGACCTGAATGGCTATTCCTTCTGGCAAAGAAGTTGTAACTGTCAAGGGAGTTCCCCTTTGTATGGGGGATGGATACGCCAAAAGTTGCGGGTCTGGGCTTTTCATTTGCAGAGAAGAATCAGCTGCCATGGCTACATTCACCGTGAACACATCCCGTAGACAACTCTTATTATCCATGACTTCATAAGAAGTGGGGATTTCTGGGTTCACCGTGATGCTGCGGGTAGTGTCACCGGTAGACCATTGATAGTTACCCACCCAGGAAGCCGTTAATTGTACGGCACCCCCTGGGGAAACAATAGGAGTAGCGGTCTTGTTGACGTCTTGCATGATAGTGAAATTATCAAATACGGTCCCATCCTTGCGCAGCATCTTGGCATCTAACCGATTATCTTCAATCTCCAAATAAAGCATCCCTCCATCATTCACTGCAAAGGGCAAAGCATCATGAGGATATTCCTCTTGAACATTGCCTGTTGTTCCTGCAGACCCTGCCACCACATAAACGGTACCATGGTTTTTAGTGCCGGAAACTGTCATGTACGGACAGGAATTGGGGCTTTCATCATACTTGGCACTTGAACTGCTTTTAGTATGGGTGGCCAGTTCAAATGAGGCTTCAGTTCCGTAGAAATTGTTTAGCAGATAGGACCTCTCATAGGTATGACTGTGGCCGGAAAGCACCAGGTCCACCCCGTACCGCTCCAGAATCCTTATGAAATTTTGCCGTATCCTTTTCAGTTCTCCATTGGTGTCAGCATTGTGGCTTCCCATAGTAAAGGGAGGGTGGTGAAAATACACTATAGTCCATTTTTTGCTGTTGGCTTCCAGGTCCCTTTTTAGCCACTGTACCTGAACCCCCAGAGTATCGGTGAGCATAGTATTGTCGTCTGCCTCCACCCCATAGGAGTCTAGGCTGACGAAGTGGATATTGCCCCAGTCATAGGAATAGAAGGCCTTGCTGCCCGAGGGAACCCCACCGCTTTCTCCTGCGGTAGGCAAAGAAAAACTGGTGTAATACCCTCCCTTATTTCTAGCGGTTAACGGAATGAGGTGATATTCGTGGTTGCCGGGGGCCGGGAAAAGGATGTGGTTTTTGAGGACGGTGCTACCGTATGGGGTGAAGAACTCCCGTTGGTAATCGGCGTCAGAGCCGTCATCGTAGGCGTTGTCTCCTAGGAGCAGCATCAGTTCCGCCGGTTTGCTGCCCGTATAGTTCAGGTAAGAGTTAAGGGAGCCGGTGCGGTTCCCGTATTTGTCTTTGCCGCAGTCGCCGAAAACCGCGACCCTTACTTTCTCTGTGCTGTTTTCTGGTGGGGCGGTTTTAAAGAAATTGCCGCTTCCGCTTTGGAGCACCTCAGTAGAACTGCCTATTCGGTAAACGTAATTCGTGTTGGGAGATAATCCCGTGATCCTTACTTCGTGCTCTTGGGTTAAAGTATCATTAGTAAATGACAATGGATAAGTGCCCAGAACTGTACCAACCTCCACTTTTGAATCTGACGCTGTGTTGGTGCGCCATCTTACCGTTACCGCAGTTTGGCTTCCCACTTGAAGATACGCCCCCCGGATTAGGTCTTTACTTTGGATTTCATAGTTCAGAGTGTCTATATCGGCTTTTAGTTCCAGGTCAAAGGAGAGGTCTGAATTACTGGCCCCTAGTTGGTGGACCTCCACGGCAATAATATTGATTCCGGTGGTGAAGGCAGAGGCATTAATTTTAAAGGGTACGGCTGAGTTCCCGCTTTCTGCAGCTAGGGTATTGTAGGAAATAGGGCCACTGGGCATTTTGGACCGGAAAACCTCAACACCATTAACATATATGATGGCTCCATCATCCCTTTTTAGGTTTCCTGAAATGGAAGTAATGAGGGATGCATCTGGTATAAAAATGGATTTCCTGAAATAGGTGGTAATGTGCTTGTTGCTTGAACTGCTTCCGTAACTCACCACCGTAGCCTCGTCGCCGTCACCATATCCTAATTCCCCATTACCTATTTGCCAATTGGTATCATCATAGGATAAATCGCGCCATGCAATACCCTGGTCAGAGCCATTGTCAAGGTATTTCCAGGCAGATTTAAAAGTGATGGGCAATAGGGGAGTTGTTTCCACTGGGGCTAAAACATGCGTATAGCTTTGCCCTAGGGAATAATCTAAGGTAAGTAGGTTGCTGGCCAGGTCTTGTATGTTGGCTCCGGCAGCAAGCAGGGTAAGTTGTATGGTCCCCTCACCAGCGGCATTGGTGATTGTCACGTCATAGGTAGCGGAATTTACCGTAGTAACTTTTCCTATAGAGCCTGTTGCAGTACCTGAGGTAGTTAATAAAAAGTTTGGGGTACTTACGCCAGTAACTTCTTCTGAAAAAATTACCCTGAAGGTTAAGGAAGAAGCGCTGGTAGAGTCAGTGACCGGGTTCTGCCTTGTAATGTTAGACACAACTGGGGCGGTTATGTCTTCCTGCAGAGTTTCTCCGGTAGTTAAAAATTCCAGGTCAAATGCCATATCTGAGGTTCTAAGGTGCTTCTGGTGGACCTCCACCGCAATAAGGTTGTCACCCTCCACAAAGGCCGAGCCGCTAAAGGTGAAAGTCTCTACCCCATAGCCATTCTTTAAAGCGGTTACAGAGGCCAGCGTGTTATAATCAATGGGGCCCTCAGGCATGTTGTTGCGCAGTACCTCTGTACCGTTCACGTACATCACCAGGCCATCGTCGTACTTTACGTTGGCGGTAATGGTGCCCAGAGCAGCAGCGTTGGAAAGGGAGATGGTTTTCCTGAAATAGGTAGTCACATATTTGTCTAAAGAGGAAGGGGCGTTGCTCTGGATAACTGTGCTGGCGTCGTCTATACCGAATCCGAACTTGCCGGGCCCGGATTTCCAGCCGGAATCGTCAAAGGGATGTCCCCGCCAGGCCGTGCCCTGGTTAGAACCGTTATCTAGGTAACGCCAGGTGGAGCCAAAGGTGAAAAGGGTGGTTTGGGCCGAAGAAGAAAAGGTAAGGAAGACCCCTAAAGCCATTAATAGTATAAATCTCAACATAACAGAAAGATTGAAGATTTACCTTGCCATAATAACCGAATTGGGGGCTTTGCAACAATTGTCTTCTGCTATGCAATTGTTAATGGTAGAGTATTTCTAGCATATTAATTTATGTTAGATTCAAAATTATACGTAGCCTCTATTCAAATGGTAGTTAATTAATAACCCAACTTTTAGAGCATATTAATAAATTGTAAAGTATTTATATATATGGTTTTAAATATTGTAAACCAATCAGTTATATTGTTAAATGCTAATTTTGCTCTTAGTGAAAACTTTGAATTGATAGTAAATTGATCTATAATAATAAAGTGGAAATCTGAATAATACTGATATTTATTAAGCGGTTTTATCTGGATATTTAGCTGTTGAGTGGATAAAAATGCAATTAAAAATAATTAAGGAGTGATTCCTTTGCAAAACTTCCAAAACATATATTGTACCCAATAAAAAAGCCCGAAGGCTAACCTTCGGGCTTTTGAAATAATTAGCGAGTAACAGGTTAGGCTACCGGCATGCGCTCCAACTCCTTCCAGGCCAGGGCAGCGGCACCCATGACGGCGGTGTTGTTAAGGCCCAGGCCAGATGGCAATATCTTTACTTTGTTTTTGAATACGCTCAACAGGTTCTTCTCCATGTGGTAACGAACCGGGTCAAACAGGAATTCCTCGGCACGTACCAGGCCTCCAAAAAGGAAGATGGCCTCAGGGCTCAGGTGGGCCACCGTGTCGGTCAGTTTCATACCCAATACCTTGCCAGTGTACTCAAAGCAATCTATGGCGATCTTGTCGCCGCGTTTGGCAGCCTGGGTGATCATCTCAGCAGTAAGGTCATTAAAGCTCACGCCGCGCAGTTCACTGTAATCGGTATAGTCGGCCAGGAACTTGTACACGGTGCGTTTGATACCGGTGGCAGAAACGTAGGTTTCTAGGCAGCCTCGGCGTCCGCAACCGCATACGCGGCCGCTTCCTTTCACGTTCACCAGGGTGTGGCCTAGTTCACCGGCGTTGCCATCATGGCCATAAACTAACTCTCCGTTCACCACAATGCCGCTACCAAGGCCGGTACCCAGGGTCACCACCACAAAGTTCATCATGTTTTTGGCGCCTCCGTAGATCATCTCTCCAATAGCCGCCGCGTTGGCATCATTGGTCAGGAAAACAGGGACCTTAAAGTAGCCTTGCAGTAACTCCACCAGCGGCACGGTGCCATGCCACTTGAGGTTAGGGGCGTGCTCAATGGTGCCGGTGTAGAAGTTCCCGTTGGGAGCACCCACGCCTACGCCAATCAGGTTGGCCTCGTCTTCAATCTTTTTGAATTTGGTTTGTACTTCCTGGTAGAAAATGCGCAGGAAATCATGTACGGTTTCGCCTTCGGTGGTAGGTAGCTCGCCTTGGGTCAAGATGATGCCATCCCGGTCCAGAAACCCGAATTTGGTGTTGGTTCCACCGATGTCAATGCCTAAAATTACGTCCTTCATGAGAGTTTGTAGAGATTGGTGCGGAATGACACAAGATCCTTACTCCTTGTGCCGTTGATTTCAATAGAGACCGAAACTTAAGAAGAAACCCCCGTTTTGCCAAATTTTAGCCCTCGTTTGCCGTTTAACCACGGCCCTGCGCCTATTGGTGCCATAATTTTAACATACCAGTCCGGGAAAAGGCTTTTCAACTAATTGTAGGTAAAAACCGGTATTGTGTCCGCCCCAAATTTCTTTGGTAGAATAGCCTTTCTGTTTTAGGCCTGTTTTCCCGAAAACAGGCCTAAAACAGAAAGGCTACAAGGGGTACCGGAAGAAGAAGAGGGGGTAATTATGAGATTTTGAACGCATGCTTCGGCTACCTTATAAATAATTAACCAAAGACTATATTTGCACACCAAAAGCTGGCAAAAACCGATAAAATTCGCTATTTTTGTAGGTGAAAAAACATCCGAATAAATCAATGAGTGACCAAGAAGAAAAAGACATGAACGCCTATTCCGCTGACAGTATTCAGGTCCTTGAGGGCTTGGAGGCGGTACGGAAACGGCCAGCTATGTACATCGGTGACATCGGGATCAAAGGTTTGCACCACCTAGTTTGGGAAGTAGTAGACAACTCCATAGATGAGGCCCTTGCCGGGCACTGTGACGAAATCAATGTCACTATACATACAGACAACTCCGTTTCGGTGTCAGATAACGGCCGGGGTATTCCGGTTGACTTTCACCAGAAGGAAGGTCGTTCTGCCCTGGAGGTAGTTATGACCGTACTGCACGCCGGTGGTAAGTTTGACAAAGACTCATACAAGGTATCTGGTGGCTTGCACGGCGTAGGGGTTTCCTGCGTGAACGCACTCTCTACAGACCTGCACGTGACCGTTCACCGCAACGGAAAAGAGTATGAGCAGCATTACAACATTGGGGTGCCGGCCTACCCGGTGCGCGAACTGGGGCCTACGGATAAAACCGGAACCACCGTTCATTTCCAGCCAGACGCCAGCATCTTTACGGTAACGGAATACAAGTATGAGACCGTGGCCAGCCGCTTGCGCGAGCTGTGCTTCCTGAACAAAGGCATTAGAATCAACCTTACTGACCTGCGGGAAGAAGTGTCGCCAGGGGAGTACCTGTCTGATTCCTTCTACTCAGAAGGAGGTCTGCGCGAGTTTGTGGCCTACCTGGAAGAAACCCGGGTGAACCTGATTCCTTCCCCCATTTACGTGGAGAGCGAAAAAGGCGGCATTCCGGTAGAGATCGCCTTGAACTACAACACCTCTTACACAGAGAATATTTTCTCTTACGTAAACAACATCAATACCCATGAAGGCGGTACCCACGTGGCCGGTTTCAGACGTGCCTTGACCCGTACTTTGAAAAGCTACGCCGAGAAATCTGGTATGCTGGAAAAAGCCAAGGTAGAGATTCAGGGCGATGACTTCAGGGAAGGCTTAACGGCGGTAATTTCTGTGAAAGTGCAGGAGCCGCAGTTTGAGGGCCAGACCAAAACCAAATTGGGTAACTCAGACGTGATGGGCGCCGTGGATACTGTGGTAGGGGAGATTCTGAACCAGTTCCTGGAAGAAAACCCCAAGGAGGCCCGTATCATCATCCAGAAAGTGATTCTTGCGGCGCAGGCCCGTTTGGCGGCCCGCAAAGCCCGTGAGATGGTGCAGCGTAAAAACGTAATGGGCGGCTCTGGTTTACCCGGTAAACTGGCCGACTGCTCTGACTCTGACCCCGTGAACTGTGAACTCTACCTGGTAGAGGGTGACTCGGCGGGTGGTTCTGCCAAGCAGGGCCGTGACCGTAAGTTCCAGGCCATTCTCCCGCTTAGAGGTAAGATCCTAAACGTAGAGAAAGCACAGGAGCACCGGATCTATGAGAACGAGGAGATCAAGAACATGATCACCGCCCTGGGCGTGAGCTTCGGAACCCCGGAAGATGACAAGGCCCTGAACATGGCCAAACTGCGCTACCACAAGGTGATCATCATGACCGATGCGGACGTGGACGGTTCCCACATCAGGACCCTGATCTTAACGTTCTTCTTCCGGTACATGCGTGACCTCATTGACTCTGGCTACGTGTACATTGCCTTGCCACCGCTTTACCTGGTGAAAAAAGGCAAGGAAGAGCGCTACTGCTGGACCGAGCAAGACCGCCTGGAAGCCATTGCCGAACTAGGCAAAGGGAAAGAGGAAAGCGTAGGCGTGCAACGCTATAAAGGTCTGGGAGAGATGAACCCAGAGCAGCTTTGGGAAACCACCATGCGCCCAGATACCCGCAGCTTAAAGCTGGTATCGGTAGAGTCTGCGGCAGAGGCAGATCACCTGTTCTCTATGCTCATGGGTGATGAAGTAGCCCCGCGCCGTGACTTTATCGAACGCAACGCCAAATACGCAAAAGTAGACGTGTAACCACTGCGCCTTTGGGGTTTGTTCTTTTAAAGAAGCTGAACGCTCAATGGCTTTATTTTACCTGAAGAGGTTCTTTTTTTGGGTAATTACCGTATATAATATTAGAAAAGCCTGCCTATCAGCAGGCTTTTCTTTTTCTTTTGTAAGGCAGACCAAAAAGCTGCTATCTTAGCAAAAGAAGGGTAAGTCTGCTTTTGTTTGCTACCAAAGCACACGGCAGACTGTACGGGATTTTGATCTGTTTCTGGGCCGGTTCTTTCTGGCCCATTAGAAGGCAAGCCCTTTTTCTATCTTCATGGTACCAGGGACCAATTTCAAACTATGAGTGCAATCAAAGCATCGGAGCAAATCCGGAAAAGTAATTATATCAGTAGAGACCTGAGCTGGCTTAGGTTCAATTACCGGGTGCTGGACCTGGCCCGCAACCCAGAGACTCCTATTTTTGAGCGCCTGAAATTCCTGGCCATTACCGCCTCTAACCTTGATGAGTTCTTCATGATCAGGGTTGGTAGCTTGTACAATTACATAGATTACGGCAAAGAGCGCATTGATTATTCGGGGCTTCGGGAACAACCGTTCCGCAAGAAGCTCATGGACCTGGCCCACCGCTTTGTGGCCGACCAGTGCCAGGCCTATGATGATTTGCGCCGTGAATTTGAAAACCAGGGTTTCAACATCTGCAGGGTAGAGGACCTCACGGAGAACGAGCAGGCTAAAGCCGATTTCTATTTCCGGAACACCGTGTACCCGCTGCTTACGCCTATGGTGTATGACAGTTACCACGGCTTCCCGCTCATGATGAACCAGCTGCTCATCTTTGGTGTGGTCACCCGCACCACAGAAGAGACCAAGCAGCAGAGCCGCATCACTTTTGTGCAGATACCGGGGAACCTTACCCGCTTTTTTGAGATATCACGCAAGAACAAGATCATTTTCGTGCCCATTGAGGACATCATCCGGTGGAATATGCCCAAGCTGTTCCGTAACGTGGAGATAGACTCTGTGAACCTTTTCAGGATCACGCGTAACGGCGATTTCACGCTGGAGGAAAGTGATGATATGGACCAGGACTTTGTGCAGGAGGTAAAGCAGAAGCTGAAAACCCGCAAAAAGGGCAGGGTAGTGCGCATGGAGGTGGAACGCGCGCCCTCGTCTTACATGATGAAAGTGCTCAAAGAGCGTTGGGTCATTGATAACAGCAACGTTTTCTCCATTGACCGCCTCCTGGACCTGAAAGGCCTGTGGCAGATTATCAAGCACCCGCATTTTGCCAACAAGGTGCAGCGGCCCATGACGCCGGTGCCCTCGCCCAGCCTGCCGGCCGGGGCCATTGACAATATCTTTGAGTACCTCAAAGAGCATGACGTGCTTCTGCACCACCCCTATAACAGCATGGACCCGGTAGTGACGCTGCTGGAGAAGGCCGCCGAGGACCCGTATGTGCTAGGGATCAAACAGACCATTTACCGCTTAGCAGATAATTCCAGAATCACTGCTGCCCTTTTAAAGGCGGCTGAGAACGGAAAGCACGTGTCGGCGCTTTTTGAGGTGAAGGCCCGCTTTGACGAGGAACGCAACATCAAAGAAGGGGAGCGGCTTGAGAAAGCCGGCTGCTTTGTGATCTACGGCATCAGTAAGTACAAGACCCACACCAAGATGATGATGATCATCCGGAAGGAGGGCGAAAAGGTAACGCGTTACGTGCACATCGGCTCCGGAAACTACAATGAGCAGACCAGCCGCATGTACACAGACATCAGCCTTTTGACTACAGATGATGTCTATGCCCATGACGTGTCTGAGTTCTTTAACGTAATCACCGGCCATTCGTACCCTGAGAGCTATGAGTACCTGATCACGGCGCCCAAAGACATGCGGCAGCAGCTGATCAAACTTATCAGGCAGGAAACGCATAACGCCGAAATGGGCCTACCCGCCGGTATTGTCATCAAGATCAACTCCCTGGAAGACAAGGAAGTGATGGACGAGTTTTACACGGCCTCACAGGCGGGGGTGAAGATCAAGTTGATTGTGCGGGGTATCTGCTGCCTTCGCCCGGGGCGCGAAGGGCTGAGCGAGAACATTCAGGTGAGTTCTATTGTGGGCGAGTACCTGGAGCACGCCCGCATTTTCTATTTCCATAACAACGGCGATCCGCTGGTACTGGGCGGCTCCGCCGATATTATGGTGCGCAGCTTTGAGCGCCGCATTGAGGCCCTTTTCTACATTGTGCACGAGGACCTGAAACGCCAGGCCATCCACATCCTGCGCTACAACCTCATGGACAACCAGAACTGCTACATTATGCGCGAGGACGGCTCCTACATCAAGCGCCAACCCACCGAGGGCGAAGCCCCTTTCAACATGCACCGCGAGTTCTACCACCTCACTTCTGAGATGACCGAAGACGCCTGTCTGTTTTAGAAAAAAATTAAATACTGGAATACTTAGCAATCAGTTGAAACCGTTTTAAGCCTGTTTTCCAGAAAACGGCCTTAAAGCAGAATCCCCTTCTTTCTCTTTGAACAAGAGAAGGAAGGGGATTCTGCTTTAAGGAAAAATTTGACTCACAAAGGGAGAATTGTTAAAAGTCAAGCTTGAAGTGATGATGGGTGGCTCCCTGGTGGCGTTCATACAAGGACTGCAGAATTCCGTCTTTCAATCCCACCTGGGGCACCAGCATGCTTTCCAGGTGTGCCCACTTCATGGCCGAAAGGTAGATCTCGGCGGCAGGCACGATCACATCGGCGCGGTCGGCGTTGAGCAGGAGCACCTTTACGCGTTCTTCCATGGTGAGGCTGGAGATATGTTCCACTACTTCCTCAATCTGTTTCCGGAAGATAGGCTTGCCCCCGGCCTTGCGGGCCATGTCATAGATCTTGTTGATATTGCCTCCGGTACCAATGGCCCGGGAGACGTGGTGCAGTTTGGCATTTTCGGTGACCCAGGCCTGCATGGCGTGCCAGATCTCCATGGAATCTTCGCCCTGCATGTGCCGGATGGAACCCTGCTCAAAGGACTGGGAAGCCACTTTCATGCGGTTCACATAGATGTTGAACTCGGTGCTACCGCCGCCCACGTCTATGTGTAGGTAATTTTTGTCGTCTAGCTGCTGCCGTATGACCAGGTTTATAAGATCTGCCTCGGTGGTGCCGTCAATTACCTGTATGTGCAGGCCCAATTTCTTCTGTACCTCATGCAGAATCTCATGGGCGTTGGTGGCCGAGCGCATGGCAGAGGTGGCGCAGATCATGTAGTCATGCACTTCATGTACCTCCATGAGCAGGTGCAGGGCGTGCAGTAGCTTTATGAACTTCTCGGTTTTGGCCTTGGAGATAACCCCTGAGGCAAAAACGTCTTCGCCCAGGCGCATAGGGTAGCGTATGTATTCTACCCGCTTAAAGAGAATATGGTCCTCAAATTTGAACACATTGGAAATCTGGCAACGTACGGCGTTGGACCCAATGTCAATGGCAGCTAATCTAATAAGGGGCTCTGTTGATGATGACATACACAAGAGTGACAAGTACCATCAAAAGTACATACCCCCGCTGAAAAAAGAAGGGTATTTCTTACTTGTTTTTCAGAAAACAGGCGTAAAATAGACCAAAAGGAAACAGCAACCGCCAACTTTTGGCAACCGGCTAAAAGGGTAGCAAACGGCACTCAAAATATTGCCTGATTTGCTTATAGTTCAGAAAAATATAGTACCTTAGCATAAGAACGGTCTCCAAGCGGAAGGCCGTTCTTCTTTTTTTTAAACATTGTACTAACCCATTACAGATATGGCAACAGTATCTTATTACACTCCGGAGGGATTACAGAAACTGAAGGAAGAGTTACATGAACTTAAAACCAAAGGTCGCTCTGCGGTTGCCCACCAACTGGCTGAGGCCCGTGACAAAGGCGATCTAAGCGAGAACGCGGAATATGATGCGGCCAAGGATGCCCAAGGCCACTTGGAACTGAAGATATCTAAACTGGAGGAAGTG
The DNA here is from genome assembly GCF_001078055.1 of Rufibacter radiotolerans. Taxonomy (NCBI): domain Bacteria; kingdom Pseudomonadati; phylum Bacteroidota; class Cytophagia; order Cytophagales; family Hymenobacteraceae; genus Rufibacter; species Rufibacter radiotolerans. Next base: position 2,101,046 of record NZ_CP010777.1, on the reverse strand, counting down.
CTGGGCAATGCCCGCCTGATAGATGAGACCAACATGGACCTTTCCAAGGCCCTTATTCTCTCAAAGGTCAAGCTGAAGAACCTGAACAACAACATGGAAATGGTGTATACCCTGGTAGCCGAGGAAGAGGCCAACCTGGGCGCGGGCAAAATCTCCGTGAAATCACCCATCGGCAAAGGCTTGCTGGGGAAATCAGTAGGGGAGATAGCGGAGATCACGGTTCCGGCCGGTAAACTCCGTTTTGAAATCCTTGACATCAGCCGTTAATCCGCTCTGCCATGGCCACCATCTTCTCAAAAATAATCAGCGGCGAGATTCCAGCCTACAAAGTGCTGGAAGATGATCGTTTCCTTGCTTTTTTAGATGTGTTCCCCATGGTGAAAGGCCATACGCTGGTTATTCCTAAAGAGCCGGTAGATTACATATTTGACCTGGACCCAGACACCCTGGGTGATTTGCATAAGTTTGCCCAGAAAGTGGCTGTGGCGGTTAAGAAAGTCGTACCCTGCGTGCGAATAGGAGTGGCTGTCATTGGCCTGGAAGTGCCACACGCCCACATTCACCTGGTGCCCATGAACCAAATGTCTGACATGAATTTCAGTCACCCTAAACTAAAGCTAGAGGCTTCTGAAATGGAGGAGATAGCGGAGAAGATCAGACAGGCCTTTTAGTTGTTGGTGATTAGTTTTTAGTTGCTAGCCCACAAAACATGGAGGGTTTATTAACACCAGTAAAAGTAGTTCGGTCCGTTTTGGGCCTGTTTTCCTGAAAACAGGCCCAAAACGGACCGAACTACTTTATAAAAAACTTACCACTAAAAACTAATCACTAGCAACTACTTGGACATCCGGTCTGGATTCTCTGTGAGGAAGGCTTTCCAGGATTTACCGCCGGCTTTCTGGTTGTTACCCTGCTGGTAGTGGTGGCATAGGGCCACGGCCAGAGCATCTGTGGCATCCAGGAATTTGGGGGCTTCTTTGATTTTCAGGATCTGGAGCAGCATGGAGGCTACCTGCTCTTTAGAGGCGTTCCCGTTGCCGGTCACAGATTGTTTTACTTTCTTTGGGGCATATTCCACATACGGGATGTCACGGGACAGGGCGGCGGCAATGGCTACGCCCTGCGCGCGGCCCAACTTGAGCATGGACTGCACGTTGGTGCCGTAGAAAGGTGCCTCAATGGCTAGTTCATCCGGAAGGTATTCAGTGATGAGCCGAAGGGTGGCGTCAAAGATCTTTTTTAGTTTAATGGCGTGGTTGGCATAGCTTTTCAGTTGCAGCACGCCGTATTGGAGCACGGTAATCTTAGATCCGTTCACCTCAATGAGGCCGTAGCCCATGACGTTGGTGCCGGGGTCAATGCCTAAGATTAACTTATTATTGGGAAGAACTGGGGTAGAATGAATCATGAGGTGCAAAAATACAAACAATCTGGCAATCTGCTGGTATCCCGTCGGTTTTTGGGCTGGCTTGGGAAGCTGTCGGTCTTTGCTTTAACCCTGTATTACCTGTTTCACGCCATTTCAGAGGCCAGGACCAATAGCGCTTTTTCCGGAGATACCTTGCAACAGGTATGGCACAGCAGTTGGGGAGCCATTTTGGTTGCCGCGGCGCTGTTGCCGGTAAACTGGGGGGTAGAGGCCGCCAAATGGCAATACCTTTCCCAGAAAATAGAAAAGATCTCTTTCCTGGAAGCCTACCGGGCGGTGCTGGTGGGCCTCACCCTGGGGTTTGTGACCCCTAATCGGGTAGGGGACTACGCCGGTCGCATTTTAACCCTCCACAAAGACAACCGTACCGACGCCATTGGTGCCATCCTGCTGGGCCGCCTTTGCCAGCTATATGCCACCGTGTTGGCGGGGTCTGGGGCCATCGCCTATTTCGTGTTTAAATTCTACGTGCCCCTGGCTTCACCGGTAGGGGTGTCTGTGGCCTTGGGTCTGCTGTTTTTGAACGGGTGGGCGCTGGCCTTGCTGTTTAGCTTTCAGGGGGCCATTAATTTCCTGGAGAAGATCCCGGTGCTGCGGCGCTGGGTGCACTACTTTGCGGTGGTAGGCCAGTATTCAGGGCCTGAGCTCAGGAAAGTGCTCTGGATTTCCGGGGTACGGTATCTGGTTTTCATGGCCCAGTTTGGGTTGCTGTTGTGGGCCTTTGGGGTGCGGCTCTCGGTGCAGGAATATGCCTGGGGCGTGGCTGGTACCTTCCTGTTAAAATCGGCGGTGCCCTCCATTAATGCCCTGGCCGATATTGGCATGCGCGAGCTTTCTGCCATGCACTTTTTTGGGATGATGGGGCAGGACCCGCTATTGGTGCTGGGCGCCAGCCTTTCTTTGTGGGCCTTGAACATTGCCTTGCCCAGCCTGCTGGGACTGGTTTTTGTTTTACCGCTTAAACTTTCCCGTACCAGGTGATGTCTGTTCTGCTGGCGTTTCTGGTGATCGGGCTGTACGCTGCGGTGGTCCTCCGGTGTTGGTGGGCCTGGACCCAATTGCCTACGGTATCCATAGAAGAAGCCGCAACGCCGGCCTTCTTTTCCGTGATCATTCCGGTTCGCAATGAGGCGCAGAATATTTTAATCTTGCTTCAGGACCTGGAAAATCAGCAATACCCCGCTCATTCCTTTGAGGTGTTGGTGGTAGATGACCACTCCGAAGACCAAACCGCTTACCTAGTCCAGCAATTCCAGGCCCATTCCTCTCTTTCAATTACCTTTCTGTCGTTAGCCACTTTCCCAGGAAAAAGGCAAAAGAAGGCCGCCGTGGAAGTAGGCATCCAGGCCGCCCAAGGCGAATGGATCGTGTGCACCGACGGAGATTGCCGCGTTTCTCAGCACTGGTTGTCAGCCCTAAACCAGGTGAGACACACACAATCCCCTAAAATCATTAGTGGTCCGGTGCAGTACGCACCCACCCATTCCCTTTGGCAAAAGGTGCAGGCCCTGGAGTTTTCAGCCTTGATTGGGGTGGGGGCGGCGTCCATTGGTTTGCAGAAACCTACTATGTGCAACGGTGCTAACCTGGCGTATGAAAAGGAGGCCTTTTACGCCGTCAATGGTTTTGAAGGCAATGCACAGATCCCCTCCGGCGATGATGAGTTCCTGCTCCACAAGATCCACCAACGGTTTCCGGGAAGGGTAGCTTTTGCCAAAGCAAAGGAGGCCATTGTGCGTACGCCCCCAGCAGCCACAGTGATGCAGTTCCTTCAGCAACGCATCAGGTGGGCCAGCAAGTGGAAGCACTATGAAACGTTTTCTTCACGCCTGCTTGCGCTGCTGGTGTTAGGGGCCAATTTAGCTGTGCTTGGGGTGGGGATGACCGCTTTTGCAGGACTTTGGCCTTGGTGGGCAGCAGCATCGGCAATTGTGTTAAAGTTAGGGGCAGATACCGTGCTACTTTATCCAGTTTTAGGCTTTTTTGGTAAAAAGACCTTACTTTGGCACCTGGTGTTATTACAAATTGTGTACGGGCCGTATATCCTTTTAACCGCCTTGTTAGGCCTGAAAGGGAGTTACGCCTGGAAAGGCCGCCAACTGAAAACCGCATGACAGATCAGGAGTTTGATATTCTGGACGAGCTTTATTTCGTCACCTCTTTTGAGGAATTGCAGTCCAGAATTGGGCTGCCTGAACTCGCCCTGCGCGAGGCACTCAGGGACCTGATTGGGAATAACTACATCAAGTGCCTTTTCCCCGACCAGGATACCGTGGTGCCTTTTGACACGGTGCATTTTGAGCAGGAGGGGCACCACTATTTTTTCCTGGCCACCAAAGAAGGATTGTTGGCGCATAACTCCCGGTAGGCCTTTCAGTTACATATAATTTGCTTTCATTCACCGTTTTATTTCTGAAAGGCAACGGATAGCAAATTCCGTTTTGGGCCCGTTTTCCCGAAAACAAACCAAAACCAGCCTTACACCTACATTAGGTTTGCCTGGCTTTAAATAGTAGGAAAAAAGGTTTTCTATGAAATGGAATGTGCAGCGGTATTTTTTTAGTTTCTTTGTCCTGTATCTGCCGGAATTAAAATTTACAAGTTTAATCTGGTGAAATACCACTCTTGGGTTGTGAATGAATCCTAAAAGTCTCAAAAGCAAATGTCTGAATTGAAGTTTCCTACAGTAGAGCAGGAGTTGAACCTGAAGAAGTTGGAATTGGCTGCCCTGTTGGAGATTACCAAGGCCATCAACAACAACCTCCCGGAAGAAGCCCTCTACAAAATTTACCATTTTACCCTGCTAGCGCAGCTGAACATCAGGCGCCTGTCCCTTTTTCTCATTGATGAGAAATGGGAGTGCAAGGTATTATTTGGTACGGAACACAACTTCAGGGAAATAGAATTGCCGGAGGCCGTCACCGAACTAAGGGAAATCACCTCACTGGCCAAGTTAAACATTGACAAGCGCTGGCATGACTTTGAGACGGTCATACCCATTATGCACAACAACCGCATTCTGGCCTTTGTCATGATTGGCAACGTGCATGCCTACTACACCACCCTGGGTGCCTTAAGCTTCGTGCAGACCCTGAGTAACATCATTCTGGTGGCCATGGAAAACCGCCGTTTAGAGCGCCACCGCCTTACCCAGGAGGCCATGCGGAAAGAGATTGAAATTGCCCGCGAGGTACAGAACATGCTCTTTCCCAAGTCACTGCCCAATAACAAAGACGTGGCCATTCACGCCACCTACATTCCGCACTCCTCCATTGGCGGCGATTACTATGATTTCATTCCCATAGACGAGGACCAGTTCCTTTTCTGCGTGGCAGACGTATCTGGCAAAGGCGTTCCGGCCTCCCTGCTCATGTCTAACTTTCAGGCGGGTATCCGGACTATCCTGCGGCAGACCACCAACCTGAATACTATTGTCAGTGAGCTGAATGATCTGATCTATCGCAACGCGATCGCGGAGAAATTCATCACCTGTTTTCTGGGTATCTACAACCGCGTGACCCGGGAGCTGAGTTACGTGAATGCGGGCCACAATGCCTCTATTCTTTTGTATGACAACAACACCTACAAGTTGCTGGAAGAAGGGTGTACCATGCTGGGAATTTTTGATGAGCTCCCGTTTCTGTCGGTAACCAAGGTGCTGGTTCCGCCGCAGTCTTTTGTATTTTGCTACACAGACGGCCTTACGGAGGTATTCAACCATGATGAAGACGAGTTTGGGCTGGAGAATACCATCCGGGTGCTGCAAAACTGTCGATACGTCAGCTCGCGCAACATCCATACGCAGCTCTTGAAGGAGATCAACGCCTATAACAGTGATGAGACCTTCAGTGATGATATTACCTTGCTTTCCTGCCGGTTCAAATAGTTAGGGAACCAGGCAAATTCTTCCAATAAGGCATTCCTTCAGATTCCGTTTTCACCCAGGCATACCTGTAAAAAGTGGTTAGATTCTTTAAGACTCCCTTCTTTATGCCCTGGCTTTTTCCAAAGGTTTGGTGGCGAAGACCTGCAAAGGAGAAAACCCTTTACCTGACCTTTGATGATGGCCCCATTCCGGAGGTTACGCCTTTTGTGTTGGACCAGTTAGCGGCTTACCAGGCCAAGGCCACCTTTTTCTGCGTAGGGGAGAATCTGGAGCGCCATAAAGAAATTGCTACGCAAGTCATGAAGCAAGGCCATATGCTGGCCAACCACACCCACCAGCACGTAAAAGCCTGGCAACTTTCCCCAGTCGCGTACTTTGCGCAAGTGACCAAATGCCAAGAGGTGTTAGAAACACTTGAAAGGCCTGCTACCCAAACAAAACTTTTCCGGCCGCCCCATGGCCAACTCACGCTGCGGCATCTGCGTACGCTGCAACCAGAGTATCAGGTAGTAATGTGGAGCAGTCTGGCCTATGATTTTGACCAGACGCTTTCCCCAGAAGAATGTCTGCGCAAAACTATTGCTTCTATTCAACCTGGTGGCGTGGTGGTGCTGCATGATAGCCTGAAGGCGGAGCGCAACCTAAGGTACGTTTTACCCAGGTTGCTGGAGCATTTCTCTTCGCTGGGATACAGTTTCCAAACCCTGTAAGGCATGTTATTCACCCTTGGTTTTTTTGTTCTGTATTTCACCCTTTTCCTGCTCTTGCTGGTACTGTGGTGGCAGAGAAAAGAGCCGGTGGTGCCACCCTTGCAGCACTTCCCCAGAATCAGTATCCTCATTGCCGCCCGAAACGAGGAGAAGCATATCCTTACATGCCTGCAAGCCATTGACCGGTTGCAGTACCCTAAAGAGAAGGTGGAGGTGTTGGTAGGCAATGACCGGTCCACGGACCAAACCCAGGCCCTAGTAGAGGAATTTGCGCAGCATCATCCCTACGTTTCATGCCTGCCCATCACCTATGATCTGCGCGGTACTAAAGGCAAACCCAATGTACTGGCGCAACTCTCCCAGAAAGCCACCACAGATCTTTTCTTTTTCACGGACGCCGATATTGAGGTCCCGGTTCTTTGGATAGAAACGCTACTTAAAAACTTAAAGGCTGAAACCGGTATTGTCACCGGCATTACCACCACCAAAGGAACCCGGTTGTTTGACCGGCTCCAATCATTGGACTGGCTGTATGCGCTGGGATTGATGCAGGTAGTCGCTGACCGCAAACTGCCCGTTTCCTCCATGGGCAATAACATGCTGGTGACCCGCCATGCCTATGAGGCGGTGGGAGGCTACGCCGGAATTCCATTTTCTATCACTGAAGATGTGCAGCTGTTCCGGCAGGTTCTGGCCAAAGGCTATAAAAGCGCCAATGTGTACTGCCCTGAAACCTTAGCTGTCTCAGCACCCGCCCCAGATCTGAAAACCTTGTACCAGCAACGCCGGCGCTGGATGCGCGGCTCCTTTCATTTGCCCTGGTACATGTGGGTGTTGCTAGCCATCCATACCGCCTTTTACCCGGTCTGGATTCCGTTTTTCCTGAAAGCTCCTTTGGCCTTCGGGACTACGGTTTATCTGCTAAAGGTTCTTTGCCAGAGCGTTTTCGTGCATCTTTGCCTCCGGCATGCCGGCCGTAAGACCAATTGGATAGACTTGGTTTTGCTGGAAGGGTATGTGCTGTTTAATTCTGTGGTATTACTGGTGCTTCTGTTTTTGCCTATAAAGATAAAGTGGAAGGGCCGCCAGTATTAGGCAAGAGGAAAGGGCAGAAGCAGCCCTACTGGAAAAAGTAAAGCGCTGTCGTTTCCTAAAACCGTATCTTTGCGTTTTAGGCCTGTTTTACCAAAAACGGCCCTAAAACAGAACGCTTGAGTTTACCATTACCTATGACCTATATAGATTCTCACGCGCACGTCTTCTCCCCAGATTTCGCCCAGGACCGGGAGGAGATGCTTCAGCGTGCCCAGGCGGCGGGGGTAGCTGAAATTTACATGCCGAACATTGACCTTGCTTCGCTGGACACCATGCTCCAGTTGGAGAAAGACCACCCCTGGTGCCACTCGTTGTTAGGCCTTCACCCGTGCCACGTTTTCCAAGATTTCAGGCAAGTGCTTACCCAGTTAGAAAGCCAGTTTGAGCAGCGCTCCTTTAAGGGAATAGGGGAGGCCGGCCTGGATTATTACTGGGACAAAACCTTTGTGAAGGAGCAGCAGGAAGCGCTCAGGATTCAATGCGGTTGGGCTAAGAAATACCAGATTCCCATTGTATTGCATACCAGAGACGCCTTTTCAGATACGCTCCAGATAATCAAAGAACAGCAGGATGGTACGCTGAGAGGTATCTTCCACTGTTTTTCAGGAACCGTAGAAGACGCCCAGGCGGCCTTGGACGTGAACTTTCTGTTAGGCATAGGCGGGGTAAGCACCTTTAAGAACGGAGGCCTGGAGCCGGTTTTACAGGCAATTGATTTAAAACATCTGGTATTGGAAACCGACAGTCCGTATCTTGCGCCGGTGCCCAAACGCGGGAAGCGGAACGAGCCTTCTTACCTCCCGTATGTGGCGCAGCGCATAGCGGACATCAAAAGTATTACCTTAGACGAGGTTGCCGCGGCCACAACGGTCAACGCCAAGCGCCTCTTTTCCTGATATTATGAAGTTTTTAAAGGTAAATATCAATACGGCGGCCCCCCGTGACCCTGAGGCTTCCATTTTGCTTATTTACACAGGCGGTACCATAGGCATGGTCTCTGACAAACAGGATGAACACCTGGTGCCCTTTGATTTCAGTGAGGTTATTCACCGGGTGCCGGAGATGCGGCAGTTTAAGGTAATGCTGACTGTTTTGAGCTTGGACCCGCCCATTGACTCCTCTAACATTGGCGTTGAGCACTGGGTGAAACTGGCGCAGGTGATTCAGGTGAATTACCAGGAGTATGACGGGTTCGTGATCTTGCACGGTACTGATACCATGGCCTACAGCGCTTCTGCCTTAAGCTTTCTGCTGGAGAACCTGGGCAAGCCCGTTATTTTCACCGGTGCGCAGGTGCCCATTGGCCGCATGCGGACCGATGCCCGCCGTAACCTGATCACCGCCCTGGAGATTGCCTCGGCCCACCGCATGGGCAAACCCCTGGTCCCTGAGGTTTGCATCTTCTTCAACACCCTTTTGCTGCGGGGCAACCGCTCCACTAAAGTGGAGAGCCGCCACTTCAATGCCTTTCACTCCGGTAAATATGCCCCATTGGCGAAGGCGGGCATAGACATTGAATACAACCAAACCGTTATCCTTGATCCACCTGCTGGCCCCCTGCGGGTCTATGGGGAATTGGAAAGCCAGGTGGCGGTCCTGAAGCTGTTCCCGGGCATAAACGAGGCGGTGGTCAAGGCTATTCTCAATGCCAAGGGCTTGAAAGGGCTGGTGCTGGAGACCTTTGGGGCTGGTAACGCACCTACGTACCCGTGGTTTCTGAAGCTGTTGCGTGACGCCGTAAAAAGGGGCCTTACCATCTTAAACGTATCACAATGTGAAGAAGGGGAGGTAAACCAGGGGCAGTATGAAACCAGTAAATACCTGAAAGACATGGGAGTTATTGGCGGCTCAGACCTGAGCACCGAAGCGGCCGTGACCAAATTGATGTTTGTGCTGGCCCAGAACCTTTCCAAAGAAGAAATTGCCGAAGCATTGCAAAATGACCTCAGGGGAGAATTAACCAATAGAAACTTACTGGAAAAGCGGTAAGTAACTTGCAAAAGCAAATGCTTCTGCCTTACTTTGCATTCCCATTTAAGGACCCGGAGAGGTGTCAGAGTGGTCGAACGAGCACGCCTGGAAAGTGTGTATACTGGTAACGGTATCGAGGGTTCGAATCCCTCCCTCTCCGCACAAGTAAAGCCCTGACTTATTTTAAATAAGTCAGGGCTTTTAGTTTTTAGCGCTTTCTGGATTGAATCAGTACATAATTTACCTTATCTTGATTCATGGGCCATCTTCAATCTTTTGAATTCTTTCTAGGGGGGTATTTCAGTGATTCCAACCAGTTGAAACTGGAAGGCAATGTTTTGCGCTGCTCAGAATACCAGGGGTTTCCTTCTGAGCATGATAAACTCATAAACCTTGAGGGGAATAAGGATTGGGAAAACCTGGTCAAGTTCCTGCAAACCTGCAACTGGAAGAAAAGGTACGCTGATAATTCTGTCTGCGACGGCACGCAATGGGAGTTAAAGGCGAAGGGCAAAGGAATCAACCTAAATATCTACGGCTCAAATGAATATCCTGAGAATTTTTCTGAGTTGCTGGGCCTCCTGAACAAGGTAGTGGCACCAGCTGGCATAAAAATAAGGTAATGCCCCAGGCTCAATCCCAGCAGCCCATCCCTTCAAATTTTAAGGTTTCTTGTTTGCACCTTGGGCAGTGCCAGAACTCCTTGCTCTCTAAATATTCTGAATCAGGAAAGTTTTCCTCGTTTCCGCTTTCCTTTTCTAAGTCTTCAAAGTAGAACCGCATTTTCCTGCGGCATTTTGGACATTTAGAGATGCTTTTGCTTATGTCTCGTCCTACCACAACGCCACAGTGGTCGCAATATGCGGGTTCCATCCTTTGGTGATTTTCATAGTAATTAAACCCAATCCCCTGAAAGATCTCTTTAGATTCCAGCCCGCAAGGGCAGGTGGCCATAATGATGTTCCCCATATTGTAAAGGATATTGCTACCTCTAATATAGGAGTTGTTTTGTCAAAAAGCAGGGTTTAGGTTTTCTTAGCCTTTCGGGTTGTTTGCCGCCTGAAAATTAACTATTTCGGTCTTTCCTTAAAATCACTTGGCACGTTTAGAAAGATATAGTCTCTGGTTATCAAGGTTCTAATAAAAAAACCAGTCTCTTTTGTATGCTAATCTAAGCACGCCTACTTTTGCGTTAACCAAATGGTTAAACATATTGGTTAAGAAATGGAAAAAACCACCGAAGATAGGATTTTGGCTGCGGCCACCAAGGTTTTCATGGCCAGGGGAATGGCGGGTTCCCGCATGCAGGACATCGCGGATGAGGCCGGGATCAACAAAGCACTCCTGCATTACTATTTCAGGAGCAAGGAAAAGTTGTTTGATGAGATTTTCAAGCAGGTGTCTGGCCAGTTATTGCCCCGCATCAACCAGATTCTCACCTCTGACTTGTCTTTGTTTGCCAAGATAGAGGCTTGTTGCCAGGAGTACATTGAGCGTATGCTCCACAACCCTTTCCTGCCCCTTTTTATTATTGAAGAAACCAACAAACAGCAGGGCACCTTTTTAGAAAGGCATTTGGGGGACCAGCGCCTGAACATGGCCAGATTTGCGGAGCAGGTACAGCAGGAAGTGGCCTTGGGAAGCATCAGGCCCATTCACCCTTTTGAACTCTACTTGAACATGATGTCGCTGTGCGTTTTCCCGTTTCTGGGCCGGCCTTTGATGCAACACATGACCGGCCTGGGCCAGGACCAGTTTCTGGCCATGATGGAAGCCCGCAAGCGGGAAGTTCCGGCTTTCGTGATTCACTCCCTTAGATTATAGCCTATGCGACCATCTATTTCTTGGGCTTGGGGCAAAGCCAACACCTTGTTTCTGCTGGCCCTTCTTCTTTCTGGTTCTTTACAGGCCCGGCAGGTCCCGGTGCTCACCCTGGAAGAGGCGCAGGAGCAGGCCCGGCAACATTATCCTATTTCGCGGCAGCGGGATCTTTTGCTTCAAACTGAACAATTCACGCTGGAGAACCTTAGCAAAGGCTATCTGCCGCAGGTGGGCCTTAATGGGCAAGCCACTTACCAATCAGCGGTCACGCAACTACCTATTTCCCTGCCTGGTGTGGAAATTATTCCTTTACCTAAAGAACAATATAAAGTCTTTGCAGAGGTAAGCCAACTGGTGTTTGACGGGGGCCTGATCAGGCAGCAAAAGAAAGCAGCGCAGCTGCAGACGGCGGTGGAGACCCAGAAAGTGGAGGTAGAACTGCTTCGGTTACAGGACCGCATTAACCAGCTTTACCTGGGCACGTTGCTGCTGGACGCCCAATTGAAACAGGTGGATCTGGTGCAGCTGGATCTGGAAGCCGGAATCAGGAGGGTAGAGGCTCAAGTGAAGAATGAAGTGAGTTTCAAATCAAATCTTTACCTGTTGCAGGCGGAGCTTTTAAAAAACAACCAACGGCGCGCAGAGTTGCGCTCGGCCAGGCAGGCCACGTTACAGACCCTGGGGTTGTTTGTAGGGCAGGCCCTGCCGGAAAGCGTGGTATTGCCCTTACCTGTTCCCACAGAGGTGATGGCCTATCAGCAGATCCAGCGCCCTGAGTTGAAAGTGTATTCTTTTCAGCAGTCATTGCTGGAGCAGCAGCAGAAGTTACTCCTGGCCCGAAACCTGCCCAAGGCCAGCCTCTTTGGGCAAACCGGCTATGGGCGCCCGGGGTTAAACTTCCTGCAGAACCAGGCAGACTTCTGGTACATGGGCGGCTTCCGGCTAAACTGGTCACTGGGCAATTTGTATACGGCCCGGAACGACCGCAAACTCATTGGGGTGAACCAGCAACTGACCCAAATACAACTGGAGAATTTCCTCCTGAATACCAATGCCCAGCTTACCCAGCAACGAGCCGAGATTGACAAATTGCAACAGCTTGTGGTCACGGATCAGGAAATTGTGGGCTTGCGGGAAAAGGTGAAAGCCGCTGCCAGTGCCCAACTGTCCAACAGTGTGATTACCCCCAATGACTACTTGCGAGAGGTCTACGCCGAGGACCAGGCCAGGCAAACCCTTATTCTGCACCAACTCCAGTTGCTCCAGGCCCAAATTAACTATAAAACCACCCTCGGCTATTAGCCCTAACCCTCTGCAGCCATGACAAAACTTTTCTATTTATATACCCTGGTTACCGCGCTATTTCTGTTTGGGTGTAACAACAAGGGATTAGAGTCTGATGCCACCGGAACCTTTGAAGCAGATGAAGTGATCGTTTCAGCGGAACTGGCCGGGCGCATAGACTCCTTTGCGGTAGAAGAAGGGCAGAAGCTTGGCGCCGGTCAGGTGGTAGGAACCATAGAGGCCCGCAACCTAGCCTTGCAGAAAGAGCAGGTAGAGGCCAGCATAGACGCCTTGCAGGAGAAGACCCTGGATGTACAACCCCAGATCAGGTTGCTGCAAAACCAACTGGGGGTGCAGCGGTCACAACTGGCCACCCTGGAGCAGGAACAACGGCGCACCCGTAATTTGCTTGCCGCCGATGCCGCCACTGGCAAGCAGCTGGATGACATCAACGCGCAGATAGACGTGCTCAAAGAGCAGATGAAGGTAACCCAGCAACAGATAAACGTGCAGCGTACCCTTACCACTACCCAGAACCGCGGCATTCTGAGCGAAAACAAGCCCCTGCAAAAACGCGTGGCCCAGCTGGAGGATCAGTTAGCCGATGCTCACGTGACCAACCCCATTACTGGCACGGTGCTGGCCAAATACGCAGAACAGGGGGAGGTGACCGCCCCCGGGAAAGCCCTTTACAAGATAGCCGATCTCTCTACCATTAACCTGAGGGCTTACCTGACCGGAAGTCAACTGCCGCAGGTGCGTCTGGGGCAACAAGTCACGGTACTGGTAGACCAGGAAGAGGGGTATAAAGAATTGCCGGGCACTATTACCTGGATTTCTGACAAAGCCGAGTTTACGCCTAAAACCATCCAGACCAAAGATGAACGGGCTAACTTGGTATACGCCATGAAAATACGGGTAAAGAATGATGGGTACCTGAAGATTGGCATGTATGGCGAAGTAAAGTTGCCGGAGGGGCAAAAAGAGAAATGAGCGCCGCCGTGATAGCCCTGAAACTGGTGAAAACCTATGGCGCCAAAAAGGAAAAGATTCAGGCTTTGAAAGGCGTGTCTTTTGAAGTAGCCCAGGGAGAGATCTTCGGGATCATAGGGCCAGACGGGGCCGGCAAGACTTCCCTGTTCCGGATTCTAACCACCCTGCTCTTACCAGAGGGAGGCCAGGCTACGGTAGATGGCTTTGATGTGGTACAGGACTACAAGGCCATCCGGCAACGGGTGGGCTATATGCCGGGCAGGTTCTCGCTGTACCAGGATCTGACCGTGGCTGAAAACCTGGAGTTCTTTGCCGCCATCTTCCATACCACCATCCAGGAAAACTATGACCTGATCAAAGACATATACGTGCAGATAGAGCCCTTTAAAGATAGGCGCGCCGGTAAACTGTCCGGGGGCATGAAACAGAAGCTGGCCCTTTGCTGCGCGCTCATCCATCGGCCTACCGTCCTTTTTCTGGACGAGCCCACCACCGGCGTGGATGCCGTTTCCCGCAAGGAGTTCTGGGAGATGCTGCGGAAATTAAAAGCCGAAGGAATCACCATTCTGGTTTCTACCCCTTATATGGATGAAGCCAGCCTCTGTGACCGCGTGGCCCTCATTCAGAACGGCGAGATCATGTCCATTGACACCCCAGCCGCCATCATCTCAAGTTTTGGAAAGCAACTGGTGGCAGTAAGGGCAGACAATATGTTCCAATTGCTTAAAGACCTGCAGGCTTTTCCTGGTCAGCAGGATAGTTATGCGTTTGGTGAGGACCATCACGTGGTGCTGGTGCCCACCAGCAACGCGCAAGAAGTAGAGGTTTACCTGCAGAAGAAGGGCTATTCTAACCTCCAGGTGCAGCCTGTCACGCCCAACATTGAAGACTGCTTTATTGACTTAATGAAATCAGCGTCATGACCGGAACAGACAAGGCCATCACCGTGCAGGGACTAACCAAGCGCTTTGGGGATTTTACCGCCGTAGACGGTATATCCTTTGAGGTGGAGAAGGGTGAGATCTTTGGGTTTCTGGGGGCCAACGGCGCAGGCAAGACCACGGCCATCCGGATGCTCTGCGGCTTGTCCCATCCCACCAGCGGCCAGGCAACCGTGGCTGGATATGATGTGTACCGGCAGACCGAGCAGATCAAACGCAGCATTGGCTACATGAGTCAGAAGTTTTCGCTTTACGGAGACCTCACGGTGCGGGAGAACATCCGGTTTTTTGCGGGCATTTACGGTAAGAGCAACCAGTTTATTAAAGACAACACGCAACGCCTGTTGCAGCGTCTGCACCTGCAGGACGAAGGGGACAAGCTGGTCAGGTCTCTGCCGTTGGGCTGGAAACAGAAGCTGGCTTTCTCGGTGGCCATTTTCCATGAGCCGGAGATCGTGTTTCTGGATGAACCTACCGGCGGCGTGGACCCGGTCACCCGGCGCGAGTTCTGGCAACTTATTTATGAGGCCGCCGCCTCCGGCATCACTGTTTTTGTCACCACCCACTACATGGATGAGGCCGAATACTGCAACCGCGTTTCCATTATGGTAGACGGCCGCATAGACGCCCTAGACACTCCCCAGAACCTGAAACAACAGTTTGAGGGACGTTTTTATAAAACTGGCCCGCAAGGCTACCCGGGCAGAGTAAAGATTTCTGTTTTGGGCCTGTTTTTTAGAAAACAGGCCCAAAACAGAAATGCTCGGTTACTATTATGGAAGAAGGCCCCGCGCATAAAACTTCCTCCGTTCATCACAATAAATCGCCCAAGCGGTCAATCTTAGCCCATGAAACAGTTTTGGTCATTCATCAAAAAGGAATTCTACCACATTTTCCGGGACCACAGGACCATGCTTATTTTGCTGGGCATGCCCGTGGTGCAGATCATCATCTTCGGGTTTGCGCTGACCAATGAAGTCAAGAATTCCAGGATAGCGGTACTAGATAGGTCAAACGATGCGGCTTCTGCCTCCCTTATCGCGGAGCTGGAGGCCAGCCGGTATTTTGAGATTCAAAAACACCTGTATTCTTACCAGGAGGTAGAGGAGGAATTCAAGAAAGGCAACATAAAGATGGCGGTCATCCTGCCCCAAAACTTTGAGGCAGACCTCAAGCACCTCAACAAGGCGCAGGTGCAGGTTATTGCCGATGCCTCTGACCCTAACGTAGCTAACACCCTTACCAATTATGCCTCGGCTATTATCCTGGATTACCAGGACCGGATCACCGATGGCCGCCAGCTGCCCTATAAAATAAACACCGAAATGCGAATGCTTTACAATCCGCAGATGAAGGGGGCCTACAGTTTTGTGCCTGGGGTTATGGCCTTGGTGTTAATGCTGGTTTGCACTATGATGACGGCCATTACCATTGTGCGGGAAAAGGAAATGGGTACCATGGAGGTGCTTTTGGTTTCACCGGTGCAGCCCCTGAAAATTGTGATTGCCAAGGCGGTGCCGTATTTCTTCCTTTCGCTGGTGAATATTGCCAGCATCTTGCTGTTGAGCGTGTTTGTGCTGGAGGTGCCCATTAACGGAAGCCTTCCTTTATTAGTGCTGGAAAGCATTCTTTTTACGGTGACTTCCTTGGTGCTGGGCCTGTTGATCTCGTCTGTAACCGAGTCTCAGCAGACGGCCATGTTCATTTCCCTAACCGGTATGTTTATGCCCACCATCATGTTGAGTGGGTTCATGTTTCCAATTGAGAACATGCCCCGGCTGCTGCAACTAATTTCCAATATCATTCCGGCTAAATGGTACTACATTATTGTAAGGTCAGTGATGATAAAAGGCGTGGGGCTGGAAGCGGTCTGGAAAGAGACGCTGGTTCTGGTGGGCATGCTGGTTTTCCTGCTGTTTATGAGTATCCGTAAGTTTAAGATCAGGTTGGTATGAGAACGCTGCTGTTTTTACTGCAAAAGGAATTCAGGCAGATTACCCGTGATAAATCCATCCTCCGGATGATCTTGGTAATGCCCATGCTGCAACTGGTGCTGCTGCCCAACGCCGCAGACTATGAGATGAAAAACATTCTCCTGAGCGTAGTAGACCATGACCATTCTGAATACTCCCGGCAACTGGTGCAGAAAGTTACTTCCTCCGGATACTTTAAACTGAATTCCTTTTCAGACTCCTATGCAGATGCCCTGCAGGAAGTAGAGGAAGACCGGGCTGACCTGATTCTGGAAATTCCGGCGCGGTTTGAGAAAAGTCTGGTGCATGAAGACCAGGCCACGCTGTTTCTGGCTATCAACTCCATAAATGGGGTTAAGGCCAACCTGGGGGGAGCCTATCTTCGTTCCATCATCCAAGACTATAACCGGGAAGTAAGAACCCAATGGATTCAGTTGCCCCGCCTAAGCCCCGAAACCACTATTGACATAGTGCCTACCAACTGGTTTAACCCGCGCATGAACTACAAGGTCTTTATGGTACCCGGCATTCTGGTGATTCTGGTGACGTTGGTTGGGTCTTTTCTGACGTCACTTAATATTGTGCGCGAAAAGGAGGTTGGCACCATGGAGCAGATCAACGTGACCCCCATCAAGAAACACCACTTTATTCTGGGCAAACTGATTCCTTTCTGGGCGATGGGCCTGCTGGTGCTAACCCTTGGGTTTGGTATTGCCCGGATAGGCTATGGCATCATTCCGCTGGGCAGCTTTCTGACCATCTATGTGTTTGCCGCCGTTTTTCTGCTGGCAGTGCTAGGGTTAGGGCTTCTTACTTCCACCTACTCAGACACCCAGCAACAGGCCATGTTGGTTTCCTTTTTTATGATGATGATCTTCATCCTGCTCAGCGGCCTGTACACGCCCATAGACAGTATGCCAACCTGGGCCCGTTACATTACCCGCATTAACCCGGTCGCCTACTTTATAGACGTCATAAGGCTGGTGGTACTGAAGGGGGCAGGGCTATATGAGATCAGGCAGCAGTTGGCGATTATGTTTGGTTTTGCGGTGCTGCTGAATGGGTGGGCGGTCCTAAGCTACCACAAACGTTCTTAGAGAGCGGATGGATTAATATTTGCCTGGTTTTATAAAGATTAGGTGGGTTCATTCAACAACGCTTTCTAAAAAGTCTGCAGTTGTTATATCCCACTAACTTTGGCACTGTCTTTTATTGTAACTGAACTAACTCAATATCAGAAAGTCTCCTGAAAAGGCCGGTGCGTTTTGTGCCTGTTTTTCGGGAAACAGGCACAAAATAGCTTTAGAGAGAAGGATGCTTAATCTTAGAGAACCCTGTTAAATTTTACCCGGAATTGGTGACTGCCGAAATAAAGGGACGGGCAGGGCAAAAAAAAGCCTGCCGGTGACAAGCCGGCAGGCAAACAGACAAACAACAAAAAAACTAACTTCCGCATGGGGGGCTACGGAAGACAACACAAAAAAACTAGTATCTAATTCCTGGGTGACCAGTTAGAGAATCAAACTCAAAGGTGCCTAGATAGTATCCATCTAGAATGAAGCCGTCAGCCAAAGGCGTCTTAAATTCAATCTTGTTTCCTGAGGAAGAAGTATTCACTTTTTCTTGTTGTACAAAAGCTAAAAGAGAGGTTTGCCCTCCTGGCTTTTTTAAAACTGAAGAAAAGCTTATTTGGGGGAATTGCTGCCGAACCGCTGCAGAAATTAAACCCTTACCAGATACTTTCATCATCATATACTTTATTATATGATACAATAATAGGGGGTAAAGTCAATAGAAAACAGGAAACAATTATTGATAAGATAACTTGGACAGAAGTGGGATATGATATTCTAAAAATGATATAGAAATAAAAATATAGTTCTTTTGGCTTTTTAGGATGAAAAACGATAACAATAAAATGGGTTATTATTGGTGATTCGTAACAGAGTTGGCTGTTTTGGAGGAGGAATATTTGTTACCCATTGCCTGTAAACTGAAAATAGTAATCAGAAGTAACAGTGCAGGAAAGGCAAATAACCACCATGCCTCTAAGGAAAGCCGGGCGGAGGCTAACATTTTACCCCAGGAAGGCACATCGGCAGGCAAGCCTATCCCTAAATACGCCAAGGTAGACCCAATGCCCATTAACCCCGAGGCGGCAAAGCAGAAGTTGGTAATAACCGGCCCTTTTAGGGAGGGCCAAAGGTGGTTTACCAATACCCTTTGAAAGGGGAGACCTAAGGAAGTGGTTGCCTCAAAAAAGGCTTCCTGCTTTAGCTGTAGGACAGAGGCCCTAGCCACCCGGGCGGGAAGTACCCAGTAGGTGGCGCAAATCCAACCCATAAGGGTAAGGATGGAGAAAGGGGTAAAGGTAGTCAAGAGCAACAACAGAAGCAGCTTAGGGAAGGTAGACCACACCTCTATGATTTTTTGCAAAGCCGCATCTACCGGAAGAGCAAAAGTCTTGGCCCCGCCAAGTAGGTTTTTAAGAAGTTGGGAAAGAAGAACGAAGCCAATGACCAAAAAAGTGCAGAGATATGCAAGAACTGAGAAGGCTCCATTGCCAAGGGTTTTCTCTGTTCCCCATTGAAACATAGGATAAAATAATAACCCTAGTAACAAGGTGAGACCAAAGGAAATCAAATCCGATACTCTAAGTTTAAATTTATCATTGCCCACCAGGGCAGCGGCAGTTCCGGTAGTGACCCCAAGGAGCGTGGCCCCTATGAGAGGAGGAAAAACCAACAACCAGGCAGTGCGGCAACTCAGCAAAAGATAGGAGAGAACATCTCTGCCTAATTGGTCTGTGCCCAGAAGAAACAGGGAATTTTGGAAAGGGCCAGCGTAGGCCTGATCTGGGTTTGCCAGCAATTGCCCGCCCCATGAAAGGTAGAGGTGGGCACCACCAGCCGCTAAAGTGAACAGCGCTAACCAGAGCACAGCCCAGTTGACTTTATCGGCTGAAAATGGTTGTAGTAGTGCCCTGGCCGCCATCATGCGTTCTGGGAGATGTTCATTCGGGGGTCAATGAGGGCTAATAGATTGTCCATTACCCAAATAACCACCACCCTAAATAAGAGAAAGAATAGCGTCAGGCCAATCAATACCGGGAAGTCAGCGGAAAGGATGGATTTGGTTAACAGGCTCCCCAGGCCTGGCAAAGAGAAAGTAGTCTCTATAATGAGTACCCCAGCCATTAAGCCAATGATCACCTCACTCAAGATGGTAAAAGAGGCTACCATTGCGTTGGGAAGGGCATGAACTTGAATTGCCTTTTTGTAGGTTAAACCTTTGGCCAGGGCGGTTTTGAGGTAAAGCTTGTTCATCTGATCCTTCAGGCTGCGATGAAACTGTAACGTAATATGGGGAAGGATGAGTAAGACAATACAAAGCCCACCAAGTAGAATGGAAGGTTGGGTCCAGAGCTGTAAAAGAGATTCATCTCCTTGGTTTTCCCCAAATATATTCCCCGAAGAATAGCCTGCCAGGTAGAGAGCCAAGCCATACAAGCCCAACGCAATCAAAAAGCCTGGAATACTGTCCAGGAAATATAAAATCAGATGCGAAGTCTTAGTAAAGGTACTGTGCGGGTGCAGGGTGAAATAAAGCCCCGCAAAGTAAGTGGTAATAAGCCCCACTACCAGCCCTAAAATGGCAATGGCAAAAGAGATGAGAGCGGCATCACCAATTTTATTTATAACAGGTTCGTAATCCTGATTTGAAGCCCCCAAATCTCCTTTCAACAGTTTTTTAAGCCAAAGATAGTAGGCATTTTCTGCCCCGTTCCAATTTAATTGGGGTAAATAATAGTGTAAGGGAGCTTCTGCTGCCTGGAGGTTTTTCCAGGCATTGGTAATAGTATAACCTTGCGGGCAAGGAGACGAGGACAGTAGATTCAGTACCTTCTGCTCCTGGTTTTCCCTGTTCTCAAGCCTTTCGCTGTTTACCCAAGTTTGTAATTCCTTAAAAACCTCTTGTCTGTTTTTTTCAGGGACAGAAGGAAGCCACGCTTGCCAGGCGGTATAGAAGGCTATAGCTGCATTTACTCCTTTCCAAAGTACGGCTTGCTCAACCCAGGGGCGGTCTGCTGGCAGAGCCTTTATGTGGGTTGCTTGTTGCCTTCCTTGTAACACCATGCCCACGTAAAAAAGAGGCAGGTGGAGTCCTGTCCTTTTTTGGTAATCAGCCGTGATGCTGGATTGGGTGGCGGCATCAGGTAAGCCATAGGTAGCTACATCAGCATCCTGCATCCCTCTGGGTTTATAGGTAGAGGGCAGCAGCCTGCTCAAGATAAACACCATAGAGGCCATAAGCCAGAGCGTAGCCACCAACTGTAACAGCTGCCTGAGGGGGCGAATGGGGGCCATGCCGTCTTACTTCTTAAAGGTAAATTTGGTCAGGTCATAGCCCGGTTTTAAAGAGGAAACCACCGCGGCGTCAATCCTTTTAGAAACGGCTATTTTGTTCTGCAGAAAGTAAAGGAAAACCCAATTGCTCTGTTCCTGCATCTCCTGCTGGAGTTTTTTGAGAAGCACCGCTTTTTGCTCTGTGCCTTCCTCGCTGGCAATATTTTCCAGCAATTGGTCCGTTTCAGGCGTCCCAAAACCAGTTACATTAGAACCTCCTTCCACTTTATTAGAGGTATGTAAAAGAGGGATAAGGTTATAGGAAAAAGGATTTCCGGAAAGGGTTCTGAAAAACAGATCAAACTGTTTGGTGTCTAACCTTTCCCGTATTTGGCTACTCTCTAGCGCCTGTATGGTCACCGGAACGCCAATAGCCTGTGCATTTTGCTTTAAAAGAATAGCCAGGTGCTCAAAATCAGAATTGCCGGCTCTATGGATGACTTCTAACTCCAATTTCTGCCTTTGATTAGCTATGGTCTTGTGCCACCCTTCTGATGTTTTCACCCACCCAGCTTGCCCTAATAACTGAGAGGCTTTTTTCAAGTCATAGGTAACGGGAGATAGTCCTTTATTATAATACTGTTTCTCTTCAGGATGAACCAACCCAACCGAAGGAGTAGCGTAGCCCCCCTGAAGGGAGTTTATAATTTGCGGCACGTTGAATATATGGGAAATAGCCTGGCGCGTGTGTTTGTCTTGAAGGTAAGGTTTGTCACCGTTCATCCCTAGAAAGACCAGATCAAAGGAAGAAGGGGATGAAAAGGTGAATTTGTTCTGATACTTTTCATTCTTTTTCATTTCCTGGAAGGCAACAAGGGGCATGTCATCCAGCAGATCTAATTGGCCTGCTTTTAAGGCCATGATTGCGGCCGCGTTATCTGGAATGATCTGGAAAACAATTTTGCCTGGAGTAGCCCGTAAAATCTCAGCCTCTTTAGCTACCTGGTCCCCCCACCAGCCTTGCTTTTTATCCAAGACAACCGTCTGGCCGTTTCTCCAGGATTTTAGTTTGTAAGGACCGCTTCCTCTCACCCAGGCAGTATCCCTGGCAAACTGTGGTTGGTTTAAAAAGGCAGCATATGTTTTAAAAGTTGACGTAGAGGCCAAGGAATCAAACTTTTGCCGGATGGTATGAAAGGGTATGTTGGACAGCAAACCTTTAGGGTCAAATCTATGCGCAGGCAACACAAAGAAATCACCGGTCATAAGCCGCATTTCTGGAGTATAGCCACGGCAAACCAACGTAAAAGAGGCAGAGTCACCGGGCTGAATGATGATATCTTTAATAAAATTGAATTGAGCCCGCCACCGTTCATTGTCCAGCAATGGGCTATGTAGTAGTTTTAGAGAGAAAGCTACATCTGAGGCGGTGACCGCCGTTCCATTGTCCCATTTGGCCTGGGGACGAAGCTTGAAGGTAAAATAAGAAAGGGAATCGTCCCGACGGACGGTAGGGAGCCCTCCAGCTAGCAGCGGTTGGATGGATTTATCCCTTAGGTCAATGGTCAAAAGGCTTTGGTAGATCAGGTTTAACACCTGAAGCGCAGGTGCATTCCCATAACTTAAAGGGTGTAAGGATTCTGGGTCCTGAGAGAACCTTACCCTAATGCTGGCTTCCTTGGTAGGGGAAGAGCAGGAAAGAAGCCAGATAAAAAAAAAGCTAAGGCTCTTTGCGCAGTAGTTTTTCATAAGGAGCATAAAGTTCAGGCGAACGCCTTGCTCAATATTACGAAACTTGCCTCAATTAGCCTTAGCCAAAAAATATTGAAAGGAGAATTTTTAATTCTCTTCTTATACTTCTAAATTTTTCTAGTCTCTTGTATCCCAGGTTCCAGATCCACCATAGCCGGTTTCACCACCGCTTGTACCTGTCCCAGTGTCAGTACTTGTGCTTCCGTCAGTAGTAGAAGTAGTAGTACTAGTTGTTCCAGTTGAAGTAGTAGAAAAAGTAGTAGTGGTAGTGGATTCTTTTTTATCCTTTTGTTCTACAGTTCCACCATTTAAAAGGGCAAGTTGCAGTAGCAGAGAAAGAAGTAAATCTAGCATGGCTTAGTTGAATTAAAGTATACTGCAAATATAAAGGCCCATAAGGGCGTGATAAAGGAAAGAATTGCTGAATACGTAACTATAACTATATTTATAAAAAATATAAATAATTAAATTTTAATTGGTAATATTTTAATGATAGTGTATGTTTAATGAGTAAAATTTAATCAAATTTTAATAATAAGTAACATGCTTGGGTATGTCATTAAGATTTATTATTTCCTTAGCATTCTGATTAAATTTTAGACGGCCAATTTATGAAAAAATATTACTCTGAAAGAAAATGGATGAATTAAAAAAGCTAATTCAAATTATTGAAAAAAGAACTGGAAAAGCTTCGCAAATTTTTACAAATAAGTCAAAGGAGAAACGATTATACCAAGAAATAGTTTCTGGGAATGTAGTTGATGACCAAACAGCCTATTCTATTCTTTACACAAAAGGGGAAGATGTAAGCGGTTTGAAAATGATCAAATCACGTTTAAGGAAGAAGCTAATGAACCAGCTTTTTTTCTTAGATGAAAATAATAACGGGAAAGTGTCTCCGCATTCAGTGGAGCAGAATTGCCTTGCAAAGTTCTACCAAGCCAGGGTGTTCATAGATTCAGGGGCAAATGACCTGGCCCTGCCAATCCTAAAAAAGATTTTATCCAAATCTATAGAGTATGACTTTAATTATATCTCTTCGTTATGTTTAAGGTCTATTTTACAGTCCTATGTAAACATAAATGAGCGGAGTTTATTTTATAAAGTATTACAGCAATTAAAGAATGTGACCGGAAAATTAGAAGCAGATCAGGAATCTGAAATGCTTTTTATGATAGCCAATATAGAATTAAGCCATTCAGTAGCTGCCAGAAAAAACTATTTACTTCAAATTGATGAAGTGCTTGGAAAGATGGAGCAAATATGGTGTCAGGCTCAAACTTTTGAAACATTTAATAATTACTACCGATTATCTATCTGGCTTCATGAACTTACTGGTAATTTTAGTGAGATTGTATTAATTACCAATCAATCAAGTCAATTAATTCAGGATAACCCGATTATTTCAAGGCGGTTTGATGAACGGTTTAACCAGTTTATCCAGGTTTATGCCCATTTGAGATCTAAAAAGCTGGAGGAAGGGTTAGAATTAGCCAATACCTATTTATCTTCCTTTAACCCGGCTAGCAATAACTGGTTTGCCTTCATGGAGAATTATACCCTCCTGGCCATTCATGCCAGAAAATACCTTTTGGGCCATGGCTTGTTGCAACAAGTTCAAAATAACCCATTTATAAAAAAGATTAACCGGCTGGCCCAGGAGAGGTGGTCTCTTTTTGAGGCATATCTTCATTACGTGGCCCCGCAGCAAGACCAACCGTTTAAGTGGCAGGCATTGGTGCAGAATGCCCCTACATATAGCAAAGACAAAGAAGGCTTTAACGTAGCCATTCTTATTCTTCAGGTAATGTATTACCTAGACATCGCAGATCATGAGGCGCTGGAGTACCGGGTAGAATCCCTGAAAAAATATGCCCAAAACCACTTTAAAGACACATTCAGTGAACGCAGCCGGGCCTTCTTTAAGTTGCTGACGGTGATGGTAAGGTCTGACTTTGACCCCGTGGTAACGCACAAAAAAGGGTTGTACCTCTATCAGAAATTACAGCGTACCACGCCTCCTGGAGATGCCTACGCAGAGATAGAAATAATTCCGTATGAACACCTTTGGGAATTGGTTTTGCAACGGTTGCAGGTAGCTAAACCGGTTAGAAAATAATTGGCAGGTAAAAAACATTATGGGGAAAAACTACTTTTGAAAGGGTAATATCTGAGGCTAATAAAGATGATTTGTTTTAGGTATAGTCATTTAAATTAAAACTGAATTCTATACCCTAGATAGGGATAAATACCTAACTGGTAATACTTTTTAGCTTTATTTTCTTCTAAATCCCATCCGTAGTATAATTCATTTCTGCTGTTTAAGAAATTATCTGCGGCAGCATAAATCCAATGGGTGGTTTTAAGGGTATTTAGCTGGTAAGAAAAGCGAATGTCTGCCCTGAAATAATTCTTTAATTGGGGTAAGTAGGCGTTCTTGACATCAAAATAAATCTTATCAGTTGGTTCATTGATAGTTCTCTCCTCATCTATCGGAATTATCCTTCTTCCTCCTGTGTAATTTACCCGCAGATCCAAGGAAAGATGGTGGCGTTTTTCAAGATCCAGATCAATTTCCTTCCCCACTAATAAATTGGAGATAAACCCAACGCTGAAGGTGGTTGGCCTTATCTTTCCGTCTCCGCCGGCATACCGTGACTGCAGCAGGGTAAGGTTTCCTAAGGCGTAGAATCCGTTTTTAGGGAAACGCTCCAGAGTCAGTTCCAGGCCGTAGTTGCGGCCCGTTCCTTTGCTAACCACACTGTCAACGGTAACAAATGTGTAGTCAGTGCCCAGGTTCAGCATGGAAAATGCCTCTTCGCCCTCTCTTTTACTTACCGGTACTTTATGGTGGTATTGGAAATAGGTTTCCGCTTTAAAGCGTAGGTCTGGGTTGATTTTATAGTTATAGCCAAGCACCACCTGTTTGCTTCGGGTAAAATCCAGTTTGTTGTAGGGTTGGTTGAACTCAGCGGTCTCCTGAGAGAAGAACCGGTATTCATAGTATACCAGCGGTTGCGTCTGGCTCTGCATACCGCCGGAAAGGAAAAGACGGTGGGCATCTGTGATAAAAAAATCCAGTGAAAGGCGGGGCTCCACAGAAAGCCTTTTCCCAATGGAGAACCTCTGTGAATAAAGGCCTGCCTGCAGATCAAAGCGCGGCGAAAGATTGTATTTCCCTAAAATGTACCCTTGCCATAAGG
This sequence comes from Rufibacter radiotolerans, assembly GCF_001078055.1. Lineage (NCBI taxonomy): Bacteria > Pseudomonadati > Bacteroidota > Cytophagia > Cytophagales > Hymenobacteraceae > Rufibacter > Rufibacter radiotolerans. The sequence goes on along the minus strand of NZ_CP010777.1, from coordinate 2,075,642 downwards.
AGGCCGATCCCTGGGCATCCAAAGGAATCTCATACACGTCCCTCAGGTCCTGGTACATGATCTCCTGGTTATTGTAATACATCTTCTGCCAGGTAAGCCCGCTTTTGAAAAGGAGTTTGTGGTTGGGTTTATGGGTGAGGTTGAATTTGGTGATAAGCTGTTGCTCGTAATTGCGGAGGTAATAGAAAAGCCGTTTCTGCAGGTTGCGGAAGGTGGCATTGCTGGTAGCCTCTACCTGACTTCCGGAGGTGGACACTATTACCTCTGTAACGGTTTTGGGGAACAGTGAATAGGTGTGGTGCAGTCCAAAGGCGTACATCTGGTTATTCAAGGTAGGTTCCAGCCGGTACCTTACCTTCCCCCAAGTGGTAGTGTCCTTGTCTATGTCATAGATGGTCACGTTGCTGCTTCCTGCAATTCCCCAGGCCGCAAATTTTCCGGCCTTTGGCGTAGGGAGAACCAATTTAAAGGCGCCATCCTGGAAGCGAGGCAACCCTTCATACCCAATGTCCACGCCCAGCTTCTCAAGGGGTCTGAAGGTAAATAGCCGTATGCTGCCCAAGAAAGAGCCGCCCCATTTTTTCACCAGGGGTCCTTCAGTAACCATTTCCAAGCCATTCAGGCCAAGTTGTAAGGTGTTCTCAATCTTTTTGCTGTTCCCCTCCCGTAACCGTACATCCATGACGGCCCCAATGCGGTTGCCGTATTCCGCGGGGAAGGCCCCGGTCAGGAAATCTGAATTTGCCAGAAGGTTATTGTTGAGTAGACTAAACGCGCCTCCGGTATTAGGGGTGAAGGTGAAATGGTTGGGGTTAGGAATTTCCACGCCTTCCAGCCTCCAGAGAACCCCCAAGGGAGAGTTGCCTCGCACGATCAAATCGTTTCTCTGGTCTGAGGCGCTGGAAACCCCAGCGTAGTTGGCGGCCATACGGCTGGGGTCTTGCCGGGAGCCGGCAAACCTATTGATCTCATCGGTCCGGAGGGTATGCACGCTGGAGGAAATCAATAGGTTTTGGGGCAGATCTTTGTCGCGTTCGGCCACCACCAGCACTTCGGCCTCTTCAATGGTGCTCCCTTCCAGCATAATGGTTACCACGGTTTCCTTACCAGAAACTACCAGAATATTGGCCGTCTCATTATCCAGGTAACCTAAATAGGTGGCCCTGATTTTATGCCTGCCAATAGGCACTTTTTCAAATACAAAGGAACCGTCTACTCCGGTGCTAATGGCTCTTTCCGGCTCTGTGGAGGTGAGAATGACAGTAGCCCCAATCAAGGGTTTATTCAGCCCCGCATCCACTATTTTCCCCCGCAAGGTTTGCGTGTAGGCAGATAGGGATAAGGTTTTTTGGGTGCCGGGCCTTGATTTTAAAACTACCTGGTCGCCAATGATCTGGTACGTGAGGCCTGCACATTCACATAGCAACTGCAGCGCCTTTTTTAAAGGCAGGCCAGAGGCTTGGCAGGTAAGGGGAGTGGAAAGGATAACCTGGGTGTTGCTAAAAGAGAAATTAAGCGAGTACCTTGTTTCAAGATCCTTTAATGCCTGTTCCAGGGTTTGGTTTTGGTAGTGAAAGCTCACTACCGTTCCCTTCTGAAACGTCTGAGCCTGTGCACTTCTGGTAAAGAAGAACATGAGGCAAACGAACAGCAGGGTAGAAGTGAACTTTGGCAAAGCCCCAGACATGAGTTTTTAATGCCGCTAGGTGGCAAAATATGACTTCGCTAAGTTCAGAATTTCAGGAATAGTAAAAAAATTGAACAGGAAATTAATATGGGAGAAGCCAAACATGAATAAAGCAATCCTGAAGAAAAAAGTAAAACCGTAACCGGAGGACAATTTATATGGATTCGTTTTAAGCCTGTTTTTTGAAAAATGGACCTAAAACGGGATGGAGTTAATTTCTCGGCTTAGACTTCCTTTTGGCAGATCCTATAAGATTCAAGTTGTCCTGGAAGCCTTGGCTGGTTTTTTTGTATCTATAAACCTGTTTTGGGCCTGTTTTTGAGAAAACAGGCCCAAAATGCAAATCTAAATTAAGCTCGCCTCATTTAATAGGATGGCTCTTAATAAGAGATTAGGAGATAAGTGGTTCAGGAAATTTAAATGCTAAATAAAGTAAAACAAGAAAGGCAGCCTTATAGCTGCCTTTCTTGTTTATAATGGGAAATGAGGTTTAGTTATCATTCACCACCTTTCCGGAGCTGGTGGAATAGGTGATGAGGGTGGTGGGGTGGCCACGGTAGTAAATGTTGCCTGTGCCGGTAGTGGTGGCATCCAGGTAATTATTGGCCCACACCTGCTGGTAGCCTGAACTGGTGAGCATGATTTTACCAGTATCTGCTTTCATGAAATACCCTTTCACTCTGCCTGCTCCGCTAACGGTGCTTTCCAGGCTGTTGGCGGTGCCATCCAAAAAGATATCTCCGGAACCGGAATGCAACAAGCTCAGACGGGCAATGTTACCCGAATACCTCAAACAACCTGACCCAGAAATACTTAACCTGAGTTTTTTAGAAGATGGAACTGCCTGGACGGTTACATCTGCTGAGCTCTTCAGTTCTACATTCTCCAGGTCTGGCAATTTTATCTCAATAGTGGTTTCACTGTTGGTATACTCCAGGCAGGACTGCGACCTGATGACCAGGGTAGTGCCATTTACCTCTGTGATAATTTCCGGCAACAGGTTGGAAAAACCTTTAATAGAAACTCCCTGGGTAGGGCCGGGGGAGATAAGTATGTTGCCGGGCAGACGCATGTCCACGCCTTTAAAGACCGGAACATCGCGGGTTTCCGTTTTGGTGGTGCCTTTCCCTTCCAGGCAAGGGCCATTGCCTAAAATGTCACAGGAAGTAAAAACTCCGGCCAAACTAAGGACCAGGAGGAAAACGGGGAAGGATTTTAAATACATGGTAAAAGTGGAAAGGCTCAATGGCGGCCAACCCTGTTATTGGCAGCCTGAGCCTTCAAAGGTAAATGATTTGTTTCCTGTCTTTACTAGTTTTGAGTCTGAGGTAGCCGCCACCACCTGTAAGATTTCCTGCAGGTCAGGTTGGTCAAAGGTGCCGGTAAAGGTGCATTGCCGCAATTTCTGGTTAGGGATTTGAATGGTCACATTAAAATACTCTTCCAACTGGGAGGCTACATTTGCCAGGGTATTGCCTTTAAAGGCCAATGCTCTCCAGGTAGGAGCCGAGGCCGAAGTGGTTTCTGTTTTGGCAATCTGGCCCTCCTTGGTAAGCACGCCTGTGAACCCGGGTGTAAGGACCACTTGCTTTTGAGTTTTCAAGGAAGAGAAACCAACTTTACCGGTAACAACGGCTACTTTTATTTCCTGCTCACTAACCAGGGCACGCACGTTAAAAGAGGTGCCTAACACCTTGGTTTGAGCGGTGCCGCTCACCACCACAAATGGTTGGCTGGGGTTTCTTTTTACCTCAAAAAAACCTTCCCCGGATAATTCTACCTTCCGCTCAGCGCCCATAAAGGCGGCCTGGTACCGCAGCGTGGAGTTGGCGTTTAAGGTTACCTGGCTGCTGTCTGGCAGATAAAACATCTTTCTTTCCCCAGATACAGTGGCTACTTGAAGCCATTGAGGGGAAGTGTTCAATTGCAGATAGGCTACCCAGGCCAAACCGGCGGCCAACACCAGGGCGGCGGCATATTTATATAAGGTGTTCCAGGCAAACATCGGGCGCACCACGGTTTCTGCAGGGACTGTAGTCGCATTAGCCACAGGCGCTGTCGCTTTAAAGTCTGCTTTACCACAGAAAGAGGACCAGGCGTTCTCCAGGTTTGGGGTAAAGGAATCACTCTGCTCGGTGCCTACCTCTTCCCAAACGGCAAGGGCTTTTACCCATTGCTGCGTATGGGCCTCGTCTTCGTTCAACCAGGCAGAAAACTCCTGTTGCTCTTCCCCTGACAGCTCTCCCCGTAGGGCTTTAGCCATTAAAACCCATTCTGGGTTCTCTTGGGTGTCTTGTAATAAGTATGCCATGTTGTCTATTAGACAGTTAAAGAAGGAGTAACCCCTATGTCTACTTAAAGAAATAGTTAAATTAAGATATTTGTTTTAATGACCTCTGCTAAACCCATTGAAACTGAGAAACCTAATAATAAGGAGAGAAGCAGTTCGCGCAGAATCCTGAGGGCTTTTCCCATTTGGTTTTCCACCGTTTTAGGGGAAAGGTCCAGGGAATCTGCTATCTCTTTGTAGGTTAGCTCCTCAAACCTACTCATTTCAAAAATCACCCGGCATTGCGGGGGCAGCGTACCCAAAGCGGTCTGAATACGGGTTTCCATCTCCTTGCCCTCCATCAACTGCATGGTGGTGTTCACAGAATAAGAAACTTCAAACGCCGAGGTGTCTTCAGATAGTACTAATCTTTTTTGTTTCTCCAGGTAGTTGAGTGCTTGGTTGGTGACAGAACGCACCAAATAGGCTTTAAAAGAGGAGGTGATTTCCAGGGTCTCTCTGTTCTGCCAGATTTTACAGAACACTTCCTGTACCAGGTCCTCGGCTGCGTCAGGGTCTTTGGTAAAACGCACAGCAGTCCGGCAGAGTAGGGTGTAGTACTGCCTGAACAGGGTTTCCATGAACCGCGCCTCATCTGTTTTGAGCAGGAGTTGAAGCTCCTGGTCCTGGGTATGTAAAATTGTACCCATAAAAGTCTGATTAAGTGTTATGCAAAGATAAAAGAACCGCAACGTCATCCTAAGTTTCCAACTTAAAATGAGAACCAATCACTTATATGTGCGTTCTTTTGCTTAACTAGAAGCTAAAATGCACCATTCTTTACAATGGTACCCTCCTATGATTCCATCTGATCCAAAAAACAACCCGAAGGTAATGCGTGCCTGGTGTTTCTATGACTGGGCAAACTCTGTTTATTCCCTGGTCATTACCACCGCTATATTTCCTATCTATTACGTAGCGCTCACCCGAAAGGAGAATACGGACATGGTCAGTTTCTTCGGGTATGACATCTCTGCCTCGGTGTTGTACAGTTACGCCTTAACGGGCGCCTTCCTCACCATTGCGTTCTTGAGCCCTATCCTTACGGCTATCGCCGATTACGGGGGGAACAAGAAGGCCTTTATGCGCTTTTTCTGCTATATGGGCTCCCTGGCCTGTATGGGGCTTTTTTTTTTCACGGAGCAAACTTTCTCGCTGTCTGTGTTGCTGTTTATGATTGCAGCCATTGGCTACAGCGGTAGTATTGTGTTTTACAATGCCTATCTGCCAGAAATAGCCACCGAGGAGAATTTTGACAAGCTAAGTGCCCGAGGATTTTCACTGGGGTATATTGGCAGTATGATTCTGCTGATTGTTTCCCTGGTGCTGGTGCTAAAGGCAGATTGGTTTGGGATTGAGGATTCCTCGCTACCGGCCAGGATCTCCTTTCTGATGACCGGTCTGTGGTGGTTTGGGTTCTCCCAGTATTCCTTCGCTTATCTGCCCAGCAACCCCTACCACAAGAAGCCAGAAGGCAGTTATTTATTGAACGGCTTTAAAGAACTGGGCAAGGTGTTCAGGATGCTGAAGGAATTGCCTCTGCTGAAGCGATTCCTGATGGCTTTCTTCTTCTATAACATGGGGGTGCAGACAGTAATGTACGTAGCCTCCTTGTTCGGGTCAAAAGAGCTGATGTTGCCAGACAATGCCCTTATTACGGTGTTGTTGATCATTCAAGCCGTGGCCATTGCCGGGGCCTATTTCTTTGCCTGGTTCTCGGGAAGGGTAGGCAACACCATGGCGCTGATGTGGGCGGTCTTGGTTTGGGTAGGCATTACCATTGGGGCCTATTTCGTGACCACCGGGAATCAGTATTACTTACTGGCGGTAGTGGTAGGTGCGGTTATGGGTGGGGTGCAGGCCTTGTCTCGGTCTACTTACAGCAAACTTCTCCCTGAAACCACCGACCATGCCTCTTTCTTTAGCTTCTATGACATCTGTGACAAGGTAGGACTGGCGCTGGGTACGCTTTCTTTCGGGATCACGGAGCAGATCTTTGGCTCTATGCGCAACAGTATCTTAACGTTGCTGGTGTTCTTTGTGATAGGTTTAGCGCTATTGTTTTCCATTAGAACGCGCAAGCTGTCGCCCATGGTAGCCCAAGCCGCTTAAACCAACGAACTTTATTAAACAGAAAAGGCTCCCGGCAATGCGCCGGGAGCCTTTTCTGTTTTGGGGCCGTTTTACCGAAAACAGGCGTAAAACGCTAATTGCGGCTGTACATCTTTTTCCCGCCTAAATAAGTGGAAAGCACTTTCACATTTCTAATGGCTTCCGGCTTAATGGTCATGATATCCTGGTCCAGAATAACGAAGTCGGCCATTTTGCCGGGCTCAATACTGCCTTTAACCTTCTCCTCAAAGTTGGCGTAGGCGGCCCAAATAGTGGTTCCTTTTAAGGCTTCTTCGCGGCTCAAGGCATTCTCCATCTGGAAGCCCCCAATCGGGTAGTTCTTAGCATCTTGTCTGGCAACCGCTGAGTGAAACCCATACAACGGGTTGATGTGCTCCACCGGGAAATCTGACCCTAACGGAATCATGTTGTTTTGCTGCAACAAGGCCTTGAAAGCATAGGCATGTTTTACCCGGTCCATGCCCAGGCGTTCACCGGCCCAGTACATATCTGAGGTGGCGTGGGTAGGCTGCACCGAGGGCAGGATACTGAATTTTCCGAACAGTGGCACATCCGTTGGGTTTACCACCTGGGCATGCTCCACGCGCCAGCGGCGGTCGTTCTTGCCCTTCAGGTTGTCTCCGTAAATCTGCAGGATCAACCGGTTGGCAGAGTCTCCAATAGCATGGGTGTTCATCTGGAAGTTGTGCTCGTACATCTGGGCTGCCAGGTCCTTGTATTCCTGCACCGTCTCTAACAGAAAACCGCTTTCAGTGGGTCGGTCAGAATAGGGGTGAATCAGGCAGGCTCCTCTTGAGCCAAGGGCGCCGTCACCGTATACTTTAAAGGAGCGCACGTTCAGCTTATTTGTGGTGTACGGGCCTGTCTTAAAGTAATGGTCCTTGTTTTCCTGGCTGGGAGTAAGCATGGCGTAAACCCGCAGGTTCAGCTCGCCTTTCTTTTGCAGGGAATCTATCAGGTTAACGGCGTATTTGGATAGGCCCGCGTCCACTACCGTGGTAAGGCCTACCTCAAATATGTTCTGCTCAGCTTTTTTCAAGGCCCGGGTTAGCTCGGCGGCGGAAGGCGCCGGGATTTTAGCTACTACCTGGTCGGCAGCTTTGTCTACCAGAATACCCGTCAGTTTCCCGTTTTTAACTTCCACTTTGCCCCCGGTAATGGTGGTTTGTGGGGTTACCCCTCCCAGATCCAGGGCTTTTTGGTTCGCCAGGGAGGCGTGGCCGTCTACCCGCTCAATAATAACCGGAAGGTTTGGGAACAATTGGTCTAGCGTGTCCTTGGTGGGGAATTGCTTTACCTGCCAATCGTTCTGGTCCCAGCCGCGGCCGGTGAGCCAGGCAGCCTGCGGGTTGTTTTTCTGATGCGCCTGTAACCGCTGCACTACCTCGGCAAAGGAAGTGGTGCCGGTTAGGTCTGCCTCCCGTTGGTTGCCTGCATACCCATAGAAGTGGGCATGCGCGTCAATCAGGCCGGGGTACACCGGCTTGCCATGGGCGTCAACCTCTTCAGCGGCCTGGTATTTCTTGCGTAGGGCCTCTGAGGAGCCTACTTCCAGAATCTTGCCTTCTTTCACGGCAAACGCCTGGGCTTTATCAAACCCTTCGTTTACCGTGTAGACCGTGGCGTTGTACACCAACAAATCGGCCTTTTGGCCTTGCTGGCAGGCGCTGAACAGGGAAAGGCACAGAAGGGCGGAGACGCCCAGGGGAGCCACTCTTTTAATCATAGCGTAGGTGTTTCACAGATTCACCAGAGTCACGCAGTTCCAGCAAAGAGTCAATGCCTATCTGCAAGTGTTTGGTAACATAGTCTGCGGTGATGCGCAAGTCGCTTTCGGCGGTTTTCACGCCGTCTGGGGTCATGGGGTTATCAGACACCAACAACAGGGCGCCGTGCGGAATCTCGTTTATGAACCCAACCACAAAGATGGTGGCGGTTTCCATGTCTACCCCCAGCGCCCTGATGGACAGCAGGTATTCCTTAAACTCTTCGTCATGCTCCCACACCCGGCGGTTGGTGGTATACACGGTCCCGGTCCAGTAATCCAGCTCGTGCTTCTTGATCATGGAGGAAACGGCGCGCTGCAGGCGGAAGGAGGGAAGGGCCGGGATTTCTGGTGGCAGGTAATCATCTGAGGTACCTTCACCCCTGATTGCCGCGATGGGCAGGATCAGGTCACCCAACTTGGATTTCTTCAGTCCGCCGCATTTACCCAGGAACAGCGCAGCCTTAGGCTTTACCGCTGACAGCAGGTCCATCACGGTAGCCGCCATGGCGCTTCCCATCCCGAAGTTGATGATGGTGATATTCTCCGCGGTAGCGGTTTGCATGGGCTTATCGGTTCCCTTTATCTCCACGCCAAACTGGTCAGCAAACATGACCACGTAATTGATGAAGTTGGTGAGCAGGATATATTCGCCGAACTCATTTAATGGCCTGCCCGTGTACCGGGGGAGCCAGTTCTCTACAATCTCTTTTTTTGTTTTCATAGTCTTGGTTTCATTCTAATTTAAGAAAAACGGCCCATAAACGGAAGCTGTGCGGGCAACTTTGTACATTTGAGGTATGGAACCGCTTTCTTTGCCTGCTTATTCTTACAAACTTAAGGATTCTGGAGGGAATACTTATATTCTGGACCTGGTACGGCGCAAATATGTGCTCCTGACCCCAGAGGAATGGGTACGACAGCACATCATCCATTTGTTATACGCCCATCTATACTACCCTTTATCTCTCATGAGCGTGGAGCGGGGCACCAAATTCAACAAGCTGCAGAAGCGCACCGATTTACGGGTTTATTCGTCTGAGGGAGCCCCCTTACTGCTAGTGGAGTGCAAGGCCGCGCATGTGCCCATTTCCCAGGCCACAGTACAACAGGTAGCCGTTTACAACCAATCCATTGCGGCGCCCTACCTCATGGTGAGCAACGGCCGCGACCATTTCTGCTGGCATGTGGCGCCTGGCACCACCCAGGTCACGCCGCTGTCGTTTTTGCCCTCTTTTCCGGAAATCAGCCCTAAAACGGATTTTTAGGAAAAGGCTCCTCCTTCAAAAACTTGCCCAGCTGATTATCCCTACCTTTTTATAAATACAAAAGGCGCTTCCCGCATAACAGGAAGCGCCTTTCGGTTGCTTAGACAGGAGAATCTTGCTTACGCCAGAACTTCGGCTACGTCTGTCAAAGGCAGGTTGAAGGCTTCGGCAACGCCAGGATACACTACCTTACCGTTTACCACGTTCAGTCCAAGTCTCAGCTCGTCACGCTCCAGGCATGCTTGTTTCCAGCCTTTGTTGGCCAAAAGCAGGGCATACGGAAGGGTGGCGTTAGTCAAGGCAAGTGTAGAGGTATAAGGAACCGCGCCCGGCATGTTGGCCACGCAGTAGTGAACTACGTCATCAATGATGAAGGTTGGGTTCTCATGGGTGGTAGGCTTGCAGGTTTCAATGCAACCTCCCTGGTCAACGGCCACGTCCACTAAAACCGTACCTGGGCGCATGTCTTTCAGCATGTCACGGGTGATCAGGTTAGGAGCTTTCGCGCCCGGGATCAGGACGGCCCCAATGATCAGATCAGAGGTTTTGATAGCTTCCTTGATGTTGTAATGGTTGGAAACTTGGGTGTTTACGTTGGCCGGCATGATGTCATCCAACTCGCGCAGACGCTTCAAGCTGATGTCCATAATGGTGACGTTGGCGCCTAAGCCCGCAGAAATCTTAGCGGCCTGGGTTCCTACGATACCGCCTCCCAGAACCAACACGTTGGCTGGCTTCACACCGGGTACGCCGCCTAACAGAATACCACGGCCTTTCAAAGGCTTCTCTAAATATTTGGCACCTTCTTGGGGAGCCATTCTACCGGCCACTTCGCTCATAGGAATAAGCAACGGCAGGGAACGGTCTTTCAATTCAACAGTCTCGTAGGCAAGGCAGGTGGCTTTGCGCTCAATCATGGCGTGCGTAAGCGGCTCATAAGAGGCAAAGTGGAAATACGTAAACAATAACTGGCCTTCTTTGATGAGCGAGTATTCCTGCTCAATGGGCTCCTTCACTTTTACAATCATTTCGGCAATGGCGTACACTTCCTCAATGGTGGGTAGGATGGAAGCGCCAGCGCTCACATATTCCGCATCCGGGAAACCGCTTCCATCACCGGCAGTTGCCTGCACATAGACGGTATGACCGTTTTTTACAAATTCCGCTACGCCACCTGGGGTAAGGGCTACGCGGTTCTCGTTGTTTTTTATCTCCTTAGGAAGACCAATAATCATTGTAGTACTTTTTATAAGGTGGTGAAAAAGTGCTCAAATATACATCAACCTGCTAGTATTTTAGCAATGAACAGGTTGATTAAATTAACGTTTGTTTGGGAATTGCCATTTATAAGCCGTTTTTCTCAAAACAGGCCCAAAACAGAAAGGCATAAAAAAAGGCAGCAACTTAGTTACTGCCATTAGTACAAAATAAAACTATGAAAAATCTATTTAAAGGGCACGCTGGCCTTTTGAAGCTTTACGGTGTTTTGTTTGGCTAGACTTTCTACCACTTTGGCCTTTAAGGTAAGGGTGGCAGAAGCGCCGGTAATGTCATTTGAGAGAAGGGTTACTTGCTCTATTCTATCCTGCAACACCTGAGGGCTGTAAATAAGTTCCAACTTTGCAGATTGTCCTGCCTTAACCACAGAAGGGCTGGCCTTGTAAGCTACGCAATTGCAGGCCGTCTGGATTCCGGTGATCTTAAGATCGCTTTTGCCGGTGTTTTTAAGGGTGAATTTAGCGGTGGCTTTCTGGCCTTTTTCCAATTTACCGAAATCATAGGAAGAGCTGGTCAATTGGATTTTTGGAGAGCTGGCAATTTCCTGGGCACTGGCAGCAGGGGTGGCGGCCTTGTCTACCACGGTTCCTTTAATGAAAAGGGTTTGGGTATCTGGCGTACCGTTAGAGGTAACAGTTAACGATTTGGTGAAAACGCCAGGACGACCGGCACTGTTATAGCCGGCTTTCACGATTCCGGTTTTACCGGGTAAGATGGCTTCTTTGGTCCATTCAGGAGTGGTACATCCGCAGGAGGCCTGCACATGAGAGATGATAACCGGCTGGTTTCCGGTGTTTTTTACTTTGAACTCGTAAGAAGCCACAGGGCCCTCTGCAATGTTTCCAAAGTCATGGGTGTCTTTTTCAAAGGTCAGCACTCCTTGTGCCGAAACGGCTCCTTGGCTCAGCACCACCAATGCCAGCGCCAGAAATAGATAGATCTTTTTCATAATTTTTAAGGTTTGTCTTCTGTTTTTGTGTCGTTTAAAGGCCCGTTAAGGGTAAAAACAAAATTAAGGAAAATTAGTTCTCTCGCCTATAGAATAAGTACCCATTCTTGCTATACGAGAGAAGCAGATTTGAAAATGGGCTAAAACTTGATTAGTTTTGGTTTTAAAAAGCCATTTCAGAACTTATAAGATAACGCATGCAAACCGTTGAGCGGATTAATCAGCTTTCCCTTACCAAAGAAGAGATGTTGCAGGACTATCGCATTGCCTGCGAGAGTCGTCAGGCCAGCCTTGCCGGCCGCAAAGAGGTGTTCATGGGTAAAGCCAAGTTCGGTATTTTTGGAGACGGCAAAGAGGTGGCACAGTTGGCCATGGCCAGGTTTTTCAAGGCCGGAGACTTCCGTTCAGGCTATTACCGTGACCAGACCTTCATGCTGGCCATTGGCCAGTTAACCGTGCAGCAGTTCTTTGCCCAGTTGTATGCCCATACAGACGTGGAGCAGGAGCCTTCTACCGCCGGACGCAGCATGACGGGGCACTTTGGAACCCGCCTTCTGGATGAGGAAGGAAAATGGAAGCCGCAAACCACCAGCAAAAACTCTACCGCAGATATATCGCCTACCGGCGCTCAGATGCCCCGCTTAGTGGGCCTGGCCTATGCCTCTAAGCTTTACAGAGAGAACCCGGACCTGCACCCCTTCACTGATTTCTCCATCAACGGAAACGAGATCGCCTTTGGCACCATAGGCAACGCTTCAACTTCTGAAGGGGTTTTCTTTGAGGCCATCAATGCCGCTGGCGTGCTACAGGTGCCTATGCTGGTTTCTGTGTGGGATGATGGCTACGGTATTTCGGTGCCGGCCAAATACCAGACTACCAAAAGCAGCATCTCTGAGATTCTGGCTGGTTTCCAGCGCAATGAGCCCGGAGGACAGGGCTATGAGATCTTTAAAGTAAAAGGCTGGGATTACGCCGCACTGTGCGAGGTGTACAATGTAGCTACTCAAGTCTGCCGCGAGCAGCATGTACCGGTTCTGGTCCACGTGGAAGAAATGACTCAGCCCCAGGGCCACTCCACCTCCGGGTCACATGAGCGCTATAAGTCAAAAGAGCGCCTGGCCTGGGAAGAAGAGTATGACTGCATTAAGCAGATGCGCAACTGGTTGATTGAAAACGAGTACGCCACGCACGCCGAGCTGAACCAAATTGAAGCTGAGGCAAAAGAAGCCGTTAAGGAAGCCCGTACCGCCGCCTGGAAATCCTTCACCGAAGGCATGGAGCAGGACCATAACCAATGCCTGGTGCTGCTGGAAAAGCTGTCTGAGAGCATGGACCAAAACGCATCGGCCATCATCACCATCAAGGAAGAGCTTTCCAAAACCATCAACCCTTTAAGGTCAGACGCGCTCAAGGCTGCCAGAAAAGCGTTAAGGGTTGCCCGCAACGAGAAGAGCGGGGCCAAACGCGACCTGGTGAAATGGCTGGAAACCGTGCAAGGCGAAAACGCTGAGCGCTACAACTCCTTCCTCTATAGCCAGTCTGATGAATCTGCCTTAGTAGCGGAGGAAGTGCTGGCAGATTACCAGGAAGACAGCCCGGTAGTGGACGGTCGTGAAGTATTGCAGGCCTGCTTTGATGCAGCCCTTGCACGTGAGCCCCGGTTATTCGCCATTGGCGAAGACGTTGGAAAGATTGGCGATGTGAACCAGGCCTTTGCCGGCTTGCAAGATAAATACGGAGAGCTACGGGTAACCGACACCGGGATCAGGGAGTGTACTATTATCGGCCAGGGGATAGGAGCCTCTTTGCGCGGTCTACGGCCTATTGCAGAGATCCAGTACCTGGACTATCTGTTGTATGCCATCCAGATCTTAAGTGATGACGTGGCCAGCCTGCAGTACCGCACCAAAGGCGGCCAGAAGGCCCCCTTGATCGTACGTACCCGCGGGCACCGCCTGGAAGGCGTATGGCATTCAGGCTCTCCTATGGGCATGATCCTGAACAGCCTGAGAGGTATGCATGTCTTAGTACCCCGTAACATGACCCAGGCGGCCGGGTTCTACAACCTGCTGCTAAAATCTGATGAGCCTGCTCTGGTGGTGGAGTGTCTGAACGGCTACCGCTTGAAAGAGCGTATGCCGGCCAATATTGGGGAGTTCACCGTTCCTTTAGGCCAGCCAGAAATATTAAGAACCGGAACAGATATCACCATTGTGACCTACGGGTCTATGTGCCGGGTAGTATTAGAGGCCGCCGAGCAGTTGCAAGCAGTTGGTATCTCTGCAGAAGTGATTGATGTGCAGACGCTTTTGCCGTTTGACTTAAATCATTCCATTGCAGATTCTCTGCGGAAAACCAACCGGGTGCTCTTCACGGATGAGGACGTTTCTGGAGGTGCCACCGCGTTTATGTTGCAGCGTGTGATTGATGAGCAGGAGGCCTGGAGATTCCTGGATTCTAAGCCGGCTACTTTATCAGCGCACGACCACCGCCCATCTTACTCTACCGACGGAGACTATTTCTCCAAGCCAAACGCAGATGACGTGTTTGAAACCGTGTATGCCATGATGCGGGAATCAAACCCTGAGGCTTTCCCTTCGCTTTTTTAAGATAAGCCTTGCTATAAAAGGAATCGGCCCGTTCAACTGAACGGGCCGATTCCTTTTATATGATTCTGGACGAAGGTCTTACTGCTTGGAAAACACAATGACTTCTGAAGAGGTAACGGTGAGGCTTTCGTGCAAGGCCCGGTCTACAATCTTGGCATCAAACCGAAGGGTGTCACCCCGTTTAATGGGGCTGTTGCGGTCTTCATAGATACGGTCCAGGCTGTACCTGATGTCGCCCTCCAGCGGTTCCTGGCGGCCATCAATAGACACCCTGGGGAACCTACCCGGAAGGGTATAGGGCACGCCGTTCACCTGTAGCTGCAGAAACTTTCCGTTTACCTTTTTATAAACATTCACAAAAATGTTGTGGAAGTAGGGTTGATTAGGCGCAAATTGCCCTTTTATATCCTCTGGGTACTCCGTTTCAGACAATCCCAGGTCCCCGTCCCCATCCTGAAACCGCACCACCAGAATGAGGGAATCATAGGTTATATTGGTAGGGGTGCGGAGGGTGTGCTGTTCCAGCCCCCTGAAAATCAGGTTAGGGGTAGATTCAAAATCAGGCTCGTTGTAACAGGCCGTCAAGCCCAATGATCCAGCCAGGAAGGCTAATCCTAGAAGAAGTCTGTTTCTTTTCATGGTGTAATTAACTGCACCTAAGGTACAAATTCTAACGCGTACCTGTTTACTTTGTTATATTATTTAGCCGTAGCCACATGGGATTTACCAATGACTTCAAAAAAAAGCTGCCAAGCCTGGCCCCGCAGGACTTTGAAGCGGCTTACTTGGCCTTGTTCCGGTTTCAGGCACAGCACAATACGGTTTATAGTAGCTATATCTCCCACCTGGGTAAATCAATTTCAGATATTCATAAAGTCACCCAAATTCCTTTCCTGCCCATAGAGTTTTTCAAAACCCATACCGTGGTTTCCTATGAGTTTACGCCCGAGGTAATCTTTAAAAGCAGCGGAACCACATTGCAGCAGCGCAGCCAACATTTGGTAGCCGATGCCCAATTTTACCAAACGCACGCGCAGCAGTTATTTGAGAAGGAGTATGGTCCATTGGCGGGGAGTGTGGTCTTGGCATTGCTGCCGTCCTATCTGGAGCAAGGTGAATCCTCGTTGGTCCTAATGATTGACCATTTTATCAAAGCCACCGGCCAGACCCAGCCTGGGTTTTACCTCAGAAACCACGCAGAACTCATCACCGCCGTGCGGCAGGCTAAAAGCGAAGGCAAAAATGCCTTTCTTTTTGGCGTTACCTATGCGCTGCTAGACCTGGCAGAAGAACTGGCAGCACCTGAATTTGGGGGCGTAACCATTTTTGAGACCGGCGGCATGAAAGGGCGTCGCCGCGAAATGGTGCGGGAAGAGCTGCACGGACTATTAACCCAGGCGTTTGGGGTGGAAACCATTCACTCTGAATACGGAATGACGGAACTCTTATCTCAGGCCTATTCCCCCGGAAAAGGGATTTTCTACCCTTCCAGCACCTTGCGGGTGTTGATCCGGGAGGTAAATGATCCTTTCAATGTCACAGACAAGGCAGGTTCCGGTGGGGTGAATGTAATAGACTTGGCCAACGTAGATTCCTGTGCCTTTATAGAGACCAAAGATCTGGGCAAACTGTATGAAGACGGTTCCTTTGAAATCCTAGGCCGCTTTGACAACGCCGATATCAGAGGGTGCAACTTGTTAGTAGGCTAGCGTTGTGAGCCTGTTTTAGCCAAAACAGCCCTAAAACAGAAACAGGACTTTCTCTTATGAAAGTCCTGTTTCTGCCTTTTAAAGATTAGATTTTACTTGGCGTAAAGTTTCGCATCTTCCTCCGTGATGGTTTCCTCGCTCATGATCACCAGGCGTTCTACCACATTACGCAGTTCCCGCACGTTTCCGCGCCAGTCCAAGCCTTGCAAATAAGTCAGGGCCTCAGGAGTGATCTTCTTAGGTTTGTTGCCATAGTCCCGGGCCACGTCATCCAGGAACTTCTCCACCAGATCAGGGATATCTTCGCGGCGTTCATTCAAAGGTGGTACATGGATCAGGATCACGCTCAGGCGGTGGTATAAATCCTCCCTAAAGTGCTTGGACTCAATCTCTTCCAGCAGGTTTTTGTTGGTGGCCGCTATCACGCGCACATCAACCGTAATGTCTTTGTCGCCGCCCACGCGGGTAATTTTATGCTCCTGCAGGGCGCGCAACACCTTGGCTTGCGCCGAAAGGCTCATGTCGCCAATTTCATCCAGGAAAAGGGTGCCGCCGTTGGCCTGCTCAAACTTGCCAATGCGCTGCTTTACCGCCGAGGTGAACGATCCTTTCTCATGCCCGAACAATTCGCTTTCTATCAGCTCACTGGGAATAGCAGCGCAGTTCACTTCTACTAACGGCCCTTGGGCGCGGCTACTGTGTTCGTGCAGGGAGCGGGCCACCAGTTCTTTCCCCGCTCCGTTAGGGCCGGTGATCAAGACGCGGGCATCAGTGGGAGCAACCTTGGCAATGGCAGATTTCACCTTGCTCAGGGCAGGGGAGGAGCCCACCATCTCATAGGTCTTGGATATCTTCTTTTTAAGGGTCTTGGTTTCGGTGACCAGTGTGGCTTTGTCCAGGGCATTGCGCACAGAAACCAGCAAACGGTTCAGGTCAGGGGGCTTTACCAGGAAATCATAGGCGCCTTTTTTGGTGGCTTCCACGGCGGTGTCAATGGTACCGTGTGCGGAGATCATGATGAAGGGGGTGTCCGGGGCCAGGACCTGGGCGCGTTCCAGCACCTCCATGCCATCCATCTTGGGCATTTTTATATCGCAGAGCACCACGTCATACTTGCTTTTTTGTAAAAGCTCAATTCCGCGCTCCCCGTCTTCGGCCTCATCTACCGTATAGCTTTCATACTCCAGGATTTCTTTAAGCGTGTAGCGAATGCTACGTTCATCATCTATGATCAGAATCTTAGGCATGGGTGTCTTATTTACTGTGCGAACGGCTAAAGTTCGTGAATTATTTCCGAGGCATACGCGGGAAATAGGAAGGAAGATGTTTTTAGCCTGTTTTTATGAAAATAGGGCAAAACTAGAGGAATGCTTTTAGATATAGGTAAAAAGGAGGAGGACTTAGGTGACTTGGATAAAGCATTCTTTCCTATGTAGGAACTGTAGAAGATTGTACCTTATAAATGGCAATAAATGTAAAGAATACGCTTAAATTTATAGGAGATTCGGCAAGCAATTTTGTTTAGACAGCCACTACCCATTTCACCCGTATGATTACCATCAAACACTTTAGGTTACTGTTAGCCGCGGCTCTTTTGGTCAACGGGATAACTCTTAACGCGCAAAAACTTGAGAAAAACCAATTCAATAATCCTTTGGCCTTGCAACGCGCTGACCCGCACGTCTGGAAGGCAGCAGATGGAGCCTATTATTTTGTGGCCACCGTGCCAGAGTACGACCGCCTGGAAATAAGGAAATCTAAAACCATCAATGGCATAAAAGACGCAAAGCCGGTTATTGTATGGCGCAAGCACCAGAAAGGCGCAATGGGTAACCACATCTGGGCTCCTGAACTACACCATATTAACGGAAAGTGGTACATCTATTTTGCCGCCGGCTCCGCAGAAGACAAATGGAAAATACGCAAATATGCTTTGTCTAATTCGGCTGCAGATCCTACCCAAGGGGAATGGAAAGAGGAGGGAGAGATAGTCAGCAAACCAAATCAGTTCACTCTGGATGCCACTACCTTTGAGCATAAGGGGCAGCGGTTCATGATCTGGGTAGACCGGGCCTCAGAAAAGGTGACCAACACGGGCTTATTTATCGCCAAAATGACCAGCCCCACAACCCTCGACGACAAACAAGTAGTGATCTCGCAACCAGAATATGCCTGGGAAATAAAAGGCCACCGCGTAAATGAGGCCCCAGCTGTCATCATTCGGAACGGCAAGGTGTTTGTGACCTTCTCGGCTAGTGCCACTGATGCGAACTATTGCCTGGGTTTATTGTGGGCAGAAGAGGGAGCCGACCTGCTGGATGCTTCATCCTGGCACAAATTACCCGAACCGGTATTCTCCACCAATGAAAAATTGAAGCGCTTCGGACCAGGGCATAACAGCTTTATTGTAGCCGAGGACGGCAAGACCGATATCATGATTTACCACGCCCGCGACTACAAAGAGATAAAAGGCGAACCCCTTTATGACCCAAACCGCCACACCCGTGCCCGGGTCTTAAGGTGGACCAAAGACGGCATGCCTCATTTCGGTCAGGAGTTGGATGATAAGGAAATGGCTGTAAAAAAGGAAACACGGGCCAAAAAGGCAAAAAATTAAAACAGGGTTAGGATAACGTATTCTTCCAAAAATAGAGGCTTAGGGAAATTACCTCTAAGCCTCTATTTTTGGAAGGGCTTACAACTTCATTTAAAAGGAATTTCTAAGCCTAACCCCAGCAGAAACTTATTTTTGTTAGCTTCCTCTTTACACTTACTGGCTCAGAGACTGGCAAATTTGCTCCTTCCGGTAAATCTGGCTATTCTTGAAGCTTGATTTCACCCCACTTCTACATGATCCGGAAGAAACCCATCTACAAAAGTCTTTATTTTCAGGTAATTACCGCTATTATATTAGGCATTGCCTTAGGCCATTTTTACCCGGAAATAGCGGTGCAGCTAAAACCCTTGGGCGATGCCTTTATCAAACTGGTGAAAATGATGATCGGGCCAGTGGTGTTCTGCACTATTGTGACCGGTATTGCCGGCATGCAGGACATGAAGCAGATCGGGCGGGTAGGCGTGAAGGCGCTGCTGTACTTTGAGGTGCTCACCACCGTGGCGCTCCTCCTGGGTTTGTTGGTAGTGAACGTCCTGAAGCCCGGAGCCGGAATGCACGTAGATGCCGCCAGCCTGGACACCAACGCCTTATCCGCCCTGACCTCGGGTAAAGCACCTGAGCATACCGGGGCGTTGGCCTTTTTTATGCACTTGATCCCGGAGAACATCATTGATGCCCTGGCCAAAG
This sequence comes from Rufibacter radiotolerans, assembly GCF_001078055.1. Lineage (NCBI taxonomy): Bacteria > Pseudomonadati > Bacteroidota > Cytophagia > Cytophagales > Hymenobacteraceae > Rufibacter > Rufibacter radiotolerans. The sequence goes on along the minus strand of NZ_CP010777.1, from coordinate 2,056,611 downwards.
GTGATTTGCTGCAGATCCTGTTTTTCTCGGTGCTGTTCGGGTTTGGCTTGTCTAAGATAGGGGAGCGGGGTCAGCCGGTGTATTCCTTCATTCAGTCCCTTTCTAACGCCTTGTTTGCCATCATCCACATCATCATGAAGGTGGCGCCGCTGGGGGCGTTGGGGGCTATGGGCTACACCATTGGCAAATACGGACTGGAGTCCTTGGGTTCCTTAGGGCAGCTGATGGGCGCTTTCTACCTCACCTGCGTCTTGTTTATTGTGCTGGTGCTAGGGCTGGTGATGCGGGTAATGGGTTTCAACATTTTTAAACTGCTGCGCTACATACGGGAGGAACTGTTGATCGTGCTGGGAACCTCGTCGTCAGAGGCGGCCTTGCCGAACTTGATTGAGAAGCTGGAGCGTTTGGGCTGCTCTAAATCGGTGGTGGGGCTGGTGGTGCCTACCGGCTATTCCTTTAACCTGGACGGCACCTCTATTTACCTGACCATGGCGGCCGTGTTTGTGGCCCAGGCCACCGATACCCCATTGGATATTGGCCAGCAGATCACCTTGCTGCTGGTGCTGATGCTTACCTCAAAGGGGGCTGCCGGCGTAACCGGAAGCGGTTTCATAACCCTGGCCGCCACCTTGCCCGCCGTGGGCGGAATACCGGTGGCCGGCCTGGCGCTCATTCTGGGCATAGACCGTTTCATGAGCGAGGCCCGCGCCCTCACCAACCTCATCGGCAATGCCGTGGCCACCATCTTCGTGTCTAAGTGGGAAAAGGAGATAGACCTGGACCAAGCTAAAAAACTTATAGGCTAATTTCTGTTTCGGGCCTGTTTTTCAGAAAACAGGCCCGAAACAGAAATTACGCTTCCTCTGGGTGGTAGATAATCTTGTCGCGGTGCTTGAGGCCCCAGTCGCGGAGTTCATTGATGACTGGGGTGAGGCTATGGCCGTATTCCGTGATGGAGTATTCTACCGTCACCGGCGAAGTGTCATGCACCGTGCGCTTTACCAGTTTGTTGACCTCTAGCTCTTTCAGTTCCTTGGAAAGCATTTTGGCCGTAATACCCTGCACATCGCGGTGCAGTTCTTTAAAGCGCCGTTTGTGCACGCATAGGGCCACAATAATCGGGATTTTCCACTTGCCGCTTAGAATGTCCAGTGCATCTCTGATTGGGAGAATGTGCGTGATGCAAAGGTTGCGGGCAGGCTTGGTAACAACGTCGGGATTGATAACTGCTTCCATATCAAGGTCATTTCATGTGAGAAACCGGTATATAAACGTAAACCAGTATCTATTTGAAACCAAAAGTAAGTAAATTTGTTTATACAACTAAAGTACTTACAAATAAATTCGATTTTAAATAGATGAACTTACTTCAGGATTTGAACTGGCGCTATGCCACCAAGCGGATGACCGGCGCGAAAGTGCCTCAGGAGAAACTAGACACCATTTTAGAGTCTATCCGCTTATCGGCCTCTTCCATGGGTTTCCAGCCATATAACGTGTTCGTGATTGAAGACCAGGAGGTGCGTAAGCAGATTCAGGCCGTGGCCTTTAACCAGCCCCAGATTGTGGAAGCCTCCCATTTACTGGTTTTTGCCGCCTGGGATCCCTTGACGGATGCGCAGGTAGACGACTATATCCAGCACATTGCCTCAGAAAGAGGAGTGAAGCAGGAAACCCTGCAAGGCTTCGGGGATAGCATTAAAGGCATGATCAAAGGCCGTACTGCCGATGAGAATTTCCAGTGGGCCGCCAAACAGTCTTACATTGCCCTGGGTACCGCCCTGGTGGCTGCCTCTATGGAAAAAGTAGATTCTACGCCTATGGAAGGCTTCCAGCCGGCGGCCCTGGATGAATTGTTGGGTCTCAAAGAAAAAGGCCTGCGCAGCGTGTCTCTCCTGGCGCTAGGCTACCGCGATGAAGAAAAAGATTTCCTGGCCAAGGCCAAAAAAGTGCGCAAGCCCTCTGAGAAGCTTTTCCTGAAGGTAGCGTAACCGCCCCTTTACTGCTAGAATATACAAGAATACCCGCTGCCTGGTTAACCTTACAGACCCGCAGCGGGTATTCCCTTTTACTGTGTTTCCCTAAGAACTAAATCACTATGAAAAAGAAACGAAAATAGAAATTAATATATATAGATTAGTCAGTTGTATTTCTTAACCAAGCGTATACGGTTTAGAGCCTTATTTTGAAGCTCAATACTTTTTACCACTATTATGAATTCCAAGATTTTTATTTTAGTTGTATTTACCGGAATATTGTCCTCTTTTTCAAGCTTAGTTTTTGCACAATCTAACCAAAGCAATAATCAGGTCGGATGGTGCAGGATTCTATAAAGGCAAATACCGAAAATGATGAAAAACGCTTAAAAGACGCCACCGATCTGAGAAAAGCCTCCAAGGCTGAAGAGAAAATGTTGATGGCCAGAACAAAAGAAGCCAAAAGAGTAGATAAAGATGCATCATACGCAGCTAAGCAAGCCAAGCAGGCTTCTAAAATGGAGGCCAAGGCACAGAGGAATAGAAGAGATGCTGACAAACAAGCCAAAAAAGCAGCTAAGGCACTTGAAAAATCTAATAATAATTAACGCAATAATGATTTCACAAAAAAAGCCTCTCCCAACCGGAGAGGCTTTTTTTGTGAACAGTTTTTGGATAGGAGGGATGAATTGAAAACAGGATCAATCATCCTGATCCAATTCTTTCTGAATTAAAGAGGTCGTTTCTGCAAAATACCGTGAAATCGTACCAGGAATTTTTAGATTTCCGCCCATGTTGGTGTTCTCACTAACAAACGAAAAGTCGTTTCTAATTAATAAAAGCTTTTGAAATAAAACCTAAATAAGGTAACAAGTCCTGTAGAAATAGAAAAGCGTTTCGGGCCTGTTTTTCCAAAAATAGGCCCGAAACGCTTTTTAATTAATCCCAATTAGAACTCTTCAAAAATAGGATTCCCAGGCTTACCCCAGGAAGTTAAGCCGGGGAATAAACAGATCGTCCAGGTCTACTAGGGCATGCAAAATAGGGTGGAGTTCTTCGCGCTTGAGCTGGTACATATCTCTGATGCCCATAAACTTCACCTCTTCCAGCAACTGTTCTTGGTGGGAGTGTTCCGGATCGGTGCCCAGGGCCAGTTCGCCTTTCAGGAGTTTCACCTCAAAGAATAACTCCAGGGCATGTAGGGGCGGCCGCAGGAATTCGTTCAGGTTAAGAAACCGGCCCACTTCTACGTGCAGCCCTGTTTCCTCGGCAAATTCGCGCACCAGGCAATCCTTTACTTTTTCTCCGTATTCCAGACCTCCGCCCGGCGGAATCCAGAACACGCCTTCGCCAAACGGGTCGGTATGCCGGGCCAGCAGAAGCTTGCCATCTTGTATGAGTAATCCGCAGACCCTGATCCTGGCTTTGGAAGAATAAGGGGCTGCAAGGGGATGTATGTTCTCCATAGGTTGTAGACCACCTTTTGAGGCCGTACTTTTACAGTATGCTCAAAACGTATAATGATAATTTTAAAGATACGGTCAAAGAGAAACTTCAGCGGCAATTTTACATGCATTTGCTGGGTTTTGACCTAGAAACCGTTGAAATAGGGCAAGTTTCCGGCCAATTGGTGCTGGAAGAGAAACATAAACAGCACAAAGGCTTCGCCCACGGCGGCGTTATTGCTACCCTGGCAGATATTGTCATGGGCTTTGCGGTGGTAACTCTGGTGCCGGCCAACCAGCACGTGGTCACCGCCGACCTGAAAATCTCCTACCTCCGGCCCGGTGTGGGGGAAGCCATTCTGGCCAAAGGCTGGGTCTTAAAACAAGGCCGGAAGTTGAACTTTTGTGAGGCTGAAATCTTTAGTATAGATGGGCTGGGCCATAAGAAACTTATCGCCAAAGCCTCTGCGACCATGGCGGTTTTAGCGCCGGACGCCACCCATTCTTGATTCCTGTTATGACCCCTGCTGAAGCAATCCGTCAGAATTTTCCTTTTGAACCTACCACCGACCAGGCTGAGCTTTTTCAGAAACTTGACCAATTCATTCTGCGCAAAACCGGCTTGAAAGAGGTGTTCATGCTCAAGGGTTTCGCCGGAACCGGTAAAACCACTGTGGTGAGCGCGCTGGTGAAAATCCTGAATAAGTTTGGCTATAAGTATGTCTTGCTTGCTCCTACAGGCAGGGCCGCCAAGGTGATGTCCACCTACTCGGCCAAGCCGGCCTCCACCATCCATAAGAAAATCTATAAACAGACGGCTAACCCGTACTCAGAAGGATTGGCTTTCTCCCGGCAGCCCAACAAAAACGAGCGGGTGGTCTACATTGTAGATGAGGCTTCTATGATCTCAGATGATAAGGCCTTCGGGGACAACGGCCTGCTGCAGGATCTGGTCAATTACGTGTTTGAGAGCCCCAGCAACAAGCTTCTGCTCATAGGGGACACCGCCCAGCTTCCGCCCGTCAACCAGGCCCTGAGCCCCTCACTGGATGCCAGCTACCTGCAACGCTACTTTAAGCTGCACGTGCATGAGATGGAGATGCGCCAGGTCATGCGGCAAGCCGAAGAATCCGGTATTCTGATGAACGCCACCCGCCTGCGTAATGAGCTGGTAAAAGAGCAACCCGAACTGGCGTTCCGGACTAAGGGCTTCCGGGATATCTTTCACATGCGCGGCGATAAGCTGGAAGACGGCCTGCGTTACGCCTATGACAAGTTTGGGGTTGATAACACCACGGTGATCTGTCGGTCCAACAAAACGGCCAACCTCTATAACCAGCATATTAGGCGGCAGATTTTCTTTGCCGAAGACGAGATTGGGGTAGGCGATTACCTCATGATCGTGCGCAATAACTACACCTGGCTTCCCAAAGACTCCAGCATCGGGTTTATGGCCAACGGCGATTTTGTGGAGATTACCAAGATCATCCGCTATGAGGAACTGTATGACATGCGCTTCGCGGATGTACAGATCAGGTTCGTAGATTACCCCAATGAGCCGGAACTGGAAACCAAAATCATGCTGGACACCTTGTACTCAGAGTCGCCGGCGTTGCCAGCTGATAAAAACAAGGATCTGTACCAGCAGGTGCTCCAGGATTACCAGCACATAGCCAATAAACGCGCCCGCAGCCAAGAAATGCGCCAGGACAAATACTTGAACGCCTTGCAGGTAAAGTTCGCCTACGCGCTCACTTGCCACAAAGCACAGGGCGGCCAGTGGCAGGCGGTGTTCGTGGACCATGGTTTCCTGAAGGATGACCTAGTGAGCCAGGAATTTGCCCGTTGGTTATACACGGCCACTACCCGGGCCTCTGAGCAGCTGTTTCTGGTGAACTTCAATGAGAAATTGCTGGAGAATGCCCCTGAACGCGTAGAAGACTAACGGATTTAAATTTATATTGCACCCAGCTTTACCCCTTAAAGAGATGAAAAAAGTAATCTTAGGCTTTTTCTTCCTGGCCTTCGGCAGCACAGCCGCCCTGGCCCAGACTACGGCTACCCTGCCGCCCGCAGTCCCAGTTGATTCTATTGCGGCTCCAGCCCCCGTGGTAGGCCCGTCGCTGCAGTTTGAAGAGCAGAAATTTGATTTCGGGGATATTAAACCCGGCGATGTGGTGGAGCATACCTTTAAATTCACCAATAACGGCACCTTGCCGCTCATCATAGCCAACGTGAAGACCACCTGCGGCTGCACCGCCACCAGTTTTCCCAAGGCCCCGGTTATGCCCGGGGAGACAGCCTCTATTACGGCCCGCTTTAACAGCGCCGGCAAACGGGGTCAGCAAAACAAGGTCATCACCGTGGAGTCAAACGCCGTTCAGGGCTCTAGTCAGGTAATTATTGCTACGAACATAGTAGCGGCCAACTAGCGTTTCACGCCTGTTTTTCTTAAAACACACCAAAAACGCCTTTCTTGCTACAGCAGGAAAGGCGTTTTTGGTGTGAGGGTACTTCAAATACTTACCGAAGATTCCTGGCTATGACCCACACCAGGTTCAGCCACCCTACAATCATAAAGACGCCGCCAATAGGAGTGATGGCACCCATCCACTTTACGCCGGTTAGGCAAAGCACATACAGTGATCCAGAGAAAATTAAAATTCCCACCAAAAAGCAAATGCCGGAAAGGCTGAGACCAGTCGCTACCGGGTACTGCGCCATAAGTACGCCCAGAATTAATAAGCCCAGGGCATGGTACATCTGGTATTTCACGGCGGTTTCAAAGGTATCGGTGCGACCAGTCTCGGTTAGCATCTTGGCCAAACCGTGCGCCCCAAAGGCCCCAATCATCACGCCCAGGCCACTGAAGAGGGCGCCTAGGATCAAAATCGTTTTTATGCTCATCTTCTAATTTTAGTAAGTAAAGACGTCTCTTTTCTCTGCCTCAGGCAGACAGTGCAAAACTAACCAAAATCCTGAACCGTGCAGATGGAAGGCGGTAGTTTGCGGTTACAGTTCAAAATCAGGAAAGCCCGGCCAAAGCCAGGCTTTCTAGTGGATAGATTCCTGAAAAACGGAAGGCGAAACAGTGGGTTACAACACCACTAAGACCCTGGTTTTGGTGCGGTCTTGCGTTTCAATCCGTAGAAAGTAAACCCCTTTCCCATAGGCGCTCAAATCCAGTTCCTGGTTTACCGAAGCATCGGTCACGGTCTTAGTGAAAAGTACTGTGCCCAACCTGTTGGTAACGGTTAACTGAAATGGTTCAGAGTTTGGTGGGAAAGAAATTGTAAAATGTCCGTCATGGCTTGGGTTAGGGAATATTTTCAAAAGGCTCCAGGAAGGCCTGCCTATATCTTTTACTTCCACCGCGAACTCATACAAGGAAGTCATGCCATTGGCAGCGGAGGCTCTTAGCGCCACCGTATACCTGCCAGGCATAGCATAGGAATGGCGGGGGGATACCTCATTGCTCACACTTCCATCACCGAAGGTCCAATAATAAAGCCCTGCCCCTTTGGTGTGATTGTTAAGGTGAAGGGTTTGACCAGCCACTGCGTAATTGACCTTAATGTCAGGCGGTTCTCCAGTTGGGGGCAGGTTCACGACATCGGCGTCATAGATCTGCCGGAGGGAAATGCCTTCCTGAAAAAAGGGATTCTCCCAAAGATGGGTTCGCTCTACGGTCAGCAAACCCCATGGTTTTACGGTAGGAGGGCCTAAATTGGGGTAGTTCCAGTGGGTTTGCATCAGGCTATGGTAGGCTACTTCCTGTGTGAATGGTTCAGTTTCTGGGTGCGGCAGGCCAAATGCGTGACCCATTTCATGTGCCATGGTACCATGGGGCACGCAAGGGTACATAAAACCGTAGTTATCTTCCGGGTTGGTGGGGCAAATGCCCGTATTATTGAATTCAGGGAAATTCTCCACGCCTGCCATGGCCACTCCGCAGGCACCCTCACACCCTTGGGCCCCTAAGCCAATCCCATACGTCTGGCCTGTCTTTATCCAGAGAGTAGTTATAATTCCGGGTTCCCAGATAGGGACCCCGTTCGCATCCATTTCAGAAAGTAGTTTAACCCACCAACTTTCATTAGCGTCGGTGTTGTCCTCCAGGCCCTGGTAATAGCTGGTATTCTGCAGCCCCTGGTAGAAAAGGACTGTGTCTGGCTCTGAGAAGGTGTAGGTCATGCCCCCGGAGTTAATCTGGTACCAAGCCTGTATTTCCCGGGAGGCTTTCCTGATGGCGTCGTATTCAGCCTGGCTATACGAGGCATCCTTCGGAACTACATAGTACACCGCTACTTTATAACCAGCCAAGGCTTTTGTTGCCTGTTTATAGGTTTGAGTTTTTGGGACGGGAACCTTGGTGCAATCCGTAAACCGGCCCAGCTTTTGCGAAAAGGACGGGAAAGTGGCACCCAAAAGAGAGCAATAGAAAAGAAGTAGAAGTTTTTTCATCGCTAGACAAAGAGTTGGCTAGGGTAATAAAACTAAAGGATAAGATGTAAATGCGGGCGCATTCGTGGAAGGGCGGGAGGAGGAAAACTATAATCCAGTATACGAATTAGAATGTAATGATGATAAGATATATTATGGTTTTATAAATTTAATGGAAGATTAATCTGGTGGTTGAATAGTTGAAATTCTTAGGTGCTGAAGATGATCTACGGGCTATCTAATTCTAAAATCAAATTAATAGGTCTCACAAAGGCATGGGTGTAGAAGCCTAAAGAAGCCTTCTATCTGAAAAAAACAAAAGGCTTTTAAACCAAAACCAACCTTAAATAGATGCTAGCATGTAGATATTAAACCTCATTGAGCATAATTCCGGTGGCCGAAGATAGCGCTGCCCACCCGGATCATGGTACTCCCCTCGGCAATGGCCAGTTGATAGTCTGAGCTCATGCCCATGGAAATTTCCTTGAAGTAGGGTGCGTCCTGGAAAAACTCTTCCTTCAGGGCATTAAAATACCCTTTCAGGCGGCGGAATTCTTTTTGCAGGTGTTCCTCATCCTCGGTATTGGTAGCCACGCCCATAACCCCGCAAAGGCGCACATTCTTTAGTTGCTGGAAAATCTCGGAATGGAGGAGTTGTCGGGCCTCCTCCAGGTCCAGGCCATATTTGGTGTTTTCTTCGGCAATATAAAACTGCAGCAGGCAATCAATCACCCGGTTATTCTTTTGGCCCTGCTTGTCAATTTCCTGGAGCAATCGCAGGCTGTCTACAGATTGGATGAGGTGCACGAAAGGGGCAATGTATTTTACCTTGTTGGTTTGCAGGTGGCCAATCATGTGCCATTCCACATCAGGGGGGAGCAGTGGTTGCTTGGACATTATTTCCTGCGCCTTGTTTTCTCCAAATGCGCGTTGCCCGGCGACGTAGGCTTCCTGGATCAGTTCCACGGGGTGGGTTTTAGAGACGGCTATCAATTGGCAGTTGGTGCCGCTTAACCGTTGCCTGAAATCCTGGATACTTTCTTCTATAGATACCATTAGTCTTCTAACGCGTTGGTGAAAAAGGTGTTTTTAAGCAAAAGCCACAGCAGGAAAAGCAAGATGGCCCACCGCAAATATACCTGGTAATAATCCTTGGTGTCACGGTAGCGGGTTTCTTTTACCTCGCTTTTCTCCAGCTTGTCTATCCTCTGGAAAATCTGGGACAAGGCGCCGGCGTCCTGGGCCCTGAAAAACTGTCCTTCGGCCAAAGAGGCCAGATCGCGCAGGGTCTTTTCCTCCAGGCCGGTCTGTACCGTCACTGGATGCCCCATGGAGTCTGCCGGGAGTTGAATAGTCCCTTCTTTCCCTATGCCTATGGTGTACAGTTTCAGTTGGAACGCATGCGCCAGTTGGGCCGCCAGTTCCGGGTCAAGGCTGCCGGCGGTATTCTCGCCATCGCTGATAAGAATGCACACTTTAGATTTGGCGGTGGACTCCCGTAGTCGGTTAATGGCGACGGCCAGGGCGCTGCCTATGGCGGTGCCGTCTTCGGGCACCATGTTCAGGGAAATGCTTTTGATGCTTTCGCGCACCAGCTCATAATCAGTGGTGAGGGGTACCAGGGAATAGGCCTGCGCGGCAAAGACTACCACCCCAATTCGGTCCTGCACCCGGCCGTTCACAAACTGCAGGGCCACTTTTTTGGCGGCCTCAAGGCGGTTAGGCTGAAAATCGGTGAGCTCCATAGACCCTGAGACGTCCATCACCAACACAATGTCAATTCCTTCAGCCGAAAGTTCTACGGTTTCATCCGTCTTTTGGGGCCGGGCCAGCGCCACCAGCACCAGCATGAAGAAAAGACTGAACACCACGTCTGGCAAATACCGCAGCATGCTGGACCAGTGCCAGGTGGCGTTGCCTTCAAACAGGGCCACATCAAACTTTTTCCTGAACCTTAGGTGTAAAAGCCAGCGCAGCAAAAAAAGCAGGGGCACTGAAAGGAGCGCGTACAGGAAGCCCTGGTTGGCCCAGTCAAAAGATTGCCAGGTGTGCCACGAGAACCAGCTCAGGTTGAGCCACGAGAAATCAGCGGGAATTTGCCACATGGCGCAGGGAGTCTCTAATTAAAACATAACGCAACGCCGCAAACTCAGCCAGCTTGGTAAGGGCGTCGGCCACCTCGGTCTCATCATCTGAGATGATATTGCCGTAGATGGCGCGGTCACAGATCTTAAGCGAGTTGCCCACGCGCTCATCTTCCTCATAATAAGTGGTGATCTCCTTGGTGGTAAAGGAGCTGATCTCCTCGTCTTCCAGCTTTGTGAGGTAATTTTTCCAGAGGGTAATGGCCCGCTCCAGATGATCCAGGGTTTTCATGCGCCTGAAACGATCTTTGGACGTCTGGAACCGGTATTGGAACTGGCTCTGGTCTTTGCGCAACACGTACAGATTATACCGTAGCAGAATGCCGTTGCCAAACAAGCCCCAGATACCGCCAATAAAGATGGCGCCGGCCAGAAGGCCGAGTCCCCAATACAGATAATTGAACTTGTCCGCCACGTGCTCTAGCTGGGTATTGGTCATAAGCGGCAAGTCATCTGGCGGCACTTTCACGTTCTGGATCAAGACCACTGAGTCTGGGAGGGTATTCAACTGCAGGGTGTCTTCCCGGAAAAAGAGACGGGCATGCAGCTGCAGGTGCTGCACTGGCTTCAGATGGAAGGTGCGCAAAGTGTACACGGTGCTGTCTGTACTAATGCCCCGCACGGTGCGGGTAGGGAAGAACTCTTTCCGGACCAGCTCAAAGGGGGCAAAGGAAAAAGTGGAGTCCGGGAAGACTACCTCTGCCTGGACGGCCTGCCTGGAAAGCAAAATATATTTCACAGACTGGCCTAACTGCACCGAGTCCTGCAGAAAATACCCTTCCATTTTAATAGAAGGCAGCTGCGCCCAGGTGACCAGCGGGAAAAGCCACAGGGCAAGCCATCCTCCTTTTTTTATGAGCCTGATCAAATTCAGTTTATCTTATTTTCTCTTTTGCTGCGCCAGGGCAGAAATGGTAAATGGTGTCCTTTTCTGTTTTGGGCCCATTTTCCAGAAAACGGGTCCAAAACAGAAACTCTTTAAATTACTTTGCTAGGCACTTCTTTTCATGCTCCTGTTTCTGGCCCTGAACAGGTTCATCAGTTGCGGCACGTAATCCTGCTCCACGTAAATAGGCAGAAAATCGGCTTGGTATTGGCGGCAGATCTTGATCAGCTTTTCCTGGTTCTGGGCGTAGGGGAGAAGGTATTGGTCTCTAAATGCCTTGGAAGAGGTATTGATCCACATGGTTTTGCCGGACTCTTTGTCTAGCAGGGGAATAATACCCAGCTTGGGGAAACCGGTTTCGCGCTTGTCCATGAGTTGCAACACAATAAGGTCATGCTTCTTGGCCAGCATGATAAGTTCCCGCTCGTAGTTCAGGTCTATGAAATCTGAGATCAGGATCATAATGCTTTTGCGCTTGACCACGTTCAGGGCCAGTTTAATGCCAGCGCCAATGTTGGTTTTGGTAGACTGCGGCTCCAGACGGGCCAGGGTTTTAATAAGCGAATAGGCGTGCTCATTGCCCTTTCCCGGTTTCAGGTACTGCTCCTTGCCGTCTGAGAAACAGATCATGCCTAACTGGCTGCCCTGGTTGAGCGCCGATAAGGCCAGAATGCCCCCAATCTCTTTGCCTAAATCCATTTTCTGCGCTCCCGGTTGGCCCAGGCATTGCGATCCGCTCACGTCCAGCAGCAAAAACACATTCTGCTCCTTTTCCTCGCGGTAGGTTTTCACAAAGGTGCCGTGGCCCTTGGCGCTCACGTTCCAGTCAATGGACCGCACGTCATCTCCGTATTGGTAGGCGCGCACGTCGTCAAACTCCAGGCCAGAGCTTTTGAAAACAGATTTGAAATCGCCTTGCATCTGGCCGTCAATTGCCTTTCTGATCTGTATTTCGTATTTTCGTAGCTTCTTCACCAAGTCTCTCATGCCTTCCTAGGGTTTGTGCAGCGTTTAAAATTACCGAAACTTACGAACAACCACGTGAAAAAACGTTTGTGCCTCTTTTTTCTGCCCCTGGCATTTCTGGCTTGTACCCCTGATGAAGAAGAAAATAAACCAGCAGACCTGGTGCCGGCAGACAAAATGACGCGCATATTAATAGACGTGCACCTCACCGAAGCCAGCATTGGCCGCACCATCAGAAACTTTGATACCTCCCGGGTGGCCTACAAACAGGCCCATAAACTGGTCCTGAAACGTCACCACGTGTCAGACAGCGCCTTCAAGCACAGCTATGACTATTACCTGTTGCACCCGGCCCTGCTAGATAAGATCTATGACAACGTGCTGGACAGCCTTAGCCTGCGGGAAGCCAAGCTCACTGAGAAAGCGGTTCCGGATTCTACGGCAGCACCTACAGAAACCACGGTTTCCCCAACCGAGATCAAGGTTAACCCTTCAGATACCACCAAGGTTAAATAAGCCTTTTGCCGTTGGGCACTTGGGCCTGGGGTTGCGCCAGCACAATATTTCCTTCTTCGTCCTCAAAACCCGTCACCAGCACCTCAGAGCGCCAAGGTCCAATCTGCTTGGGCCCAAAGTTGGTCACGCAGATCACTTGCTTTCCTATCAATTCTTCTAACGTATAGCGTTGGGTAATTTGTGCGCTTGATTTTTTAATGCCCAGTTCCCCCAGGTCCACCCACAGTTTATAGGCGGGTTTCCGGGCCTCTGGAAAAGGCTCCGCCTGCAGGATAGTACCTGCCCTTAGATCTACCGCCGTAAACTGGTCCCAGGTGATGATGTTCTCCATTTCTTTTTTTGGTTTCTAAGGTAAGGGTTTGCCGCACATGGGGCAAGACCGAAAGTCATGGTCCAGAAACCTCCTGCGCGGGCGCGCGTACCCCTAAAAGCAGAAATTATTCTTCCCCTGCTGACCATCTATCAAACCTTACGATATGAAAAATAATACAGGAACAACTTTAGCCGTCTGGCAATCAGGCATTGACATGCCCGCCACTTCCAGCCTCACCAGTAACGTGACGGCAGATGTGTGCGTGGTGGGCGCGGGCATTGCCGGTCTTACCACGGCCTATCTTTTGACCAAGGAAGGCAAAAAAGTAATTGTGCTGGATGCCGGCGAGATCTGTGGCGGCGAGACCAGCCGTACCACCGCGCATATCTCCTGGGCCCTGGATGACCGCTATTCCAAACTGATAAAGGTCTTCGGGAAAGCCCAGGCGCTGCTGGCCTATGAAAGCCACCGCGATGCCCTCAATAAAATAGAGCAGATCATCAAAGACGAACATATTCAATGTGATTTCAAACGGTTGCCGGGCTACCTTTTCCTGGGCGCCACAGACTCTGAAGACCAGCTGGACGAAGAACTGGAAGCCTGCCATTCCTTAGGCATTAAACAGGTAGTAAAACTGAAACAGGTGCCTGTGCCTACCGTAAGCGACCGTCCCTGTTTGATGTTCCCGGACCAGGCGCAATTCCACCCCACCAAATACCTGGCGGTGCTCAGCCGGTATATCCTGGACAACGGAGGCGAGATCTATACCAACAGCCACGTAAAGAAATTTGAGACCGGAGCTGTTAACCGGGTGGTAACTGATGCCAACTTCTCTGTGACCTCTAACCATCTGGTAGTCTGCACCAATACGCCCGTGAATGACTTTGTGGTCATGCACACCAAACAGGCGCCTTACCGCACCTATGTAGTGGGCATGCGTATTCCTAAAGAAAGTATTCCTACCGCCTTGTATTGGGATGACTCAGACCCGTACCACTACGTTCGCCTGGCCTCAGTGGCCGGCGAGGAAAACCTGGACACGGAGATTCTGGTGGTGGGAGGTGAGGACCATAAAACCGGACAGAGCGAAGGCAACGAATCTGAGCGGTTTACCTGTCTGGAGGAATGGACCCGCAAGAAATTCCCGATGGTGCAGGACGTGGTCTTCCAATGGTCTGGCCAAGTAATGGAGCCAGTGGACTACATGGGCTTTATTGGCCGCAACCCCATGGACGAGAAGAACGTGTACATCGCCACCGGCGACTCCGGGCATGGCATGACCCACGGCACCATTGCCGGCATGCTCATCACCGACCTTATCTTTGGCCGCACCAACCCCTGGGAGAAACTCTATGACCCGGGCCGCGTGACCCTCTCTGCAGATACCGCCAAGGAATTCCTGAAGGAAAACCTGAACGTGGCCGGCCAATACGTAGATTATGTAAAACCGGGAGATAAGGAAGAAACCGCCGTTGCGCCCGGCTCAGGCATAGTGATGCAGAAAGGGGCGGGCAAAGTAGCGGTATACTGTGACCAGGAAGGCAAGCGCCATGAATGCTCCGCGGTCTGCACCCACCTGGGCTGTATCGTGAACTGGAACCACGTAGAGAATTCCTGGGACTGCCCTTGCCACGGCTCGCGGTTTGACCCATTCGGGAAAGTGATTGCCGGGCCAGCCATTACAGATCTGGAGAAACTGTAACAGGCAAGAACCAGAAACGGAGTTGCGTTTTGGGCTTACTTTTGAAAAAGTAGGCTCATAATGTAACTCCGTTTTTTTGTGTCAAATGGAAGGGGTGGTAAGTCCGTAACTTATTATTAGAAACTAGATAAGTCTTAGTTGGTGTTTTCTACTTAAAGTTCTCCAGTTCTTTCAGCCGTGTCTCTACATAGGCCATCCATTCCAATTGCTGCTCTTTGTCAAGGCCATGGCGGCTTTCCATATCATATAGGTCCTGCTCTTTGTGCCAATTGTCGAAGGCCTCGCTGGCGTATTTGTTCATATCAGCGGCGCCCCGGGTACAACCGTTGGTTAGTTGTGAAAGACGCTTCCTGAGTTGGCGGGCATGGAGTTCGGTGAGGTCAAAGTGCAGTTGCTCATGGGCCAGCAGCAGCTCAGAGCTTTTGTTGCGGGTCCAGGATTCCTTAGGATTGAACACGGCCTCCACCTTAAACTTCAGCTGGTTGTTCTCGCATTTCACCTTCATTTCCATGTTGGTGGAGGTGAGGGCGTGGTGCGGGTTGTCTTCAGAGGGGTTGCCCGCGAAGTCGTTCCAGGACAGGCGTTTTTGCATGGACCATGGAATCTCAGTGGCGCGGGTACTAGGAGCAGGGCTGTTATCTGGCAAAGAGGCAAAAAACAGCGCACAAATCCAGAGGGGGATGAAAGATAATGACATAGCTTTTCCCCTAACGCTTACAGTCTGTTTGGTAGTTTCCTGACACAAGAATTTTGTGAAATTTATGCCGGGCTGAATTTCTTAAACCGGAAAAACAGCAACAGGGCCGCTATGGTTAACCCGGTAAAGAGCCCCAACCAAATCCCTATGGCGCCCAACCCGGCCCAAAAACCCAGGGCGTAACCGGTAGGCAGGGCAATTAGCCAATAAGAGAAAAGCGAGATCATGCTGGGTACCCGGACGTCTTCCAGCCCGCGTAGCGCACCCAGGCCCACCACCTGTACCCCGTCAGATAACTGAAAGATAGCCGCTATAATGAGCAATTGCGCCGCCAGTTTATGCACGGCTACGTCCTGCACGTAAAAGAGCGGGATCAGGTCCTTGGCCAAAATAATAAGGGTGGCAGACGCCGCCATGAACAAAGCCCCCATGATCAGGCTACTATATCCCGCCTCATGCACCCCATGATGGTCGCCTAAGCCTCTCAATCGGCCTACCCGTATGGTGGCCGCTGCCGATATTCCGCTGGCCATCATGTACGTCACGGAGGCTATGTTCAGGGCAATTTGGTGCGCCGCCAGTTCCCGGGCGCCTAGCCAACCAATCATGATGGCTGAAAACCCGAAGGCCCCCATCTCAAAAAGCATTTGCAGGGAAATAGGAAACCCCAGTTTAAACAACTTCACCATGTGCGTTAAGGACAAACTCTGCCGGTGCAGGAAATGCCGGTACCGCACAAAACGCGACGAATAAAAGATAAAGGCCGCCATCATGAGCGCCATGACTATGCGCGAGATAAGGGTGGCCCACGCAGCCCCGTTCAAACCAAGGGCCGGAAACCCCAACTTGCCATAGATAAGCAGGTAGTTTAAGCCCACATTTAACACATTGGCGAAGATGGAGATAAACATAGACTGCTTGGTGAGCGAAAGGCCTTCGGCGAACTGCTTAAACGCCTGAAACACCATAAGCGGGACCATGGAAAGGAAAAGGATCTTTACGTAGGGCAAAGCCAGTTTCACCACGTCCACGGGTTGGTTCAGGTGTTGGATGAAGGGGGCTATGGCATAGAAAAGCAGGAACAGCAGCACGCCCATGATCGTGTTCAGGAACAGCCCGTTGAGCAGGATAAGGGCAATGCGGGTATGGTTTTTCCGACCGTCGGCGCGGGCAACTAAAGGCGTAATGCTAAAGGAGATGCCTAAGCCAAATACTAGGATTATCGTGAAGATACTGTTTCCCAGAGAAGCGGCGGCCAACTGCAAGGTCCCCAGCCGGCCCGCCATCACACTGTCTGCAACGCTTACCAAAATATGCCCCAATTGGCTTAAAACCACCGGATAGGCCAGCCAAAACGTGCTTTTATAATGTTGACGGTACTGCGCAGAGAAAATCACCAGGGTACGATTAAAGAATAGCCCGCAAAGCTACGGCTATTTTCCCTAAACCAGCCAAGCGTGTTTTTAAGGAGTGAGTGAGTGAGTGAGTGAGTGAGTGAGTGAGTGAGTGAGTGAGTGAGTGAGTGAGTGAGTGAGTGAGTGAGTGACGTTTCAGGGCTGTTTTTCGGAAAACAGGCCTGAAACAAAAAAGCAGGATTTTAAGCGATAAAGGCCTTTAAACGGTGCATGGCGTAGTCCAGGGCTTCATCTGGTAAGGCGAAGGACATTCTCACGGCGGCGGGCATTCCCATGTTGGTAGAGGGCAGCACTTCCAGGCCTACCTGGTCCTTTAGGGCAGCGGCCCATTCTTCTACAAGCCTGAAGGGTGATTTGGGGTCCTGGGGAGCCAGGCAGCCGTCAATCTGGAGCGTGACGTAATACCCGGCTTCGGGATTGAAGAATTTCAGGCGGGGCATTTTCTCCAGTTCCTTGATCACCCGCTGCCGCTTTAGGTCCAGCTCCGCCCTGAATTTCTCCCAGATGCTGTGCCTATGCTGGATAGCCGCTATGGCGCCCATCTGGGTGAACGGCGACACCCCTGAGATCCATTTCAGCTGCAGCTCAGTGGCGATGTGCAGGATTGGAAAAGGGGCCACCAGATAGCCAATGCGCCAACCAGACATGGCAAAGGACTTAGAGAAACCGTTAACCACGGCTATCCTATCTCGCAGGAGCTCAAAGCGTAAGAAGCTGGGGTTGTCGCCGGTATAGACCAAACCGTCGTAGATTTCATCTGAAAGTAAATGCAGGTTGGGGTACTCTTCCAACAGCGCCGCCACTTCTTCCTGCTCCAATGAGGAATACACTTTCCCTGTCGGGTTGCCCGGGCTGGTTAAGATGAGAAGCTTGGTGTCTGGGGTGATTTTCTTGCGGAGCACCTCAATGTCCAGCGCGTAGCCTTGCTCTGGGTTGGCCGCAATAGTCGTGAGTTTACCGCCGCTTTGCCTGATCAACTCCGGGAACGCGAACCAGTAAGGCGCCAAGGCCACTACCTCATCATCTAGGTGCAGGAGGCTTTTCAGGTACAGGTGAATGGCGTGTTTGGCGCCGTGGGTAATAAGGATTTGTTCCGGGGGCACGGGTACGCCTTCGTCTTCCAGGTAGCGCTGCGAAAGGGCATTGCGCAGTTCCGGTAATCCTTCATTGGGGCCATAAAAGGTATTGTTTTGTTTCATGGCCTCCTGCAGGGCGTCAACGGCCACCACTGGAGAATTAAAATGCGAAACGCCCAGATGTAACGGAATCAGGTCCATGGGTTCAGGTAGGTTAGTAGGGACAGACACAACTGACCTTAAGGTACGAATTGATTGGCAAAGGCTATCCTGTTTGGGGCCTGTTTTTCTTAAATCAGGCCCAAAACGCCCCCCTTTATCCCACGGGTCGTAACAGAACATCGGCGAAGCCGTGGCTGGCATCTGTGAAAACATCATCTATGGCCAGATGGCAGCGCTTGGCCATCTCCTGGATTTCACGCAACGAGTATTTGTGGGAGTTCTCGGTGTGAATGGCTTCCCAGGCCTCAAAATGGAAGGTTCTGTTGAGGGCTTTCACGTGCACTTCCTGGTTCTGGCGGCTCACAAGGTAACTCCGCATGGTGCCAGAGATGGGATTGTACTCGGCAAAGTGCTCAAACTGGTCCAGGTCAAAATCTGCCTGTAGCTCATGGTTAATGCGGGCCAGCAGGTTCAGGTTAAAGGCGGCCGTTACGCCAGCGGAATCATCATAGGCTAACCTTATCTTTCTGGGGTCCTTCCGTAGGTCAATGCCAATGAGAAGGCGGTCCTGGGGGGCCAGGCTGCTACGCAGTTTCAGCAGAAACCCTTCGGCCTCTACCGGACTGAAGTTACCGATGTTGGAGCCCAGGAACAAAACCAACTTGCGGTCTTTGGAATGCTCATTCAGCCAGTGCAGACCCTGGAAATAATCGGCGGCCAGACCCGTGACGGGAAGGTGGGGGTACAGGTGCCCCAGTTCCTCTACCAGCTGGTGAAGCGGTTCCTGGGAAATGTCCAGGGGAATAAAGGAGAAGTGCGCCTCCTGGTCTACCAGTTCCTGCAGCAGCAGTTTAGTCTTGTAGGCATCACCGGCGCCCAGGTCAATCAATTGAAAAGGGGCCTGCGTCCCGAAGGCGTACAGGATTTCCTTGCGTTGTTTCTTGAAGATCTGGTATTCCAGTTCGGTGAGGTAGTACTCGGGCAAGGCCATGATCTGTTGGAACAGCTGGCTGCCTTTGGCGTCATAGAAAAACCGGGAGGACAAAGTTTTGGGGATTTGGCTTAGGCCCTGGGCTACGTTCTGGGCAAGGCTGGCCTCATCTGACAATTTAACGGGAAGCAGGTTAATGACCTGGCTGGTGGTAGGGTGATGAATCATATAAAAAAGAGGAAGGGTTCGTTATTTTTTGGCCAGCCGGATACCCGTGAACTGCCAGCGTTTGTCTGGGTGAAAAAAGTTGCGGTAAGTGGTCCTTATGTGGCTTTGAGGTGTGGCGCAGGAACCGCCGCGCAATACCATCTGGTTGATCATAAACTTGCCGTTGTATTCGCCAATGGCCCCGGGCGCGGTCACAAAACCTGGGTACGGGAAATACCCGCTGTAGGTCCATTCCCAGGTGTTGCCAAGCAGTTGCGGAATAATTTCCGTGTTTTCTGCATTTTCCGGCACCGGTTGGTACTGGCCGCTCTCCAGAAAATTCCCATTGGCAGGGACGTTGGCGTAGCATTGGGCCAGGGCCTCCCACTCAAATTCGGTGAGCAGCCGGTGACCCGACCAGTTGGCGTAAGCATGGGCCTCATAAAAGCTGATGTGGGTGACCGGAGCGTTCAGGTCTATTTTCTCCAGCCCATGCAGGGTGAAATGCCACCATTCGCCGTCCTGGTTCACCCAATACAAAGGGGCTTGCCAGTCTTGCTGCTGGGCCAGTTGCCAGCCTTCGTCCAGCCAGAACCTGAAATCTAAGTAGCCGCCCGCTTTCATGAACTCCAGAAACTCCTGGTTGGTCACTAATTTCCGGCGGGCCGAAAACCCGGCTATAAACACTTGGTGCGGCTGGTATTCGTTGTCAAAGCAGAAATCCTTGCCTTGGTAACCAATGGTGTACATTCCTTCGGGCACCTGGCACCACTCGTTTTGAGGCTGTTTTCCTGAAAACGTGCTCAAAACAGGAGCTGGCTTGGCCTGATAGGCGGGCAACAGGGGGTTACAGCTTAAAATATATTTGATATCACAGACCAGCAGTTCCTGGTGTTGCTGCTCATGCTGCAAGCCTAGCTCCAGAATAGGTGCCAGGGATGGATTTCCCGTGATTTCCGGCGAGCCCAGAGCTTTTTCCATGTGCTCGTTCACGTGCCGGCGGTAGGCATAGATATCTTCCAGCGGAGGTCTAGACAAGGTGCCTCTGTCTGAACGGGCCACGCGGCTGCCCATACTGTTGTAGTAAGAGTTGAACAGGAAGGCGTATTGAGAGTGAAAGGCTTTATACCCGGGCCAGTGGGGCACCAGCACGAAGGTCTCAAAAAACCAGGTGGTATGGCCCAGATGCCACTTAGGCGGACTCACGTCAACCATGGGTTGCATGACGGTATCTTCGGGGGTAAGGGTCGCGCAGATTTGCTCTGTCTGGGCCCTCACGCTCCTGAAACGGGTTAAAATATCTGCTTTGCCGGTAATGGTAGCCTCTGGCATAGGAATACACGTATTTGTACCTTCTAAACTAATTTCCTCCTGAAAGGTTGTACCTTCATGGTGCAGCCATCCTTGTTTTTATGCCCTTTGTCTTAACTCCTTTTTCCAGGCAACTACAGTTCAAGTTTGACGCCCGCACTTCAAGGGGCGCTATCCAAACCCACCAGGCACATTACCTGCGGCTACATCACACAGACAACCCTTTGGTGCAAGGGTGGGGAGAAGCTGCACCCTTGCCCGGCCTGAGCCTTGATTTCTCCCCTGATTTTCAAACAACTGTTGACAGCGTCTGTGAACGGTTCAATGCCCTGCGTCAGGTTACCGCCGAGGATGAAATAGGGGAGCAGTTCTGGGCCAGCCTGCAGCCCTGGCCCTCGCTTAAATTTGCCTGGGAAACCGCCTGGATAGATTTGCTGCGCGGCGGCAAACGGGAACTGTACCCCTCTGCCTTTAGCCGGGGCGATAAGGGAATCAAAATCAACGGCCTTATCTGGATGGGCGACCCAGCCTTTATGCGGGAGCAGATCCAAAAGAAACTGGCCCAAGGCTTTAACTGCCTTAAAATGAAAATAGGAGGGCTTGATTTTGACCAGGAGCTACGGATTCTGGAAGAGATCAGAGCCGTGGCCAACCCTTCGGAACTAGAGCTGCGTTTGGACGCCAACGGGGCATTTTTGCCCAAAGATGCGCAAGCCAAACTAGACCAGCTGGCTAAATTCACCATCCATTCCATTGAACAGCCTATTAAGCAGAACCAATGGGAGGAGATGCGTACGCTCTGCCAAAATTCCCCCATTCCTATTGCCCTGGACGAGGAGTTAATAAGAGTGGCCTCTAAAGAAGAGAAATGGAAAATGCTGGATACCCTCCGGCCCCGCTACATCATTCTAAAGCCCACCTTGCTAGGCGGCTTCTTTGAGAGCCGGGAATGGATTCAGGTGGCGGAGTCGCTTGGGATAGAGTGGTGGCTGACCTCGGCGCTGGAGTCCAACATAGGCCTGAATGCCATTACGCAGTTTTCCCAGGAATTTAATAACCCCATGCCGCAAGGTTTGGGCACCGGGCAGCTGTACCATAATAATATAGAGTCCCCGCTGGAAATTAAAGGAGAGGAACTCTGGTATAATCAGGCCCTCGGTTGGAAATTGCCTGAATAGTGAATGCCTGTTTTAAGGCTGTTTTCCGGAAAACGAACCTAAAACAGCTAGGTTACTCCTCTAGCAGTTGTTTCACCAGGGCGGGCACGCCTATGGTAGCTTTTTCCTGGATGACCTTCAGGTTGCGCCGGTGCGAAATGCTGGGCACATTAGGGTCCACCAGGTACACCGGCGTGTCATGCGGGGCATAGGAGAGAAGGCCGGCCGCCGGGTAAACCTGCAGCGACGTACCAATGACCAGCAGGTAATCTGCGGACATGGTTTCTTCTGCGGCCTTTTCAATAAGAGGCACTGCCTCACCAAACCACACAATGTTAGGGCGCAGCTGAGAGCCTTTCTCACAGAGGTCGCCCAGGTTCAGTTGCCAGCCCCCCATGGGGTAGATCAAATTTTCGTCCTTGGTGCTTCGGCTTTCAAAGAGCTTGCCGTGCAGGTGCAGAATCTGACTGGAGCCGGCCCGTTCATGCAGATCATCTACGTTTTGGGTAATAATGATTACCTCAAACTTCTCTTCCAGGTCTACCAAAGCCTTGTGAGCGGCATTGGGCTCTACGCCCTGCGCGCTTTTGCGGCGTTGGTTGTAGAATTCCAGCACCAGTTCAGGGTCCTTTTCCCAACCTTCCGGAGAGGCAACCGCCATCACATCATGCCCTTCCCAAAGGCCATTGGCATCTCTAAACGTAGCCAGGCCGCTTTCAGCACTAATACCCGCGCCGGTTAACACCACTACTTTCCGTTTTTTGGTTGCCATGAGTATGTAGCCTTAAGAAGTTAAACTCTATAAGATAGAAATACGAAAGTAACTCTATAAATGATGAACCCCGTTTTGGGCCCGTTTTACAGAAAACAGGCCCAAAACGGGGTTCATTGCGATTAAGCATCCACTGAAAGCTACTCCACTAGCTTGCTTTCTTTTTGGCGGTGGTAGCCTTTTTAGTAGCGGTGCCGGTGGCCTTTTTGGCCGCAGTCTTTTTAGCGGGCGCTTTTTTGGCCGGGGCCTTTTTGGCTGCCGGCGCGTCAGCGGAAGGAGCGGCGGCTTTCTTTTTGAAGCCTCCGCGGGCTGGTTTATCTGGGGTGGCGGCGGCCAGTTCCAGGCATTGCTCCAGGGTCAACTCAGCGGGCTCCTGGCCTTTCGGGATTTTCACGTTCTTCTTGCCTACCACAATGTAAGGCCCAAAGCGTCCGTTCAACACTGTTACCTCCTCATTTTCAGGGAAAGACTTGATCAGTTTCTCGGCATCGGATTTGCGCTTGGCTTCAATCAAGGCCACCGCTTCTTCTTCCGTTACCAGCAGTGGGTCCAAGTCCTTGGGTAGAGAGTAGAACTTGCTGTTGTGCTGAATATAAGGGCCGAACCGACCAATTGCGGCTTTCATGTCCTTGCCTTCAAACTCACCCACCACGCGGGGCAGTTTGAACAATTCCAAGGCCTGCTCCAGGGTAATAGACTCAATAAAGGTCCCTTTCCGTAGGCTGGCGTATGCTGGTTTAACCTCAGATCCTTCCTCTTCCTCGCCTAACTGTACATAAGGACCAAAGCGACCTAATTTGGTGATGACCTTCTTTCCTGTCACCGGGTCAATCCCTAATTCGCGAGCCCCGCTTACGGTAGACCGTTCCACCGAGGCGCTGTCTTCAATGGTTTTATGAAAGCTTCCGTAGAAGTTCTCTAACATTTTGTCCCACTGTTTTTTACCCGAGGCAATTTCATCAAACTCTTCCTCTACTTTGGCGGTGAAGGAATAGTCAATCACGCTTTCAAAATGGGACACCAGGAAGTCGGTTACCACCATGGCAATATCCGTAGGGAAGAGCTTGGCTTTTTCGGCGCCGGCCATCTCGGTTTTCTTTTGCGCCGAGATCTGGTCTTTCTCCAGGGTTAGTACGGTATAGGCGCGTTCCTTTCCTTCTCTATTGTCTTTTTCTACGTACCCGCGTTTCTGGATAGTGGAGATGGTAGGGGCAAAGGTAGACGGACGGCCAATGCCCATCTCTTCCAGTTTCTTCACCAGGCTGGCTTCTGTGTAACGGGGGGCCGGGCGGCTGTAACGCTCGGTGGCCTGCATGCGCTGCAGGTTCAGAGCCTGGCCTTCCTGTAACGGAGGCAACATGCCTTTCACGTCATCATCCGCCAATTCCTCATCGTCGGTAGACTCAGTGTACACCTTCAGGAAACCCTCAAACCGGATCACTTCGCCGGTGGCGATCAGTTTCTCCGGCTGGCCAGAGATAGTGATGGTGGCAGTGGTTTTCTCAATCTCGGCATCGGCCATCTGCGAGGCAATGGCGCGTTTCCGGATCAAATCATAAAGACGCTGCTCGTTACGGTCAGTGCTTGCCTGCACGGCAGCAAAGTCCGTGGGTCTGATGGATTCGTGGGCTTCCTGGGCTTGCTTGGACTTGGTTTTATATTGGCGGGTCTTAACGTAGTTTTCTCCAAAGATGCGGGCAATCTCTACGGCGGCGGCGGTCTGGGCTTCCTGTGACAGGTTCACCGAGTCGGTACGCATGTAGGAGATCTTACCGGCCTCATACAACCGCTGAGCCACCTGCATGGTTTGCGCTACAGAGAAAGAGAGCTTACGGCTGGCTTCCTGCTGCAGGGTAGAGGTGGTAAAAGGCGGCGCGGGGCTGCGTTTAGTGGGCTTTTTCTCCAAGCTTTCAATGGCATAAGCGGCACCAATGCAGCGCTGCAGGAAATCCTCCGCTTCGGCCTGCGTTTTGAAGCGGGTGTTCAGTTCGGCTTCCATGCGCTTTCCGCCGGCATCAAACTGGGCCACTATTTTAAAGGTGGCCACCGCTTTATGGCGCTCAATCTCCCGTTCCCGTTCCACCACCAGGCGTACCGCCACAGACTGTACCCTTCCGGCGGAAAGGCCGGTCTTTATTTTTTTCCAGAGCACCGGAGACAACTCAAACCCTACCAGCCTATCAAGTACGCGGCGAGCCTGTTGGGCGTTCACCAGGTTCACGTCTATGGCGCGGGGGTGCTCAATGGCATTTAAAATGGCGTTCTTGGTAATCTCCCGGAAAACTATTCGGCGCGTTTTTGACTCATTAAGGTTTAGGGCCTCAGACAGGTGCCAGGAAATTGCCTCTCCCTCACGGTCCTCATCTGATGCCAGCCATACCACTTCCGCTTCCTTGGCCAGTTTTTTCAACTGAGACACTACCTCCCGCTTGTCGGCGTTCACCACGTAGGTGGGTTTGAACCCATTCTGGATATCTATGGCATTGTTGTCTTTGGGGAGGTCACGCACGTGCCCGAAGCTGGATTTAACGATAAAATCCTTGCCCAGGTACCCTTCAATGGTCTTGGCCTTGGCCGGTGACTCCACAATTACTAAGTTTTTTATCATACTGGAAAGTGGGAGGGCTGCGCCCGAAAATTTTTCAAAGATGAAATAAATTTTTGAGACAATGCAACCGGTGTCTGCAAACACGGTTGCTCAATTGACATAAATGGATATACCTTAGGGGAATAAAAAGGTTTTTTTGTAGTATTAGCCAATGAAGAATTTACTCTTGATGCGGCATGCCTCTACGGCAGACAAATTGCCGGGCCAGGCAGACCATGACCGGGAGCTTACCTTGTTTGGGGAGCGGCAGGCCGGGGAAGCCGGGCTTTGGCTCAAAAGCCATCAACTAGTTCCAGAGCTGGTGCTTTGCAGTACGGCGGTCAGAACGCAAATGACCGCGCACTCCTTATTAAGTAATATAGGCCAACCTATGCAGGTGCAACTGGAGCGCTCTATTTATGAAGACTCCGAAGAAGACCTCAAGCATCTTATACAACACACAGAAGAGGAGGTGGATACCCTGCTGGTCATTGCCCACAACCCCAGCATCAGTGCGCTGGCGTCACAGCTAACCCATGACCGTTTGTCTTTTAACCAGGGAAACATCATGTGGCTCCAGTTTCCAGGTTTCTCCTGGTCTGGGCTACGTTCTGGTACCTGCAGGTTCCATCTTGCCTTTGAAGGGTAGCCTAGCCGTTTTGGCTTATTTTCCTGAAAACAGGCCCAAAACAGCTAAACCCACGGGTAAAAATTGTGTAGTTTAGCAGCGCAGGAACCTTGCAGAAATAATTCTCCATTTAAGTAACCTATGGCAGCAACCATCGTATCGGTGATCAACCAAAAAGGGGGTACGGGTAAAACCACCACCACTATTAACTTAGGAAGCGCCCTCCGTAAATTGGGCAAACGTGTGTTGTTACTCGATTTAGATCCCCAAGCCAATCTTTCTTATTCTTTAGGTATCACCGAACCTGAAACCACCCTGGCCGATGTCTTTACCGGGCACCAGAAACTGGTAGACTGCATTCAGGAGCGGGACGGCCTGTTTGTGGCCCCTGGCTCCAATGAACTGGTAGACATTGAGATCTCCCTGGTGAACCAACCCGAACGGGAGCAGTTTCTGCAACGGCTGTTGGAAGAGCTGCCTGCGTATGACTATATCTTAATTGACTGCCCGCCTTCCTTGTCTTTATTAACGGTCAATGCCCTGGTGGCCTCACAGGAGGTGCTGATTCCCTTGCAGATGGAGGTTCTCACCCTGCAGGGCTTGGGGCAAATTTTAAATACGGTCCAGCAGATCAAAACCACGTTTAACGCAGACCTTAAGGTAAAGGGCATTGTGGTGGTGATGTATGACAAACGCCGGAAATTGAGCACCGAGATTGAGGATTATCTAAAGGAGAACCTGGAAGAATATATCTTCCAGCAGCGCATAAGGTTGAATGTGAAACTGGCCGAGGCGCCTTCATTTGGGCAAAGTGTACTGGATTATGATGCCTCTTCCCACGGAGCCAAAGACTACCTGGCCCTTGCTAAGGAATTTATCTCATTAGGTTAGCATATAAGCTGAAATGTTTAGGGTATTTTTTTGTAAATTGCATGGTGGTTTGATTTGCAAACCCCTTAAATAATCAATTTAGGCTGGGTTTAGGCCTTCAATCATAATAACGCTCTTCAATCAAAGAATAAGATGGCTTTAGGTAAAAACTTAAAACTCAACAAGGATAAGCTGATTGGGAAAACAGAGGCTGAAACGCCTGCTGAACAACCACAAGGCACCATTACTCCTGCCACGGAAGTGATGCCAGAGGAACAGCCCGCACCTGCTTCTGTCGCAGATGCTGTCCGGAAATCTGTTGAGGTGGCTCCTGAGGGTGAGGCGATGGAAAATGGGAAAGAGGTAGCGGTGAAGACCACAGGACCTAAAACCAGGGCAATAGCAAAAGATATGGAGAGTTTAGCGGCTGACGGGGATAAGACTTTAGTCGTTGGTGCCAATGACCAGGCCCGCAAAAGCAATACCCCCCGGGAAAACATCCTGATTCAGGGCTCTGACTATATCAATGAGCAGCTAAACCGGGTGCTTTACGCCTTAGACGCCTTTAAGAAGGGTGACGTCTCGGTGCGTTTGACAAAACAGAATAATGATATCTTCTCAGAAATAGCCGAAGCCTACAACTCCATGGTGGAGATGATTGGCGGGGTAGGTGGTGAGGTGTCGCGTATTTCTAAAGTAGCCGGGGTAGAGGGTAACCTGAAAGCCCGTGCCTCAGCAGAGAACGCCTCCGGTTTCTGGAAAGACATGATCAACAATATCAACGGTTTGGTGGACTCCATCGCCGTTCCGGTATTGGAGGTAGGCAAGGTACTGAAGAACATCTCCCGGGGTAACCTGGATGAGACGTTCCAGATTCCCGTTTCCGGTGACTTCAAGGTCATGGCCGAAACCATTAACCGTACTATTGACAACCTGAACCTTTTTGCCGGTGAGGTAACCCGGGTGGCCCTTGAAGTGGGTACCGAAGGGAAATTGGGCGGCCAGGCCTCTGTGCCAAACGTGGCAGGTATCTGGAAAGAACTAACCGATAACGTGAACGCGATGGCCTCCAACCTGACTTCTCAGGTGCGTGACATTGCAAAAGTAACCACGGCGGTGGCCCAGGGTAACCTGGACCAGAAAGTAACCGTGGACCTGAAAGGGGAGATGCTCCAGATGAAGGAGAACATCAACCAGATGGTGGACTCTTTGAACATCTTCGGGGATGAGGTAACCCGGGTAGCCCGTGAAGTGGGTACCGAGGGGAAACTAGGTGGTCAAGCGAAAGTGCCAAACGTAGGCGGGGTTTGGAAAGACCTCACTGACAACGTGAACACCATGGCCTCCAACTTGACCTCCCAGCTCCGTGACATCGCCAACGTGGCGACCGCGGTAGCAAAAGGCGATTTGACTCAGAAGATCACCGTTAATGTAAAAGGAGAGTTAGCCGAGCTGAAGGACAACCTCAACCAGATGGTGGACTCTTTGAACATCTTCGCGGATGAGGTAACCCGGGTAGCACGTGAGGTAGGAACCGAAGGATTACTAGGAGGCCAGGCCAACGTGCCGAAAGTAGCCGGTATCTGGAAAGAACTAACCGACAACGTAAACTCCATGGCGTCTAATCTGACGCTTCAGGTGCGGGACATTGCCAACGTAGCAACTGCCGTAGCGAGAGGAGACCTTAGCCAGAAGATCACGGTGAACGTGAATGGCGAGCTCCTTCAGCTGAAGGACAACTTGAACCAAATGGTGGACTCCCTCAACATCTTCGCCGGTGAGGTAACCCGCGTGGCGTTGGAGGTAGGTACCGAAGGAAAACTAGGTGGCCAGGCTTCCGTGCCGAATGTGGGCGGGGTTTGGAAAGACCTGACAGACAATGTGAACTACATGGCCGGTAACTTGACCAGCCAGGTACGTGATATTGCCAACGTAGCGACTGCGGTTGCACGTGGTGACTTGAGCCAGAAAATAACAGTAAATGTAAATGGGGAACTCCTTCAATTAAAGGAAAACCTGAACCAGATGGTGGACTCTCTCAACATCTTCGCCGGCGAGGTAACCCGCGTGGCAAGAGAGGTTGGTACCGAAGGTAAATTGGGTGGCCAGGCGTCTGTACCTAATGTAGGTGGCGTTTGGAAAGACCTGACAGACAACGTGAACTACATGGCTTCTAACCTGACACTTCAGGTACGGGATATTGCCAATGTGGCGACCGCGGTGGCCTTGGGTGACCTGAGCCAGAAAATCACGGTAAATGTAAAAGGTGAGCTTGCTGAGTTGAAGGACAACCTCAACCAGATGGTGGACTCCCTGAACGTATTTGCTGGTGAGGTTACAAGGGTAGCCTTGGAAGTAGGAACCGAGGGTAAACTGGGCGGCCAGGCCGAGGTGAAAGGCGTGGCCGGCACCTGGAAGGACCTGACCGACAACGTGAACGCGATGGCGGGCAACCTGACGGTACAGCTGCGCGACGTGTCCAAGGTGGCGACCGCGATCGCCAACGGCGACCTGACCCAGAAGATCACCGTGGACGTGCGGGGCGAGATCCTGCAGATCAAGGACGTGATCAACACCATGGTAGACCAGCTGAGCTCGTTTGCCAGCGAGGTGACCAGAGTGGCCCGTGAAGTGGGAACCGAGGGTAAACTGGGCGGCCAGGCCGAGGTGAAAGGCGTGGCCGGCACCTGGAAGGACCTGACCGACAACGTGAACGCGATGGCGGGCAACCTGACGGTACAGCTGCGCGACGTGTCCAAGGTGGCGACCGCGATCGCCAACGGCGACCTGACCCAGAAGATCACCGTGGACGTGCGGGGCGAGATCCTGCAGATCAAGGACGTGATCAACACCATGGTAGACCAGCTGAGCTCGTTTGCCAGTGAGGTGACCCGGGTTGCTCTAGAGGTAGGTACTGAAGGAAAACTAGGTGGCCAGGCATCTGTGCCAAACGTAGCCGGTACCTGGAAAGCCTTAACAGATAATGTAAACTACATGGCCGGCAACTTGACCAGCCAGGTACGAGATATAGCCAACGTAGCCACGGCAGTTGCCCGTGGAGATTTGAGCCAGAAAATCACAGTAGATGTTCGGGGTGAAATGCTCCAGTTAAAAGAGAACATCAACCAGATGGTGGATTCACTAAACATCTTTGCCGGTGAGGTAACCCGGGTGGCCCGTGAAGTGGGTACTGAGGGTATCTTGGGTGGCCAAGCTAATGTACCTAACGTGGGTGGGGTTTGGAAAGACCTTACTGAGAACGTAAACTACATGGCTGGTAACCTGACTTCTCAGGTGCGGGATATTGCCAACGTAGCAACCGCAGTGGCGAGAGGTGACCTGAGCCAGAAGATCACGGTAGATGTAAAAGGCGAACTTGCCGAACTGAAGAATAACCTGAACCAGATGGTGGACTCCCTTAACATCTTTGCAGATGAGGTAACCCGGGTGGCCAGGGAAGTAGGAACCGAAGGGAAATTGGGCGGACAAGCTTCCGTACCAAAAGTACGCGGTACCTGGAAAGAACTGACCGATAATGTAAACTCCATGGCGTCTAATCTGACGCTGCAGGTGCGGGATATTGCTAACGTAGCGACCGCGGTGGCGAAAGGGGATTTGACCCAGAAAATCACGGTTGATGTAAAAGGTGAACTCCTTGAGCTGAAGAACATCTTAAACCAGATGGTGGATTCGCTGAACATCTTCGCCGGCGAGGTAACCCGTGTGGCGTTAGAGGTAGGAACCGAAGGAAAACTAGGTGGCCAGGCTTCCGTGCCAAACGTAGCCGGTACCTGGAAAGCGTTGACAGACAACGTAAATTCCATGGCCTCTAACCTTACCTCTCAGGTACGGGATATTGCCAACGTAGCAACGGCCGTAGCGAAAGGTGATTTGAGCCAGAAAATGACCGTGAACGTGAAAGGAGAGATTCTTCAACTGAAGGACATCCTGAACCAAATGGTGGACTCGCTTAACATCTTCGCCGGTGAGGTAACCCGGGTGGCCCTTGAAGTGGGTACCGAAGGTAAGTTAGGTGGACAAGCTACTGTACCTAATGTGGGCGGAGTTTGGAAAGCCTTAACAGATAATGTAAATACCATGGCGTCTAACTTGACGCTGCAGGTTAGGGACATTGCCAACGTGGCGACTGCGGTGGCGAAGGGTGACCTGACCCAAAAGATCACGGTGAACGTTCGCGGTGAGCTTGCAGAGTTGAAGGACAACCTGAACCAAATGGTGGATTCGCTCAACATCTTCGCCGGTGAAGTAACCCGGGTGGCCTTGGAAGTGGGTACGGAGGGTAGACTAGGCGGACAAGCCAAGGTACCGAACGTGGCTGGGGTTTGGAAAGACCTCACAGACAATGTGAACGTGATGGCATCTAACCTTACCACACAGGTACGGGGTATTGTGAAAGTAGTAACCGCGGTATCTAAAGGTGACTTAACGCAGAAACTTACCTTACAAGCCAAAGGCGAATTGGCAGATCTGGCAGACACCATTAACAGCATGGTGGAAGACTTGAACCGCTTAGCGGGTGAGGTTAGCCGGGTGGCCAGAGTTGCAGGGGTAGAAGGCAAACTCACTGAGCGTGCCACCGTGCATGGTGTGAGCGGAAGCTGGAAAGAACTGGTAGATACCTTAAATGATCTCTTAGAGTCTATTGTAACGCCGGTACTGGAAGTATCCAGAGTGGTACGTTCTATCTCTGAGGGTGATTTAACCCAGAAGGTAGAGATTCATACCGCTGGGGATATTCTGGCCATGTCTAATGCCTTGAACCTGGCGGTTGACAACTTGAATGCCCTATTGGGTGAGATCAACGATTCATCCCTCATTGTAGGTAGCTCTTCTGAAGAGATGGCCGCCAAAGGTTTGGAAATGAACCGGGTAACGGTAGACGTAGCTTTAGCCATGCAACAAATGGCAGAAGGCGCGCAAAACCAAGCCTTGAAAACAGACCAGGCCTTCAAACTGATTGAAGAGATCATGAAGGCCACCAAAGAAACAGCCAACAAGGCTGATGTGGTGAACCGTTCCGCGGTAATGGGTGAGGAAACTTCCCAGCTGGGTCTTAAAACAGTGGCCGAGGTGGTGCGCAACATGGAGGAGATTTCTTCTTCTGCCGCGCTTACTGCCAAAACCATTGAAGTACTAAGCACCCGCAGCCAGGAAATCTCCAAGTCACTGGGCGTAATCACAGACATTGCCGCTCAAACCAACTTACTGGCCCTGAACGCGGCCATTGAGGCGGCCAGAGCAGGTGAGGCAGGACGCGGGTTCGCGGTAGTAGCCGAAGAGATTCGGAAACTGGCCGAAGGTTCACGCAAGTCAGCGAGTGAGATTGCCACGCTGGTAGACGACGTGAAGAAAGATACCTCTTCTGCTGCCGCGGCGATCGCGACCATGGAAGGCCGGGTATTGAAAGGAAAGAATGCCACCTTTGAAGCATCCGGTGCCTTCAAGAACATTGCTACTTCCAGCGGTGAAACGCTCCGCAGTGCCCAGGACATCTTGGTTTCTACCGAGGTACAGAAAACCTCTATCGGTGACGTTGTGAAGTACGTAGAAGAAGTGGTAGCCATTGCAGAGCAAACGGCCTCTGGTACGCAGCAGGTAGCAGGAACCGCCAAACAACTGTCGGCTTCCATGCAAGAACTTACCTCTTCCAGCCAGCGCCTGAATGACATTGCTGATGACCTGCAGGTAAGTATCTCTGCCTTCAAACTTGTGAACGGTAACCTGGTATTCCCTAACCGGAACGCCCGCAAATTAACGGCGGTGCCCCAAAACAGAAGACGCGCCTTTACCGGTGAAGATTTCCCAGAGGAGGACCTGACCAAAAAGGGGACCGTGAAAAAGAATGCTAAAAACAGAGGCCAGGAGTAATGGAATCACAGAATATACGTGATAAAAAAGAGACGGCCATAGAGGTTAAAGTACACCTCATTGTTTTTAAACTAGGCAATGAAGAGTACGGGGTGCGCATTGATCAGGTGAAAGAGGTAACCATTACCCCTGAAATCACCCGCATGCCCAAGACTCCTTCCTTTATAAAAGGTGTTTCTAATATCAGGGGAGATATTATAGCCATTATGGACCTGGAGGAGCGCTTTAGAATAACGCCCGCCCAAGGTCCGGCCAAAGCGCATACCTACACCCTGGTCATGGAGGCCAGAGATTATACCATGGGCTTTATTGTAAGGGAAGTGCCACAATCGCTCTCTCTTCCGGTGTCAAGTATAGACAAGGCGCCTTCTTTTATACAGGATGTCAATATCAATGAGAATTTCATTGAGGGCATCGGTAAATATGAAGACCGCCTGATCATTGTGCTGGACATCTATAAAATCCTTACTTCAGAAGAAGTACTTGAATTAAAATCATAGTGCTCATTGCATAAACATACCTTATGGAAATCACTGATAAAAAAAGAATACTAATTGTAGATGATTCTTTCTACATGCGCACTATGTTGAAAAACATGCTGCTAGATGCGGGCTATGATGTAGTAGGTGAAGCCCCAGACGGCAAAACCGCTATCCAAATGGCCAAAGACAAAATTCCGGACCTGGTTACCCTGGATGTAATTCTGCCTGATAACACCGGTCTGGATGTACTGAAAGGAATTAAGCAGGATAACCCAGATATTAAAGTAGTGATTGTTAGTGCAGTTGGTCAGGAAGTGATCATGAATGAGGCCGCTGAATACGGCGCCTTGCAGTACATCATTAAGCCTTTCTCTGAGGACAAAGTATTGGAGGCGTTGCAACAGGCTTTCAAAGAAGACTAACCTAGTATTACCGGACTTCCTTTACAAGTGCAGCAAACGCAGCAAAATAAAATCAGGGTTTTAGTGGGCAACACTTCCGTGCGCTCCAGGTTGGTGCTTTCCGGCATGATTGACGCGGAGCCCTTTCTGGAGGTGGTGGATACTGCCCAAACAAAAGAAGAACTCCTCTTCAAGGCGGTGTCTTCGCGCCCAGATTTTATTGTTACTGATGCTGGTTTAACTTTAAGCGGAAGGCTTCCGTCTTTCACTCCCTTGTATGGAGAAGGGTCATCGCTGCTTTTAATGGTGTCGCAAAAATTGGCTAACTCCCGTTTTTCGCAACCTGGCCCCCTTAAATCATTTGCCAAACAGGTATTCCCAAATGCAAATGACGCCTTTAATGCTAAAGAAGGTTGCAAAGCGGGCTTAATGACCATGCTACGGGAGTGGGTAGGTTCTTATTCATGGCAAGCCAATGAATTGGTTACGAAGAAGGAAAGTCAGGAGGTGAGGTTGTCAAGACTTAGCTATTCCCAAGATGTCCCTCAGGCCCCAATACTGGAAGTACCCCTAAGCGTAATTGTGTTAGGGGCTTCTACCGGTGGCTCTACCGCTATTGAATATCTTATTAAAGACTTACACCTAAAACAACCCGCCGTGGTATTGGTGGCGGTGCATATGCCTGAAAAGTTCACCAAGCGCCTTGCCCAGCGGTTACAGAAGTTAACCAAATGGCGGGTGGAGGAAGGAACGCAAGGGATGGTACTTGCCCCGCAAACCATTATCATCGCCCCGGGCGGAAATAATATGCGGGTAACCCATCACCCCTTTTGGCCTAACTTGCTTTCTCTTGAACTGGCACCTTCGCAAGCCCTGGATTCCCCGTCTGTGAATGAACTCATGACCTCTGCTGCCCACTGCGCGCGGGAGCAGGTATTAGGGGTAATCATGACCGGCATGGGCCAGGACGGCAGCATTGGCGCCAAAGAGATCATTAGAAAAGGCGGTATTGTGATAGCGCAAGATGAGGCTACTTCCTCTATTTACGGCATGGCCAAGGCCGCCGTAGAAAACGGGGTGGTAAACGGGGAATTTGCCCTGGGCCAGATCAATTCCATTATTAACCGGTTTGTGGCGGACCGAAAAAGAAGCCATATGCTCCAACGGATAGCCATAGGATGAAGGGAAGAGAACAGGAGTACAAAGAGATCTTCATCGCAGAGGCACTGGAATATTATGATGCGCTTAGCCGGCACATCAGTGATTTAGAGAAGAGCCCTGAAGACGAGCAGGTATTGGCCGAGATTTTCAGGCTGTTGCATAACCTGAAAGCCAATGCCAAGGCTATAGGCTACGAGACCATTGCTGACGTGTCCCATAAACTGGAGACTGCCTTTGGCATGATCCGGAATAAGGAGCTTGTCTTCAGTGACGAGGTAGTGACGGTTCTTTTTGACGGGATAGATATGTTGGGGGAGATGATCACCAACATTGACGGTACCAAAGAAGTGGAGCCCAGCCCGGCCTTGCTACGTAACCTTGACATCATCATCAACTCCCTGGCTGATAATACCTCTGAGCTTTCTAAAGTACAGAAGTATTATACGTCAAAGAACCTGTCGCTTTCAGACCTGATCTATATTCAGATCAAGAAGCTGGATCATTTGCTGAACCTGGTAGGAGAGTTGATCATTGACCGTGACCGCATCTTCTCCATTAGTAAGGAGCTAGACCATGATGACCTGAAGAACGTAAGCGCGCACCTCTACCGCATTACCGAGGAGTTGCAGTACAGCGTCATGGATGCCCGCCTGGTAAACGTGGGTTCCTTGTACAACAAATTTCCGCGTATTGTGCGGGACATCGCCGTAGCTGAGAAGAAGGAAATCAACTTGGATATTTCGGGGCAGGACATTCAGATTGACCGGAACATCCTCCAGATTATCACCGACTCTTTGCTGCACCTCATGCGGAACGCCATTTCACATGGCATTGAGAAGGCAGACGTTCGCAAGAAAAATAAAAAGTCTCCGCAGGGAAACATCATTTTGTCGGCGCAGAACGACCGGGACACGGTGATTCTTAAATTAACCGACGATGGAAAGGGAATTGACCAGCAGGAGGTAAGAAAAGCCATTGTTCAGAAAGGCTTTTTATCGGCAGATGCCGTAGAAGACCTGCGGGATACCGAAGTATTGTCGTACCTTTTTGAACCGGGTTTTTCCCTGGCCAAAGAAGTGACCGAAGTTTCTGGCCGTGGCGTGGGACTAGACGTGGTGAAAAATGCCATTGATTCCATTGGCGGCAGGATAAAGGTAGACTCCAAAAAAGGAGAGGGCACTACATTCACCTTGTTCCTGCCTACCTCCATTGCGGTAAAGGGTGCCTTGTTGTGTCAGGTGGAGGAGAATTTCTACGCCATCCCGCTCATGCACACAGACTCTGTGATAGCGCTGCCGTCTACCGAGCTGCATGAAGTGGGAGATTTGCTGGTAGCAGATATCAATGGGGAGACCATTACCGTTGTGTACCTGAAAGAGTTGTTCAACTCAGATATCAGTGAATACAACGGCAACAAATCAAAGCTGGAAGGTGACCAGCAGAACATTATCATAGTGACCTACAACAACCGGAAACTGGGGCTCATTGTAGACAAGCTGTTACGGCAGCAGGATATAGTGATCAAAGCGTTAAGCAAGCCGGTGAACACGATTGAGATTTATGCGGGGGTAACCCTATTGGGCTCGGGCAAAGTCTGCCTGGTGCTGGATGTGGCCGCCATTACGCGTTATTTTATAGCCAGAAGGTAAGTGCAGATGGGAAATTTAATTTTTAATGCCTGATTCATGGAGCTTCAAGTAAATGAACTAGAGCGGGATATCATCAAGGAAATCCTCAACATAGGTTTAGCCCGCGCGGCAGACTCGTTTGCAGCCATAGCCAAAGACCGTGTGCTGTTAAAAGTGCCAGACCTGCAATTGATGGAAGCCGAAGAACTCCTGAAGATTGTACGGGCGTATGAGAATTCGCATACCATCATTCAGTCAGACATCAAAGGGGAGTTGAACGGCTCTACCCTTATGCTTTTCTCTGAAAAACACGTGCAGCAACTTTCAGATGTCTGCCTGGGTATGAAGGTAGAAGGCAATGAGCCCCTCTCAGAAATGCAGGAATCTTTGCTGCTGGAGGTAAGTAACATCATTACCGGAGCCCTTGTGACCCAATTGGCCAACATCCTGAAAGCCAACATCTACGGTTCGCCGCCCATTGCGCCCAAACATGATATTGGAGAATCACTGAAAGGCATTTTTACAGAGCACCCGCTTTTCCAGCCCTTGGTGTTCACCGTAATTACCCAATTCACCAACAATTACAACCAGATGGTGGAACTACCCTTGCTGCTATTCTTTGACACTAACACTTTCATTAAGATACTGGAGATTATCAGGTCCTATAATTTCCTGACCAAGTAAGGGAAACTTAAAAGACATTTTTCTACACGCAAAAGAGCCGCCAGAAGCGGCTCTTTTGCGTGTAGAAAAGCAGCATAGCCCGTTTTAAGCCCGTTTTTCTGAAAACAGCCCTAAAACGCAAACCTGGGCAATCTTTTCATTACAGTATCTTTTTTGTTGTTTTGCGCGTCTGAAACAAATAATACAACTAACCAATTACCTATGGACGCTTTAGGAAGGCATATTCTGGTGGAGTTTTACAACTGCTCCCCAGAGTTGATGAATGATGTGGTACACATTGAGAACAGCATGGTGGCTGCCGCCGAAACCGCCGGGGCCACGGTGATCAATAGCACCTTCCATCACTTTTCGCCTTATGGCGTTTCTGGGGTAGTGGTGATCCAGGAAAGCCACCTGGCGATTCACACCTGGCCAGAATACGGCTATGCCGCGGTGGATTTGTTTACCTGCGGAGATTCGGTGAACCCCTGGGTGTCTTACAACTATCTGCAGGAAGCCTTCAAAGCCAGCCATGGCTCTTCCATGGAGTGCCGCCGGGGACAGCAGAGCCTGCTCAAACGGACAGATTTTACCGTGGAGGCCCGCGACACCGGCCAGGCGGTTACGCCGTTGCCAACCATCACCCGTGATGTCTGGTTCACGGAACGCGACGAAAACATTGCCCTTTCCCTGAAACACACCGGCAACCAGCTGTACAAAAAGCAGTCGCCTTACCAGAAGGTAGAGGTGTTTGAGACCTTGGCCTACGGCAACATGCTTACCCTGGACGGCATGGTCATGTGCACCCAGAAAGATGAGTACGTGTACCATGAGATGATCACGCACGTACCGGTGTTCAGCCATGGCAACGTGAAGCGGGCCCTGGTGATTGGTGGAGGAGACGGCGGTACCGTTCGGGAATTATTGCGCCATGAGAGCATTAAGGAAGTGGTGCTGGTAGAGATAGACGATCTGGTCATAGAAGCCAGCAAGCTGCACCTGCCTGAAACCGCCAGCGCCTTTGGACACCCCAAACTGAAGCTGCTCGTGGAAGACGGCATCAAATACATTCAGGAGTGCCCAGACGAAGCCTTTGACATCATCATTGTAGATTCCGCTGACCCGGTTGGTCCGGGAGAGGGGCTTTTCACCGCCGAGTTTTATTCAGAGGTGTACCGCTGCCTTACGGCCGAAGGCGTGATGATCACCCAGAGCGAGTCGCCGCGTTTCAACGCCAAGGTGTTCACAGAGATTTACGAAACGTATAAATCCATTTTTGGGCAGGAAAAAGTGCATTGCTACCTAGCGGCCATTCCTACGTACCCTACCGGAACCTGGAGTTTCTCCTTCAGTTCCAAAGGAAACGTGCATCCTAAAAAATACAACCAAGAAGCGGCGGCCGCATTCTCACGGGAGCAGCGCTTGCGGTATTACAATGAAGACATGCACGTGGCCGCTTTCGCCTTGCCCAACTTTGTAAAAGAAATGCTTTCTCCTAAAGCCTAAGACTATGAATATGAACATGCCCACCATGTGTGACTCTAAACATGCCAAGATTACCGCATTTGACCAGAACGGGGTAGGGGAACTAGGCAGCGGTTTGTTTGGGCTTCCTTTCACAGAGAAAGAATCTGAGATTGTTATCTTTCCAATTCCCTGGGAAGTGACGGTTTCCTATAATGCCGGCACCGCCGAAGGCCCTGCAGCCGTGCGGGATGCCTCCCCGCAATTAGACTTGTTTGACCCGGAGTTGCCTGATGCGTGGCATTTGGGTATTCACATGCCCACTATCTCTGAGGAATGGACGCAGGAAAGCCAGCGCCTGCGTGCCCAAACCGAGGAATACATTGGGTGGTTAGAGCAAGGCAGCCAGGGCCCAACGGATAAATTTGCTTCTACTTTAAAAGAGGTGAATAAAAAGGGGGAAGAGCTGCTTCAATGGTCTAAAAAAGAAACCCTGAAATATTTAGAGGAAGGCAAGCTGGTGGGCGTTTTGGGCGGTGACCACAGCACCCCACTGGGCTTCATGCATGCCCTGGCGGAAAAGCACGAGGAGTACGGCATTCTGCAGGTAGACGCGCACGCAGACCTTCGTGATGCCTATGAAGGCTTCACCTATTCGCACGCCTCCATCATGTTCAACGCCTTGAAAATTCCGCAGGTAAAGAAATTGGTGCAGGTAGGCATTAGGGACCTTTGCCAGGCCGAGGCCGAATTGGTGGACCAGTCCAACGGCAGAATCACCACCTTTTATGATAGCAGGATCAAAACCAAGATGTATGAAGGCACCTCCTGGAAAAAGCAGTGTAAGAAGATCATCGCGCAATTGCCTCAGAAAGTGTACATCAGCTTTGACATTGACGGGCTGGACCCTAAACTGTGCCCGGCTACCGGTACGCCCGTGCCCGGCGGATTTGAGTTTGAAGAAGCCGTTTATCTTATCAAAGCCTTGGTGAAATCTGGCAGGGAAATCATTGGTTTTGATTTGTGCGAGGTGGCACCCGGGGAGAGTGAATGGAATGGAAACGTAGGGGCCCGGTTGCTGTACAAACTATGTAACTGGATGGCCGTATCACAGAAAAGATTAGAAGCTTCTTTATAACCTACACTACCAAAAACTATGGGATTCATCCTTAAAATCATTATCACGGGCATAGTCGCCTTTTTCCTGGCCCAGTTCTTTCCTGGGGTAAGCATTGATGGCATTGGCAGCGCCATTATTCTGGCCCTGGTACTGGCTTTATTAAATGCTGTGGTACGGCCTATTTTGGTTATGCTCACCATTCCCATCACGTTCTTGACGCTGGGTCTGTTTCTGTTGGTGATCAACGCCCTTATCCTGTACCTAGCCGACTTTTTACTGGATGGATTTGAAATCACTGGCTTAATCACCGCCATCCTTTTCAGTCTGGTGCTATCCATTGTCACCTCTATTATTGACAGTGTGGTAGGGTAGACCTATTCTTTTAAATTAATAGAAAGGCCCGGAAGCTTTTTCCGGGCCATTCTTGTTTATAGCCCTACAGGAGAAGAAGGATAAGATGCGTTTTTGGCGTATTTTTGTAAAAACAGCTTAGAAATGGAAGTAAGGGAAGCGCGGGAGGTTCTGAAACTATATTTTGGATATGATCAGTTCAGACCGGGACAGGAAGATATCATCGCCAACGTTTTAGCCAAAAAAGATACGGTGGTACTCATGCCTACCGGGGGCGGAAAATCTATCTGCTACCAGGTGCCCGGTCTGGTGATGCCCGGCTTAAGCGTGGTGGTATCTCCCCTTATAGCCTTAATGAAAGACCAGGTGGAAGCCCTACTGGGGAACGGCGTAAATGCCGGGTACCTTAATAGCTCCCAATCCACCAAAGAACAGCAACTGATAGAGCAGCAATGTTTTGACGGAAGGCTGAAAATGCTCTACGTGTCCCCGGAGAAATTACTCTCTGCGGGGTTCTTCTCCTTTCTCAAGCGGCTGCAAATAAACCTGTTCGCCATTGATGAAGCGCACTGTATCTCAGCCTGGGGCCATGATTTCCGGCCAGAATACCTGCAACTCAAAAATCTGAAACTGCAGTTCCCGGAGGTTCCGGTCATTGCCCTTACCGCCACGGCAGATAAACTTACCCAGCGGGACATTCTTACCCAGCTGTATCTCCAGAACCCCAAAGTATTCAGCTCGTCCTTTGACCGGCCCAATATTTACCTGCAGGTGCAGCCGGGCCAGAAGCGCATGGAAGCCATCCTTGACTTTATTGAGGAACGGCCCTTCCAGCCCGGTATAATTTACTGCTTAAGCCGGAAGGCCACTGAGACCCTGGCCACCAAACTGAAAGAAAAAGGCTATAACGCTGACTATTACCATGCGGGTTTGTCGGCTAAGGACCGGGACCGGGTGCAGGAGCGCTTTTTGCAGGACAACGTGCAGATCATGTGCGCCACCATTGCCTTCGGTATGGGGATTGATAAATCTAATGTGCGCTGGGTTATCCATTACAACCTGCCCAAAAACCTGGAGAGTTATTATCAGGAGATAGGAAGGGGTGGCCGTGACGGAGCCGCCGCCGAAGCGCTGCTTTTCCATAGCCTGGCAGATGTCATGACCCTGCGCGATATTATTACGCAGGGGGAGAACTCCAAAGAGCAGGCGCTGTCTTTAGCCAAGCTGGACCGCATGCAGCAGTACGCCGAAAGCACCAGCTGCCGGCGTAAAACCCTCATGCATTACTTTGGGGAAGAATACCCAGGCAACTGCGGAAGCTGTGATATCTGTGATAACCCGCCTACTTCTTTCAACGGAACCGAACTGGCCCAGAAAATACTGTCGGCGGTGGCCCGCACCAAGGAAACCGTTGCTTCTGCCCAAGTGGTGGATATTCTTCGTGGCTCCCGCAATCAGCAGAGCTTGTCCCGGGGGTATGATAAACTCAAAACTTTTGGGGCTGGGAGAGATGTGCCGGCCCAGGAATGGCAGCGGTATATTCACCAACTGATCAACCGGGGTTTTCTGGAGGTGGCCTATGATGAACATGGCGCCCTGAAGCTGAATAATGCCAGCGAAGAGGTGTTGTTTAAAGGACGCACGGTGGAACTGGTGAAATTCCAGGCCATTGACCTTAAAGAGGAAAAAGAAAGAAGATCGAAAGGGAAATCCCGCAGTGTCGGTGCCGTGGCCTTGTTTGACCATCTGCGCCAGCTCAGGAAAGATCTGGCTACCGAACGGAACATAGCCCCCTACCTGGTGTTCAATGACAATACCCTGCAGGAGATTGCCGAGTTGAAACCTACCAACAAGCTCGCGTTTCTGGCTATCTCTGGGGTGGCCCAGGCTAAGTATGAACAGTACGGCGAGATCTTTATCAATTCCATCCTGAGCTTTCTGTCCCAGCAGGCTACACAACAGCAGGCAAAAATCAAAGGAACTACCCATTTAGTTACCTATGAAATGCTCAGGCAAGGTTTGTCACCAGAAGAGATTTCGGTGAACCGACAGGTCCAGTTGGCTACTATTTACTCTCACCTGGCTACGCTGTACCAGCAAGGGTATGATGTAGACTTACGGCCGTACCTTTCAGAGTGGGAGTATGAGCGGGTGAAGGAAGCTATTCTTAAAACCGGACAGACCGCTGCCATGAAACCGATTTTTGATACCCTGGATGGACAGATTGATTACCTTAAAATTCGGCTTTCCATTGGAAGATACAATAAGGAATCTGCTACTGTTTAAAAATTAACTAAAAATTATCCTATTAATATGAGAGTTCTTGATTTCCTGTTTTAAGCCTATATTCTAAAAAGAAGCCCTAAAACAGAAAGTAGAATTTTTATCGGTTTTAAAACAAAATAGTTCCTAAAGAAAAAGGCTCCTTTCATTTGAAGGGAGCCTTTTTCTTTAGGTAATTAACCAGTTAAGTTTATTTAAGTGCGATTGGATCTGGCTTGCCATCTGGATCGCCTACAACCAGGCCTTGGTTGTTTACTTTGCCAGTAAGGGCCAGGATGCCAGCCACATGAGGGGCGGCGTAAGAAGTACCGTTACCGTAAGTATAGCCACTTCCTTTCCAGGTCATCTGAACATCTGTACCAGGAGCCGTTACGTTCACAGACTGACCGAAGTTAGAGTAGGGGCTGAACTCA
Organism: Rufibacter radiotolerans; assembly: GCF_001078055.1. NCBI lineage: Bacteria > Pseudomonadati > Bacteroidota > Cytophagia > Cytophagales > Hymenobacteraceae > Rufibacter > Rufibacter radiotolerans. The sequence goes on along the minus strand of NZ_CP010777.1, from coordinate 2,014,552 downwards.
GACAGGGAGGTCATGTTAGATACCACAAACACGTTAGGGGCAACCACACGGGCTGGAGAGAGAGTAGAGCAGTCTTTTGAGCTGTTACCAGCGGCCACGGTTACATAAATGCCGCGGGCGGCTACTTTCTTCACCAGGTCATCCAGCATAGAAGAGGCAGATACCCCAAGGCTCATGTTCACTACATCACCAGCCTTACCATATTGGTACACGTGATTCAGGGCATTGTAAATACGGGTAAGGGTGCCGTAACCAGTGTTGTCAAATACTCTTAGTGCTACAATAGAAGCATTAGCGGCTACGCCAATAATTCCTTCGCCATTGTTTTTGGCGCCAATAATACCCGCTACAGCAGTCCCGTGGCCATATCCGTCTTCAATAGATAGATCATCAGAGATAAAGGATTTGCTGCGGGTTTTGTCTACGTTCAGGTCTGGGTGGTTAGACTGCACGCCTGAGTCAATTACCCAAACCGTCTTGCCCGTACCGTCACCGTAGCCTACGCGGGCCACATTCCAGGGAATAACCTGGGTGGAGTTAGGATAGGTTTCAGTGGTAGTTGTAGTAGTAGTTGTAGTGGTGGAAGTAGAGGTAGTATCCGTAGTAGTGGTGGTACCTCCAGTGGACGTATCAGTTGAACCACCGCCTTTAGGGGCCTTTGTGGTGGTGGATGGCTTGCCCAACATAATAGCTTGTTCCTGCTCCACAAAAGCTACATCACCGTCGCGGAGAAGGCGCTGTACTTCTTCTTTGGAAAGCCTGCCAGTGAAACCGCCAGAAAGGTCGGTGATGCGCTCACGGCCAATTCCTAGTTTCTTCAACAGGCGTCCTCTTAACTCTTCGGGACCACCGTTTTTCAGAACTACAATATACTTGCCTTCCACCAAGCTAGCAGAAGAGGCCTCGGAAGAGGCTGAAGCAGTGGCGGTTTCCTCTAAAAGGCCGTCTTTCTGGCATCCTGCCATTGTGAAGGCCGAGGCTAAGGCGAAGAACGATACTGCTTTCTTGAAAGTAGATGATTTCATAGATACTTAAGGTTAGTAAAGTAAATGCATAAGTAGAAACTGATTGGTAAAGTTCAACTTTTCGTGAATTGCCACAACGAAGAATTGTCCAAATGTAAAGAAAAATCCAACTTCCGTGCAAGTATTAAAAAATATATTTTATTAATATCGAAACCATTATATAGAAGTCTAAATATATAGGGGTAAACAGGCCGTAATTGGCGTATAGGAGGGTTGTTCAATTTGACAAGCAGAAAATTAACTTAAAGGAAATATTAAAATATGGCGAAATGCCAAAAGTTTTAGTTATTTGCTAAATAAGTAGTACTTTTACTAAGTGAATATCCTAATCGCTTAATTATGCTTAGCACTAACCTTAAATACCTAAGAAAGCAACAGAATTTAACCCAGGTACAGCTGGCGGAAAAGCTGGAGATCAAACGTTCTCTGATTGGGGCCTATGAAGAAGGTAGGGCTGAGCCTAAGCTAGCCACCTTGGTGAAGATGGCGCAAGTGTTCGGCTTATCTGTAGATGAGTTGATTAACCCGGACCTTCCCAATGCCCAGAAAGCCGGCGGAGCTAACCGACAGCCTAACGTGAAGGTGTTGTCTATTACCGTAGATAACCAGGACCGGGAGAATATTGAGCTAGTCCCTTACAAGGCCAGCGCCGGCTACCTGAACGGGTATGCAGACCCTGAGTTTATGGAGGAACTGCCTAAGTTCAGGCTGCCCATGATCCAGGCACCGGGTACGTACCGGGCGTTTGAAATAAAAGGCGATTCCATGCTCCCCATTCCTTCAGGAACGGTGATCGTGGGCCGCTACGTGGAGCGTTGGCAAGACGTGAAAGATGGCACCCCATGTATTGTGGTCAGCCTTCAGGAAGGGATTGTCTTCAAGCGGATTTACCAGCAGAAGCAGGAGACTTTACGTCTTCATTCAGATAACCCCAGCTATGAACCATATGAGGTAGGCTTTGAAGATATTGTGGAACTTTGGGAGGCAAAGGCCTACATCAGTACCACTTTCCCAATGGCAGAGATCTCCCTGGACAAGCTTACCGCCCTAGTGCTTGACCTGCAGCAGGAAATGAAAAAGATTAAGAGCAAATAAGTAGCCAATACCATTGGTTTTAGACCGTCTGTTTTAGGCCCGTTTTTGAGAAAACGGGCCTAAAACAGACGGTTTTCTTATATAGGAAAGGCATAATAAACCCCAGGGGCAGGAGTACGTACTATTCCTTGAACAACAACCCCTTTCCTATGATCAAAGTTATTTCCGCCGCAGATAGACACCGTGCCTCCCATGGCTGGCTTGAGTCATACTTTCTGTTCTCCTTCGCTGACTATTATGATATGGAAAATCTGCATTGGGGGCCCCTGCGGGTTTTCAATGATGACTATGTCAAAGGGAACAGCGGCTTTCCGGAGCACCCGCACTCCGAAATGGAAATCATTTCCATTGTGTTGGAAGGAGAGGTGACGCACACAGACAGTCTGGGCAATAATACCTTGATCAAAGCCGGCGAGGTGCAACGCATGAGCACCGGGACCGGAGTGAGGCATGCAGAGCGCAACAACTCAGATAAAGATTTACACTTGTACCAGCTTTGGTTTTTCCCTAACAAAAAAGGCATAACGCCCAGCTATGAACAAAGAGCCGTTGATTTTTTAGGGGAGAAGAATGAGTTGGTTCCGTTGGTTACCGGCCAGAAAGTGCTGGAAGACGTGGTGTACATGAACTCCAATTCAACGGTTTATTATTGCAACCTGAAAGACGGGAAAGAGATTGACTTCAAAACCTTCCCAATCAGGAAAGGCTTGATCTATGTGAAATCAGGGGAGTTGTTTGTGAATGGTATTCAGGTACAGGAAAGCGACCAGGTGCGGTCTTCAGATGTAGATGCCCTGCGCATTAAGGCCACGGCAGACAGTTCTTTTATCTTAATTGATTTACCTGGCGTGGAAGCCAATTACTAAGCATACAGAAGAAAGCGGGCTACCTAGTCCGCTTTCTTTTTATACCTTACCCGCGCCAGGCAACGCTTTTATTTCCCTGGAAGTCCCTCTTTTTATATTAACCATGCGCCGTATTTTCCTTTTAGGGCCTTTGTGGGGCCTTTTGCTGTTATTCTCCAGACCCAGTGCGGCCTATGGGGTGCTTTCTCACCAGGCCATCATTGATGTGTGCTGGAAGCCTGGGCTGGTACCCATTCTCCAAAAAAGATTCCCCAACGCTACCGAAGAAGAACTCACCAAAGCGCATGCCTATGCCTATGGAGGAGCCATCATCCAGGACATGGGGTACTATCCCTTCGGGAACACCTTTTTCACTGACCTTACCCATTACGTACGGAGCGGTGATTTCATTAATGCCCTGCTCCAGGAAGCCAAAACCCTGGACGAATACGCGTTTGCCTTAGGTGCCCTGGCCCATTACTACGCAGACAATTATGGTCACCCCATTGGGACTAACCGGGCGGTGCCTATGGTTTACCCAGAGTTGAAAGCGAAATTCGGGAATGTAGTGACGTATGAGGAGAACCCTGCTGCGCACGTGAAAATGGAGTTCGGTTTTGACGTACTGCAGGTGGCCCGCGGAAACTACGCCCCTGAGGCCTACCATGATTTCATTGGGTTTGAGGTAAGCAAGGAAGTTTTGGAAAGAGCCTTTAAGAATACTTACGGGCTGGAACTCAAGACTTTATTTGTGAGCCTTGACCTTACCATTGGATCTTTCAGAAGGTCGGTGAGTAATTTGATTCCCAGCCTTACCAAAGCTGCCTGGCACCTGAAAGCCTCTGAAATTCAGAAGGCCAAACCTGGAGCCACTAAACGGGCTTTTCAGTACCGGATAAGTAAAACCGAGTACCATAAGAATTGGGGAAGGGAGTACAATAAGCCCAACCTCTTCCAAAGGTTATTAAGTTGGTTACTTAGAGTGCTGCCAAAGATAGGGCCCAACAAAGCACTGGCCTTTGTGCCACCCACCCCTGAGGCCGAAAAGATTTTCATGGAGAGCTTCAACGTCACTGCTGAGAAATATACCCAGGAACTGAGGCAGATTGGCACCGGCAACGGTCAACTCAAAAACACTGATCTGGACACCGGAGACCTCACGGAGAAAGGCAGCTATGAGAAAGCCGACAAAACGTATGCGGAACTATTGCATAAGCTGGAAAAGGATAATTTTGAGGCACTTAGCCCGGCCCTTAAGAAAAACATTCTTGCCTTCTACAAGTCTGCTACCCCTCCCAAGAACCCAGACAAGGAGAAACTAAAGGAGTGGCAGAAAACACAGGAACTCCTGAATAAATTGAAAGGCCAGCAGCAGCTATAACTGCTATTGAAAGAAAAGGCAATACATTTTGCGCTCCTTTGTTTTGAGCCTGTTTTAAGAAAAAAAGGCCCAAAACGGACAAGACTATCTTTCCTCCAGGCTTTCTTCCGGTTGATTCTGGTCTTCAGAAGAGTCCTCGGGTAGGGCTGGGGTTAAATGGAGCCATTGGGTTTCCATGGTCTTGCTGGTACGGGCGCCCAGCTTTTTCAGCAACTCTACTTTCTTGAGTAGGTTTCCGTTGCCTTCGGTGAGTTTGTTCATAGCCGCGCGGTATTTCTGCTGGCTGCGGTCCAGGTTCACCCCAATGTCTTTAAGGTCTTCCAGGAAGTTGGCGAACTTGTCATAGAGCTTCCCGCTTTCCTCGGCAATGCGCAGCACGTTGCGCTTCTGGCTTTCCTGTTTCCAGACGCTGGCTACGGTACGCAGGGTGGCTAGAAGGGTAGAGGTAGTTACAAAGACAATGTTGCGGTCCAGGGCCTCCAAAAACAAGTCACGGTCATGCTGTATGGCCAGGTTGAAAGCCGGCTCAATGGGAATGTACATCAGCACAAAGTCAGGGGAATTGACCCCGTGGAGGTGCTGGTAATTTTTCCGGCCCAGGTCTATAAAGTGCGTGCGCATGGATTGCACATGGCTTTTGAGGTAAATCAGTTGCTGGGCTTCATCATCACAGTTACAGTACGCATCATAGGCCACTAAACTTACTTTGGAGTCAATGATGAGGTGCTTGTTGTCGGGTAGGTCAATGATCACGTCGGGCCGGAAGATTTTGGCGTCATCATGTTGCATCACTTGCTCGCGGCGGTAATGCACGTCTTTTTCCAAACCAGATTTCTCCAAAAGGTTTTCCAGCAGGTACTCGCCCCAGTTTCCCTGGGCTTTTTTCTCTCCGCGAAGGGCTTTGGTGAGGTTAAGCGCGTCTTGGCTCATCTGCTGGTTCAGGCCCGCCATGAAAGTGATCTGCTCTTTAAGGGACGTGGAGTCTTTCAAAGTCTTCTCATAGGTCTGCTCCACCTTGTTCTCAAACTCCTTGATGCGTTCCTTTAAAGGCAAGAGCACCTGCTCTAGGTTCTCGGCAGAAGACTTCCGGAAATGCTCGGCGTTATTGACGAGTACCTGGTTAGAGACCTGGGTGAACTGCTGCATGAAGGTGTCGCGCAGGTGGGAAAGCTCGGCGCGTTCGTCGGTAAGTTTCTGCTTGAGGTGGTAGATGTCGTTTTCGGCCCGGGTCACCTCGGCGTGCAATTCCATGACCTTGCTGGACTCCTGGCGGAGGCGTTCCTGCAGCTTGGTGGCTTCGGCCTGGGCCGCTTCCTGCTGTTTCACGGCGAAGGCTTTGTCTACTTCATGCTGCTGCATGGTTTTCCGGAGCCCTGCTAGCCTGGCCTGCAGAAAGAAGTACACCAGAATGGCACCAACTAAAAAAGTAAGCAAGGGAAGCGTGAATTCCATAGGAACAAGGGGTGTGTGAGCCAAAACAACACTTAAAGTTAAGAATTAAGTGCCGAAACTCTAAAAATATTCGCAATAGTAATAGGGTTAGCAAGCCGTTGGGCGTTCTGTACTAAAGGGTGGGGGCTGTTGAGTAAAATTAAAGTGGTGAGCAGGTGGTTACTTACCGTTGTTTCAGGTATTAAAGAAAAGCCCGCACCGGCTTTTGCGGCCAAGGAAAACTCTGGTCCGGTATAAGATTATCTCATGAGATACTGCATGATTGAAAAGCAGAATTTATTTGCGCCAGATGAGACAGAACACGCATTTTTAGCGTTACCCCTATAAGGCTTTACTATAGCCAAAAGAAGTTTTAGAAAGAATGGAATTGTTTTTACGAGTGAATGGAAGTATAGGAAAATTTTTATGCAAAAAGCTTTGGAACCCGTTGTTGGCGCTGGCCAAGCAAGGGTTTACGCCCCACCAGCTGGCCCTCACTATTTCTTTGGGCGTGGGTTTCGGGGTGATTCCTTTTATAGGCCTGACCACGGTTTTGTGTACCTTCTGGGCTTTGCGCCTGCGTTTGAATGTGGCTTTTACCATTCTGCTGGGCTACCTTATGCAACCCTTACAACTGGCCCTTTACGTGCCCTTTGTGGATCTGGGGCAATACATCTTCCCGGTAACGCCCATTCCTTTCTCCCTGACCAAACTCACCCAAATGTTTCAGGCGGACTGGTTAATGGCCTTGCAACAGGTCTGGGTAGCCAATCTGGTAGGCATTCTGGCCTGGTTGTTTTGTTTTGTGCCTTTTGGTTTGGCGCTATATTTCTCCAGCAAAAAGGTGCTGCACCGCGTATTGCCTGCTCCGCAAGTGGTTTAGCGTTTTAAGCCTGTTTTTTGTAAAACTCGGCTAAACCAAAGTGCTGCTTGTTGAAAAGATACTTAAAGCAACAGCTTGTTAAACCTTTAGCAAAATTGCTTTTCCATTTAAAAACAATCTATCTTCGTCCTTAACGTGCAAAGGGCCAATGCCAAGGCTTAAAAATACACTGTTAAAAAGAACTAATCCCATGAAACGACTATCTATCCTCCTGTTTGCCTTTTTCAGCCTATCGGTGGCCTTTGCGCAAACCAATATTCCTGCAGCGAAGCCGGGCATGACCTACGGTAAAAAAGTGAACGCCAAGAAAGCGATTCAACTGCCGGAAATGACCGCGAAACTGGCTACAGATTCTGTTTTTACCGGGAAAGTGGAAGGAACCGTGGTGGAGGTCTGCAAAAAGAAAGGCTGTTTTATGAAATTGGCCAGGGCCAATGGTGAGCCTATCATGGTCAACTTTAAGGACTACGGCTTCTTTATGCCTCAGGACATTGTTGGCAAAACGGTGATATTGGACGGCACCGCCAAAGTAAAAGAAACTAGCGTGGAAGACCTGAAACACCTGGCCCAGGACGCCAACAAAAGCAAAGAAGAAATTGCCAGCATTACCCAGCCAAAGAAAGACATTGTCTTTGTAGCCAACGGGGTTTTGGTGGTCAAATAAATATAAGCTCGCTGACAAAACTCAGCAAGTTAAAACAAAAAAGCACATCTTCTCCAGTGGTAGAGGAAGTGCTTTTTTTATGCTGGGGAGCTTGGTGTGTGATTCTTTAATTTGCCTGGAGGAAGGTGCCAAATAGGTAGCATTTTATAGCCAATTTGGTCCTTGGGCTTAATAACCGTAGCCCCCTAACCCTCTCCCTCCAGGAAGAGAAAATTAGGCTTTTCCGTTTAGGGGCTGTTTTGCGGAAAACAGGCTTAAAACTGTTTGTAAGCATTCTGCAAAAAGCACTCACTTCAGATTCCCTTACCCATTTTTAATTGCCTCTTATAACCCTAGCTCCTAATCACTAATAACTAATCACCAACAACTAGTACCTAACCTCTGGCGCAGATACTTTTGTAGGCGCAGTATTGGCAGGTTTCCAGGTCGTTGGTTTTTCTTATAGGTTCTGCGGGGTCCAGCATTCGGACCACCAAGTCTTTAAGAAGACGCTCCGTAGTTTGCATGAAGTCCGCGGGTTCTCCGGCGGCATCTACAAACGGAAGCTCAGAGGTGAGCACCCCAGCGCCCAGGTTCCTAAAGGAGATAATGCCGGCTTCGTATTCATACTGCGCTTTGGGTAAGTTCAGGACTTTGCTTTCCAGAAGGCTGCCTTTCTGGATCTCTTTGGCTAGAATATAGCGGTACAGCCAAAGCTGCCGCACTTTGTCCAGGTGTCGGTCGTGCAGCAGGGTGGCTTCCAGGTCTTCGGGTTTTACTTTTAGGCTAGGGGCCAGCACTTTGCCGGTTTTGTAGTCAATCACGCGCAGGGTGCGGCCACTCAGGTCAATGCGGTCGGCTTTGCCTGAGATCTGCACGGGCACCTTTTCGCCGGAAGGCAAGGTTACTTCCAATTCGGTCTGCAGGGTGTCTTCCAGGGAAAGAATGTAGAGCGGCAGTTCTTCCGAAGTTTGGAGCCCTTGCAGGTAGCGGGTGAGCAGTTGCACGGCCACCTTGTAGAGAATCAGGTTCATGCCCTGCTCCGGCAGGTTCCCCAGGGTACCGCGCTTGAATTCCTGCTGCACTTTGTCCGGTAATCCGGCCAGCATCCCGTCTACATCGGCTTTCTCAATAGGGCGGGCCTCTTCGGCAAACGGCCTGAAATAGTCTTCCAGCACCTGGTGCACAATCGTCCCGAAGGTATCAGCGCCCACCAGTTCATCAATCTCCTCCACTTCCTGTAGCTTGGCAATCCGGCTGAAATAATACTGCAAGGAGCAGTTGACAAACTGGTTCAGATGGGAAGGGTAGAGGCCGCGCCGCAGCTCGTTTTTCATCTTGCTGAGCACCTCTTCATCTTTCTGAATGATGATGTCCGGCTCGTATTCTTTGGTGTCCAAATGCTCTACTACCGCCGTTAATTCCCGGAAAGTGATGTTGGGGTTGCGGGGCGCCAGATCATGCTGCAACTGCAGGATGAATCTTGATTTCTCCCCAGAACCATAGGTATCTGAAGGCAGCACGTACAGCAGGTTCACGCGCTTGGCCCGCTGCAACAACCGGTAGAAGTAGTAAGAGGTAATGCTCTCTTGTTCAGCATAAGTAGGCAGCCCGAAGGTGCGCAACACGTCATACGGAAAAAGCGAGTTCTGCTTCTTAGGCTGGGGGAGCACATTCTCGTTTACGCTCAGGATAATGAGGTTCTCAAAGTCCAGGGCGCGGGTCTCCAGCATCCCCATGACTTGGGTAGGCGAGATGGGTTCCCCGCTGAAAGGGAGCTTGGTGTTGCCTATCTGCTCATACAGGAATTTCTTGAAACTGCGCACCGAGATCTTATGCTCGCGGCAATCAAAGAGCGTGTCCAGGCGCTTGACAATGGTGTAAAGAATGTAGAGGTACTCGGTTTCAATGGGGTTCTCAGTTTCCACCCGGTAAATGCGGCCCAGGGCGTCCACCAGTTGGTAGAGCGTGTCAATCAGGTCGGTGCAGTCGTTCCAGGTTCTAAAAAGGGTAATGAACATGGGGTGCTCGCGACCCAGCTTAATAATTTCTTCGGCGGTGAGGAGCACGCTGTTCCGTTGTACCATCTCGTCCAGCACGTGTTGGAACAGATCAAGGTCGGTCTCGCGCTCAGCCACGCTGTTGAGGTATTGCTCATAGCGGCGCAAGAATGGGTGCTGCAGCAGCTTGGTGACCGCCAGGTGGTGGTAGCGGTTAATCCGGAAGCCGGAGTCAGTGGGTTGTACCACGCCCGTAAGATGCACCTCAAAAAGCAGATCAATGAGGTTGAACAGGGGCGTACCCTTGAATGACAGGCCCATGGTCACGTTGTAATCAGAGACCTCGTCTGAGATGGAGTGAAGCACCGGCAAGAGCAAGGTCTCATCCGGTAGCACGATGGCAATCTCGGCGGCGGGGTCTTTTTCCCGGATCTCGCGGAGCAACTGCCCAGCAATCTTGCCTTGCATGCTGGCATTGGCCACCCCAATGGCGTTAATTTCCTTGGTATCGGTAAGGAGCAGGTTCTGTTGCCAGTTCCACTCGGGCAGGGGCCATTTGGCTTTGTAACGCTTCAGGAAATGCCCCGCCCGTTTATCTGACTCCAGATTCATGTAAAAGTCATCTGAGTCGAAGAAAACCTCGGCTTTGCCGGCAGACAATAAGGTCTGAATGATGTGCTGCTCGGCGCGGGAAAGGGCATTCAAGCCAATGAACACGTACCTAAAACAGCCTTTCTCGCTTTTGGCAATGTCCTTGATCCGGTCGGCCACCATCCGGAAGGCCATGCCAGTGTAGGCCTGCTTGTCTTTCTGCAGTTTCTGGCGCAGGGCATGGTAGGTGCGTTCCAGGTTGGTCCAGAGCTGGAAATATTGCTTCACGTTTTCTGTGGGCGTGCTGCTACCTGGTTTACCCGGGTCCCAGCGTTCCAGGGCCTTGGCTTCGCTCACGTAGTCAAACACCGCGGCGGGGTCTACCAGCTCCATGTCCATGCGTGAGAAATCTTCCAGCAGGGTAGAGGACCAACCCACAAATTGGTCAAAGTCCAGCTTGGGGTCAAAGCGCAGCATGATGTCATACAAATCCAGCTGCAGGTGCAGAGGCTCCAATACTTCTACATTGGCCATGTTGCAGACAAACTCCTCCATGGAGTAAATCTGCGGCGACCAGATGCCGGTAGGCGCGGCCTCCGCCAAGGCATTCTTAAAATAAAGCGTAGCCCGCCGGGTAGGCAATACAATGCACAGGTCACTGAGCTGGTCTGTGTAGGCCTGGTAAATATGGTCAGCGGCTTGCCGCAGGAAAGATTGCATGGGGAGCGTATCTGGTAGCACGTAATAAAAAGCAAGTTACGGCATTCTGGGGGGAAGACGTAATACTTGTTACCAAGCTATAAAATTTGTTTTGAGCCTGTTTTTCTGAAAACAGGCCAAAAACATTCCTGCCTTTGGAAGACCCAAACCCGGTAATCCCGTACGTACATTTTAGCCCTTAACCTAAACCTTTACCAATGAGTCGTTACGCAGTGTCAGATATTCATGGTTGCCAAAAGACCTTCCGGTATTTAGTGGAGAAGGAGCTACAACTCAAGACCACCGATACGCTGTACCTGTTGGGCGATTACATTGACCGCGGGCCCGATTCTAAAGGCGTGTTGGATTACATAGTTGAGCTACAGAAGGAAGGGCATAGGGTAGAGGCCCTGCGCGGGAACCATGAGGAAATGCTAATGCAGTCCAGAACTGATTCTACGTACCTGACCACATGGCTTTTGAACGGCGGCGCCGAAGCCATGGAGAGTTTTGAGGTGGCCACTCCGCAGCAGATTCCTGAACTTTACTTTCAGCAGTTGGAGAACCTGAAGCTATACATTAAACTAGACGATTACCTGCTGGTGCATGCCGGGTTCAACTTCAGCGCGCCCGACCCTTTTGCCGACACGGAGGCCATGCTCTGGACCCGTAAGTTTGAGGTAGACAAAACCATTCTAGGGAACCGGAAAATCATTCATGGGCATACGCCCATATCCTTAGACCAGATGGCCACCACCGTGACCACCCCAGACATTGACGTGATTAATATTGACGCGGGTTGCGTGTATGCCGGCCGGTTTGGGCATCTGGCCGCCTTAGACCTGGATACTGTGGAGTTGATTGTGGTGCCTAATAAGGAGTAAAAAAGAAACCGCCGTTTTGGGCCTGTTTTCTTAAAAACAGGCCCAAAACGGCGGTTGGGTGAATAGGGAAAAAACTATCCGCGGTGCGGAACGTGTGCTTCTTCCAACTCCAATACACGGCTGGTGTAGGCGCGCATTTCTTCGGTTAGCTGCGGTTCGTCTTTGAGCGAATGCCCAAACGTGGGAATCATCTCCTTGATTTTAGATTGCCATTCGGGAGAGTTTGCCTTTTGCGGGAAACATTTGAAGATAAGGTCCACCATTATGGACACCGCCGTTGATGCGCCAGGCGAGGCACCCAAAAGAGCTGCCAAGGAACCATCTGCCGCGCTCACCACTTCCGTCCCGAATTCCAGGACGCCGCCTTTTTCTTCGTCTTTCTTAATGACTTGCACCCGCTGACCAGCAATCTCCAGTTCCCAGTCTTCGGGCCTCGCGGTAGGCACGTACTCCCTAAGTGCCGCAATACGGTCTTCTTCTGACTGCAGCACCTGACTGATCAGATACTTGGTCAAAGGGATGTTAGTATAGCCCGCGGCCAGCATTGGCCTGAGGTTGTTGACTTTTATAGACAGCGGCAAATCAAAGAAGGAACCCTTCTTCAAGAACTTGGTGGTAAACCCGGCATATGGCCCGAAAAGCAAGGCTTTCTTGCCATTGATCACCCGGGTATCCAGGTGAGGCACCGACATAGGAGGAGACCCCACGGCTGCTTTCCCGTACACTTTGGCCTGGTGCTTGGCGATTACGTATGGGTTGGTACACTTCAGCCACTGGCCACTCACCGGGAAACCTCCAAAGCCTTCGCCTTCCGGAATCCCGGATTCCAATAAGAGGGGCAAAGATCCGCCACCGGCGCCAATGAACACAAATTTGGTGCGGGCCCTACGCTTCTGCTTGGTGTTCAGGTCTTTCACGCGTACGCGCCACAATCCGTCTTCTTTCCTCCGGAAGGAGCGCACCTCATGGTTCAGGAACAAATCCACGCCGCCCATTTCCTTCAGGTATTTGAACATGTGCCGGGTCAGGCAGCCAAAGTTGACATCAGTACCGGCTTCCATGCGGGTAGCGGCCAATGGCTGGGAAGTGTCACGGCCTTGCATGATCAGTGGCATCCAGCGGGTGAGCTGCTCATATTCCTCTGAATATTGCATGCCCTGGAAAAGCGGAGAAGTGGTCATAGCTTCAAATCGCTTGCGCAGGAACTCCACGTTCTTATCTCCCCAGACAAAGCTCATGTGCGGCACGCTTCTAATGAATACTTTGGGATCGTCAATGATGCCCTGTTCCACTAGAAAAGCCCAGAACTGACGCGACTGCTCAAACCATTCGGCAATAACGTTGGCTTTGGAGATGTCTATGGAACCGTCTGGTTTCTCTGGGGTATAGTTCAGCTCGCAGAAAGCGGAATGTCCCGTGCCGGCGTTGTTCCAGGCATCGGTGCTTTCTGAGGCAACCTCTCCCAGACGTTCATATATCTCAATGGTTAAATCTGGCTGCAACTGCTTCAGCATCACGCCCAGGGTGGCGCTCATGATGCCGGCCCCAATTAAAACAACATCGGGGGTGGTGACTATTTTATCCATGGTCTCTTTCTTGTTGGTAGATAGAGTACGAGGAAAGAGGAAGAAAGTGTTGTGGGAGGGGAGAAAGGTGATGAAAGTGTCTTAGTTCTGCCCTCCCTCTCGCTGTCATCCTGGAAGGAGCTTGTTAGCGAACGGTAATGGCATAGTTGACACGCTGTTACTTTTCGCCCACGAGTTCCTTTCAGGATGACAAAAGAGATAAGGGGCATTTGAAGAAGGTATTAATATGCTTGCGCTATGGAGAAAGTTGAAGGGCTTCCTACTCCACCTCTTCCCCCACATACTCCCATTCTTCCACGCGCTCCTCTTCAAAATAATACACCACACAAGTGATCTTACTGAACACCAATTCCCTAAACAGGGCCGCATAAGAATTCAGGTTCTCAGAATATTCCGGCTTGGCGGGGGGAAGTTTATAGTCTATAAGCGTCACGTCACCGGTCTCCCCGAACACGATGCGGTCTGGTTTGTAGCGGTTGGTGCGCACGTCCAGCACTTCGCGTTCGTTCTCCACGGTCATGGTGCGGCTGAAAAAGCGTTGCATTTGCGGGTGTTCCAGTACGTGGGTCACCATCTGGGTGAGGGTAGTCATCTCGCGCTGCGATATGATGCCCTGGTGCACCAATTGCCGAAGGGCTTTAGGCGCCTCATCGGCGTAGGAGATGCGGGCCAATGCGTAGTGGAGTTTACGGTTCCAGCGACGGTGTTCCTGCTGGGTCTCAAAGTCGAAGACATTGTTGGCGTGCTGTTTCAGTTTCAGGTTCTTGGCCCAGTCAGAAGAGGTGAACTTGTCCAACACGTACACTTCCTCAGAGATGGGGTTGTGGTGGATGGCCTGCTGGGCGCCTTTGGATAGCTGGTAACAGTAGTTGCCTTCCTGCCAGAGCTCTTTGCTTTCCAGGAACTTGTGTAGCCAATAGCTCACGTTTTTCTGAGATTTTCCGCTCTTGAAATCCTGCGCCTTGGCAATGAGGTAAAGCCGGTCCACGGGGCGGGTGAGGGCTACGTAGAGCATGTTTAGGTTTTCAATAAAGGTCTTCTCCAGCTTCAGGGTGTATTGGTCTTGCAGGGCGGTTTGCTCCAGTTTCTTATTAAGGGTCACCACTGCGGTGCGCAGTTTGCTATCGCCGGCTACGCTGGACGGGAGCGTGCCCCAGAGCAAAGAAGCTTGCTGCGGCTCCAGGCTCCAGTCACAGAACGGCACAATGACCACGGGGTAGTCCAGGCCTTTGGCTTTGTGGATGCTGGTAATGGTGATGGCGTCACGGTCTTTGGGCGTGTTGATGCTCAGGTGCTCTTTGTGCAGGTCCCAATACTCCAGGAAGTTATTGAGGTTGTTGCTGTTTTTGAGCGTGTACTCCAGCACCAAGTCCAGGAACCGGAACAGGTATTCGCACTCATTGTTCTTGCCCAGCAGGTCAAAGACTCTGATTAGTTTCTCGGTGAGTTCATAGATAGACAAGTTGCCCGCATCGCGGTAGGCGATGTCAAAGCCCTGCTCCTGAAGAAACTGGAAAAATGGGTCAATGCTTTGATGGGTGGCCAGCCAGGCAATCTTGTTGGTAGTCACATTATCGGGTAGTTCCTGGTGCACTACTTTGTAGACCAAGTACAAGGCCTGCGACCTTGCCAGGCCGTTTGCCGGTTGGTTCAATAACCGGAAGAAAGCAATGATTAGATTAATGACCTCGGCAAACTGCAGGGACAAAGAGTCTTGGGAGATGATGTCGTATTTCTTCTGCTTCAGGAAGTTGGCCACCAGTTTGCTGTTGCGGTTGGTGCGGCTCAGAATGGCAATATCTCGGGGGGCGTAGCCATCGGCCTGGGCCTGTTGCACCATCTGCAGCACCAGTTGCAGGGTACTTTCCTGGTAGGAGAGGAGGTCCTCTTCGGCGTAGCCAACATAGAGTTCTTCCGTGCGGGCGCAGGAATCAAGGTGATAGCGGCGGGGACTGTCCTCATCATGCGTGAACAGCACCTGCAGGTGCGCCTGACCTGTGGTTTTGCCGGCCGGCGATTTCTGCGCGAAGTGTTCATCATAGATAGCCTGCAGCAGCGGAAACTGTGGGTTGGCCTGGCTGATAAACCAGAACAGCTCATTGTTGAAGGTGATGATTTCCGGGGCGCTGCGGTAATTGGTGTTCAGGTGATCTGGGGTAAGGGTCCAGCGCAGGGTGTCATACCGCGGGGCCACGTTCTCCTCAAACCGGGAATTCTGGTACAGGAACTGAGTCTGGTTGCGGTGCAGATGCAATATCTGCTCCATCTCGCCGCCCCGCCAGCCGTAAATGGCCTGCTTGGCGTCACCCACCACCATGTTAAAACCGCCTCCGCTCAAGGCATTCTCCACCAGGGGCAACAGGTTGTTCCACTGCAATACCGACGTGTCCTGGAACTCATCAATCAAGATATGCTGGTACCGCTCGCCCAGCCGCTCATAGATAAAGGGAATTGGCTCCTGCAAGACAATCTCCGTGATGCGCTTGTTGAACTCGGAGATGTGCACCAGGTTTTTGTCCAGCTTTATTTCCTGAATGCAGCGCTCCAGCTCACTAAGCACACTCAATTTGTAGAGGTGCGGCAGCATGGCCGAGATGATGATGTGGTTTTGGCTTTCGCGCTCTTTTAGGTTCTCAATGCCGCGGTATAATTCAGAGAGCCGGCCTTTGATTTGGTCCAGGCTGACTTTGGCGCCGGTGCTGGCTTTGGCGCTGGGCCACTTGTCATCGTTTACCGTTTTGGTGGCATTGCTGTTAGCGGTGGTAATGTCAAAGATCACGTTCCACTTCCTGAAATAGGAGTAGATCCCGTTTTTGCCATAAGACATCTCCTCTGGCTGTATGTTATGCGTATGGATCAGGTCAGAGGCTTCCTGCGCCAGGGCTTGAATTTGCTTCTCAATGTCTGTTTTCTGGGTGTAGAGGTCTTGCCGTATTTTCTTGAAATCCTGTAAGGTTAGCTTGCCTATGTCCAGCAAGTGCTCATAGGTTTGCTCGTTCAACAGGTGGCGGGCGAAGTCGGCGAGTTCTTCGGGGAGGTTGTTCCAGCTCTTTCCTTCCTCAGCTTTCTCCAGGGCATATTGCTGCAGGGTTTCGGCCAGCAGCTTGTTCTCGTCCTTGGTGTTCACCTTGTTTAAAAGTAGGCTCACGGCAGTGCTCAATAGCGTCTGCGCGTCCATATCTACCTCAAAGTTATGGGGCAGTTTTAGCTCCGTGGTAAAGGCGCTCACCACCTTGTTCACGAAGGAGTCAATGGTACTGACGGCAAATTCTGAGTAATGGAAGAGCACGTGGTCAAACACCCGCGCCGCCCGTCCGCGCAAAGTGGCTTCTGTTAAGTTAGGTTGATCGTATTCTTCCTGTATCTCCTTTAATATGTTAACCAAAAGATCGTCGCTCTTGGCTTTTTCCTTCTCAGATTGGGTAGAATCATTGAAACTCCGCAGGGCCCCCAAAATACGGGTCTTCATTTCCTGGGCCGCGTCATTGGTGAAGGTAATGGCCAGGATATTCTTGTAGTAGGAAGGATCTTCGCTCTGCAGGGCCAGTTTAAGGTACTCTTTGGTAAGTTGGTACGTTTTACCGGAGCCGGCAGAAGAGGAATATATTTTAAAGGTAGCAGGCACTTTTGCGAATTAAGAATTGGTAATTAAGAAATAGTAATAAATTAACCAGAAACTGTTTGTCTTCTCCTATATGATCCCCCCTGTTTTGGGGCTGTTTTTACGAAAATAGGCAAAAAATGCGTCTTCTTCTATAGAAAGACAAAGCTCCAGGTTTTTCCCGCAAGGCGATGCTTTGTGCGACTTTGTAAAGGTGAAAGCCAAATGCGGTTTAGCCTGTTTTGGCTAAAACGGGCTTAAAACGCATTTGGCTTAATTTGGCACTGTCTTATGTTGAATTCCTCTTGCGCTACGTGAGCTTGTAAAGGGCTTCTTATAAAAAGGGCAGTCGGCTGGTATAGGAAGTCCGGCCGCCAAAGTGGAAGGTCTGGGCTGTGGAGGTAGTGGTTTTAGCAGCAACTGAAAATTCGGTCTGGCAAACCTGCTTGAGCATGCAGAGTAGTTGCAGGGTGAAATTGGTGCTGAGGAAGGCGTGCTTCTCCTGCTTGTTCAGTTCACGGCTGTCTACCACCAGAAAATTCTCCAGTTCCACCAGCACGTCAAAGGAATTCTTGAGTTTATGGATTCGCTTGAGATAAGTGGGGGAGTCGTTCAAGGCCATGACCTCGCCCACCGTATACCCGAAGTTAATGCGGGCTTTCATTAAATAGTCACATAAGGGGTACAATTCGGGGGCATCCAGATCTGAGATCAAGGCTACGTAAAAGTTGTTTTTATGCGGATCTAGAACTGGTAATCTGGTCACGGATACCACGTTGAGCGTATTCTGGGTGCAGTTTTGTACCGTGCGGTCCATCAAGAACCGAGAATACATCTTAAAGGCCAGCGACCCTATAGCAATGAGGTTAAACTCCCGCTGGTTTTTGGAGATTGTAGTAAAATGAATCATCAGACCAAAAAAAAAAATTCCTGCCAACACCCGCTTTAGGCCTCTGGGTTACACCATACGCCTACCATACATTGATCCTATCAGCACCAAGCGTTCAAGTATGGAAAGCCCGGCTGACTCTTAAAGGGGATTCCCATGTGGGAAGGGGGAGGGAGATGGTTCTGCTGTCTGATTCAATTCTTATATACGTGTTTAATTTTGTTTATACGTGTTTATACGAGGCGTCCATTAATTAGACCTACTTTTAAAATTTAATTAACGTTTGCTCCGGTTCGGTATTTTTTTCGCAAAGTAGTTCCTGTTTAGGCACTTACCTGTAAAGTAGTTACCGGCATTCGGGTAGAATATTAGGAACATGCTATAAATTTGCGTACCTTTGCCCCACAATACACGCCGAGACTCCGTTTGGTCTCATTTTTTGGCAATAAGGCACTTCTCAAGCAAACCTCTGTGCGGTTTCCCGCAACGAAATCTTGATAAATGACGAATACCCTAGGGCAGGTGTATTGTCTTTATAAACACTATCAAAAATTAATGGAAAGAATTAAATTCCAGGAGCTTCCGTTGTCGGAAGAAATCCAGCGCGCTATCGTGGACTTAGGCTACGAAGAAGCTTCTCCTATTCAGACTGCCGCTATTCCGGTGTTATTGGAAGGTCGTGATGTTATCGGGCAAGCCCAGACCGGTACAGGTAAAACCGCCGCCTTCGCCATACCTACTATTGAAGGTATTGACCCTAACAACCGTGAAGTACAGGCGCTCATCCTTTGCCCAACCCGTGAGTTGGCTATTCAGGTATCAGAGGAGATACAGAAACTTGTAAAATACAAAAAAGGCATCAGCGTAGTGCCTATCTATGGTGGTCAGCCCTATGAGCGCCAATTACGCGCCCTCCGTCAGGGGGTACAGATCGTGATCGGGACGCCCGGCCGTGTGATGGACCACATTGAAAGAGGAACTCTTAAACTGGAAACCACCAAAACCATCATCCTTGATGAGGCTGATGAAATGCTGGACATGGGATTCCGGGAAGACATTGAGTTTGTGCTGAGCCATATGCCAGAAAACCGCCAGACGGTGTTCTTCTCGGCTACAATGAGCAAGCCAATCATGGAGCTGACGCGCAAGTACCAGACCAATCCTGAGATTGTGAAGGTAACCCAGCAGCAACTGACCGTGACCAATATTGAGCAGATCTACTTTGAGGTTCGCAGTGGCGGCAAGATGGATGTAACCACCCGTCTTATTGACATGTACAACTTTAAGGTGGTAATCATCTTCTGTAACACCAAACGCATGGTAGACGAGCTGGTAGGACACCTACAGGCCCGCGGCTACTTCGCCGATGGCTTACACGGTGACCTGAACCAAAACCAGCGTTCCAACGTGATGGGCAAGTTCAAAGCCGGTACGCTGGAAATTCTAGTGGCTACCGACGTTGCCGCCCGTGGTATTGACGTTGACAACGTGGAAGCCGTAATCAACTATGACCTTCCGCAGGATGATGAAAGCTACGTACACCGTATTGGCCGTACTGGCCGTGCCGGTAAGTCTGGAAAAGCCTTCTCGTTTGTGGCAGGCCGTGACCTTTACAAACTTCGTGACATTGAGCGCTTCACCAAAGCGAAGATCATCCGTCAGAACGTGCCTACCTATGAAGATGTAGCCGAGGTGCGCACCACCTTGCTGTTAGACCAGGTGAAAGAGGTAATTGCTAAGGGTAGCTTGGCCAAGTATGTCCTTAAAGTGGAACGCCTGGTTGACCAGGATTTAACTACCATGGATATTGCCGCTGCCTTGCTGAAATTGGTGATGAAAGACACCAAGAACAAAGAGAAGAGCGCCGAAGCCGGTGAGGCCAAAGGTGGCCCTAAAGCCGGGTTTGACCGTCTGTTTGTGACCCTTGGCAAGAAAGACCGTCTGCACCCCAAAGACCTGGTAGATATCCTTACCAACAGCACCAGCATCCCTGGTGGCAAAGTAGGTGATATTGATCTGTATGACCGGTTCAGCTTCATTGAAGTACCAACCGAATACACCCCTGAAATTCTGGAGCGCTTATCAGTTACTGAAATCAACGGCATGACCGTGAAATTCCAGAAAGCTGAGAAGAAGAACATGGACCCTGCCGAAGGCGGACGTGAGCTACAGGAGCTGGAAGACCGTCCTAGAAAGAAATTCTATGACAAGCCATTTGGCGACAGAGATCGTGGCGGTGACCGTGGTGGCAGCAGAGGCGGCTACGGCGGAGACCGTGACCGTAGCGGCGACCGAGGTGGCTACGGCGGAAACCGCGGTGGCGGTAGCTATGGCGACCGTGACCGAGGTGGTGACCGTGGCGGCAGCGCCGGCGGAGGAAGTCGCTTCGGCGGTGGAGACCGTGGTGGTCGCAGCAGCGGTGGCAGCGGTGGCGGAAGCTTCCGGGAAAGAAAAAGAAGAGATTACTAAAAATAATTTCAAATAAGATAACCCTGCTGAAAAGCCTCCCGTATAAGATAGGGACAGAGCTTAAAAGTTAATAAAGGGTTTAGTATCTGTTTTAAAATAAACGCAGCACTAAGAATGCTGCGTTTATTTTTTTGCCCTATTTTAAGGAAAAGTCTGGATTTTTAGCCCTTTAGGGTTTAGCCGTTGTTGGTGTTCTCACCAACGAACTCTACTGCTGGTCTATTTGCCATTGCTCCTTTGCTTTCTATTCTCTTCCTACCAAGCCTCCAAGCGGGAGTCGCGGCCTGCCCGCGTCTGTCACTTTTCTCCTTGCTGCTCAACCTAACCAAAAGAATCAAGAAGCCCCGAACTCGCTGCCGCTCAGACAGGCGGGGCATCACTCAAGTACCACCTGGCAAAGGCTATCTGCTGCGTAGGGAGCTTAGGCTACTGCCGTTTGATTAGCCGCTGCTTGCCCCTGCCCATGCTTCGGGCTACGCGGTGGCGGCCCTCCGCATGGTGCGGGGCAGGACATGGGTTGCTGTTGGTCCGTTGCAATGCCTTTATCGCCCTGCGGGCGGAGGGAAAGCCGCTTGCTGGCAGACTGTGCTGGCTCAAAAGACCTCGTAGCGTGCGCTGCTCCTACGAGTGTCTGTGCCAATGGCCCTCTACTATGGCGCGGAAGTTACTTCTGTGACTTATCTGTGAAGTACTTATTTAATGGAGGATGGTTCATCTACTGCATTTGTGTTTTCCTGTGTAAACACCCCTCTGCGCTCCCTTCAAGGGGAGAGTCCGCGCTTTGTAAAGGTTATTGCCTTTTGGGCCTGTTTTTAGGAAAACGGCCTCAAAATGTGAAATCAAATATTATCATGCATTCCCACGTTTTATCATGCATTCCCACGCATTCCCTCAATTCCAGTCTTTACTCCGAGCGCCTCGCTTGTGGCCATAGTCAAGCTTTACTAAGAGCAGCAGGCAAAGTGGCCACAAGGGCAGTGCGAGGGGGAAAGACAGGGCCCCGCGGCCGTGAGCGTTCGGAGGGAACAGATGGAACAACCCAGCATAAGGACTTAGGCGACAGTAGCCACCACGCTAGCCAAAGGCGGAATAGGAAATTACTATTAAAGAAACCGCAAGCTGCCTATACTCTAAACTAAATTCAGGCAAGCCAGCTAGAAGCAAAAACACTTTGTATTACTTTCCTTCCGCCATGGCTTTCCCTGCCAAATACCCCCCGGTCCAGGCGGCCTGGAAATTAAAGCCGCCGGTGATCCCATCAATGTCCACTACTTCGCCGGCAAAAAACAGTCCCGGGATAAGGCGGCTTTCCATCCGTTCTAACTGCAGTTCTTCCAATTTAATACCGCCGCACGTGACGAACTCTTCTTTAAAGGTGGTTTTACCTTTTACCGCGAAGGGAGTTCTGACCAGGAGTTCAATCAATTTGTTTTGGGCTTTGCCCGGTAAGTCTGCCCAGATAACGACTTCCGGAACTTCGGCTAGCTCGCAGAGGCGTTGCCAGAGCCTGGACGGAAGTTGGAAGAGGGGGTTGGAGAAGACGGATTTGCGAGGAGATGATTGCCGTTGCTGTAATAGTTGAGCGCGCACCTGGTCCTCGGTTTCATCGGGAACCCAATTAACCAGGGCTGTGCCGGTGTAATGAAGGCCGTACATGAGTTTAGCTCCCCAGGCCGAGAAGCGTAAAACCGCAGGCCCGCTGAGTCCCCAATGGGTGATGAGCAGGGGGCCTTCGGTTTCCAGTTTTTGACCGGTGAGTTTGATTTTGGCCTTCGGGACGGCCACGCCCATTAGGTCTTTGAACGGGGAGTTAGGTACGTTAAGCGTAAAGAGCGAAGGAAGGGGCGCTTCTATGGTATGGCCCAGTTTCTGCAGCCATTGGTAGCTCTCGGGTTTGGAGTTTCCGCCGGTGGCCACTAATATCTTTGAAGCCCTAATTGTTTCTCCAGTGCTTAACTCCAAAGTGAATTTAGGGGCATGCTCAGAAACCTTAATAGCATTAACACCCACTCCAGTCTTGATCTCTACCCCGGCCTGGCGGGCGGTCTGCAGAAGGCAGTCCATGATGGTTTCAGAGGTGTTAGACTGCGGAAACATGCGACCATCGGGCTCGGTTTTCAGTTTTACGCCGCGGGTCTCAAACCAATTGACGGTGTCCTGGGCGCCAAACATGGGCAGTAGTTTTTTGAGGGCTTTCTGGCCTCTGGGGTATTGCTGGGCAAAAACAGAGGGCTGGAAACAGGCATGGGTTACATTGCATCGCCCGCCGCCCGAAACCCTAACTTTGGAAAGCAGCTTGGTCGTTTTCTCCAGTAAAATCACCCGTAAGGCAGGATTCGTTTCGGCACAGGTAATGGCCCCAAAAAATCCGGCCGCTCCGCCACCAATCACTACTACTGTTTCCTGCATCTGTTTTACCCTTGAAATCACAAAAATAGGCAAAAAACGGCAGTCTGGTTTGGCTTAAGGCTGAATAGACCTTAAAACCCGGGTGAAGACAAACACTGGATCGGGTCTGGGAATTGGAAAGAGTAGTGGAGTTTTTTCTGGAGGTAATCGCTGTTGATGAGTTTGAAGCTAGTCTTTTCCTGGTGCGAGAAAACTGGGGGGACCAACCCTAATTGTTGGGCCGCTACAGTATAGAATTCCTCTCTGGACGGGTGCACAGGGGCGCAGGCGTTAAAGGTATAACCCCACTTTTGCTGCCGAAGGATTTCCGTTATTAGGGCCACACAGTCCGCCAGGTGGATCATGTTCACAGGACCCGTTGGGTTAGGAACCGCAGTCTTGCCCGCCAGGAAACGGCCAGGGTGCCGGTTGCCACCCATGAGTCCACCAAAGCGGACTATCGTGGAGGTTACCTTAGGAACCTGCTGCACCAGATATTCGCACCTAAGCATAAGGGAAGTAGCCTCAGGGGAGGCCAAGGCTTCTTCTTCAAATACCTCGCGGTTCAGGTCGGGGTAAACCGAGGTGGAGGAGACAAACAGAATTGCTTTTAATGTAGTGGATCTGGCTTCCAGTACGGTAGCAAGTAGCTGCTCATAAGTGCTTGCTTCATAAGAAGATCTGGAGGGCGGAAGATTAATGACTAATACCTCAGCCGTTAAGAATTCCTGTAACTCCGTTTTGGGCATGTTTTCTGGAAAAGACAGAAAAAACGGCTGGATGCCTTTTTCCTGAAGCACGGCTTTTTTACCGGGAGTGGTGGTAGACCCCTTCACCTGGTAGCCCATTGTTACCAGCTTTTCGGCTAGGGGCAATCCTAGCCAGCCGCAGCCCATTACACTTATTGTTTTTGTTGCCATGGCACAAAGAACGCTGGTAGCAGCCTGCGGCGCAACAAAACCCGCCAGAATTGGTTTCTGCTTGTACATGGAGACAAAGAAGGTACAGGTAGCCATTATTGGCGCCGGGTTTGGCGGACTTACGGCGGCGGCCTTGCTGGCCCAGAAAGGCCTGCAGGTAGCCGTGGTGGAACAGAACAAATATCCGGGCGGCTGCGCCTCTTCTTACAAACGCAAAGGTTACTGGTTTGAGACCGGCGCCACCACCTTGGTGGGATTGGACCCGGACATGCCGCTGCGTTACCTTTTGGACCAGACAGACATCCAACTGCCGGCCCTTCGGTTAGAGACCCCCATGCAGGTGCGCCTAACAGATGGGACGGTAATAACACGCTTTCCAGGTCTTGAAGATTGGATAAGGGAAGCCGAACGGGTTTTCGGGCCTGAAGGCCAGCAGGCGTTTTGGGAAACCTGTTATGCCATCAGCCGGAAAGTATGGCGCACCTCCTTAAGGCAATTGAGTTTTCCTTTTAGTAATCTTTCTGATGTTTGGGAAGCGGTTATGTCGGTGCGCTGGGAGCAGATTGGATTGGTACCGCTGGCTTTTAGCACTATGCGCGATTTGCTTTCCCGGCACAAGTTATTGGATAACGAACGGTTTGTGCAGTTTGTGGACCAGCAACTTTTGATCACAGCCCAGAATTACCATCCAGAAGTGAATGTCTTGTTCGGGGCTACCGCCCTGTGTTACACCTTATATGGGAACTACTACCTGCCCGGCGGACTCAGGCAACTCGCCGAAAGGGTGGTGCAGTACCTGGAGGAAAAACAAGGCCAAATGCTGTACGGCAGGGTTGTGCAGAAAGTAGTGCCTTTACCTCAAGGCGGATACGAAGTTACCACCGATAAAGGCTTAATAGAAGCGGAGTTCGTGTTTTTCAACGTGCCCATAAACAATGTCCATTCCCTTTACCAGGAAGAGAATATAAAACGAAAATTGAAGCCCATTTTGCTTCCAGCCGAGGAAGTAAACGGAGCAGTTACTTGGGGCATTGTCTTTGACCGGACACTCACTACACCGCAAGTGCTGCACCACCAATTGCATGTGCCAGGTGGCGTTCCGTTTATTGGGAGCGACAGTATTTTTGTAAGCCTTAGTCACCCAGAGGACGAGCTGCGTGCGCCCAAAGGAAAATGCGTGGCCTCGGTGAGTACGCACGTGCACCACCCGCACACCACCTGGATTACGCAGAAAAAGGATCTGGAGAAATGGGTGGTACGGTTTCTGGCAGAGCAGGGATTCTTTAAGGAGGAAGACGTCCATTTCGTGCAGGCTGCCACCCCTGGGGCCTGGATTGAATGGACCGGGCGGGAGTGGGGCCAGGTAGGCGGCTACCCGCAGTACCAGCGCATTAAACCCTGGCAAATGAAAGATGCCAGGCTAGATGGTAAGAAAGCCTATCTCTGCGGAGATACCGTATACCCTGGCCAGGGAATTCCGGGGGTGTGCCTGAGCGGAATCATCGCCGCTAAAAAGCTTCTGCGGGATCATTTTTAGGGCTGCACCATTTCCTTTCCTGCGTAAGTCAGGTTCCTGCAACTTACCAAAAAAGTCTTTTGGTTAAAATATCCCTTACTCAAGAAGAACTGTTAACTTTCCTTTTTCTAAACCGAAATCCATATGGCCTCCTATACTGAACCAATGCTGCGTGACAATGCGCTGAAGGGAAAAACAATTATCATTACCGGCGGCGGGACCGGCCTGGGTAAATCCATGGGCCTGTATTTCCTGGCCCTGGGTGCGAACCTGGTCATCACCAGCCGCAAGATGGACGTGCTGGAGCAGTCTGCCCGGGAAATGGCGGAGAAGACCGGAGGACATGTGCTGCCCGTGGCCTGTGATGTGCGCAAACCCCTGGAGGTAGAGGCCATGCTGAAGGCCACCCTGGATAAGTTTGGTGCCGTGCATGCCTTGTTGAACAATGCGGCCGG
Source organism: Rufibacter radiotolerans (assembly GCF_001078055.1). Lineage (NCBI taxonomy): Bacteria > Pseudomonadati > Bacteroidota > Cytophagia > Cytophagales > Hymenobacteraceae > Rufibacter > Rufibacter radiotolerans. The sequence goes on along the minus strand of NZ_CP010777.1, from coordinate 1,989,251 downwards.
CAATTTCATCAGCCCCACGGAACGTTTGTCGCCTAAGGCTTTTGATGTGATTGTAGACATCGTTCTCAAAGGTAGTTACAACTGTACTCTTACACTTGGTAAGCACTGGATTGCCAACGAGCAGCCTGGTACTATCCTCAACATCGTGACTACCTACGCCTGGACTGGTTCTGGGTACGTGGTGCCCTCCGCTACTGCCAAAGCGGGGGTGCTGGCCATGACCCGCTCCCTGGCCGCTGAGTGGGCCAAGTACGGCATCCGGTCCAACGCCATCGCGCCGGGTCCTTTCCCTACCGAAGGCGCCTGGAGCCGGTTGTTCCCTGAGGCCCTGGCCAAAAAGCTGGACCCTTTAAACCGCATTCCGGTGAAGCGCTATGGTGAGCACCAGGAGTTGGCGAACCTGGCGGCTTACCTTATCTCAGACTACTCTGCTTACATTAACGGGGAGGTGGTGACCATTGACGGGGGTGAGTGGCTCTACGGCGGCGGCGAATTCAATTACCTGGATCAGGTACCCCAAGATATGTGGGACACCATTGAGCAGATGGTGCGCGGTAAGAAAGAGAAGGAATAAAGTATTTGCTGCCGTAGAAAAAGAATGAACAGGCAGAAACAAAAATAGCCCGGAGCGTTTCCGGGCTATTTTTGTTAAAACAAGGTAAAACCAGTTTAGTTGACTTTTTCTTTGATCTTGGTCTTCTTCTTGTCCTTCTTCACTTTGGTTTCCGTTTTCACTGTCACATCTGAAGGGGCAGGCTGCTGCGGTCCGTTGTTGACCAGAGTCATTTCCTTCACCAGGTGTCCGGCTCCGGCAAACTTATCTACAATGAACAGAAAATAACGGGCATCCAGACTGATGTTGCGTACCCGGTCAGGGTCATACATGATATCAGACATGGTGCCTTCCCAGTTACGGTCAAAGTTGGTGCCTATGAGTTCACCGCGGGAGTTGATCACCGGTGAACCCGAATTCCCGCCGGTAGTGTGGTTAGAAGCGATGAAAGCCACCGGCATCTTTCCGTTCACGCCATAAGGGCCGTAGTCCTTTTTCAGGTACAGCTCTTTCAATTTAGCCGGTACCTTATAATCTGGGATTGTGGGGTCTTCCTTCTCCATGATGCCCTCCAGGGTGGTGTAATAGTCATACGTCACGCCATCGGCGGGCTTGTAGGTGTCTACCTGACCAAAGGATACCCGCAGGGTAGAATTGGCGTCTGGATAAAACTTGCGGTCTTTCTGCATTTCGCGCAGGCCTTGCAAATAGGTGCGGTTCAGGAGCGTGTTCTGGTCATTTAACGCCGTGTACGTTGGTAGCACGCTGGTCCGGTAAATGGAAGAGAAAGCATTGATCAAGTTAACGGCTGGGTCAGCCAGTAATTTGGCCTGAAGTTTACCCATAGGGAGTTTCAAAAGGTCCTGCACTTTTTCCTGGGAGGTAAGGTTAGAAGCGCCGTACACGAAATTGGCGTACGCGTCCCAGTTTCCTTTGTAATCTTTCGTCACCGTTTGCAGAATGGTAGGCACATACTTCGCATCTAAGTCCTTTACATAAAGCTGCAACAGGTTGGCAAACAGTTTTTTGTCGGTGGCCAGGTTATAGTTCTTAAAGAAGCCGGTGGCCGCCTTAGTTAATCTGTCGACTTCTTTCTGGAAAGCGGCCGCGTCCATAGCGGCAGGATCAGCTTTCTGGATGTTATTGGAAAGCGTGGCAAAAGCCTGGGCATAGTTCAGTAACTCCACGCCCAGGACCGCTTCCATGTAGTAATCGCGGGCCAGGGTTGGGCCTTTGGCCAGTTGGGCGTAATTCTGCTCAAACTGGGGTAATACCTGACCATATTCGGTTTTGCGGCCGGTTTCCTGGGCCACCCAAACGGCAAACTTCCGTTCCTGTTCTTGTTTCTTGGTGATGGCGTCCAGCTTTTTCAAGCCGCGCATCTCGCCAATCCATTTCTTGTGGGCATTACTCACGCTGGCGTATTTGGCGGCGTACTGGATTCTAACCTTTGGGTCAGCTTTCATGTCCTGGTCCAATAAACCCAGCTTCATGGTCCTGATTTTCACCTTGGCTGGGTCAGAGATTTCCATGATCTCCCTCACCGCCTGGGAGGGAAGGTACTCGGTGGTTCTGCCGGGGAAACCGAACACCATGGTAAAGTCACCGGGGTTAATGCCAGAAAGGGAAATAGGCAGGTGGTGCTTAGGTGTGTAAGGCTTGTTGTTAGGCGAATACTCAGCAGGCTTATTGTCTGGGCCGGCATAGATCCGGAACAGGGAGAAATCACCGGTATGGCGAGGCCACATCCAGTTATCGGTGTCACCGCCAAACTTTCCTATGCTTTCGGGCGGAGCGCCCACCATTCTAATGTCTTTGAAAGTCTCGGTCACATACATGTAGTACTCCTTGCCATAGAAGAAAGGCCGGATGATGGCGTCATAATGGGTGCCGGCCGTGGTAGCAGCCTGTACTTTCTTGATGTTGGCCTGTACCTGTTTCTCGCGCTCTGCCTCGGGCAGATTGGCAGGCACGTCTCCCAGAATCTGTTTGGTCACGTCTTCCATGCGAACAATGAACGTGGCGGTAAGGCCTGGGTTAGGCTTTTCCTCGGCACGGGTCATGGCCCAGAAACCGTTGGTGAGGTAGTCATTCTCTACCGAGCTATGCGACTGGATCTGGCCGTAGCCGCAGTGGTGGTTGGTGAGCAGAAGTCCCTGGTTTGAGATGATCTCCCCGGTACAGCCGCCGCCAAACTGCACAATGGCGTCTTTCAGGCTTGATTTGTTGATACTGTAGATGTCTTCGGCAGTTAGGCGCATTCCTCTCTTCTGCATGTCTGCCTCGTTCAGTTGCTTGAGCAACATTGGCAGCCACATCCCCTCATCGGCGGAGGCAGTGAAAGAACCCAGCGCTAACAGTACCCAAAGGCAAAATTGCTTGCGGTTGAACATACGTTAGTTGTTAATTGAGTCAGCTCAAAAATAGTAAACAGCCGCTAGGAACACTAATGAAAGTAAGGGCAGAGGCAGACTTAAAAACGATGGGACTAACAGACAAAAAAGAAGCGCCCTGTTTTAAAGCCGTTTTCTCAAAAACAGCCTCAAAACAGGGCGCCAGTGCTGGCTATGAAACCAGAAGTTGTTTAAGAATGGCCCACGGCCACGGTGCTGTCTTCCCATAACTGGAATTTCTGCAGTTCCTCCTGGAAGGCAGAGATAAACCAGGCCATCAGGCTCAGGTCATCGGCGAAGCCCAGTATTGGAATAAAATCTGGGATAAGGTCCAGGGGAGTGGCCACGTACAACAGCACCGCCACGCCTAACAGCATGGACTTGGTATTGATGTCACGGTAGGTTCCGTTGTAATAGGCTTTTACCAAACGTATGAACCGGAACATGATATCTTTGATCTGGTCCACGCCGCTTTCATTGCTGTTAGAGTCCTTCAGTTTCTCATAGGCGGTGGTCAGCAGCAAGCCAATTTTCACGGGTTTCCCCATGAGACCGGTGGCCTTAGACATCATGTATTTGAAGACCGCGTTTTTAGAGATGCTATAACCTTTGTCTGCAAGTGAGCTCATATTGATATAGTTAAAGTCAGAAGATTTTTGCTGCATATACGGTTGGGCGCTGCTTCTGGATAAATTCTACCTGGTTTTTGCCTGGTTTTTAAAAAACAGGCCCGAAACGGAGGCTTCTTGCAGGTTAGAAAATTATAAATTTCTATATTTAACAGCCTATTTATAAACCATTCATAGAAACCGCTGCGCATGAAAAGAATATTACTCTTAACGCTTCTTCTTACTGGTTTTTTGCAGGCCAAGGCCCAGAAAGTGCTCATAGAACCTTACGTGATAGGGTTGGTGGAAGACTTTAAAGGAAGGCAATGGGTAAAGGATAGTCCTAAAGAGGCTATCTACATTGATAAATTCCACCAAACCGAAGCCAAGCTGCTCCAATACCTTGACTCCTTGGTGACCACCTATAATAAAAAGACCTATGACAAGATTCAGCTGTCTTTGGAGAACTGGGAGCAGAAAAACTGCTATTACTGCCATGAGTTCAAACTGATGTACTCAGACCGGCTAGCCGACAAAGTTAATGATGCCTATTCCTTTAAATGGGAGAAAGAGGTCAATGATGCCAACCAGAAGGTGTATGTAGGCACCCTGAAGACAAATGCCTTTAAGACCCCGCAGGAAAAAGCGTCTTTTCTGGCCGGGGCCTATACGCGGTACGGGTTACGGGAAGCCGATACTTACACCTACCGGTTCAGCGGCACCCGCAGCAAATTCAAAGCCATTCTACGGGAACTGGAAGCCCTTCGGTGCGATATTCTGGAGGTGAAACTGGACGATGAAACTTCTCCCATCCAGCAGATTTCTTTTACCCCCAGTGAGCAGCTGCGTCCTTACCTGGAAAAGCAGGACAAGCTCCGGCGGGACATTTTAACCAAAAAAGAGGCGGTTAAAAGGGAGAAGGGAAACGTAAAAGAAATCTTTGACAATGTCCAGGAGCAGTAATTGTGCGTATGGATGCAGATACAAACCTTTTTAACCGCTTTATCACCCACTTTTAACCTTTGCCGCTACCGCGATGATACCTAGACCACTTCCCGGCGATTACGCCGCCTATTATACTTCCTACATCCAGACAATTCCTGAGCAGGCAGATGTGCTGGATCTGCTCCAGAAACTGCAACAAGAAGTGAATCAGCTTTTTGGCCGAGTAAGTGCCACGGAGGCCGACTTCGCCTATGAGCCCGGTAAATGGACCATTAAACAACTGCTGGGCCACATGAACGACACGGAACGCATTATGGCCTACCGCGCCCTTTGCATTGCCCGCGGCGAGCAGGCGCCTTTGCCTGGCTTTGATGAAAATGATTACGTGCGAAACGGTTATTTTGAGGAAAGAACCTTGGCTGGCCTTCTGGCCGAGCACCATGCTATCAGGGCCGCCACCATTGCCTTATTAGATACCCTGCCAGAAGCAGCTTTCTCCCGCCGGGGTAATGCCAACGGACAACCCGTTACTGTGGCAGGGCTCGCTTTTATCATTGCTGGCCATGAGCGCCATCACCTCAATATCTTTAAAGAGCGCTACCTGGTGAAAATTTAGTTTTTTGTTTATTGTTGATTGTTGATTGCTTTTTTGAAAAGCGCAGTTATCAATTGGGAAACAGAAAACCCGTTTTGAGCCTGGTTTACAGAAAACAGGCTCAAAACGGGTTTTTCAATTCAGATAGGTCAACAATTAACAATCAGCAATAAGCAATTAAAGAAGGTCATTAGCAAGGTTGGCCAGTTCAGAGCGTTCCCCGCGCTGAAGGGTCACGTGGGCGTAAAGCGGGTGGTTTTTGACTTTGTCAATCAGGTAGGAGAGGCCGTTACTTTGGGAATCCAGGTAAGGGGTGTCTATCTGGTAAATGTCTCCGGTGAAAATGATTTTGGTGTTTTCGCCGGCCCGGGAGATGATGGTTTTGATCTCGTGTGGGGTAAGGTTCTGGGCCTCATCTACAATAAAGATAATGTTAGACAGGCTTCGCCCCCTAATGTAGGCAAGCGGCGTAATGACCAGTCGTTCATCTTCCACCATTTCCTTTATGCGGTTACTTTCGCGGCTGTGTTCCGGGTATTGGTTCTGGATGAACTTGAGGTTGTCCCAGAGTGGCTCCATGTAAGGCGCAATCTTGGAGTTGGCATCGCCGGGCAGAAAACCCAAGTCGCGGTTACTTAGCGGCACAATGGGGCGGGCCAGGTAGATCTGCCGGTAGACCTCCTGCTGTTCCAAAGCGCCTGCCAGGGCCAATAAAGTCTTTCCGGTACCGGCAACGCCTTGGATAGAAACAAGTTTTATGTCTGGGTGCAGAATGGCATGCAAGGCAAAGGTTTGTTCCGCATTACGGGGTTTCACTCCCACGGCCGTTAACTTATCTACCCGTTCCAGGGCCCGATCTTTGGGGTTATAATATGCTAAGGCAGAAGACTTAGCGCTGCGTAGAATAAAGTAATGGTTATCTGAGGGTGGGTTGGGCAAGGCCTCGTCTACCGGGCAAACGCCCTGATCATACAGCTGCGAAATAACGGTCTGCGGAATATCCTCCACCAGATCATTCCCTCGGTACAGGTTAGAAACGTTATGGATCTTGCCCGTCTCGTAGTCCTCGGCGGCTAGGTTAAGGGCCCTTGCCTTCAGGCGTAGGTTAATGTCTTTGGTAACCAAGACCACCTTATGGTCCGGCATTTCCTGCTGCAGCGAAAGGGTGGCATTCAGGATCTTGTGGTCGGCTTTGTCATCATTGAAGATTTTCTCGGCATCCAGGAGCGCGCCGTTGCCCATCAAGACCTTAAACCTTCCTTTATTGCTACCGGGCAAGGGAATCCAGGTCTGCAGCATGTGTTCGGTAGACAGATTATCTATGAACCTGATGAACTCCCGGGCTTCAAAGTTCTTGATGTCATTGCCCTTTTTAAAATTGTCCAGTTCCTCTAGCACCGTGATGGGAATGGCCACGTCATGCTCCCCAAAATGCTCTACCGCGCTATGGTCATACAGAATAACGGACGTGTCCAGGACAAAGGCCTTGCTAGATTTGGCTGCAGCTGCTGGTTTGGCTGCGCGTTTACGGGAGGTGGCAGGAGTTTTCACACGTAAAAGGTTTAAGGGTGGGCTGCCCTTTTTTCAGGCGTTTAGGGCAGTGATTCTGAACCTAATCTAACGAATGAATTGATAACCTGTCGTCTTGACTTTGTCTTTTAAATTTTTGTACTTCCCTCTTTTCCGCCTGCTTGATAAGGCTAGGGTCCAAGCCGGGTTTTTTTCAGGTAAAGGAAAACCTGTGAAAGTGGCAGGCACACTTTCGAAAAGCAAATCTTATGGTTAAAGTATACAAGGCAGGTTTACTGCTGATCTTGGTTCTACTGTCTTTTCAGAGCATGGCCGTGGAATGGCCCTGGAAATGGAACAAGGTGGGTAAAAGGGGAGACCGACACGGAAAATGGCGGGAATATTACAGCCACAAGCCTGAGCAGCTCATGTATGTGGGTAGGTTCAACCACGGGAAGGAGCGGGGCACCTGGAAAACCTATTCCCCGGACGGAAAACTGGAACGGGTTGAACGCTATAAGCCGGCCAAGAAAAAAGTCCTGACTACCTTTTACCACCCCAACGGAAAGGTGTCTCACCAGGGAATTGCCTATCTCTTTGAGGAAAATGGCTACCTGAAATACCAATGGCACGGCGACTGGCAGTACTATGACTCCACAGGGACTTGGCGCGGTTGGAAATCCTTTAACAAAGGAAAAGCCCTGTCCGCTGAACCCATCCTTACCAAGAAAGAAGGAGGCAAATAGAGGTTTTCCGTTTAAGAGGTACTTTTCAGAAAACAGGGGTAAAACAGAAAAGTCCGGCACCAGGGCCGGACTTTTCTGTTTTTTATAAGTAGGAGAAATCTTACCGCTCGTTGATAGAGGTATAATCCCGCTCAGTAGCACCGGTGTAAATTTGACGCGGACGGCCAATTGGCTCTTTCGCTTCGCGCATCTCTTTCCACTGGGCAATCCAGCCGGGTAGACGACCCAAGGCAAACATCACCGTGAACATCTCGGTCGGGATACCAATGGCGCGGTAAATGATACCAGAGTAGAAGTCTACGTTAGGGTACAGCTTGCGCTCCACAAAATAAGGATCTGTCAAGGCAGCTGCCTCCAGTTCCATGGCAATGTTCAGGATAGGGTCATTGATGCCCAAAGCCTTTAATACCTCATCTGCGGTTTTCTTGATAATGGTAGCGCGTGGGTCAAAGTTCTTGTACACGCGGTGCCCGAAGCCCATTAGACGGAACGGATCGTTTTTGTCCTTTGCCTTCTCAATGTATTTCTTAGAATCTCCGCCATCGGCTTTGATCGCTTCCAGCATTTCAATTACCGCCTGGTTGGCACCACCGTGAAGCGGTCCCCAAAGGGCACTGATACCGGCAGAAACCGAAGAGTAAAGGCTGGCGTTGGCTGATCCTACTAGACGTACGGTAGAGGTAGAGCAGTTCTGCTCATGGTCGGCGTGCAGGATAAGAAGTTTATTCAGGGCATCTACTACCACTGGGTTCAGTTCATATTCCTCGGTTGGGAACGCGAACATCATGTGCAGGAAGTTAGAGCAATAATCCAGTTTGTTTTTAGGGTAGTTTACCGGGTGCCCTACTGAGTTTTTGTAAGACCAGGCAGCAATGGTAGACAGCTTGGCCATTAATCTAATAATGGAAAGGTCTACTTCCTCCTTTGACTGGTTAGGGTTCAAAGACTCTGGGTAAAAAGCGGTAAGCGAGCTCACCAACGCCGAAAGAATACCCATGGGGTGCGCGGTGTACGGGAAACCGTCCAAAATCTTGCGCATGTCCTCGTTCACCAACGTGTGAACTTTGATCTGATTCGCGAAGCTGTCTAGTTCTGTCTGGGTAGGCAGTTTGCCGTAGATCAACAGGTAAGCAACCTCAATAAAACTGGATTTCTCGGCTAATTGCTCAATTGGGTAACCGCGGTACCGAAGAATCCCTTCTTCGCCGTCCAGAAAAGTGATGGCACTTTCGGTGGCTCCGGTGTTTTTGTAACCGGAATCAAGGGTAATGTAACCGGTTTGCGCGCGTAAAGCATTAATATCAATGGCTTTCTCGTTCTCAGTGCCCGTTACAATAGGGAACTGGTACGATTTGCCCTCCAGAATTAGTTCAGCAAATTCAGACATACTACTTATTTAGGTGTGGTTAGTTAGGTTGTGACGCCTCGCGGCGAAGTTAGCCAAAAGAGCATGAAAATGAAAAGCACAAGCTCTTTCCCTCTATAAATTGAAGTTTACAAAAGTATACGGGTAATAGCATTATGTAGTGTAAACAAGATATAGCGAAAAGAAAATTGTAGTTTCTACGCTCAAACAGTGTAAAACCTATAAGTAAACTGGTTAAATGGTTAAAGGTTGGCAATTAAGTTTTTTTTACGCCCTTCTCTGAATTTTCTATTCCCGTACATAAATCCTACCTGTTTTCAAGAAAATAGCCCTAAAGGTTAGTCTTAAATGGAATATTTCGCCTTTAAGCACCTATTCCAATGCTTAGAATTGAACAGTTAGGCATTCAGGAAATCCTGTTTCAATTCAAGAAGCCAACGCCTATTTATTCTAAACTATGGTACCTGCCTGATTTTTTGACACATCTCAACATTCCCTATCTTTTTTACTCAAGATTCCATGTATCCTTTATTAATCTATATACAGCATCCTACCTGATGCCAGCAAGTCTTAAGAGTCAGTTTGAATTGTCATCATTTCAAATAAAACCGATTAATAATTGCTTAAACAGTATAATTCAAAAATTGCTAACAATTATTAGTTTATGTTGTTAAAATGAATCAAATACTTCTATTGCGTTGATTTTTATTTAATAATGTTGGCAAATATTAAATATTATGGTCTAAATTACCGCTGCAAAATATGCTAAGCTTTAGAGTATTAAGTTTTTAAAAAGCACATTGAAAACGTTGTGACAGAGCAATTTTATCTTTGGCGCCTTGTAGATAGAATCAACCAGTAGATGTTAAATATGGAAGTAAAAGAAGTTACCCCGGTCACGCAAGAAGCCCTTAAGGCAATCTTTGTAGCAGAAGACCAAGTTCCGGCGGAATATGCTTTGCCGCACGAACTCCACCAGAAGGAATACCTTTCCAACGGTTTTATGAAGGCTTGGGAAGGTGCCAGCCACGCGGTGTATTCGCCGGTAGCGCTGGCCCAGGCAGACGGTTCTTACCAGCGTAAGCTTATTGGTTCTTACCCGGTCTGTACTGAGAAAGAGGCATTGGAAGCCCTGGATGCCGCCACGGAGGCCTACAATAACGGCCGCGGCGCCTGGCCTACCATGGGCGTAGATGACCGCATCAAATGCGTGGAGAACTTTACCCGCAAGATGATCGCCCAGAAAGACACGGTGGTGAAACTGATCATGTGGGAGATAGGCAAATCGTTTGCCGACTCTGTGAAGGAGTTTGACCGCACCGTGGAATACATTTACGCCACCATAGACGCGCTCAAGAACCTGGACAGGCAGTCCTCCAAATTTGAGATTGAGCAAGGCATCATCGCGCAGGTACGCCGCTCGCCGCTGGGCGTGGTGCTTTGCATGGGGCCGTTCAACTATCCGCTAAATGAGACCTTCACTACGTTGATTCCCGCCCTCATCATGGGCAACACTATTCTTTTCAAGCCCCCCAAGCACGGCACGCTTTTGTTTTACCCCTTGCTGGATGCCTTTAGAGACAGTTTCCCGGAAGGCGTGGTGAACACCATTTACGGACGTGGCCACGCCATTGTGCCGGCCCTTATGCAGTCTGGCAAGATCAACGTACTCACCCTCATTGGCTCCAGCAAGGTAGCAGACGAATTGAAAAAGCTGCACCCCAAAGTAAACCGTCTGCGCGCCATCCTTGGCCTTGACGCCAAGAACGCCGCCATCATTACCCAAAACGCCGACCTTAAACTATCCGTGGAAGAAACGGTACTGGGCGCGCTGTCCTTCAACGGCCAACGCTGCACAGCCCTTAAGGTGATCTTTGTTCACCGCAGCAAGGTAGATGCTTTCTTAGAAGAACTGTCGGCGGCCGTAAGTAAATTAAAATATGGTATGCCCTGGGAGAAAGGCGTAGCGCTTACCCCGTTGCCAGAGCCGCACAAGCCGGCTTATTTAAAAGAATGTATTGATGATGCCATCCGCCACGGGGCCAGTGTGATCAACGAAGGCGGCGGAACCTCTTTTGAGTCTTTTGTATATCCCGCCATTGTGTACCCGGTAAAGGCAGAAATGAAACTCTACCGCGAGGAGCAGTTCGGGCCGGTGATACCCGTAGTGCCATTTGATGATCTGGAAGAACCCATTCAGTACCTCATTGAGTCAACCCACGGGCAACAGGTAAGCATCTTCAGCCAGGACCATGAAGAGATTTCCCTCCTCATTGACCCCTTGGTAAATCAGGTAAGCCGCGTGAACATAAATTGCCAGTGCCAGCGCGGGCCAGATGTGTTCCCCTTCACCGGCCGCAAAGACAGCGCCGAAGGTACCTTGTCAGTGGTAGACGCCCTTCGTTCCTTCTCTATCCGGTCATTGGTCGCCAGCAAATTCAATGAGAACAACAAGCAACTCTTCAATCAGATTGTGAGTGACGGAAACTCCAATTTCCTAAGTACCAAGTTCATTTTCTAGGATAGAAGGAAATAGATTAGGAAAGCCGCCGCAGCATTAGTTGTGGCGGCTTATTTGTTGAAGGCTGTTTTAGGCCAGTTTTGGGGAAAACGGGCTGGAAATGGAAGTGTTTGCAGGAGTTCGTCGTCCCTTTTAAAGGGGAGGAAATGCGTGGACTGAAATGGAGATTGGTGGCAGCTCTGGTTGTTGGCCCCTGGGAACACCAACAACGGCGGGGGTATTGAGCTTGGTGGTAGGAAGTACCAAAGCACTCTTCCGGATTTGCAATCCGGAACCACCGAAAGGGGGATTTGCAATCCCCTGCGGCAGCGCCTCTTGAGGATATCGTCGGAAGATGGCAAGTCTGACAGCCATTATTACTCTCCTGTGTAAACACCCCCCTTCGCCCCCCTCAAGGGGGGAGTCTGCGGTGTAGTAGGCGCTACTTCGTTTAGAGCCCGTTTTTCTTAAAGCATTCTCAAAACGCAAATCGTAAAAAAATCATTTCCCACGCGTTCCTCAATTCCAGTCTTTACCTTGAGCGCCTCGCTTGTGGTCCTGCAATAGGTTTAGCTAAGAGCAGAAGGCAAAGTGGCCGCAAGGGCAGTGCGAGTGGGAAAGACGGGGCCCCGCGGCCGTGAGCGCTCGGAGGGAACAAATGAAACAACCAAAGCATAAGGACTCAGGCATAGGCGGCCACAACGCCAGCAATGGCCTATAGCATTCACTAATGGCAAACCCAAACTGTCCTTAAGAGCGATTGACCTTCCTATTCCCTCCACCTTTCTTTAGTTTTTGCTTAATCTCTTCCTCCTTCCATAGACCACACAGCCAAAATTGCGTACACGGTACGCGAGGAAAAAGAAAGATTAATTTCTCAGGCCTCCTTCCATACCCACAAAACTAAACTATGAGCATTATTTCGTATCCGGGAAGTCCTTTTCCCTTGGGGGCCACCTGGGACGGCAATGGCGTGAATTTCGCCCTTTACGCCCACAACGCTACTGGCGTAGAACTCTGCCTTTTTGATTCGATGGAGGCCCAGCAAGAATCAGCTATCATTAAAATGCGGGAGCGGTCCTATGAGGTCTGGCATGCCTACATTCCCGAATTAAAACCGGGGCAATTATATGGCTATAGGGTAAATGGGCCTTTTGAACCTCTGGAGGGGCATCGGTTTAACCGCAACAAGTTATTGATTGACCCCTATGCCAAAGCCATTTCGGGCACCATCAACTGGCACGACTCATTATATGGCTATAACTTCGGGCACAAAGACGAGGACCTGAGCTTTAATGAAAAAGACAGTGCCCCTTACATTCCCAAATCGGTGGTGGTAGACCCGCACTTTGACTGGGAAGGGGATAAGGCGCCTAAAATACCCTACTACAAGTCCATCATCTATGAGGCCCATGTGAAGGGCTTCACGCAGCTGCACCCAGAGATTCCCGAAGAGATTAGAGGCAAATATGCGGCCATCGGGCACCCGGTGACTATAAAGTATCTACAGGAGATGGGCATTACGGCTATTGAGTTGTTGCCGGTGCACCACTTCATCAATGACTGGACCCTGCAGGATAAAGGCCTCACCAATTACTGGGGGTATAACACCATTGGTTTCTTCGCGCCAGATGTGCGGTATTCCAGTTCCGGCACGTTAGGCCAACAGGTGAATGAGTTCAAGGCCATGGTCAAGGAGCTGCACAAAGCCGGCATAGAGGTGATCCTGGACGTGGTGTACAATCATACCGGAGAAGGCAACGAAAAAGGCCCCACGCTTTCGTTCAAGGGAATTGACAATGCCTCATATTACAGGCTCATGGAGGAAGACAAGCGCTACTACATGGACTACACCGGCACCGGCAACACCTTAAACGCCAACATGCCCAGCGTGCTGCGCCTGATCATGGATAGCCTCCGGTACTGGATCCTGGAAATGCACATAGACGGCTTCCGGTTTGACCTTGCCTCGGCGTTGGCGCGCGAACTGCATGACGTTGACCGCCTGAGCGCCTTCTTTGACATCATTTACCAAGACCCCGTGATCTCCCAAGTGAAACTCATTGCGGAGCCTTGGGATGTGGGTGATGGTGGCTACCAAGTTGGTAATTTTCCGCCCGGCTGGAGCGAATGGAACGGGAAGTACCGCGACTGCATGCGTGATTTCTGGCGCGGTGAGGAAAGCATGCTGGCCGAGTTTGCCAACCGGTTCACCGGTTCCTCAGACCTGTACATGGATGATTACCGTAGGCCTACGGCCAGTATTAACTTTATTACCGCCCATGACGGCTTCACCCTGCATGACCTGGTGTCGTATAACGAGAAGCACAACCTGGCCAACGGCGAGGACAACAATGACGGTGATGACCATAACCGTTCCTGGAACTGTGGGGTAGAAGGCCCCACCGAAGACCAGTGGATCATAGACCTGCGCAACCGCCAGAAACGAAATTTCCTGGTAACGCTCTTTCTCTCACAGGGCGTGCCCATGTTGGTGGCAGGTGATGAGATGAGCCGTACCCAGCAAGGCAATAACAATGCCTATTGCCAGGATAATGAGATTTCCTGGGTAGACTGGGCCGGGGCAGACAAAGAGTTAATGGAGTTCAGCCGGAAACTGATCCATTTGCGCAAGAATCATCCGGTATTTCGGCGCCGCCGCTGGTTCCAGGGCCAACCTATTAAAGGCCTGGGCCTGGAAGACATTGCCTGGTTTACACCCAACGGCCAGGAAATGTCTGGTGAGAATTGGGACGAGGACCATTCCAAGTCCCTGGGCATTTACCTGAACGGGCGTGGCGTGCACACACTGGGTCCCAAAGGGGAGGTAATCATTGATGACTCTTTTTACGTGATTTTCAATGCCTACCATGACTCCCTTATTTTCCAGCTTCCCCCAGAGAAATATGGCGCCCAATGGATAGTGGTGATTGATACCTTCCGTAACCTGGCAGACGATCAGGGTACCCTGTATAACGCAGGAGACTCATTCCATGTGGAAGGAAGATCGGTGCTGGTCCTTAAAAATCATGTGCACGGAACCCAAATGGATAACGATGAGTAACGCCGACTTTTCAAAACGCCCTTTAGGGATTTGCTTTACCTCTACCGGTCAGGCCGAAGTTCTGGTGTGGGCGCCCAAGGCCAGCCAGGTGGAACTCATGCTCAATGACGGCAATACCAGCATTCCGTTGCGCAAAGGCGAGCACGGCTATTGGCATGAAGTAACCGACCAGGTGAAAGCCTATGACACGTATACTTATAGAATAGACGAAGAACAGGAATACCCAGATCCTGCCTCTAAATCACAGCCCCTGGGAGTGCACGGTCCCTCACAGGCCACAGACCTGGAGCAATTCCAGTGGGACGATGAGTCCTGGCAAAACCTTCCTCTCCAAGACTATGTGTTGTATGAACTGCATGTGGGCACGTTTACCCCGCAGGGCACCTTTGCAGGTCTGGAGCAAAAGCTGGATTACCTGATAGAACTGGGCGTGACCGCGATTGAGATCATGCCGGTGGCGCAGTTCCCGGGAAAGCGAAACTGGGGCTATGACGGCGTATTCCCGTTTGCCGTGCAAGATTCCTACGGCGGCCCCAAAGGCCTGCAACGCCTGGTGAATGTATGTCATCAGAAAGGACTTGCCGTGGTGCTGGATGTGGTGTACAACCACCTGGGCCCCGAAGGGAATTACCTGGGAGTCTACGGCCATTATTTCACAGACAAATACAACACTCCCTGGGGACCGGCCATTAATTTTGATGATGCCTGGAGCGATGACGTGCGGCGCTACTTTATTGAGAACCTGCTCATGTGGTTCCGGGATTATCATATAGATGCCGTCCGGTTAGACGCTGTGCACGCCATCAAAGACTTCAGCCCGGTGCATATCCTCAGGGAAATGAAGCAGCATGTAAATTACCTGATGGAAAAGACCGGACGGACCCACCACATGATAGTGGAACTGGACCTGAACGACACCCGCTTCATTAACCCGCTAGAGGAACAAGGCTACGGCATGGACGCCCAATGGGTAGATGAGTTTCACCACGCGCTCAGGGTGACCATGACTGGCGAGAACACGGGGTATTATGCAGACTTTACCGGAATCTGTGACCTAGCCAAAGCTTACCGCGATGCTTACGTTTATGACGGGCAATACTCGCCGCACAGGTTCAAGAGCTTCGGTGTTAAAGCAGAGCATAACCCAGGCCACCAGTTTATCGTGTTCAGCCAAAACCATGACCAGGTGGGCAACCGCATGCTGGGTGAGCGCCTGGGCCAACTGGTGAGTTTTGAGATGCAAAAGCTGGCTGCCGCCGCCGTTATTTTCAGTCCGTTTCTACCTATGCTCTGGATGGGGGAGGAATACAGTGAGCCCAACCCATTTCAGTACTTCGTGAGCCACACAGACCCTCAGCTGGCGCAAGCCGTGCGCGAAGGCCGGAAAGCGGAATTTGCGGCTTTCCATGCCCAGGGCGAGGCCCCGGACCCCATGGCTGAAAAGACGTTCTTGCAATCTAAGCTGCAATGGGAGTTACTGGAAGAAGAGCTGCACCAAACCATGTTCCGGTATTACCAAACGCTTCTGCGCCTGCGCCAAGAGCTTCCTGCCCTCAAGAAGTTAAACCGGGAGCATGTGGCTGTAGAGGAGAACGAGGCCCACCAAACCCTGATTCTGCGGCGCGGGCACCAAAATGAACAGGTAGTGTGCCTGATGAATTTCTCGGCTGAGCCACAGACGCTGCTACTTCCCATTGGGGCCAAAGAATGGAACCTGGTGCTGGACTCCGCTTCCCCTGACTGGAATGGACCGCAGGCGACTGAGCTTAAGGCGGCCGGTGGCTCCAAAGTCACCCTGCAGCCGGAAAGTGCGCTGGTTTACCAGGTAGCCTTCAAATAATTTCCCTAGGACCAAAGTCATTTTTTTGGCTGGATGTTTTGGGCCTGTTTTTGAGAAAACAGGCCCAAAACATCCAGCCAAATATTTTTGCGTTAGCTGCCTGTAGCGTCAGAGATTAAAAGTTTCTCCTATTAGAAGATGTAGAATAAACTTCCTGAAATACCCTTTAAATATTTACAAATCTATATAACTGCTTTTGCCTTGTTTTCCGTAAAACGGGCTTAAAACGCAGAATAAATCCACCCATTTCAAAATCGTTGACCGCGGGTGAGAAGTCCAACCAAATCTCTTCAGCGCCCAATTTTCTAATCAACCACCCATGTATAACCCTGTCGCCACTTACCGCTTGCAGTTCCACCAAAAATTTACCTTCCAGGACTTTGAGCGCATCATCATTTATCTGCAGAAATTGGGCGTGAGCACCATTTACGCCTCGCCCATTTTTGAGGCCACCCCCGGCAGTACGCACGGCTATGATGGGGTGAACCCGCATAGGGTTAACCCGGAAATTGGTACCGAGGAAGAATTAAAAACCCTGAGCGGTAACCTGAAGGAAAACGGCATTGGCTGGCTGCAGGACATTGTGCCCAACCACATGGCCTTTCACGTCAATAACCCCTGGATGATGGATGTGCTTGAGAAGGGCGCCATGAGCCAGTACCAGAAATTCTTTGATATTAACTGGACCAGCCCTCTTTATAACGGCCGAGTGATGGTCCCGTTCCTAGGAGCGAAGCTGGAAGAGGTGGTGCAGAACGGTGAACTGCAGGTAGCCTTTGATGCGGCGCAGCAGCGCCTGGTGCTTAACTATTATGACAGCGCCTATCCTTTGAATCCGCGGGTGTATGAAACGATCCTGCAAAGTGTGGGGCAATCCAACCAAGCCTTGGCGGGGTTGCTGAAAGAACTGGACCTGATCCATAGAGAAGAAGACCCCAAAGCATATGCCCTCCAATGGGATGAATTCCGGCAGCAGCTGGCTTCCTTGATGCAGGATAACACCGTGCGGGCGGCAATAGAAACCAGCTTACAGGAAATCAATTCAGATAAAGAACAAATCCTGCAAATCGCCCAAGAACAGGTGTACCAACTGTGCCACTGGCAGGAAACCGATGCGCAGATCAACTTCCGGCGGTTCTTTACCGTGAACGGCTTGATCTGCCTCAACATCCAGGATCCCGAGGTCTTCGCCACCTACCACCAGTACATCAAGCAATTGCAGGACGAAGGTGTGTTCCAGGGCCTGCGCATTGACCACGTTGACGGCCTCTATGACCCCACCGGTTACCTGCAGCAGCTCCGCGACTTCACAGGCGACGAGACGTATCTAGTGGTGGAGAAGATCCTGGAGCCCGGCGAGCAGTTGCCAGAACATTGGCCCATCCAAGGCAGCAGCGGTTATGATTTTCTTTCACTGGTCAACAACCTGTTTACCTTCCAGCCTGGTAAAGAAGGCTTTGATAAACTTTACCACCAACTGGTGGGAGAGGGCGCCGAGGTGCACCAGCAGATCCATGAAAAAAAGGCCCACATCCTGACCGAGCACATGGGCGGCGAGTTGGAAAACCTGTACCAACTGTTTTTGCAGCAGCGCCTGGTGCACGAAGACGTCTTGGGGGCCGTACCCGCGGAAACGTTGAAAGCGGCCATTGGGGAGTTTCTGATACAGTGCCCCGTGTATCGCTACTATGGTAACCAAATGCCCATAGACGGCGCCGAGGCAGAGGCTGTGCAGCTGGTTTTCAACCAGATTCGGGAAAACAGGCCCGAAATGGAAGGGGCGGTGGAGTTGCTGGAGGGGGCTATTTTAGGTACGGCGCCTGAAGGCGAAGATGATTCCTACCAGGACCGCGCCCTGAAATTCTACCAGCGCCTCATGCAGTTTACCGGTCCGCTCATGGCCAAGGGGGTGGAAGACACGCTCATGTACACCTATAACCGCTTTATTGGGCACAATGAGGTAGGAGATGCGCCAGAAGCCTTCGGGATGAGCGCTGGGGAGTTCCATGCCGCCATGCAGGACCGGCAGAAAAAGTGGCCCCTGGCCATGAACGGTACCTCCACCCATGACACCAAACGCGGCGAGGACGTGCGCGCGCGCCTTAACGTGCTCACCGAGATGCCCGAGGAATGGGCCGCGGCCGTGCAGGAATGGCGCCAACTCAACCAAGACCTTAAGCAGCAGAACGCCCCAGACGCCAACGACGAATACCTCATTTACCAGACTCTGCTGGGCGCGTTCCCTATGCCAGGTCAGGACGAGGATGATTTTGAGAACCGGGTGCAGGAGTATTTGCAGAAAGCCCTGCGCGAGGCCAAAGTACATTCTAACTGGACCACACCCAATGAGGATTATGAAGCGGCTACCAAGGCCTTTGCCGTCAAGCTCCTGGATAAGAGCCGGCCGTTTTGGGGCAGTTTTGAGAAATTCAGGGCAAAAACGATAAACTTTGGCATCGCTAACTCGCTTAGCCAGGTACTCTTGAAATTCACTGCGCCGGGCGTGCCCGATGTGTACCAGGGCACCGAACTCTGGGACTTCAGTTTGGTGGACCCCGATAACCGCCGCCCTGTGGACTATGAGCAGCGCCAGGTTTGGCTGGAGGAACTCAATGAGGTGGACCTGAACAAGCAGGAAGCGCTATGGGAAGATCTCTGGCAGAGCCGCACCGATGCCCGCATCAAACTCTGGCTCACCCGCACGCTGTTCACTGAGCGGAAGAACAACGCCAACCTTTTCTCTAAGGGAGCCTATCTGCCCCTGGAGGTGGAAGGCGAACACAAAGACCACGTCTTGGCCTTCGTGCGCAAGCACCTCGATACCTGGCTGGTGGTAGCCGTGCCGCTGCATCTGGCGGCTCTGGCCAAAAAGCAGGGCGTGAAATCCTTGCATGAGATTGACTGGAAAGACACCAAGATCATCTTGCCCGAGAAAGCCCCCAAAGACTGGCAGGAACTGTTGGTCCGGACCACGGGCAAGTATGCGCATGAACTTATGGTGGGGGACCTGTTCGGGATTTTCCCGTTGGCGCTGCTGAAACTGAAAGCCCAGAGTGAGCGTGGGGCGGGTATCCTGCTGCACCTTACCTCTTTGCCTTCGCCCTTCGGTATTGGAGACCTGGGCCCAGAGGCCCGTAATTTCGCCCACTTCCTGCACGCCAGCCACCAAAAGTACTGGCAGTTGCTGCCCCTTAACCCCATAGAGGCGGGCCAGGGGTATTCGCCCTACAGTTCCATCTCCAGCCGGGCCGGCAATCCCTTGCTTATCAGTCCGGAGCAGTTGGTGAAAGATGGGTTGCTAACCCATGACGAACTGCCGGCGTATTACCTGCCGCAAACAGGCAGCGTGGACTATGAGCAAGCCAAACGCGTGAAAGACGAGCTGCTGGAACGCGCCTGGCAAACCTTTAAAGCCGGCGACTTCCCCACCTTGCAGCAGCAGTTTGTTGACTACGCCGGTTCAGAGGCCGGTTGGCTACATGACTTCGGGCTGTATGTGCTGTTGAAGGAGCAGAATGGCGGCAGCGCTTGGTTCCAGTGGGAGGAACCTTACCGACAACGTGACCCGGAGGCGCTGGAGCAACTGGCCCAGGAGCATGCTCTAGACATAGAAAAGATCAAATGGGTGCAGTTTATCTTCGCCAGGCAATGGAAAAACCTGCGCACTTACTGCAACAACCGCGGCATCCAAATGTTCGGAGACATGCCCTTTTACATTAGCTATGACAGCGTGGATGTATGGGGCAACCGGGACATTTTTGCGGTGGATGACGAAGGGAACATGACCGGCGTGGCCGGCGTGCCGCCCGATGATTTCTCAGAAGACGGTCAGCTATGGGGTATGCCCGTCTTTAAGTGGGACGTGCTCAAAGAACAGGACTACAGCTGGTGGATAGGCCGGCTGCGCAAGAATATGGAACTGTATGACCTGGTGCGCCTGGACCACTTCAGGGCCTTCGCCGATTACTGGGAAGTGCCCGCCGGCGAATCCACCGCCAAGCAAGGCGAATGGAAATTAGGGCCAGGGGCCGAGTTTTTCACCTTTGTAGAAAAAGAACTGGGGAGTCTGCCGTTTATAGCCGAGGACCTGGGCGAGATCAATGACCTGGTCCTGAAACTGCGTGATGATTTCAACCTGCCCGGCATGAAGATTCTGCAGTTTGCTTGGGGCGATGAAATGCCACAGAATGCCTATATGCCGCATAACTACGGCCGTAACTTTATCGCCTATACGGGCACCCATGACAATAACACCACTTTGGGGTGGTACCGCCAGGAAGGCAAGGCGCACCATAAACAGATTGAGCACTACGTGGGCCGCGGCCTGAGCGAGTCTGATATTTATTGGGTCATGGCCCGGCTGGCCTACGCCTCAGTGGCGAAGACCGCTATTCTGCCTCTGCAAGATGTGCTGGGCATTGATGAGAAAGGCCGCATGAACACCCCGGGCAAAGGCGAGGGAAACTGGGGCTGGCGTTTATTGCCCGGCCAGATAAACAAAAAGACAGAAGAGCAGTTAAGGGAGTGGACCTGGTTGTATAACCGCGACTAATGGATTCCGGAACCTTTCTTCTCCTAAATTTTCTTTAAATTATAAAAACCTTTACTTTAGAAGTATCACCAAAAAATGAATTACTATGAACATGCCAAAGAAAAATCTTCTCTTCACCTTCCTTTTCCTGTTTGCCATGGGCTTCACTGCCTTTGCCCAGGATGCCAAGCCCAAAGCAAGTCCGGCCGCTACGGCTACCGGTAAAGTAGGGGCCGCCACCATCACCGTGGCCTATAGCAGCCCATCTGTGAAAGGCAGAACCATTTGGGGCGAATTGGTGCCTTACGGAAAAGCCTGGCGCATGGGCGCCAATGAAGCCACCACCTTTACCACCGACAAAGACATTAAAGTACAAGGGAAAACCCTTAAAGCCGGTAAGTACAGCTTATTTGCGGTGCCTGGCCAGAAAGAGTGGCAGATCATCTTCAACTCCCAGACCGGCCAATGGGGCGTAACCCGCCAGGGCGCCAACTTTGATCCCGCTAACAATGTGCTCACCGTTTTGGTAAAGCCTCGTAAATCTGCCAAGATGAATGAAAGCCTTGTGTATGAAATCACACCCAAAGGCCTTTTTTTGAAATGGGAGAACCTGGAAGTGCCGGTGGCTATTAAATAAGGTCCTGGAGCCCGGATTAGGATTACAAAAGGAAGCGTCTGTTTTAGGCCTGTTTTTCTGAAAACAGGCCTAAAACAGACGCTTCTACTTTATATAAGGTTAGCGTTTCCTTCGCCTCACTTTCATGAAAAAAGCCCTGAACTACCTAGAACAGGGCTTTTTGTTTAGTCAAACAATTCGCTCAGGAATGATTTCTTCTTTTTATGGGAGTTAATCCGGACGCTGGCGCTCCGAAGCTCTCCTTTTTGGGCAGATGCGTTAATAGGGCTATCTTTAAAGTTTAAGTGTTGGAACGCCTGTCACCGGGCTGAACCTAAGAAATGGTATGGACTTCTCTTTTTTAGATTCTACGGAAATCACTATGCCCGTTATTGCCGCCCGGCTTATGCTCAGTATTTTGTTGGGCGGGCTTTTGGGGTGGGAGCGGGAGCGTAACCGGCATACGGCAGGGCTGCGGACGCTTATTATTATCTGCGTGGGTTCCTGCCTGCTTATGCTCATCTCCATTTATATTCCGCAGACGTTTTCTCATTACAAGAACGCAGACCCGGGTAGAATTGCTGCCCAGGTTGTCTCGGGGATAGGGTTTCTGGGGGCCGGGGCTATCTACAAGTTGGGCGTGAACACCCACGGGTTAACCACCGCCGCCACCATCTGGGCCGTGGCCGCCGTGGGTTTGGCCATTGGCACAGGTATGTATGAGGCGGCCATTCTGGTGACCTTGCTGTTGCTGTTTGTATTGTCTACCCTAGATAAAGTTGGCAAAAGGATTTTTAGGGGAGGGGCCTTGAAAACCCTGAAAATCAATTTCAAATCTGCCAAGCTGGAGACCAGCAAGGTCTTTTCTATTCTGGAGAAATATGAGATTGTGACCAAGAACATTAACGTGGTGCAGTCTACCAACAAGCAAAATTCCAAGATTCTCCTGTATGTGTATTTCCCGGAAAACGTGAGCGTGAAGGAGCTGTACAAAGACCTGAACGAACTCAAAAATGTGAGTGAAATCTCCCTGGGTCAGGACTTTTAATTTTTGGAGCATGGGGCCTTAAAGGCCTGTTCCAAAAATGCTCTTCCCTGCGTATTATACAAGGCTATTTAAAAGGCCCTGCTCTTAAAGGTTAAACCTAAAAAAGGGCAGGGCCTTTGTTCTTTTCTTTCGCCTTACTTATTCCAGCCCCAACGCCATCTTCATGACCAGGGCCAGAAAAATGGAAAGGCTGATGCTCAGCAGGGTACCGAACAGGAAGTATTCTGACTTGCGCTGGTCTGTCTCTTTGAACCGGATAATGGTTTTGGCGGCAACCAGAAACCCGATGGCCTCATACTGGTCCAGCAGCACAAACGAAATGATGAGCACCCGTTCAATAATGCCAATCCAGCGGCCGGCCTCTTTCAATTCATTCCAACGGCTGTCCTCTGGTACCGCAGGCACTTTCGGCCCTTCTAGGGAATTATCTTCTGCCGTATCCTTCATGGGTTTAGGCCTCCGTTTGTTTCCAGTTCCCCATTTGGCGGTTAGCACTTTTATGACAATACTCAACGGGAAAGTAGCGATAAAGAACCCCGTGAGGTACACCATAAAGCGGTAGTTATTCAATACAACGTCCGGGGCCAGGTGGCCATTTACATAGTAGAGCCAGCCTACCCCCAGCATCAGGAAGTGTAACAATTGGTCTATCAGAAAATAGAGGGTGGTGCACTTCTGGTAGGCTTTCCAGAGGTCAATGAGCAGATGGGTGACGGTAATCCAGAGCGCCAGCTGCCAACTCTGCGAGAGCAAGAACGTGACCACCCCGGTGATGCCAATGTGGTAGTACAGTTTTCTGGATCTAAACTTCCGGCGCGCCCGGTTTTCTACCCAGGCTGTGGGTTGCAGCGCGAAATCTGACAGGCAGTGCGCCAGCACTAACTTTAGCAGCAATAATATTTCTGGTTGGGTAAAGCCGGCCATTACGCTAGGTTTTTGGTTTTTTGCTGAAACAAGGCCACTGCTTTCTCCACTTCCTGCCAATGGGCCGAAGAGATGCGTTGGCTCACAGAGGCTTGGGTGATATGAAGCATATCGGCTATTTCCTGTTGCTTCTTGCCCTCCAGCAGTTCATAGATTACCTCGGCTTGCTGCACCGACCAATTATTAATAAAGACATCCAGCAACGAGCAAATGACCTCCATGTACGCGTTGAACTCCTCCTGGGGCGTTGCCACCACCAATCGGGGACCTTTGCTTTTCAGGCTGTCCAGCGCCCTCCCTGACAGCTGGAAGGCCTCGCCGTCTGAGGTTTTGATGTTGGGTCCTTTATAGCCTGTTTTCCCTAAGCCTATAGAAATACGGGCGTCCACTACCTCTCTTTTATAAGAATACTGGAGAGGGTTCGCCTTTGAGGCTTTCTTGCTGGTGGGGTTCTGGTGCAATTGGTCAGAGATCAGGCTTTTCCGTAACAGGCACCGCACTTGAATAGCGGTTTTCAGTGCCAGAGAAGGGGTATCCAGTAGAATTTGGAAACTATCGCCCCTGAAGATCTCATAATGGTCCTTGCCCACCAAAGTTGTCAAGCCCTCGTTCATGACTTGGTTTAAACGAGCCCTCTCTGAGTCGCTTAGCAAGGTAGAATCTATAATATCACCCGTTAAAACTGCTATCATGGGTTGCATTTGCTTGCATAGGTTGAATTATCTATAAAGAATAATTATAAGGTGTTTTGCTTATAAATATCATTTATAGGTTTTTTGACCTATAATAATAAAGAGTTCTTGCTTAGAAAACAAGCATGTTCATAAATTCTGAGGAAGGAGACCAAAGGGAACAGACAAAAAGGATCTATACTAAGAGAAGGATAAGACCACAACCAAAGGGGAAGACCTTGCCTTAAGGGTGTCAGGTAACATTTTTCTTGTCCTAAGCTTCCCCTATTCCCACATTTTTGAATTCATCGTAAGAAGAATAAGCCTTTACCACTATGCAAGACACTGTCCGTTTATTTGTGGCTGCCCCGTTACCAGAAGCGCTGAAGGTTTACCTGGACGAAGCCCGGCAGGAGTATACCGATGACGCCGTCAGGCACATACCGGTACAGAACCTGCACCTGACCCTATATTTTATTGGGAATGTACCGGTACAAGAGCAGGGAAGCATACGGGAGACTTTGCGTCAGGTGGCCCAAAAGCATCAGCCCTTCACCTTAGAACTGGAGCAACTGGAACCCGGTCCAAAAGCCCGGTTGCCCCGGCTGGTCTGGGCCCGCTTCCGGCCGAACGCAGCATTCACGCACCTAAGTCAGGAATTGACCCAGGTTCTTTCGCCCACGCCACCCAGGCAGGAGAAATTCATTCCGCACGTGACTGTCTGCCGCTTCAGGAAGGAGGGAACCGTGCCCCGCCATTTATCCATTGTCGCCCCCGTCACCGAAGTTTTGTACCCCGTGAATACCCTGGCCCTCTGGAAATCTACCCTGGGCTCCCCGCACCCGGTCTACAGCGTGCTGGAAGAGTTTCCGTTGGGAGGGGAGTAAATGAAGTTTCTGGTCTGTAAAGCATTTTTGGGGGCGGTTTGGTAAAAAGGGGCTTGAAACGGAGTTGATGTCCAAATGTGCCCTCCTGTGTAAACACCCCTCTGCGCTCCCCTCAAGGGGAGAGTCTGCGCTTAGTAGGAGGTAAAGCGTTTTGGGCCTGTTTTCCGGAAAACGTGCTTAAAACAAAAATTCCTCCACGCATATTCTGTTTCCAGTCTTTACTCCGAGCGCCTCGCTTGTGGCCCTGCAATGGCTTTACTAAGGGCAGAAGGCAAAGAAGCCGCAAGGGCAGTGCGAGGGGGAAAGACGGGGCCCCGCGGCCGTGAGCGCTCGGAGGGAAACCATGAAACATTACAGCATAAGGACTCAGGCAAAGGCGGCCAATCCAAGGTGAAAGCGGAATGCGCGCACCCCAGCGAAAGCAAATGCTTTATCCTAAAACCCTCCATCAAGGCAAACCGGGCGAAAGCAAAAACACCCATTCATCCCTTTTTACCCCCCTTTCATCACATTTATTTTAACCCCCGAAGGCATTACGGTATCATTGCCCCATAAATAACGTGCCTGATGAAAAGTATCCTTCCAACACCCACCTTCCAAAGTAAAATAGAATTCTGGGCGGCGATCACCATCTTTGCCTTTGCAGTGCTTTTTCTCGTTACAGGGCCAGAGGTTCCGTATTTAGAGAAATTCCAGGACGAGGGCATTCGCTTTTACTATTACCGCAATTTTTTTACGCCACAGCTGCTCCAGTTTATAGGAACCTTCCTGACGGTGTTGATTTTAAACTTCATCCTAATCCCTAAACTGTTAGCCAAAGAGAAGGTGGCGAAAAATGTGTTATGGGTGTTGTTGGCGTTTTTGTTTTTAGGATTGCTTTTCAGTATTACCAACACCTACCTGCAGGCGTACCGCTTTGGCCAGTTCAGAACCGAAGAAGACACGTATGAGTCCATTTTTTTAGAAAGTTTCCATACAACTCTCACCCTCTTTGCGCTGTTTGCCTTTTATACCTTTATCAAATATGTGAGCACGTACCTGCTTACCAACTCTGCGGTAATTCAAAACAGGTTCAGGTTTTTGACCCGTGACGTACAGACGGCTTTTGTGGTGTTTCTGGTGAGCATGTTTCTGTTGTTTTTGGCCGATGCCGATGGAGAAGTGCTTGTAGCGTGGGGAATTACGGCCCCCTTGGGGATACTTTACTACTGCTACTCATTCTATTACCTTATTCCTAAGTCTTTACCCAATAAAAAGCCTTTCCGGTCCTACATGAGCAAAAGCGTGCTGGTTTGGGTCCTTGCTTACCTGCCAGTGGCCTTAGTAAGTTTAATCTTTATTCATGATGAGGAAACAGCTTTTGCCTATAGCTTAGTCAACAGCATTTTCCAGCTGTTTGTCACGCTACCGCTTGTCTGGATGCTGTATAAGAGGCAAATGAAAGGCAAGGAAGAAGTAGCCGTGCTCCAGAAGGAATTAGGTACTTCCAACGCCAACCTTGATTTTCTGCGGTCCCAGATCAACCCGCATTTTCTGTTCAACGCTTTAAACACCCTGTACGGCACCGCCCTGCAGGAAAACAGCGACCGCACCGCGCAAGGCATTCAGATGCTGGGTGACATGATGCGCTTTATGCTGCATG
This sequence comes from Rufibacter radiotolerans, assembly GCF_001078055.1. NCBI lineage: Bacteria > Pseudomonadati > Bacteroidota > Cytophagia > Cytophagales > Hymenobacteraceae > Rufibacter > Rufibacter radiotolerans. The sequence continues at coordinate 1,962,813 of NZ_CP010777.1, read as the reverse complement.
AGAACCTGCAGCAAAAGATTCTGCTTTCACGGGAGGTAGAGTACATGCGCAATTACATAGACCTGCAAATGCTCCGGATCTCTACTTCGCCAAACATCCAGATTCAGACCAAAATAGAAGACGTGATAGACGATAAGTTCATTGCCCCTATGTTGTTGATCCCGTTTGTGGAGAATGCCTTTAAGCACGGCATCAGCCTGAAAAACCAATCCTGGATTAAAATAACCCTGCACTGTGACCAAAATAAGTTGTATTTTGATGTCTACAACAGCGCCCACGCCAAAACCGATAACGACCCGGAGAAAAACCAATCGGGCATTGGGTTGGTGAACGTAAAGCAGCGACTGGCCCTGTTGTACCCCGGCAAGCATGAATTGATCATCAGAAACACCCCCGAAGAGTATTTTGTCCACCTCACGCTTCAACTGTAATCAAGCCACCTGTAAGAGAGCCCCTTTAAATCCATGAGAGCAATTGCGATAGATGATGAACCCATGGCGCTGGAAGTTGTCAAATCCCTGGCGGGCAAGGTGCCATACCTTGAATTGGTGGCCTGTTTCACTGACGCCTTTCAGGCCCTGGACTATTTGCAAACCAACTCTGTAGACCTGCTTTTCCTGGATATTAAAATGCCCGATATCACCGGCCTGGAGTTTGTCACCAGCCTGCAGCAAAAACCCATGGTCATATTCACCACAGCGTATTCTGAGCACGCCGTGACCAGTTTTGAGTTAGACGCCATAGACTATCTGCTAAAGCCTTTCTCCCTGGCCAGGTTTGTGAAAGCCTGCAACAAAGCGCAGGAACTTCTACAACTAAGGGGAAAGCGCACCCCGACAAAAGAATTCATTTTCCTGAAAACCGGCTATGAGCAGGTAAAGGTCTGTTTTGAGGAAATCCTGTTTCTGGAGGCCGCCGGCAACTACGTGACCTTTGTGTTAAAGGAGAAGAAACTACTGTCACGCATGACCATGGGCGAAGTAATGGACCTGCTTCCGCCGGAAAAATTTACCCGGGTGCACCGTTCTTACCTGGTGGCCAAAGACAAGATTGACAAGATAGAACGCCACCAGATACAGGTGCAAGGCCATGAAGTGCCGGTGGGTGCTTCTTACCAGCCACTTCTGCCAGGGTAAGCGAACCCAGCACCTTACAGTTCTTCAAGCCTCCGCTCATCTGTTTTAAGGACGTTTTAAGAAAAACAGCCTCTGAACGGAAGTGCCGAAATAGGGTAGGCCCAGCCTTCCTTTTACCCATCAATCCTTTCAAAAAAGCGAATCTCGCCCAGAAAACCTGCATCTTTCTGCAGCCCAATTTCCGTTTTAAGGCCATTTTTCGGAAATTAGCGCCAAAACAGAAATACCCTTCATGGAGTCTGAGCCTCAGCACCGCCATTTTCTTCTGCACAAACCCTTCGGCTACATCAGTCAGTTTATAGGCAACCCTAAAAACAAGCACTTGTTGGGTACGTTGTATGATTTTCCGGCAGGTTCCATGGCCATTGGCCGCCTGGACCAGGACAGCGAGGGCTTGCTGCTGCTCACCACAGACGGAAAAATGAGCGAGTACGTGCGCGGCCGAAAGGTAGAGAAAGAATACTACGCCCAGGTAGACGGTATCATTACCCCAGAGGCTATAGCCCAGTTGCAGGCGGGCGGCATTGAGATATCACATGAAAAACAGCCTTACCAGACGCTTCCCTGTAAAGCCTTCCGTTTAGACCCGGCTCCCGGTTTCCCCGAGCGATCCAGGCGGGTGCGCGATGATCGGCATGGGCCCACCAGTTGGGTATCTATCACCCTCACCGAAGGCAAGAACCGGCAGGTAAGGAAAATGACCGCGGCCGTGGGGTTTCCTACCCTCAGGCTCATACGGGTACGAATTGGAGACATGCGCTTACAACCTTTAGCCTCTGGCGAAGTAAAAGAAGTGCAGGAATTTGCCCTACCCGTAGTAGAAAATAAAAAAAGGCTTCTTTATCTTTAAGTGATAAATATCATTGTCTCCTTTAATCTGCCTATCTTTTATTTTTTGTAGGGAATGACGAATAAGGACTTGGGTAAAGATGAGCTATTGAGGAAGTTAGAGGCACTTCAGGAAAAATGTGATTTCCTGGAAAGGGTGGTCCAGGAGGTGCCTGCTAATATTTACCTTTCTGATTTTAAAGAAGGGGTGATCTGGTGCAACAAAACCAACGAGCAATCTCTGGGCTACACCCTGGAGGAAATAAAAGCCATGGGCACCATGGAGTACATGCGCCAGATTGTGCACCTAGAAGATCTGAACATTCCCAAGGACAGCGTTACCCACTACCAGGAATACACCGGAGCCGAATACGGCGGCATGTTCAGGGCCAAACACAAAGAACAGGATACCTACAAATGGTTTATGGGCTGGGCCAAGGCCTTTTGCCATGAGCAGGACGGACAGGTAAAGTCCATTATCTGCGTAGACGTAGACATGAGCCCCCGCATGAACACGGAGAAGCAACTGATTGAGGCCCTTAGGGAAAATCTAGCGCAGAAAAACCAACTCCTGATCAACCGTCTGAGCAAGCGGGAGAAAGAGATCCTGAACCTGGTTTGTAAAGGACTAAGCTCCCAGGCCATCGCCGATCAGCTTTTTTTAAGCGTGCATACCGTCAATACCCACCGCCGTAACATCCAGGCCAGCCTGGGCACCTCCAACGTAGCCGATCTGGTGGTGCTAGGCAAAGAAGCTGGGTTGGGGTAGGCGCAAGACGGCACTTTCTTTTCAAGAAGCATTTTCCTTCGGCAGAAATAAACCTGGGTTCAGTCCCCGGGGCAATGCTAAATTTCTTTTATCTTGAGGGCAGGAAAGTTGCCCTTTAAACTAATTCCACTTATAAGCTTAGAGGTTGCCTCTTTCCAAAGCTGTAAAAGAGGCATGTATTTTGTATCTCTTTCCTACCAGAACCCTTTTTGACTTTACGCTTATTTGCCCGCCATGCGCCGTTTTTCCCCTCAGTTGAGTTTTCTGCAGTATTTCACCCTGGCCCTCATCATTTTGATAAGCTTTGCCGGACGGCCCGTGGAAGAAAGCTCCCGCAAGAAAAACCTCACCTGGCTGCAGCAACACAAAGAGGCCGCCAAGACCACGGTGTTGCTCAACAACCAGAAAGGCTTCCTTCCCATTAAAGACCTGTCCCAGAAAATTGCCTCCATTAACCTGGGCGCCACCTTCGGTCCTCAGTTTGACAGCCTGCTTAATAAATATACTTTCGTCACCTCCTTTGCCGCTTCTGGGTTTGACAATGATTCTTTGTTTAACCGCCTGCAAGATGAGTTGAAATTCTACCAGACCGTAATAGTGCAGTTGCCAGAAGCCGCTTTGCAAGATGACGTGAAGCGGGCGTTTTTGGAGCAGTTGCAACAAACCAAGCACCTGGTCCTGGCGGTGTATGGGAAACAGAGCGCCTTATCCAATGCAGACATCTTTACGGCACCCATGATCTGGGTAGAGAAAGAAACTCCCATTACTGCGCAGTTTGCGGCCCAAGCCATTTTTGGCGGCGTACCGGTAACCGGAAAGCTAGACAAAAGCTATTCGGCTAAATACCAGAAAGGAGCGGGTTCCCTGACCAAGGCCACGCGACTGAAATACAGCATCCCGGAAGAGGTAGGCATAAACGCCGCCGACCTGGAACAACCCATTGACGCCATTGTGGCAGAGGCCATTCAACAACAGGCTACGCCGGGTGCCGTGGTGATGGTGGTGAAAGACGGGAAAGTGATCTTTAACAAGGCGTATGGGCATCATACCTATGGCAAAAGCCGCCTCACCCAGATCACCGACATTTATGACCTAGCCTCTATCACCAAGATCTCTGCCACCACCATGGCCGTGATGCAACTCTATGACCAGAAACATGTGAACTTAACCAGTACGCTGGGTTCCTATATCCCATCGGCCAGAAACACCAGCAAAGCCAACCTGACCATAAAGGATATTCTGCTACATCAGTCAGGCTTGCCGGCGGGCGTTAATTTACCGGTGCTGGCCAAAGACGCGCAGAAAACGCCGTCAGAGCTTTACACGGTACAAGCTGGAGACAGCCTGTTCCTGCGCAAAGACTATTACAAGGAGGTGATGTGGCCGCGCATGTTGCAGGCCAAGATGGCCACGCCCGGCAAGTATGTGTACTCAGACATTACCATGTACCTGATCAAGGAAGTGGTAGAGCGTCAGGCCCAGGAGCCTTTAGATGCGTTGGTACAGGAGCGGTTCTACCGCCCATTGGGCATGCAAACCGCGGGGTTCCTGCCGTTGCAGCGCTTTGACAAGAACCGCATTGTGCCCACCGAAGATGACACCTATTTCCGGAAGTCGCTGCTGCAGGGTTATGTGCATGACGGGGGCGCAGCCCGATTGGGAGGCGTATCCGGCCACGCCGGTTTGTTCTCTACCGCCAATGACATGGCCATCCTGTATCAGATGATGCTGAACCGTGGCACCTACGGGGGGGTGGAGTATTTCAAACCCACCACCGTAGATTTGTTTACGGCCAAGCAATCAGCGGTGAGCCGCCGCGGCCTGGGCTTTGACCGTTGGGACCCAGACAGCGCCAAAGGGTATCCGTCTAAACTGGCGTCGCCGGCCACCTACGGCCATACAGGGTACACCGGAACCTGCGTGTGGGTAGACCCGGCGCAAAACCTGGTGTATATATTCCTGAGCAACAGGGTACACCCCAAAGTATCTAACAAGCTTTTATCGCTTAACATCAGGCCCCGCATTCAGGATGCCATTTACGCGGCTATCAAAAAAGGGACTCCTACTGCCCTTAACCAATAACCTTCAAGCCGGGCATTGTCTACTTACAGCAAAGCCGGGCTTTTTTCTTGCCCCAATTGACCTTGTTTCGCTAAGCAGTTGAGGGCTAGTCCGTCACAAAAGGTTACAGAGATTACGCACAACTTACGCACCCCCGTGGATAAGTGACGAGCGGGCAAACCCAGATACGTTTTGGGCCTGTTTTGCCAAAAACAGGCCCAAAACGCAGAAGCACATTCATCAGTTTTAACCGCATGTAGAGCCCAGGAAACAAAAGCCAGGAATTTGAGTTAAACTCTAACAAACCGTATCCCTTGCAAACAGAACCTAAGATGACGGACGAAATCCCCAAAGAAAAGAAAACGTATGAAGTGGCCACTTTTGCCGGCGGTTGCTTCTGGTGCATGGTAAAACCGTTCCATAAATATGAGGGCGTGCTGGAGGTAGTCTCTGGGTACACCGGCGGCCACGTGCCTAACCCTACCTATGAGCAGGTGTGCTCTGAAACCACCGGCCACTATGAGGCGGTACAGGTCACCTTTGACCCATCGGTTATTTCCTACCCTGAGTTACTGGACATTTTCTGGCAATCCATTGACCCCACCGACGCCGGCGGACAGTTTGGCGACCGGGGTTCCTCTTATAAAACCGCCATCTTCTACCACTCAGAAAAGCAGAAGGAGCAGGCTGAGATCTCTAAAGAGGAAATGCAGCAGAAGGGTCCGTATGAAGAACCTATCGTAACGGCTATTTTACCGGCTGCCCCTTTTTACCGCGCCGAAGAATACCACCAGGACTATTACAAAAAGAACCCCTCGCATTATAACCGATACCACATTGGGTCAGGCCGCGCCGGCTTTCTGGAACGTCACTGGAAGAAATCTTAATTAGCTCACTAAAAGCGTTTTAAAGTCGTTTTTATAAAAATAGCTTTAAAACAGGGGCCCAGAAGTTAGCTTACAAAAAAGGGAGGCCGTTTGTAAAACCGGCCTCCCTTTTTTTATAGAACAATGGCAATTTTGCTACCCAGAAATATTTGCCGAACTCAACTTATCCAGGTCAGAGAAATCCTCGTCAGAGAGTTTAATATTCACGGCCTGGTAGTTCTCTTCCAGATGTTTTACTTTGGAGGTACCCGGTATGAGCAGGATATTGGGCGAACGGTGCAATAGCCAAGCCAGGGCAATTTGCTGCACGCTTGCCTGATGCTTGTCGCCTACGGATTTCAGTTTCTCCAAAGCCTGCTGGTTACCACCCGCCAGAGGGTACCACGGAATAAACGCGATGTCGTTTTCTTCGCAGAAAGTCAATTCCGGCTCCCATTTGCGGTTGTCTACGCTGTACATGTTCTGCACCGAGGCCACCTTCACGTACTCCTGCGCCTGCTTGATCTGTTCTACCGTCACCTCAGAAAGGCCCACGTGTTTGATCAGGCCCTGTTCCTGGGCGTCCTGCAAAAACTCCAAAGATTTGGCGAAGGGTACTTCCGGGTCTACCCGGTGCAACTGGTACAGGTCAATAGTTTCCAGTTTCAACCGTTCCAGACTTCCCTGTAAGGCTTCTTTGAGGTGCTCTGGGGAAGAATTGATAGGCCACTGGTTTGGGCCGGTGCGCAGAAGTCCGCCCTTGGTCCCGATTACCAGGTCCTTAGGATAGGGGTAAAGCGCCTCCGCAATCAGTTCCTCAGACACATTGGGGCCGTATGAATCTGCTGTGTCTATAAAATTAATGCCCAGTTCAAGGGCCCGTTTCAAAACCCTTAGGGATTCTTCTTTGTCTTTAGGGGGCCCCCAGATGCCTTCGCCGGTTATGCGCATGGCCCCGTAGCCCATCCGGTTGATAGTGAATTCTCCGCCTAGCAGAAAAGTAGAAGGTACTTTAGTTGGCTCGCTCATATGTTGTATGGAAATATTCTGGAATAAAGTATCCCCAATTGTACGCAATCAATTTGGGTTAGGTAGCCGCAAATTTCAAAAGGCCCGGTATAGTCAGGGAAAGTAAACTTTTGCAAGTAAAAGAATGGCCATGGGAGAAAGGCACTTCACTGGTAGCCGTTAAGGAAACTTGCCTGAAAAGACAAGAGAAACCTGCCGCATCTAATACACCCTTTGGGCGTACTTCTTACAAATAGGAAAAGACGGGAAAGTAAAATCTGCAAACCATTAAAATGGGGAACCTGGTCAATATCTTGTTTCACGGAGGATTAACCGATTTTCTGCCTAAGGTGCAGCGGGATGGATGGATTTCTTACCAACTGTATAGAACCGCCTCTGTGAAAGATGTGATAGAAGCCCTGGGCGTGCCCCACCCAGAGGTAGGGCAAATCCTTCTCAATGGATCTTCTATTCCATTTTCCGAGTTGCTGGTTGCGCCAGCCCAATTGGAGGTATTTCCGGTAGAGCCAGAAGTAGAGGGAAACCATTTACCGCCTTTGCAAGTCCCGGCGCCCCGGCCTATCAGGTTTGTGCTGGATGTGCACCTGGGTAAATTGGCGCGGTACCTGCGGCTGTTGGGATTTGATGCCCGCCTGGACCCAAATGCCCATGACCAAGAAATAGCCCAGGCCAGTGAGACCGAAAAACGGGTGATCCTGACCCGGGACGTAGGCTTGCTGAAACAAAAGAGCATTGAATGGGGCTATTGGATCAGGTCACAGAACTGGCAGGAACAGATCAAAGGAGTCTTGACCAGGTATGGCTGTATGGCTCAGGTACAACCATTTACCCGCTGCATGGTTTGTAACGGCACCATTACCCAAGTTCCCAAGCAGTAAGTGTTAGCGGTTTTGCCCCCAAAGACCAGACAATTCTTTGACGTGTTTTACCAATGCAGCTCCTGCCAACGCGTGTATTGGAAAGGCTCCCATTTTTACTGGATGACGAATAGAATAAATAAAATAATAGCATCAATTAAATAAACATTAGCCAAAACATGTGTTTTAATCCAATACGGTCTTAAAAAAAGGTAATGAAAAATTTTTATCGTAATAATTTGGAATATAATAAAACATGTATATTTTTGAATATTAAAATAGATAATTACATTTTAAAAAAAGAAAAATTATGAAATTAAGATTATTTCTCCCACTGTTTGCCTGTATGATTGTTTTCTTTGGAACTTCTTGCGAAGGTCTGGAGGATGCCTTGGAAAAGGACTTTAATATCTCTAACACCGTACCTGTAACCATCACTGGCGCCTCTGCCCAACAGGTTAACGCTACTATAAAAGAGGTTGACTTTAACAATGGAGACCTTAAGGAACATAAGGATAAGATTAAGGATCTAACTTTAGATGGCATCACCTTAAAGGTAACCCAATTCACCGCTAGCTCTGGCAATACGGTAAAACCTATTTTAAACGGGCAGTTGGAGTTTGCACAATCCGGTTCTACCAGCTTTAAGAAAATTGGGAACATCACTAACCTTGATTTAGCCACTCAATTTTCCACCCCTTCTTCTACTGACATTACTGTTCCCTTAGAGGAAGCCAACAAGAATGAACTGATGAACTTAATCAAAGGAGGAAACATAGTGCAGTTTAGAATGACAGGCTCTACCAATACAACCTTTACCTCTGCCACAGTTGACTTTAAAATCATATCAACTTTAACTGCCGGCCTTTAAAAATTTTAGGGCTCACCCATAGATTAAATCTTCACTAAGACCATAAGTAGGAACCAAGCCCTGAGCCATTAGCTTAGGGCTTTTTTTATTAAAAATATCTGTGATGCACCTAGTTACTATTCAGGAGGCGATTCTCTTGAGCATGTTACTGAAGATAAAGCCATGGAAGGGAAACACCGCATACCAGTACAACCGTCCCCAAACGCCCAGCGGCCGGAAGGTGGCGGTCTGGGTGAGGGTATGGTCGGTTATCTTGAACTCAAGCCAGGCTTCGCCGGGTAATTTCATCTCTGCGTACAGCAGCAAAACCTTTTCTTCCTTGTTGGCATAAAGAACCCGCCAAAAATCAAGGGACTCGCCGGCGTGTATTTTTGTGCTGTTTTTGCGGCCTCTGCGCAAGCCCACTCCGCCCACTAACTTGTCCAGGAAGCCTCGTATTTCCCAGAGCCAGTCGGCGTAGTACCAGCCGGTATCGCCGCCAATGGCCCATATTTTCTGAAGGGTTTTGTCTACGTCCTTCACCTCGGCCTGCCGGGTATCTTTAAAGCAGCCAAAGGTGGGCACGTTTAGTAATTTGGGTATTCCGCCGTGCAGCACCCTGGTGGAGAGGGCATCTTTCCAGCTGGCAATCACGCCTTCGTTCTGAATCTTGTCAAACGCCAGCCTGATGGCAGTTTCAAAGGGCAATAGGGTAATGTTGAGGAGCTGCTGCAGGTTATTCTTTTTGCAGACCACTTCCACGCTCATGCTCTTTACAAGGTTAGAGGCCAGCGGGTAGGAAACGGAGGTGACAAAATATAGCCAGTAGGATGAGAGCTTCGGGGTCATGACCGGCACGGTGATAATCTTCCGTTTCAGGTTCCGGACCCGGGCAAAACCAAGCAGCATTTCTTTGTAGGTCATGATGTCTGGCCCGCCAATGTCATAGCTTTGGTCATACACTTCCTCCCGGCCCAAAACTCCCACCAGGTATTCAATCACATTCCTGATGGCAATGGGCTGCGACCGGGTATTGAGCCATTTAGGGGCAATCATGATGGGAAGTTTCTCCACCAGATCACGCATAATTTCAAAGGAGGCGCTCCCCGAACCCAGAATGATACCGGCCCGCAGGGTGGTAAGATGGAACGTGCCTGAAGCCAGAATCTCCTCTACATGCTTGCGCGATTGCAGGTGCCTGGACAGCTGCTGGTCATTAATAATGCCGCTCAGATAGATTACCTGCCGGGCCTTGGTGTGCTGAATCCGGTCTTTAAAGTTCAGGGCGGTGGTTTCCTCCAGTTTCTGAAAGTCCTGGTTCTGGGTCGCCATGGAATGAATAAGGTAATAGGCAGCCTCAATGTCCTCTGGAATAGCTTCCAGCGTGGCACGGTCCAGGAAATTGACTTCTATCACCTCCAGTTTCGCATCAGGGAATTTACTGAGGTCGAACCGGTTTTTGTCACGAACGCAGCAGATCACCTCATGGCCTTCTTTCAGTAAGGCCGGAAGCAAACTCTGCCCAATGTACCCGGTGGTACCCGTCAATAAAATTCTCATGGTTCTGGTTTATATTGCCTTAAAAAGGAAATGTCAATTTCCCCTTCGTCGGTAGTATTTCTTGTTTGGGAAATAACCCTCCGCGATGGGGATTGTTTAAAGGGACCAAGCATGTTAAAGTAGAACTAAGTAGCCCATTTTTCATTTTCATTGTTTTTTTGTCATTCTAAAAGGGCCTTATGGGCGAACTGCAAAGGCGTGTACTTTACGTTGCTACCCTTCGCTAATGAGTTTCGTTCAGGGCGAGAATATGAGCCTATTTGGTGTTAAGATTTTTTCAAACTGGAAACGGTTTTCACAAAGGGTTCAGCCTTTACCTGGATGAAAGTCAAACTCCAGTTCCTTGCGATCCCAGTGGGCTAATTCTGCAGCGGCCTCATAGGTTCTGTTTAAAAATTCCATTAAAACACCCGTTGGGTTGGAAGCTTGCTGCACGTCCTGGTAAGGTAAAATGAATTCCCGAAGGCTTTTATCAAAGAAAGCGGCGGCGGGTTTAACGGCTGAGTCTGCTAAACCGTCTGGTTCAGGGTAAATGTAGCTGTAGAAGGCGGCCTTGGGGAAAGAGGAGTTACCAGGCCAGAAGCCGCAGCTGTATACTTCATGCGAATAGGCTTCCTGGGCCACTTTGTCAGGTAAATGCGGGACACCGCCCGGGTGTTTGGGTGCCCTTTTCCCGGAAAAGCGCGAAACGGCCAGATCAAAGCTGCCCCAAAACAAATGCACCGGACTGCATTTGCCACTGAAGCCCGCCCTGAACTCCGTGAAGACCTCCTGCGCTTTTAAAAAGGCCTGGTGTAATGCGGCGGCCTGCTCCGGCAAGTAGGTTCTGTGCGTCTCATCTTTCTCAAAAGGAATGGGGTTTTCCAGCTCATTGGGAAGAGTATGGATATGGCAATCAATTCCCAATTCCTGCAGCAGGTCCTTCACCTTCTGGTAAAAGCCCGCCACCGATAGGCCTTCCAGTCCAAAGGAATGCGTCTCTCCGGTGCTGGTTTTCACCAGGAAAAGATGCTGGAGAAAATCAAAGTCTAGTTGGAAGGAGAAGTCCTTTTCCTGCAAGGCCTCAGAAGTAAACCCGTAGGGCGTTACCTTGAGCGTCACGTGCCAGGAATGGTTGGTCCAGGGCATTTTAGACAGCTTTATTTTCCCAACAATCTGCGTGAATAGGTGTAAGGTCTCATAGGTTTCATGCCCTTTTTCATAGGAGAGTTGAGGCCAGGTGTGCGGCATAGCGGTAGCAGTTAAAGTGATGGAAAGGAAAAGCCCACAGGAAACAGATTCCCTCTGGCAGGTAATGCGGGGAACTCAAGTTTACGTAAAAGGCAGCGAAAAAGGGAAAGGGTGTTTTAGGCCTGTTTTTCGGAAAACACCCTTAAAACAGTGTAGGCGGTTGGCATAAGGCACCTGTTATGAATTCCAGACCCTTTATAAATAGCGATTAATGGTTAGTAAAGGCTTTTCTTAGCACAACCTTAATGTGGCCTCACCGCTAAACAAAGCAAACTTTGGCTTGTTAGGGAAAAGAATGTTACAGAACCCTGTCCATATAGACCCCACCCTGGGAATGATCCTGCAGATTAGCAGCGGCCTATTCTGGACCATTACCTATATCCTGATTCTGCGCCGGGGCTACTTAGATAAACTCTACGGCATGCCCATGGTGGCATTGTGCGCCAACGTGGCCTGGGAGTTTATTTTCGCGTTTGTATATCCCCACCCCAAACCCCAACTGTACATTGATTACCTGTGGCTGCTGTTTGACATAGGCATTTTAGCGCAATACCTGAGGTACGGAAAGCGCGAATTCCCGAACCATCTTCCCCGCCCGCTTTTCTACGGCACTTTCTTTTTTACCCTGGTTTTCTGCGCGCTCACCATCATGCTCATGGCCCGCGAATTCAACGACTACATTGGCATTTATGCGGCCTTCGCCCAGAATTTGATGATGTCGGTGTTGTTTGTGAGGATGTTCCTGAAGCGGAACAGCATGGCGGGGCAATCGGTATACATTGCGCTGAGTAAAATGGTGGGTACGCTTTTCCCTTCATTGCTCTTCTACCTGTACTTCCCTAATTCCTACCTATTGATCTTGATTTACAGCGGGATATTCATTCTGGACCTGGTGTATTTCCTACTACTCTACTTCAAGTTTAAAACCGAAGGCCTGAACCCCTGGGCCAAATTGTAAGGATGGAAACTGTAGCAGTAAATAGGTACCATGCTCATTAAGCAATTTCCGTTTTAGGCCTGTTTTTAGGAAAACAGATCTAAAACGGAAAGGAAAGGCAGTGCCTTAAAGTAGGAAAAAAGGGCGCAGTCCAAAGGCTAAACTTTTAAAGGCCGGCCCCTTATTACTCAATCTCCTCTTGGCCTTTATATACCGCCACGCTCAAAGCAGGCAATTGCATTTGGCTTCCGGCAGTAACCTTTGAAGGTAGCGGAACGGCTTTTCCTTTCTTCTCCTGCCATTGCGTTTCTGTAGAATCAAGGATCTTTTCCCAATTTTCCACCCAAACCGGAAAGTTAAAAGCAGTTTTCTCCTCAGAGAAGTTGAAAAGGCAAAGCAGGTGTTCCTGTCCGCCAATGCTCTGGCGGTGCAGCACCAATCCAGCATTTCCTAATAAATTCACCAGCACATCATTCTTGTTGAAGTTCCTTAGGATAGGCTCTTGCTTTCTGAGGTGAAGAAGGTGCTGGTGCCATTGCAACAGGAGGTGATGCTTTCCCTTGGTTCTTTTGTCCCACTGAAGCTTGGAGTCCTGGAAGGTTTGCTCTGCCACCGGGTCTGGCGGAGCAATGTCAAATCCGAAATCCGCGAACTCTTCTTTCCTGCCTTGCTGCACCGCCTTGACAAGGTCTTTGTCTGAGTGACTAATAAAGTAGTAGAAAGGAGCTGTATCCCCGTATTCTTCGCCCATGAAAAGCAACGGTACGTAAGGGGCCAGGAGCAGAGCGGCAGCGGCTAATTTTTGCCGATCCAGATTCACCAATACGCTTAGCCGTTCGCCTTTCACGCGGTTGCCCACCTGGTCATGGTTTAGGTTGAAGGCCACAAATTTTTCGCCGGACACCCCCGCAGAAGACACGCCGTGTTTGCGTTTTCTAAAGGTCACATACTCCCCGCTATGCACAAACCCGTCTTTATAGGCCTTGGCCAATTGCTCCAGCTTTCCGAAGTCTTTGTAGCGGTCTTTCCCTTTTTTATCCAGCAGTACATAGAGGGCATGGTGAAAATCATCCAGCCACTGGGCGTCAAAGCCATAGCCGCCCATCTCCGGGTCCTTCACCACTTTAGGGCTGTTTAAGTCGCTTTCGGCGGTGAGGTACAGCGGCCGGCCCAGTTTCTGGCCCAAGAGTTTCACCTGTTGGTGGGTATATTCCCAGAAGTGCACCGCGCCGTTGTCATAGACCATGTGAATGGCATCTAACCGGAGGCCGTCCACGTGGTATTCCTCAAACCAGAACAGGGCATTGCCCGCAAAATACTCCCGCACCCCATCAGACCAGTCTCCGTCAAAATTGAGGGCATCGCCCCAGGGCGTTTTGTATTTGTTGGTGAAGAAGGGGCCAAAATTGCCCAGGTAATTCCCTTCCGGCCCTAGGTGGTTAAAAACTACGTCCAGGAACACAGCTATGCCCAGGGCGTGGCAGGCGTCCACCAGGGTTTTTAAGCCCAACGGACCTCCGTATGAATCCTGCACCGCATAGGGGTATACACCGTCATAGCCCCAGTTGCGGTCACCTGGAAACTGGGCCACCGGCATCAATTCCAAGGCATTGATGCCGGTCTCCACTAAGTCCGGCAGCAAGGGAATGATGGCCTCAAAAGTGCCTTCGGGGGTGAAGGTGCCCACGTGCAGTTCATACAAAACCAGGTCCTGGAAGGGGAGGCCGCGCCAGGTGCTGTCTTGCCACAGATATGCTCCGGTGTCCACCACCTCAGAGGGGCCATGCACCCCTTCGGGCTGAAAGGAGGAGGCAGGGTCAGGGAAGGCCTTTTCGCCGTTGGGCATGAAAAAGTAGCGGGTGCCGGGGTCAATGTTGGCTAACTCCAGGGAGAAATAGCCATGCGCCTCTCTTTGCATTTCCAGTTGCTGCTCCACCGGGGACACCAGCTTTAGGACCATAGATTCCTTTAATGGGTCCCAGACCCTGAACGTACATCTTCCATCGGCGGCATAGACCGCGCCTACTTTTTTCATCTTGTTTCCTCTAAAACTTCTTCTTCCAACATAGGTTGGTTTACCCAATGCCAGACCTACGCAGGAATTAAAATAGAATTATTACTTACCGTTTTAACCTGATGATCACGCCTTCGTCGCCCGCCAAGTTAAGGGTGTCATTCACCTCCATGCCTTCCAGCTCGGGCAGGGTGGCCGCTTCCACTGTCCCCCTGATAGACATGTTTCTAGCTTTAAAATAGCAGGGCCGGTGGCTGAGGTTCAGGAGAATGAAAAAGCTGTCATGGCCTTCGGCTTGCCGTAGGTAGGAAACAATCTGGGTATCTGAGTAAATTGGGGTGTAGCTGCCTATGGCCAAAGCCGGTTCCTGTTTGCGAAGTTGAAGGAGCCGGCGGTAAAGCGTTAGCATGGAGTATTCGTCTTCCTGCTGCACCAACACGTTCTCCCGGTGGAAGGAGCGCCCCAGGCGCAGCCAGGGTTTGGCCGTGGTGAAGCCGGCGTTCTCACTGGTGTCCCATTGCATGGGGGTGCGGGCCGGGTCGCGGCTCAGGTTCTTGTCTGGCATGTTTAGGCCCTGCGGGTCCTGCACTTCCTCAAAAGGAATAGGCACATCCCGCATGCCAATCTCCTCTCCATAATAGATAGTAGGCGTACCTCTTAAGGTAAGCAGCAGCAAGGCAGCCACCCGGGCCTGGGCCGCGCCCACCCGACTGATGATGCGGGGCTGGTCATGGTTGCCGAGCACCCAGTTGGGCCAGCCATCCTGGGGCAGGGCACCTTCATACTCATCAATGGCCGAGGCTACCTGCAGGGCTTCCCAGGGCAGGGTGAGTAATTGAAAATTAAAGGGCAGGTGCACACCAGAATTGTCCACCCCATAGTAGGTGACCAGCTTGCTGATGGGCAGGTAAATCTCGCCAATCAACACGCGGTCCTCGTATTCATTGGCTACCTGGCGCATCATCTGCACAATTTCATGCACCTCTGGCTGGTCTGTGGAGTATACCGGCAGCAACTGGTTATAAGTAGCCTGGTTGGGCGTATAGTCTGGGTTGGCGGGGTTGTTCCGGAAGTTGGCATCTTTGATCATGTGGTAGATCACGTCTATCCGGAATCCGTCAATGCCTTTGTCAAACCAGAAACGCATCACGTCCAGCATGGCGGCCTGCACCTCGGGGTTGCGCCAGTTCAGGTCGGGCTGTTCCTTCAGGAAACCGTGGTAGTAATATTGCTGCGTGGCCTCGTCCCATTCCCAGGCGGTGCCCCCAAACATGGCCAGCCAGTTGTTGGGCGGGGAGCCATCGGGTAGCGGGTCTTTCCAGATGTACCAATCCCGCTTGGGGTTGTCTCTGCTGGAGCGCGATTCCAGAAACCAGGGGTGCTGGTCTGAGGTGTGGTTAGGCACCAGGTCCAGGAGAACCCGTAACCCTCGGGCGTGCGCCTCTTGCAGCAGTTGGTCAAAATCTGCCATGGTGCCAAACAACGGATGAATGCCGGTGTAGTTGGAGATATCATACCCAAAATCAGCCATGGGCGACTCAAAGATGGGAGAGATCCAGATGGCATCTACGCCAAGCCATTTTAAGTAGTCCAGCCGCTGGATGATGCCGGGCAAATCTCCTACTCCGTCCTGGTTGCTGTCCTGGAAAGACCTGGGGTAAATCTGGTAGATGACGCCTTCCTGCCACCAAAGGTGCTGTTGTGCTGCTTGCATAGATTTTTTATTCAGGCGTGAAGGAGCAGGTTCTGCCCTTTACAAATTAAGCTGTGGAAGTAACTACGGGTTTATACGCTAACCCGAACGAGTGGATTAAGTATCTCATACTCTGGTTTGGAGTGGAAGCGTTTTAGGGCCGTTTTTCAGAAAATAGCCATAAAACGGAAAAGGTGTTTTCTTGTGATATAATCTCTTTGGGCCTTTTGATTCGTTAAGGATCGTTTTAAAGAATGCCCTTTGTCGTTTAGGAGTTACTTTTTGGAAACTACCTCTACACTGGGTTTTGGTTTATCTTTGGCAGGAAGAACCCCACCTTAGCCTTAACATTTCGAGACTATGAACTACAGACCTTTAGGGAAATCAGATTTACCGGTAAGCGAGATAAGTTTTGGGTGCATGTCTTTAAAGGGTGAGGAAAAGGAAGACATAAACTTACTGCACCAGGCGCTGGAGGGAGGCATCAACTTCTTTGACACCGCCGACCTCTATGACCAGGGCAGGAACGAGGAAATTGTAGGCAAGGCTTTCAAAGGCAAACGCGATCAGGTTATTCTGGCCACCAAGGTAGGCAACCAATGGCGACCCGATGGCAGCGGCTGGGACTGGAACCCTTCCAAGGCTTACATTCTGGAGGCAGTAGAAAAAAGCATGAAGCGCCTGCAAACCTCTTACCTGGACCTGTACCAACTACACGGCGGCACTTTAGAAGACCCCATTGAGGAAACCATTGAGGCGTTTGAGCTTCTCAAAGCGCAAGGAAAAATCAGGCATTACGGCATTTCCTCCATCAGGCCTAATGTGATACGGGAATATGTGCAGCGGTCTAACCTGGTATGTGTCATGATGCAGTACAGCCTGTTAGACCGGCGGCCCGAGGAGCAGGTGCTGGATTTGCTTAACCAAAACCAGATCAGCGTCTTGGCCCGCGGCTCGTTGGCGCAAGGGCTTCTCCTGGGCAAACCACCTAAACCGTATCTTTCCCATTCCTTAGAAGAAGTTTCCCGCGCGGCAGAAGCGGTAAAAACAATGGCGGGCGCTGGAAGTAACCCGGAAGGGGTGGCCGTGCGGTACGCGCTGCAATCTCCGGCAGTGGCCTCGGCGGTGCTGGGTATCCGGACTGAAGAGCAGTTGGCCCAGGCCTTGGCTGCCGCCCAGTCTGCGCCCTTGAGCCAGGACCAGGTGAATTTACTGCAACAGAAAGTGCCAGCCCGTATGTATGAGCAGCACCGTTAAATTTGTCTTATCCTTTTGCGCCCTTTTGCGGTACACGCAAGAAGCATTCATAACAAATAACCACTCTCATGAACTATAGAAAACTAGGCAAAAGCGGATTCAACGTTTCAGAAATATCTTTGGGTACCTGGCAGGTAGGCGGCGGCTGGGGAGAGCCCTTCAATGAAAAGAAAGCCGAGGAGATCATTCATGCGGCTATTGACGCGGGCGTGAATTTCATTGACACCGCCGATGTGTACAGTGATGGGCAAAGCGAGGCAGCCGTTGCTAAAGTGGTGAAAAGCCGCTCTGAGGAAGTGTTCCTGGCCACCAAATGCGGACGCCAGATTCAGCCCCACACCGCCGAAGGCTACACCCCAGAACGCCTGATTAGCTACGTGGAGGAAAGCCTGCAGAACATGAAACTGGAGACCTTGGACCTGGTGCAGCTCCATTGCCCGCCTACCGAGGTCTATTCCAGACCCGAGATTTTTGGCGCCTTTGAAAAGCTGAAAGAGCAGGGCAAGATCAGAAACCTGGGCGTGAGCGTGGAATTGGTGGACGAGGCCCTCATGGCCATGAAATACCCCAACGTGACCACGGTGCAGGTTATTTTCAATATGTTCCGGTTGAAACCAACCGAGCAGCTTTTTGCCGCCGCCAAGGAAAACAACATTGGCCTGATTGCCCGGGTGCCATTGGCCAGCGGTTTGCTCAGCGGTAAAATGTCCAGCAACACCACCTTTAACCCCGAGGATCACCGGGCGTTTAACCGGCACGGCGAGGCATTTGACAAAGGCGAGACGTTTTCCGGGGTAGACTATGAGCAGGGGCTGGCAGCGGTAGAGGAACTGAAGAAACTGTTTCCGGCGGAGCCGTCTTTGGCGGCCTGGGCCTTGAGATGGGTGCTTATGTTCCCCGAGATCAGCACGGTTATTCCGGGTGCCTCCAGACCAGAACAGGTGCGGTCCAACATTCAGGCCGCCGAGCTGCCGGCCTTAAGTGCAGCCCAGATGGAAGGGGTGAAGGCCATCTATGACCAGTACCTCAGACCAGCCGTTCACCAGGCCTGGTAGCCCAAGGAGAAACTTCAGGCGTTTAAATGTAAAAAGGGGGCGTCCCCCGATGCCCCCTTTTCAAACAAACATAAAAACCCTGTAATGGAAGTTTTATCAACTCCATCTGCTGACAAAGTACCTACCTTTTCCGCTTATCTGGAATACTCATAAATAGGTATTTGAGGCGTTTTAGAAAAATACCGTATAAACCCTATATTTCAATAAGGGTTTCCCGAGGCAGTAAAATTAAAAATTTATCCTATACGGCTTTAAACGCAGGCCTTTGCTTTTACAGGGCAGAAGAAAAGCACCTGTTAGTCTGACTGCGCCCTTAAAAAAGAGTAGCAACCTCTGAGCCAAACCAAAAGAAGCATTCATGTATACCCGGGAACAAGCCTCTCAACTTAGACAAGCCTTCTGGACTACCTTTGGGCAGTACATTGCCCCGCATCCCTCGGCGGATGGGGGCAAGATCAATTGGTCCAATTACAAGACGGGCCTCAAGCATGTGTACTTCAGGATGCGGGCCGAAAAGAAAACCGCCTCAATTGGTATTGAGATGACCCACCCGGACCCGGAGATCCAGGAACTGTTATATGAGCAATTTCTGGAACTGAAGCTTTTCCTGCATGAGACCTTAGGGGAAACCTGGGAGTGGGAGCTGCACGGTACCAATGAGTTTGGCGAAACCGTCAGCCGCATCTACAAAGAAATAAGCCCCGTCAATATCTTTAACCGCGAAGACTGGCCCACGCTCATTTCTTTTTTCAAGCCTCGCATCATTGCCCTGGATGACTTCTGGAGCAATGCCCAGTATAGTTTTGATTCTTTGCGGTAAACCCAAAACCCACGGCCTTCTTCCGCTTTAGAGCCACTTGCAGTTTGATGATTTCCTGTTTTGGGCCTGTTTTGGTGAAAACAGGCTTAAAACAGGAAATCATCAAACTCCTTCTTAAGCTACAGCTTTAGTTACTTGCTTGTTGCTACCACAAAGGAGGTTCCTCATCGGTCCCGTTCTGGGGCGTGCGGTAAAAGCCGGTCTTGGAATCAAGGGGAGCGCCTTTTCCTTCCAGGTGGTTCTGGAGGTCACGGTGCATTTTAATCTGGTCCAGTTCCAGGAATTCCTGCCAGGCTACCTGGTCATTTAAGGTCATGCACTCTATAATCTCCGCCAACTGCAGGCTGGCACCGTCTGCCACCTGTTTCTGCAGGTGCGGGTCTGTTTCCAGTAACTGCTGTATCCTTACCCTGAAGTAAGTGTTTAATTCTATGTAGCGTTCTTCGTTCCAGGTTGGTTTTTCCATGGCGTTGTAGCGGTATAGGTGTTGTTATTTTTGCTTACGGAAGATTTCTCTTAAAGGGCCGGCTAAAAAAGGGTAATAGGAAAAGCCTCGCCGGCCGGAAAAAAAGATTTTTTAGGCGGCAACGTGAGCAGGGCAGTGGCTTTTAGTAAGCTGGTCAGATCTCCTGAGCCCGAGGTCTTGACCGGAGTAGCCAGCATCTTTCCGTTCTCATAGGAAAGTACTACGGGCACATGGTACGTGAGCGAAGGGGCAAAGGTGATATCCTGAGTGAGCTGAGCGGTTGGCAATTCTTTTGACTGTTGAAGCGAGGCCTGCAGCCAGGGCCTGAAAAAGAGGTGGTAACAGACAAACGTGGAGACCGGGTTACCGGGCAACCCGAAAATCACCTTATTATCCGGCATGGTCCCGAAAAGAAGGGGCTTACCCGGTTTCTGGGCCACGGCATGAAACACCTTTTGCATTCCCAATCCCGCCAGCACCTGGGGCAGGAAATCAAACTTTCCTTTGGAGACTGCCCCGGAACAAATCAGCACCTCATGTTCTTCAGTTATCCGCTTCAGTTCTTTGGTCATTTCCTCCGGCTGATCGGGTAAATGGAATAGGCTGGCCTGAATATTTTCCTGCCCCAGCGCGGCGGCAAGCATATAAGAATTGGACCGCCGTACCTGGTGCGGCAACGGATTCTCCGTGACCTCTACCAATTCATCCCCGGTTGAGCAGATGGCCACGGTTGGCAACCTATACACCCAAACCTGAGCAAGCCCCACGGAGGCCAAGATGCCTATATGGGCGGGGGCAATTTTGGTGCCTTTCTGTAGGAGCACCTCGCCCGCCTTACCGTCCGTTCCTTGCCGGTGAATATTCTGGCCAGATGAAACGTTTTCCGCTAATACGGTAGCTATTCCCTCTTGCAACAGGCATTGTTCATAGGGTACCACAGCGTCAGTTCCCAAAGGAAGCACGGCCCCGGTCATCACCTCCAGGCAATGGTGGCTGTTCTGTAAGATCTGGGCTGGGGAACCGGCGGGCACCATACCTTCCACCTTGAAAGTTCTGGTGTCTGCCTTAATCTCAGAGGCCTTTATCGCAATCCCATCCATGGTGACCCGGTCAAAAGGAGGGAAGTCGCGGTCCGCCTGCACCTTTTGGGCTAATACCCTGCCTACCGCCTGTAAAAGAGGGACTGCTTCCTCTTGAAACGGGAAAGGGTGCTGCAAAATTTGGTGGAGCGCTTCTTCTACAGAAAGCATATTGGCTAGGGCTTAACTAAAATCCAGGACCAGTTTCAGGCCGATTATTAATACAAAAAAACCGGTAAGGCCTTTAATGGCTTTAGGGGGCAGGAGTTGCAGGTTCCAGCGGGTACCCAATTGGCCGCCTAGCAATACTGCCAGCAGCAAGGGGAACAGCAACCCGGGGTTTACCTGAAAACTTCCACTGGCCACCAGCCCCACTAACCCGGCCACCGAGTTAACCAAGATAAAGAAAGAAGCCAGCGCGGCAATGGTACGGGCCTCTGCCCATTTGATTAAATGCAAGACCGGCGATAACAGGATGCCGCCGCCAATACCCACCAACCCAGAGACAAACCCGGTAACGGCCCCTAAGGTGAGGTCTGCTGCCTTTGATGAATGGTCATGCGAGAAAGTTTGGCTTTCAGGCGGCCTGAAATACTGGAGGATCAATAAAATTCCTGAAAGGCAAAGAATGAGGCCCAGGCTGATAAAGAAAAAGGCGGGTGATAATTTGATAGTTGCCCCATAAAAGGCGGCCGGAATACTGAGCGCCACCAAGGGGAGGAATTTCTTCGGGTTAAAAAGACCTTCTTTGTAAAACAGATAGGTGCCGCTTGACACCACCACCAGGTTACACAACAAGGCCACCGATTTTATCTCCAGGAAATTAGGCAGAAACAAAGCCAGCAAAGCCAGATAGCTGGAACCGCCGCCAAACCCCACCGATGAGTAAAGCGTAGCCACCAGGAAGAAGCAGATGACCAGCAAAACCAACTGAACATCAGGGCTTAACATTCTGCCATTCCTTTTTGCCCGTTCACTTCCAGCCAGTCATCCAGTCCGCCCGCCAGGCTGTACACTTGCCGGCCTTCTCTGTGGGAAAGCAGCAGCTTAGCCGCTTTCAGGCTGCGGCCACCTTTCTGGCAATACAAAACAACGGGAACATCTTGAGATATTGGCATGATTGAGTTCTCAAACTGCGAAAGTGGCATTGGCTTTGCCTGGGCCAAATGGCCAGAAGTAAATTCGGCCATCTCCCGCACATCCAGCAAATTCATTTCTTTCCCGGCTTCAAGCCAAGACCAAAGTTCCTGGGGTTGTACCTCAGGAACGGTAGTGCAGGAAGCCAACGCGTATGATGCTTGCAAGCCAGTGATATTCTGGTTTTCAGGCTTGGCTTTCAATTTAACCCGGTATTGGCTCTGGTTCAGGAAATCAAGCAGCAACAGGTACCCAGATAAGGGTTTTCCAATTCCGGTGAGCACCTTCACCGCCTCCAGGGCCTGCTGACAGCCTACCAAACCCGGCACCACGCCCAAAACACCCCCCGCATTGCAGTCCGGAATTTCCTGGGCCGATGGAGGGGTAGGGTATAGGCACCGGTAAGTAGGTCCGCCGTTTAAGTTAAAGACGCTCACCTGCCCCTCAAATTGATGCAAAGCGCCATACACAAACGGCTTGTTAAGAATTACGCAGGCATCATTGATGAGGTAACGGGCCTCAAAGGAATCGGTGGCGTCAATGACTAAATCATATTGGCTAATAATTTCCAGGGCGTTGGCTGGAGTGAGGGGAAACGGGAAAGGGACCAGTTGGATGGATGAATTAAGCTGCGCCAGCTTTTGCGCGGCTACTTCTACCTTTAGTTTGCCTACCTCGGCCTCTGTAAACAACACCTGCCGGTGCAGATTGCTCAGGCTAATATGGTCCCCGTCTACCATGCCCAGGACCCCAACGCCCATACCGGCCAAATACTGCAGCACAGGTACTCCCAGACCACCGGCGCCTATGACCAGCACCCGGCTTTCCTGTAATTTCTGCTGCGCTTCTGGCCCAAACCCTGGAAGCTGAACCTGGCGGCTATACCTGTTTTCCATGGCGCAATTGGTTTAAGGCGTAGGCATATTCCTCGGGGTTATTGGCGTTGAATATTTCCTCCGCATTGTTGGGCCTGATCAATTTGGTATGGGCCTGCAACAAGAATTTGCGGGGACAAAAGGTACCACCCAGGGCAAATGCGAGGGCGGGTTCATAGGCGGAAGGCTCCCAGATAGCCAGCAAGGGCTCCGGTAATTCAGAGCCTTCGACCGCGTAGGCCGTGACCGTTAACGAAGGATCCCGTTCCTGTTTCAGGTTTAAAACTGTGCTTTCAGTAACCAAGGGTAAGTCGCAGGCCATCACCAGGAAAGCGGCGCTGGGGTGTTGCTGTAAAGCGCTTAAAATCCCGTTGATCGGGCCCCGGAAAGGGTGGTTGTCCAGGAGAAATTCCATCTGGTCTTCCAGGTTATGCTCCTGGCCTGGCCGAAGGCTAAGGAAAACGCGGTCACATACCTGCTGCAGTAATTGGTAGGCGTGCTGACGCTGGGTTTTGCCGTGGTACTGCAGCAAGCCTTTGTCTTGCCCCATGCGGGTACTTTGGCCGCCGCTTAAGACCAGCCCATACAAATTACCGGTCGCCTGCATGGATATCAGATTTTCCGCCGGTCTTCTCCAGCAATTGAATGTCCGTTATTTTAATGTCATGGGTGAGGGCTTTGCACATATCATAGATGCAAAGCGCCGCCGCCGAGGCCCCGGTCAAGGCTTCCATCTCTACTCCGGTCTTGCCTTCGCAGCGTACCTGGCAGGTGATGTGCAAGGCCGCCTCGCCGGTAGGGATAATGTTCACTTTACAGGAAGAAAGGGCCAGCGGGTGGCACAAGGGAATAAGGTCAGAGGTTTTCTTGGCCGCCATGACGCCCGCAATAATTGCCGTCTGGATTACCGCGCCCTTTTTGGTTAGGAAATCCTGCGCCGAAAGGATTTTGAAAACATCTAGAGGGAACCGCACGGTTGCCTCTGCGAGGGCGGTTCTGGTGGTGGTACTTTTACCCGATACGTCTACCATACCCGGTAATCCCTGGTCATCTATATGAGATAAAGTGCTCATGATCTGAAGGTTAAAATTACTGTTTTGAGCCCCTTTTTCAAGAAGTAGCCTCAAAACAGGAAGGCTGAAATCTTGCCTTTTTCTCCGTTTAAAAAAGACCTTTAAAAAAACTGTTTTATGGGCGTTTTCCGGAAAACAGGCCCAAAACAGAATTTGACAATACCAGCGGTCAGCCGCCCAGCACCGACATGGAGGCATGCGCCCCAATTTGGATTAAGCTGGCTTCGGCTGCAAACCCATCTTTTTTCCGGTGGCTCACCGCCTCCAGGATTTCCTGCTGCAATTTTTGGGTGGTCCAGCCTAAGCGCATCAGGTCCCGCAGATTAGTGGCGGCAGGCCCGTATAAACAGGTTCTTAATTCACCGGTGGCGCCCAGCCTAATGCGGTTACAGGTTCCGCAAAACGTTCTGCTATAGGAAGGAATAATCCCGAAGGTGCCGGTATAGCCAGGCACCTTGTAATTGACGGAGGTAGAGGCGAAGGGATTTTCCAGCTTTTCCAACACTGGGTAATGGCCCAGAATATGGCTATAAATTTCCTGATGCGACCAGAGGGGTACTTTAAAATCAGTGCCTCCGTTAAAGGGCATCTCCTCCAGGAACCGTACGGCCAGCGGATACTTTTTGGTCAGTTCCACAAAAGGGATTATGTCCTGGATGTTCTTGTTCTCGGCTACCACGCAGTTCAGTTTCACCTCGAAGCCGGATTCCAGCAACTGAAAGATGCAGGCATAGACAGAGGCAAAGCTGTCGCGGCGGGTAATGCGGTGGAAGCGGTCCGAGTCCAGGGAATCAAGGCTGATGTTGATCTTTCTAATACCAATCTGATGCAGGTCTTTGATTTGGGAAGCAGACAAAGTGCCATTGCTGGTAACGGTGATTTCCTCCAGGCCAGGCAATTGACTGAGTTTCCGGAGGAACGGTATGATGCCGGCCCTCACGAAAGGCTCTCCCCCGGTTATCCGGATCTTGTTGACGCCCAGGCCGCAGAAAATACTGGCCAATTGGTAGAGTTCGTCCAGCGACAGCAGTTCCTTCCGGGACGCAAAATCCATCCCTTCCTCAGGCATGCAGTAATAACACCTGAAATTACACCGGTCAGTCACCGAAAGGCGCAGGTAGGTTAATTGCCGGCCATATTTATCAATCAAAAGGGGTGTACTCATGGCAGGGATTAAGGATGGGCATTTACCCACACGCTGTTGTCTTGGTAATACTCTTTCTTCCAGATGGGCACCGTTTTCTTGAGTTCGTCAATGAGAAAACGGCAGGCGGTAAAAGCGGCATCGCGGTGGGCGGAAGCCACGCCCATAATCACTACTGGTTCTCCTACGGCTTTCTCGCCTAAGGCATGCAGCATGACCAGTTTGGTGATGGGCCACTGCTCTTGGGCCGCCTCGGCAATCTTCTGCATCTCTTTCAGGGCCATAGGCGCGTAGCCTTCAAACACCAGCTTTACCACCTCTTTGCCTTGGGCATGGTTCCGGACGGTGCCTACAAACAGGTCTATACCACCCGCCGCTGGGTCCTGCAAATAGCGGTAAGCTTCCAATACATCTACCTCATCAACTAACTTGATCAACATAAATTCCTGCAATTAGCCTCCGCTTACCGGCGGGATAAGGGCAATTTCCTGCCCAGCAGATAAAGGCTGGGCATCCTCGGCGTATTCGCTGTCCACGGCTACGGCCAGGGATTTCAACTCTCTCAGGGCCGGGTACTGCGCAAATAGCCACTGTTTTAAATCGGCAACGGTCTCCAGGGAAGGGGTTGACGCAACCTGTAAAGCCTGTTTCCCCACTATCTCCCTTGTTATTCCAAAAAGCAGGATATTCATTTTTTCTTAAGTAAGTAATTCTTCCAAGAGACTATAAACTTCCATTCCCCTGAAATCTAAAGCTACCTCACAAATAGCCATTCACCAAATAAATAGGGTTTCAACTAACAGTAATCGCTCGATCCTAACCTTTCTATTTTATCTGTTCTTTAGTTTATAAACCATATCTCCCTACCTAAATTTGAAGTTAAAATAAACAGAAGTAAATCTGTTTTAAATAACTAATAAATACGATGATATCCTATTTACATTAATGAAATGGATTAATTAAAGGCGGCTGAGTAATTGATCGTATTCCTCTGGCGTATCAATGTCAATTTCCCCCTTCGAGAAGGGTAAGACCTCCAAATCCTCTTTGAATTGGGTAAAAAGCTTTTTGGCTCCCTGTTGACCACTTAAGGTAAAAAGCTGGGGAAAAAATTGTTTGTGGAAGAGGGCAGGAGTTCCTACCGTCTGCCCATAGCCACAGGCCACTATCCCTTTTCCGGTTTCTGCCTGCTGAAGGGCTAAATCCTGCAGGAGGCTTGCGTCTACGAAGGGCTGGTCACACAAAAGAACAATTACGCTCTCAGTTTGCGGGGCCAGTTTCAGCAGAGTTTTTAAACCCGTGATGATAGAACCACCCATTCCATCCTGCCAGTCGG
The DNA here is from genome assembly GCF_001078055.1 of Rufibacter radiotolerans. Classification (NCBI taxonomy): domain Bacteria; kingdom Pseudomonadati; phylum Bacteroidota; class Cytophagia; order Cytophagales; family Hymenobacteraceae; genus Rufibacter; species Rufibacter radiotolerans. The sequence continues at coordinate 1,936,741 of NZ_CP010777.1, read as the reverse complement.
CATTAAGGGCTATTGTCACTGGTAACGTTTCCACATCAGTTTTAAGCTTATCCGCTTGAGCGCCTAATACCACAACTACCGGCGAAAACCCAGACGCTATAGCAGTTTCAACGGCGCGCTGCAGAAGGGTTTGCCCTTGGTATACTAAGGTCTGTTTTGGTTTCCCCAACCGGGAAGAGCCACCTGCAGCTAAAAGAATAATGCCTGTCATGGAAGGGCTTTTAATAAACTGGTGTATTTCATATGGATACTAATTAATGTAAGCATCCACTTTCCCATTGGTAATTTAGTAGAAGTTATAAAAAGCTGTATTATAATCTGGTAGCTATAACCAATGCAGGTAAACGTTTAAAAAAGATCCAATTTAAGCTTATCTCTTTGCTTCTTCCAAAGCAGGAAAATGGATAGGCGTTTCTTTCTCTCTCAGCGAGGTCCCTCGTCTTTGAGACAGCACTTTCTTGATCTCCGCTACAACTGAAAGAGCAATTTCTTCCGGAGTTTCAGCGCCGATGTCCAGCCCGGTAGGGCCGAAAAGGCCTTTCAGAAACTCAGGAGTGAGGGAGTGTCCTTCATCCCGCAATTCGGTGAGCAGCCGGTCTATTTTCTTCTTAGGGCCCAATACCCCAATATAGGGCAATGACAGCGGCAATAGCTGCCTGAGCATGGCCAGGTCATAGTTGTAATTGTGCGTGAAGAGCAGGAAAACGGTGTGTTGGTCTACGGTGAGTTGCGATAAAACAGCTTCCGGTTTGGCTACCAGCACTTGGTGGGCCGTAGGAAAACGCGCCTGCGTGGCATACGCCGCCCTGCCGTCAATCACCGTGGTGGGCCAGCCTAACACATGCGTCATCTGGACTAGCGGCATCACATCATTTCCTGCTCCGCAAATCACTACCGCAATAGCGGGCTTCACCACCTCCACAAACGCCGTAAGGTTTCCGGGTGGAAGGTTGTCCAGGATAGTGGAAACTCCGGTGTGTAGCGCCGTACGGGCTTCCTGGAGAAGGTTATCTTCAAGAAGAGCCCCAAGCCCTGCCCTGTTAAGGGCACCATCTTGCTTGAGAAGCAGGCAGGTGCCGGGCTGGGGACCTTTGCGGTCTTGCAAAGAAAACAAGGTTACCAGTACCCCCGTCTGCCGGTTCTGCACCAGGTCCTGCAGCAGGGCGATTTGGTTAACTTGAAGGAAAGGGAGGAGGGGTTCAATCAATATATGGATAATACCGTTACAGCCCAGGCCCACGCCTAGTTTGGCGTCATCATCATCCATGGTGTCATATTTCACCAAAGTCGGCTTTCCCTGGGCCATGGCCAGACGGGCTTTCCGGAGGGCATCTCCTTCCAGACAGCCCCCGCTAATGGCACCGGTCAGTTGTCCATCCTCTGCCACCAGCATGCGTGCGCCCGGACGCCTGTAAGCGGAACCCTCCACCTTGACCACCGTAGCCAAAGCAGTTTGGAGGCCCGCTTCCTGGTGCCGGGCGTAGGCTGCCACAATATCTTGTATTTCCTTCATGTATGTGTAAGATCCAATAGGCCCTGCGTTATAACCATGACCAGGCGTTTTTTGTTGGCCCGGTTCTTCTACTGTGCCGCCAAATAAAGGTTTTGGCTTTAAAACGTAAAAAAGTGTTTTGAGCCTGTTTTCGCCAAAACAGGCTCAAAACAGGAAAAAGCTTCCCAGCAAGTTCTCTTTAGTCTTCTTGCTCCTCAGGGCTTGGGTTTATGCCCGGTGGATTGAAGAGTCCCCATTGGTCCACCACATAGTTCCAGGGGTCAAAGCTCTGTACCCACTCAATAAACAATAACCTGAACTCTTCTATTGCCTCGCGCAGCAGCTTAAAATACTGCACCTCCTTAAACCCGAACATTTCCAGGCTGGCGCTGTGCCGGAGAAGGTCGCGGGCCGCTTTCCGGATAATGGCGGCATTTTCCATCCTGATATCATAAAGATCTGCCGCCTCGGCCCCGGCCACCTTTACGGTGAGCATCGCGGCGTCTTCCAGCATCAACTCCTTTAAAGGGGCATGAGATTCCTCATCTTCTTCAATCAAGGCAACTATCTGCGCCGTCAAAGAGAAAATCTCCCGGCCTTTGTGGTAGATAGGGAGTTCATCTGGTACCTTGAAATCATAATCATCTTCTGGCGGCAACATGAATAGCAGGTTTAAAGTGTAACAATGGTGTAGTTTACGGAAAACCAAAAGATTAACAGGTTTGTCCCTTGAAAACCCAGGGAATAGTCTTTTAGAAGGAAGGGGGGTATCAGAAAAGGTCTTTTATAGACAGATCACTCCATAACTATAAATCCCTTATATTTATAGAATAATGGCAGGCCTGTTTCATTTTCTGTTAACAGGTATCTGATAATTGATTTACTATGTTTGAAAGCAAGTTTGGAGGCGATACGGAAGAACTTCTCATCAAGGCATTGAAGCGGGGCAATCAAACGGCGCTATCCCAAGTGTATGACCAATATGCGGCAATTTTGCTTGGGGTGGTTACCAGAATTGTGCATAGCCCAGAGATAGCCGAGGAGGTGCTAAAAGAAACCTTTATTGCCATTTGTACCCGCATTGAGGTGTATGACCCTTCCGCCTCCAGGTTCCTGACCTGGGCGCTGGCCCTTGCCCGGGGCATTTCCATTGAAGCAGTAAAGACCGGCAAATACCAGCACCTGGCGGAAGGCTCAGAAAAAGTAAAATACGCGAACGCCGAAGAAGCCATGAAGCGCACGCTGCAGGATGAGAAGCGGGTGAGGGAGGTTTTCTGTCACTTGGAACCGCAGGAAAAAGCGATCCTTGACTTAATCTATCTGAAAGGGAAGAGTTGCGCAGAAGCAGCCCAACAGCTGCAGCTTTCTGAGCAGGACCTTAGGGCGAAACTGAAAATGGCATTTAAACACTTAGGAGCAGAAAGAGCAGCATGAGTACAATCTATAATTTCATAGAATCGGGAATTCTGGAGCTGTACGTAATGGGCATCACCAGTCCCCAGGAAACCCAGGAAGTAGAGCAGATGGCTGCGGCCCACCCAGAGGTGAAAGCTGAGATTGACCAGATCAGCAGAGCCGTAGAGGCCTATGCCCAGGAACATGCCATTGCCCCCCGTGAAACCGTAAAACCCTTGGTGTTGGCCACCATTGACTACCTGCAACGCCTGGCAAAAGGAGAGCCTGCAGTAGATCCGCCTATGTTGGCCAAAAACTCTAAATTAGAGACCTATGCCCCCTGGCTGAACCGGGCTGATCTAACCCTCTCTGAGGAAGAGGAGGAAGATATTTTCGTGAAAATAATAGGTCATACACCTAAAACCACCACGGCCATTGTCTGGATCAAAGACATGTCTGACTATGAAGTGCACCACGACGAGTATGAACGTTTTCTGATTGTGGAAGGCACTTGTGACATGATAGCTGGCGAACATCTTTACAAACTTAAACCCGGCGACTTCTTTGAAGTGCCCCTGCACACCCAACATATGATCAAGGTTACTTCCAAAGTTCCTTGCAAGGCGGTGCTACAACGGGTGGCGGTGTAGCTAATCCCATTTTTACCCCAAAGGCCGGCTTTGTATCTCATAGGGTTAAAGAGATACAAAACCGGCCTTTTTGTGCCTATAACCTGAATTTATATTTTGGGGTTATTTTTCTAAAAACGGGCTTAAAACAGCAAAGTAACCCAACCTCCTTGTGCTTGCCTCCGAGTTCTTTAATTCCTTTTATTACCAGGCGTCATGATGGGTAAATAAGCTGCCCTCTCACTTTTAACGGCACTGTTTATACGGTATCCTTGTTAAAACTCGTTACCCCGAAGAAATGCTTTTCCTTTTTCAGTAGAAAATTCGTAGGTTTTTAGGCTGATGGGAAACTCTGAGAGGCAGGGAACAAGTATAAGAAGTACAGGAATAAACCAGGGAAAAAGTGTCACAGCAAGTTTGGAAAACGGTAGGATTAGGCGTCATGCTGGCCCTTACGCTGCACCTATGCGGACAGCGGGCTGTACAACAGGGGGCAGCCGAAGAAGGAGACGCCTCCTTTACAGGCGCCCGGATCTACCGTGCCCCTGACCTTCCTGCGTCCATGACCTTTGCCGGGGAACCTGTTCCGTTAGAGGTGCCAGACGTTGCCGAACGCCTGGACCGCGAACTCATCACCAATGCCTACCTGCACACCAGCACCTTGCTGGGCCTCAAACGCATGCACCGGTACCTGCCCCAGATTGAGCAGTTACTTCAGGAAAATGAAGTGCCCGCAGATTTTGTCTATTTAGCCCTAGCCGAAAGCTTATTCAGCCAGGTGACCTCCTCGGCGGGGGCCTCTGGGTTCTGGCAGTTGATGCCAGATACTGCCCGCGGGTACGGGTTGCTGGTGAACAGCGAGGTGGACGAGCGCTTCCACGTAGAGAAATCCACTAGGGCCGCCTGCCGGTACCTAAAAAATGCCCGCAAAAAGTTTGGGTCCTGGACCACAGCTGCCGCCTCATATAACCGCGGGGTCAACGGCCTGGACCGCGCCCTGGACAAGCAAGGCGTGAGCTCTTTCTATGACTTGTATCTCAACGACGAGACTTCCCGCTATATCTTCCGGATTCTGGCTCTGAAGGAAGTACTGGGCAACCCCAAGAAATACGGCTTTGATTTACCAGATGGGCATGGTTACAAAGGCTTGGACACCCGCACCTTTACCGTGCGTAACACCATTCCAAACCTGGCCACCTTCGCCCTGGAACAAGGCACCAATTATAAAACCCTCAGGCTTTACAACCCCTGGATAAAAAACTATTCCCTTACCGTAGCGCCCGGGAAAGAATTCATCCTGGAGTTACCAGAATAAATTTCTTTCGCTTTCCTTTAGGTCTTTCTAGTTCCAACCGGTATTAACTCTTTCAATGGAAGTTGGACGCCTTTATGTTTTACGCCTGTTTTCTGGAAAACGGCTTTAAAACAGGTTTCTGCTGTAAATTTAAAGCACAAAAAAAGCCTCTCCGTGTTGGAGAGGCTTTTCAGCAATGTGTCTTTATAGCGAAAGACTAAGCGCGCTTAACGTTGATGGCGTTTAGTCCTTTTCTTCCTTCTTGGAGTTCATAGACAACCTCGTCATTTTCTCTGATTTCGTCAATTAAACCAGATACGTGCACGAAGTACTCTTGATTTGAATTGCTGTCTTTGATGAAGCCGAAGCCTTTATCATCATTAAAGAATTTTACTGTTCCTTGATTCATATTGTTGTTCATTATAACATTACTACCAACAAGGTACAGGAATCGTTCAATAAAACAATTTTTAAACCCAAAATATCTTCTTAAAGGGCCATTTAACTGTTTAAAGGCACTTTAAATTTTTACTGCGTTTCTGGGTCTTAAGAAAAAAGCGTACTTCTTCCCCAAAATTACTGGGCTTGCATTAGCCCAACCCTTGCAGCTTATGGGTGATTTCCTCTATCACTTCATCAGTCCATTTCTCGGCTATCTCTTCCAGTTCCCTGGCAGACCAGGGTTGAAGGTAGAATCTTTCCAGCCAGGCGGTGTTTTTGTCTGGCCCTACTATATAAGAGGAGTACTCCAGAAAGAAGACCAGGTCTTTGCTTACATCAAAGGTTTGGGCCCCGGCCTTTTGGAAACCAGTTAACTGCACCCTGAGGCCCATCTGCTGCACGTTGCCATTCTCCAGGCTGATCTCCTTCTCAGAGGAAGCGTTTTTATCTTTGCTCCAGGTGTCCAGTACCTTTTCCAGTTTAAAATCATCAAACAAGGGAATAACCTCCTGTAGGTGCTGGAAGGTTTTTTCAGCCAGCGGAGGTAATACTTTATTATACAGGTGAAGCAGGCCTTCTTTGTCGCGCGGGTGTGCCACAGGGTAAGTTTTAAGGTGATTATAAAAGAATAACTTCTCTTACGTGCTTTCCATAGAATTACGCTGACTTAGAAGCCTCAGAATTCTCCTCCAAAGCTGTAATGAGGGTAAGACGGTAATTCTGTTTTAAGGTAATTTTTAGAAAAACGGCCTCAAAACAGTTTTACTGCCCACAGGGAATGCGGGTTATCTGCAGAAGAAATTTCTGATCCATCTGTATATGCCTATTCATTAAACAGGAGAGGGAACGGATAAAAGCAGTGCATAAAAAAAGCCTTACCGAAGGGTAAGGCTTTTCCTGTTCTCAATGTCTTTTATAGCGAAAGACTAAGCGAGTTTCACGTTCACAGCGTTTAGTCCTTTTTTGCCTTCTTTCAACTCAAAGGTCACTTCGTCGTTCTCTCTGATTTCGTCAACCAGACCAGAAACGTGTACAAAGTACTCTTGGTTTGAATTGTCATCTTTGATAAATCCGAAGCCTTTTTCGGAGTTAAAGAATTTTACTTTACCGTTGTTCATATTGTTTTTAATTATACAGATACTACCAAGAAAAGAAATTTTTCGTTCAATTCCACCTGTAATAAATAAAATTATTTTCCGCTTACCTTAAAAAAGGGCTTTAGAGCCTGCATTCAGGTTTTTTGCTCCTTTTGCCATGGCATGAATTTACTATAATGCACCCTGCAGGCAAGACTCTATCTCTGTTGTAACCGTGTTTTTGGGTTTTTCGATCGCTTTCAATAAGCACCAGAATAAGACTTTTAGGATACTCAAAAGCCTTAGGCCACAATAGAAAAAGGCCCTTCTGGGGGAGAGGGGCCTTTGGGGGAATGGTCAGGAAAGCTTACCGGCTCAACACCATTTTCTGGGTGATTTCCTTGCCGGCAGAGCTGATCTTATAGAGGTAGGTTCCTCCGGGCAAATTGCTGGCCTTGAAGGGAACAGAAAACGTACCCGCTTCTTTTTGCTCCGCTACCAGGGTAGATACCTTTCCACCTTGCAGGTTGTACACTTCCACGGTTACATATCCAGCCTTATCTAATGAATAAGTAATGGTAGTGGAACCGGTGAAAGGATTAGGGTAAGAAAAGTTTTTGGCGTTCTCTGGTAAACCCACCACCGCAGAACTAGAGGCCATTGGTTGGGTAGCGGCATTCCAGCTAGAGTGCGTTCTGGTAACAATCACCGCAAACTCAGCCCGGGTTACGTCTTGCAGAGGCTTAAAGGAAGCGTGCAGGGTAGGGAACAGATCAAACGGACCTTGGGTTACGGTATAATAGGCATTGATCAGGTCCAGTTCCAGCGCCACGCTCACGTAGCCTTCCAATCCTGCCGGAATAGAAGAGGCGTCTTCAATAGCGTAGGTTTTTCCGTCTACGGTCACGGTTACGGCTTTACCGGTGCGTTCCTCAGCAAACTTCTGCAAGCCAAGAGACTGCACCAAGGAATAAGAAAGGGCCGCTCTGTTCACGTTGCCGGTAGGGTTGAACTTTCCGGCTGAGGCTTCCAGCATCACTCCTTTAAAGGCATGCTCTCTGTCTCTGAGGGCTGCTCCCTTTGCCTGTACAGACTCACCTAACAATAACTGGGCTCCTGTAAGGTCTGTGATGGTGGTAGCGCCGCTGGTAGGCATGAACTGTCTTACGCCCTGGCCCATCATGAGGTAATCAGCCAGTTCAATTCTTTTTAAGGCGTCATTAGGTCTATACCCGGTGGCTGATCCGTCCACCAGTCGGGAAGCTACGGCTATTTTGATAGAGGCCTCTGCCGCATGTCCGGCAATGTCACTAAGACCAGTAGTACCTGTAATTTGAGACTGCACCAATGTTCCCTTAATGGTTTCAGGAACGGCGGCTCCATTCAAGCCTTCTGCTTTCAGGGTCCAGGTGCCTGGCGCAGGGTTCGCCACGGCCATACCACGGTCATACGTGATTGCAAAGGCCACCGGAATTCCGGAACGGAACTGTTGGCCGGTTGGAGACACAAGGATCAGGTTTACAGGGTTTCCGGTTTCGCCAAGCAGGCCTGTGGCTTCAAATTTAGCTTCCAGGCTGTTGGTGCCGCTGGCCACCTGGAAAGTGATTTGATTGGTGGCAGTGGTAAGCGGGTTAAAATTAATGGTAAAGTTTTCTTTCTGAGAAGATGAATTGACACTGCTGTTAAATCTTCTGGTGTAATTAAGGAAGGCTCCAAAAGAGGTATTGCGGAAGATATGGTCAACGGCGGCATAGGCATTGGCATAGCCGGCACCCACTTCCCAGGACTCACGGCCCGGCATGTTGGTAGCTGTCTTCTGGAGAATTGCCTTCACCTGGGCAGGGCTAAGGGAAGGATTAGCCTCCAGCATAAGCGCTACTACGCCAGCCAGGTGAGGGGTTGCCATGGAGGTTCCGCTCATGTGGGTGTAGAAAGGCACGTGCGCCGGGTCCAAAGTATTAGCGTCTTGCTGGGCAGAAAGGGAAGAGATGGGAGCTAAAACCCGGGTAGAGACCACATCAACGCCAGGGGCTACAACCGTAGGCCGATTCTCATAAGACCAATTTTCATCTGCTATGGTAAAAGAACCGCCTTCACCCTTCACCCCGCGTGAGGAGAAACTGGCCAATTTACCAAATTTGTCACCAGCCCCTACTGAGATAACCCAGGGAGCAATGGCATAAGGGTTATGGGAGTCTGAGCTAGGGCCTTCGTTTCCTGCGGCAAACAAAACAACCATACCCAAGTCATGAGCTTTCTTGCTGGCCAGGTTGATGGGGTGGTTAGGATTGAATTTGCCGCTGCTGCCCCATGAATTACTGATTACTCTAATCCCGTATTGGAATTGGTTGGTAATAGCATAGTCAAACCCGCCAATACCATCTAGAACGAAAAGAGCTGCACCGGTACCATACCCAATTAGGGTAGCGCCGGGAGCTGCACCGGCATAAAAGCCGTCAGATTTTGCCCCGGTTCCGCCTACTGTTCCGGCGCAATGCGTGCCGTGGCCAGAGTTGTTGTCGGTGTTGGGAACGTTCTCAAGGAAAGTAACGGGCGCCAGGGGCGAAAAGGCGTTCAGGTTAATAGACCCTAACACGTTTTGAACCAGGTTTTTGCCCAGTTTGATGTCCTCATGGGTGCCGTCTACACCGCTGTCATTTATCATAACCCCTATACCTTTACCTGACACCGGCATGCCGTTATTACGGGCAGTGATGTTTTTGTCGGCACGGAGGCGTTTGACACCGGTTAAGTGAGTGTCATTGTTGTTGAAGTAGGTTAGTTTTTCATTCAAGAACAAAGACTGCACATAGGGGCTTTTAGAGAGGGCCTCTACTTGAGCAGAAGTGGCCAAAACCCCGGCAATGGGTAAATTTTTAAAGGTGACACCGTTGGCAATTCCTAAGTTCTTAAGCGCTTGCAGGTGTAAGGAGGAAGGGGCGCCATTTCCGTAGAAGGTTACCACCACTTGGGCCGGACCCTCCACGCTCTGGAGAACCTGTACAAGTTTAGGATCAACGGTGGCCTGGGCCAGAACCTGGCCTCCAAAGGCTACTAAAAAGGCGAAAACACTAAGGGCTTTCTTCAAGTGTTTGGAATAGATGTGTAACATACTTGTTTGTTAGGTTGTAAAATAGGACGGGTATTGAATGGGTAAGAAATCACCTGCGCTGAGCCAGGGTCCTTCTCGTGTAATTGGTACAAGGAGTGGTCTACTGGGTAGAATTAAACCTTGTAAGCAGGTAATAATAAGAACGTGATGTATAGAGGGGGATGCGGGACTTTTCGCGTATACCGTTATCCAAAACTAAGGTTGGGGAAAAGATAATATGTTAAGTAACTTGTATAAAGAATACTTGAAGTAGGATAAAATTTATATATCCAAAAAGATATAGAAGAATCTAACAGGCTAACAGGTGTTTGGTTACGAGCAAATCCTACATAGTATTAAGCCTGTTTAATAAAAAAATGTAGGTAAAAATGGGCAAGGGTAACAAATTGAAGTGGGAGAAATGCTTAGTTAAAATCCTTTCTACATTCAATAATTTAATTCAAGAGGAGGAAGGACTTTGTTTGATCTGGCCACAAGCCTTGGTTAAGGAAAGTTTCTTAATGTATTAAAGCTCTTTATCCTGTAGACCCTCCTCTTTATCCTGAAATCATATTTATATAGAACAATAGAAAGGTCCTTTAATTCTGCTTCAGAATTTTTAGAGCCTGGGTTAAGGGAAGGTTGTGTCTGTTGGTTTTAGAAGGGAATATTTTAAAAGAGGTATATAAGGGAGCAAAAGCTGCCCAAAGGGGCCGTTAGGTTAGGAAAGCAGGCCTTTATTCCCTATCTTTGTACCGGAAGCAACCATTATCTCTTCTCTTATTCCTTTCTGCTTTTTTCGGCTGGATTTAAGATTCCTGATAAATCTTGAAATTTTTCATAGAAATACCTGAGCGCTAATAAGTAGTATTAAAAAGCGCTTCATTTCCTTTCAAGACCTCCTAAGTTCATGCGTGCGTTACCTCCTGGGTGCTACCATGATTTCTGAACCTATTTACCGGTTGTTTCTGACTAACATTTTAGAATATCCGTATTCATTAAGATACAAGGGGCTTTTGCCCTCTGTATCAAAACTGGCAACGCGCACTTCCTGAATAAGGATTTGACTGTTGGTAGAATTATGTTTCACTTTACCTAACGCAATGGCAAGATCACAGAACAGCTTCATGAAGAAGCAACTAGAGCAAAAAAGACTTAAAAAGAAAAAAGACAAAGAAGAGCGTAAACAGGAACGCCAGGAGAACTCCGCTGGGGGCGGACTGGAAAACATGATGGTTTACGTAGATAAGTTTGGCAATTTCTCGTCTACTCCTCCAGAAGAGGAAAACAAAGTAGGCACGCCCGAGAGCCGGAGAAGACCACCAGCCAAAGGAGAGAGCAAAGACGCCGCCGAGTAATTCAGGGATTCTTTTTAAGTTATATAGATGGGGAAAAGGAGGTGCAGGCTTTCTTTTTACCCCCTTATATTATTGTGTTTTCCCTCTCAAACCTCTCCTGCCGTATATTCCCTTCCTATCCATTGCCGGTTTACCCAAACAATACGTTTTAGGCCTGTTTTTCCCAAAACAGCCCCAAACCAACGCGACAATGGCTTTTCTGAGATGGGTCTTCAAGCCGATAAAGACCAGAAAGCATTTCTTCCAATATCAAAAGTCACTCCCTCCACCAAAGACAGGCTAATTCGCCTGCTCCACCTTTACCTTTTTGCCTTTCAATTTCTCTTGCCTCAGCAACTGAACGGTCTTGTTGATTTTTGAACGGTGCACGGCCGCAAAGGAGGCTGAGTCCTGAATCTCAATCAGCCCTACCTCAGATTTTTCTAGGCCGCCTTTTTGCATTAAGAGTCCGGCAATATCGCCTTTGCTTACCTTGTCTTTTTTGCCAGCGCTCAAATAAAGAGTTTCCCAGGGCGAAGGAGCGGGCAATTGTGCTTTGGCGGGTAATTTCTCCGGTTTGGGCAATGTAGGCAGATACGCAGGTTTTTCCTCTGGGTGCAGCAGCAGGTAACTGGAACCCTGGGCCTTCATGCGGGCAGTACGGCCGTTGCGGTGGGTAAAGGTAGCGGCGTCTGGTAACTGAAAATGCACCACAGCTTCAATCTCAGGAATGTCAAGGCCCCGCGCGGCCAGGTCTGTGCTGATGAGCAGGTAATTGGTGCCATTTCTGAATTTCATAATGGCCCGTTCGCGGTCCGGCTGCTCCAGGCCCCCGTGGAAAATACTGGAAGACATCCCTTTTTCCTTCAGGTACTCACTAACCTTCTCCACGGCCTCACGCAGGTTACAGAAAACCAGGGTAGTTTTTGGGCCAATGGCGCAGAGCAGCTTAAACAATGTGTTCAATTTATCACCGGCTTCAATCTGTACCACCTTCAGTTGCAAATCAGGGGCCATGCTTTCCTCCTGCAGGAAATCCAGCACGGTAGGGTTTTTAATGCCTGTAAAGGCGGGCATTTCCTTCAGGTTGGTGGCAGAAGTAAGAAAGCGCCGCTCTACTTGCGGCAACTGCCCCAGAATAGCCGCCATCTCTTCCTGAAACCCCATTTCCAGTGACTTGTCAAACTCATCAAGGACCAGCGTCTTAATAAAGCTGGGGTCCAGGTTCTCGTTTTGAAGATGGTAAAGTACCCGGCCCGGAGTCCCAATCAACACCGCGGGCGCATGGGCCAGGTTCTTTTTCTCCTGGTAGGTAGAGTGCCCGCCGTAGCAGCAGTTTACTTTAAAGCCCGTGCCCATCTGCCGTAACACCTGCTCAATCTGCAGCGCCAGTTCTCGGGTTGGAACCAGCACTAAAGCCTGTACGCCTGCCTCTGTGGTGGAAAGGCGTTTCAACAGAGGAAGCAAAAAACCAAGCGTCTTGCCAGACCCGGTAGGAGCCAGTAATACAAAGTCTTTCTGCTCGGTAACATTCAGCGCCGCTTCCTGCACTTCGTTTAACTGCGGTATGTTAAGGTTCTTAAGGATCTTGGGTAACGCTTCCATGGTAATCACTAAATCAAATAGAGGGCAAAAGACTTGCCCCATGCAAAGGTAAGCCTTTTAAAGGGATAAGTTTCCAAAGCAGAATTCAGCCTTACTAATAGGAGTTTTTGAAGGAACCTCTTTATATACTATTAAGACGCGCAGTACAGGAAGTAGGGAAGGAGTAAAGCCACAAATTTTGAATAACCTTCAAAAATTCAAACAAACATTTGACTTATTAGTTTAAATCCTGTAAACTTGGTGTACCAGGAGAAGTGTACTTTACCTTCTACCTGCCTGTTAAACCTGGATCTTGGAGCATTTTATGAATAAAGAGGTTCGCGTAGGTCGGGCATAAGCCATGAAGAAGAAAAAGGACATACGGCGCGAGGAAATCATCAAGGAAGCTGCCCTGCTTTTCAAGAAGAAAGGGGTGGGCGGCACCTCTATGCGTGATCTGGCGGAGCAGGTAGGCATGGATGCGGCCACCATGTACCATTATATCAGCTCCAAAGATGAGATCCTGAAGACCATTTGTTTTGACATTGCCAATACCTACGTCACCCAGCTGGCAGAGATTGAGCAAGCCAACTTGACCTTAACCCAAAAGCTGAAGGCGCTGGTGAAACTGCATATTCACCTCATGACTACCATGGGAGCGGAGGTATCCGTGGCCAACAATGACTGGAAATACCTTTCGCCGGAGTCCTTGCAAGAGTTTAAGAACCTTAGAAAGCAATACGAGAATAAACTGGCCGCCTTTATTGAGACAGGAAAGCAGGCCGGGGAACTGCGGGAGGTGAATACCTCCGTGGCCCTGTTCACGCTCTTATCTGCGGTGCGCTGGGTAGAACTTTGGTGGCGGCAGGATAGAGGTATCTCCATTGAAGAATTGGAAAACTCCATCCTTACCATTCTCTTCCAGGGGCTGGAGAAAAACGGAAACATGGAATCCTAGAGAGGGTCGATTTCCGGAATTAGTGGCTAGACAAAACAAAGAAGGACCCAACCGTTGCCTGTTCCTTTTGAAAAGATATGTTGAGGTAAAATTATGAGCAGATTCCATAAAGTAAGGATCAAGAACATTAACCGCGAAACGCATGACAGCGTGACCGTGACCTTAGATGTGCCGGAAGAACTGAAAGATACTTTCCGCTACACCCAGGGCCAGTATCTAACGTTCCGGCGATACCACAACGGCGAGGAGCTGCGGCGTTCCTATTCCATCTGCTCCAGCCCTTTGGAGAATGAATGGAAAGTGGCTATCAAGAAAGTGCCGGAGGGGCGGTTCTCTTCCTTCGCTAATGAGGGGCTGCAGCCCGGCGAGGAATTGGAAGTGATGCCCCCCATGGGAAGTTTCTATACCCAATTGAACCGCGAGCAGCAGAAAAGCTACGTGATGGTAGCAGCCGGCAGCGGCATCACGCCCATCCTTTCCATTATCAAAACCATCTTACTGTCTGAGCCTAAAAGCCAGGTGCTGTTGCTGTACGGGAACCGGGGTCGCAACTCCATCATGTTCAAGGAAGAACTGGAAGGGCTTAAGAACAAGTTTCTTGACCGCTTCAGCCTCTACCATATCTTGAGCCGCGAACACGGCGACACCGACCTTTTGTTTGGCCGCATTGATAAGCAGAAAACCCAGCTGTTCCTGCAGAAAATAATTAAAGCTGAAGAGATAGACGAGTGCTTTATCTGCGGACCCGAGGAAATGATCTTCGGGGCGAAGGAAGCGCTGCAGGAAGCAGGAGTACCCAAAGAGAAGATCCACTTTGAGCTCTTCACCACCGGGGAGGCAGGCCAGAAAGCCACCGAGCGCCGGGAGCGTCCGGCCGGGGCCGAAGACAAGATCAGCAAAGTACAGGTGCGACTGGACGGCAATTACATTAACCTGGAGATGTCTTATTATGGCAACACCATCTTAGACGCCGCCGCTGAAACCGGTGCCGACGTGCCGTATTCCTGCAAAGGCGGTGTCTGCAGCACCTGCCGGGCCAAAGTGCTGGAAGGCGAAGTAGAGATGGACGTGAACTATTCCCTGGAACCCGAGGAAGTGGCCGCCGGCTACATTCTTACCTGCCAGGCCCGTCCGTTGACCGAGCGGGTGGTGGTAGATTTTGACCAGTAAAATCTGTTTTAGGCCTGTTTTTGAGAAAACGGGCTTAAAACAGATTTAATGCCGCTAAGGCTTTTTTAAACGTAAGAGAGAATTCAACTGTTAAGAAGGTATGGAAACGATCATAGATAAATCACTGGAAGAGCTGTTTGAGGAGAAGATCGCGAACGAAATCCGCATTGAACCCAAAGACTGGATGCCGGACCAGTACCGTAAAACCCTGGTGCGCCAGATCTCGCAGCACGCCCACTCAGAGATTGTAGGCATGCTGCCCGAAGGCAACTGGATCACCCGCGCCCCTTCACTTAAGCGCAAAGCCATTCTACTCTCTAAGGTGCAGGACGAGGCGGGCCATGGCTTGTACCTATACAGCGCCGCCGAAACCCTGGGCACGTCCCGTGACCAGATGATCAATGACCTGCATTCGGGCAAAGCCAAATATTCCAGCATTTTCAACTATCCTACCTTATCCTGGGCCGATATTGGAGCCATTGGCTGGTTAGTGGACGGTGCCGCCATAATGAACCAGGTGCCTTTGATCAGGACTTCTTACGGACCATACGCCCGGGCCATGGTGCGGGTGTGCAAGGAAGAAAGCTTCCACCAGCGTCAGGGATTTGAGATCATGATGACCCTGTGCAACGGGGCACCGGCCCAAAAGAAAATGGCCCAGGAAGCCTTTAACCGGTGGTGGTGGCCAACGCTAATGATGTTTGGGCCCAAGGATGAAGAATCACCTAACACCGAGCAGTCTATGCGCTGGAAAATCAAGCGCTTTACCAATGATGAGCTGCGCCAGCGGTTCGTGGACATGATGGTGCCACAGGCTGAGTTTCTAGGGTTGACCGTACCCGACAAAGACCTGAAATGGAATGAAGTTAAAAACGGCTACGATTACGGTGATGTAGATTGGGAAGAGTTCTGGAACGTGGTTAAAGGCAACGGACCCTGCAACAAAGACCGCATAAACACCCGCGTGAAAGCCCACGAAGAAGGTGCCTGGGTACGCGAGGCCGCTATGGCCCACGCCGAGAAACGCGCCCGCCGCGAAGCCGAAAAACAAGTCGCCTAACCCTTTCATTCTCTCCATCTCTCAACCACTCATTCATTCAATAGAACATGCAACAGAAAGAATGGCCCCTCTGGGAAGTTTTCATCAGAAGTAAGCAAGGCCTAGACCATAAACACGTAGGCAGCTTGCACGCCGCCGATGCCGAAATGGCGATCCAGAACGCCCGCGACGTGTATACCCGCCGCATGGAAGGGGTGAGCATTTGGGTGGTGGAATCAAAGAACGTGCACGCGTCCAACCCAGACGAGGCGGCCTCCTTCTTTGACCCTGCCAATGACAAGGTCTACCGTCACCCTACCTTCTATGAAGTGCCTCCCGAAATAAAAAACATGTAATGCCCATGGACTTACAGAATAAACCCACCCAAGGCGTGCAGGAGTATTCCCCAGAGCTTCGGGCGCTGCTGTTGGATTATACGCTTCAGTTAGCCGATACTAGTCTGATCTTAGGGCATCGGCTATCAGAGTGGTGCGGCCACGGACCTATTTTAGAGCAGGACCTGGCCATGGCCAACATTGCCCTGGATTTGATTGGCGAAACCCGAAGCTTGTTTCAATACGCCGCTGAACTGGAAGGCAAGGGCCACACCGAAGATGACCTGGCCTACCTTCGTGATGCCGTAGAGTACAAGAACCCGCTGCTGGTAGAGCAACCCAACGGAGACTTCGCAGATACGGTACTGCGGCAATTCCTTTTTGACGGCTTCCATTTTCAGTTGCTGCAGCAGTTGCAAAATACCTCAGACAAAGGCTTGGCTGGCATTGCAGCCAAATCTTTTAAAGAAGCCAGCTATCACCTAAAATGGAGTTCAGAATGGGTAATTAGATTAGGCGACGGTACCCCCGAAAGCAAAAGCCGCATTCAGAAAGCCATAGACAACCTCTGGATGTACTCGGGAGAGCTTTTCATGATGACGGACACGGAAAAGCAACTGGCGCAGCAGGGCATCCTTCCGGACTACGCTGGCTTAAAGGAACAGTGGGACGCCCACGTGGCCAAAGTGTTCGCGGAGGCTACCCTGGAGGTGCCCCAAAATGTGTTCATGCAGAAAGGCGGCAAAACCGGCCGGCATTCAGAGCACTTGGGCTACATCTTAACCGAATTGCAATACCTGCAACGGTCCTATCCAGGCCTGGAGTGGTAGGGAATTCCGTTTTGAGCCTGTTTTAAGTAAAACAGGCTCAAAACGGAAAAGCATCTTACAATTTTTTCTTGCTACCTGATACCAGCTACTTGATACCAACTAAAGTGACCCCTGAAGAGAAAATATGGAAACTGCTGGAGGAGGTCACGGACCCGGAGATCCCGGTGCTAAGCATTTTGGACCTGGGAGTGCTGCGCAAGGTGCAAGTGCAGGAAGATGGCAAAGTAGTAGTGACCATTACACCCACGTATTCGGGGTGCCCGGCCATGAATACCATTGCCACTGATATTAAAATAAAACTGCTCTCTGAAGGGTACAAAGACGTAAAGGTGGACCTGCAGCTCAGCCCCGCCTGGACTACGGATTGGCTTACCCCTGAAGGAAAGCAAAAGCTGGAGGATTATGGCATTGCGCCGCCGGTAGAACCTAATGGCGACATCCATGCGCTGTTCGGGAGAGACACCGTGGTGCGGTGCCCGCTTTGTAAATCTGAAAACACGAAACTAATCAGCCAATTCAGTTCCACTTCCTGCAAGGCCCATTACCAGTGCCTGGATTGCCTGGAACCGTTTGACTATTTCAAGTGCCTCAAATAAAACTATGACCGAAAGTACCTACATCACTTATTCCCTTGAAAACGGCGTAGCCACCATTACCTTAAACCGGCCCACCGTATATAACAGCTTTAACCGCGAAATGGCACTGGCCTTGCAGCAGCACCTTCGCACCTGCGCCAACAATGACACGGTGCGGGCCGTGGTTCTGACCGGTGAAGGCAAGGCCTTCTGCGCCGGCCAAGACCTGGCTGAGGCCACCGGCCCCGAAAGCCTGGAGATCTCTGAGATTGTGGTGCAGCAGTATAACCCTATTATTTTACTGCTTCGGCAGTTGAACAAGCCCGTGATAGCCGCTGTGAATGGAGTAGCCGCCGGAGCAGGGGCAAACCTGGCCCTTGCCTGTGATATTGTGGTGGCCAAGGAATCGGCTTCGTTTATTCAGGCTTTTAGTAAAATTGGCTTGATCCCAGACAGTGCCGGCACGTTTTTCCTTCCCCGTCTGGTGGGAATGCAGCGGGCCTCGGCATTGATGATGACCGGTGACAAGGTGACTGCCCGCGAGGCAGTAGAAATGGGCATGATTTACAAGACTTTCCCCGAAGAATCTTTTGCCGCAGAGGTACAGGCCCTGGCGCAGAAAATGGCCCAGATGCCCACCAAAGGCTTAGCCTATACCAAGCAACTCCTCAACAAAACCTTTCAGCATTCCTTAGAAGAGCAACTTAAGCATGAAGCAGCCTACCAGCAACAGGCGGGCCAGACCTTGGACTTCAAGGAAGGGGTAGAGGCCTTTATTCAGAAGCGACAACCTAATTTTACCGGGCAATGATAGTAGGCATTATAGGAAGTGGGGCCATGGGCACGGGCATTGCCCAGGTCCTGGCCACGGCGGGCCACAAGGTGCACCTGCTGGACAAAAACGCCAAGGCGCTGGAACGCGCGGCTCAGAATATCAAAGACACCTTGGGCAAACTTTCTAAAAAAGGGAAGCTCTCTGAGATAGACGCCGCAGAGATACTGGACCGCCTGAACTTCACCGAAGCCTATCAGGATTTCGGGAGCTGTGACTTAGTGTTAGAAGCCGTGGTGGAAGATTTGGAGGTAAAGCAAAACTTGTTCAGAGAGGTGGAAATGATTGTGCCAGAGTACTGTATCCTGGCCTCTAATACCTCTTCGCTCTCCATTGCCTCCATTGCCGCGGCCTGTGAAAAGCCTGAGCGCTTCATCGGTATCCATTTTTTTAACCCGGCCCCGGTCATGCCCCTGGTGGAGATCATTCCGGCGGTACAAACCCGTGAGGGCCTGGCCGAAGAGATGAAACAACAGGTGCAGTCCTGGGGTAAAATGCCGGTGATCGTGAAAGACACGCCCGGCTTTATCGTGAACCGGGTCGCTCGTCCGTTTTACGGTGAGGCCCTCCGGATTCTGGAAGAAGGCATCGCTGAAATGGCCACCATTGACTGGGCCATGACCAACTTAGGCGGCTTTAAGATGGGGCCTTTTACGCTCATGGACTTTATTGGCCATGACGTTAACTACCGCGTCACCGAATCAGTCTTCGCCTCTTTCTTCTATGATCCCCGCTACAAACCGTCCTTTACCCAAAAGCGCCTGTTTGAGGCAGGGTATTACGGCAAAAAATCGGGACGTGGCTTCTATGATTACCGCGAAGGCGCCACTCAGTCAGAACCAACCCAAGACGAAGCCTTGGGAACCCAGGTGCTGCACCGCATACTGGCCATGCTCATCAATGAGGCCATAGACGCCTTGTACCTGAAAGTGGCCTCAAAAGAAGACCTGGAGTTGGCCATGACCAAAGGCGTGAACTACCCCAAAGGCCTTTTGGCCTGGGCCGATGAACTGGGCCTGGAAAAAATACTTGAAACTCTGGACCACCTGTACCAGGAGTACCATGAAGACCGGTACCGGGCCAGTGTACTTCTTCGGCAGATGGTGCGGGAAAAGAGGCAGTTCTTCCAATAGGTATACTTACCCGTTTTTGGCCTGTTTTTTGGAAAATGGCCCTAAAACGCGTAAACCACAAAAGAAACCAACCAACATGAAGCAAGCATATTTAGTGGACGGCATCCGGACGCCCATCGGGAATTTTGGGGGTGCACTGGCCACGGTGAGACCAGACGACCTGGGCGCCCTGGTCATCCAGGAACTCATGAAGCGCAACCCCACGGCAGACCCTACGGCGATTGCCGATGTGATCATAGGCTGCGCCAACCAGGCCGGCGAAGATAACCGCAACGTGGCCCGCATGTCGCTGCTTTTGGCAGGCTTGCCTTTCTCAGTACCTGGAGAGACCGTGAACCGCCTTTGCGCCTCTGGGTTGTCGGCCTCAGTGGCGGCAGCCCGGGCCATTCAGTGCGGGGACGGGGAACTGTTTGTGGCTGGCGGATTAGAGAACATGACCCGGGGACCTTGGGTAATCTCCAAAACCAGCACTCCTTTTGGCCGCGATGCCCAGATGTTCGATTCCAGCTTTGGTTGGCGCTTCATCAATCCAAGAATCAAAGAAGCCTTTGGGGTGGATGGCATGGGCGAGACCGCCGAGAACCTGGCTCGCCGCGAGGGAATTACCCGTGAAGACCAGGACGCCTTTGCACTTTGGTCCCAGCAAAAAGCCACTAAAGCACAGGAAGCGGGAAGATTTGCGGAGGAAATTGTCTCGGTTTCTATTCCGCAGAAGAAAGGGGAGCCTACAATTTTCGCGCAGGACGAGTTTATCAAACCATCCACCACGCTGGAAGTGCTGGCCAAACTGAGACCCGCATTTCATAAAGAAGGCACCGTGACGGCAGGCAATGCCTCCGGGTTGAATGATGGGGCTGCTGCCTTGTTGTTTGCTTCGGAAGACGCCTTAAAAAATTATAACTTAACGCCTAAAGCCCGCTTTGTCTCTATGGGTGCTGCCGGGGTAGAACCCAGGTACATGGGCTTCGGGCCTGTGCCGGCCACTGAGATGGCCCTCCAACGCGCCGGTCTCACCATGAAAGACATAGACCTGATTGAAATCAACGAGGCCTTCGCCTCTCAGGTGCTGGCCTGTCTCAGAGGTCTTAAAGTAGACGATCAGGATTCCCGCGTAAACCCCAATGGCGGTGCTATCGCGTTAGGGCACCCACTGGGCATGAGCGGGGCCAGAATCTTGAACGCCGCGGCTCTTGAGCTACACAGACAAAACAAACGGTATGCGCTTGTGACCATGTGCGTAGGCGTGGGGCAGGGGTATGCCGCCATTATTGAACGGGCATGATCTACGAATTCAATGGCTATATTCCGGTGGTGCATGAAAGCTCTTTCGTGCATCCGCAGGCTGTGGTCACCGGCAATGTGATTATCGGGAAGAACGTGTACGTGGGTCCCGGCGCAGCTATTAGAGGCGACTGGGGCGAGATCATTATTGAAGATAACTGCAATGTCCAGGAAAACTGCACCATCCATATGTTCCCGGGCACCACGGTGCTACTGAAGGAAATGGTGCACATCGGTCACGGGGCCATCATCCATGGTGCCACTATTGGCCGCAACGTAATGGTGGGCATGAATGCCGTGGTCATGGACCGGGTAGAGGTGGGTGATGAAAGCATTGTGGGCGCCCTTTGTTTTCTTAAGGCCGACGAAAAGATTCCGCCCCGCAGTGTGGTGGTGGGAAACCCGTCCAAAATTGTCAAGCAGGTAAGTGACGAGATGGTGGCCTGGAAAACGGATGGCACCCAAATCTACATGCAACTCCCAGCCGACTGCCACACCATGCTCAAACCCTGCGAACCCCTAAGGGAAGTGCCCGAAAACCGCAAGAAACAAGTAGCCAGCTACCAAACCTGGAACGAACGGAAAAGCTAGCAAGAAACAGCGGCTCGGTGTTTTAGGCCTGTTTTTCATAAAACGGCCCCAAAACCCAACCAGCACCTTTTTCATCTTTCCTAACAATTAACAACCAGCAACTAACAATCAAAAATATGACCGCAGTATTGCAGAATTATGCCATGGGCCAATGGACCCCCGGCTCTGGAAAAGAAAGCGAGATTTTAGATGCCGTGACTGGCGATTTGATCTGTGTGGCCTACAGCGGCGGGCTTAATTTCAATGCCATGCTGGAATACGGCCGCGCGAAAGGAAACAAGGCCCTGCGCAAAATGACCTTCCAGGAACGCGGGCGCATGCTAAAGGCCCTAGCATTGCACCTCACCGAGCGGAAGGAACAGTTTTACAAACTCAGCTACCGCACCGGCGCCACCCGTGCTGACAGTTGGGTAGACATTGAAGGCGGTATTGGAAATCTGTTTGCCTACGCCTCTTTGCGTAAGCAGTTCCCAGATAAGCCGTATTTTGTGGAAGATGAGCCGGTTGGTTTGTCTAAGGGCGGCACGTTTATAGGACACCACATTCTGGTACCCAAAGAAGGCGTGGCCGTGCACATCAATGCCTATAATTTCCCGGTATGGGGAATGCTGGAGAAAATCGCAGTGAACCTCTTGGCCGGCATGCCTGCCATTGTGAAACCAGCGCCTATCACCGCCTTCCTCACCGAAGCCGTGGTCCGCGAGATCATTGCCTCCAACATTTTACCAGAAGGCGCCCTGCAACTAGTGACCGGCACCGGCGAAGGCATTCTGGACCACCTCACGTACCAGGATGTGGTCACCTTCACTGGCTCAGCCTATACCGGCCGCTTGCTTAAAGCTCATCCCAGAATCATCCAGGAAGCTATTCCTTTCACCATGGAGGCTGATTCGCTGAACAGTTCGGTGCTGGGTGAAGACGCAGTGCCCGGCACTCCTGAGTTTGATTTGTTCATCAAGGAAATCAGAAAAGAAATCACCGCCAAGGCCGGTCAGAAATGTACCGCCATCCGGCGCGCTATCGTACCGGAAAAACTGGTGGAAGACGTACAGATTGCGCTGGGCAAAGAGCTTTCCAAAACCGCCATCGGGGACCCGCAGGCGGAGGGCGTGCGCATGGGGTCATTGGTGGGCAGGGAGCAACTGAAAAAGCTTCAGGACCAGGTGCGCGACCTGGCCCGCGAAACGCCTATTGTATATGGAGACATAGACAAGGTGAATCTGATTGGGGCCAATCAGGACAAAGGCGCGTTTATCTCTCCCATTGTCATGCTGAACAGCCAGCCTTTCAAATTCACTCATACCCATGAGGTGGAGGCCTTCGGTCCGGTGGCTACCATTATGCCTTACAAAGATCTGGGCGAGGCCATTGAACTGACCAAACTTGGGAAAGGCTCCCTGGTGGCTTCCATTGCCACCGCAGACCCAACCATTGCCCAGGAATTCGCTATAGGAGCGGCAACCCACCACGGGCGTATTCTGGTGCTGGACAACGAATGCGCGAAGGAAAGCACCGGCCACGGTTCCCCCATGCCAATGCTCACCCACGGCGGACCTGGTCGGGCCGGGGGCGGCGAGGAAATGGGAGGGGTACGAGGCGTGAAGCACTTCATGCAGCGCACCGCCATTCAGGGGTCGCCTTCCATGATTACCGCCATAACAGGTGTGTACCAGCAGGGTGCCAAACAGATGGAGAAAGATGTGCACCCTTTCCGGAAGCATTTTGAGGAACTGGAGATCTCTGAGACCTGGGTCACGCACCGCCATACGGTCACCGAGGCAGATATCACCAACTTCGCCAACGTTTCCGGAGACCATTTCTATGCCCACGTAGACGCTACCTCTTTGGAAGGAACCTTGTTCACCGGAAGGGTAGCCCATGGGTACTATATCTTGTCTAAAGCGGCCGGCATGTTCGTGGATCCTAAGAAAGGTCCGGTGTTGCTGAACTATGGTCTGGAGAACTGCCGCTTCACCAAACCGGTGTACCCAGGCATGACCATTGGGGTGAAACTCACCGTGAAGGAAAAAGTAGCCCAGGAAAAACGAAGCGAGGAAGACGTGGCAAAAGGGATTGTGAAATGGCTGGTTGATGTGACTGATGAGATTGGGGAGACTGTAGCCATTGCCACCATCATGACCATGGTCAAAAAACTGGACCAAGCCTAAGCGCCATTAAAATGCCTAAGCTGTTTTGAGCCTGTTTTCAGTAAATCGGCTTCAAAACAGCTTCAGCAAAATTTCCTCTCGTTTCAAAAAGTAAAACTCAGTTTAGGCTTGCCGAATATTGCTAGCCGGGAATCCTGAGCAAAAACATAAAGAACAAAGCATCCTATAAAATGACCGAAACAGGTAAAGTAGACTTCACGCTCCAGGAAGGTGGCATTGGCGTCATCTCATTCTTCCATCCATCGCATAACTCCTTGCCTGGCCTACTTTTAAATAAGCTAGCACACACTATTACTCAAGCTGGCGAAAATGAAAGCGTTAGAGTAATAGTTCTGCGCAGCGAAGGAGAGCGGACCTTTTGCGCGGGTGCCTCTTTTGATGAATTGATCGCTATCCAGAACAAGGAGCAGGGCCTGGAGTTTTTCTCTGGTTTTGCTAAGGTGATCAATGCCTGCCGGACCTCGCCCAAAATCATTATAGGCCGTGTGCAGGGAAAAGCAATTGGCGGCGGGGTAGGTGTAGCGGCAGCCACCGACTATTGCTTCGCTACCCAACAGGCTTCTGTGAAACTAAGTGAGATTGCCGTGGGCATTGGACCATTTGTGGTTGGACCGGCCGTAGAGCGCAAAATTGGATTGGCGGCTTTCTCCGAACTAGCCTTAGACGCCGGGGAATTCCGGTCGGCGGCCTGGGCGAAAGAGAAAGGCTTGTACGCACACCTGTTTGAGACCACAGAGGAAATGGATGCGGCGGTGTTGGCGTTTGCCGCAAAACTGGCCTCTTACAGCCCCGAGGCGCTTTCGGCTTTGAAGCAAATATTCTGGCATGGGACCGAGCATTGGGATACCCTCTTAGTCCAAAGAGCAGGCATTAGCGGAACCCTGGTTTTGTCTGATTTTACACGCAACTTCATTCAGGGCTTCAAAAAGAAATAAGGTTTCCTAGGATAGGAAAGAGAAAATACATCCTGCTGTTTTAGGCTTGTTTTTCATAAAACAGCCCTAAAACAGCAGGATGTATTTTTATTAGCAATTTCTGGTTATCAGGGAACCCTTAATGCTTCACAATCAATTTACGGACAGGGGAGAGCGGGTTGCCTTGCAGGTCTAGCAAATGCAGGAAATACAAGCCCGGGACCAACAGAGCTGTAGACAGTTGCATTTCCCCCTGAAAGGAAACCTGCTGGAGAACCTTTCCATCAGAGCGCGAAAGTCTCATTTGGACCGGGGTGCCGGAAGGGTTGTAATATAGATTGACGACCTCATCGGCGGGAATAGGATAGACGGTGAAGTGAGGAGCAGCAGTTTTGGAGCCAGCCACGGCAATGACCTTGGAGAATTCAAAGTTTCCGTCGTGGTCCCGTTGCTTCAGGCGGTAATACACCGTGGAAGTAGGAGCGGTGGCGTCCTCAAAGCTGTACCTGTTCACTACATTGGAAGTGCCGTTGCCTTTAACAAAGGTCAAAGTCTCAAATCCTGGCATTTCCGCCGTTTTGCGCTGTAGCTCAAAGCCTTTGTTATCTTTTTCAGAGGCGGTTTCCCATGTCAATAACACGTTATTTTGCTGGCGTTTGCCTGTAAACTGCGTGAGTTTTACGGGAAGTGGGGTGGGGGTAAAATTAACTTTGAACGCTGAAGGGCCGCTTAAGGTGATGCTTACTTCCTTAGCTACCGGGTCATAACTGTACTGGTCCAGGTTGGCGCCGGTCACGGTCACTGGCGGTTTATCTAGAGTAATGGTCAGGACCGTGCTTTTGCTGGCATAGCCTTCATATTCCAGGTCATTCAACTTCTGCCAGGCCAGGGTGGCGCGCCTGCTGGAGGCCATGTAGAAAGAACTTCCGTAGGTGAGGGTCTTCCCGGTCTCCATGAATACCTGCGCGAATTCTCCTGCTTTATCCAGGGAAAAGAAAGTAAAAAGCGCATCCGCCGTGACCGTCTGCGGCAAACTGAACAGGCTGACCGCCACCGTATCCGCCTGCGCGAAGGCCAGGTCCTGGTACTCATTTTCTCCCATGGCAAGGGCGGCAGTCTGAGCAGTACTCACGGTTTTAACCCCTAATGCCCTGGTGGTGTAAGGGTGTAGCAGAGACAAAAATTGCACGTTGGGCACGCCGGCTTTCTGAACCTGCAAGGTGGTATGGCTTTCCGTGGTATTATAAGTGAGTTCGTGGACATTGGCGGCTTTGCCGTAAGTGGAGGCCCCGTTGGTGGCGGTCACATGCGCCTTCAAGTTTACCCCGTTTTTCTGCCAGGTACCTGAGTGGAAGGCCAGGCTGTCTGTGAACGTACCGGTAGCCGCAGAGCCGCCTTCCAGCCCATAGCCGTGCAGTTGCCAGGTGTAGGTATGCGCACTGGTTGAACTCACCGCTTCTGCCAGCAGGAAATAAGAATCGCGCACAAAAAGAGTTTTGCGGGTAATGGTGGCGCCCAGGTAGGAAGTCCGTACCTCGCCGTAGCTCAATCGGCCCGTTGAGACTGCATTCTGGACAAACCCTTCCGCGTCATTAGTGGCACCAGAGGTTCCCATGGTGGGACCGGCTCCATCTACCAGAATAAGGTTATGGTGCACTCCTTCGCCCACGCTGCCCCGGCTGCCGTTGCTCAAATACCCTGGGTCTAGGGCCAATAACTGTCCTTTGGCGTGCAGCAGGAAAGAACTGGCATCGCCGTGGTTATGACCGCCTGTAACCTGCTGGGCACGGCCATTTTTGCCATACACGTGCAGGTAACTGGCCAGAGAGTCGTTCCCTGAACGGAAGACAAGGTTCCCGCTGGCGGGAAGTGCCGTGAGCTTTTGGTTTGCCGGTGTAGAATACTGAAGATTGGAGGCCAGAAATGCGGCCCGCATGTCTACGGTAATATCCGAAAGTTGCCTTGGCAGGGAATTCATCTGGCTACTGGCAAAATTGGAAAAGGCCATGGGGTTCAAATATTTGCTTTTCCCGGTGAGGGCTAGCTCTGGCATAGCCATGTCTATAAAAGAATCTTCCAGGGCAGGAGTGCGGCCATCGGGCATCTGTATAGTGGCAATCCAATCATACAGCTTGTCATAGGCCGGGTCATAGAAAGGGTTCCGGATGCTTTTGGTAGTGGTGTTAAAAGTATAAGGCAACCGGCCGTCTGGCAGGAAATTGCCAATGGCCCTGATGAACGGGAGGCAGTTCAGGAAGGCGTATTTGAAGTAATAAGGGCCTTCGGCGTAGCCCGCCACAACCAGGGTATCTGATTGCCGGCTGGCATCGCGCCAAAGCACATTGTCCAGGTGGTAAAGGCCCGTGTTAATCCAATTGGTAGGCTGGAGCCAGGGATCGGTGCCGCCCACATCATTCAAAACCACCGCAGACAGGCCCAGGGCCGAAGTGGTCATGAGCGTGTGGTTGTTCTTGACCTGGTTAAAAAAGGCGTTCCCCAAAAAGGCAGTGGTGGCTTGCTTGTAAAGGTTTCCTGCAAATTCCTGCAGTTTGGTCCGGGCCAAGGACAGGGACTCATTGGTTTGCCCGGCTCCCTTTAACAAGTCATAGGCAATCATGTAATCAATTAGCTCCTTTGAACGCCATTGCCATTCTGTGTAGGAAGCCCCAGAAAAGGATGCGTATACTTCCACGTTAGTATTAATTCCTTCCAGCAACGTTTTGGTTTTGGCCAGCAGGTTAGTTCTTTCAGCTGCCGGAAGGGTGATAACAGTTCCAGCATCCGGTTTGCGGTCAAGCAGCAACACAAAGGCGGCGTTTTTGGCGATGGTGGCCCGGGCCCTTCGTCCATTAGAGGTGGTATTATCAGAAAACTCTGTGGTGTTTGAGCTGCCATATACCCCAGCGTAAAGGGTTAATCTTTCGCCCGAGGAAATGGATTGCTGCACCGCCGGAACCTGCGCCGCTTTTAGTAAGGTGCGCGGAAAACTCAGATCTGCATTGGCTGGCGTCCAATTACCTGTTTGGGCATAACTACGGCCAAGGCTGAAAAAACAAGGGAAAACCAGTAAAACAGAAAGGAAGGGTAAATTTATCTTCATGTAGTAAGGGTAAGGGAAGAAATGGTGGCAGCTTTGGCTGTATAGGCAAGCCAATAAAACCCAAAAAGGTTCCAGATAAAAGACAATTATATTAGAAAAGGTAAATAATTTATTTAAAATAGTAAAATCAGATTATCATTTAAAAAAGGATTGGTCCGGTAGAGAAATACTCACGGCGAAAGAGGTGGAAAAAACAGAGGCTTAGTTTCAGGCAAGTCAGTAAACATTTGCCCTCTTTTCTACCCGCGGTCTTTCCAGACCCAGGAACTATGCTTTTGGAGGTGCGTAAGGTAATAGTTAATCACCATGCATTGAGTGGTTTTTTATTGATTCACCTAAAACGAGATTTGTTATGTGGCAACCTATTCCTAGGCTATATCATGGTATTGCAGACGCTTCCTTTGTGCCAGCCGTAGCGACCGCCCCTGAAACGGTGGGCTTTACTGAAGAACCCATTGCCACCACCCTTTGCCGGGCTATTAGCGCCGGCACAATGATTTCTGGCCTCATCACCAAGGCCGAATGGGGAGCTGTCCCGGTCATGCCCTTTAAAGCGCACGTTGCCCTGGACCTGGCCATTGGCGTATTTTCCCTGGCGGCCCCCTGGGCTTTTGGCTTTGCGCAAAACACCAAGGCCAGAAATACATTTTTAGCCATGGGAGCCGTAGGGTTGGTAGTGGGCCTACTTACCCAGGTAGATGAAATGGACCCTGAGAAAGAACGGATACTTCGGCTCAAGGCGGACGCACTTCCCGCTCTTTAGCCTTCCATTTCTGAAAACCCTTCCTGCGTTTTGGGCCTGTTTTACTGAAAGTAGGCCCAAAACGTAACTCCAGTTATTCCTTCTCTGACAGAGTTTTAAATGCCTGTAAATCTGGAAAGGACGTAGCCAGATAACCACCTAGGAACCTGTTGCGTTAATACCGGCATGAGTCGTGCATTTGTAAAAGAAGATGATGCGGGCGAGGCCCCGATTATTGCGCCCCGGGCTGCCTTGCCTGCGGGAACTCCCAACTATGTCACTCCCCGGGGCCTGGAGCAGCTAAAAACCGAGCTGTTGGAACTGGAACTACAAAGGGCTAAAGTGGAACAGGACCGCGAAGACCAGGCCAACCGCACCCGCCAACTCACCATCTTAAAAACTCAGACCAACGCCTTACTGGAGAGACTAAACAGCGCCAAGGTAATCAACCCCACCGACCAACCACAGGACCAGGTTAGGTTTGGCGCCAGGGTCACCATTGAAACCAAGAAAGGACCTAAGCCTGGCCTTAAACGCACCTTCACCATTGTAGGCGTAGACGAAGCCTCTCTGCCGGAAGGCCGCATCGCGTTTGTCGCACCCATTGCCAAAGCCCTGCAGGGAGCCTCCTTGGGGCAGGAACTTCCTCTAAAATTCGGTCCAACGGAAGAAGTAGTACAGGTGGTAGAAATTGCCTATGACTCCTAAATTGGTAAAGCCTGCTTTTTCCCATCCTCAAACAGCTCCTTCGCGTCTGGCGGCAGGGGCTTTTTGCTTTTAAAGGGATTGCTTTTTAAGGGAGAACCAGAAAAATAAATCGTTTTAATGCCGGGAGACCAGCAAGGAAATTACACTAGCAGCAGCGGAATAGGAGGAGAACCCGGTAAAATAGGGGAGGAGGTGTTTCAGGGCCGTTTTTCTTAAAACGGTCTCAAACCAGGATTATTTGAAGTTGGAGAAGGCGCCTGAAATTCTGGGCAGGTAGCTAACCGGTTCACCTTCAGGATATAAATAAAAAAAGCTCCACCGCCAGGTGGAGCTTTGTAGCGGGGAGGGGAGTTGAACCCCTGACCTCAGGGTTATGAATCCTGTGCTCTAACCAACTGAGCTACCCCGCCTTTTACGGGTGCAAATGTAGGAGAAAGATTTATAACCACACAAGTTTTTTTGTATAAAATATTTTCCTTTACTTGAGAAACATAAGCCGCCCCCATCTTACCATACCCTTTCATTACCCTTTACTTTTTTGCTATAGTGTCTATGAGTAAAATAAAGTTTGTCCGAGAGTATTCCCTCAACGCCTCGCCCAAAATGTTGTACCCTTACCTGAGCACGGCCTCTGGGTTGGCCCAATGGCTGTGCGAAGCCGCCCAGCAGATTGGTGACCGTAGATACCGCCTC
This sequence comes from Rufibacter radiotolerans, assembly GCF_001078055.1. Lineage (NCBI taxonomy): Bacteria > Pseudomonadati > Bacteroidota > Cytophagia > Cytophagales > Hymenobacteraceae > Rufibacter > Rufibacter radiotolerans. The sequence continues at coordinate 1,907,333 of NZ_CP010777.1, read as the reverse complement.
ACCTGGGATAATCAGAATTATATTGCTGAAATGACCAGCCACCGGACCAACAAATCCGTGCGATTGACTTTTCCGGAGACTGGTAATGGCGTGCCCCATGACTACAGCTACATAGACTTCACCATAGAATCAAGTGAGCTAACCCAGGAACAATATCTGCGCGTAACAGACTACACAGACGTGGGAGACGTTGAACAGCTAGCCGAACTTTGGGATAACCAGGTGCTGACGTTACGGGAGTTGATTGGCGGATAACCATAGTTTCGGCCTCTTTTCGTAATTTTGGCCTATTCTGATGTGCCGGACCTTTTATTTGCCTGGGCACACGGAACTGGCTCGCTTGCATGAAAAAATTAGATAAACTTATTCTTACGTCCTTTATAGGGCCTTTTGTCCTCACGTTTGCGGTAGTGGAATTCATTCTGCTTCTGCAGGTGATCCTCAAATACTTGGACGACCTCATAGGCAAAGACCTGGGCGCGGGCGTAATTGCGGAGCTTCTGTTCTATTTTAGCCTGAACCTGGCGCCCATGGCTTTCCCGCTGGCCATCCTGCTTTCTTCGCTCATAACCTTCGGTAACCTGGGCGAGCATCATGAGCTCACGGCCATCAAAACCTCCGGCATTTCCCTCATTAGAACGCTTCGCCCGGTCTTCTTCTTTGCGGTGCTGTTGACTATTGCCGCCTTTTTCTTCCATAACACCATCGTGCCCAAGGCCAACCTCAAGGCCTACAGCTTAATGTGGGACATCCGGCAGAAAAAGCCCTCCCTTGATTTAAAGGAAGGCTCTTTCTACAATGGTTTGCCCAACCGCAGCATTAGGGTAGGAAAGAAGTTCCCAGACGGGCAAACGCTTAAAGACATCATGATCTATGACCACAGCAACGGGCAGGGCAACGCCATTGTCATGCTGGCAGACTCAGGTAAGATGTACACCCAGTTCAATGACCAGTACCTGGTGCTGGAGATGTTCAACGGGAAGACCTTTGCCGAGGACCGGTCCAATAACCCCAACGCCTACGGGCAAAGCTCGGGCTATCTGCGGCAGGCTTTCTCCAAGAACAAGATTGTGGTGAACCTTTCCTCCTTTCAGATGACCCGCACCAACTCGCAGTGGTTTTCTGAAAACAAGATGATGAAGAACATCAATCAGCTGAGCCAGGTCACTGATTCTCTACAAAAACAGATCTCCACGGAGACCAAGCTGCTGGAGCCTAATGTTCGTCCTTTCTATTCCTACTTCGCCTCCAAGCCGTACGCAGACAGTTCCAACATTAAAAACTACAAATTAGCTGCCCTTCCGGCCGTCACGGTAGATGACGTGCGCACCGCGGCCAATGCGGCGCGCAACGTGAAAAGCTTTACCAGTTCCTATACCTCCCGCTTGGCCACCATCAAGCGCGAGCGCAACAACTATGAGATTGAGATTTACCGCAAGTTCACCCAAGCCTTTGCCTGCTTTATCATGTTCCTGATTGGAGCCCCGTTGGGCGCTATTATCCGGAAGGGCGGGTTGGGCATGCCGGTGATCATTTCCATCGCCTTTTTCATTGTCTACTACGTGATGAGCATTCTAGGCGAGAAATGGGGAAGGGAAGGAGTAGCGCCGGTGGCTTTGGGCATGTGGGCAGCCAACCTGATTCTGTTACCGGTGGGAATTTTCTTCCTGTACCAGGCCCGTAATGACTCCAGCTTGCTTGAGGTAGATTTCTGGAGGAAAATAGCCGCCAGGTTCAAGCGGGCTAAGGTGGCGTAAAGAAATACAGGTAGTTTATTTAATGAAGAATTTGAATATTTGGGTTTGATTGCTAACTTTGCGGCTTATATATTCGACTGCAAAAAAAAGATTAGTACATTTAGACGCAATGAAATTAACTACCGAAGCGAAAAAAGAGATCTTCCAAAACAGCGGTTTTTCAAAATTAGATACCGACACCGGGTCTGCTGAATCACAAATCGCATTGTTTACTGCCAGAATTAATCACCTGACAGACCACCTTAAAGTTCATAAAAAAGACTTCTCCACTCGGTTGGGTCTTTTGAAACTGGTTGGTAAGAGAAGAAGATTATTGAATTACCTTACTAAGACTGACATTACGCGCTACCGCGCTATTATCGCTGAATTAGGCATTCGTAAATAACATACTTAAGAAGATTAGGGAATTCATTAACCGGATTCCCTAATCTTTTTTTTTGCCTTTGCTTTCCTCTCTTTCTTTTAGCGCCCCTGGCTCTCTGCCTTTGGGCGCCTTTTACATTGATTGCCTCTTATCTCAAGAATGATGTCATATAACGCTATAACTAAAACCATCCGCATGGCCAATGGCCGTGATATTACCATTGAAACCGGCAAGCTTGCCAAGCAGGCTGACGGATCTGTGGTGGTACGTTGCGGAAATGCCATGTTGCTGGCCACGGTGGTCTCTAACATTGGAGCCCGTGAAGGAGTTGATTTCCTTCCATTGTCTGTTGACTACCAGGAGAAATTCGCCTCTTCGGGTAAAATACCAGGTGGTTTCCTGAAAAGAGAAGCCCGTCTGTCTGACTATGAAGTATTGATCAGCCGTTTGGTGGATCGTATCCTTCGTCCTATGTTCCCAGATGATTACCACTCTGAGACCCAGGTGATCATCAACCTTATCTCTGCCGATGCCGAGATCTTACCAGATGCGTTAGCTGCCCTGGCCGCTTCTGCTGCCCTGTCTGTTTCTGATATTCCTTTCAACGGACCAATCTCTGAGGTGCGTGTGGCCCGTATTGACGGCCAGTTCCAGATCAACCCTTTGCTTTCTGACCTGAAGCGCGCCGATATCGACCTGATTGTAGGCGGTACCGCAGACAGCGTGGCCATGGTGGAAGGTGAGATGAGCGAGGTGTCTGAAGAAGACATGCTGGAAGCTATTCGCGTTGCCCATGTGGCCATCAAAGAGCAGGTAGCTGTTCAGGTAGAGTTAGGCCAGGCGGTAGGAAAGACTAACAAGCGGGAATACAGCCATGAGAGCAATGACCTTGAATTGAAGGAATTGATCACCAAGGCAGTGTATGAAAAAGCGTATGCCGTGGCTGCCTCTGGCAATACCGTTAAAGGCGAGCGTAAGAATGCCTTTAAAGCCATCAAAGAAGAGTTTGTCGCTTCTCTGCCAGAAGATCATACCTATGACGCCACCCTCATCGGAAAATATTTCCATGATGCAGAGAAAGACGCCGTACGTGACGTGGTCTTAAAAGAGCGTCGCCGTTTAGATGGCCGTGCCCTGGACGAGATCAGACCTATCTGGTCAGAGATCAACTACCTGCCGTCGGCGCACGGTTCTGCGGTATTCACCCGCGGTGAGACCCAGTCGTTGACCACTGTTACCTTAGGTACTAAATTAGATGAGCAGATGATTGATGGCGCCATGTTCTCTGGCTACAACAAATTCATGCTGCATTATAACTTCCCACCGTTCTCTACCGGTGAGGCCAAGCCTATGCGCGGTACCGGCCGTAGAGAAGTAGGACACGGTAACCTGGCCATGCGTTCTTTGAAGAAGGTATTGCCGCCGGAAGATGAAAACCCATACACCATCCGTATTGTCTCTGACATCCTGGAGTCTAACGGTTCTTCTTCCATGGCTACCGTTTGTGCTGGAACCCTGGCCCTGATGGATGCTGGTATCCAGATCAAAGCACCGGTTTCTGGTATAGCCATGGGTCTGATCATGGACGAAACCACAGGTAACTTTGCCGTTCTTTCTGACATCTTAGGAGATGAAGATCATCTGGGTGACATGGACTTTAAAGTAACCGGTACTTCTAAAGGCATCACCGCCTGCCAGATGGACATCAAAGTGAAAGGTCTATCCTTTGAGATCCTGGGTCAGGCATTGGCACAGGCCAGAAACGGCCGTCTGCACATCTTAGGTGAGATGAACAAAACCATCTCTCAGCCTAACGCAGATTTCAAACCGCATACCCCGCGTTCTACCAATATCATCATTGAGAAAGAATTCATTGGCGCTATCATTGGGCCAGGCGGTAAAGTAATCCAGCAGATCCAGCGTGATTCTGGTGCCGTTATCCAAATTGAGGAGAAAAACGACAAAGGCTACGTGAATGTGTTCGCCACGAACCAGGAAGCGATGCAAATGGCCGTCTCTAAGATCAAAGCCATTGTGGCTGTTCCTGAGGTAGGAGAGGTGTACACCGGTAAGGTAAAATCTATCCAGCCATACGGGGCCTTTGTAGAGTTCATGGCCGGCAAAGACGGCCTGTTGCATATCTCTGAGGTGAAATGGGAGCGTCTGGAAAGTATGGAAGGTGTACTGGAACTAGGGGAGGAAATCCAGGTGAAACTGGTAGACGTTGACCCTAAGACCGGTAAATTCAAGCTATCTCGCAAAGCGTTGCTGCCAAGACCAGAGCGCTCAGAAGCAGCTCCTAAAAACGACTAACCATATTACGTCCTTCGCCTGGCCAAACTCGTTCTTAAAAGGATAAGTACGGCCAGGCGAAAGGGCTTTTACCTTTTTTTTGACAGGTTAAAAGTCTTGGAATTGTAACAGTTAGCAGGTGTTTTCATTTTATGAGAACTTTTGGAGCTTAGGTAGGTGTTCTTTAACCAGCCTACCAATTAAGAGACTTACACAGATAGAAATACACTCCAATGAGACAGCTGAAAATAAGCAAGCAGATTACCAACCGTGAAAGCCAATCCCTTGACAAGTATTTACAGGAGATTGGTAAGGTGGACCTACTCACCCCGGACGAGGAGGTAACGCTTGCCCAGCGCATCAGAGAAGGCGACCAATTCGCCCTCGAGAAATTAACCAAAGCCAACCTTCGCTTCGTGGTGTCGGTGGCAAAGCAGTACCAGAACCAGGGGCTTTCCCTGGGTGACTTGATCAATGAAGGCAACTTAGGCCTGATCAAAGCCGCGAAACGTTTTGATGAGACCCGCGGTTTTAAATTCATCTCTTACGCCGTATGGTGGATCCGTCAGTCTATTCTGCAGGCCTTAGCCGAGCAGTCCCGGATTGTACGTTTGCCTTTGAACCGCGTAGGTTCCCTGAACAAAATCTCCAAGTCTTTCTCAGAGTTGGAACAGAAATTTGAGCGGGAGCCTTCTCCAGAGGAAATCGCTGAAGTACTGGAACTTACCACCGCTGAGGTAGTGGATACTTTGAAGATCTCTGGCAGACACGTGTCGGTAGATGCACCCTTCGTGCAAGGCGAGGAAAACCGTCTGTTAGACGTACTGGAAAACGAAGACGAAGAGTCTCCGGATACCGGCCTCATGAACGACTCTCTTCGCAAAGAGGTACAACGAGCCTTATCTACTTTGACCAAGCGGGAGGCTGACGTGATCACCCTTTACTTCGGGCTGAACGGAGAGCACTCCCTTACCCTGGAAGAGATTGGCGAGAAATTCAACCTGACCCGTGAGCGCGTGCGCCAGATCAAAGAAAAAGCGATCAGACGTTTACGCCACACTTCCCGCAGCAAGGCCTTGAAGCCGTACCTGGGATAAGGATCTAACCTTTAACTTTCTAAAAGCCTTGGCTCTCACCGGCCAGGGCTTTTTTTATGCGGTTTCCAAAACTATCCTTCCTGTTTTAGGGGTGTTTTCTGGAAAACAGGCCCAAAACAGGAAATTGTCCTTTTTACCTAAAAGGGAAGTTTACCTCAGGTTACCACCGGCAAAGCGATACTTTAGATCATAGGTGGTACTTTTACCGCTGGGGAGAAAGGCCCTGTACTAGACAAAATTAAAGCGAGTGGCATACCCGGGAAAATTGACGGTGCGGGAAGGAGGAGTGAACCTGCCCCCGTCCGTGAAATTTTTCGTAATATTGCACTCCCAAATTATACCTGATATGGAAAACCAAAAGGAAAGCGTGAAATGCCTTATCATCGGTTCTGGCCCTGCGGGCTATACCGCAGCCATTTACGCTTCGCGTGCCGGGTTAAAGCCGGTCATGTACCAAGGCTTGCAGCCGGGCGGTCAGTTGACCATCACCAATGACGTTGAAAATTACCCAGGTTACCCTACAGGCGTGAACGGTCCGCAAATGATGGAGGAGTTCCGTCAGCAGGCAGAGCGTTTCGGCACAGATGTCCGCTATGGCATTGCCACTTCCGTTGATTTCTCCGGAAAGCCCCACCGCGTCACCATAGATGAGCAGAAAGAAATAGAGGCAGACACCGTGATCATTGCCACCGGGGCTTCGGCCAAATGGCTGGGTCTGGAGTCTGAGGCCCGCCTAAACGGGAACGGCGTTTCTGCCTGCGCCGTTTGTGACGGTTTCTTTTACCGCGGCCAGGAGGTTGCTATTGTGGGTGCCGGCGATACCGCCTGTGAAGAGGCCCATTACCTCTCCAACCTTTGCAAGAAAGTCTACATGATTGTGCGCCGCGATGAGATGCGCGCCTCTATTATCATGCAGAACCGGGTGAAGAACACCCCCAATATTGAGATTCTCTGGAACAGTGTCACTGAAGAGATCCTGGGCGATGACGTGGTGACCGGTGCCCGCATCAAGAACACTTCTACCGGAGAGCTTAAAGACATTTCCGTTTCCGGCTTTTTTGTGGCTATAGGCCATGAGCCCAACTCCAAGATTTTCCAGCCTTACCTGGAGCATGATGAAAGCGGCTACCTGAAAACGGTACCAGGCACAGCCCAGACCAACGTAGACGGCGTGTTCGCCTGCGGCGATGTGCAGGACAACGTGTACCGCCAGGCCGTGACGGCAGCCGGTACAGGCTGTATGGCCGCCCTGGATGCCGAGCGCTACCTGGCCGCCTTACATGATCAATAAATAGATTTAAAAGCCTCAATGACGTTGCCCAGGCAATAAATTGGGGCTTTTCCAGTTTTAAAGCCGGACCAGGAAACCTGGCTCTGGTGATTAATAGGATTAAATGCTTTTTAGAAGACTACTTTTCTTTCTGCTGCTGGCTACCCTGAGCCTATCAGGGCACCTGGCCGAAGCGCAGAAAAAGAGAGCCACCAAAGATTTATTTAGAAGGAAGGCTCCCAAAATTAAATTTGTGAAGCCTGACACGGCCGTGGTAGTAAAACAGGAAACTACCCAGGACGGGGACAAGCCCAGCCGTGGCCTTTTCAGCCCCATACGCAAACTCTCCATTGTAAGTGAAGACACCAGTTCTTTGGGGCTGGGGCAACAGAGCATTGTAGAGATGTCTGAGGAAATTCAGGTAGGCGACAGTGTCTGGATAAAGATAGCGGGCTATTATGCCATCTGGGATACCCACAACATTAACCCTTACCGGAAAGACGGCCGCAGGTTAGATGACACCGTCAACCTGAAGCTCTATGACAATCGCCATAACTACAAAATGCCGCTGGTCAGTACACCGGTCACCTCAGATTTCGGGTTCAGGGGCTACCGCTGGCACTACGGCACCGACCTTGACCTGGACACCGGTGATTCCGTGAAGACCGCCTTTGACGGGGTGGTGCGTATCTCTAAATGGGACGGCGGCGGTTACGGCAATTACATTGTGGTGCGCCATGTAAACGGCCTGGAGACCCTGTACGGTCACATGAGCAAACCCATTGCCAAGGTAGGCCAATATGTGAAAGCCGGCCAGTTAATAGGGTGGGGCGGAAGCACGGGCCGTAGCTCGGGCCCGCACTTGCATTATGAGGTACGCTATGAGGGGAATCCTATTGACCCGGAGGAACTCTACAACTTCCCGGATTACCTGCTCAAAGGCAAGAACTTCAAGGTTACCTCGGCGCTCTTCAATTACTACAACAGTGCCAAGCGCAAGTCTTCTTCATCGCCCTCCAGGGCCAGGCGCACGGTGTACCACAAGGTGCGCAGCGGCGAGGTGCTAGGCTCCATTGCGCGTAAGTACGGCGTGTCGGTCTCGCAGATCACGCGCTTGAACCGCATTACCACCAGAACTACTTTAAAAGTGGGCCGAAGCCTACGGATAAAATAAACCCAATTCATGAAACTTGACCTTCTGGCATTTGCCTCTCACCCAGATGACGCCGAACTTGGCTGTGTGGGCACTATACTGGCTCATAAAGCCCTGGGAAAAAAAGTGGGCATAGTAGACCTCACCCGCGGAGAACTAGGCACCAGGGGCACCCCAGAGACCAGGGCGCAGGAGTCAGCAGATGCCTCTGCTATTCTGGGCCTGGACGCCCGCGAGAACCTGGGCATGGCCGATGGTTTTTTCAGGAATGATGAGGAGCACCAGCGCCTGGTGATTGCCGCCATCAGAAAGTACCGTCCTGAGATTGTACTGATGAACGCTATCCATGACCGCCACCCAGACCATGGGCGCGGCAGCCAGCTGGTCTCTGAGTCCTGCTTTTTTTCCGGCCTGCGTCAGGTGAAAACTTATACGCCAGAAGGAGAGGAGCAAGAGGCCTGGCGACCGAAGGCGGTGTACCATTACATCCAGGACCGTTTCATCAAACCAGACCTGGTAGTAGACGTGACCCCCTTCTGGGACCAAAAAGTAGAGTCCATCAGGGCCTTTAAAAGCCAGTTCTTTACGCCCGGTAACGAAGAGACCGGGGAACCTGCTACCTATATCTCCTCGCCGGTGTTCATGCAGTTCATTGAAGCCCGGGCCCTGGAACTAGGCCATTCCATTGGGGTAACCTACGGCGAGGGCTTTACCAAAGAACGTCACATGGGGGTTAGGAATCTGTTTGATCTCCTATAAAAGGCAAAAACCCATTTAAAGGACGTTTTTGCTAAAACTGATTAAAACCAGAAGTAGCTGAAAATAAAAAGGGAAATCCCATCTTGTATAGATGGGCTTTCCCTTTTTCATGTGCTTTTCGTTTTGGGCCTTTTTTAGCTAAAAAAGGCCCAAAACGAAAATAGAATGCTATAAGCGGTTTTTGCGCCAGCCTGAGCTTCCGTTTACGGAAGAGGTGGTTTCCTGCGGGGCAGATGCCTGTTTGGTTTGGGAAGCGAACAGTCCGGCCAATACCGCGGCAATCTCTTCTTCGTCGGTAGTGGAAGCTTGTTTCAGGACGGATGGATCTTTGAAGTACCGGTCAATGAACTTGGTGTCAAAATTACCTGACCGGAAGGCCTCGTGCTCCATCACAAATCGCCCGAAGGGCAGGGTGGTCTCAATGCCGGTGATCTTGTATTCGTCAATGGCTCTGATCATTTTTTCAATTGCTTCCTCGCGGTCTTTCCCGAAGGTCACCAGTTTGGCGATCATGGGGTCATAATAGATAGGAATCTCCATGCCTTCCTCAAAGCCATCGTCTACGCGCACGCCTGGGCCCTGGGGGCGTTTGTAGGTGGTGAGGGTTCCTATGTCTGGCAGGAAGTTGTTGGTGGGGTCTTCGGCGTATACCCGCAGTTCCATGGCATGACCGGTAATGATCAGGTCTTCCTGGGCAAAGGAGAGAGGAGCGCCCTGGGCGATCTTGATCTGCTCTTTCACCAGGTCCAGGCCGGTGATCTGCTCGGTAACCGGGTGCTCTACCTGCAGACGGGTGTTCATCTCCAGGAAATAGAAGTTGAGGTTCTCGTCTACCAGAAACTCCACGGTACCAGCCCCTTTATAATCACAGGCCCGGGCCACGTCTACAGCGCAGCGGCCCATCTCGGCGCGCAGTTCAGGGGTGAGGATAGCCGAAGGAGCTTCTTCAATCACTTTCTGGTGGCGGCGCTGGATAGAGCACTCACGCTCAAAAAGGTGCACAATGTTGCCGTGGGTATCACCTAACACCTGTATCTCTATGTGGCGGGGAGAGCCAATGTATTTCTCAATGAACACGGAACCATCGCCGAAGGCGGAGGTAGCCTCGCTGGCCGCAGTCTTCATCTGCTGCTCAAATTCCTCTACGTGTTCCACTACCCGCATGCCTTTTCCGCCGCCGCCGGCGCTGGCTTTTATCAGGATAGGGAAGCCTATGCTGGTGGCTATCTGCTTGGCCTCTTCCAGGTCGGTGATGGCGTACTCGGTGCCGGGCACCATGGGGATGTTGAACTTGGCCACGGCGGCCTTGGCGGCCAGCTTGCTGCCCATCAGTTCAATGGCCTGAGGCGAAGGGCCTATAAAGATAATGCCGGCGTCTTCTACCTGCTGGGCAAATAGGGCGTTCTCAGACAAAAAGCCGTAGCCGGGGTGAATGGCATCTACTCCCAAGTTTTGGCAAACCTCTAAAATAACGTCGGCTCTTAGGTAAGAGGCGCTGGAGGCGGGCGGGCCCACGCAAACGGCTTCATCGGCGTAGCGCACGTGCAGGGCCTTGCGGTCTGCCTCTGAGTAGATGGCTACCGTTTTAATGCCCATTTCACGGGCCGAACGCATGATCCGGAGGGCAATTTCTCCGCGGTTTGCCACCAAAAGCTTCTGGATTTTTTTCATTCAGGCGAAATAAATTCGGTTCAATCATCAAAGAAAGTTCATTATGGGCAAACTTAAAAGGCTATTTTATGCCGGGAAGTATATATGAACTTTGTAATTGAGTGAGATCAATGTAAATTTGCTGGTCTTTTAAGTGTAACTTAAATGATTTAGCAAGATGTTTCACGTCTTGAACATCATTAACCGCCTTAATCTTATCTAAAGTGGATTTATTTGAAAAGTTATTAGCCAACCGCGGACCGCTTGGCAGCCATTCACACTACGCCCATGGTTACTTCGCTTTCCCAAAGCTAGAAGGAGAAATCTCTCCGCGCATGAAATTCAGGGGCAAAGAGGTTCTGAACTGGAGCTTGAACAACTATTTAGGCTTGGCTAACCACCCCGAGGTTAGAAAAGCGGATGCTGACGCAGCTGCAGAATTTGGAATGGCCTTGCCAATGGGGGCCCGTATCATGTCTGGTAACTCTACAAACCACGAGCAGTTAGAGAAAGAGCTAGCCGACTTTGTGCAAAAAGAAGACGCCTTCCTGTTGAACTTCGGGTACCAGGGCGTGGTGTCTATTATTGATGCTGTGGTAGACCGCCATGACGTGATTGTCTATGACGCCGAATCACACGCCTGTATTATTGATGGTGTTCGCCTGCACCAGGGCAAGCGCTTTGTGTACCAGCACAACAATATAGAAAGCCTGGAGAAACAGCTGCAGCGGGCGTCACGCCTGGTAGCGGAAACCGGCGGCGCCATTCTGGTAATCACCGAAGGCGTGTTTGGCATGAGTGGTAACCTGGGCAAGCTTCGCGAAGTGGTGGCCCTGAAAGAGAAATTTGAGTTCAGGCTGCTGGTAGATGATGCCCACGGCTTTGGAACCATGGGAGAGACCGGTGCGGGCACTGGCGAGCACCTGGGTATTCAGGACGGTATTGACATCTACTTCTCCACCTTTGCCAAGTCTATGGCCAGCATTGGCGCCTTTGTGGCCAGTAACCAACAGGTAATTGAGTACCTGCGTTACAATATGCGTTCCCAGACCTTCGCCAAGTCATTGCCAATGACCCTGGTGGTTGGCGCCCTGAAGCGTCTGGAGCTGTTGCGCACCCAGCCTGAGCTGAAAGACAACCTTTGGAAGATTGTGGAGGCTTTACAGGCAGGTCTGCGCGAGAAAGGCTTCAACATTGGCACCACGGAGTCTCCGGTTACCCCGGTTCTGTTGAACGGCCAGATCTCAGATGCCACCGCGCTTACGCTAGACCTGCGTGAGAACTACAGCATCTTCTGCTCTATTGTGGTGTACCCGGTAGTGCCTAAGGATGTGATCATGCTTCGCCTGATCCCGACCGCCATCCATACCCTGGAAGACGTGGCCGAAACCATTGCTGCCTTTGAGGCAATTTCTGTCAAGTTAGATAAAGGACTTTATACAAAATCATCGGTTGCGGTCTAAAAACGGCGGTCTTTACTAAAATAATACAACCAGTAATTTTTTTGCACCTTATTTTATAATTCCTATATTAGAGCCATTAAACGAAACGTTAAACCATTAAAACAAGCTCTAATGAACAATTTTTCTAAAATTAAGGATCTGGTTCTTTCTCTGGAAGGTGACTTTGAAAAATTCTACGACAAGAAGAATTCAGCTGCCGGAACTCGTGTAAGAAAAGGTATGCAGGATCTGAAAAACATGGCTCAGGACATCCGTAAGGAAGTTCAAGACATGAAAAACGCAGAAGCAAAGTAATATAAGTTGCTCATTAATAAAGCATTATAAAAAAAGGAGGGTTTCGAAACCCTCCTTTTTTTATGCCCTGGCCTTTTTGGCCTTTCTACTGTTTTGGGGCCGTTTTTCTGAAAATGGCCCCAAAACAGGTAATAGAAACAGGAGTGCTTTTCTTGGTTTCTGGTCGGTTAAAGGGCTTTTACCAGGTAATAATTCTTCTTTCCCTTCTGCACTACCAGGTATTTGCCCTGGAGCAGGTCCTGGGTGATAACTTCATCTGGGGAGCCTATTTTCTGCCGATTGATGCTCACGCCGCCATTCTGGATCATTTTTTTTGCCTCTCCTTTTGATTCAAAAATCTGGTTTTGGGTCAGTTCAGAAAGGAAATCAACGGCAGGGGTAGAGGTGGTCAATCCGGCCCTGGAAACCTCTATCTGGGGCACGCCTTCAAACACCGCCAGCAGGGTGGCTTCAGGTAAATTCCTCAGGGTTTCCAGGTCGCCTTTCCCGAACAGAATCTGCGAGGCTTCCACGGCGCTCTCATAGTCTTCTTTGGAGTGCACGGTGGTGGTTACCTCTTTGGCCAGGGCCTTCTGTAACACGCGAAGGTGCGGGGCCTGGGCATGTTCGGTTACTAGGGCCTCAATCTCTGGTTGAGTTAACAGGGTAAAGCGCTTGATCAGGTTCTCGGCTTCCTCATCGGCTACGTTGAGCCAGAACTGGTAGAACTTGTAGGGGCTGGTCATGTTGGGGGCCAGCCACACGTTGCCGCTCTCAGATTTCCCGAACTTGCTGCCGTCTGCCTTGGTCACCAAGGGCGTGGTCAAAGCAAAGGCTTTGCCGCCTTCCATGCGCCGGATGAGCTCAGTACCTGAGGTGATATTGCCCCACTGGTCAGAGCCGCCCATCTGCAGACGCACGTTCTTGTGCTTGTATAGGTGGTAATAGTCATAGCCTTGCAGGAGCTGGTACGAGAATTCGGTGAAGGAAAGGCCTTCGGCGCCGTTTTCGCCTTCCTGGGCGGTGATCCGCTTCTGCACGCTCTCCTTCTTCATCATGTAGTTCACCGTGAGGTGCTTGCCCACGTTGCGAAGGAAATCCAGGAAAGAGAAGTCTTTGAACCAGTCATAGTTGTTCACGATCTCGGCGGCGTTGGGCACGCCCTCAAACTGCAGGAATTTCTCCAGCTGCTTCTTAATGCCGTTCTGGTTATCGCGCAGCACTTCTTCAGAGAGCAGATTGCGCTCCGCGGATTTGCCCGAGGGATCCCCGATCATACCGGTGGCGCCGCCTACCAGCGCGATGGGTTTGTGCCCGGCCCGCTGCAGGTGCACCAGGAGCATGATAGTGGCCAGGTTGCCTATATGGAGCGAGGAGGCCGTAGGGTCAAAGCCTATATAGCCGGTGGTCATGCCTGCGTTCAGTTGTTCTTCTGTTCCGGGCATGGCATCCTGCAGCATGCCGCGCCAACGCAGTTCTTCAATTAAATTCATGTGGCTTCAAATTTTACAAGGGCCAAAGATACACATCTTTTAAAATGGATGGCAGGGGAGATAGGTTAAACCGGAGGGAGAAGTGATAGTGTGGGGAAAAGGAGCGAATAGGTAGAAGGTAATTAGAGCAAAGGAGAGGTGTTTAGAGGCCGCTTTTCAGAAAACAGGCTCAAAAAGAAAGCCCGATGGGCAAGCTGCTACCCGTGTATTACCCGGGTAATACACGGGTACACTGAATTTATTTTATAAGATATCCTTTTGCCTGCACCGGTTCAGGAAGCACAGGCCGACCTGTTTATGTCTTTTTACTGCTTTTAAACTGTTTTAAAGGTGTTTTTTTGGAAAACATGCCAAAAACGCTATCTTGTTAGGAGAACCCTTACCAACCCAAGACGCGTTGGCTGGGGAGGAAAAACCTCCGCACATTGTGCAGATAAGCGAAGGTTTGCGTTTAGCAACAAGTTATGGCCAATTTATAAATATGAAAAAGATACTGCTCCTTACATTACCGATACTATTTACAATTCCAGCTTTCTGCCAAATTGAAGCAGATTCAATATTTATTTATAAAGACTTCAAACGCGCAGGGACAACGGCAGGACTTCAGCATAACCATCGTGACCTTGCTTCCCGACAAGCCGAAATGGTAAAATTGGACGGAGCAGAAACAGCCGATTTGAAAGCAATTTTTAAAGAAGCAAATCGAAAACGATTCTTTCAGCAAAAGCATGGAGGAGAAATATGCTACGCTGTTGTTTGGTTTAAAGGGAATAAGTACAACTATATAATTGAGGGTGGTAACGACTTCGCAAGAATGGTCAACTTAAACACAATGAGAAAGTGGACTTTAGAAGAACCAATGAAAATTGAAGCCCTGTATGCGCTAATAAAGAAAAACAGGCCATAACACTGTATAAAAATCATGCTACGGCCGACGGCCTTGCACGTTTTTTATACTAACCGTTAGCTCAGACGTTAACAAGTTTAGAAAAGAAAATGAACAAGTTCGATAAAGCTAAATATTCAAACCATACCACTTCGGTCTTGCGACTTGAAGGAAAGAGGAAGTTTTTAAAGAACCTATTAGTAAAAATGGTGTTTGAGTACTCCAATAAAATCTCAGGATCTATTGCTAATAATGATTTCATAGAACTTAGAAATAGCATAACCCTAAGGTTAGAAAGTATTTTTTATCATTATGACCTTCTTGCCTCAATAAATATAAGTGGTGAAGAAAGTATCAATAACAAACAAATTTCACCCTTAATAACTAGCCAGATAGCACTCAAGCAAGACTTCTTACTTGATAGTATAATATTTAATACACTTTCATTATTTGATTACACCAGTTGCTTGACAAAGTTTATTTTAGAGGATAACAAGCAAAAGAAAAAATTACTTTGGACACAATTAGTAAGAACCTCTCGAGGAACTGGCAACTTCAAAGAAACATCCTTAGCCAAGCTAATAAATGATTTAGATAAAAATTGGGTTTTCAAATTGGGCGAATATAGGGCTGAACTTATTCACTATAAGGATGACTTTGTATCTGAAAGCTTAAAACACTACGTTAAAGAAGGAAAATACATTATCTCTATATCTGCTCCTTCATCATTGAAAAAGCATTTTAAAGAATTTAAGTTAGTTGATAACAATAAGGCTAGTATCAACGAAGTATCGCTTTGGGTAATTGAGAATTCAATTGAATGCGTAATATGTCTTGTGGAAGAATTAATTAACTACTTTGACATAATTAGAAAAGTGCCATTAGGAAAAGAGATAATAACACATAAACAATAGAACAAAATTCCCTAAATTGGCATACGCATCATGCTTTATTGCCGCCCCATATTAATTTCCTTTGTGATATTGGTAAAGGCAACTCTCTTAAAATAACAAATAAACCTAAAGCGCCTCACCCATCCAAATCTCTCCATGCAATCACCCTGCTATTTTCTCTCCACATAGTGGAATCCTTACGCCACAGTAGTAACTTTGGGGTGTAGTAGAATGAACCCTTCCAGCATCCAACCTTTGCTATGGCGCTTACCGCAGATGATATCCTGAAGCAACTCAAGAACCGCGAATTCGCCCCTGTGTATTTCCTGCAGGGCGAGGAGCCGTATTACATTGACCTCATCTCAGACTACATTGAGAGGAATGCCCTCAATGACATGGAGAAAGGCTTCAACCAGGTGGTGCTGTACGGCAAAGACACAGACGTGCCCACGGTGCTGCTGCAGGCCAAGCGATTCCCCATGATGTCTGACCGGCAGGTGGTAATTGTGAAAGAGGCCCAGAACCTACCCAACCTTGAGGCCGACCCCGAGAAAGACCCTGCCGCCCGTCAGTTAGAAGCTTATCTTAATAACCCATTGCCGTCCACCATTCTGGTTTTCTGCCACAAACATAAATCCGTAGACGGCCGCAAGCGCCTGGGCAAACTGCTGGGGAAGCAGGCCGTCTTGCTCACCACCAAAAAACTATATGACAACCAGGTAGGCGGCTGGATCACCTCCTTCATTAAAAGCAAGAACCTGCAGGCCACGCCCCAGGCGGTGATGATGCTGGGCGAGTTCATCGGGTCAGACCTATCCAGGCTGGCCAATGAGATTGAGAAGCTGACTCTGAACCTGAAACCCGGGCAGACCATAGATGATAAGTTGGTGCAGGAGAACATCGGCATCAGCAAGGAATACAACATCTTTGAGCTGCAGAACGCCCTTACCCGGCAAGACGTGCTCAAGGCCAATCGCATTTTGAATTATTTTGAATCAAACCCCAAGGACAATCCGCTTATCCCCAACCTGGTGCTGCTGTTTTCTTTCTTCTCCAAGCTCATGACCCTGCACCTGCTGCCGCAGATCAATGAGCAGGCGGTGGCCAAGGAGCTGGGCAACCGCGCCTTCCTGGCCAAGGAATATCTGGGCGCCCTTAGGGCCTACCCATACCGCCGGGTGTTGCAGATCATCACCTTTATTCACCAAGCAGACCTGCAGAGCAAAGGCATAGAAGGGGGGACGCTCTCAGACGCAGATATCTTAAAGGAGCTGGTCTTTAAAATATTACACCCCATACCGGTGATCAGGTAATTCCTGTTTTAGGGCCGTTTTCTTTAAAACAGGCCTAAAACAGGAAATTTTGGAGCCCTGGTATATGCTAAAAGCGCTATGTTGTCGTTCCAACGGTAGCAAATACCTTAACTTTTGCAGTCGCTTCCTTACAATTTTTCTAAATTTGAAGGACGGGCCTTCCTGTAGCCAACCAAGCTTTCTGGTTGAGGCAAGGTCAAAACCCTAATTACCTATGAAGATACCTTACAAGTTAGCCCTGGCCACCGCCTTGCTGGGAGGAGCCAACGTGGCACACGCGCAGCACCCGCTGACCTTCCGTTCAGAAGAGCGTTTTTTCCAGGAAGGGTTAGAGCTTTTTGACCGCGAAAAGTTTGGGGCCGCTCAGCAGGCCTTCGCAGAGTACATCCGGCTTATTAATGACCCCGCCAAAACCGCCGATGCGCAGTATTACTACGCCATCAGTGGGCTGTACCTGTTCCACCCGGACGCTGAGCAGTTGGTGTTGCAGTTTGCCAAGCGCTTTCCTACGCACCCCAAGGCCAGCGTGGCGTTCTTTGAGCTAGGTACTTCCCTGTTTGACAGCAAGAACTATGACAAGGCCATCCAGTACCTGGAGAAAGCCCCCGCCGACCGCCTGGATGACGCGCAGTTAAAGGAGTTAGAGTTTAAGCTGGGGTACGCTTATTTTACCAAAAAGAATTTCAAGAAAGCCAAAGAACTGTTTGACCGCAACAAACGCGGCACGCATGAATATTCCTATGCCTCTAGCTATTATGCCGGTTACCTGGCCTACAAAGAAGGAGATTACATTGGCGCCAAGCTAGACCTTAAGGTTGCCGAAAAGGATGAGAGTTACAGCCTGGTAGTGCCGTACATGCTCACCGAGGTGCTTTATAAAGAGAAGAACTTCCAGGAGGTAATCAGCTACGGCGAAGCCTCTCTGCAGAAGACGCCTAAAGTACAGAACCCCCAGGAAATTGAATTGCTGGTAGGGGATGCCTATTTCCAGCGCAATGACTTCAAAAAAGCTTCTGAGTATTTCAAGAGCTACGCCAAAGGCAAAAAGACCCTTGACAAAACCGTACAGTACAAAATAGGGATAACCGATTATAAGAACAACGATTTTAAAAGCGCCATCCAGAACCTGAAGGCCGTGGCCTTCCATTCAGATTCCTTGGGCCAGAACGCGTCCTATCACCTAGGTTTAAGTTACCTCAAAGACAACAACAAGCAGTTTGCGCTGGGCGCCTTTGACCAGGCCCGCAAGCTTAACATAGACCGCAACGTAAAGGAAGGCGCCACTATCAAGTACGCGCAGCTAAACTATGAACTGGGCAACTTCTCTGAGGTGATCAACTCGTTGGCTTCATTCAGCAAAGATTTTCCAGAGTCTAGGTTTGCCGGCGAGGCCGATGATATTTTAAGTGATGCCTACCTCAACTCCAGCAATTACCTGGAAGCCATCCAGCACATTGAGAAACTGCCCAAGCGCAGCCACCGCATCAATGAGACCTATCAGCGGGTTACTTATTATCAGGCCGTTAAGCTCTACAATGACCAGTTGTTCCAGCAGGCCGTGCAGATGCTAGACAAATCGTTGGGCTTCCCTTATGACAAGGAGATTCAGGCGGGCAGCAACTTCCTGAAGGGGGAAGCTTATTCCATTGGTCAGCGCTGGCCGCAAGCCATCAACAGCTACGGCGCCGTTTTCCAGACCCCCGGCTCCGGTCGCACCGAGTATTACGTGAAGTCCCGCTACGGCATTGGCTACGCGTATTACAATGAAAAGCAGTACGACAAGGCCCTGGTGCATTTCAAAGCGTATTTGAGTGACAATTCCATCAAGGCGGGCAATCCCAACTACACAGACGCCATGATCCGGCTAGCCGATACGTACTACGTAACCAAGGATTACAGCCAGGCCCTTTCTTACTATGACCAGGCCTTGGCCGCCCGCACCCCAGACGCAGATTACGTGCACTTCCAGAAAGGAGTGGTGCAAAACCTGTCGGGCCGGCGAGAACAGGCTATTGCCAGCTTGCAGATCTTACTAAAGAACTATCCAAAGTCGCGCTACGCCGATGATGCCGTGTACCAAAAAGGTATCATTGACTTTGAGGCCTCAAATTACGCCCCGGCAATTGCTTCTTTCAGCCAGCTGATAGACAACTATTCCAACAGCACCCTGGTACCAAACGCGCTGCAGAAACGAGGAGTGGCTTACAGTAACTTGCAACGCAAGAACGAAGCCATCGCAGACTTCAAGCGCGTGATTGACCAGTACCCCACGCACCCAATAGCCAACAACGCCCTGTATAGCTTGCAGGAAACCCTAGGCGCCGCCAACCAAACCGAGCAGCTGGACACCTATCTGGAGAAATTCAAGCTAGCCAACCCGGAAAGTGATGCGCTGGAAAGTGTTGAATTTGAAGCTGCTAAATCGCTTTACTTTAATGAAAAGTATACCCAGGCCATTCCTAAGTTTGAGGGCTTCCTGAAAAGCTACCCGGCCAGCGCCTCGGTGGCCAATGCCCGGTATTTCCTGGGTGACTCTTACTTTAGAAGCGGAGATAAGGCCAATGCCTTGCGCAGCCTCAAAGAAGTTGCCATCCAGGGCAAGTCGGAGTATCTGAGCAAAGCCGTCCAGCGTGTGGCAGACATGGAATTTGAGAACGGCAACTACGGTGAGGCTGCCGCTTTCTACTCGCGCCTGCGTGACCTGGCCGTGAACAAGAAGGAGCAGGCCAACGCCTTGGTAGGCTTAATGAAGAGCTTCTACTTCACCAATGACTTCAACAACACCATTCTGATTGCAGATGACCTGATTGCCCGCGGCAATTCTACTTTAAACGCTTATAACACGGCGCTTTTATTCAGAGGCAAAGCCAGTCTGGCCCTGGGTCGTACTGACCAGGCCATGAAAGAATTCACAACGGCGGCCACTTCGGCTACGGACGTGAATGGTGCCGAGGCGCATTACCTCATCACAGAAATCCTGTTCCAGCAAAAGAAATACAAAGAGGCTTTGGACCACGGCTTTGAGTTCAGCAAGACCTTTGGGGATTATGACCTTTGGTTAGGCAAGACCTTCCTGATGATTGCTGATATCTACGTTGCGCAGAATGAGGCCTTTCAGGCGAAAGCAACTTTGAATTCCATTATAGAAAATTCTCCGCTGGAGGAAATCAAAACCGAAGCTAAAACCAAGCTGGCCGCATTGGAAAACAGCGTTACTCCTCCGGTAAACACCCCTAACGAGAAAGAAAATGAGAACTAAGATACACTTGGCAGGCCTATCTGCTCTCTTAATGTTGGGCTTTCTACCTGCCGCTCAGGCTCAAACGGGATGGGGCGAAGGGACTAAACTTGAAAACACAGAAATTGTAGTAGAGAAAAACCGGGTGCTTGAGCTTCCGGAAGCCAACCGGAACTTTGAGAAATTCCTCATCCAACCACCCAAGTTAGGCGACCGCAAGGTAACCTACCGCTACAATGAGTACCGCCTGCCTGAGCACTACATTAACCTGCCCATGAAGGTGCTTACCATTCAGCAGGAGGAACTGACCAAACTCTATGGCAACTACGTGAAGGGCGGCATTGGCAACTACGGAACCGTCTACGCCAAAGGCTACTTCCATAACAAACGCAGCGATAAGTCTTCTTTTGGCGCAGAGGTAGGGCATTTGTCTTCGGCACACGGACCTATTGAAAACTCCGGCGCTGCCAACAGTTACCTGCAGGCGCACGGTGAATTATACTCAGGCCCGGTAACAGTAGGCGCCCGGATAAAGTATGACCGCGATCAGGCGTATTTCTATGGCCGTAACCCTGCCTTTGAGTATGATAAGAATACTGTTAAACAGGTATATAACCGCTTCTTGGTAGAAGGCAACTTAAACAACCTCACGCAGGCCAGAACCATTTTTCATTACAACGGAAAAGTGGGCCTTAACTACACCAATGATGACTTCTCTGCCAAGGAGACGCACCTGTTCGGGAACGTGGAGACTGTCTATGACTTAAGCGATGAGTCTAAGGTAGTGGTGAATGCCGAAATGGCGTATACCAGCCTAAAAGGCGATGAAGAAACCTATGGACGGGGCTTCTTCAAGATTAGGCCAGCATATGCCTTGCAGTTAGACAAGCTCAACCTCCTTTTGGGAGCCACTATTGCCTACACCGGAGACACCATCAATGACGCCAAGAAGTTTAACGTGTATCCGGCCCTGGAAGCTAACGTGCAAGTGATTGAGAATGGCCTTTCAATATTTGCCGGGGCGGGCGGGGATCTTCAACGGACCACCCTTTACGGCCTGAGCAAAGAGAATCCTTACCTGAACCAGAACCAGTACATAGCTGACGTAAACAAAGGCCTGGAGATTTACGGAGGGGTGAATGGGAGCATCAGTAAATACCTGAGCTTTACCGGTCGGGCTGCCCTGCAGAGGTTCCGCAACCTGTATTTCTATAACAATGCCGTCGCAGATTCATCCAAATTAGATATTCTGTATGATGACGGCGTAACCAAAGTATTTCAACTGTTTGGTCAATTGACCTTTAACCAATCTGAGGACCTGAGAATAGGGCTAAAGGCCGAAAATAACAGCTATAACGTCACCTCTTTAACCAAGCCTTTCCATCGCCCCGAAATCATGGTGACGGCCTTTGGCTCATATAATCTTTGGGACAAGATTCTCTTCAACACTGAACTTTACTATATTAGCAGTTCGTTTGGGGAAATTACCCGCACAGATGGTACCAAGTTGCTGCAAGAGACAGACACGATCGTGGACTTGAACCTGAAGGCAGATTACCGCTTCTCACCCAGGTTCTCGGCCTTTATCATGGGCAATAACCTGCTGGGTAGCAAGTACCAGCGTTTTGTGAATTATCCTAACCAGGGGATTTCCTTTATTGGTGGGGTTACTTATTCTTTCTAAAAGCATATGGTTCAAAGCCACATAAAATCTTTATTGTACGCCTATGACTGCGTGATCATCCCTGATTTTGGGGGACTAATCACGCATTATGCGCCTGCTAAGATCCATCCGGTGAAACATACGTTTTCACCGCCCTATAAGCGCGTGGCCTTTAATGAACAGCTGAAGGTAAATGATGGGTTATTGATTTCTACACTGGCCCACAAGCAGCAGTGGCCCATGCCTAAGGCCCAACAAACCGTAGCGGCCTTTGTCCAGGAGCTAAAAGAGCAGTTACTGACCCAGCATAGGTTTGAGCTGAAAGACGTTGGGGTGTTCCGGTACAATGCCGAGCGCAAGCTGGTGTTTGAAAGCCTGGACGCTGATAACTTCCTGGAGCATTCGTTTGGGTTACCGGAACTGGTTTCCAAGCCTATCCCGGGCAAAGAGTCCCTGGTGCTAAGAGGCAACTACAAAGACCAGACGGCTGCGCAAGAAGAAAGCAAAAAGAGCAGCCGCTTTCGGAAGCTTTACCGCATGGGCGCCACGCTGGTGCTGGGTGGAATGGCCATAACCGGTATCTACCTGCTTTCCATGCAGTCTGATGTGGCTTTAAGCTCTCTGAATCCTTTTGCCCTTATCAAGTCTGCTTCCACTTCGGAGCCAGTCTCCAATTCAACTTCACAAGTAACTGAGGTAGATGCTTTTGAGCAAGCTCAGTTAACGGAGCAATACAAGACAGCCCTTCCGGATGGTGCCTCCATTGAAGAGGAACTGGCCACAGATGACTCACTTTTGGCTCAATTTCCGGAAAACGGCCCTAAAACGGAAGAAGCCCTGGTAGCTACTTCAGAAGCGCTAACTGTAGTAGAGACAGCACCTGTCACCGCTCCAGTTAAAGCAGAAAAAGCAGTGGTTGCCCCGGTTGCCAATGCAGAAGTAAAAAAGGCGGAATCGGTTGATAAAGCAGCTGTAAGCAGCAGTACAATTAAACAGAGAACAGGCCGTTTTTACGTTATTATGGGCGTATTCTCTTTGAAAGGGTATGCGGCCAGTAACCAGAAAAGCCTTCAAAGAAAAGGATATGACGCTAAGATTGTAGCGCCAGCCTATGACACCAAACGGCAGCGGGTATCTGTGGCAGACTATGCCTCAGAAGCCGAAGCCTACGCAGCCTTACCGGCCTTGCGTTCTAAAATAAGCAATGAACTTTGGGTATTTAACTATTAACATGAACGCTTTTCTGCTCCAGATTACCACTACAGCTCCAGTAGACACTTTAGCAAACGCGGCAACTGCCGCCCAGACAGCACCAGAAACCGTTAGTTTATTAGATTTAACCATGTCGGGTGGTTGGGCCATGTTCCCTCTGGCGGCCCTTTCCATTATGGCCATCTACATTTTTGTGGAGCGCTACCTTACCATTAAGAAAGCCGCCCAGAACCCGGCCGGTTTTAATGCCCGCTTAAAAAGCCTGGTGGTTGCCGGTGACGTACAAGGCGCCCGCATGTTATGTGCCCAAACCAATTCTCCCATTTCCCGCATGTTGGAAAAAGGAATTTCCCGCATTGGTCACCCTTTGAAAAACATTGAGGCTTCCATTGAAAACGTAGGAAAGATTGAGATTGCCCGTCTGGAAAAAGGCCTTTCTGGTCTGGCCACCGTGGCAGGGGCTGCCCCCATGCTGGGCTTCCTGGGAACGGTAACGGGTATGATCGGTGCCTTTATCGCTATTGCCCAAGCCGAAGGGTCTATCAGCCCTAAATTGCTTTCTGGAGGTATCTATGAAGCCATGGTAACTACGGCGGCCGGATTGATCATAGGTTTGCCAGCCTACGTAGGATATAACTTCCTGGTAGCCAAAATTGACAGCATTGTGCATGAT
This sequence comes from Rufibacter radiotolerans, assembly GCF_001078055.1. Taxonomy (NCBI): domain Bacteria; kingdom Pseudomonadati; phylum Bacteroidota; class Cytophagia; order Cytophagales; family Hymenobacteraceae; genus Rufibacter; species Rufibacter radiotolerans. The sequence continues at coordinate 1,883,884 of NZ_CP010777.1, read as the reverse complement.
ATGGAGTACAGCTCCATTGAGTTCATTGATTTATTACAGGAGCCGCAAGCCTAATGAATTTACGTTCCAAAAACCGAATCAGCGCGGAGTTCAGCATGTCTTCTATGACGGACATCATCTTCCTGCTCCTGATTTTCTTCATGCTCACCTCCAATTTCGTAACACCCACTGCTTTGCCGGTGAACCTGCCTTCCAGTTCTAAGGGCAGCATTACCATGCAGAAGGTAAGCGTGACCATTACCAAAGACCTACAGTATTACGTAAACGATAGACCTACTACTCTGGAAACACTTAGCTCCGACCTGTCCGCTGCCTTGGGCGGAACCGAAGAAGGGCAGGGGGTTGTTGTCCTGAATGTAGACAAAACCGTTCCCGTAGAGTACCTGGTGAAGGTAGGAGGGATTGCCAGCGACTTAAAGGCGAAGATTTCTATTGCCACTATTGCAACTGAATAAGGATACATGATTGCCTTACAAAAAGAAGAGGAAAAGAATAAACGCATTGCCATGGGCGTGAGCCTGGTGGTTCATCTGCTGTTGTTACTTTTCCTGTTTTATTTCCTGGCTTACCAGACCCCAGATCCACCGCTTGATCAATTGGGCGGCATTGAAATGTCCTTCGGAACCACAGAGACCGGAAGCGGGGATGTACATAGCAAAGCCCAGCCTAATCCTAGTCCAAACCCAGAAGATAGCAAACCGGCCGCGGTGGCTCCTAAAGTGACGCCACAGCCTCAACCACAACCACAGCCTGTAGAGGCCTCTAAGCCGGAGAAAGTGGTTACTACCACAGCAGAATCTCCCGTTTCAGTAAAAGAAGAGCCGAAACCCAAACCTGTAGAAGCGCCTAAGGAAGTAGTTAAAAAGGTAGATAACCGGGCCCTTATGACCGGCAAAGCCAAAGATGGCGGCGGAAACGGCACAGCCGGGACCAGCAACCGGCCTACGGGAAATAATAACGGGGATGAAAATACCGTAGGAGACAAAGGAAATCCGGAAGGGTTGATGCCCGGTAAGAAAACCGGTAAAGGCGGTAGCGGCGGCGGAAACCTGGACATGCCCGGCTGGCGCTATGACATTGCTCCCCGTCCTGACCCGTATGACAATGAAAGCGGAATTGTCAAGATCCAGATTAAGATTGATGCCGACGGAGATATTGTCAGTTTAAAAGTGATAGAAAGTAACGTGAGTCCGCAGGTTGAGAACTGGTATAAGAACCAGGTACAGCGCACCACCTTTAGCCGGATCAATGGCGCCAATGCCAGTTCAGGCGCTACCGGAACCATTACCTTTATCATAAGATCCAACTAACCCAACGCTGCATTTCGTGACCTACGAACAAGCCTTAGACTATCTTTACCAGCAGTTGCCGATGTTTCACCGCATCGGCAACGCTGCTTTTAAGAAGAGCCTGGACAACATCATTGCCTTAACTGAAGCAGTACATAATCCCCAGGACAGTTTTAAAGCCGTGCACATTGCCGGCACCAACGGGAAAGGAAGCTCGTCTTCCATGCTGGCGGCAATCTTGCAGGCGGCTGGCTACAAAACCGGCCTGTACACCTCACCGCACCTCAAAGACTTCACAGAACGCATTAGAGTAAATGGCCAGATGATCTCCAAGGAGAAGGTGGCCCAATTTACAACCCAGCACCAGGCGCTCTTTGAGAAAATTAAGCCGTCGTTCTTTGAGATGACCGTGGCCCTGGCCTTTGAGTATTTTAAAGAAGAAGCGGTAGACATTGCCGTGATAGAGGTAGGCCTGGGCGGCCGCCTTGATTCCACTAACATCATTACCCCTCTGGTTTCCTTAATCACCAATATTGGCTTAGACCACCAACTGCTCTTAGGCAATACCTTACCAGAAATAGCCCAGGAAAAAGCAGGCATCATCAAGCCTGGCATCCCGGCAATCATCAGTACCACCCAACCTGCCGTTTCAGGCACTTTTGAGAAAAAAGCCCTTGAAACGCAAAGTCCCCTGCTCTTCGCTGACCAGGAGTACCAGGTGGAACTAAAAGAAAGCAAAGCCTTTTCCTCTATCTATACTGTAAGGCACAAGGGCGCTATTTATTTACAGGACCTGGAGTTGTCCTTACTGGGGAATTACCAACGCTTCAACCTGCCTGGCGTCTTGGCGACGGTAGCACAGCTAAACCAGCAAGGTTTCACGATTACCGAAGCACATATCCGTGAAGGGCTCCGAAACGTGCAACAGTTGACCGGGCTCAAAGGCCGATGGCAGATTTTGTCAGAAAAGCCGCTTACCATCTGTGATACCGGGCATAACATAGACGGCCTTACGGAGGTGGTGAAACAATTGCTGGCGTTAAAAGCTCCCCAGGTGCATGTGGTATTTGGCGCCGTTAATGACAAAGACATATCAAGCGTGCTTCGGCTTTTACCAGTTTCCTACCGGTATTATTTCTGTGAGGCCCAGATACCGAGGGCTTTGCCCGTACAGAAGCTTTGGGAAGAAGCCCAGTTCGCCGGCCTTAAGGGGGCCGCTTATCCCACCGTGGAAGACGCCATTTTGGCCGCCAAAGCCTATGCACAGGAAGATGAGGTAATATTCATAGGAGGCAGTACCTTTGTGGTAGCGGAAATTCCCGAACTATAATTCATGGGCAGAGGTAAACTAGAGAAATTTGCGGTAAACGCGAACCGGGCCAACGTGGTAGAACCCGGCAAAGATCAGTACGAAAAGTTAAAGGGACGCTGGAACAGCGAGTTCTTCCATAAGAACCAACCCCTAGTACTGGAGGTAGGCTGCGGAAAAGGGGAATACACTATTGGCATGGCCCAGCGGTACCCTCAAAAGAACTTCATCGGCATAGACATAAAGGGTAACCGCATCTGGAAAGGCAGCACCTTGGCCATAGAGAATGCCCTGCACAACGTGGGCTTCCTTCGGGTTTTTATTGAGAACCTTGACCAACATTTTGGGGAGCAGGAGGTGGATGAAATCTGGGTTACGTTCCCAGACCCGCAACCCCGCAAACGCGATATCAAGCGCCGGCTCATGTCGCCCCGGTTTCTGGACATGTACCAGCGTATTCTAAAGCCCGGCGGCAAGGTACACCTCAAGACGGACAGTGAGCTATTGTTTGATTATTCCCTGGAAGTATTGGAAGAGCGTAAGGCGCAAAACCTGCTTTATACCAAAGACTTATATGAATCTGACCTACAGGACCACACCATGGGCATTTACACCACCTTTGAGAAAACCTATCTTGAGTTGGGCGTGCCTATTAAATACCTGCAATTTACAGTTGGTTAATGTGCTAATGAGTTAAGGATCTTATTGATTTGTAATCACCCATAAGGGACAGAACCTTTAAACCATTTAAAAGCCGAAATCCGTTTTGGGCCTGTTTTTCAGAAAACAGGCCCAAAACGGATTTCGGCTTTTATCAAAGAAGTTAATTAATTTCAGAGTAGCCTAAGTTTCTGTTTTTACATTCAAGGCTTTGGCTAATCACAAATTAGCTTACTAGCACATTAAAAAATTAGCACATTATCTCAGTCTTCCAATTGCTCAAAGATTTCCTCTAGCTCATCAAAATTCTTGTAACCAGGTCTAATTTCCTCACCACCTTTCAGGGCTATGCCTGCCGGTTGAATGCGGTCCAGAGCTTCTTTGGTGTTTTCTTTGGTCAGCCCAAAGCCTAAAAGGATAGGGTATTGCTTGGAAATATCGCGTAGGAACCGCAGGTTAGTCTCATCAATAAAGGAGAAGTCTTCAGAATCTATCAGGAAATACTCTACGTGCTGGTGGTAAAGATCCAGGGTGCTGATGATGTTCTCTTCCACAGAATCTTTATCAATCATGACCCGCAGTATAATGGGCAGGGGCAGGTCATCTAACTCTTCAATATAATAGAGGCTGTTCAACTGCAGGAGGTCTACTTTGTAGTCTAAGAGCAGTTCTTCCAGCTCATTAACGGGCAGGTCTGTGACTTCTCCAACCAGTTTCACGCCAGAAACCCAGCCAGAGATTTCTTTGAAGGCAGCCGGTGAGATGTGTTGCGGCTGACCAGCCTGAAGGGAAAAACCTAACATTTCTACGCCCATACCGGCGCAATAACGGGCATCACTAAGGTTAGTGATTTGGTTTACCAGGACTATTGTATTCAGTGCCATGTTTTTATCTAGTTTTGAGAAAAACAGCTCCTAAACAAGACTGTTTTGCTGGTCAAATGTACTTGGTAAACCGCTTATTGCCTATAAGGACTGCATAAAAAGAAAGAATTCATTGAAAATTTCTTAAGGCATATTGGTTAAACTATTTCTTTTACGAAGGGGTTGAGATAAGAAGCAGAAACTGCCTTAGGGTCAGAGAGGAGCGAAAGCCCCCTGAATTCACTATATTTGCAACATTGTTTTTCGGCGGGACTGTGAATCCCGTTTCATCTTAGAAAAAAATGAATTCAAAAGGAAGAGTTTTGGTCGCCATGAGTGGCGGCATTGATTCCTCGGTGGCAGCAGTATTGCTCCATGAGCAGGGATACGAAGTAGTGGGTATGACCATGAAAACCTGGGATTACGCCAGTGCAGGTGGCAGCAAGAAGGAAACCGGCTGCTGCAGCCTTGATTCCATCAATGACGCCCGCGACATAGCCGTGCAGCTGGGTTTCCCGCACTACATTATTGACATACGCGAGGAATTTGGTGATTATGTCATCAATCACTTCACGGACGAGTATATTGCCGGCCGCACGCCCAATCCTTGTGTGCTATGCAACACCCACATTAAATGGGATGCCCTGTTGCGCCGCGCCGATAAACTAGGCTGTGATTTCATAGCCACCGGGCACTACGCCAACATCAGGCAGGAGAATGGCCGTTACGTGATCTCCAAAGGCAAAGACCATAACAAAGACCAATCCTACGCCCTCTGGGGAATTTCGCAGGAAAGCTTAAGCCGGACTATTTTCCCGCTGGGGCAACTGCACAAGACGGAGATCAGGCAAATGGCCATGGACCGTGGCTTTGATGCCCTGGTAAAGAAAGCCGAATCATATGAGATCTGCTTTATCCCAGACAATGACTACCGCAGTTTCCTGAAGCGTCGGGTACCTACCTTACAGGCAGAAGTAGCCGGGGGCGAGTTTGTGCTGGAAGACGGCACCGTTGTTGGTAAGCACGAAGGCTATCCGTTTTACACCATAGGTCAGCGCAAAGGCCTGGGTGTGGCCCTAGGGTATCCTGCTTTTGTAACCCGAATAGAGAAAGATACGAATAGGGTAGTGCTTGGCAATTACAAGCAGCTGGCTAAGAACGGAATGAACGTTGGCAAGTTAAGTCTGGGTAAATACGAGAACCTACATGGCCTGCCCACTGAAACCGTAACCAAAGTACGTTATAATGACATTGGTACGGCTGCTACTATTGAACAGGTGGGAGATAAAATGCTGGTAAAATTCCACGCAGGCGTCAACGCCATTGCCCCTGGTCAGGCCGCCGTCTTCTATGAAGGAGATGACGTGATAGGCGGAGGGTGGATTGAAACAAGCTTTATGTTAGACGAATAGTCTATTAAAAAAACTCCATGAAAAAACTTTTGCTTGTGGTAGCCATCCTGGCTGGAATATTTTCTTCCTGCGGTGATGAGGAGGTTGTATTAGACCCTTTGAAAACTGGTCAGGCGTACTATCCCATGGAAGTGGGTACTTACCGGGTTTATAACGTTAAGGAAACGAAGTATACCAACAACGTTGGCACAACCACCTTGTTGCAAACCCGCGAATTAGTAAAAGGCGTATCTAAAGACCAGACTGGCAAAGAATGGTACACGGTAGAGGTAAGCCAAAGGGCTAATGCCAATCAGTCTTGGATAGTTACTGGGGTGAAAGCCATTTCAAAAAGCACCCGTGATCTACAGTTACAAACCAATAACCGCATTGTGGTTGAAATGGTGTACCCGGTGGAAGAAGGTAAAAGTTGGAACCCGAATGCCTTTAATCCTAACTACTTTCCCAAGGAGGAGGACCGACAGCTAAGGGATACTTTTTTCTATGAGCAAATAGGCGCTTCTTTTGATGTAGCGGGCAAAACGTACCCAAACACCCTAAAGGTTAACAAAGCGAAAAGTGATCCTGATGATTTCATTAATGAAGTAGAGGTGTATGAGATTTATGCGGCAGATCTTGGCTCCATTTATCGCTTTTCAAAGGTAAGATACAATTGTGATGCTTCTCCTGGTACCAACTGTCAGATAGGTTCTGGATATATTATATCTGGAACAGACCGAATTGAGGAACTGGAAAGCTCAGGTAAAATTTAAACCAATATATTACCAAGAAAAAGGCATTACCCTAAAATGAGGATAATGCCTTTTTCTTTAACTCTTCAGTCATATATAAGATCTATTGAAAAGGCGCCCGTAGTTTAAACATATCCCGCAATTTCCAATTTGTTTTCCTCTCTAGAAACCGTTGCTTTGCAGCATCATAAAATCTTCCTCACATGTCTCATCTAATTGCTCCTTCTGTTTTAGCCGCCAACTTTGCCCAATTAGGCACTGATGTTGAAATGTTAAACCAAAGCTCTGCTGACTGGATCCATATTGACGTAATGGACGGGCGGTTTGTGCCTAATATCTCCTTTGGCTTTCCGGTTATTCAGGCTATCCAGAAGATAGCAAAGAAGACTATGGATGTGCACTTGATGATTGAGCACCCGGAGCTCTATATTGAGCAGTTTAGACAGGTGGGGGCAGATAACATCACCGTGCATTATGAGGCGTGCCCGCATTTGCACCGGACGCTGCAACAGATTAAAGCTAGCGGCGCCAAAGCCGGGGTGGCCCTGAACCCGCATACCCCCATTTCCTCCCTTTCCGAAATCATTCAGGATATTGATGTGGTGTGTTTGATGTCGGTGAACCCAGGATTTGGAGGGCAGAAGTTTATCCAGCATACGTACCAGAAAATTAAGGACTTAAAAACCTTGATCACTCAAAAACGTTCAGCCTGTTTAATAGAAATAGACGGTGGGGTAAACCAAGAAAATGCACCGCTTTTATTAGAGGCTGGGGCAGACGTATTGGTAGCTGGCTCCTTTGTTTTCAACTCAGAAAACCCGGTTCAAACCATCCTTGATCTGAAGCAAATTCAAAAGTAAACGTACATGGGTTTCCGCAGGGGTTGGTTGATTGTTCTATTTCTTTCAACCAGTCTGCCCTCCTGGGCACAACAGTCGTTTTTACAGGGAATAGTTCAAGACCCAAAGCAAAAGCCCCTGGTGGGCGCCACGGTGGCTATCCAGGGCAAAGACTTGGGTACGTCCACCGATGCCCGGGGAAAATTTTCGTTAAAGCTGGAGCCAAATACCAAACACGTTCTGGTCATCACCTACATTGGCTATCACGCCTATACCCGGGAGATAGAATTATTGCCTCAGGAAACCCGATTCCTGACCGTAGAATTACAGGAAGTAAATACTCACATTAATGAAGTAAGAATACTAGGGAAAAGCCTGAATGATACCCGAGAACAGGTTAGTATTACCAGGCTGGACCCTCGCCTAACCCAACGGCTGCCAGCTCCTTTTCAGGAATTCAACAAAGTGTTGCTCACCCTGCCCGGCGTGACTAGTAATAATGAGCTTTCCTCCAGTTACTCCGTGAGGGGCGGAAACTTTGATGAGAACCTAGTTTATGTAAATGGCATGGAAGTGTACCGACCGTTCCTGAACATTAGTGGACAGCAGGAGGGACTTAGTTTTGTGAACCCAGACCTGGTGCAGGACATCACTTTCTCTTCCGGAGGTTGGCAACCCAAATACGGCGACAAGCTTTCTTCTGTATTAGACATCCAATACAAAACACTCACCACCTTTGAGAGTACCGTTTCCGGAAGCCTGACCGGGGGCTCTTTGCATACCGAAGGCGTTGCGGCTAAAGGCCGGATGACCTACCTGCTGGGCGCCCGACACAAAAACGCCACTTATGTGCTGAATAGCCTTCAGGTAGAAGGAAACTACCGGCCAAAATTCTCAGATGTCCAGACGTTTCTCACTTATGATCTGTCACCGGCAGACCAAAGGGCAGCGGGGCTGGAACCCAAAACCCAGCTAAGCTTTTTAGGGAACATCGCCCATAATAACTATCAAGTACGGCCAGAAACTCGGGAAACAAGTTTCGGGAATCAGTTTCAAATGGTAAGACTTTTAGTAGGCTATGACGGGCAGGAGCAAATGCGGTATACTACCTACCAGGGCGGGCTCAGACTCCAGCATGAACTTAAACCAAATCTGAAGGCCGAGCTTATCTATTCTGGGTTATACAGCCAGGAGCGCGAATACCGGGATTTGGAGGCGGGTTACAGATTCTGTGACGCAGAGCCTTCGCCGGGCGTTTCGCCTTTCAATAGATGCGCCGGAGAGCGGGGAATTGGTTCCAGGTATGAATTTTCCCGCAACCGGTTAAGGGCATCCCTGCAGACCATTGAACTTAAAACTACCTGGACAGCCTCCAGAAGAAGTGAGTTTAGCGCGGGGCTTAAAACTGGCCATGAAAACATTCAGGACCATTTGCAGGAGTATTCTTTCCAGGATTCATCCGACTACGTCTATAACCTTACCACGCTGCATACCCAGCAATCTCTGAATTCCTGGCGCTACCAAGGCTTTGCGCAGCACCAGTGGCAACTGGACAGCATACAAACCCTTACCTACGGTGCGCGCTTCCACTATTGGTCGGTGAACAAGCAATTATCTGTCAGCCCCCGGGTGCAATACGCGCTACGGTTTCCCAATTTACCGGCCTGGTCTTTTAAAGTAGCCACAGGTTTGTACGTGCAGGCCCCGTTATATCGTGAATTACGCAATGGGAACGGTACCCTTCACCCAAATATGGAGAACCAGCAGGCTTGGCATTTTATCACGGGCTCAGAATACCAGTTTCAGAAATGGGGGCGGCCTTTCAAACTTTCCGCCGAAGCCTATTACAAATACCTGCCCTCCATTATCCCTTATGAGCAGGACAACATGCGCATCAGGTACTTGCCTGGCGTAAAAGGCACGGCTTATGCCATGGGCCTGGACGTGCGGGTGAACGGCGAGTTTATCAAAGGGGAGGAGTCTTGGTTTAGCGTAGGATTCCTGAGAACAAGGGAAAACCTGACCGGCGATTCCACATCCATCAGAAACCCTGAGACTAGAGAAGTGGTCCGCAAAGAAGCGACAGGCTATGTGCGTCGTCCTTCAGATCAGTTATTAAATTTCGGGGTATTTTTCCAGGACCATTTGCCCAACAACCCCACCTTGCGCATGTACCTGAACGGCGTTTTTAGCTCCGGCCTTCCATTCGGCCCTCCCGGCGATATTAACCTGCGGAGCGCCTTTGACGGACCTTCCTATAAACGGGTAGACATTGGGTTTTCCAAACTGATCACCCTCAGGCCCTCAGAGGAAAGTAAATTCGGACTTAAAAGCCTTTGGCTGAGCCTGGAGGTATTGAACATGATTGCCGCCAACAACGTGGTGTCTTATAATTACATTAAAGATTTCAATGGCGTCACCTATGCAGTACCTAATTACCTGACTAGCCGTTTGGTGAACGTACGGTTCATGGCCAAGTTCTAACCAGCGGATTGTCTAAAACGGAATCGCCTGCTCTGGTATAGAGCAGACGATTCCGTTTTGGGGCCGTTTTCGTGAAAACAGGCCTATAACAGGTTAGAAGCTTAATTGACGTTGAATCTCTTTTCCTTCCATAGCACGGCATCATCTTCAATTTCATCGGCGTAGGTCTGGTAGCTTTCCTTGGTTTTCTTGCCTAACCGCTGAGCCTTTTTGTTCAGTTCCAGCGCTTCCATGTATTCATTGTTCTGAGCTAACAGCTTGGCCTTTAACCAGGTATTGTAAAAGTTCTCCTCAATGTCAATGGATTTGTTTACCCACTTCAAGGCCAGTTCATGGTCTTGGTTTTGCTGTAACAGGTAATTGACCGCCTCCGCGTACACAGACCAATCTGTTTTCTTTGAATGGTCCAGAGCTTCTTTGATGAGGCGCATGGTCTGGTCATGGGTTTCTACCCGTACAGGCACTTCCAATTGCTGGTCGGCCCAGTTAAGGGTTAAGTTTCCGCTGTTGGGTTGAATGTTAGTAACGGTATATTGGAGTGTTTCATGGAAAGGCGATTTCTTAGGGGAGAAGGGCAACCTGATCTGGTCCTGTGCAGGGTCATAGCCTTCCGTTCCCCAAAGGCCTTTCTGCTTGCTTAAAATCAGGGTCCAGTTATCCTCATCCTGGGGCATTACATACAAGGTATAGATACCCGCGGGAATGGTCTCCTGCGAAATCTTCACCTCGGTACTGAATTTGATAGTGGTGGCTTCATTGGCACCCGCCCGCCAAACCTGGCCATAAGGCACCAGTTTCCCCCAGATGGTGCGGCCTTTCACGCCGGGTGCCCCGTAATTGATCGTGATTTCAGTGACGCCAATGGTGTAGGTGACATTTACCCGGGGACTTGCCTGCGGCAGTTTAAGGGTAGTTTGGGCAAAGCCAGAAAGGCAAAGAAGGAAGAAGCAGGAAAGAAGAAGGAATGATATTTTCATAGTTTCAACACACTTAAGTAGCCGTACTAAAAGCAACAAAACATTTCTGCCAGAAGGTCAATTCTTCACCAATAAAAAGCAGCGGCGCTTAATAATGTATTTATTTTGATATAAAGTAGCGCTTTGCAAAGGTAACTGTTGTTAGGCTTTCAACGCAAGCGAAATAGAAACGATTAAGTTGAAGGATTATTGGAAATACTTTTTACCTTTGGCGCACCAAGATGAGCAACGCCCTAACACATATCTCCCTTTCTAACGCCGTTTCTACGGTGCAGGGCGTGCATTGCCATCATTTCCACCATTCCTCCTAGGAGGAATCAATACATCATATCGCCCGTATTGGGGCTGGGCCCCATATTTACCGTTGCTTGTCAGGAAGATAAGCAGTTCAGGTACTATCTTTGTCTCAATTCACCACGCTTACCAAAGCAACTCCATACTTCTATGATCCGGTTAGCCATCCAAAAATCCGGTCGCTTGTCAGACGACTCCCTTAAGCTCATTCGGGAATGCGGCATATCTTTTATCAGCACCACTTCAAAACTCAAAACAGAGGCCACCAATTTTCCGCTGGAAATCCTTTTTCTCCGGGATGATGACATACCGGGCTACGTGGCTGACGGCGTGGCCGACATTGGGATTGTAGGGCAGAACGTATTGGTAGAGGAAGGACTCCAGAAACTCTCTGTTAAAAACCTAGGCTTCAGTAAATGCCGCTTGTCTCTGGCCGTGTCTAAAGGAGACGATTACCAGGATGTGACCACCCTGGAAGGCAAAAGCATTGCCACCTCTTATCCCAACCTGTTGCAGGAATACCTCACTTCAAAAGGAGTGAAAGCCGACATACATACCATAAGCGGTTCGGTGGAGATTGCGCCCAGCATTGGCCTGGCAGACGCCGTGTGTGACATTGTTTCGTCGGGTTCTACCTTGATCAGCAACGGCCTTCGGGAAGTAGAGACTGTGTTCAAATCTGAGGCGGTCCTGATTGCCAACCAAAACCTGGACCAGGAGAAAAACCGGATTCTGCAGCAACTTTTGTTCCGGATGGAAGCTGTGCAGAAAGCCCAGAAATCTAAATACGTAGTCCTGAACGCGCCAAACTCTGCTATTCCGCAAATCAAGCCGTTGCTGCCGGGCATTAAATCGCCTACCATTATTCCCTTGGCGACCGAAGGCTGGAGCTCTTTACACTCTGTGGTAAACGAAGATGACTTCTGGGACATTATCCAGAAACTGAAAGAGGCCGGCGCCGAAGGCATTCTGGTGGTTCCTATTGAAAAAATGATAGGCTAACATGAAGACGTTTCTTTATCCAGAACCCGCAGATTGGGCAGCCCTGAGCAAACGGCCGGTGCAGGAACTGAGCCAATTACGGGAAGGCGTGCAGCAAACCTTTGACCTGGTACGCCAACGTGGTGATGCCGCCCTTATAGAACTGGCCGCTAAATTTGATAAAGCGAGCCTGCAAGATGTGTGGGTGAGTGAAGCTGAGATTTCTGCGGCCATCTCTCAAGTCTCTCAGGAATTGAAAGCAGCCATTGCGCTAGCTTATAATAACATACAGGTGTTCCATGAAGCGCAGCGGGAACCGGTAAAGCAGGTTGAAACCATTGCCGGGGTAACCTGCTGGCGGAAATCAGTGGCTATCCAAAAGGTCGGGCTATACATACCCGGCGGAAGCGCTCCTTTGTTTTCTACCTTGTTGATGCTGGGCATACCGGCGCAAATTGCGGGTTGCCAGGAAATTGTGTTGGCTACGCCTCCGGGCGCAAATGGCACCGTGCACCCATCCATTTTGTATACTGCCCACGTGCTAGGGATTTCACGCATTTTAAAAGCAGGCGGGGCCCAGGCCATTGCAGCCCTGGCCTTCGGAACAGAAACGGTTCCGGCGGTAGACAAGATTTTCGGACCGGGTAATCAATACGTGACAGCCGCCAAACAAATGGTTACCCAATTAGGCGTAGCCATTGACATGCCAGCCGGACCTTCAGAAGTGCTGGTGATTGCGGATGACTCCGCGGACCCAGATTTCGTGGCAGCCGATTTACTGTCCCAAGCTGAACACGGCCCGGACTCTCAAGTTGTTTTTGTCACGAATTCAGAAAAACAGCTTCAAGACGTAAAGGCGGCTATTGCCACGCAAGTGGCGCAATTGCCTCGCCAGGCCGTGGCCCAGCAGGCGTTAAACAATAGCGTAGGGGTAGTGTTAAACACGTCAGAAGAAGCGCTGGATTTCTCTAACCAATACGCGCCAGAGCACTTGATTCTCTCTGTTGCGAACCCGGAAGCCCTGGCAGAAAAGGTAACCCAGGCGGGTTCTGTTTTCATGGGTCACTACAGTCCAGAATCGGTAGGAGACTATGCCTCAGGCACTAACCACACGTTACCTACCAACGGCTACGCCCGTAATTACAGCGGGGTGTCATTGGATAGCTTTGTGAAGAAAATCACCTTTCAGCACCTTACCCGCGAAGGCCTGGAGCGTATTGGTCCAGCCGTGGAAACCATGGCCGAAGCTGAAGGACTGCGCGCCCATAAGCATGCGGTGTCTATCAGACTCGCTAAAAAATAAGTTTGACCTCCTGGAAATCTGGGTAGCGATTGGCCAACCCGTTTGTGTCAAGCATTTACAGTTCGCCCACAAGGTCGTTTCAGAATGGCAAAAGAGAGGAGTAAAGAATTAAAGCAGTCGTATGGTGTGTTTTACCTAAACCAGTAAAATAGCACATCAGCACATTATTTAATTAGCACATTATACAATGTTTTCAATAGATAAATTCATTCGCCCACACCTGCTGTCATTGAAGCCGTATTCTTCGGCCAGGGATGAGTTTGAGGGTGAGGCCAGCGTCTATTTAGATGCCAACGAGAATAACCTGGGGAGCCTGGCCGGCGGGGTAGACTATAACCGGTATCCAGATCCCTACCAGAAAGCCATCAAGGAAAAGCTGTCACTGTTGAAAGGCATACGTCCTGAGCAGATCTTTATTGGCAACGGCTCAGATGAAGCCATTGACCTGTTGGTCCGGCTGGTATGCGAACCCGGGAAAGATGAAGTGATCTTGCTGCCACCCACGTATGGCATGTATGAGGTAAGCGCCAATATTCACCACGTGGGTATTCAGCGGGTAGCATTGGATGAGCGTTTTCAGCCTGTTTTTGAGAAAATAGCCGCAAAACAGACAGACCGTACCAAAATCCTTTTCCTGTGTTCGCCCAACAACCCCACCGGAAATCTGCTGAACCCGGACACTGTAGAGCGCCTGATCAAGTCTTTCAATGGGTTGGTGGTAGTAGATGAAGCCTATATTGACTTTACCGAGGCCCCTAGCTGGAGCACGCGCCTTTTTGAATTCCCAAACCTGGTAGTGCTGCAAACGCTTTCCAAAGCCTGGGGGATGGCTGGTCTGCGCCTGGGTATGGCCTTTGCCTCGCCAGAAATCATTGCCTACCTCAACAAGATAAAGCCCCCTTACAACATCAATGCGGTCACCCAGGAACTGGTAAGTGCGGCACTGGACAAAACAGCGCAACTGCAAGACATGTTACAGGTAATTACCACAGAGCGGGAGCGGGTGATGGCGGCCTTTAACCAGATGCCGCTAATTGAAAAGGTGTTCCCCTCAGATGCCAACTTCGTGCTGGTGCAGGTGGCCAACGCCAATGACCTGTATGCCTATCTTCTGGAGCGAGGCGTGGTGGTCAGAAACCGTTCTACCCAGCCGGGCTGTGCCAATTGCCTGCGCATAACCATTGGTACGCCCGCTGAAAATGACCATTTATTAGGGTCTTTAAAGGCATACTCCCAGGAAAAGAGCGTAGCTTAGCTTTTGCGTTTTAAGCCTGTTTTCCAGAAAACAGGCTTAAAACAGAATAATTTATTCAGGCCCTGGCATACTTGTATCCCCAGGCCTATTATCAACTATCCTTGTATAGGGAGCCACCAACTCGCCTATACCTGAAACCAGCCACATGAAAAAAGTCTTATTCATTGACCGAGACGGTACCATATTAATTGAGCCACCTACCGATTTTCAGGTAGATTCCTTTGAGAAATTCACGTTTTACCCCAAAGTCATCCGGAACCTCTTCAAAATCTATTCTGAATTGGATTACGAGTTTGTGATGGTTACCAACCAGGACGGCCTGGGCACCGACTCTTACCCCGAGGATACCTTCTGGCCTTACCAGAATAAAATGCTGGAAATACTGGAAGGGGAGGGCATTATTTTCTCTGAGGTTTTCATTGACCCTTCTTTTGAGCACGAGAACAGCCCTAACCGCAAGCCGCGTCTGGGTATGCTGGGGAAATACCTCTCCGGCGAATATGACCTGGCCAACTCCTATGTAATAGGTGACCGCCAGACAGACATTCAACTGGCTAAAAACCTTGGGGCTAAAAGCATTTTCCTGCAGGACCAGGCCCATGAAGAGGCCGCCTTCACCAGCACCGACTGGGATGCTATTTATGCCTTCCTGAAGCTGCCGGCTCGTAAGGCCACCATCCAGCGTAACACCAACGAGACCCAGATTACTGTGGATATCAACCTGGATGGCGAAGGGAAATCAGACATGCACACCGGCCTGGGTTTCTTTGATCACATGTTGGACCAATTGGCCCGCCATTCAGGCGTAGACCTGCGCATTAACGTGAAGGGTGATCTGCATATTGATGAGCACCACACCATTGAAGACACGGCCCTGGCCCTGGGCGAGGCTTTTTCCCAGGCCATCGGTGACAAGCGTGGTATCAGTCGGTATGGGTTTTTATTACCAATGGATGATGCCCTGGTGCACGCCGCCATTGACTTTTCTGGCCGTCCCTGGCTGGTGTGGGACGCCAAATTCACCCGTGAGAAAGTAGGCGATATGCCCACTGAGATGTTCATGCACTTCTTCAAGTCGTTTTCAGACACTTCCAAGTCAAACCTCAACATCAAAGCCGAGGGAGAAAATGAGCACCACAAGATTGAGGCTATCTTTAAGGCCGTAGCCAAAGCCATGAAAATGGCGCTGGTGCGCGATGTGAATAAGATGGAGATTCCAAGCACCAAAGGAATTCTGTAATGAAAACAATCATTGTAGATTATAAAGCCGGCAACGTGCAGAGTGTGCTCTTCGCACTGGAGCGATTGGGGGTACAGGCCACCGTTACCTCCAATGCAGAAGAGATCAAGTCGGCGGACAAAGTGATCTTTCCGGGGGTGGGAGAGGCCTCATCTGCGATGCGCGCCTTAAAAGAAAAGAACCTGGACCAGCTATTACCTACGCTTACCCAACCCTTTCTGGGTGTTTGCCTGGGCATGCAGCTCTTGTGCCAGCACTCTGAGGAAGGCGACACCGAAATGCTAGGCATTATTCCCGTTCAGGTAAAAAGGTTTGAGGTGGCGTTAAAAGTGCCGCACATGGGCTGGAACAACCTTCATGATCTGAATGGCCCCTTATTTTCAGGCATCAAAGAAAATGAATATGCGTATTTTGTGCATAGTTATTACGCGCCCGTAACGGAGTACACCATTGCCCAAAGCTCGTATCCAGAACCGTTTAGCGCGGCGTTGCAATACCAGAACTTTTACGCAGTACAGTTTCACACCGAGAAAAGCGGCCCGGCGGGTGCGCAGATTCTCCAGAACTTTTTACAGCTTTAGATATGGAAATCATTCCAGCCATAGACCTGATTGACGGCAAATGCGTTCGTCTTACCGAGGGCGATTTCTCACAGCAAACTACCTACCACTCAGACCCCGTGGAAGTGGCCAAACAGTTTGAGGCTTTGGGTCTTCGTCGGCTACATTTAGTTGACCTGGACGGGGCCCGGGCCAAACAACCGGTGAATTTGCCCATTTTAGCGCGCATTGCCCGGGAAACCAACCTGGTCATTGATTACGGCGGAGGTTTGCAAAGTGTAGATGCCATTCAAATGGCGTTAGACGCAGGGGCACAGCAGGTTACCGCCGGAAGTATAGCTGTGCGGGAACCAAAAACGGTACAAAAATGGCTGAAAGAATATGGCGCCGACCGCATTATTGTAGGGGCCGATTTCAAAGATAACTTCATCGCCATTAATGCCTGGGCAGACCAAAGTGATTTGACGCTGGAGTCGTTTATAGCCTCTTTTTCTGAAAAGGGCGCCAAAACGTTTATCTGCACAGACGTGAGCAAAGACGGAAAACTACAAGGTTCCTCCTTAGATATTTACCAAAAGTTGATCGCCTCCTTTCCAGACCTCCAATTTATTGCAAGCGGCGGTGTGACCACCATTGAGGAAGTGCGCCAATTAAGAGCAGCCGGTCTCCATGGCGCCATCATCGGGAAAGCCATTTATGAAGGTACCATTTCACTGGAAGATCTGGCCAAAGAGGTAATCTAGATTTAAAGATTTAAGGAGATGGAGATGTATTCTTTTTCTGCTTCACTTTAAAAGTATGAGTTCCTGTTTTACGGCTATTTTTTAAAAAAGAGGCTCAAAACGATTTTCAAATAACTACAGCAAAAGCCGGAAGCCACCCTTAAAAAGAGCGGTTTAGGGTAAAGCCCATTATATGCTTACTAAAAGAATTATTCCTTGCCTTGACATCAAAAACGGGCGCACCGTCAAGGGCGTTCGGTTTGAAGATATTAGGGATGCCGGGGACCCGGTGGAACTGGCGGCGCTTTATGCCAAGCAGGGCGCCGATGAACTGGTTTTCCTGGACATTACCGCTACCAATGAAAAACGCAAAACCCTGCGGGAATTAGTGCGCGAAGTGGCCCGGCACATAGACATTCCGTTCACAGTGGGAGGGGGAATTAGTGCCGTAGAAGACGTAGAGGTGCTTTTGCAAAACGGTGCCGACAAGGTTTCCATAAACTCTTCTGCCATTCAGCACCCCGAACTGATCACCCAATTGGCCAACCGGTTCGGGAGTCAATGCGTGACCGTGGCCATTGATACCAAGCACACCGCCGAAGGCTGGAAAGTGTTCAGCAAAGCCGGTACGGTAGACACGGGGCTTTTCGCGCTGGATTGGGCGAAGGAAGTAGTGGAGCGCGGTGCCGGTGAAATTCTGCTTACCTCCATGAGCAACGACGGCACCAAAAACGGGTTCGCCCTGGACATTACCGGTGAAATCTCAAGGCAAGTAATAGTGCCAGTTATTGCCTCAGGGGGGGCGGGCAACCAACAACATTTCCTGGACGTGTTTGAAGCCGGAGCAGATGCCGCCTTGGCCGCCAGTATCTTCCACTTTCAGGAAGTGAGCATTACAGACTTAAAGCATTTCCTGGCCAATCACCATATAGACGTTAGATATTAGTACCTGGATGCTGGCCTTACTTTTAAGAAACCCAAGAAGCTAGCCTTTATTACCTCAACCTAAATGACCATAGATTTCAATAAAGGCGGCGGGCTAGTTCCGGCTGTCATTCAGAATGCCTCCGACGGGAAAGTACTCATGCTGGCCTACATGAACCAGGAGGCGTACCAGAAGACCCAGGAAACCGGGTTGGTTACCTTTTACTCCCGCTCCAAAAACCGCCTCTGGACCAAAGGCGAAACCTCTGGTAACACCCTGCAAGTAGTGCAGGTGGAACTGGACTGCGACCGTGATACTCTTTTGGTTTTGGTAAACCCTACCGGCCCGGCCTGTCACCGCAATACCGAAACCTGCTTTGACAAGCAAAATGGAGAGCCTTCTTATCACCAGAGGAGTTTTCAGAACTTCACGCCCACAGAAAAGGCCCTTCAATTTATTGCCAGCCTGGAGCAGACCATCAAAGACCGGGTAAAGAACCCTGTGGAAGGATCCTACACCAACTTTCTTTTTGACAAAGGCCTGAACAAGATGGCACAGAAGGTAGGGGAGGAGGCTGTTGAGGTAGTGATTGATGCCGTAGCCGGAAAAACGGACACCATGAAAGGCGAGGCCGCCGACTTGATTTTCCACTTACTAGTGCTGCTGGAAGCCTCTGGCCTTTCTCTTGCCGAAGTAGTGCAGGTACTGGAAAGCCGGCACAAACCCCGCGGATAAAATATTCTAGTTATAAAGCGAAAAGGACCAGTTACAGATCAGTAACTGGTCCTTTTGTTTAGGTGCGGGTTAAGAATTCCTGGATGGCGGTGGTAACGGTTTCCGGTTCTTCCTCCTGCATAAAATGCCCCGTATTCAATTCTACCACTTTCGCCATCGGTAATGTTTCCTTCCACTTTTCTAGGAAAGAATAAGGAATGAGTTTATCCTGTTTTCCCCAGATAAGCAAAGTTGGCTTATTCAGCAGGACGGGGCGTTGGTTGTATATTTCCTGAAAGTAAGCAGCTTCTCCCGCTAAGGCCTTCGCGAAGTACCACAATCCCCACCGCTGTTCTTCTTTTTGAAAAGGACCTAAATACTGGGAGTGAATCTCTTTGGTTAGTTTTTCTTTTTGAAAAAAGGCCTGGGGCAGCAGAAATCTGGGCGAAAGGTTGAAATTTATGTAAAGCAACTTGCCTAACCAGCTACTAAATAACTTGCTGGCCTGCATCATGGGTTTCACTTCTGTGACCGGCCACATCCATGTATTCATAATCACCAGGCGGGATACTTTATCAGGGTTCCTTACTGCCCAGCCCAAACCAATAGATCCGCCAAAATCATGGACCACTAAGTTAACCTTGTTCAGTCCCAGATGGTCTACCAACCTTCCCAGGTTTTGGCGGTGGTCCTCTAAAGAGTATGAAAACGATTTAGGTTTATCAGATAAGCCAAAACCCAGATGGTCTACCGCAATGCAGCGGTATTGTTTGGAAAGCTCTTTTATCTGGTGCCGCCACAGAAAAGACCAGGTTGGGGTACCGTGCACGAAAAGAAGGGGCGCTCCGGTTCCCTCATCTACATAATGCAGCCGCCCACCTGGTACCTGCAGGTAGTTTTCTTTGAATGGATACGCCAAGCGATCAACCCAATTCTTCGTTTCCATAGTCTTTATTTTTAAGAGGCCAGATGACTTTTCAGTTGAACCAGGTACCGGATTATGACATCCTGTAAGGGGAAATTTGGGAGAATAAGGTAGTGCTGTGCAATTCCGTCTAGGGTAGCAAACATAAGCACTGCTTCTGCCGAGGGAGAGGTAGAGCCAGCGGCTGCCAAATTATGGGTAAGCTTTTGGAGGATCATTTGGTTTTCCGCAGCCACCTCTTGCTCCAGCGTTCTCAGCACTTCAGACTGTAGCCTAAGGCTGTGATACAACCGCCAGAAGTTTTTATTCTTTTCCAGCAGTTCAAATGTCTTTCTAATGTGGTGCTCCAGAAACTGAATAGGAGTGAGACCTTCGGGTCTTTCAAAAGAAGCCAGAATATCCTGCCTGCCTTTCACTAGAATCTCCTTCAGCAGATCTTCCTTACTCTTAAAGTAATTGTAAAGTAACCCTAAAGAAATATCGGCCCTCTGGGCTATCTGCCGGATGGAAGTTTTATCATATCCCTGCTCTGCAAACAATTCCAAGGCGGCATCCAGAATGGATTGCAGGCTCGTTTCCCGCTGAATTTTACGTTTAGACATAATGATTGAACGTTCGTTCAGGTTATAAAGTTTGGAAATAAATGCCAAAAAAAAATCCCGTTTTGGGGCTGTTTCATCAAAAACAGCCCCAAAACGGGATTTTGCAGGTGCGAAAAGAAAAAGAGTCGGCTAAAGCTTATTGATGCGGCTATAAAATTTAGACTGGTAAGAGCCACCTATAGGAATGTACTTCTCCAGCATGAAAACAGAATCATCTTCAATCAGCTCAATCAATCTTAAGTTCACAATAAATGACCGGTGAATCCGCATGAATTGATCTTCAGGGAGTTTCTGGTCAATGGCGCTCATGGTGGTGTAGACAATGTGTTTTTTGCCTTCCATGTTAATGACCACGTAATCACCGCGGGCTTCAATGTACCCTACCTGGTTAAGATCTAACTTAATGATCTTATTGTCAACCTTCACAAACAGGGCCTCAGCCTGAGCGGTTACAAGGGCAGGAGAACCATTTGGCTTTTCCATTTTCCCTATGGCATTCAAAACTGCCTGGGTAAAACGGGCAAAGTCGGCGGGCTTTAGAAGGTAATCGGCTACCTGCAGTTCAAAGGCCTGCAGGGCAAAGTCTTTATGCGACGTGATAAGAATGGTCTGTGGTTTTTGGGGCAGCGTGCGTAGCAATTCCAGTCCGGTCATTTCAGGCATTTCTACGTCCAGAAAAAGCAGGTCTACTCCCTCCTTCTTTAACAGCCAGGCCAGGCCTTCGGTGCTAGACCCAAAGGAATGTACCAATTCTAAGGTGGGGGTGGCCTTGATGTGCCGCTCCAGAATCATTCGGCTAAGTTCATCATCGTCAATTATAATGGCCCGGTAAGGTGTTTCTTTTTTCAAGGGGAATAAGATTTACTACAGAAAATTGCCGCTTAAAGGCTTTGCCGCTTAAAGTACCAATCTAGGTGATAGTTTGCAGAATTCTACACTCTTTCTTAAAAAAGAATATAACCAAAGCAACCCTTTGGGCCTAAGGCAAAAAAGCACTTTGGATTGTCCAATACTACCTAGCCGTTGAAAAGTTTTTGCCCTGGAGCCCGCCTGGGTTATAACCCAACTTGTAAATCACGTATAAGAGACACAAAAAGACGTAGACAAAGTGCTTCCAGTTACCCTATTAAGTTCTCTCAGGATTTTAACCCAGCCAGATGACTCTACCTGCGGGCCTACCAGCCTGCATGCGGTATACCAGTATTTTAAAGATGTGGTACCATTGGAGCAGGTCATCTCAGAAGTTTCCTTTTTAGAAGAAGGTGGAACCCTGGCGGTGCTCTTAGGCTGCCATGCCTTGAAAAGAGGGTACCGGGCCAGAATCTACACCTACAACCTGCACGTGTTTGACCCCACTTGGTTTAAACTTAGCAAAGAAGATCTCATTGCCAATCTCAAAGAACAACTGATCTACAAACCAGACGCCAAACTGCATGTGGCCACCCAAGCCTATGTAGAGTTCCTGACGCTGGGCGGGGAGATTTGCCACCGCGACCTCACGGCCAACCTCCTGGACAGCTATTTCTCCAGAGGCGTGCCGTTGCTTACCGGCCTGAGCGCTACCTACCTCTATAACTGCGCCCGTGAAAGAACCAATGACCGCGGCGAAGCCATTTATGATGATGTTCGGGGAGAGCCTCTGGGCCATTTTGTGGTGCTGGCCGGCTTTGAGAATGACGATGACAAAGAGCACGTGATCGTGGCAGATCCTTACCAGGAAAACCCCCTGTATGGCAACAATTATTACAATGTCACCATATCAAGGCTCCTTAATGCCATTATGCTGGGCATTGTCACGTATGATGCCAATTTATTGGCCATAGAACCAAATTCAAGTTATACTTCAGACCCAAAAGACCTTCATGCGCAAATTAGTAGTAGTCAATAATCCTAAAGATTGGGATTTAGACGTAGAGGATGTAGAAGTGGTAGACGCGCAACGGTACCTCACAGATCCTGCCTACACTGAAATTAAGAGCGCCCGTATTTTCAATTTATGCCGTTCTTACAAGTACCAGAGCAGTGGGTATTATGTGTCTTTATTAGCCGAAGCCAGGGGGCACAGGGCTATCCCCAACGTGACCACCATTCAGGATCTCAAGTCCCAGACCATTGTAAGGGCTATCACCGATGAGATAAATGAGTCTATCCAGAAAAGCCTTTCCAAGCTCAAGTCCAAGAATTTTACCCTCAGCATTTACTTTGGGCAGAACGTGGCCAAGCAATATGAGAAACTGAGCAAGCAGTTGCATGACCTGTTTCAAGCCCCATTGCTGCGGGCGCAGTTTGTCTACAACAAAGAATGGATTCTGGAAAGCATCAACCCCATTCCGGTGAATGAAGTACCAGAACACCACTTGCGGGACCTGTACAAGTTTGCGCGGGCCTATTTTGCCCGTAACCGGTTCTCCAACAACCGCATCAACAAGAAGATCTATGACCTGGCCATTCTGGTGAACCCCGCCGACAGCGACCCACCGTCCAATGACAAGGCCATCCAGAACTTTATGGAAGCCGCCGAGACGCTAGGCTTCTACACGGAACTCATTACCAAAGAAGACTACCGCCGGCTTTCAGAATTTGATGCCCTGTTTATCAGAGAAACCACATCGGTGAACCACCATACGTATAGGTTTGCCCGCCGGGCCCACGCCGATGGCCTGGTGGTGATTGATGACCCGGTTTCCATTCTCCGGTGCACCAACAAAGTGTACCTGGCAGAGTTGCTCACCAAAGCCAAGGTGCCCATCCCGAAAAGCATGATCATTCACCGCGATAACTGCAACAAAGTGGTGGAAGAACTAGGGCTACCGTGTGTGCTCAAGAAACCAGATTCGTCTTTCTCCCAGGGCGTGGTGAAAGTGAAAACAGAAGAGGAATTGGCCGAACAGCTTAATGAAATGTTGGCCGAGTCTGACCTGATCATAGGCCAGGAATTCACGCCTACTGATTTTGACTGGCGCATTGGCGTGCTGGACAAGCAGCCGCTTTATGCCTGCAAGTATTTTATGGCCAAAGACCACTGGCAGATCTATAACTGGGAAGGCAAGAAAAAAGACATCTCGGGTAACTTTGAGACCGTGCCCTTTGAGCAGGTTCCTTTCTTTGTTCTGCACACTGCGCTAAAGGCCGCCAATTTAATTGGGGACGGATTGTACGGGGTAGACGTGAAAGAGATAGACGGGAAGGCTTACGTGATTGAGGTGAATGACAACCCCAATATTGACTATGGCGTGGAAGATAAATTCCTGAAGAAGGACCTTTACCTCACCATTCTCAAATCAATCAAGCGCCGCATAGATAACCAAAAGAAGCTGGAATTGTCATGAGCACCAACCGCAAATTAGGTCTCTTTGAAGGGTTTGGCGTGGAGATGGAATACATGATTGTAGACCGTGACACGCTGGCCGTAAAACCCATAGCAGACGAGGTTCTCAAAGCCGAAGCAGGGGAGTTGACCTCAGACGTGGAGCGCGGCACCATGGCCTGGTCAAATGAGCTGGTGCTACACGTACTAGAGCTCAAGACCAACGGCCCCGCGCCTGAACTTACTTCTCTGGCCAATTCCTTTCACCAGGAAGTGCTGCGGGTAAATGAACTATTGGAACCCTTCAATGCCATGCTGTTGCCCTCAGGCGCGCACCCATTCATGGACCCAAATGCTGAAACCGTGTTGTGGCCCCATGAGTCCAGTGAGATTTACGAGGCCTACAACCGTATTTTCAACTGCCAGGGCCACGGCTGGTCTAACCTGCAGAGCACCCACCTGAACCTGCCCTTTGGGAATGATGTGGAATTTGGCAGGCTGCATGCGGCCATTAGGTTAGTGTTACCGTTGATCCCGGCCATAAGCGCGGCTTCCCCGGTGCTGGACAGCCAGATCACAGGCCTCCTGGATACCCGCCTGGAGGTGTACCGGAAAAATCAACAAAAAATACCGCTCATTGCCGGGCAGGTAATTCCGGAGGCGGTATTTTCTGAGGAAGACTACCATGCGCAGATTTTCAGGCCTTTGTTTGAAGCCATTGCCCCGTATGACCCAGACGGCCAATTACAGGACGAATTCCTGAACTCCAGAGGAGCCATTGCCAGGTTTAGCCGGGGCGCCATTGAGATAAGGATCATTGACAACCAGGAGTGCCCGCTGGCAGATATTACCATTGTGGCGCTGGTAACCGAAGTACTCAAGCATCTAACCGCCGAAACCTGGAGCAGTTATTATGACCAGAAGACAGCAGACACGCAAGACCTGGCTGCGCTTTTCCTCAATTCTCTGAAAAACGGCCCCGAAACGCAAATCACCAATACAGGTTATTTAAAGTTATTTGGCATAGAGCAGGAGCAGGCTTCCATGAAACAGGTATGGGAAAACTTGTGGTCACAAATCTATAGCCAGGAAGCTTTTTCCTCAGAATTAGCCCACAGTGCAAACCTTTTATTAGAACATGGCCCTTTGTCCACCAGGCTTCTGAAAGCGCTGGGCGAAGCCCCTGGGTTACCAGAGATTAAAGACGTGTACCAAAGGCTGGCGCAAAGCCTTGCCCAGAATAAACTGTTTGTCCCGTGAATGACCGGCGGTTAAAGATATTGGTGACCTGTGAGCACGGCGGCAATGAGATTCCGGCAGAATACGCGACCTTTTTTGCGCAGCACCAAGACGTCCTGCAAACCCACCGGGGGTATGACATAGGGGCGCTGGAACTGTTCAAAAAATTCAAGGGCCAGGCAGACTTCAGTCTTTCCAGCACCACCAGCCGGTTACTGGTAGAGTTGAACCGGTCTTTGCACCACCCAAACTTGTTCTCAGAAATCACGCAGGTGCTTTCTCCGGGACAGTCAGCCGCTGTGCTGGAGAAATATTACTACCCTTACCGGCAGAAGGTGGAGAACCAGGTGGCGGCGTGGGTAGAGAAAGGCTTTCAGGTGCTGCATCTTTCGGTGCACAGCTTCACCCCAGAGCTAAACGGCAAGGAGCGCACCACCGATATTGGTTTTCTGTATGACCCCAAGCGGGAGCGGGAGCAATTCTTTGCCGCCCGCTGGCGGCAACAGATGCAGCAACTTCAGCCGGCTTATAAAATCAGGTACAACTACCCCTACAAAGGCACCGCCGATGGGTTTGTGACCCAACTTCGCAAGCACTATTCCAATGATCAATATGCCGGCCTTGAACTGGAGGTAAACCAACGTTTCCCGGAGGGGAAACCCGCCAAATGGCAGGAGCTGCAGCAGGTCCTGGTGCAATCTTTTAGGCAGGCGCTTTAACCTAATTGCCTTAAGTGCAGTATATGCTTTCAAGTCGGTCAGCAGTGGCCCGATGATCAAAATTCTGTTCTACCTTAACTATGAAAACAAATGAATTTTATTCTTGATCTTTTAGTAAGCGCCGGAGTGTTGCTGCTACTAGCGTATTTGATGCCGCAGGTAACCGTGAAAAGTTTCTGGACCGCCTTGTGGGTAGCCATCCTAATTGGTATCCTGAATGTCTTGATAGGTTACATCCTGACGTTTGTCCTGAACCTGGTCACGTTCTTCCTGCTGGAGTTCATAGTGAAACTGATTGTTTCTGCCATCGTGATTAAGATTGTAGACAAGTTGGTGCGTGGCTTTGAGGTAAGAGGCTTCTGGCCTGCCCTGGTTATTGCCTTAGCCTTGTCTTTGGTAAGCACGTTCATCCACCGGTCAAATGACGATGAAGTACGCGAAGATTACGGTTCGCTTTCGCCAAAAACCGAAGCGCTGCTAAGCTAGCCAGTACACTAGTTTAATAAAACAAACGCCCGCTCTACTTACATTGAGCGGGCGTTTTTGCGTTGTTTTCAGAAAAACGGGCTTAAAACGAAAACTATACTTCCTCTTCCTCAAAGTATAGTTTATAATACTTGCGGCCGTCTTCGTCCACGCCTTTTTCTATCATGTCTTTATTGCCATGAATGTATACATGGAAGTTCTTGTCCAGCTTGAGCACGCTTTTGAACACCCTTGACTGTTTCTTAACGGCCTGCGGCGAAATATCAAAGCTGTCTTCTAATTCAATGTCATAGTTCTGGCGGTACTCCCCGTCAAAATTCCGGAATGACTCAATCAGGTCGGGTTGCCCAAAGACCTCGGTCTCAAACTCCTCTTTGTCAAAGGTCTCGTGTTTGTTGAAGTACTCCACCGACCGGTTTAATAGCACAATCTGATCCGTGTTTTCTACCTCAAACTCCTCGGTCATGCGCTCAGAGATAAACTCCTTGGTCATGTTGAGCAGGTGGTTGGTCTGGTGGAATTCATTGCTGATCTGGGTAAGGCCCAGGAAATTCGCGCGCCAGTATTGGGCTTCTTCGCCGCGGTTCTGGTTGTCAATGATGGCTACAATAAAGCCCTCGTCCGGACGGGTATTGAAAATGATGCAGCCTTTGTCAAATTTGTTGCTGTCAATGCCCTCCAGGTAGGAGATGGCAAAGTCGCGGTTTTTGCGCTGCACGTCAAAGTAGCCGCTTTTCACCTCGGTTTTAAAGATCCCCACGGCTTCCACTACGCGTTCTTCAATCTCGCAGTTAATAAAATGGCACACGTACAGTTCGCCGGGCTTAATCTTGGGGTGGCTGGAGCTTTCAAACAGGTGGCGGGCAATGTTGCGGCTGTTCTCATGAAAGTTCTCCTTATCGGCGAAGATGTTCTCGGCGTAGCTGTACACTTCATTAAACTGCAGCGAGGAAGCATGGGTGAATTTGAAACGCTCGTGCGCCTGCGCGAATTTGGTAAGAAAGAACTTTTCCAGCCTTTCGATTAGACCATCCCCAGGGGAGACGGGGTTCTCTGACAGCGTGAGTTTTTGCTCCAGCCCTTTGTTGCCCACGTGGTGAATGGAAAGCTGGGTAAGCGAAGCGGTATCAAATTTCATGGTGTTGTCCAGAGTAGTAAGTACAGGAAACTGTTGGGGTAAATGGCCTGGCAAAGGCTGCAAAAATAAGAATTCTGAACTGCATTCAACGGCTATGTTTTCTGTTGGGTTAAATTCATTTGGGAAAAAGGTAACGGACCCGCAGAACGAAGAAGGAGGGAGGAAACGCTTTTTAAGCTCCTTGCCAGCCTAACCGTTTTAGGCATGTTTTTAGGAAAACGGGGTTAAAACAGAAAGGGGAGGACCTTACGGCCAAAATTTATTTCTATTTAATGGCAGGTTTGCCGTACTTGTTACAAAAGGGGAGGATTTTTATTGCCGTTTATGGCCTGTTTTTCTTAAAACGAGTAAAAACCAGGTAATTTCTTTTTCCTTGTAGCAAACTTTATAACTCTTCCATTCTTGAAATTAGCGCTCCACATTGTGGGCTACGGCTTTATGGTCCTGGTCCTTTTGGTTTTAATATATTTTGTTTTTGCCTTTGTCTTGTCCAGAATGAGTGTGGCGCAGGAGCCTGAAACCAAAAAAGAGATTTCCATTTATATTCTCACCAATGGGGTGCACACAGATCTGGTAGTACCGGTTAAGAGCAATGTCATTGATTGGACTAAATATGTTAAGTACAGCCACACCAAAGGCAATGATACCACCGCCCGGTACCTGGGTTTTGGGTGGGGAGACAAGGGCTTTTATCTGGAAACACCCACCTGGGCAGATTTAAAGGTTAGTACCGCGTTTGAGGCCATGACCGGTCTAAGCTCTTCGGCCATACATGCCACCTTTATGCACGCCATGGTGGAGAATGACGCCTGCAAGAGAATTGACATAAGTCAGGAGCAATATGAGCGGTTGGCTAAGTTTATTATAGCCCGGTTTGACCTAGATGCCCGCGGGGACTCAAGGCACATTGTGACAAATGCCAATTACGGAATGGATGATGCTTTTTATGAGGCCAAAGGGAGCTACAATCTGTTTTACACCTGCAACACGTGGGCCAATGCCGGCTTGAAAGCCTGTGGTCAGAAAGCCGCCATCTGGACACCTTTTTACCAGGGTATCTTTTACCACTACAAATAACCCTCAAATGAAGTTTTTGTCTGTATTTGTTCTTGGGCTGCTTTCTGTAATGACGGTTTGGGCTCAGCCAAATGCGCCCAAAGTAACCAGGTCTTTCCCAGCTTCCGGCGCGACAGATGTAGACACTACACTTACTCAGATTACCATTGAGTTTGATAAGGACATGACCTCTGGAGTCTCTTTTCCTGGCACCAGCATGGCCTCGGTAGACATTATAGACAAACCCTTCTGGCCAACCACCAGGAAAGTGATTATTCCCGTGAAATTGAAAGGGGGAAGGTTGTATATACTACGCATGAACGGGGAGAGCAGTAACAAATTCCAGAGTGCAGGCGGCATGCCTTTGCCCGCCACCCAATTGGTGTTTCATACCCAAAGCAGGAAGAATGAATTAAACCAAAAAGCCAACGCAACGGCTTTTCAGGAATTCAAAGCTTATTTTCTACAGCGGTATGTGCCCCTTAGTAAAAATGGCTATAACTGGGAGGCAGCCTTAAATTCCTTGGAGCCGGAAATTATCCGACAGAAGACTACCGGCGGTTTTGCCACCAAACTGATTCATGGCTTAGCTCCGGCAGATGATCTGGACGTATGGGTACGCCTGGGCAAAACCTTGTTTGTTACCAAGCCGCCAACCTTTAAAATCACCAACTATAACTTTGAGGCGGTTAATGCCCAGCTCCAGAATTTGACAACCAGTCCTAGAAGACTTGTGGTGGCGGGTACGGTACAAGACAACATTGGCTATATCAGGATCAATACCTGGAACAAAACCCAAGCAGTTGACATTGCCTTTGCCACCGCCAAATTAAAAGCCTTGCAGCATTTGCCGTACCTGATCCTAGATGTGCGGGGAAACCCGGGCGGTGATGATCTGTTAGCCCAGCAGTTTGCCCGCCATTTTGTAAATAAACCGGTGGCTTATGAAAAGGTGCTACTGTTTGATGAAGCCCATAAGACATTTACCAAAGAGATCACAAGGGTTCTGGAGCCCGCTAAAGATTTCTTGTATAAAAGTAAAGTAGTGGTCTTAATGGGCCCGCAAAACGCCGGCAGCTGCGAATCCTTTTTATTGATGATGCAAAACTCTCTGAATGCGCAACTAATTGGCCAGCGGTCTGCGGGAAGCAATGGCAACCCGGTGGAATTTAAGTTATCAAATGGCGTAGGCCTGTTCCTGCCATCCGGGAAATCATTTAATAAGGCTGGACAATCTTTAGACAAAGGCATTACGCCAGATGTAGAACTTTCAGCATTGCCAGAAGCATATCTGAACGAGGATCCATTGTTTGAAAAAGCTAAGGTGTTAGTTAAACAATAAGACTTTGCTGATTATGCATGGGTCTAAATACTACTTAACATATAATAAGGTATAAGGCTATTTAAAATAATCCTCTATAAAAGTCTTATAATTTATATTATGTAAAGTAGTACTTCAAACCACTTCCTTATGTTTAGAATTTCCTCTCAAATACCAGGTAATCGCTTCCTCTAACAATATTACTAGGGTTTGCAAAGCTAGCATCCTTTTGTAAGTATGTAGAAATTATAAGGCTTACAAATAGTATCCTTTTTGCTGCAGCCTTAATTGGAGACCACTATTGTTCTCATCTATTTGCTGCTCTCACAACTGTGCCTTTTATCCATCTTTTTTTATCTATCATACTAAAAAAATTTCCGTGACCTGACGGGTAAACCCATTCCCAAAACTTCTGGCAGTTGGCCACGGTCTACTGGCGGTAACAGGTTTCTTGCTACTTTTGGTTTTCGCTTTCCAGAATAACCACTAGAAAGTCCCTATCCTGCATTCAGCAAAATTCCTGTGGGAAATGCCTCTACCAGGGCTTGACAGGCTTACATGAACTCCCCGGTGGCCATATTATAGCGTCTTCCTTTGGGTAGTACGTGCATGACCAGATGTTCCAGGCACAGGGCTTCCCCTTCCTTCACCCCGCCATAGTTGTTTTCCTCCAGTTGTCGGCCGTCAATGACTATGACCAGGCCAGAACCTATGGTTTCAATATATTGGTTCTCTGTCACCAGAATTCCGGTGTCTTCCCCCAGGCCAATGCCCAGGTGTAACGGATTACTGGCAATGGCTTCTATTAGGCGCGGAATGCGGCGGCGGTTTACAAAGTGTGTGTCTACTACAATCTCGTTTAACAAACCCATCCCTTTATCTAACGTCACCATCCCTTTAACCAGGGCATTTTGTTCCCAGGACCCTTTGATCATGACCTGAGACAGGGCCATGGCGCCCGCACTGGTCCCCGATATCAAAAACTTTTCCTCCTGCGCATACCTTTTCTTAAGGACTTTCAGGGCTTCTGAGCCATTAAAGGCCGTTGTGATTCTGCTTTGATCGCCGCCAGTAAACATAACGCCATGCGCAGCGGAAAACCTGTGCAGGTTTTGGGGGTCATTTGCTTCTTGTATAGATTTTATGTGGAGCACCCCCACGTTGTCGCACCCTAAACGGAGAAAAGCCTCTTGGTACACCTTTCCTATCTCTTCCGGAATTAACGAGGCGGTGGTGACCACTTCTATGCGGGAGCCTAGCCCATGGAGTTCGTCATGGATACGCTTCAAGATTCCATAGTCAAAGAACCTTAACTGGTGTTGCGCTTGCACCTCGGTTGGGGCAGGAACAGTTCCTTTGTCTTCGTTCCCTCCTATGGCTATTATTTTTCCTTTAGGTACCTCCATGACGGCTTATTTAGACGATTTATTTTTTGACGTCCCCGGTTCAACGTAGGGGAAAATCCCTTTGCATTTCTAGCATTATACATGGGTATTTACTGGTTTTATTCGTATTAAAGATTAGAATTGTTTAAGTAAAAGGAGCATTAAATGCCCCTTTATTAACTATCCGTTCCAGCTTGGTCCAGGTATCAGGACCCAAAAGGCAAGAAAAGGGTCATGCTAAACAAGATCATTTCCTTCTCTATCCAAAATAAGCTCATCATTGGCCTGATGGTGATTGTATTGGTAGTGGTAGGCTCTTATAACGTGACCCTCCTGCCCATTGACGCCGTCCCAGACATTACCAACAACCAGGTGCAGGTCATCACCGTGGCTCCTTCGCTGGGTGCCCCGGACATTGAACGGCTGGTCACCTTTCCGGTGGAACAGGCCAACAGCAACATTCCCGGAATTAAGGAGATAAGGAGTTTTTCGCGTTTCGGGCTCTCCCTGGTTACCATCGTTTTTGGAGACGGGGTTGATGTATACTGGGCCCGGCAGCAGGTAGCCGAACGGTTGCAGACGGTCGCTTCGCAAATTCCGCAAGGCGTGGGGCAGCCGGAACTGGGCCCCGTGACCACTGGCCTGGGCGAAATCTACCAGTATGTGGTCCGCCCCAAACCAGGGTATGAAAACCAGTATGGCGCCATGGAACTGCGCACCATCCAGGATTGGATTGTCCGGAGGCAGTTGCTGGGCGTGCCAGGCGTGGCAGATGTCAGCAGCTTTGGGGGTTTCCTGAAGCAGTACCAGATTGAGGTGAACCCGCTCCGGCTTAAATCCTATGGATTATCCATTGCCGATGTATTTACTGCGCTGGAGCAAAACAACCAAAATACCGGGGGCTCTTACATAGACAAAGGAGACGCCGTACTTTTTATCAGGAGCGAAGGTTTGGTGGGTTCTCTGGAAGATATTGAAAATATTGCCCTGGGCCAAACCTCCAACGGCTCTCCCCTGCTGGTGCGTGACGTGGCCGAAGTAACCTATGGGCATGCCACCCGCTTTGGGGCCATGACCTACAATGACAAAGGCGAGGTTGCGGGCGCCGTGGTCATGATGCTAAAGGGTGCCAACAGCAACCAGGTCATCAAGGAAGTTAAAACGCGCATTGAACAAATCAAAAAGTCGTTGCCCGAAGGCGTGGTGATTGAAGCGTTCCTGGACCGGACCAAGATGGTGAATAACGCCATAAGCACCGTAGAGCGCAACCTGCTGGAAGGGGCGCTAATTGTAGTGTTCGTTCTGGTTTTGTTCCTGGGCAACTTTCGGGCGGGCTTACTGGTGGCCTCAGTGATCCCGCTCTCCATGCTGTTTGCCATCACAATGATGAACACGTTTGGCGTCAGTGGCAACCTGATGAGCCTGGGCGCCCTGGATTTCGGGCTGATTGTGGACGGGGCCGTCATTATAGTAGAGGCCGTGCTGCACACGTTTGCCTATAACAAGCGCTTTGCCACCACCATCCACCTGTCCCAGCAAAACATGGACGACACGGTGCAGAAAGCTGCCAGCCGCATGATGAACAGCGCCATCTTCGGGCAGATCATTATTCTCATAGTGTACCTGCCTATTCTTACGCTGCAGGGCATTGAAGGTAAAATGTTCAGACCCATGGCCCAAACGGTATCCTTTGCCCTGGTAGGTGCCGCCCTCCTGTCCATTACCTATGTGCCAATGATGAGCGCGGTGTTTTTAAGTAAGAAAATCACGCATACCCCTACCTTCTCTGACCGGATGATGGCCCGCCTGGAAAACTTCTACCAAAAACACCTGCGCCGCGTCATCAACTATCCCAAAACGGTGGTGGCCAGTGCTTTTCTTCTTTTTGCCGGGGCCGTTTGGGTGCTCATGTCCTTGGGCGGGGAGTTTATCCCGGCGCTGGAGGAAGGCGACTTCGCGGTAGATACCCGGGTACTGACCGGCAGTAACCTTAACACCACCATTAAAGCCACGCAGCAAGCCTCTGGTATATTGCTGGACCGTTTCCCGGAAGTAGAGAAAATAGTTACCAAAATAGGCTCCGGCGAGATCCCCACCGACCCCATGCCTATTGAGGCCAGTGATATGATGGTCATCCTGAAACCCAAAAAAGAATGGTCCTCTGCTTCTTCCTTTAATGAATTAGCGGAGAAAATGGGCGAGGCCATGCAGGAGGTGCCAGGCATCACAGCTGGTTTCCAGTACCCGGTGCAAATGCGTTTCAATGAATTGATGACCGGTGCTCGCCAGGATGTGGTGTGTAAAATCTACGGTGAAGACTTGGACACCTTAGCTCATTATGCCCAGCGGCTGGGACAGATAGCGGCTACGGTGCAAGGCGCCAAAGACATGTACGTGGAGACTGTCACCGGTATGCCCCAGATAGTGATCAAGTACAACCACGCCGCCATTGCCCAGCACGGAGCCACCATTTCAAACATCAACCAGGCCGTGAACACCGCCTTTGCAGGGGTAAGTACGGGGCTGGTGTTTGAGGGCGAAAGAAGGTTTGACCTGGTGGTGCGCCTGCAGGGGGAACTGCGCCAAAACATAAACGACGTGCAGAACCTTCTGGTCCCCACGCAAGACGGCCAGCAGATTCCGCTGTACCTGGTAGCTGAGGTCAAGCTGGAGGAAGGCCCTTACCAGATTCAGCGGGAAGACGCCAAACGGCGCATAATGGTAGGGTTTAACGTACGGGACCGCGATGTGCAGAGCCTGGTAGCGGAATTGCAGCAAAAGGTACAGCAGCAATTAAACCTCCCTCCTGCCTATTACGTGGTGTACGGCGGCGCTTTTGAGAATCTGGAGGCGGCCCGCAAACGGCTGTCCGTGGCGGTCCCGGTCTCGCTGGCGCTTATTTTCCTTCTCTTGTATTTCGCGTTCAGGTCTTTCCGGTACGGGCTGCTTATCTTTTCGGCCATTCCCCTGTCTGCTATTGGTGGAGTATTTGGCCTATGGCTCAGGGATATGCCCTTCAGTATTTCAGCGGGGGTAGGTTTTATCGCTTTGTTTGGGGTAGCGGTTCTAAACGGCATTGTCATGATAGCAGAGTTCAACCGCCTGCGCAAAAAAGCGGGCAAACCCATGACGCTCCAGGAAATCGTGCTGGAAGGCACGCACTCCCGCCTTCGCCCAGTTTTGATGACGGCCAGCGTGGCTTCTCTCGGGTTCCTGCCTATGGCGCTTAGCGCGGGCGCCGGGGCCGAGGTGCAACGCCCTTTGGCCACTGTGGTGATTGGCGGGTTGGTGGTGGCTACGCTTCTTACACTCTTCGTGTTACCCTCCCTGTATATTCTGTTTGAGAAAGCCGTCTACCATGATGAGCACCCAGGCCAGGAAGAGACAGGCTCTACTCCTGCTCCCGCCCTTGTACTTTTACTACTTGCCTTTCTTTTACCCGCGGTAGCGGCTGCGCAACAACCTATAACCCTGGACAACGCGGTGGCCAAGGCACTGCAGCAAAACCTGCGGTTGCAGAACGACCGGCTGCACGCCTCTTCTTTGCAGAAACTACAGGGTACCGCCTGGGACCTTCCTTCCACCACGGTCAACGGCGAATATGGCCAGATCAACAGCGCTTACAAAGACACCCGTTTTGGAATCACCCAAAGCATGAAGTTGCCGGCAGTGTACACTACACAGAAAAACCTTCTTAAACAGGAATGGCAGCAGGGCAATGCCCAAAGTGAGGTAACGGCCTATGAATTGGAATGGCAGGTAACTAAGGTCTTTTATGAGATGCTATACTCCCGGGAAAAACAGCGACTACTTCTACGAACCGACAGTTTGTATGCCTCTTTTCTGCGCAACGCCGAGCTTCGGTTTGCCAAAGGGGCCAGCAACATCCTAGAGAAAAACACCGCCCAAACACAGCACGGACAAGTGAGTTTGCACGTAAAACAAGTACAGCAAGAGATGGTCAGCCTGCAGCAGCAGTTTCAGGATCTTCTACAGACAGATACCGTGTTTGTGCCAGCGGTCCACCCTCTGAAGATTGCTTTTCCCCCGGTGCGTGATTCACTTTCCGTCAGGCAGCACCCCTACCTGAAACTGCTGCAGCAACAACAGGAAGTTAGCAAAGCCAGAACCAGGGCCGAAAAAAACAGGCTCCTCCCCGACCTTCTGGCCGGGTACAATAACCAAAGCATAAAGGGAAACCAGACCGTAGACGGAGTGGAAAAGAATTACAGTTCAGCAGACCGGTTCTCCTCGGTTCAGGTAGGAGTTGGGCTGCCTCTATTTTCCTGGGCGCAGAAATCCAGAATCCAGGCCGCCAGAATCCAGGAGCAGATCGCTGAGAACTCCGTAGTGGCGGTCACCTTTGCCCTGGAGGCCCAACTCAAGAAGGCACGGGAGCAGTTTCTGTTAGCCGAAGAGGCGCTGACTTATTTTGAGAAATCGGCTTTGCCGAATGCTGCCACCATTATCTCCTCTGCCAATGACCTGTTCAGGAACGGGGAGATTGATTACCTGGAATGGGTGTTGCTCACTAACCAGGCCATCACTATCCAAACCAATTACCTCGAGGCGGTGAGAAGTTACAACCAGATTACTTTAGACATTAAAGCCCTAACCGGCAGAAGATAAGCCCATGAAAAGAACCGTCTATTTCTTAATCTCTGTTCTAGGCGGGCTGCTGCTGGGCTGCAGCTCTGAGCCTGCGTCAGAACCCAGTACGGCAGAAGCAGAGAAAGAGCAGGTGACCAATCTGGTGCAGCTCACGCCCGCGCAATTACGCAATGGCAACGTAAAGACAGGAAAGGCGCAGCTTAAAACCATTGGCACGGCCCTGCAGGTAAATGGGGTCATGGAGGCGCCGCCCCAAAGCCTTGTCTCCGTGAGTGTGCCGCTGGGCGGATATATCAAGAAAACGACCCTTTTACCCGGTATGCACCTTAAAAAAGGGCAGCTCATGGCCGAACTGGAAGACCAGGCCTACATACAACTGCAGCAGGATTACCTCACCGCCAAGGCCCGCCTGTATTACCTGGAAAAAGAATACGCCCGCCAGCGCGACCTTAACCAAAGCAAAGCCACCAGCGACAAAGTTTACCAGCAAACCGTTTCGGAGTATAAAAGCCAGCGGGTGTTGCAGCAGGCCCTGGCAGAAAAACTACGCATGGTGGGTTTAAACCCCAGCCGCCTGACAGAGCAAAACCTCTCCCGCCGGCTCAGGCTGTATTCCCCCATTGACGGGTACGTGACCAAGGTAAACGTGAACCAGGGGAAATATGTGGTCCCCTCTGATATTCTCTTTGAATTGGTCAATCCCAAAGACCTACACCTGATGCTGACGGTCTTCGAAAAAGATTTAGGTAAGCTGCAGATAGGGCAACAGGTAATGGCCTACCAGACCAGTCAGCCGGAGAAGAAGCACCCTGCCAAAATCATCTACATTGGCAAAGACGTGGCCCAGGACCGGGCCATTGAAGTGCACTGCCATCTGGAGAAGGATGACCCTTCCCTGGTGCCTGGCATGTTTATGACCGCCGAAATAGAATTACAAAGCCATGAAGCCTACACCTTGCCAGAAGATGCCATTGTGCGCTTCGGTAACAAGCAGTTTGTGTTTACCGTCCGTGACACTGGCGTCTTTGAGATGGTGGAGGCTCAGACCGGGAACTCAGAGCACGGATTCACGGCCTTGCTTCCCTCCCCGGGCCTTCCCTCCCCGGGCCTTAACCCCGAAAGCCAGACCTATGTCACCAAGGGCGCCTATTCCCTGCTCATGAAACTAAAGAACAAAGAGGAAGAATAGCTTTTATTCGCAATTTAAAACTCCTGTTATGAATCCAGTACCCGCCAGAAAATACACAGACAGCCTGCAAACCGAAGTAGACGCTTCCTACCTGTACGGGCGCATTGCGGCTGCCGAGGAAGTGCCGGCCATTGCCCGTTTGTTTCAGGAATTAGGGGAAATTGAGCAGGAACACGCCGAAAAGATGCAGCAAAGGCTGAAGCAAGACGGGCATGATATTTCTTTGCCGCCCCCCTCCTGGCGGGCCCGGGTGCTGGACCGGCTTGGTAAAATCCTGGGGTACGGCTACGTGATTGGCGTGCTCATGGACACCGAGAAAAGCATAGCCGTGGCGCAACTTTCGCTAAAAGAGAAAAGCAATATTGCGCCTTCCGGCGATGAAGTCAACCACGTCAGGATCCTACAAACCCTGCTAAACAATAAAAGCAAGGTGACGGGCGAGCACATTTCCCGCATAGAAGGCAAGCATCGGAGCATTGGCGGAAACGCTTTACGGGCGGCCGTATTAGGTGCCAATGATGGGCTGGTGTCCAACATGAGCCTGGTGATGGGCGTAGCCGGTGCCACCAACGGCGGCAGCGGCGTCTTGCTGGCGGGTTTGGCGGGGCTTCTGGCCGGGGCCTTGTCCATGGCCTTGGGCGAATGGATATCCGTAAAAAGCTCGCAGGAGCTATATGAACGGCAAATGGCCCTGGAAATGCTGGAGATAGAAACCAACCCCGAAGGGGAACTGCGCGAGTTGGCCCTCATCTATATTGCCAAGGGATTACCTGAGGAGCAGGCCCACCAGATGGCTGCCACCGCCATGTCTGACCCCAAGCGGGCGCATGATATTCTGGTGAAAGAGGAACTAGGTATCAACAGAGATGAATTGGAAGGCTCGGCCTGGGAAGCCGCCATTGCCTCTTTCCTGCTATTTGCGGTTGGCGCGGTGCTGCCGGTAATACCTTTTTTCTATACTTCTGGTAACAGCGCCATTATCCAGAGCCTGGTCTTCAGTACGCTGGGGTTGTTTATTATTGGAGCGGCCATTACGCTGTTTACGGGCAAAAGTGTCTGGTATTCCGGTGCCCGGCAGGTGCTGTTTGGGCTGGCAGCGGCCGCCATCACCTTTTTCATAGGGAAATGGATCGGGGTTTCCCTCGCCGGATAAGCTTGCATAATGCTTGATGGAAGGCTCATGGAAAATGAAGCTATGAAGGAGATACAGAATCTTTTTCCTAAAGACTTGTTTCTGTTTTGGGCCTGTTTTAATGAAAACAGGCCCAAAAAAGAACTACTTTATTCTCTTAAATAAAGCGGCCACTCCTTCCTTAATTCTTTCCTCGGAGGAGGCCGGCTTCTTCGGGATAACGGTCTCGGCTTCCCCTTGCCATCCTAATTCATTGTTCCGCCGGTCTACCAGGTGCAGGGAAATGGTGCCTTCTTTGTACTGGCCTACCTTTACTTCCTGGCTTTTCCAGGAGTAGCGGCGCTGGCCCAGGTAATAGGGCGCATCACGGCCGAAGATAGTTTCCCGGGTTTGGTCTTTCTCTACTATCACCATCCCCAGGTTCACCCAAACGTCTGGTTCCTGCGGACTTTTTACCAAACCTCGGGCAGTCAAGTGCTGTTCCACCTCTTTTTTCAGGATCTTCATATCCAGGATACTCTCCTGGCTCAGGGTATCTTTGGCACCGTTATCTTCAGGGTAAAAGTCAAAGGTCTTATAGGAAGCTAGGGAAAACTGTTCAGCCGCTTCCTGTTTCACTACCCGCACCGATTGGCAAGCAACACCCAGAAAAAGGAGCCCTAAACACATCATCAGCCTCAGTCTTACCATGGGTTTATTTTTTAAAGGTTTACATCCCTTTATATACCCGTTAAGTGAGACAAAGTTCTTTAAAGCTATTGCAGGGCAATCAATCCTAATAAATGCTACTCATTGGCCATTTGGGCTTCTAACCCAAGCACCAGCAGTTTGGCGGTGGATGGGTTGGTGGCCAGGGCTACGTTATGCAGGTCACAGAGGCGAAGCAGCATTTGCACGTCTGGTTCATGGGGATGTTTGCCTAGGGCATCTCTAAAGAAAATAACGGCGTCCAGTTTTCCTTCGGCCACCATGCTGGCAATCTGGGCATCACCACCTTTGGGGCCAGACAGAAGTTTCTTCACTGTAAGGCCGGCCTGCTGTACATACTGTCCCGTGGTGCCGGTGGCAAACAATTTTGAGTTACTGAACAAGGCAGAATGGTCTTTTACAAAAGCCACCATTTCGGCTTTCATGCCATCATGGGCAATCACGGCTATTCGTTTCATCTTTGTCATAGACTTAATTTCTTAACTGGCTAAAACTACAGTTTTATTTAAAAAGCGTGGTATCCTACTTTCCTGTTTTTGGCCTGTTCTTAAGAAAACAGGCCAAAAACAGGAAAGACAGAAAGTCCTTTTTCCCAAAGGAAAAGTAAGGACATAAAAAAAGGGCCTCACAGGAGGCCCTTTTTTTAAAAATAATTCAGCGGTTAACTATAAGGTCTGCAGAATGGCATCCATTCTCTTGGCGTCAGCTGGTCTGTCTAAAGCGGTGTACACTTTCAGGAGAGACTGAACCGTGGTGCGGTCTTTTGGCTGGGCCTTGTGGGCGGCCTCAAAGTAAGGCAACGCTTGAACAAAGAATTTCTTGGCTTCGGCCTGTACGGCTTTCCCGCTTTTCTGGTACTCGGCCAGGCTCATCTTGTTGGCTTTGTTGTTCAGGTTAGCGCCTTTGTTGAAATAGTAAACTCCCAGGTTGTACTGGGCATCAAAGTTAGTAGGGTCTAACTCAGCAGCTTTTTTGTAGGCGGTTAAGGCATCTTCTGGCTTTTTAGTGCGCTCCAGTAAGTTTCCTTTAACGGTGTACAGGTTGGCGTTCTTAGGGTCAGCGGCAATGGCGGCATCCAGTTTGGCAAGGCTTTCCTGCTCTCTGCCCGACTTGATGAACAAATCCAGTTCCTGCAGCATGAAGTCACGGTTATTGGGGTATTTGGCACGGGCCTTTTCCAGAATAGCCATGGTCTCCTTGTCGTTCTTCTCCACGTTAGCAGAGATGTACAGCAATTGGCTGTAAACTGAGGCAGAGGCCAGGTTTTTGTCTACTAATTGGTTGTACAGTTTTTTAGCGGCAGGATAATCCTGGTTTCCGGCAGCGGCATAAGCGGCGTAGATATAAGCCGTAGTATCTTCTGGCTTATAGTTGATGGCCTCCATGTAAGACTTCTGGGCCTCCGCGAACTTCTTGGCATTGTATTGCTCCACCCCTGCGTTCAAGGCTAGGGCATACATGTTGTTCGTCAGGATCTCCTTGCGCTTGTTGGATTCCTCGGTGAACTCCTTTTTCTTGGCATTGGCCTCCAGGGCCGGCACTTTAGAGAAGGCCTCAAACGCCTGTTTGGTCGCTTCCGTCTGGTCCATCAGTTTGCCATAGACGGGGTGATTGGCCATGTCCATGTAGATGACGCCTTTGTAATACCAGGCTTTAGCGTTGTTGGCCGTTTTCTCGTTCACCACCGCTTTGTCAATCTCAGATTTGGCCTTATCTAGTGTACCTTTCTGTTGGTACATAATGGCATTGGTAATAGCAGAAGTCTGGGCGAAGGCCACTTGCATGGAAATTGCCGCTACTGCAGTCAAAAGAAACTTTTTCATTGCTTTCTTTACGTTTGTGGATAGTTGTTTTGTGTAATTAAAAATTTAAGAACCAAGCCGAAGCTTAGTTCTCACTTATGGTTTCCGGGCCAGTTAAATCAGTGGCAGTCTCAGGATCAATCAGGTCTTCCGGGTTCAAGGTTTCATCAAGTGGCAGCTCAGATTCGTTTAAGATGACTTCCGCCTTATCTTCCACTTCAATCTTAGCCACAGAAGAAATCTCGTCGCCTTCGTTTAGCCTCAAAAGCCTTACCCCTTGTGATACCCGTCCAATCACCCGCAGATCTGCCACGCGCAAGCGAATGCTTATGCCAGACTTGTTAATGATCATGAGGTCATCTGTATCAATCACGCCCATGATGGCAACCAGGTGACCGGTTTTCTCGGTTACGTTCAGGGTTTTCACGCCTTTACCGCCCCGGTTGGTAATCCGGTATTCCTCCAGTAATGAACGTTTCCCGAAGCCTTTCTCAGATACTACCAATAAGTTGGTGTCAGGGTTGTGTACACAAACCATACCAACTACTTTGTCGTCTGGTCCGGCTAAGGTGATACCGCGTACCCCGGCCGCAGTACGGCCCATGGTGCGCACTTTCTCCTCTGGGAACCTAACGGCTCTGCCAGACTTCAGGGCAATGATGATATCATTGGCCCCATTGGTCAGTTGCACATCCAGCAAACGGTCACCCTCATTGATAGTGATGGCCTGAATACCTGTGGCTCTTGGTCTGGAATACGCTTCCAGCGGAGTTTTCTTGATAGTGCCTTGCTCAGTGCAGAAGACCAGATAGTTGTTGATTACATAATCTGGGTTCTTTAAGCCATGCACATTGATCACGGCCCGTACCTTGTCATCCTTCTCAATGTTGATCAGGTTCTGGATGGCACGGCCTTTGGTGGTCTTGCCTCCTTCTGGTACCTCGTACACCTTCAGCCAGAACACACGGCCAGACTCGGTGAAGATGAGTAGGTAGTTGTGGGTGCTGGCAATAAACAAGTGTTCTGTAAAGTCATCCTGCTTACCGGCAGCCGCCCCGCGGGAACCTACGCCCCCACGGCTTTGGCTTCTGTACTCAGTGAGCGCAGTACGCTTTACATAGCCTTCATGTGAAATAGTGATCACCATGTTCTCATCTGGGATCATGTCTTCCAGGGAGATGTCACTGGACACCATTTCAATGGCCGTGCGGCGCTCATCACCGTAGCGTTCCCTGATGTCAATCAGTTCCTGCTTAATGATGTTCATGCGCAGGCCTTCGTCGGCGAGAACCTCAGTCAGGTAATCAATCAGCTTCATCAGCTCATCGTACTCTTTCTGGATCTTGTCACGCTCCAGACCGGTCAAACGCTGAAGACGCATCTCCAGAATAGCACGAGCCTGAATGTCTGATAACTGGAACCGTTCAATTAAACCAGTACGGGCAATCTCCGGGTCTCTGGAGGCCCTGATCAGATTGATCACTTCGTCAAGGTTGTCCAGGGCAATGAGTAAGCCTTCCAGGATGTGGGCGCGTTTGCGTGCCTCTTCCAGCTCGTACTGGGTTCTCCGGATCACTACCTCATGGCGGTGCACCACAAAGTGTTTAATCAGGTCCTTGAGGTTAAGGGTCATTGGGCGGCCGCCTACCAGGGCCACGTTGTTCACCCCGAAGGAGGATTGCAGCGCGGTGTACTTGAACAGGTTGTTCAATACCACGTTTGCCACGGCGTCGCGCTTCAGGTCATAGACAATGCGCAGACCGTCGCGGTCAGACTCATCTCTCAGGTCAGAGATGCCTTCAATCTTTTTCTCATTGATCAGGCCGGCGGTTTTTTCAATCATGGCGGCTTTGTTCACCATGTAAGGAATCTCCGTGACAATGATCTGGTCTTTACCGGTCTTGGTGGTTTCAATCACGGCGCGGGCCCGCACAATTACTCGGCCACGGCCGGTTTCAAAGGCGTTCTTTACCCCATCGTATCCGTAAATGATACCTCCGGTAGGGAAATCTGGCGCCGTAATGTATTTCATTAGATCAGCGATGCTGATCTCGGGATCATCAATGTAAGCAATAGTGCCGTTCACAACCTCTGTAAGGTTGTGGGGCGCCATGTTAGTGGCCATACCTACCGCAATACCAGAGGTACCGTTTACCAGCAGGTTAGGAAACTTGGCCGGGAATACGCTGGGTTCTTTAAGAGAGTCGTCAAAGTTAGGGACAAAGTCCACCGTGTTCTTCTCCAGATCAGCCAGCAACTCATCGGCAATCCGCTTCAGGCGGGCCTCTGTGTAACGCATTGCGGCCGGGGAGTCACCGTCAATAGAACCGAAGTTACCCTGGCCGTCTACCAAGGGGTAACGCAGGGACCAAGGCTGGGCCATACGTACCATGGTGTCGTACACAGAGGAGTCACCGTGCGGGTGATACTTACCCAGTACCTCCCCTACAATTCTGGCCGATTTTTTGTATGCTTTGTTATAGGATACTCCCAATTCAGACATTCCATACAACACGCGGCGGTGCACAGGCTTAAGGCCGTCACGCACATCTGGAAGGGCGCGGGAAATAATTACGGACATTGAATAGTCAATGTACGCACCGCGCATCTCGTCTTCTATGTTTATGGGAATTATCCGCTCGTTTTCTGCCATTTTACTTCAATAGAGCTTAAAATTTGTACTTTTTGTAAGCTTGCAATTTACAAATAAAGATAGTGAAATGCTAATTTTTGCGCTTCTTCGGGCTACTCTTTCCTTGCATTTGCTGCTTCATTTCTTTGGAGGGTTTGTCCAGGTTTTCGCCTATCCTGGGGTTTTGTTTTTTATACCAGGGACTGCCTCTGTATTCCCCTTCCCCGTGCCGGTGTACCATGCGGGTTTGGCATGACGGAATGGGACAAGATGGACGGCAGGAAAAGGCCAGGCTTCCCAACAAAATGGCGACAACCGGAACTATACGTTTACTAAATCTGTGTACCATGGCGTGGATTTCTTCTCATTAATTCTGCAAAATAAACTATTTCTGGCCTCAACCCCTTATGTTTTGAGGAATCATTAAATAACCCTACATTAGTAAAGCTTAATTCAATAAAATAGTATACCTACCCTATGCCTTTATTTCCTTCTAAGTCAGTTTTCCTTCTTGCGCTGGGTTTCACCTGCGCTACTGCGGCCTATGCGCAAACAGCCAGTGCTCCGCAGGGATTGGCGGCCCAGATGAACTTGCAGACCCTGAGCTCCAAAGGATCAGATGCCAACGTGCAGATTTTTGACAACCGCTACCAGGGTGTGAAAGGGAGTCCGTACTTTTTGGATTTGTTTGTGGACGGGACCGTGGAAATCAAAAGCGGAAACGCCGGCAAGTCTGAAGTGTACAAGGGCGTACGGTTGAAATATGATGCTTTTTCCAATGCTTTACAGGCGGTGTTACCGGCGTCTAAAGACACGCTTCAGTTTAGCACCACCCCGGTTATTTCTTTTTCGCTGGAAATGCCTACTACCGGCCAACCCCTGGTCTTTAAACGCTTTAAAGAGGCCCAGACCGTAGACCCTAACCTGCGCGAAACCTTCTTTGCCGTACTGCAGGAAAGCACCGACGGTAAGGTGGCCTTGGTGAAAAGAATTGGCAAGAAAAAGATCGACGCCAACTTTAAGGGGCCCTACAGCTCTGGCCAGACCTATGATGAGATAGTGGAAGATATCCAGTATTATGTGGTGGCCAATGGGTCTATGCAGAAGGTGAAACTCAACAAGAAATCTATTGTAGAGGCCCTGCCTAACCAATCTGAAAAACTGAAATCCTACATAGCCAGCCAGAAATTGGCCATGTCTTCTGAAACCGATTTAGTGAAGGTGGTTACCTATTACCAATCTTTATAAATCCTTTCTCCTTGAAGAAGGAAATACAAATAAAAAGCTATCCTGTTTTAAGGCCGTTTTTGTGAAAACAGCCTTAAAACAGGATAGCTTTTTTACGGCAGTCCCGAATTAAATACCGGTAAAAGACCAGATTTGCAGCGGGACAAAGTAGCAATTTAATGCGACCGCTGGTTTTGCCCTTATTTCTGAAAAACGGTCTAGAAACGCTGGCAGACAACTCCGCCTTTGCGACTGTCTACCTCAATCTCCAGGTTTGGCTTTATGCCCTTCACCACCCATCTCACTTTTACGGCACCTCTTCCGGGGATAGTTGGCACTTCCAGTTTGGCTGGGATATAAGTCTGTTCATGAAACGAGGTCGCCTTTCCTACTATCTGAAAGCTCCCGGCTACAACCGTAGAATCTTTTAAGGTAATGTAATCTGGGCGCTCAATCTTATTCAGTAAATCATGGGTAGAATGCGTGGGGATAAGCCGGGTATTCACCACCGTGGCAGATACCTCTGTTAAACCGTTAGGTAAGGTTTGGGTTAGTACGTCTTTTATCTCAATCTGGGGCGTATGGTACGCCTGAAACAAGGTAGACACAAGGTTGCGATGGGCGTCTTCTTCCAACTGAATGCCTGAACTACCATAGCTATAGCCTTTCTTATAGCCGCCAATCTCAATGGCCCCGTACGTGGGATGGTTAAAGGGAGTCCATTCTACAAAGGCATCCTGGAAAAGCGGATGGGTCACCAAAGCTTTCTGCTCAGGGTCCTGGTTGGAAACGGAGGCAAATTCCTGGTTGAATTTAAGGTTCTGGGACATCAATTCATTTCTGAACGTGAAGATGCCCCGTGCTGCCCGCAGCCATTCCAATTGCCCCCCG
This sequence comes from Rufibacter radiotolerans, assembly GCF_001078055.1. NCBI lineage: Bacteria > Pseudomonadati > Bacteroidota > Cytophagia > Cytophagales > Hymenobacteraceae > Rufibacter > Rufibacter radiotolerans. Next base: position 1,838,956 of record NZ_CP010777.1, on the reverse strand, counting down.
TAGGCGTTGTACCAGTCAAGGCCCGAGGAGGTGTAAGTAAATCCTGGCAACAGCGTTTCGGCTATTTTCTCTAGATCCTGCTTTACCTGGTTTTCTTCCTGCTGGTAGACACTGCCTGCCACCGGAACGGTGTGGTTAGTGGGTGTTAAAAGCGTATTACAGTAATTCTGAGCCCCGGCAATGTTGGGGTGCTTTAAGATGAAATCTTTCAGGATACGGTTCTCTGGTAAGGCAAACGGAAACCGGGAGGCGCTACGTTGCACATAATCTGGTTGCCAGTTCCAGGCCCAATCGCTGTTGGAATCCTGGTAACCAGCCGGGTCTTCGTTTACTTTTCCGTCTCCGTCATTGTCCAGGCCTTCTAAGCCCAATAACTCAAACTCCCCTTTCTGCCCCGGTTTAACCCGGACAAGTTTGAGTGGGTTCTTTGGGTCTGCCACATACTTGCCGTTGGCAGATTTGCGGCGCATGTAGGTGATGAAGCCATCCTGGTTCAGGTCCTGGGGCTGGTCCTCGTCCACCAAGCCGTCTCCGTCATCATCGTACAGCCCTAAGCTACTTTTTGCCGGTTTGCCGGAGGCCTCAACAGAAAAGGATTTCTCCCAGGCATCTGGATACACGGCGGGCAGAATATAGAAGGTTTTCTGCAGCAGAAGCTCCTGTATGAAAGGGTTTTCTTTGAAGTTCTCCAGCAGGTACCAGGCTGTATACAAGGCCATCTCAGAGGCCTGCTCATCTTGTAAAGCAATGTTTCCGTCCAGGTAATAGGCTGGTTTTCTGTCTGGGTCGCCAGTCCTGAAATCAGAAATGGTCATGGCCCAGATACGGCGGCCTTCATAGGAATCACCAATGGTTTCTACCTTCACCAGACCTGGGTAGGCCTTTGCCAATTGTTGGCAGATGGCTGTTAGGCTCGCGTAGTCAAGGCGCTGTTTCAAGTCCACTGCCACTTTGGGGGCCTTCATAGTGCCGGAAGTATAAATTAAGGGAAGTTTCGCTTGCGCAGTCGCCTCCGGAACCCCAGGCACCTGGAGACCTAAAAGCAACAATGAAGCAAAAAGGAAATTTCTGTTCATGGGTTTGCTTTAGTATAAGTAAACCTCTTTGGTTTGTTGCCCTACAGCCGGACTTCCTACGGTAAGGGTTATGTAGCCTTTGCCTTCTACTACCCAGCTAAACTGCGCCTTTTGCCCAGGGGCCAGCGCATGGGTAGGCTGCACCAGGTTACCGGAGATGAGCGTATGGCCTTCCTGTAACTTCAAAGATGCCCTTATTTTCTGTACCCACTTAGACTGGTCTCCTATCTCTGAATGGGTGGGAAGAGCTCCAACATTTGAAACAGTGGCCGTGATGCGGGTATGTCCGCCGGCCACTTTCTCCGTCTGCACTTTCTCAATTTTAAGTGTAGGCATCCATTTGGCATACGCCGAGAAAAACTGGAAATGCTTTTCAGCCACCGGGGCCAAAAACCGCAAAGGAGGCGTTTGCTTCACGTAAGGCGCCAGCCCTCCTACTTCTACCAATTCGCCTGGGAAATCTGGGTGCGCCATAGGCTGCCAATTCACAAAAACCCCGGGAATATCATTGGCCCTGGCCCACCGTAAAAAATTAAGGTCTTCCTGGTTTTCTTCTGAGGAAAAAGAGGCTTCAGCGCCAGCAGAATCTAAGGAGGCCGCTACCTTGGGCACCCACCAGCCGGGCGTGCTGTAACTAAACCGGCCATAATGAAAATACGCCCACTGCACCACATCTCCTGGGCTAGGCGCTACCCTGGGCGGATTTTGCAGTTGGGTGGTTTGGTTGTAGAGGCCTGAAACTTTTTCCTGGAGCGACGCCTCTTTGGGCAAGGGACCGGTAAGGTTTTCAGCGGCCGTTTTGGCGGCGCTTAAAGGGGTGGAAAACGACAAGGTGTTGGCCGGCCCGAAGACAAAGACGGCATATACGTTCTTCGCCTCAAACATGAAATCGGCAAAGGCCTTGGTCTCGCGCTCAGAAATGGGGTGTTCGCCCGCGCCTACCTGGAAATAGGGGAAATCATAGGAGAAGTTCCTGTTAAAAACCACGCCCCCTTCGGCATCTTCATTCCACTTACCATCTTTGTCATTGTCATTGCCTTCGGTGAGCAGCAGGTAGCCTCCCTTTTCACCTTTGGTGGTATCCGCTTTTACCATCACGCGAGGATCTTCCAAGGATGGACGGTAAAGCCCATTCGGGGATTTTACCCGCATCATGGTGATCTGGCCGTCTTTGTTCAGGTCTTCAAAGGCATCTTCAAACATGCGGCCATCCCGGTCGTCATCGGTGGGTTGAGCATTGGCTGCCCTTTCCCACCGCAATGCTTCATGGTATTGTTCTGAGGCGTCTGGGGTAAGGTTGGGGAATATGTAAAAGGTCTTTTTCTGCAACAATTCCCGCACCGAGTCCTGGATCATGGCGGCCTCCAGCATCTGCTCAGTCATCTGCATGGAAAGCTCTGTGGTGGCCAACTGGGTCCCTTCGACCCCTGCCGCAATAACTATGGCCGGTTTGTTGACCGCATTGTCCCTGCCCAGGGTCAGTAGCCACACTTCCTTGCCCGTGGCGGTTTTCCCAATGGTGGTGAGCGAGCTTAACTTGCTGTACTTATTGGTCAAATGCTTCAGGCGGGCCGTAAGCTGATCATAGCTTTGGTAATCACGTTGCTGAGCCAGTCCGGAGGAGCAAACTGCCGCTGTAAGGGCCAGACCAAGCAAAGACGCTGTTAGGGGAGTACTCATGTTAGGTAAAATCAAGCGGTCTTTACCCCCGCCTGCGGGTGGTTTGTTTCCAAGTGAAAGGCAGCAGGTGCCTCCTCGGGCCCGTGCCATTCCTGTAAGAATTGCTGCACAAACTGCTGCATGTACTGGTGCCGTTCCTGCGCCATCTCTTGACCGGCGACTGTGTTGATGCGGTCTTTGAGCAGGAAAAGCTTCTCATAAAAATGGTTTAACGTAGGGGCCTGGTTTTTCTTGTATTCCTCAAAGGAGGCATGCAGTTGCGGAGCTTGGTTTGGATGGTACATTTCCCTTCCCTTATGGCCGCCGTAGGCAAACGCCCGACCAATACCGATGGCGCCAATGGCATCCAAGCGGTCAGCGTCCTGCACTACCTTGCCTTCCAGGGTGGAGGGAGTGGTATCTACCCCGGCCCCTTTAAAAGTGACTTCCCGTACAATCTGGCAGACCTTATTTATCAATTCCTGCGGGGCGTTGTGGCTCCGGAGCCATTCCTGGGCCGCCTTAGGGCCAGCCTCCTCATCCCCGTGGTGGAATTTCCAGTCGGCAATGTCATGGAGGAGGGCGCCCAGTTGCACCACCATCAGGTCAGCTTGTTCTTTCTTCCCTATCTGGAGGGCATTTTGCCAGACCCTTCTGATATGCCACCAGTCATGGCCAGAGCCTTCGCCGGCAAATAAACTTTCTACATGTTGGGCTGTAACTGCCACCAATTCTTCAGGGTTCATCGCCGAAAATTACCCAAAAAAAACCAAAGCCCCGCAGTTACGGGGCTTTGGTTAAGCTTTAAGCCGTTTTAGGGCCGTTTTTTGGTAATCCAGGCAAAACTAGATGCCGTTCAAGGCCCAATTATAGTCCTTGTAACTGATTTTTGCTTTGGGGTTGGCTTTAATCTTGCTGTAGCGGTTCACAAACTGTAAGACCGTTCCGTTCTTCCTAAAGTCCCCGGAGAACCAGTTGAAAATCTCAGACAATTCGGCTTTGGTAGCGGTTATCTTGTTTTTAGTTGGGTCATTGATAAACTGGATGGTTTGGTTTTCCAGCTGTTTCTCCAGGTTGGCGGCCGTAAAGGCTTCGTTCCGGAGTTTAGGGCAGGAAACCGAGGCGCAGACAATGGCGAAATGAATGCGGGGTTCTTCAAAATTCTTCCGGAGGATGCTGTGCTCAATGTAATTTAGGTCTACCGCCTTGCCGCCAATTTTAAAGAACTTCTGGTCCCACACCGTATTCACGAATGTGACTTTCCCGCCAAGGTCCTTGATGCTCTTAACGGGGTAGTCCATTAAAATACGCTCAATAGTAAAGGCATTGTAGGCATTGATCCAGTAAGCCAACTGCTCTTGCTGGGTCCATTTGCTACTTGGGGCATTTTCACTCAGCAGTTTCAGGTAAGCCTGCAACGCTGGCCTCTCCTGTCGCCAGGCCTTGTAATTGACCGTGCCGTTAGACGACACAAATTTCTTAAGCTGCTGGTCAAAGGCTGCATGGCTTACTGGTTTTGATTGGGCAACAACTGCAGAGGAAAACCCACCCCCAGTAAAAGACAGCGCTACCAGCACCAACCACAGACCTATTACTTTTTTCATGTTTCTCAATTCTTGTTTTAAAAGACTATTAAAACTATTAATTGGTTGAAAGGTTATAAGGCTACCCTTTCAACCTGCCCAAAAATACTCTAATCCATCACTTAGAAAGGAGCAATGCAAATACTGTGCTACCTTTCAGAAAAGGTAAAATCCGTCCAATTACCCGTCTTTAAATTAGGAACTGAGGCGAAACGATTGAAAACAGAAATGCATTACAGCTTGCCTCAGCCAAATTTTGAATAGTAAATTACATTTATTATATATAAATTCAGCAGAGTACGTATAGAGTCCCAAACCGAAAACAACCTTTCTTTGAAAACAAAACTACTTGTAGGCATAGCCCTCCTGGCGACCAGCCAATTCTCTTTTGCGCAAATCACGCAGGATACCTCGCGGGTGATCCCCGTAGATACGGCCCGCGTCATACCGGTTGATACTACTTCTCTCAAGGTAGAGATGCCAACCCAGACAGATTCGGTGGCGCCCGCTACCAAGAAATGGAATATTTTCCCGGTGGCGTATTACACACCTGAGACACAGTTCGGGTTTGGGGTGAAACTAATTCACGTTCGCAAGCAGGCCGGTCATTTGCCTACCGACAGGCCTACCTCCTATTCACCTACGCTCATCTATACCACCAGAAAGCAGATCCTGACGGCCTTTACCGCCGATGTATGGCGCAAGCACAATGCCCGGCATTTCTCCGGGTTGCTGGAGTATAATGATTACCCGTACTTTTTCTTCGGGATTGGCAATGACACGCCAGATGATGCCGAGGAAGATTACACCAGCCGCACCTTTAACGCCAATGCCCAGTATGAGCAGAAAATTACGCAAAAAGTTTACCTGGGGGGGCGCTATGAATTTAAAAAAGAAGACATCCCGAAGGTGACTCCAGAAGGGCAATTAGACAGTGACGGTATCCTGGGCAGCGAAGGAACGATCGCTTCAGGGCTGGGACCGGTCCTGATCTATGATAGCCGCGACAATTTGTTCACCCCTACCAAGGGAGGTTACCACCAATTGTCGGCCGTATTTTTTCAGAAATTCATGGGCAGCGATAATAACTTCGCCCGTTACAAGATAGACCTCCGCAAATACATGTCTGGCTTCGGCCCGGGCGTGCTGGCGGTGCAGGGACTTTACACCTTTACCACCGGTAATACCCCTTTTCAGTTCTTGTCGCCTATTGGCGGGGTGTTTGTGATGCGGGGCTTGCTGGAAGGCCGGTTCAGAGATGAAAACGCGCTGGTGGCCCAGGCCGATTACCGGTTTCCTCTTTTTTGGCGCTTTGGCGGAGCCGTTTTTGGCGGTGCTGGCCAGGTAGCCCCAGGCACGAATGACCTTTCCTTTAACCGTTTCCATTTAACTGGAGGTGGCGGCGTACGCTACAAACTGAATAATGAAGGCATGGTGGTGCGCGGCGACGTGGCTTTCTCTAACCAGGGCATGTACATTTACTTCTCCTTCGCCGAGGCGTTTTAAGGGTGTTTTCCCTAAAATAGCCCTAAACTAAGATTCAGTAATTTGGGTAAAACACCCTTCAACACTTTAAGGAATCAAAGTTAAGTTTAGCAAGAAGCCAAAAAGCGTTTCGGGCCTGTTTTTAAGAAAACAGGCCCGAAACGCTTTTCTCATTTAAGGAAACAAAGAACAAATTACTTTTTGTAAAAACAGACCAGGATTCTACCTGGTAATCCGCCGGGTTTCCAGGGCCCCCACTTTTGGCAGAATTTGAATCACGAAGCGCCGGTCGCGGGTATCTCCAGTTCGGCCGGCGCCTTCAAACCCGCTGCCGGAGGCAATCAACTCAATGCGGTTTTTTGGGAATTTGATACCAGCATTGCGCCAGAACTGTAGTAAGGCCAAGGCCCTTTTGTAGCTAAGCTCTAAGGCGTATTCCCGCTGGGTGATGTTGCGGGAATCTCCTCTGGGGAAACTGGCGGCCCGGCCATCTATTACAATAAGATACTTTACTTCCTGGTCTTTAATGGAGTTCACCACCTTGCTCAGCTCAATGCCTGCCTGCCGCAAAGGCTGCAATGCCCGGGCCGGAATCTCGGCGCTACTCTGGGGGAAAATCACGTCTACCAATAACTCATGTCGCTTATACTTCTCATTGTAAGTAAAGTACTTACCTTCCAAACGTGAAAGAGCGGCTTTAATCTCGTCCAGCTTCCGTTTCTCTTGTACTTCTACCTGCAGTTGGGCAATATTCCGCTCGTTCTCGGCTGCCTTGTCCCGGAACATTTTAAAGCTCAGGATAAAAAGGACCAGCATTACCAAAAAGAGCACGGTCATGAGGTCTACATAACTGGGCCAGAAGAAATCTCTGTTTTCTTTGTTCATGGTACTGGGGCGCTTACCGTTTGGTCCCGAAAATCTTACCCATAGCCGCCTTGATAGGTCCTGGCTCCATGCTCTTCTCCAGATTAGCGTTCAGGGTGGCCAGTTGCTTGAGCAGTTGCTGTTGGATCTGCGCGTCTTCCTCTATTTTTTGGAGCAGCCGGTCATTGGTCTGGTTGATCTGCCCAGCCAGTACTTGCTGTTGGGTGCCCAGCCGTTCCTGCTGCTGTTGCAGGTTCTCAAAGGGCCGCATATAGTCCAGTATGCGCTGGTAAATGTTATCCTCGTTGAGCCGCCTGAAATGTTCCTGCCACTTCTCATAGGCATTCTGGGCATCGCGTTCCTGGTGCTGCAGGCGGGCTTCCATCAGATCGGTAAGCCGAAGGGCGGCTTTGTCAAAATACTGCTCGGTGCGCTGCGCGATGCTGTCCAGGTCCTGTTCGTGGCGGTCAAAGAAATGGATTTGCCGTTGAATGTTCTCGTCATGCTGTTGCAGGTAGCCTGGCACCTTGTCAAAGCCTTCCTGCAGTGACGTAAGCCGACCCAGCACCTGTGAGATGTTTTGCGTAAGTTCCCCGCCTTGCCGCACAGATTCATTCAAGGCCTCCTGGTACTGCAGGAAGTTCATGAACAGGCGCTCGCTTTCCTTGATCTTGTCAAAGACCTGCAGATTGGCGTTGGCCATCTGCGTGAAGCCAATCTGGTCCAGTTTCTGGATAAAGTCTTTCTGAATGCTGATGTTTTCGGTGAGCGTCTCTACAATTGGCCGAAAGCCCAGGATCTTGTCCAGGAAATCGCGGTTAAAAGAATCCAGCACCGATTTGAGGTTGCCCAGGCTGGCGGCCATATCTGAGTTCAGCTTAGGCAGCAGGTGGGTTTGCAGGAAGGTGTAATATTCGTTCTTGAGCCGGTCGCGGGTGCTACGGGCATTCTTGAGGGCGTTGTTGCCCATCAAGGTCAGCAGTAGCCCCAGAAAACTGCCGGTCATGGCAATCAAGACCCCAAACAGGAACGACGGGATGTTCTCATCGGTGATAAAGGCAGAACCCTCGGCCTGGCTCCCAGACCAGATAAGGCTGGACAAGCCAATGATCACCCCCGAAAAGGTACCCAGCAAACCCACGTACAGCGGGGTGGCAATGGTGGACTGCACCTCATCGTCCTGGGCATCGGCGTACCGCTCAGACACGTCTTTGAGGATCTCAAAATCGGCGGCGGCTCCTTTGTTCAGGCGCAGGTACTCATTGGTATTGTGCAGGATCTTCTGAAACGTGGGCGACGGTTTACGGGCCTCAATCAGGTCAATGGTCATCATCTCCCCAGACAGCACCCTTGGTTCGTCCCAGGCTTCAGAACCGCCCTCCTCCAGAAAGATGTTGCCTTTGGCCAGTAACTGCTGAAAACGCTCTTTGCTGATGGCGTAAAGCGGTACGGTGCCACCTTTTACCTCAATCTGCAACTGGTCATCGCCCACGGCTAGAATGCGTTTCAAGACGGGGTTGGTAGGGGAATATTCCCGAAAGGGCTGAGCTTTGATTAGGTGTGCCCACACTTGCTCAGGCGGCATGGGGTTCCGGCCAGAAGACTTGGCGGTCTCCAGCATGTGCTCCTGAATAGCCAGTTGCCCCTCCTCCGGGAAGAGGTCTTCCACGGCTGCAATCTTTCTTTTATTGGCCCGGTAGATAAACAGCTGGTAACCCAGGATTATCAGAATCAGAAAAGCCTCTAAAAAGAAAATACCTAACATGGTAGTGCGTGTGTTAAATGAAGGATAAAGATAAGCGCCCTAGGTTAATTAAAACAGGGGCAATGATTTATCATTTTAAAAGGTAATTGACCTTATTTCTGTTTTGAGCCTGTTTTTCTAAAAACGGCCCAAAAACGGTCAGGCGCAACAAAAGCAGGCCTGGCATTACACCCGACCTGCTTTCCTTGAAATCAATGCAAATTAGCGGAAATCAATCCGGGCCTTCCGTTCTATTTTCCAGCCGTTGCCTACTTTGGTCAACAGCCCATCGCCCTGCTGCACAATCTGGCTTACCTGGCGGTTGGTGGGTTTCTCAAAGGAAAAAGCATTCTCCAGACGGTCCATTCCTTGTGAGATCACGAAGGCCTGGTTGCCCGAAAGGTTAAACCGGTAAGCGGTAGCGTTGCTGTTGCTTCCGGCGGGATTGTCAATTTCCAGGTAACTGTCAGAATCTGGGCGCTGCTGCAGTTGGTGCTGCTTAATTACACCGTCTTCCGGGATAATGGCGAAAGCCGTTTTGCTCTGTGGCTCCTGCGGTTGAACTTGTTCCGGGGCTTGCTGGCTGGTCAGCTCAGACAAGAGATCACTGCCTACCAGGTCTGAACCCAGGGAGGCCGATTGGTTTGGCCGGGGTTGATTTTGGGCTGGTTGTCCTTCTGTTGGGTTCATAGGGTTTCTGGGTTGACCTTCTCTTCTTTTCTTCTGTTGTTGCTGTTGTGGTGCTTGTTGTCCAGCTTGTTCAGGCGCGTTCACCGCTCCTTGCCGCGGCTGATTCTGCCTTGGTTGATTTGGTTGTTGAGGCTGCTGTTGTTGCTGTTGCTGCGGTTGACGAGGTTGCTGTGCGGGTTGAGCCGCTTGTCCCTGCTGCGGCTGACGTGGCTGACGGCCTTGTTGCGCCTGGCCCTGGGGCTCTTGCTGCGGGGTATTAACTCTTCCCTCCTGGGGCTGCTGACCTCTCCCGGGTTGCTGGCCTTGTTGCTTTTGCCGTGGCTCCTGCGGTGCCGTCTGGCTTTGGCGGGTTGGTTTGTCCTGGGGAACCTTAGCCGAAACCTGTTGTGGCTGGTTTCTGCCAGATCTGGCTAACTGGCCTTTGGCTTCTTGCAGCTTTTGGTCCAGATTGTTGATCTTTTCATTCAGGCGGCTTATCCGGTTGGAGAGAGAGCCTATTCTATAAAGGGCAAAGGCGGCAAAGGCCAGCGCTACTACCCCTAAAATGATTGCTATAGTTACCATAAGGTACTTCTTCTTTTATAATGTTTTCATAGTAAAAGTCCGTGCCTCTGTTTTACAGCAGAAGCACGGACTCAGGATTTAATTAGACAATGGCCCCCACTTGCTGGTGGTATAGCTCTTTAGACAACAGGTACAGAGACTGCTTCAATGGCATGAAGAACATGGTCTCCGGAAGCAGCTCCCTGTCTGAAAGCCCACGCAGGGTTTCCTCCAGCACCATGGTGTAGCTGTCCTGGATGTTGTTGCGCATGAAGTTCAGTACCCAGTGCGGGTCTACCTCCACACCCATGGAGCGCATAAGCGGCGCCACATCTGCATCATCTAAAAGCAACTGCAAACAGTCCATCACGTTCTCCAGCACTTCCTGCCGAATGGTAGAGGAGATCTGGCTTTTATTCACCGGAAGCAAGGCATCTGCGCTGTTGGCTGACCCGGTAGGGCGCATGATCGGAATATCAGTAAGGTCAGAAAGATTGGCTCCGTCCAACGCCAGGGCTCCCCCATTGGCTGTCACCTGTTTCGGGTTGTCTACCAGCACCAGCTTGAAGTTACCTGGTGCCTCCTGGCCTGTCACTTTCTGGAAGATGGTTTTGGCGTAGCGCTCAACGTTAGACAGGTTGTTGCCCGCACTTAGCAGCTTGATGTACAAACTACCCTGACCACTGAAGCAAATGTAACGCGGCACTTTGGTGTCTAACTGTTTGGTCAGTTGCGCCAGGTGGTACATCATGGCTCCGAAGTGCAGATAGAACATCAGCCTCAGTTGGCGCGCCTGCAACAGTTGCGAACTGAAGTGCAATTCTTTGTCATAGCTGAACAGTAAGCTGGTGATATCCGCGGAGTTGAAGTCAGGGTTGTCCAGAGACGTCTCCAGGAACTTCTTGTATTCCTTGCCTTCATCGGTAAGCGGAATCTGCAGCACATGGTCCACGCCGTAGCGCAGCAAGCCATTGTCCTTACTGGTTTTTACCGTAGCGAAACCATCACCCCACAGGTCATTACCGGCAAACCGGAACGACGAGCTGTGCGAAGGCTTGCGGTTGGTGAACAGCAAGATATCGGTGGTACCACCGCCAATGTCTACGTTAATCAGGTTCTCATCCTGGCTAGGCACCACGGCACCGGTTCTGGATAAAAAGTAGAACGGCGCCACCGATTCGGTGATGCAGGCCGTGTTGCGGCCATTTTTGAAGACGTTCTGGTACACTGTGTCCCACACGTTCTGGAACATGTTGCGGCTGTAGTCATCAAAGCTCAAAGGGGCAAACCATACCACTTTGGTATTGGCCACGTTTCCGTTGTTAAGCACCACTTTGTTTTTGATGAGGTACATGATCTCTGTGAAGAAGGCCTCAATGCGGCGCTTGCCGGTATTGGTAAGCGTCTCGCTCCACTTAAGGTCGGTGTGGTACGTTTGCTTGTACTGGTCCTGGTGCGTGCCTTCGGTGTTGATGGAAAACCCGATGTTGATGTTCCCGAACAGGTTAGGGATCTGGTTCTCAAAGTCAATAGACTCGCAGGTAGCCGTTCTGGTTGGGAATGAGTACAGAGACCCACCAGACCCAATGATCAACGGAATGAATTCCCGCTTCAGCAAGGTTTCTACCGCAAATAGACGCCCGAAGCCCCGCTTATGGAACCGCTGGTAATCTGTGAGTGCAGGATCATCTGACGGTTTATTCAGCATGACTAGCTGCAGGTCATTGGCCGTGATGGAGAACTCCTTGGGCGGTTGGTTGGCGCCAGAGGTAAACGCAATGTGGGTGTTAGACGTCCCGAAATCAATGGCGAAGGTAAAGTTGTGGATACCCTGCTGCACCTCCCGGAATCTAGGAACGATCAAGGCTTTACCAACCACATCCACGCCCTGGTGGGTGAACTCAGCGAAGTCAAAATGGGTTCCTCTGATTTCATAATAGGTACTGCCCGCGCTGCTGTTGCTCTTCTTGGTCCGGCGTGTCCCGGTAGCGGAGATAATACCCCCGCCTTCGCCTAGTTGGTTTCCGCCAGCGTAGAAAGAAAGGGTGTGGTTTTTATTGACCAATAAAGGATCAATGTCCTCGTCAACCAGCATCACTTTGTAGAAGTCATTGTAAGTGGGCGCGTCTACAAATTTATAGAACGGGAACACGCCCACACCAACTTTGGATTTCAGGATATGGCCTTTCTCTGGGATTACCTGTCCGTTGGCGTCTTTGGAGTTTAACGGGTTGTCATAGTAGCTGCGCTCATACACCACGGTTCCGCTTTCGGTGGGCACGTTTAGCGTTACCCGCACGTGGTTCACGTCAATATGGAAGGTAAGGTGATTAGCCAGATCCTCAGGCGTAAAATATTCAAAATACAGGCTGGTGATGGGCAGCAGGTAATTGAACGTCTTATCGGTCACGCCCGGCTGGAAAAGAACCGTGCCGGAGAAAAAGCGTTCAGTGTTCACCTCATAAGGAACCTGCACAATGGTTTCCTGCAACAGGTCATTGACGGTCAGGTACGGGTAGTTGAACCCTACCCCTGGCAGGGAGCGCGCCGGAATTGTTTTGGCATCTGAATAACCCACCTGGGTAGAGGCCGGCCAAGCCAGGTTATTTACGTACTTCACGTGCGGGGCCAACCGTAGGTCTGGCTTGAGCACAATAGGACGGTCGCCGGCAAATCGGCTGTTCGTAGGTCTAAGGAACAGGTCACTGCTGTTGACAGCCGTCTGGTTTTTCTTTACCAGGAAGTTCAGGTGCCCTACGTGTACGGGGTTTTGCTGCTGGTCCACCAACGGAATATAGTCTGAGGCAATGGCATTTTGCCCCACCACTCCAGACATGTTAATGCTCTTTAGAAGATGCTCATCCAGGGTATTGTACACGGCCGGGAAGGCCTGCACAAAAGCCGGGTTGGACATGAACAGTTTGTGCACGTATTCCTTGAAATCCTGCTCCCGGTCTTGCAACGGCACGTAGTGGTTGTCAAAATACACCCCGGCGTTGTGCGTGCGGTTAATGTCCAAAGGCTGCACATGCGGCGACACAAACAGGAAAGTCAGCGGCGAGGTGCCGCCTAACAGTTGCATTCTGGTTTGCCCCTGGGCATTGGCTGTTTCCAGGTAGAAAAGGAACAGTTCATCTACACCCCTGAACCGGTTGTCATTCATGAACAACTCCAGGGTTTTGCCCAAAAGACGGGTCCCGGGGTTAGCCTGCATGTTGGCCAGTTGCTGCTGCTTATTCCAGCGGCGCACCACAATCTTGTTTCCGCCCTGGGCATAGCTTTGGTGGTGGTACAAGAGCTCCCACAAATCCCAGAAATGGGTCACAAACTGGTGGTAAATGGTATTGTTATTGCCGCCTACGCCATGCTTTACAAAATCAAAAGCGGTTTCAAAAAGGTGCATTCGGGCAAACGGCGTAGGAATAGAAGCGTTTATCTTCTGGGCCCTACCACCGGCGCCATCCACCATGTCTTTGATCTCGGTGCTGGTAATCTGGCTGGTCTGTGCCCAGCCCTCTACGTTTGAGCCGGTTTTATGAAGACGAAGTACTTTAGGCATTTTTTACGTGTTTTTAAGGCGTTTTATAGAAAAGAGACTGAAAACAGAATCTGCTCCCTGGGGCTTTTCTTGTAATTTGATCTTCCAAAGCGGTGAAAGTGGGAAGCCTTTATTAATCAAAAGGCGTCCTACCTCTCTTCCCTCTAAGGGAGGTTAACCCGTTATGAATATTTCAGTTTATCATCTACCAGGTTAGTAGTAGCGGCTTCAAAAGCTTTAATGGTCGCCACAAACGCGTCACGGTCAGAGATAGACTCAGAAGCTCTGTTGAGTTCTTTTACAAACGAACCCTGATGGATTCCCTTGTTCAGGAACCCGGTCTCTACCTGCTTGTCAGAAACCATGCGGTTAAAGTCGGTCTCATTCAGGTTCAAGGCCGCAAAGGTCCGTTCCTGCCGTCCTAATTCTTTTAACCAGGACTGGTAACCAAACTCCGGGTTTGAAAGGAATTTATTCAGGTCTTTGAAGATAGGCTCGTTCCGGATGGCGCCTTGCAGGTCCACCCCTTTGGAGTAAGCAGCCTGGGCGTCTTCCGGTAAATGCTGTGAGTAGTACCGCTCAAAGTAATGGAATTTGATCAACTGCTTGGCAATCCGGTCCCGGGTCTCATTATCTAAATGCGAGAACTGGATATGGTCCACGTCTTCGCGCAAGCCATACTCATGGAAAAGGGAATTTCCTTGCAACTCATTGTCTGAGTAATCCATGAAGTCCACAATTGCCAGGGCGCTCAACAACTCCACCAAATGGGCATCGTTTTTCTGGCTGGCGCGGCCTGGGTTGTTTTCCAGCGGCTTGTCTGGCGTGTCACCCATGTAATAAGTGGCGTTCAAACCGTTCAGGTGGTTCTGATAATAAGAAAGCGCGTCTTTGGCCTTGGTGGTAAAGGCGTTGGAGTCAATAAAGTCGGTTTGTACGCCAGCAGCAGGTTGCTCCAAAGAGAAATAAGGTAATACCACCATGGCGCCTGTGAGGGCGTTGTTCAGGCTGGCCGCATTGGGAAGCGTGGAATGCACGTCCTTGAAATTCTTCAGCAGCAGCGGGAAGCCAGCCGCGCCGGTTCCGCCAAAGATGGAGCTTACAAAGAAGATCCGGTCCCCGGCCTGGAAGTTAGAGGCGAAGAAACGCATCTCGGGGGAGTCAATGATTTCATTGAGCACCACGGACCCCACGTTCGGGCTGCCTCTAAAGCCTACATCCAGACTGTTGTTGAGGTTCTCTGAGGTAAAGAGCAGATCAACCAGCGCCTGGGAATCAATGTCCAGTTGGTTATAGCCCACGTGATCTTTGAACGGTTTGTTAATACCACCAAAATCATACACAAAGCTGTCTCTTATCTTGGCATTACCGTCATTGGCAATGCTGGAAAGGGTACTGATGTCGGTGTGGAAGAAGCCTTCGTCCCGGCGGCCCAGCTTGGAGTGCAGGTGCTTATAGGTCTTCAGCAATTCAACGGTGCGGTTCATATCCCCGTTCTGGGTGTCGGGGTCAATGATGATAGGGACAATCTTATCACAGTTCTTGATTTTCACGCCGGCGGCCATGAGCATGACCAGTGAGCGGATTACCCGGGAGCCTGTGCCCCCAATCCCGAATACAAATAATTTTGCCATAGGTTATTTAGTGTGAGGCCATTTCATAGGGGTAGTCCAGGCTTGAACCGACCCTTTTTTGAAAAGGAGGGAAAAAAGAAAAAACAGAACCACGCTCAATACCGCATTCACAAAGGCGAAGGTGTAGGTATACGAATGGGTTTCTATGCCATTGCTGTTCACCTGCATGATCGGGATGAAAAAAGCAATGACGGCATTAAGTACCAGCATAATGGTCCAGTGCTGGGTTTTGTAAAAGCCGGTGCTCATCAGGCGATTAAAAACATAATAGTATAAGAGCACCATGCCCAACGTGATCAGGAATAAGGTAAGCCCGGTGTTAGGGAACACTACCTCGCGGTAGTCATTGGTGTAATTGGCAGGCAGCGGACGGCCCAGGAACAATTCATACAATCCTGAGAAAAAGTTCTGTATCATTCTTAGTTGTTTTCTTTGTTAAATTTCATAGTTACACTTAGCACATTTTGGTTTTGGTCTCTGTAGAGGGCCTGCACCCCTTGAATGATTTTGGAGAACTGGTAAGTTTTCTTAGGGGCCGCCGCAGGATTGTTGTCATTTTCAGTGGACCAGTTGCCAACCCAGGCCGGGCTTACCTGCGGAAGCGCCAGGGTCAGGGCGCCAATGGAGGCTGTCAACGCCGGCACATTTACTTTCACGAAATGGGTAAATTGGCTTAACTCAGGAACGGCCCTGGTTTCTTCATTAGCCGCAATTACAGTGCCAAGAGAAGCCTTCGCGCCAGTGGTGGTCAGCTTTAAATGCTGTTTCAGGTAGCCGGCATCTTTCATTGAAGCTGGTAACTGGCTTAAATCCAAGCCAATGGTAAACTGCACGGGCTCTTTGGGCTCGGGCCTTAAATTAACCGAGGTACAGGCCTGGGCTGTGCGGCTGGTACAGTACACCAATCCCATGGGTTTGAAAGCCGCAGCCTTTAACACCGCTGAATAGGGCACCGTTTTGTACTGAAACCCGAAGTAGGCCTGCTGGGCCGGCAGGTTCCGGAGAATCTTGTTCATGACCACCTGCACTTCTTGCTGGTTGCCTATAATCCAGATGTAGTAAGGAATCTCCTCCCCTTGCAGCACGCGGCTCACGGCTGGTTTTTTCACGGCTGGGTGGTAGGTACCGTAAAAAGGCGAAGTAGCACCCAACACCGCCACTACCTGGTTTTTCTGCTCGGCGGCTTTCAGGCTGCTCCTGATGTCTGAGTCCAGGGAAATGAACTGGCCTGGATTCCGGGGGTCTGGTCCGTGGATAAAATCAGAAATTATTATGCTGACCGCGTTCCGCTGCAAAGACTTGGCTAAGGCCGCTTCCAGCATGTCCGGGAGCGGAGTGCCCCGCACATCGGCTTTTATACCACTGGAGATGGTGTTTTTTAAGGTAGTATAAGAGACACTGTCCAGCACTGGCTTGCCCTGGTTGTTTTCTTTGGCCAGATAATAGCGTTTAGACTTCACGTAGCGGCCATCCTGGATCTCAGAGATCAGTTGGTTCAGGCGGGTTTGGAAAGCCGTGGGTTGTTTGTCTGGGGCAGGCGGCGGAATAAACCCTTTCATGCCGTTGGAGATCTCCAGGTAGAGGTTTACGTCTACCGTAGAGGCCGTGGCGGCGGGGGCCGACTCTACCGGGGCTTTCGCCGCGGGTGTGTTGGGTTTAGGCTCCGGTTTACCCTGGTCCTGTGTTACCTGGGGGGTTGATTCTTCTAGTTTTGTTTCCTTTTTGTAGCATCCGGTAAAGACTAATGCCAATGAAAGCAAAAGAACCTTACTGCTGCGCGTACACCTGGTTTTATCCATGCCCTTTGGGTTGAGTATTATTGGCAACTTACTAAGAATATAGGGAAAAGGTTATCTTTGGTTATAAAGGAAATTAGATAATATTCCGCAAAATTTCTTCGTTACCACCCGCATCCTGGTTAACAGACCCTGCCCCGTCTATCTAATGGGTAAGGCTAATCAGAAGAAACAACGTCAGGCGCAGGAATTTGGTATTAATTAAAGCCGATTACTTTTGTTTTTAACCTGTTTACTGAAAAACGGGCGTAAAACAGGAAGGCCCAGGTGCCTTTGCTTTGATTCTTTTACCCTCTGCTTCCTTGAATACCAAACCGCTTTCCTTACTTTGCCTGCCCAAAGGCCCCAACCCAGAATAGTATGACGAAAAGAAGTCTTTCCTCCCTCAAAAAATACGCCTCCCTGGTAAGCCTCGCGCTTTTTATCTTTAGCTGTAAGGAAATCCAGGTAACGCCCGCCACCTCCCAATTGCCGGTAAGCCAACATTTGGTGCTAGGAAACCCCAGTCAGGCCGTGGCTTCGGTCTCTGGGTCCAACAATTACCTGATGGTGAAGAAAGAATACGCCCTTTCCTATAGCCGCGACCGCGGTAATGCCAATTGGGTAAGTTGGCACGTGAGCAAAGACTGGTTAGGGGACGCCCCGCGGCAAGATGATTTCAGGGCAGATGCAGCCTTGCCTTCAGATTGGTACAAAGTGACTACTTCGGTCTACACCGGCACTGGCTTTGACCGGGGCCACAACATCCCCTCGGGGGACCGCACCAATACCATAGAGGCCAACTCGGCTACCTTTCTCATGACCAATATTCTGCCGCAGGCTCCCACCCATAACCGCGAGCTTTGGTCTAACCTAGAGGAGTACACTCGGCAATTGGTTAACGCAGGCCAGGAAGTCTATGTGATTATGGGCAGCTATGGCACCGGTGGCACCGGCAGTAACGGTCCAGCCACCACCATCGCCAATGGCCGCGTAACGGTGCCCGCCCAAATCTGGAAGGTTCTGGTGGTACTGCCAGACGGCGACAAAGACCTGGAACGCATCACCACTGCCACCCGCGTCATCGCTATCAATACCCCCAACAACAACACGGTGCGGTCAGACTGGGGCACGTATAGAACCAACATTGATCTGATTGAAGCCAACACCGGCTATGACCTGTTGTCTGTGCTGCCAAAGCAGCTACAGGCAGTACTGGAATCTAAAGTGGACAACGGGCCAACCAATTAAGGTCACATAGTTCAAGTAACCCTTCCTCCAACATCTATCATTTCTTATCTTGGTTAATCAGGCATTTCCAATGTCCACTCCCTTGCAAGAAGCCTTCGGTGATATTGACATCTACTTGTTTGACCAGCTGCTGAAGAACCGTTTCCAGGATTGCCACCGGGTATTGGATGTAGGCTGCGGCTCCGGCCGAAACCTGTGGTATTTCCTGCAGCAGGGGTTTGAAGTGTTTGCCGTAGACCTTAGTCCTGAAGCTGTGGCCCAAACCAAAAACCTGGCCTCCCGGTTAGCGCCTTCCCTTCCGGAAGCTAACTTTCAGGTAGCCTTGGCCGAGGCCCTGCCTTTTGCAAACGCTTCCTTTGACCTGATCATCAGTAGCGCCGTTCTGCATTTCGCTCGCAACCCCGCGCATTTTGATCTCATGCTGATGGGCATGTGGCAGAAGTTAAAGCCTGGCGGGTTTCTCTTTGCCCGGCTTGCTTCCTCCATTGGCATAGAATCCCTCGTGACCGACCTCGGCAATGGCCGGTACCTTTTACCGGACGGGTCAGAACGCTTTCTGGTAGATGAAAAGAGACTGCTGGAGTATACCCAGAACTTGCGCGGTAGATTAGTAGAGCCCATTAAAACCACCAACGTGCAGAACCTCCGGTGTATGACTACTTGGGTTCTGCAAAAGTCCGCCTAACCCCAACCAAATTAATTAAAAACGCTATTTCTGTTTTAAGGCCATTTTTGAAAAAACAGGCCTAAAACAGAAAACCATGCTGAGATGGCATTTTGAGTGGGATGAGCCTTTCAAAAATCTCCGAAGGGATAATCTGCTTTTAGGCAACCCTCTTTTGGGTTGAAAGTATATGGGGGTAACCAACCACCAGCCAGATGATCAGGGCCTTTAAGCTTTACTCCGATGAGGAAGGACATTCCCGGTTTGAAATCGGAACCATTACCAACCTTCAGTTGACTAAGGCCATTTCCCTCCATTTCAAAGAAACGCCTCCGCACGGCGTCTATGACTGGCACCCGGCTCCCAGGACGCAATATGTCCTTACCTTAACCGGCTCCCTGGAATTCACCACCAGCCTGGGCGAACAATTTACCCTCTTGCCTGGTGACGTTCTTATTGCCATGGACACCACTGGCCGCGGGCATAAATGGAAGATGCTGGGCGATCAACCCTGGAAACGCGCCTATGTGGTTTTTGCCCCAGATGAAGAAATCAACTTTACCCCTGAGGACGTTTAAAGGGTTTACCTGTTGATAGGTAATCTTTTATCATCACTAAAGAGAACAAATACTTGGTCTCTGTTTTGAGCCTGTTTTCCGGGAAACGGGCCTAAAACAGGAATCACTCTTTATGATATTTCACTCAGAATCACCAAGGCTACCTCTGGAGCGCTTGCGCTATCCGTATAATTTACTCTAACATATCTCCCCCTTTACCTGCTCTATCCTGCGGCCCTTACCCTTGAGGTGCTCCCTTTTTTTACACAATCCCCTTGTGTAACCAATGTCACTGAACCTGGCCCGCCAAACTGCCACCTTTGCATAAAGTTACCTCTGCCCCTCCCCGTTTTTTGGTTTTACCTCAACCTTAAAAGCAATCAGGAAGGCGAAAGGCCTACTTCTTAAGACTTAAATTTTAAGACCATGCAGGAATTCTGGAACAACCGCTACAAGCAACCAGATATGGTTTATGGGGCAAAACCTAATGAATTTTTCAGGGCGCAACTGGCTTCGCTTAAGCCTGGGGCCCTCCTTCTGGCAGCAGAAGGCGAAGGCCGTAATGCCGTTTACGCCGCGCACCTGGGCTGGAAAGTAACCGCCTTTGATTATAGCGCGGCAGGAAAGGCCAAGGCCCTTCAGTTAGCTACCCAGGAAAAAGTAACCATTGACTACCAGGTGAAAGAGGTCAAAGAATTTGAGGCTGCGCCTGAGAGCTTTGATGCCGTTGCCTTAATTTACGCGCATTTTCCCCCTACGCTGCTCGAGGCCTTTCACCAAAAGACAGTGGCGTGGCTTAAACCAGGCGGCACGCTTCTACTGGAGGCTTTCCACCCCAGGCAGTTGGAGTATGCCTCCGGTGGCCCCAGAGACCCTGCTATGCTCTATTCCGCGGACCGGCTTTCAACCGATTTTAATGGGTTGGATATCCAGTTACTGGAAGAAGAGGAAATATACCTGTCAGAAGGGGCCTTCCACCAGGGACCCGGTTTTGTGAGCCGGCTGGTAGCTACTAAAAAATAATTCATTTAAAAAAATGGCCTTTTTAGGGGCCGCAAAGACCAATGTAAAATGGAAAAACAATTAAAGGTGATGGTGCCGGTAGACTTTATGCCGGTTTCTTTTAAAGCCCTGGAATTTCTGGGTCTTCTGATGGACCAGATGCCCATTGAAACGCACCTGGTACACGTCATTCAGGTAAACGCGACAGACTGGGCGGGTAGCAGCGAGTCTTCTGAAACCCTGGACCGGGCAGAAATGCGGGCCATGGAACAAACCGCCGAGGAGCAATTTGCCCAGCTCAGGCAGCAGGTAGATTTCAAGTTCACGCAACATGTGCTGCACGGCGGCCTGACTACCTCGCTGGCCAATTACGCCAACTTGCAACAGGTAGACCTGGTGATCATGGGCACCGAAGGGGCAGACGGCTGGTACGAGAAAATATCAGGGTCAGAGGCGCAGCACGTGGTCAGGTATACAGATGTGCCGGTAATCACCATCCACCAGAACGTAGGCATCACCCCTATCCATAACATCTTGTGGGTGGCCGACTTTGCCTATGAGAAACAACCCCAGCGGTCTATTTCGCTTATTAAAGTGTTGCAAAGAATATTTGGAGCTAAAATTCACCTTTTGCAGATCCTGCAGAAGGAAGATGCCCATCAAGAGCTGGCTTTGAGGGAAAACATGATGCGCTTTGCGAACAACCTGCAACTGGAAAACTATGAACTGCACTTCCACCGCGATTTCAAGGTGCCCACCGGGGTCAGGAACTTCAACCAGGAATCTGAGAAGAACCTAGTGGTGATTGGCACCCACGCCCGAAAAGGGGTTAACCACCTTTTCTACGGCAGCATAGCAGAGACCCTGGTTAACCATTGCATCCGGCCCCTCCTCACTTATCACCTTAAATAAAAGCGTTCATGGGCCAGCCCTGGTGGCTGACCTGAAATACCAGTACAAAATGCCTACTACTTTCACCCTGGCCACTGCCCTGTCCGCCTTTTTGGTTCTGGGAGCGGCAGCTGGTCAGGAAACGCATGCCCAAACGTTGCCTCATGGTAATGCGCAGCCCACAGATACATTACAAACTCCTAAACCCGCAACCGCAGATACTACCAGAAATACAAGCCACCCTCGGGCGTCAGAAGAGCACCCTGTAGATACAATTCAACTGAAGAGTGTGAAGGAACTCTTTTCCAGAGGCCACCTGGAAGGGCACGTGCGCAACTACTTTATGGCCACTCTCAACTACCGGTCCCTCTCAGACCATTACGCCAATGGCATTGGGGCTGAGGTTGCCTTTAAAACGGCCTCGTTCCACGGGTTCAGAATGGGCATTACGGGGCTATTCACCTATAACGCCTTTTCGTCTAATCTTGACCACAAAGACCCTATTTCGCATAAACACCCAAAACTGGAGATGGAGCTCTTTGACGTGGAGGACCCGGGAAACCGGGGCGACCTTGACCGCCTGGATGCCCTGTACCTAGAATATTCTTCCCCCAAACTCCGGGCCCGGATTGGGCGGTTTAGCTTTACCTCGCCGATCATGAACCCCCAGGACACCCGCATGAAACCTTATTCCTTCCAGGGAATACATGTGCAGGTTCCTGTTTTCAGGAAAGGCCAGCTAGACGTGGCCTGGTTGAATCACTTCTCGCCCCGCAGTACCGTAGAATGGTTTTTAGCAGAGGAGTCCATTGGCGTTTTTCCCGTTGGGGTAGATGAAGAAGGCCAACCTTCTGGCTATTCCCATCACACTATTACCAAAGGCGTGGCCATTACCGGTCTTTCCCTCCCCGTAGGGCATCACTTGAAAACAGAAATCTGGAATTACTGGCTAGACAACGTAGCCAACAATACCTATGGGAAGGCGGTGGCCACCGTGCTGCCCAAAGTCAAGGTGGGCGTGGAAGGCCTGTATCAGGTGCAGGTCGGGGACGGCGGGAATTCGGATGCCCGGTACGCCTATTTTCAAGACCAGAAGCAATGGCTGGCCGGCGCCATGGTAGGGTTTACCCCTGAGGCCTGGAACCTGTCTGTAAATTACCTGCACGTGGGAAAAGGAGGCCGTTTCCTTTTTCCCAGGGAATGGGGCCGGGAACAGTTTTTTGCTACCATGCCCCGGGGCCGGATAGAGGGCATGGGGAATTCCAAACTGCTGGTGGTGAAAGGAAAACACCACTGGTCCAGAACCTTTTCCACGGAAATAGCCGCCTCCAGGGCCTGGTTGCCTGCGCCCTCAGATTACCGCCACAATAAGTATGGTTCTTTGGAATACTACGGCTGGCTGGCAGACGTCAATTACACCCCCGCAAAACCAGTGCTCCAGGGGTTGAGTTTCCGCTTTCTGTATGTAGGCCGGGTTTCTCCGGGAGCAGCAGTACCTCTTAAAGACTATTACTACAACTCTAACTTCCACAACTTCAATTTTGTAACCCAGCTTACCTTTTAAGCCAGGTTTACTGGTGGATTGGTAAGAGGTATCTTATATTAAGGTTGAATAAATAATGGAAAACATTAAATAAAAACAAGAAGCCATCGTATATCTGGGGGACGGCCTACGCCATTTATCCTTATTTTAAAACCACCTCCACCTTAACCCAAATACCATGGAAGAGACAACCACAATGCCCCGTATAGGTGACAAAGCCCCAGACTTTGAGGCCACCACCACCACCGGCCATCTTCACTTCTCTGAGTACAACAAAGGCAGCTGGGTCATTCTTTTTTCCCACCCCGCAGACTTCACCCCCGTTTGTACCACTGAACTGAGCGGCTTTGCCCTGGAAGAAGGCGAATTCTTCTCCAAACACAACACCAAGTTACTTGGTTTGAGCATTGACAGCATCCACTCGCACATTGCCTGGGTGCAGAATGTGCGGGAAAAGACCGGGGTCTTCTTCAACTTTCCTATTATAGCGGATATAGACATGAAGGTGGCTAAACTGTACGGCATGGTGCAGCCCGGGGAAAGCGAGACGGCGGCGGTGCGGGCCGTGTTTATCATTGACCCCGAAGGGATTATCCGGTTGATCATGTATTACCCCATGAACGTGGGCCGCAACATGGAGGAAATAAAACGGGTACTAATTGGCTTGCAGACGGCGTCTGAACACAAGGTATCGCTTCCCTTGAACTGGCAACCCGGCGATAAAGTGATTGTGCCACCGCCCAAAACCCTGGAAGCCCTCAATGAACGGTTGAACAGTGATTATGAAATGACGGATTTCTATCTGGCTAAGAAAAAACTGTAACCGAACCCAGTAAACAGGCTATGTGACAAACATCACTGTGCAGGGTGATTTGGGGTAGTACCTTTGTATGGAAATCTGAATAGCAGATAACCCTTCAGAGAATACATAAGCAAAAAAGAAAGAAGATGAAAATAGAACAGTTTGAAGACAAAGGCCTGGCGCATTATGCCTATGCTGTTTTAAGTGAAAATACAAAGGAAATAATACTGATTGACCCTGCCCGTAACCCAAAGCATTACTATGACTATGCGGCAGCTAACAACGCCAAAATTGTGGGGGTAATTGAAACGCACCCGCACGCTGACTTTGTGAGCTCGCACCTGGAGATTAATCAGAAAACCGGGGCTACCCTGTACGCGCATAGCCTGGTGGGGGCTGATTATCCGTTCACGGCCTTTGATGAAGGAGCAGTTCTGGAGTTTGGAGAAGTGAAACTGAAATCTCTGCATACCCCGGGCCACTCCCCAGACAGCATCAGCGTTGTTCTGAAGCAGGATGGGAAAGACAAAGCCGTTTTCACCGGAGACACCCTCTTTATTGGCGATGTGGGCCGCCCAGATCTACGCGAAAGCGCTGGTAACATTACTGCCAAGCGCGAAGAACTGGCCAAGCAGATGTACCACAGCACCCGCGAGAAACTCATGAAGCTGGACGATGACGTGCTGGTCTACCCTGCGCACGGCGCCGGTACCCTTTGCGGGAAAGGTCTTTCAGAAGCCAACAGCAGCACCATTGGGGCGGAAAAGGTAAGCAACTATGCCTTGCAGCAAATGACCGAAGAGCAGTTTGTGAAAGTTCTCACCGAAGACCAACCGTTTATCCCTAAATACTTCGGGTATGACGTAGGGCTCAACAAAAAGGGCGCCCCCGCCTACCAGGCCAGCCTGGACGGGGTGCCACGCCTTGAGAAAAACTTCAAACCCCAGGAAGGAGCCGTGCTGGTAGACGCCCGTAATGAACAAGCCTTTAAGAAAGGCCATTACAAAGGCGCTATAAACATTCAGAACGGCGGCAAATTTGAGACATGGTTGGGCAGCATTATAGGCCCTGAGGAAACGTTTTACCTGGCCGCCGAAAGTGAGTCTGAACTAAAAGACCTGATTTCAAAAGCCTCTAAAATTGGGTATGAACTCCTCATCAAAGGAGCCTTCGTGCTGGACAATGCCACAGAAACCACCACGCCTGCGTTAGACGTGTCTGATTTACGGGAGCATTCAGAGAAATACACCATTGTAGATATCAGGAATGCCTCTGAGGTGAAAGCCGGCAAATTCTTTGAAAACGCCCTCAATATTCCGTTGCCGGAACTGCGGGAGCGCGCCAGGGAAATCCCCACGGATAAGCCGGTGGTTGTGCATTGCGCCGGTGGTTACCGCTCTGCGGCAGGTAGCAGCATTGTGGAGGCCGCCCTTCCAGGCACCAAGGTACTGGACCTGAGCGAGGCCGTTAACGACTTCAAATAATATTGACCTTTAAGGCATAGCCGGTGCATGCAAGTGCACCGGCTATTTCTATGTAAATGCTTTTGTATCTATCCCTTACGGAAACTGTCCGTATAAAAAAATAAAAAGGAAAAACGATGGCACTTACAAGCAAACCAGAGCATGACCGGGTCAGAGAAAGCACCCCAAATGCAATCAACCAGCAAATTGATGACGATATGCTGTCCAACATTGCCTATTATGGCAGCAAAAGCAAAAAGTCAATTAAGAAAAGGTTAAAGGAACTGGACAAGGAATGGGCCATTGAGCGCGTGCTGGAAGTAAATGCTTCAACCTTGGCATTAACCGGCCTTGTGTTGGGTGCCACCAAAGACAAACGCTGGCTTATCATGCCCGGCATTGTCTTGTCTTTTCTAATGCAACACGGGCTACAGGGCTGGTGCCCGCCCCTAGCTATTTTCCGGAAGCTAAATTACCGAACCAGAAAAGAAATTGACGAGGAACGCAACGCTTTGAAAGCCCTGCGGGGGGATTATAAATCCATCCATAAAAATACCGCCGCTGAGACCGTTCTAGACATTGTAAGAGCCTACGGAAGGCTTTAATAAATAGTGCTTCCGTAATTTTTTCTTCATTATAAACCCATTGCCCCCTGTCCTCCTGCCAGAAAAACTGCGCAGGAGCCTCACTGACCTAACCCCGCTCTATGGAAACCCTGCAAAAAGACATCATCCACCAACAATTCCCCCAGTTTGAACAGCCTCTTCTAGATGAAATCCTGGCGCACAGCACCATCCGGCAGGTAGCCGAAGGCGAGGAAGTGCTCCGCACCGGCCAATACATACGGTCCACGGTTTTACTGCTCAGCGGCCTTTTGAAAGTTTACCGCGAGGACGACGAAGGGAATGAATTTCTGATGTATTTTCTGGAGCCCGGCAATGCCTGCGCCCTTTCCATGATGTGCACCGCCCGTGACGAGAAAAGCCAGATCATGGCCAAGGCCGTTACTCCCTCAGAAGTTATCTTAATTCCCTCGCACCTGTCTGAGCAATGGCTGGGCAAATACAAAACCTGGCACAACTTTGTGATAGCCTCTTACCGCACCCGTTTTGAGGAACTGCTCCAAACCCTGGACAGTGTAGCCTTTAAAGGGCTGGATGAACGGCTCCTGTTTTACCTCAAGCGCCAGGTGCAGGTAACCGGCAAGGAGATCAGGCTCTCTCACCAACAGATTGCAGATGAGCTGAACAGCTCGCGGGAGGTGATCTCCAGATTATTGAAAAAGCTGGAACAGACAGGCGCTATTACGTTGCACCGCAATTATATAGAGGTCCACAACCTGGCCAAGGTCTAAAAACAAAAAAGGGAAAGTATAGACTACTTTCCTTTTTTGTTGGGTCTTTCTGAAATTCTGTTTTTGGCCAGATTTGGCCAAAATGGCCTCAAAACGCAAAGAAGAAAGTCACAAGCAATAAGCTAATCTTACCTTCTTTTATCCCCCTCTTCCTACCGGAGGCGTAAAACTAACGTTAGGGTTTATCTGCTTCTTTTTCCAATTTTGGCGCTTGTTTCCCTCTGTGATAATAGTCACTGTGTCCCGCCGCCAGTGGCTCTACCTTTGTACCAGAAATCAAATTAAAACACGAACGAAATGGAAATTTTAGGTTACGTTGCCGCTCTGGTCATAGGGCTTTCGCTGGGTCTTATTGGCGGAGGAGGCTCCATTCTTACCGTGCCGGTGCTGGTATATCTTCTGGGTCTGAGCCCTGTTATCTCTACGGCGTATTCCTTGTTTATTGTAGGTCTTACCAGCCTGGTAGGGAGCTATAACTTCTATAAAAAGGGCCTGGTAAGTTTAAAGACCGCGGCCGTGTTTGGGTTGCCTTCCATTATTGCCGTCTATATTACCCGCCGCTACATTGTACCGGCCATTCCGGAGAACCTGTTCACCGTAGGTGACCTGGCCGTGACCAAAGGGGTTTTGCTTATGCTGCTGTTTGCCGCCTTAATGGTGTTCGCCTCCATTAGCATGATCAAGAAAAAGAAAACCAGCCCGCCTCTTGATGAGAACGCCGATAAAGAGATAGACCTGAAACACACAAGTCCGGTAGAACCCCACCCGGCCCCTAAATTCAACTATGTCGGCATTCTGGCCGAGGGTCTGGTAGTAGGGACGCTGACCGGTCTGGTAGGCGCCGGCGGGGGCTTCCTGATCATTCCGGCGCTAGTGCTTTTCAGTAAGCTGGATATGAAGATGGCGGTGGGCACCTCCCTGCTTATTATCGCCGTCAAATCACTGTTCGGTTTCATAGGAGATATCTACAACTATGACATTGACTGGATGTTCCTGGGCATTTTCTCCGCCATCTCTATTGTGGGAATCTTCATAGGCACTTACCTTTCCACCAAAATCCATGCTGACAAGCTTAAGGCTTCCTTTGGTTGGTTTGTGCTGGTAATGGGGATTTACATTATCATCAAGGAAATTTTTTTCGCCTAAGGGGTGTGCGTGACCTAAGTCACTAACTTATAGCGCTAACATTCAGACCTTTGCAGTGTACCTTACCAAAAAGCGTTGTGGCTTCTAAAGGGTACCAGATTTAAAAGTTTCAGTTTCTAAACGCTTTACATCATGAAAGTAGAACAGATTTATACCGGTTGCCTGGCCCAGGGCGCCTACTACATTGAAAGTAACGGCGAGGCCGCCATCATTGACCCGCTCCGTGAAATCAAGCCTTACCTGGAAAAGGCGGAGAAAAACGGCGCAAAAATCAAATACGTGCTGGAAACCCACTTCCACGCTGACTTCGTGTCTGGCCACGTGGACCTGGCCAAGGCAACAGGCGCGCAGATTGTCTTCGGACCAAATGCCAAGCCTACCTTTGCCGCCCACATTGCCACAGACGGCGAAGAAATCAAGCTGGGCGATGTCACCATCAAAGTGCTGCACACCCCCGGACACACCATGGAATCTACCACCTACTTGCTAAAGGATGAGACAGGTAAGGATTACGGGATTTTCTCCGGTGATACCCTTTTCATTGGTGACGTAGGCCGCCCAGACCTGGCCGTGAAATCAGACCTAACCGAGGAGCAATTGGCCGGGCATCTGTATGACTCGCTCCGGAACAAAATTATGCCGCTATCTGATGATATCATTGTGTATCCTGCCCACGGCGCCGGCTCTGCCTGCGGAAAGAATATGAGCAAAGAGACCACAGACCTCTTGGGCAACCAAAAGAAAACCAACTATGCCCTGCGCCCAGACATGAGCAAGGAAGAGTTTGTGAAGGAAGTAACGGAAGGCCTTACCCCACCGCCTAGCTATTTCCCTAAAAACGTGCAAATGAACCGCGAAGGGTCCATGAACATTGATCAGGTCATGAGCCAGGGCTTACAGGCCTTATCTCCAGAGGCTTTAGAGGCGGCTGCCAATGAAACCAGCGCGCTGGTACTGGATACCCGTAACCCAGATGACTTTGCCAAAGGCTTTATCCCTAACTCGGTGAACATTGGCATTGATGGGAACTTCGCCCCCTGGGTAGGCGCCTTGATCCCAGACATTCAGCAACCCATCTTGTTTGTGGCCGAGGAAGGCCGTGAGGAAGAAGTGGTGACTCGTCTGGCCCGCGTTGGCTATGACCACGCCATAGGCTATTTGAAAGGCGGCTTTAAAAGCTGGCAGCAGGCTGGCAAAGAGGTAGACACCATCTCTTCTATCTCTGCCCAGGAATTTGCCAACCGCTATGCCCAGAACAACCAGCTACACGTAATAGACGTGCGCAAACCCGGCGAATTCCAGGCCGAGCATGTGCAGACCGCCCAGAATTCGCCGTTGGATTTCCTGAACGACCACCTGGCCGAATTCCCGAAAGAGGGAGACCTGTACCTGCACTGCGCCGGGGGCTACCGCTCCATGATTGCCGCCTCTATCTTGAAAGCGAGAGGTTTTGACAACGTAATTAACGTGGAAGGCGGCTTCAAAGCCATTTCTGAGACAGACGTCCCCAAAACAGCCTACGTTTGCCCATCCACCCTTAAATAAAAAACTGGCCTGGGGCATTTCCCCGGGAATAACCCGGGCCAGCCTTTTCTTTTACCTTAGAAGAGCCAGCGGGAGAAATGCTATGCGTGACCAAAGTCACTGAACCTGATGTATTATCTCCCGACCTTTGTATCATTATTAAATCAAGCAGACAAAAGCCATGTTTAACATATTTAAATCAACCCCAAAAAATTACGAGGACCTTGATGGGTCCACGTTCAAAAGCAAATTCCAGCAAGCTGGCAAAGCCGAATTACTGGACGTGCGCACCCCGGGTGAATTTGCCTCAGGCACTATTGCTGGCGCTAAAAACCTAGATGCCATGTCGTCACAATTTGCTAGTCAATTAGATAAACTGGATAAGGACAAAGAGTATTTCGTATTCTGCCGCAGCGGCAACCGCAGCGGGAGCGCCTGTGACCTTATGGCCTCTAAAGGGTTTAAGGCTCACAACCTTTCCGGCGGCCTTGGCGCCTGGCCCAGATAGGAACTTGAAAGCATTCCACCCAAAACTTTAAAGAGCTACCGGTAGCCAGGCCTTTTGGCAGGGCACCGGTAGCTCTTCAACCATTACTAACCTAAAAGAAGTAAGAATATGTTAGAGTTATTAAGGCAGCCATGGCCATGGTACACGTCGGGGGCTGTGATCGCCTTTGTGATGGTACTACTGCTATTCTTCGGGAAATCGTTTGGTTTCTCTTCCAACCTTCGCACCATTTGTTCCGCCTGCGGGGCCGGTAAGCATGTGAAGTTCTTTGATTTCAACTGGAAGTCCCAGATCTGGAACCTGCTTTTTCTGGTGGGTGCCATAATTGGGGGTTTCATCTCCGCGGAGTTTCTTTCTAACGGGGAAGCGGTCCAGGTTTCGCAGGCCACCGTGCAGGACCTACAGCAGCTGGGCATCTCCAAGCCGGAGGGCATTCAACCAGCCGAGATTTTCAGCCTGGAGGCGCTCTTCACCGTTAGAGGCTTTCTGGTATTATTGCTGGGCGGCTTCATGATTGGGTTTGGCTCACGGTACGCCGGGGGCTGTACCTCGGGCCATGCCATTAGTGGGTTGTCTAACCTGCAGTGGCCTTCCTTGGTTGCCGTGGTTGGGTTCTTCATTGGTGGGCTTATTACCACCTTCATCCTGCTGCCCCTCATCTTCTAAGGCAACCAACTTTAATTAAGCCGTTCACCGCAAACGCGTTAACAATATGAAAAGTCTTAAGTTTATTCTGGCCGGTATTTTATTCGGCATTGTGATGAGTAAGTCAGAGGCCATTTCGTGGTTTAGAATCCAGGAGATGTTCCGCTTTCAGTCCTTCCACATGTACGGCATCATTGGAACCGCCGTGGTGCTGGGTACGCTGGCTACCTTTTTAATCAAGAAATACAAAATCAGGGATTACCAGGGCAACCCAATTGTCTTCACCCCCAAGGAAAAATCTGTGCCCCGCTACCTGATTGGAGGCACCATCTTTGGGTTAGGCTGGGCTTTGACCGGCGCCTGCCCGGGTCCTATGTTTGTGAACCTCGGCTTCCAGTACTGGGCTATTTTGGTGGCTATTATTGGGGGTTTGCTGGGCACGTACCTGTACGGGGTGCTGCGCGATAGATTGCCCCATTAAAAGCTGTTTATAAGCCGTTTTCCTTAAAATTACCCTAAACCATGACCCATCCCGCCAGTGCTACCTTAGGTCTCAGAGAGAACGCCTTCCAATTCTGGTTGCTGGTAGTGGTGAATGGGTTTGTGGGGGCTATGGTGGGGCTGGAGCGTTCCGTCATTCCGGAGTTTGCCGAAACAAACTTCGGGATTACCGGAACCACTGCCGTGCTTTCCTTTATTGTGGCCTTCGGGCTGGCCAAGTCGGGCGCTAACCTCATGATGGGGCGCCTGACCAAACGGTTTACCCGCAAGCAGCTTTTGACATTTGGCTGGCTTTTGGCCCTACCCGTGCCGTGGCTGCTGCTTTATGCCCAAAGCTGGACCTGGGTGATAGTTGCCAATATTCTCTTGGGGCTAAACCAGGGCCTGGCCTGGTCTGCTACCGTGGTCATGAAAATAGACTTGGTGGGTGAAAAAAACCGGGGACTGGCCATGGGCATTAATGAGTTTGCCGGTTATTTGTCAGTAGGCGTGGTTTCTTTCCTGGCAGGTTATATTGCCTCTACCACGGGCAACGTGACCAATGCCTTTTTGCCGGGTATTGCGTTCTCCATCATTGGGTTACTGCTCACGGTATTTCTGGTAAAAGACACCCACGGCCATGTGCAGACAGAAGCTTCGCAAACCGCTGTTCCCTTGCTCCTGAACATCTGGAAGGATACCACCTGGCGGCACGCCAACCTAGGCCCCGTGACCCTGAACGGTTTTGTGAATAACCTCAACGACGGTATTCTGTGGGGACTATTACCCGTGTTGCTGGCCAGCAAGAATTACTCCTTATCAGAGATTGGTTTATTAGCGGGTATTTACCCGGCGGTCTGGGGCTTGGGGCAACTGGGCACAGGCAAGCTAGGCGATGTGTTCTGCAAAAAACAATTGCTGAGCCTGGGCATGATCACCCAGGGTATTGGCATTGGCCTTTTGCTGTTCGCGGATTCCTATCCTATTCTGCTTGGTGCCCTGGTTTTGCTGGGGTTAGGAACCGCCCTGGTGTACCCCAACTTCCTGGCCGTGGTAGCCGAGAACACCCACCCGCACCAGCGTCCGCAGAGCCTGGGCATTTTCCGGTTCTGGCGTGATTTTGGGTATGTGGTGGGAGCCGTGGCGGCCGGGGTTTTCAGTAGCCTGTTCGGGATTGGCGCCGTATTGGTGGGCACGGCCGTTTTGACCGTCGCCGCGGGCGTGGTCTCAGAAGTAAGGATGAGCTGTTCCGGCAGGCGGCTCTGGCCCGGCAAAAAAAAGGAGAGCCTGGTAGCTGGCTCCTGTTAGCTACTGGGGGCTTTATAATGGCAGTTTATTTAAACCAGTAGACCTTTGTAATAATCAGCCTGCTCGGCAAAGCTTTTAGAATTTCTAACATGAAGCACTACCTGATTTTATTCATGGGTACCTTGCTCCTGCTTTTCGCATTCCCGAAAAGCAGCCGGGGATTGGTTGCTTTTGATTCTTCCAGGAAGGCTGAAATCAGGAAAAGCTGCACCAGGGGCCACCACGCCCTAAAGCGGAAATGCGTTAAAACCTGCTGGAAGCACCAAAGCCCCTCCAAAGGCCAAACGGAGGGAACCACCGTCACGGAATGTGGCCCGCAATTTTATGGCGTGGTGGAGCCTTTTCAGGAGCTTAGCCTTTTCCCTTTCATTCATCAGAAAGAAGAAGGATCTTTTCTTTCCCTTTCGCCCGTCTCCCCTTTTCTGGAACCTGGGCACGCCCCTCCGCAATTTCTTTTTTAAGTTGATACAAGAATACCTCATTGGGGCTGGCCCAGGGAAACCTGTTTTAAGCCTGTATTGGCCAAAACGGCCCTAAAACGGCTGGCCCAGATGAGTTAATGGTTGAGGTAGAATTCCAGAGTATGGGCTCTACTCAACAGAGTTTCCCTGTTTTACAGGGAAACTGGCACAGGTGTAAGTATCACCTTGCTTTTCAATGGTAAAAAGAAATCCCCCTCTAAAAATGGAAATCACTCCTTTGCAAAAAATATCGTTTCTGGTGCTTCGCATCATGGGAAGTTTCATCTTTATCACGGCCGGCATCAACCATCTTTTCCAGACCGCAGAAGCGGCAGGCCGGTTGGAAAAAGCCCCCTTTGCGCAGCAGCTGGCTACCTGGATGGCGCCCGCTGAGACCCTTATTGTCCTTTCGGGGGTGGGCCTGCTGCTGGGTGGGTTGTTACTGCTGCTTGGGTTAAAGACCCGGTGGGTGGCGTTGGGCCTATTTCTTATCCTGGTGCCTATCACGCTTACGGTGCAGGTAGGGAACGCCGCCGGGTCTGGCCCGTTGTTCAAGAACATCGCCCTGTTGGGCATGCTCCTCTTTTTTATGGTAAACGGGTCACTTTTCTATGGCCTGGACCAATGGTTTATCAACCGAAAACAAACCCTTAAAAACCTGAACGTAATGAAAAAATCAGTATATAGCATGGTCCTGGCATTACTAGCGACCGGCCTTTTATCTTCCTGCGCCACCGGTACCATGGTGGCGCAAACACCTTCCAAGTCTGCTTCCACCGCCGTGGCGACAAGTAAAAACTACGGTGTTTTGATTAGTCAGCCCAACCATTTGAAAGCGGCCGTAAACACAGCGGAGACCATCACCAAAGACAGCAAATACCAACGCCAGAGTTTTGTGGTAATGGCCTGCGCCAAGTCTGTTGAGGCGTTTGTGAAAGGCAATGAAATGGCTGCTGAGTATGAGAAAGGAATGGCCGCGGGCATTACCTACAAGGTGTGTGGCATGTCCCTTAAACAGTTCAACATTGACCCCCAGACGCTGGTGAAAGGCGTGGAAATTGTCCCCAACGGCCTTACCTATATGTTTGATTTGCAGCAGCAGGGCTATATGACGGTGGAACTGTAGTTCCTACCCTTTTTCATTTTATAACTCTTCATCCCAACCTATAGAAGATCATGAATAAGCGAAAATTTTCCTGGAAAGATATCCCTGGCTGGGCTGTAATGCTGGCCATTTTTGGGGTACTGTATATGACCGGGCTCCATACCGAGGCCCTTGGACAGGTGCAGCGCCTTCTGCTGGCCACCGGCATCAAGAACGCCAACATGCCTGACCTGGAACCAACTCCTTCTACCCCGGCCGTATCGGTGAACAGCCCTATGGCAACTGCAGAAATGGTGGGCGCTGATTTCCAGTTGGTAGACCTTAACGGAAAGGTGGTGCCCTTCAATAGTCTGAAAGGCAAAGTGGTGTTTATGAACATCTGGGCCACTTGGTGCCCGCCCTGCATCGCTGAGATGCCCAACATCCAAAAACTGTATGAGAATGTAGGCTCAGATAAAATTGCCTTTGTAATGCTGTCTGTAGATGCGGGCGGTAGGGAGAAGGTCAAGAAGTTCATCGCGAAGAAAGGCTTTACGTTTCCGGTGTATATGCCCGCCAGCGAGATGCCCCAGGAATTTGAAAGCCCCTCTATCCCTACCACGTTTGTGATTTCGCCGGAAGGCAAGATTGTAGCCAAACAAATGGGCATGGCCGAGTATGACACCAAAGAGGTGCGTGAGTACCTACAAAACCTGGCTAAAAAATAAACATCCCCAATGGTCGGCTGGAAGAAACTTCCGGCCGACCTATCTTTGGTTTAAAAAATAAATTCCCCTCTCATGAAAGGTATTCTTTTTTCTTTGGCAGTGGCCGCTTTTTTGGCTTCCTGCAACACCCAAACCACCAATGCTACTACTCAAGAAGTTGTGGCTGAACAAGCGGCTGAATCCCAGCAAACCGGCCAGGTGCAAGCCCTTAGCAGCCAAGAGGTAAAAGACCTGCTGGCCGGGCAACCCGAGGTGGTGATTTTGGACGTAAGAACCCCTGCCGAATACCAGGCTGGCCACCTGAAAAATGCGCAGTTGCTGGACATTTACAGCCCAGATTTCCAGGCCCGCCTGAAAGCGCTGAACCCTGAGAAGACCTATCTTGTTTACTGTGCAGTAGGCGGGCGCAGTGGCCAGGCCTCCC
Source organism: Rufibacter radiotolerans (assembly GCF_001078055.1). NCBI lineage: Bacteria > Pseudomonadati > Bacteroidota > Cytophagia > Cytophagales > Hymenobacteraceae > Rufibacter > Rufibacter radiotolerans. The sequence continues at coordinate 1,804,530 of NZ_CP010777.1, read as the reverse complement.
AGCAAATGAAGCAGTTGAGTTTCAAACAGATTTATGATGCCCGGGAAGGCTTTTCGGCCCTTAAAAATACGGGAGTTGCCGTAGAATAAGCAGTATCAACTTTAATCTTACCACTATGAAAAACAAGGTTTTCTTTTTGGCGGCTTTTCTGTTTTGGGCCTCTTTTTCGGTTTTTGGGCAAGATACAGCACCGGTCAAGGCACTCGCCACGGAGCACCGCATTGTCTATGACATGTCTGCGGCCGACACGGCCCAGCACGCCGGACTCATGCGCCAACTCAACAACATTAAACGTGCCTGGCCCGAGGCGCGCATTGAAGTGGTGGTGCACGGAAAAGCCCTGGACCTATTGGTGACGGAAAAATCTTACAAAGCCGAAGCACTCAAAGCCTTACAAGGCAAAGGCGTGGTCTTTGCCGCCTGTGAGAATTCCATGCGGGCCCGTAACGTCACTAAAGCGCAGCTGCTACCCGGGGTAATCACCGTGCCTATGGCCATTGGCGAAATCATCATGAAACAAGAGCAAGGCTGGGGCTACATTAAGTACTAGCCGGCCATTAAAATACCCTAGTCCATGGAGAAATACTGGAACATCTTCCTTAATTCCTTTGCCGATTACGGGGGCTACCTCCTGAACGAGGTGCTGTACCCCCGGTGGGGAAATTATTTTTACTGGCTACTAGGGCTGTCTCTTTTTTTCTGGTTGCTGGAGATAGTGGCTCCCTGGCGGCAACACCAGGCTAAGATCAGGCAGGATTTCTGGCTGGACGGCTTTTACATGTTCTTCAACTTCTTCCTTTTCTCCCTGGTAGGGTTTAATGCCATCTCTAACATAGGCGTAGAGGCGTTTAATGATTTTCTGGCGCTGTTTGGGGTGAAGAACCTGGTGGCGTTTGAGGTGAATTTGTGGCCGGTATGGGCGCAGTTGCTTACCTTGTTTGTGGTGCGTGATTTCATTCAGTGGAACGTGCACCGCCTCCTGCATCACTCAGAATACCTGTGGCGTTTCCATAAGGTGCACCACTCGGTGCAGCAGATGGGCTTTGCCGCGCACCTTCGCTTCCATTGGGGCGAGACGGTGGTCTACCGTACCTTGGAGTACATTCCGCTGGCCATGATCGGTTTCGGGATCCAGGATTTCTTTCTGGTGCACATCTTCGCCACGGCGATTGGGCATTTTAACCACTCCAATATTCACGTGCCGCTGGGCCCCTTGCGCTTCCTTTTCAATAACCCACAAATGCACATCTGGCACCACGCCAAGCACATGCCCCGGCGCTACGGCGCCAACTACGGCATTAGCCTGAGCGTGTGGGATTACCTGTTCGGGACGGCCTATATGCCCGAGGACGGCCGTGACATTGAACTAGGCTTTGAGGAGGTGGAGCACTACCCTAAGACCTTCCAGGAACAGATGTGGTACCCGTTTAAAGAGGCAGGTACCCAAACTCCTTCTGCCCCTCTAGCACCAGTACCCCTTCAGGAGGAAAATCCTCATCCTGCCCCGGTGAAAGAATTGACGTAACCTTAAAATCATTTTGAAAGGCCAACAGGAATAAAATTTTTGATTTGATTTTTTTGGGCTTCTGCTTTAGGGCTGTTTTAAGGAAAACGGCCCTAAAGCAGCAATGACTCCTGAATGGCTTATTCCTCGCCTCCAATCTTCAAAGGGTCTCGCTTAAGCGGTTTTAAAAAAACAGAGCGAATTTCCTGGTCCTGTGATAAAAGTCACTGAGGCTCCCTGGCTTTTTCGGCACTTTTGTAGAAACCTGTTTTTGGGGTGTTTTTAGCAAAACCAGGCAAAACTCCGTGAGACCTTTTCTTAAAATATGGGCCCTTCTGATGGTAATGATCCATCTGTCGTCTTTGACGGCCCTCAGCGTCTTGCCTGTTGCCCACGCGGGAGTGGCCGTTAAAAAGGTCTGCCCGCAGCAGGAAACTAAACTATTGCTGCACAAGGCGGTAACGGAACGTGAAACTGTCATTTCTATCATCCAACCCACAGAGTCCTCCCAAACCCCTGAAGCCATCCCGGAAGGGAAGCTTTGCTCGGTTAAGGTACTCTGCACCCTTCCTGCTCCGTCTTCCCCTATTTCAGTCCCCCATTTTTTGTACCACCAGCCGCATTTTAAGGCGTTGGGGTATACTTCCTTTCTGGTTTCCTTTGAGCCAGATCCCCCGCAGGTAGGATAATTGAATTTCTTTCTTCTTACTTGGGCGCAAGTGTTTTCACCATCTAATGGGTATGCTCCTTTGAAATAGCTGAGCTTTAAATGGCTTATCTAATTACTCTTATAATTTATCGCATTGTTAGGATTATTAATTCTGCCTGCTAATCAGTCGAATGCCCTAACTACAATCCCCCCTTTCCATTTTGAAACCACCACCATGAACAATAATCTAAAATCTTACCTGCTTACCGCGCTTCCTTTATTGGGGTTTAGCCTCTTTTCCTCCTGCCAGTCCACCTCCACCGCTAGTAGTTCAGCGGCTGCCCAAGCCCAAAAGGACCAGATACAAACCATCACCATCTTACAGACCGCCGACATACACGGGCAATTGATGCCCCACCAGGAGTTCTTCATTGAGAAGGGTAAGTTTGCCTTTAAAGAACGGGGTGGCATGGCCAACCTGCAAACCATTTTCAAACAAGTAAAGGCAGAAAACCCGGGCGGAACAGTGATTGTTGACGGCGGGGACCTGATCCAGGGCAGTGCCGTGGCGGCATTGTCAGAAGGCAAAGTTTTTGGCCCGGTGATCAAGGCCATGGACTATGATTTTCTCATTCCGGGCAACTGGGAAGTGATTTTCGGGAGCCAGAAAATGCGCGGCGTATTGGCATCTTACGGCAAACCGGTGGTATGCGCCAACATCTATGACGAGGCCTCCGGCAAAATGGTCTATCCCCCGTACCTAGTCAAGGAAGTGAAGGGCGTGAAACTGGGTTTTATCTCCTACAATGACCCGGAGGTACCCATCCGGCAGAATCCTTCCTTCAGCAAGGGTTTGATATTCAAACAACTGGAAGACAACCTTCAACCGCTCATCAAAGAACTGAAAGAAGAACAGAAAGTAGACATCCTGTTTCTGGTCACCCATCTGGGCATTTCCAAGCAGATTTACTTAGCTGACCAGGAACAGTTGAAAGGGGTAGATTTTGTCCTGGGCAATGACACGCATGAACGCATCAGGCAACCGCTTAAGCGTAAATATGCGCAAGTGGTGGAACCAGGGGCTTTTGCCTCTTTTGTTGGCCGACTGGACCTTGACGTGAAAGACGGAAAGATTGTAGGTCAGCGGTATGAACTCATAGATGTAGACCCTGCCAAATTCCCCGCCGACCCGACCGTGCAGAAGATAGTAGAGGAGCAGTTGGCACCTTATAAAAAACAGATGGAGCAGGTGCTGGGTTATACCACAACCCCGCTCTACCGCTATCTGGTGGTAGAAAACCCCATGGACAACCTGATCACCGATGCCGTCCGCTGGAAAACCGGCGCAGATATTGCCATTTCCAACGGGTTCAGATTTAGTACACCCATTGTGCCAGGCGCCTCTGGAAAAGCCCCCATTACTTATACAGATATCTGGAATATGCTGCCCGTGAACGAAAACGTGAAAACCGGTAAAGCCACGGGCCAGCAGATCTGGAACTGGATGGAGCAGGAACTCCACAATGTCTTCGCAGAAAAGCCCCTGGAACGGTTTGGCGGTTGGGTAATCCGTTTTTCCGGCATGGAGATGACTTTTAAGGCCAATGCTCCCAAAGGGCAGCGGGTCCAGACCATTACCGTGGCAGGCAAACCTATTGACCTGAAGAAACAATACACCATGGCGGCTTGCCTGAGAAGAGGCGAACCAGACGACATGCTCTGCCGCATGCCGGGCGCTACAGACCCCAAGGTGCATGACTATACCATACATGATGTCATGGCGGAGTACCTGAAAAAGCACGGCACGGTAGCCCCCAAAACAGACGGAAGAGCCCGGGCCCTTGACCTTCCGGCGCCAGTCTTGTCGCAGTTACCCAATGTAGATTACGTTTTCAGATAACCAACCAGGAGCAGGAAGCATTTACTTCCTGCTCTTTTTTTGCGGACCAGGGAGCTAGAGTGATGAAAATCAGCCTTCTAAAACCTCCTAAGTAAATAGAATCCTCGTTTAATGAGGGGGCCCTTAGGAGTATGCTGCTTATTAAAATTTAAAATACTATCTCTCTTTTTGAAAAAATAATCAATATAAATCTGGTACCTCCCGCCTTGATAAGCTTTTCCTTTCTTTCCCCCGGCATGTGTGACAATAGTCACTGATAACTATTAGGTTATAAGGTAGTTTGTATCTCTCACTGAATTCAAAATCTATTCTTATGAAACTAAACGAGGAACAGAATTTCATCAACTTTTTGGTGAAGATAGCCAACGTGGTGGGCCTGAGTTCAGTGGTGGTTATGCTGCTGGTGGGCATTGCCCTGATCATGGTCATCTACCACGTAGACTTCACGCTGCCCCAGCTCTCTCAAACAGAACCACCTGCCGCCACCGCCCCTTTGCCAAGTCCTTCCACGGCTCCTCCCTCTCCAGTAGTGACTGCACCTGCAGATGATATGTGGAAGGCCCCTGACCTGGCTTCCCTGGTCGGCACCCCTGAAGAAAAACAGATCACCTATGGGCAAGAGTTAATTGCCCACACCGCCCAATACCTGGGCCCCAAAGGCAAGGTGCTGCAGATTTCCAATGGCATGAACTGCCAGAATTGCCACCTGAATGCGGGCACCAAAACCTTCGGTAACAACTACGCGCTGGTAGCCTCCACTTACCCCAAGTTTAGAGGTAGGTCTGGCACGGTGGAAAGCGTAGAGAAACGGGTCAATGACTGTTTTGAGCGCAGCCTGAACGGCAAACCCCTCAAAGAGGATTCTAAAGAAATGAAAGCCATGGTAGCCTATATCAATTGGGTAGGCAAAGAAGTAAAGAAAGACGAGAAAGTGAAAGGCGCAGGCTTAGTGGAATTACCGCTTCTGGACCGTGCGGCTAGCCCCGCAAATGGGAAAGCCGTCTATCTCCAGAAATGCCAGAGTTGCCACGGGCCTGAAGGGCAAGGAATAAAATCTGAAGGAAGCGCTGAGTACCAATACCCCCCGTTGTGGGGAAAGAGCAGCTACAACAATGGGGCCGGGCTGTTTAGAGTGTCTACCTTTGCCCGGTACGTAAAAGCCAACATGCCTCTAGGGGCCACCTATTCCCGTCCTATGCTCTCAGATGAGGAAGCCTGGGACCTGGCGGCCTACGTGAACACCATGCCTCGGCCTAAAAAAGATCTCAGTAAAGACTGGCCAGATATCTCAAAGAAACCCATAGACCATCCCTTCGGACCCTATTCAGATGGGTTCAAAGAGAAGCAGCATAAATACGGCCCTTTCAAACCAATTGCAGAAGCCAAAACCAGCATGAAATAAAAGGGAGATCCTTCTGAAAGTCAGTTAGTTCGTTTTCATAAGGTCATCCCTTTCAATTTCCAAAAGACCAGTTCCCAGAAGACCAGTTCCTCCTTCCAAACAGATAATTCACTACTAGCGTAAAATCTATAATGACAGAAAATGTGATTGACCTATGGAAGGAGGCCAGGACCCGTTTCACCAAACAATTGGAGGAGTTAAAGGAGACCGACCTGCTTAAAAAACTGGCCCCGGCACCCAACTCGGCTGGGTTCCTGATCAGGCATATAGCTGACGTGGAATTACTTTTCGCCAAGAACGTGTTCCAGGCCCCGGAGGTAAAAGTGGTAGCTAAAACTGTCATAGAAAAAGCAGACCACGGCCAATAGACCAACTTACCGGAGCTACTGGAGTACCAGCAATATGCCTTTGACACACTTAAAACTGTTTTGCAGAAAGTGCCCACCTACGGCTGGGAAGAAAAGGTAGTGACCCAGGAATTTGGGGAAAAGAGCAAAGCAGAAGCCTTGGGGAGGATAACTTCACATACCGCCTACCACGCTGGGCAGTTAGCGCTCATTTTAAAATATGGAAAGTAATGCTATCTCTTCCAGGCTTAAAAATATCCAGCAGATAGGTGGCTGTTTTCAGGCAGTTTTAGAAAAAACAGGCTTAAAATAACCCTCCTAATTTCAAGCAAAGCCATATAATCCCAAGGCTAGATGACAGGTATTCCCTACTTGGTTTTTACAAATTCCACATCATCTATGTAGCAAAAGGAGTTTGATGCCCCATTCGCCCTAAAACCAATTTCAACTTTGCCTTCCTTCACCGGAATATTTGACAGCTGAATGGTTTTCCAAGAAAGGTTTTCGCCTGTAATTTTATACTGCACATTTTTGCCCTTACTTTGGGCGTACATTTCCAGCTTTTTGAAGCCGCCGCTGTTCTTTATTTTGGCGGTTAGCGTGTACCTCCCATCTGGTAGGGGAACAAACGGAGAAGAGGTGATCACCTGAAACGTCTTGCGTTGGAAATTAACCTTATCACTTAGGTTCAGGCTTTTCTCTCCTATTACTTGCTTCCGCTCTTCCTGGGTGTTCATGTGATTAAGAGCGGGAGAATTAGCGCCGCCTACCTCTACTTTGTTACTGGCCATAACGAAAGTTTGCCAGCCAGTTAATTGCTCCTGCACTGGCTTTACTGCACTGGGTATAACATTTCGGTCTGCTTCAAAGCTCCCGTTCTTTATATAGTTATTGTCAGGACCCACGTGCCATTCCCCGGTTTTTGCATTCAGGTTCCAGGCGCCCAGCGAATTGAAATACGGTATATTATCTTTAAAGGAAAGAGGCACCCACTGGTTATAACCTAAGCCGTTGCCAGCAAAGTTAGCCCACCGATCACCGCAGTATACCACTGTTTCCTGTTTACTCCCTTTCACAGTCACAAAGAAACCGGTCTGGGTTATGTGGGAGAAATCATCCATTACCCCTTCCATTACCACCATTTTGTTGGTAGGTTGGTATGGGCCTCTTATGTCATCTGCCACCAGGTAATACGCATAAGATGAGTCCCAACCGTAAAGATCTGAGGCCGCCATGTAATATTTGCCCTTGTATTTGAACATGCAGTTTCCTTCGCGACCTTCCCCCTGAAAAATCTTGGTGCAGTCCAGCAGACCCACTTTCCCGTCTTTTACCCCAATCTCTGAGACATAGATCTTGTTGCGCCCTCTGCCATAGGAATAAACCAAATAGGACTTGCCGGTATCCTCATCTTGAAACACCGTTTGGTCCCCGGTATTGGAAGTGCCAATGATGGGCTCCATGTTAATTTCCTGGTGTCTTTTAAAGGGACCCAAAGGAGAATCTGCCACCGTAACCAACACCCGCGCGCCATACTGCACAAACAGGGCATATTTTTTCCATTCCTGAATATAGGCTACCCCTAACCGCCCCACCCAGGTTTTCTTGTAAGGGTCGTCCAGGTTGTTTTTGGTTAAGACATTTGCCTCCGCTTTCCAATTGACCAGGTCTACAGAACTGTAACAGGTGACGGTTTCAAACGTGCTGGTCTTAAGGGTAAGGGAGGGGTCCAGACGATACTGTTCTGCCTCTTCATATTGCACCCCATACCAATAATACTTCTTCTCCCCCGTAGTAGGATCTGGAAAACGAAAGATGCCACCCCCCTGGCTGTATAGGGGGCGGCCATCTTTGGTGTTCCAGAAAACATCATTTTTAATTTGAAGCGATTGAGCCAAAGAGCTAGTGCCAGAAGTTACGCACAGCGCGCCAGCTAGTAGCAATGAGCTTAAAAATGGAAAAGCAGAATTTGAGGGCATGTCAGTCAATATTTGAAAGAAACCGAACTTAAAGGTGCCCCTAATATCTAAAACTTTAGTGTTGTTTTAACATTTAATTACCTCCCGCTGTAAAATTGAAAGGAACCAGGATAAGGAAGTCCACAGAACAGGTAGTGTGGAAAGAGGCCGAAAACAAAAAAGCACTTACCCCTTTTCAGAGATAAGTGCTTATTGTTGAAGAGCCTCCTGCCGGGATCGAACCAGCGACCTACTGATTACAAGTCAGTTGCTCTACCAGCTGAGCTAAGGAGGCCTTTGCTTTCTTAGAACTAGTTCCTTGCTGAAAGCGATACAAAAGTAGGGGTCTAATTTATATTTGCAAAGCCCTCTCCCACTTTTTTTAAAGGTTTTTTACAACCTCCTGACACTCAATTTAAAAATTTACGACCGCAGGGCCTTTAACTGCCTTTTCAGATGCTGGATCCTGTTTTGCGCTTCGTCAATCTTGGCCTGGTACTCTTCTCTTAGCTTTTCAGCATTCTTGGACCGGGCAAAGAATTCAATGTTGGTCCTGAGCGTAGAAATATCGTTTTCCAGCGAAGTGATATCGCGGCGCAGGTGCTGCTCCTTCTGGTACAGTTTCTGGTCTCCGTCAGGGCTGGATTTAAGGTGGTTCACCTGCAGTTTAAACAAGGTCTGCTCCCGCTGGTCGGTGCTCAAGGCGGGTACCTTGTCCAGGTAACGGGCCAGCAACTGCTGGAACCTATCTTCCAGTTTGGGGTTCCTTTTGCCTTCGGTGGCCATAGTCTGCCACTCCTGGTGAATGCGGTTGAACTCTTCCTCAGAACCAACCAGCGTGGGGTCCGCCACTTTGGTGGCTAGCTCTTCACAATACGCCAGTTTCTGGGCCGACTGTTGGTTCAGCTGGGTTTCCTTGTTCTGGGCCTCCTGGTGCAGGCGGTCAAAGAAAGTATTACAGGCGGTCCGGAAACGGTTCCAGATCTTGTCTGAGTACTTATCTGGTACCCGGCCAATAGTCTTCCATTTCTTCTGCAGCTGAATGAGCTTTTCTTTGGTGCTGTCCCACTCTTCGCTGGCTTGCACGCTTTCGGCTTCCTCGCACAGAGCTACCTTCTGGCGGTAGTTGTTCATCTTCTCCTCATCCAGGGCTTTGAAGAAGGTATTCTTATGGTGGAAGAAGGCTTTGTAACTGCTCCAGAAGGCTTTGTTTACTTCCTCGGCAAATTCCTTAGGTACCAGGCCAGCGGCATCCCAGCGCTCTTTCAGGAGCTGAATCTGGTCGGTTTTATCGCGCCAGTCATTGATGCGGTCAGAGGTTATGTGCTGGAATTGCTCAATCTCAGCCAGCAGGGCCCGCTTGGTTTCCAGGTTGGCCATTTCCTCGGCGCGTCTGCTTTCAAAGAAGGCTTTCTTGCGTTCGTGTACTTGCTCAGAGGCCTGAATAAATCTATTCCAGATCACGTCGCGGGCTTCGTTAGGCACAGGGCCAATGTGTTTCCACTCATCATGCAGATGGCGCAGCTCCTGCAAGGCCTTGTTCACGTTCGTTTCCTGGGCAAGGGCCTCAGCGCGTTCGCAAAGAGCGGTTTTGGCATCCAGATTCCGCTTGCGGTCCAGCTCTTTCAGTTCAAAAAAGATACTGCGGTTGTTGTAGTACATGTCCAGCAGGGCGTGGTAGGAGTTCCACAATTGCTGGGTTTCTGCGGTAGGTACCTGCCCAATGGATTTCCATTCGGCCTGAAGTTCTTTAATGTTGTTAACGCTGGTCTGGGTCTCAGAAGACTCTATTAGCACGCGCAGCTTCTCTAGTAGCTCGCGTTTCCGCTGCAGGTTCTGGACTTTCTGCTCTTCGTCCTGGCGGGCTTCTTTGTGGCGGGCCTCTCTAAACTTCTGCATGGCCTGCTCCACCTCACGATGGGCTGGCGAGGCCTTGAATTCAAAATCATCGGCGGAGCCGCCTTCAGCAATGAACCGTTTTAAGGCTTCCTGCTTTTCTTCCTGAAAGTGCTGGTCATAGACCTTGTACAGGTTGTTGAGCGCGCGGCCAGATTTACGGGCGTTGCCTTCCTGAGAAAGAGAAATAATGCGGGTTCTTAATTCTTCTACCGGTAAATGGGAGAAGTCTTCTTCCTGGTGCAGCTCATCCTCCTCATGGTGTTCTTCGGGGGCAACGGGAGCGCTGGCAGTTGGTTGTTCAGAAGCCACTGGTGCGGCTGGTGCTGTTTGCTCTTCTACCGGAACTGCGGCCACTGGTGCGGCGGCAGAGGCAGGTTCTTCAGAGGAAACTTGAGATTCAATTGGTGTGGGCGCAGTTTCAGCAGACGCTGCCGGATTTTGTTCCTCTGTAGAGGCAGCCCTCACTTCGGGCTCTTCCTCTTTGGCTGAATCTTCCTGGTCGGGCATGAACACAGCTACGGGCGTTATGAGCTCGGCAGAGGCCAGTACCGAAGACTCGGCTTTTTCAGGGTCCACCTCCGGGGAGGCTACCTCTATTTCTCCCGCAGGTGAAATGTTTTCAGATTGGGGCTGGGGTTCCTCCACGGCAGATGCCTCTGCAAGGTTTTCCGGGGTCCCGGGTTGCTGGGGGGCGCGGGAATTGATTTCGGCTAGACGCTCTTCCAAAATGCGGCGTTGTTCTTGCGCATTATCTTTGGCAGCTTGTTCATCCGTACTTCCGTTTTGCTGATTTTCCGGTTCTAGGTTCATCATACACGTGGGGCTTTGCGCCGTTGGGTTAGTTTAAACTTGGGTCTGCGGGGTAGTTGGCGTACATTTTGTACTTGCCACCCATCTCTTTTAAGATGTCGCGCCACAAGGTATCTATATTCAAAGTAAGCAATTTATTTGCAGCATTGTTATTAACAAACCAAACATTTTTATCAATTTCCTCCTCTAACTGGCCCGGGCTCCAGCCCGAATAGCCCACAAAAAACCTAATCTGGTCAGTGGTGACCAAGCCTTGGTTTAACCAATTGGTTAGTTCGTCAAAATCGCCGCCCCAGTACAGATCTGAGGCAATGCGCTGGGCATTTGGTAAATCTGCCAGCCTGTGAATATAGTGCAGCGTATTGGGTTGCATGGGGCCGCCTACAGCCAGGGCCATGTCAAAGATGGTCTCATTGATGTCCACCACGTCAGATAAATGCAACGCAGACAGCTTGTTCAAAACCAGCCCTACGGTCCCTTCTTTGTCATGCTGGCAGATCACCAACACGCTTCTCTCAAAGTTAGGGTCGCCCAGGAAGGGTTCTGATATCAATATGCTTCCGTTCTGAATCTCTTTGGCCATCTTTTATATCTTCGGTTCTGTAGAATTTGCTACTAGTACGTACTCTTTCCACCAGAAATTGGTTTGCCGGTTTGTACGCATTAACGTTAATATAAACGTGTTTTTTTGATTTGTGGTATCCCTTAAAATACCACCCCAAATCCTTTTTTTACCGGGGTGGCACCTTTTACCTGTAAACCTCCTACTTTTGGGTCATTAACCACCGGCGGCTACTCCCATGGAAACACCTTTGTCTCTCGCAGATATCAGGATCAATTACTCGCTAAAGGAATTAACGGTGGAAGCCGTTTCCAGTGATCCTTTTAAACAGTTTGGCACCTGGATGCAGGAAGCCCTTACCGCCAAAGTGGAAGAGCCCACGGCCTTTACTTTAAGTACTGCTGACGCCCAGGGAAAACCCACCGCCCGCATCGTGCTCCTTAAGGCGCTGGGGCCCGAGGGTTTTGTGTTCTACACCAACTATGAAAGCAGAAAAGGCCAGCAGCTACTGGAAAACCCGTATGCGGCCCTAACCTTTTTTTGGCCTTCTCTGGAGCGCCAGGTGCGGATAGAAGGCAACGTGGAGCGAGTACCGGCGGAAGCCTCTGATTCTTATTTCCATAGCCGCCCCCGGGGCAGCCAGTTGGGTGCCTGGTCATCACCGCAAAGCCAGCCCATTGAAGACCGGTCTGTGCTGGAAAACCTGGCCAAGGAATATGAAGCCAAGTTCTCGGATCTGGACGTAATGCCCCGCCCCCCGCACTGGGGAGGTTACCTGGTCAAACCCCAGAAAATAGAGTTCTGGCAGGGCCGCCAGAACCGCCTGCACGACCGTTTGCTGTATGAACTACAACCCGACGGCACCTGGCACCTGCAGCGCCTGGCGCCCTGAGTGTTTCTGGCCTCTTTTTCTCAAAACAGCTTAAAACCAGTCTATGGCTGAAATATTACCAGTTAAAGGGTTCAGGTATAATCCCAAGCTTCCGTTTTCTCTGGATGCCCTAACGTCGCCGTTGTTTGACGTGGTCTCTGTAAAGCAACGGCAGGCCCTGTACCGCAATCCTTATAACAGCATCCATTTATCCGTTCCTCCCGGGCCCAACCCCGCAGAAAGCGCCCGCCGCACCGCAGAACACTGGAAACGGTCAGGTATTCTGCAGCAGGACCCTTTGCCGGGCATTTACGTGTATTACCAGTATTTCAAACTGCACGGCTCTGACCGCAACTATTGCCGCAAGGGTTTTATGTGCCACATCAAGGCTTACGCCTGGGATGAGCAGGTCATTCTCCGGCATGAGAACACCATTCCGGCGGCCGTCAATGACCGGATTGAGCTGCTGGAGCAGACCAAGATGCATACCAGCGCCACGCATGGTCTCTTCACTGACCCTACTTTTGCGCTGGAGACCTATATGGATGAGAGCATCACCTCTCCTATCTATGAATCTGAGGATTACCAGGGCGTGCGTGATGTGCTCTCTGTGATCCATGATGCCGAGGTCATCCAGAAATTTGTGGACCATATAAAGGACCAACAGATCATTCTGGCAGATGGCCACCACCGGTACGAAGGGTCCCTGGCTTATCGCCAGAAAATGATGAAGGAGCAACCGGATGCCTCACCAGATGCGCCCTTCCATTACCACCTCATGTACCTGACCAACACGGCCTCAGATGACCTGCGCATTCTCCCCACGCACCGGTTACTGGAAACCATTCCGCTCCCGGCAGAGGAATTTCTGCAGAAGCTGGAGGAGTTTTTCACCATTAAGCCCGTGGAGGAAGCCTATGACCTGAACGAGGTGATAGTAGGAAAGCAATGGGCCTTTGGCATGTACCTGGAAGGGAACGCGTATAAATTGCGCCTGAAACCCGAGATGCACGCCCAACTCTCCTGGGACATTCCGCAGGAAGTAAAAGACCTGGACCTGACCGTAATGCACTACTTCATTCTGGAACGGGTGTTGGGCATCAGCGCCGAGGAGCAACGGCAATACCCGGGGCTTTCCTATGTGCGGTCGTTCCCGGAGTGCCTCGCCAAGGTAGATGCTGGAACCGCGCAGGTGGCTCTTATCACCAACGAAGTGACCATGGAAGAAGTGCAGCGCGTGTGCCATTCGGGCGCGGTGATGCCGCAAAAATCTACCTTCTTCTATCCTAAAGTTATCTGTGGTTTTTTATTCAGCTCAATAGACGAAAATGAATTTTACTAATAAGAAGTATATCCTGGCCTCCAATTCTCCAAGACGCCGTGAACTGCTCACCAACCTGGGCCTCCCGTTTGAGGTGCGCGTGAAAGAAGTGCACGAGGATTTCCCCGCAGACCTGGCTCGTGCCGAGGTGGCCGAATACCTGGCCGCCCACAAAGCCAGTTTCTACCGCGAGGACCTGCAACCGGAGGAGGTGATCATCACCGCAGACACCATTGTGTGCCTGGACGACAAGATCCTGAACAAGCCCTATGACCATGCCGAGGCTACCCGCATGCTCACCCACCTTTCGGGACGCAGCCATGAGGTCTACACCGGGGTTTGCCTATTAAGCCAGGACAAAAGCGTGGTTTTCCATGACGTGACCACCGTCCATTTTAGGGAGCTCACCCGTGATGAGATTGACTTCTACATCAATGAATACAAACCCTTTGACAAAGCCGGCAGCTACGGCGCCCAGGATTGGCTGGGGCTGGTAGGCATTGAGCGTATTGAAGGCTCTTATTTTAATGTGATGGGCCTGCCCGTGCACCGATTGTATGAGGAATTGCTGGTGTTTTAACCGGTAAGATTGAATTTGCGTTTTGGGCCTGTTTTCTTGAAAACAGGCCCAATACAGAAGGCCCGCTCTTTTATCAAGAGCGGGCCTTCTGTTTTAATTTGGGTTTGTAGTTCCTGGCGCAAGGGTCAGATGATGTCCAAAAGAATATTAGTTTCTGCTTTTCCATCCTTCTTTCATTCCTTTTGTGATTTTGTTGTCCATTTGTCCTTTCTCTCCCTACTTTGTCATCCTGAAAGGATCTTGGTAGCGAACGGTAGTGACATTAATTTACACGCTACTGCCGTTCGCCCACAAGGTCCTTTCAGGAGGACAAAAGAAAATAAGAAGGCCTTTGGTGACAAGAAGGAAAAGAAGGCCCAGTAGAATTCTTTATGCACTCGGACACCTGCGGACGCATTTGCCATGAATAGCCTGCAGGCTTACCTGAATTTCTCTTTTAAGATATCAATCTCCACCCCCGGCGAAACCTGCTCATACAAGATGTTGTACACCGCCGTGGTGATAGGCATCTCTACCTTATATTTCTGGTTGAGCTCATAGATGCTTTTCACGGCGTAATAGCCTTCTGCTACCATGTTCATTTCTACCTGCGCAGATTTCACGGTGTAGCCCCGGCCTATCATATTGCCGAAGGTACGGTTACGGCTGAACTGGGAATAGGCCGTTACGAGTAAGTCACCCAGGTAGGCGCTGCCTTTCAAGTCACGATGAAGGGGCATGAGCGCATCCAGAAAGTGTTCAATCTCCTCCAGGGAATTAGACACCATCACGGCCTGGAAATTGTCTCCGTAGTTAAGTCCGTGGGCAATGCCGCAGGCGAGGGCTATGATGTTTTTGATGACGGCGCAGTATTCCACCCCGTCAATATCATCCAAGGGGTTAGCCTTTACATACCGGTTGCGTAGCAGGTCGCAGAACTTCTCGGCGCGTTCCAGGTCATGGGACCCGATGGTGAGGTAGGACTGTTTTTCCAGGGCTACTTCCTCGGCATGGCACGGCCCGGCAATCACGCACTGCCGGTCGGCCGGCACGCCAAAGTGCTGCTCCAGGAAATCGGTGATAAGAAGGTTTTCCTTCGGGATCATGCCTTTTACAGCCGACACAAGGGTCTTGCCCTGGAACCCATCGGCTGGCAAACCGGCCAGTGCCTCCTGCACGAAGGCTGCGGGCACCGCCAGAATCACCCAGTCGGCCTCTTTTAAAGTTTCCTCCAGGTTGCTTGAAGGGTGCACAAAATTCAAATCAAACCGGACCCCGCTCAGGTACCGGGGGTTGTGTCCATATTGCTGGAGGTGGTGCACGTCGTCTGGGTTGCGGAGCCACCAGCGTACATCAGCCTTGTTTTCAGACAAGATCTTAACCAGGGCCGTGGCCCAACTCCCGCCACCTAAAACCGCTATTTTTTCTAATTCTTGCAAAGCCTATTTATCTTCGTCTTCTTCTGATTTATCTTCTTTTAACTTTTTGCTCAGCGTTTTCTCATCGGTCACGGTCACTTTAGCCCCGTCTTTTAACTGTTTGGAGATAGCCCTGAAAGGTCCGGAAACCACTTCCTGGCCTGGCTTCAAGCCAGACAGAATTTCAATGTTGTCAAAGTCACTGATACCGGTCACTACTTTCACCATTTTCACGGCGCCGTTCTCGTGCACAAACACCACTTCATCTGGGCGGTCTTCCTGTCTTACGGGTTTCTCGGCATCCTCAGATGTGTTGTTTTGCTTCTTGTCTTTACTGGTTTCCGTTTCCTTGGCCCGGGTGGTAACCGCCACCAAAGGTACGGAAAGAACGTTATCTTTCCGGTCGGTGATGATATCTACGGAAGCGGTCATGCCGGGTCTGAATGGTGCCCGGCCATTGGCCTGGATCAGGTCTTTGTAAGACTCATTCAGCAACCTTATGCGCACCTCAAATTCGGTAACCGCTTCTAAAGAAGTTGCGTCTTTGGCCGTATTGGCAATAGAGGTCACAATACCTTTGAACTTGCGGTTAGACTTGGTGTAAGAATCTACCTCTACCAGCACCGAGTCCTTCAGCTGCACCCGCACAATATCGTTCTCATTTACATTCACGCGAATCTCCATGTTGTTGAGGTTGGCTATGCGCATGATTTCGGTACCGGCCATCTGCGAGGTACCTACCACGCGTTCACCTTTTTCCACGTTCAGTTTGGAAACGGTACCGCTTACCGGGGCATAGATGGTGGTCTTGTCCAGGTTTCTTCTGGATTCTTCCAGTGAGGCGCTGGCGCTGCGTACCGTAGATTCTGCTGCCCGCACACTCTGCCGGGCCGCGTCTACTTCTGCTTTGTTGGCTTCAAACTGGGCGCGGCTGGCGTCATACTCAGACTGGGAAATCACTTTCTGCTGAAACAGCGTGCGGTTACGCTCAAAAGTCTGCCGTACGTTTTTGCTGTTGGCAAGCGCCTGGTTTAGGCGGGCTTTGGCCTGGGCCAGGTTGGCGCGCTGGGTATTCACCGACGCGCTTTGCATCTCCACCATGGCCTGGTAGTTATCAGGTCGGATGCGCAGCAAAAGCTGGCCGGCCACCACAGAATCTCCCTCTTTCACAAAAAGGGCGGTGATCTCGCCAGATACGTCGGGGCTTATCTTTACTTCAATCTCCGGTTGTACCTTTCCAGAGGCGCTTACTTTCTCTACAATATTGGCGGGCTTCACCTTAGACACTGCCACTTCAATCCCTTCTTCTTTTCCTATCCAGCCCTTCTTTTTGGCCACCATGGCCCCAATAAGCAATAGCACTACCAAAGCGCCAAGAATGTAAATCAGTTTGTTTGATCTGCGTTTTGCCATGAGTGGTTAGAGAGTAATGTTTTTACCCTGGTAGAATTCCAGGAATTTTAGTCTGAAAATGTAATCGTATTTGGCCTGAATGATATCTGACTGGGCCTTTACATAGTTGTTGCGGGCCACGTTGAAATCCACGCTGTTGATCAAGCCGTTATTGAGTCTGACCTCAGCGTTTCTGAAAGCCTGTTCAAAGGCGGCCATCTGCTTTTTAGCTGCGGCAAACCTTTTCTGTGCGCCCAAGGCATCGGTATAGGCCTGGGCAATGTCCTGCTTCAGTTGGTTTTTGGCAATGGCCGCATTCAGCTCAGCGTTGCGAAGGTTAATGCGTGACAACTGCACGTTGTTGCGGGTTCTGAGATTGTTGAGGATAGGAATATTCAGGTTGATACCCACGTATTGCCCCAGGTTATCAGATAGTTGGTCCAGGTAACTATAAGAAGTGGCCGTTCTGGGTCTGTTGATGGTGGTATATGTCACCGGCAAGCTGGGGTCATTGTTCACGAAGCCAATGGTCTGGGTCACCGTCTGTGGCGGGCCCACAATGAAAAATGGGGTACCGCTGGAGTAACGGGTGCTTACACTTCCGCCCAGGCTAAGGCTTGGATAGTAGGCGCCACGGGCGATGTCCATGTTTTTGAGAGAGCTTTCAATACGGAGCTGGGACCTTTTGATCTGCGGCATCAGGCTTTCGGCAGTCTGGTACACTTCCTGGGCTTCAAACGCGATCACCGACTGGTCAGGATCTGCCAGGGCAGGTACCTCAATGGCAAACGAGGCCGGCGAGGCGTTTTCCAGGTTTAACAGTTGAATCAACTGCAGTTCGGCCAGTTCAATGTTGTTTTGGGCGGTGATGATATTCAATTCATCGCTGGCAATTTGTGCATTAAGTTCCAGCACGTTGCTCTCTGGCACGCTTCCGGCCTTGAACAGCTTCTGGGTGCGGTCTGCCTGGGTCTGGGTCAATTTCAGGCGCTCCTGATTGGTCTTCAGGATCTCCTGGTTGAGCAAAATCTGCATGTAGGCCGTCACGATGTTCAGCATGAGGTCGTTCTGCGCCTTTTTCTGGTCCAGTTCCGTGGCCTGCAGGTCTATTCTATTCCGTTTGATGGTGTTCTGAACCTGTAACCCGTTGAACAAGGGCACACTGCCCTGCAGGGAAAAGTTGCTGGAGCGGTTCTGCTCGTTGCGTTGCTCATAGGTGAGCGGGTCATTGAAAAAACCGAAGCTGTAGCCATAGGAAGCGCTTCCGTTCAGGGTAGGCAACTGGTTGTACCGGGCCTGCTTTACGTCCAGGGCGTCTTGCTCCACCTGCAAGCCTACCTGCCTTACCTGCAGGTTATTCTGCAGCCCATGCTGAATACATTGCTGGAGGGTCCAGACGGTTTCTGCCGGGGCGTTGGTCTGGGCCTGCGCGAAAAAGCAACAGCCCATGGCCAGCCCCAGCGTAGCCAGAAATTTTGAGGTAAAACGCTGCATCTATAAATCAATATTAGGGATGTAAATCACATTCTTGACCCAACTGAGCTGCCGCAGATACTCCAGGGTGATGGGCCGCATGCCAGAGTCCATTTCAATGAACTGGCGGGCCAGGTCATGGCGGCCTTTGCGAGACACGTTCATGGTGGCGATGTTGCAGTCATCATGGGCGATCACGTTAGCAATAAAGGCAATACTGCCTTTCACGTCATCGGCGTCAATGATAAGGGTGTGCAGGTTAGCCGAAAAATTAGAGGGGAAACCGTCAACCTCTACAATACTAATCACGCCCCCGCCCCTACTTTGGCCTATTACTTCGGCTTGCCGGCCGTCTGCTGCGGTCAGATTAAGCTTTATGGTGTTGGGGTGCATAGTAGAGGCATTGCCCACCGATTTGAAGGTATATTTAAGGCCCCGCTCGCGGGCGTGGTCAAAAGATTCCTTGATCCGAAGGTCATCGGTTTTGAAATCAAGCAGGCCCGCAATAATGGCGCGGTCGCTGCCGTGCCCTTCATAGGTGCGGGCGAAGGAGTTGTAGAAGGTAATTACCGCCTCGGTAGGCGTTGCCCCCAGAATACGGATGGCCGCCCGGGCAATTCTTACCACGCCGGCCGTGTGGGAACTGGAAGGGCCAATCATCACGGGGCCAATCATATCAAAAATGCTGCTCTTTTCTGCCATGTTCTTTGTGCGTTTTACCGCACCAAAGGTATCATTTTGTTTCCGTGTGCGCCTGCTTGCCGTAGTAAATAGAACCCGGTAGGAAGAACGGAAAGGATGGTCTGGTGAAATTTTGTTTTGAGGAGGCTTTCTGTAAATGGAAGGCGCCAACTACAAATACTTTCACTTTCTTTGTCGCAGGTAAAGATAGATAATTACAATATTAACAAAATAATATAATGGCTGACCCAACCTTCTCCCCCCAGGTGCTGGAACTTCTGGAGCGCCTGCAGCAAAAGTACCGCCCCCTTGGGCAGGACCTGGCCGCCTACCTGGAAGGGCTTCTTTACTCAGATTTCCTTAACTACTGGGATTACATTCACTTAGACACGCTCCTGAGCCTGCAGACGCCCCGCACCAAGATACCGGATGAGGAGATTTTCATTATGTACCACCAGATCACGGAGCTGTACTTCAAACTCTGCCTGCATGAGTTCCGGCAGATAGCCGAAGAGGAAGTGACAACAGTAGACAACCTGATTCTGCGCGTAGGTCGTATTAACCGCTACTTTGAAAACCTGATCAATTCCTTTGAGGTGATGGTAGACGGTATGGACCAGAAGGAATTCCTGAAGTTCAGGATGGCGCTCATGCCGGCCAGCGGATTCCAGAGCGTGCAGTACCGCAAGATAGAGATCTGCTCCACGGACCTACGCAACCTCACTGACAAAGCCAAGCGCGAGGCCCTGGGCCAGCAGAGCACCCAGGAAGAAATGTACGGCTGCATTTACTGGAAAGAAGGCGCCACCGAAGAAGCCACCGGTGCCAAGACCCTCACCCTGTTGCAGTTTGAAGAGAAATACTCTGAGGAGTTGATTCAATTGGCCAGAGATTATCAGCACAAAAACGTCTGGGCTAAGTTTAAACAACTGCCTGAACAGGAACAGCAAAACCAAAAGCTGCTCAAGCATTTAAAGGAACTGGACAGCAACGTGAACGTGAATTGGCCCCTTATGCACTACAAATCGGCGGTGCGGTACCTGCAGCGCAACCCAGACGTGATCACCGCTACCGGCGGCACCAACTGGCAGAAGTATCTGCCTCCCAAATTCCAGAAGCGCATTTTCTACCCAGAGATCTGGACCAAGGAAGAAAAAGACAACTGGGGAAAGGGCTGGGTCAATGACATTATAGGCGAAGTAGATTGATTAATGTTCTAATGGTTTCCTGTGCTGATGTGCTAAATATTAATGTGCTAATGGGAGGATTTGCTAATTAATGGAAGAACCCTGTTCAATAATGTACCCTTACAACCTCCTTTAAAACTCTCGCCCTTGCTGCGTGTTCTCACCAGCAAGCAGAAAGGCGCCTCCCTCTGATTGGCTCCAGTAAAATATATTTAGCAATTCTATCCTGGTTTCCAGTTTGATAAAGTTTGGGCTTCGTTTTTCACTCTGTTTAATCTACTCTTCGTTTTAAGCCTGTTTTTCAGAAAACAGGCTTAAAACGAATTTTCCTTTCTTACCCGGGGTTTACCAATCATAGCTATCTTTGCATTGCCAAGGTCAAGGCTTTAAGCCCTTGGCGCTTTTTAAAACAACTTTTAAGGTTAACTACCTTACTGCCTTTTATGAAAAAAGAACTTGACCTGGTCCTGGCCCCTGAGGTGGCGTATGACCCTACCCTTCTGGAACGTGAGCTATTGCAACAGGCTGGCTTACAGAACGCCATAGACAACGTCTTCATCCATAAAATAAAGCGCTCCATTGACGCCCGCGGCCGCGAGGTAAAAGTGAAAATCCGCGCTAATGTGTATGCTCAGGCGCCCGACCTCTCCCATCTCTTTCCTTCTTTCCATTACCCAACCGTGAGTGCAGACGCAAAACGGGTGCTTATTGTGGGCGCCGGTCCGGCCGGGTTGTTTGCGGCCCTGCGCTGTCTTGAACTCGGCCTGAAACCCGTGGTGCTGGAGCGCGGAAAAGACGTACGTGCCCGCCGGCGAGACCTGGCGGCCATCAACAAAGACCATGTGGTGCACCCAGACTCAAACTACTGTTTTGGGGAAGGTGGGGCTGGTACCTACTCAGACGGCAAGCTTTACACCCGTTCCAAGAAACGCGGCGATGTACAGCGCATTCTGCAGTTAATGGTGCAGCACGGTGCCACCCCAGATATTTTGTTTGACGCCCACCCCCACATTGGCACCAATAAACTGCCGGTGCTCATTGCCAAAATAAGGGAAACCATCTTGGATGCCGGTGGCGAGATCCATTTCAATACCCGCGTTACCGATTTCATAATTGAAAAGCAGGAAGTGCGGGGCGTGACCACGGCCGCGGGCGAAACTTTCTCCGGTGAAGCTCTTATTCTAGCCACTGGCCACTCCGCCCGCGATATTTACGAGCTGCTGCACGCCAAGAACATCTTCATTGAGGCCAAGCCTTTTGCCATGGGAGTGAGGGTAGAGCACCAGCAGAGCCTGATTGACGGCATTCAGTACCACGTGCCCAACGGCGACCGCGGCCTCCATCTACCGGCCGCCTCGTATGCGCTGGTGCAGCAGGTAGCCTATAAAGGGCAGGAACGCGGCGTCTTCTCGTTCTGTATGTGCCCGGGCGGCTTTATCGTGCCTGCGGCTACGGCCCCCGGCGAAGTGGTGGTGAACGGCATGTCGCCCAGCCGGCGAGATTCCCGCTTTGCCAACTCAGGCATTGTGGTGGCTATTAACCTGGAGGACATGGACCTGAAACAGCATGGTGCCCTGGCGGGACTTAGAATGCAGCAGGCCCTAGAGCAGAAAGCCTGCTCGGCCGCCGGCGGTACCCAGGTGGCCCCCGCCCAACGGCTGCATGACTTCGTGAAAGGCGTAACATCCTCTTCCTTATTGGAGACCTCGTATCAACCGGGTCTGGCCAGCGTGGACATGCGCGAGGTGCTGCCCCCCATGATTGGCGAACGGTTGCGAGGCGGTTTCCAGGAATTTGGTTACAAAATGCGCGGGTACCTTACCAATGAGGCCCAGATAGTGGGCGTGGAAAGCCGGACTTCTTCGCCGGTGCGCATTCCCAGAGACAAAGAAACCCTACGCCACCCACAGATCTCCAACCTCTTCCCATGTGCCGAAGGCGCCGGGTACGCCGGAGGAATTGTGTCTGCGGCCATGGACGGGGAACGCTGCGCAGAACAGGTAGCAGTGCTGGTGCAACGTTAACCCCAGGCGCATTTAAGAGTATAATGACAAAAGGCGTTTTCAGCCTCTTTTCAGAAAACCAAGCCAAAACGATGAAAAAGACCGTTGTATTAGGGGCGTCAGATAACCCAAGCAGATATAGTTATAAAGCCGTTCACCAATTGAAGCGTTCTGGCCATGAGGTGGTGCCCGTAGGCATTAAACGCGGCGAAGTGGCCGGACTGCCCATTGAAACCGAGAAACCTGCCTTGGAGGGCGTGGACACGGTGACCTTGTATGTAGGGCCCCAGAACCAACCGAGCTGGTATGACTACATCATTTCGCTGCACCCCAAACGCATTATTTTTAACCCCGGCACCGAAAACTTTGAGCTGGAAAAGAAAGCACAGGAAAACAATATTGAAACATTGCATGCCTGCACCCTGGTCATGCTATCTATAGGGAATTACTAAAGGTAAATATCCAAAGAAGGTTTTACCCCGTTGGCTATAAATTTAAAGAGGTCGTTTTGGGGCTGTTTTATCAAAAACAGCCCCAAAACGACCTCTTCTTTTTTTAATCTGTGAAATTACTTTTTGGGTTCTTTGGTCTTCAAGCCACCTGCCTTCAGGTCTTTGTAGGCGCCCAGGTTATAAACGTGGGGAAAGCCCGCCTCCTGCATCAGTTTTTGGGCTTGCCCGCTTCGGTTGCCAGAGGCGCAGTACAGATAATAGGTTTTGTTTTTGTCCCAGGTACTGAATTCCCTGGCAAACTGGCCGCCACGCAAATCTGAGTTCATGGCTTTTTTAACGTATCCGGCCTGGTATTCTTCCGGGGTGCGTACGTCTACCAGCACGCCTTTTTCTTTTTTAGGCAAGGCTTTGTAGGTGGCCGCGGTGATTGTGTTCGCTGGCTTTTCCTGGGCTAGCAAGGGGCTGGCTATAATAAGGGCCAGCAGAAGGATAAGGTATTTCATAGGTTTAAAAGATTTCATACAGTTGTAACAACAAACCAAGTGCTCAGGTTCTGCGCTGCTATTTCTGCTTTTCTGCTGGTTTCTGCAAATTGAAAACAAGCGAATGCTCGACAGCCCTTTTGTTGTTTGCTCCCTCCTATCCCTTCCAATAAAAAATCAAACCAAATTTTTCTATTATCCGGTCTCTCCTCTACTCCAAAAAGGGCATTCTTTGCTCTTCTGTAAGGTATTTCCGTAAATACTTCTACAACTTTCTATCTTTACTTAAATTTTTTTCAGACCTCGGGCAACCCGATTCTGGGTTTGCGCATCTATCCTTACAAACAGCATTACTTATAGCTTAAACTTTTACAACCCGTGGATGAGATTGAACTGGTAACAGCACTGCAGAAAGGCGATGCCAAAGCCCAGCGACTCCTATATGAGCGCTTCGCGGGCCCCATGATGGGGGTCTGCCTGCGCTACCTCAAGAGCGAAATGGATGCCGAGGAAGTCCTGATCAACGGGTTCATGAAGGTGTTCCAGCACGTGAGCCGTTTTGAGCAGAAAGGCAGCTTTGAGGGTTGGGTCCGCCGGATTATGGTAAACGAGGCGCTGCAGTACCTCCGCAAAAAGGAACCGCTGCATCTGGCCATTGAGAAAGAGCACATTCACCTGGCCTCTGAAGATGCCTCTGCTGACAGCGAGATGACCGCCGAGGAGATGATGGCCCTGCTCCAGGAACTTCCGGCCGGTTACAGAGCAGTGTTCAACTTGTACGCCATTGAAGGCTACTCGCACAAAGAAATTGCCGACCTGCTGGACATTAGCGAAGGCACCTCAAAATCGCAGTTAAGTAAAGCGCGGGCTATGCTGCAACGCATGCTGGCCAAACAGGGAGTAATGATTGCCATCTAACCAGACAAAGACATGAGCGCAGAAGACTTAGATAAATTATTCCGGGACAAACTCAAAAACAACCCGGTGGCCCCCAGCTCCGAAGCCTGGGAAAGACTACAGGCCCGCATGCAGCAGACGGGGGCAGATGCCACTCCTAATCCGTTTATGGTTCCGGCCCAACCCCAGGAAAAAGAAGAACGCAAGCCGGTCATGATGTGGTATTATTCGGCGGCCGCCGCGGCAGTAACCCTGCTCCTGAGTGTGGGCCTTTGGGTAAACCGTGACAACCTGGATCTGGGGCAGGCATCGGGACCTGTGGCCACCGTTCAGGTTCCTACCACCAAGCCTAAAGAGGTGATAACCCCTCTGGAGGACCTAACCCAAAAGCCGGCTCAGGTTGAAGAGAATATCCAACAGGAAACTGAGGCTCAAAACCCTGCGGTGACCCAACCCGAAAGAATGGCCTCTGCCACGATGAATGCCTACCCGCAGGAAGCCAAAGAAGAAAGTAAAAGCCCGGTAAAACTTCAGAAAAAGGCTCCTAAGACCCAGCCTTTGCAGAATACCCAGGCAGCAGAATCTTCTATGATGGCCAGCAACACGTCGGTAAAAAGAACCGAAGGCGTTACGCCGGCCCCTGAAGATGAATCGCTTGAAATAATTGTAAAATTAGACAACTCCCAGGCAACCACTTCCACCGCCCTGGCATCTACTACAATAGCTGACACTCCTGACGAGGAAGAGAAGCGATCCGCTGGCCGCGTGGTAAAATCAATCTTTAAACAAGTGAAGCACCTAAGAGACGGCGAGAAAATAAGCCGCGAAGAATTAGGGATTCCAAAACACACTTTTGCCTTAGAAACCCGCATAGGGAACAAAAGAATCTCAAAGACTATAGAACTGTAAAAATCCTAATCTCATGAAACGTATGTACGCCCTGCTTTCGGCCATCATGATGGCTGCCGCAATCGCCTTGCCTTCCCGCGCCGAAACCACTGGTTTCACCGCCCCTCCTGCCCAGGATACCCTTATTGTAAAAATGAAAAACAATGCCAAGGTATTGGTGGTAGTGAAGGACCTTACCCAGCTGAAAGAGCTAAAATCACAAAGCATTGACTCCCTGATCACCGTGCTGGAAAAGCATGCCAGCAAAATTGAGCAGGCCGGCAAGCAAGCCGGAGACAAGCCCATGGTAGTGACCATTGACCGCAGCCGCACCGACAATGCCAATGATGTAAGAATCACCGTAACCCAGAACGGGAAAGAGGAAGTGATCAAAGAAGGAAACAAAAAGATCAGGATCCTGAGCGACATCAGCATTGACGTAGAAAATGACGATGAAGCAGACAAGACCTCTGTGAAGGTAAACGTGGGCCAGTCTGACACCACCAAAACCGATGACGACGATGACGACAAGAAGAAACGTAACCCACGGGTGGAGCATGACATGCAGCTAGACCTGGGCGTCTCAAATTGGGCCAACAAAAGCATGCCGGCGGGCTCAGAAATACAGGATGTGGAGTTGAAGCCCCTGGGTTCAAGATACGTGAGCCTGAACAGCAAATGGCACTACCGCCTGGGCGGCGAAGCCAGCCCGCTACGCCTGATCACTGGCTTTACCCTTGACTTCCACAACTACATGTTTGAGGACAACCTAATGCTGGTGAACCAGGGAAACCGCGCCGCGTTTGTAAAAGCAGACCCGCTCTCCTTAGACAAAAGCAAACTGGCCACCACTACCTTTAACATTCCCCTTGAATTTGGGCTTCACTTTAAAAATGACAAAGGCAAAACCAACTTCAAGATTGGCGCAGGTGGGTTTGCCGGGTACAGATTAGGTAGTCACACCAAAATAAAATACTCTCTGGACGGGGACACCAAGAAGGACAAAGAGAAAGATGACTTCAACCTGGAAGATGTACAATACGGCCTCACCGGTTTCATTGGCATCAGAAGCCTGGAGATGTTTGTGAAGTATAACCTGAATGAGCTGTTTGAGGAAAACCAAGGACCCAAAGCCAATGCTATTGCGGTTGGGTTCCGAGTAATGAAATTCTAAGTACAGATAAAAGAGGTAAAATTTTCATCAACAAAAAAGGGAGCAATTTCAGCTCCCTTTTTTGTTGATGCTTCTATTCAGGCTGTTCATTGTTTTAGGGCCGTTTTATGAAAAACAGGCGTAAAACAGCTTATTCTGTATCTTTACTTTCGGCGCTTTCCGTCTTACATCTGGTGTCTTAAATCCTAGGATTCTTTAAGCGTTCCGGAAAAAGTTATCCAGCAGAATAGCGGTAGCGGTGCCCACGTTCAAAGACTCAGCTTTCCCGCGGCCCGGGATGTGCAAGGGCTGGGTCACCAGTTGCATCACCTCTGGCCCAATGCCATGTGACTCGCTGCCCATTACTAAAACGCCCTGGGGCTGAAGGGAAAGTTTATGAATATTATCTCCTTCCAGGGCAGCTCCGTACACCGGTACGTTTTGAGGCCGTTTTCCCAAAAACGGGCCCAAATCAACGTAATGCGGCGTAATCCTGAGAAAAGAGCCCATAGTGGCGGCAATCACTTTCTGGTTGTAGAAGTCGGCGCTGGATTTGGAGAGCACAATGGAGGAAAGGCCGTACCAATCGGCAATCCGGATGATGGTGCCCAGATTGCCAGGGTCGCGCACTTCGTCCAGGGCCAACACAAAGGGGTTGTCCTGCCAGTTGAAATCTGGGACCGGGCGCATTTTGGCAATGGCCAGGGCGGCGTTATTGCTTTCCATGGAACCCGCTTTAGACAAGTCGTTTTCGGTGACGGTCTGCACCTGAAAACCTTTCTTGACAAGATGGGTATGCTTCTGTAGAAATTTATCGGTGGCCAGGAGCGTCTCCAGTTCAACGTCTGCCTGCAGCAATTCTGCCACACTCTTTTCACCTTCCACCGTGAAAGCTTGGTGAAGCACCCGATATTTCTTTATTTGCAGTGACCTAATGTACTTCAAAAGACCTTTTGAGATCATACCTTTCCTACGTTTGAAGCTACGATGTTACGTATTCGGCGCGGTATTCACAATGCTGAGCCTGCTGGTAGGCTGTTCCCCTACCCGACATCTGGCCCCCAATGAACGGCTGCTCTGGCGTATAAAGCTGGAGGGCGTGAAACAGAATAATGCCTCGGCCATTACCCCGCTGTACCAACAAAAACCCAACCGCCGGGTTTTGGGCTTTCCGTTGTACCTGAACCTCTACTACTTAGGTAAAAACCTCTATAACCCAGAGCGCATACAGGGCAACATTGACAAAACCAACAAAGACTACGCCCGCAAGATACAGAAGGCAGGCGGAGACTCTGTGAAGGTGGATGATCTGATAGAGAAAAAGGAGAAAAAGCTGAGCAAGCTGCAGAACAAAAAAGAGAACGGCAACTGGCTTATGCGCACCGTGGGCGAACCGCCCGCCATCTTTGATTCGCTTAAACTGGTGGAGACCGAAGACCAAATCAAGATCTATCTGGCGTCTAAAGGCTTTTTCAAAAGCCAGGTGACCTCCCAAACCGAGGTAAAAGACAAAAAAGTTTTTGCCACCTTGGTGGTGCAGGAAGACAAGCCCTACATTTTAACCAACCACGTCTACCAGGTGCCAGACACTACCATTCTGGGACTGCTCACAGAATCTCAGGCCGAAAGCCACATTCACCAGGGGAAAAACTATGATGAGGCCCTTTTGAGCCAGGAACGGACCCGTATTGAGCAACTTCTCAAGAACAACGGCTTCTATGACTTCCGGCAGCAGTACGTCACGTTTGAGGCAGACACCAGCTACGAAGCGTATACCGTTAGGTTGAGTACCCTGGTCTCTAACCCTACAGACACCACTTATCACAAGATCTACACCATCAATAAGGTCTTCTTCACCTCAGATGCGGGCATAAACAGGTTTGGGCGTGACAGGGATACCGTTACCCTCAATAAAGTCAACTTCCTGGCCTATGAACACCAGATTAAGCCGCGCATCCTCCTCAGGAAAGTGATCATCCGGTCGGGTCAGACCTATTCTGCTGCCCGCGCCCTCAACAACCAGCGCATCATCAGTAACCTGGACGTGTTCAAATACACCACCATCGGCTTTACCAAAGTAGAAGATTCCCTGGCCAGAGACCCGCACAAGGGTTTGCTGAACGCGCAAATCAATACCGCCCTGCTTCCCCGTTTCCAGGAAACCACTGAGGTGGGCGGTACTTTCACGGAGCAGGTCCCGGGCCCTTACGCCAGTATCAGGTTCAGGGTCAGGAATATCTTCGGCGGGGCCGAGATTTTTGACGTTGGGGTGCGGGCCGGTATTGAAGGGCAGCTGCAACGCAATGTGGCTACGGTAGGCCGAAGAACCGAGATTGGCGCCGACATGGGCGTGACCTTCCCGCAGATTCTGGTGCCGTTCCGGACCAACGACCTGCTGGTAAGGTTCAATCCGCGTACCAGATTCAGTACGGGTTATGCCTACGTAGACCGCAACGAGTACACTCGCACCAACCTTGATTTCTCCTTTGATTACATCTGGCAGCGCCTGAACATCCATCAGTTCAGTTTGTCGCCCATGGATATCAATATCATCAGTACCCCCCGCATCTCCAAGGAATTCAATGACCTGTTAACCCTGTATGAGCAGCAAGGCAACCCTTTGCGGCAAAGCTTTAACAACGCCTTTGTCTCCAGCATTAATTTCACCAGCCTCTTCAATACCGCCAATTACAACCAGACCAATGATGCCAAGCTCATGCGCATTTTTGTGGAGACCGGCGGCTTTATAGGCCAATACGTGGCAGAGCTCTTCCCCAGCCTGAGCAACTACACCTTCGGGAAGATCAACCTGGACTATAGAAGATACAAGCCCCTGGCCAACAATTTGATTTTTGTGTACCGTGCCAACGGCGGAGTTGCCAAACCGCTGGGAAGCTCCCGCGCCCTGCCCTATGACAAGTACTTTTTTGCGGGCGGTTCTTCCAGCGTGCGGGCCTGGCTCCCCAGACGCCTAGGCCCCGGGTCCAGCGCCTTTATTGACCCCATCACCAAAGAGGTGTCCAGCCAGTTTGAGCAGCCCGGCGAAATCCTTATTGAGCTAAACTCAGAGATGCGCTTCCGGATGTTCCGGTTCGGGAATACCAACGTGAACGGGGCCCTGTTCCTGGACGCGGGTAACATCTGGCTTTTTAAAGAGCGTACCGCCATCACCGAAGGAACCACCTTTATTACCCAGCCCGGCGCGCAGTTTGAGTTCAACCGCTTTTACAAAGAACTTGCCGTAGGCACCGGCTTTGGGGTCCGCTTTGACTTTACGTTCGCCATCCTTCGCTTTGACATTGCCACCAAGGTCTATGATCCCGCCCTTCCAGAAGGCAACCGGTTCGTCCTCAATAAATTCAGGACCAATAGAATCTTCGGAACCAATACCCTTACTACCTTTAACTTAGGGATTGGGTATCCGTTCTAGCGGTTAGTTGTTGGTTGTTAATTGTCCTTGAATCTAAAAAGGACAATCCCTTCTTTTTGGGCCTGTTTACAGTGGGAACAGCCTCATAAAGCAGACTCGCTCATCAACGCATACTCTCCCCTTGAGGGGAGCGCAGAGGGGTGTTTACATCTTCTGATGCGCGCATTCTTGGCAAATTCTTACTCGCTAATGGGAGCGAAAATTTTGATTATGGTTACCTGCAATTCTGTTCTCGTGTGTAAGCACCCCTCTGCCTCCCCTCATGGGGAGAGTCTGCATCTTGAACGGCTTTTAACTACTGGCTGGCAGGGTGGCTAATTCCATTGTTCACTATAAAATAAATGAGAATCCCGTTTTAGGGGTGTTTTTCTAAAAACACCCCTAAAACGGGATTCTCATTTTAAGGAGCAATCTTTAATATTCCAGCAATTCCTTAATTGCCGTGAACACTTTATCTGCGTTAGGCAGCATCATTTTTTCCAGCTCCACATTCAGAGGAACAGCCGGTAGGTTCTCAGCACCCAAGGTAAAGACAGGGGCGTCTAAATGGGTGAAACAGGTCTTGCCTATGCGGCCCGCCAGAGACTCCGCGAAGGAGTTCATGAGCGGCTCTTCGGTGAGCACCAGCACTTTGCCATGACGTTTCACAGAAGCTTCAACGGTTTCATAGTCAAGGGGGTTAAGCGTACGCAGGTCAACAATCTCTACCGAACCCGGCACCAATTTGCTGGCCGCTTTGGCCCAGTACACGCCCATGCCGTAGGTAATGACCGTGAGGCTATTGCCCAACCGTATTTGCTCGGCGCTGGCTTCCTGCACTATGTTAGCCTTGCCCAGTGGCAAGATATAATCAGAAGCAGGCTCAGTGGTTTTGGCTTCTTCGGTGCCCGGCACTTTGGACCAGTAAAGGCCTTTGTGCTCCAGCATCACCACCGGGTTAGGGTCCAGGAAGGCCGCTTTCATCAGGCCTTTCATGTCGGCGGCGTTGCTGGGGTACACTACTTTTATGCCCCGAATGTTAAGCAAGGTAGACTCAATGCTGCCTGAGTGGTACGGTCCGCCCCCGCCATAGGCGCCAATGGGCACCCTGATCAAAGCCTGGATAGGGAATTTTCCCATGCTCAGGTAACAGCTTTTAGAAAGTTCTTCCACCAGCTGGTTTATGCCCGGCCAGATATAATCCGCGAACTGGATCTCCACAATTGGCTTGGCCCCCACCGCCGACATGCCCGCGGTAGACCCCACAATATAGGCTTCCTGAATGGGCGTATTGAAGACCCGGTTATCGCCGTATTTTTTGGCCAGCAAAGCTGCCTCCCGGAACACGCCGCCCAGTTCCCCGCCCACATCCTGGCCGTAGAAAAGCGCCTCGGGGTACTCTTTTAAAATATCATCAACCGCATGTAGGGCCGCGTCTACCATAGTGGTTTTCTCGGCATTCTGCGGGCTGCGGGTTCCGGTTTCCGCAGTGATGGGAGTAGGCGCAAACTCATGCAGATCAAAGGTGGCCGGGTCTGGGTTGGCCGCGGCCAGCGCTTGTTCATAATGGGCCTGCACTTCCAGTTTTACTTCTTCGGCCATAGCCGATAACTCTTCAGCGGTAAGCCCTTGCTCCACCAATTGGGCATCTAACTTAGGTAGCGGGTCCTCCAGGGCGTGTTGGGTCAGGTTGTCGCCGCGGTACCATTCCCGGCGTACGCCAGACGTGTGGTGGCCCAAAAGGGGACATTTGGCGTGCACCAGCACCGGTCTGCGTTCTTCCCTTGCTACCCTAAAGGCTTCCTGCATGCCCAGGTAAGAGTCAGAAAAATCAGAACCGTCTACGCGCAGGCGCTCCATGCCTTTAAAACCAGCCGCGTATTCATAGGCGTCCATAGCCCGCATCTCAGAGCCTTTGGCTGAGATACCCCAGTCGTTGTCCTGCACCAGATAAATGATAGGCAATTTTTTGAGCACCGCCATCTGGAACGCTTCAGCTACCTCTCCTTCGGTCACCGAGCCATCGCCCAAAGAACAAACCACTACGCGGCCCTCATTGGCAGCCATGATTTCCTGGGACTCTAGATACGAAAGCGCGTGCGCCATGCCCGTAGCCGGAATTGCTTGCATGCCCGTGGCCGAGCTTTGGTGAGGTATAATAGGGAAACCTTCGCGCCGTAATGACGGGTGGCCGTAGTAGGTGCGGCCGCCGCTGAAGGGGTCGTCGCGCTTGGCCATGAGCTGCAGCATTAATTCATACGGCGACAAACCCAAGCCTAAGAGAATAGACTCATCTCGGTAATAGACAGACAGATAATCTTTTTCCGTGAGGTGAAACGCCGTGGCCAGCTGGATGGCCTCATGGCCGCGCGAGGTGCTGTGTACGTATTTACTGCAAATAGCTTTGTTTTCTTCGTAGGTATCGGCCATCGCTTTTGCTGTGAGCATCAGGCGGTAAGCTTTTACCTGTATATCTAGATCAACTTTGGGAGAGGATTCCACCATTGTCTGGTTCATAAGCTAACATTTGTTTGTTTTCTAAATTACGGGTAATCCTGAAGAAAGCAAAATAAGGAATTTGCGGCTCTCTCCCATTTATAGGCTATTTTTGCCAAAACGGCTCTAAAACAACCCTCTTTGCACCTATGAAAGATACGATACAACGCTGGTTTAAGTCATTTCAGGAACGCCTTTGCCAGGATTTAGAAGCCTGCGATGGGATTGCTAAATTTCAGGAAGACCATTGGGAAAGGCCCGGAGGCGGCGGAGGCGCGGCCCGCGTGATCCAGAACGGGGCCGTGTTTGAAAAAGGTGGCGTGAACTTCTCGGCGGTAGAGGGTATTTTACCTAAGCTTGCCGCGCAAGCCCTACACCTGCCCGACCCGCATTTCTTTGCCACGGGCGTGTCGGTGGTCATGCACCCAGAAAACCCGCATGTGCCCATCACACACATGAACGTGCGCTACTTTGAGGCGGGCAACGGCGAGGCCTGGTTTGGCGGCGGCATAGACCTTACGCCCATTTACGTAAACCAGGACCAAGTACGGTTCTTTCACCAGCAACTCAAAGCCACCTGTGACCGCTTTCAGCCTTCTTATTATCCAGAGTTCAAGAACTGGGCCGATGACTATTTCTATATTCCGCACCGTGAGGAAACCCGGGGCGTAGGCGGCATTTTCTTTGACCGGTTAACGGCTACTCCTGAGATCTCCCTGGAAGAACGGTTTGAATTTGTGAAAGCCGTAGCCGACACCTTTGCCCCTACCTATACTGCCATTGCCAACCAGAACAAACAACTGCCTTATTCTCAAGCCGAAAAAGACTGGCAACTGATCAGACGCGGCCGGTATGTGGAGTTTAACCTGGTGAATGACCGGGGCACAAAGTTCGGGCTGGAAACCAAGGGCCGCACCGAGTCCATCCTTATGAGTTTGCCGCCTCTGGCTAGCTGGCAGTACAGCCATTCCCCGGAGCCCGGCTCCCCGGAGGCCCAGGCTTCTGAATTCTTCCGGAAAGGAATTGACTGGGTCAACCTATAACCCGCCATGGAAAGACTAAAAGCCTTTGACCAGGCCTTATTTCTGGAATTCCATAGTTACCGGTCTTCGTTCTGGGACGTGGTCATGGTCACCATCTCCAACAAATTTGTCTGGCTGCCTTTTTATGTAGTCTTGATTGTGTTGCTGGTATATTTTTACAAGCGGCGGGGCTGGCTGATGGTGCTTTGCCTGGGAGCGGCGGTAGGCCTGGCAGATTACATTTCCTCCGGCATTTTAAAGCCTTATTTTGCCCGGCTCAGACCTTGCCATGACCAATTACTGAATGGTGTCGTGGATGCCATAGACGGCTGCGGAGGTCGGTTTGGGTTTGTCTCTTCGCATGCCGCCAATGCTTTTGCCGTAGCCATTTTTGTGTACATGCTTCTGCCGCACCGGCAATGGCACCTGAAAGGCGTGTTGTTGGTTTGGGCCGTGGCCATCTCCTATAGCCGGGTATACCTGGGCGTGCACTACCCCGGGGATGTTCTGGCCGGGGCGCTGCTTGGCATTGGCGCCGCCCACCTGGCCCTGGTCGCCGACCGGCAAATCCATAAGCGGTTTCCGTTCTGGCAGAAGTAAGCTTGTCTATTCTCAAATCCGTTTTGGGCCTGTTTTTCTGAATACAGGCCAAAAACGGATTTTACTTTTGAAGCAACCTGGCTACGTACTTCCCAATGATATCAAACTCCAGGTTCACCTGGTCGCCGGGTTTCACCGCGTGTAGGTTAGTGAACTCATAGGTGTAGGGAATAATGGCCACGCTGAAAAAGTCTTCGCCAGATTCTACCACCGTCAGGCTAATGCCGTTCACGCAGATAGAGCCTTTCTCCACGGTCATGTGCCCCGCGGATTGCGGCTGGTACGAAAACCTAAAAAGCCAGCTTCCATTCTGGTCTGTGACTGATTCACAAATACCCACCTGGTCTACGTGCCCCTGCACAATGTGCCCGTCATAGCGGCTGTTAGCCAATAGGCAACGCTCCAGGTTCACCGTATCACCGGGCGTAAGCTGCCCCAGGTTAGTCCGGGAAAGCGTTTCCGCGATGGCGGTCACGGTATAGGTATCCCCTTCCAGGGCCACCACCGTCAGGCACACCCCGTTATGGGCCACGCTCTGGTCAATCTTCAACTCATGGGTAAAGGGGCAGCGCAACGTGAAATGACGGTTCGACTGGTCTTCCCTAACCTCCAATACCTCAGCTTGTGCTTCTATTATTCCGGTGAACATTTTAAATGAGTGATTGAGTGGTTGAATGAATGAGAGAAGGATGTAAAGTTGATGATGTACATGAATAATGAATTAAAATAAGCGATTTCAATAAAGAAGACTAACTAACATTCTTCTAATCACTCATTCTCTCATTCATTCAACCACTCATTTAATTACTTCCCTCTCCCCTGAACAATGATTTTAATGGTGTAGAGCATCACCCTGAAATCCATGGCCAGGGACATGTTTTCTATGTATAGGATGTCGTATTTGAGGCGTTTCACCATTTCCTCCACGTTTTGGGCATACCCGAATTTTACCTGGCCCAGCGAGGTGATACCCGGACGGACCCGGTGCAGGTGTTTGTAATGGGGTGCCCTTTGGGTGATAAGGTCAATAAAATGTTGCCGTTCGGGCCGGGGTCCCACCAAGCTCATATCGCCAATCAAGACGTTGTAGAATTGCGGGAGCTCGTCTAACCTCACTTTTCGCATAAAACGGCCCAGTTTGGTTACCCGGGGGTCTTCATCAGAAGAAAGAGAAGGTCCATCTTGTTCGGCGTTTACGCACATACTTCTGAATTTGTAGATCCGAAAGGGTTTCCCCTGCCAGCCTACCCTTTCCTGAGAAAAGAATATGGGCCCTGGGGATGACAGCTTTACCAGAAACGCCAGGGAGATATACAAGGGGGAGAAAAAGACAAGCACGACCACCGCGGCACTTAGGTCTATGACCCGTTTCAGGATTTGCTGCCACACCGGTAAGAGATCACGCTTCACCTCAATTAAGGGCGTTCCAAAAAGGTGGGCCACTTTCACAGAGCCTAGCAAGATCTGGTACACATCAGGCAAAATACTTATCCTCACGGATTCCCCTTCCAGGTAACTCAGGATTAACTCAATAAGTTTATGCTCAGAAGGTTCAATAGCGATCACCACTTCCTCTACCTGGTGACTCTTGATGACGGCCGGCAGTTTATGGAAGGACCCCAGGGACGGGATCTGTTCCTGGAAGGAATGCGGCTGGGAAGGCACACTCTGCATAAAGCCCACTATCTTAAGGCCCAGGTGGCGGTTATGGTTGATGAGTTCATCATATACTTCGCGGGCGTTGCTGCTTGAGCCCACCACCAGGGTATTGAAAAAGATCTTCCCGTCCAGCACCAGTTCCTTTAAGTGGTGCAAGGTAATCATCTTGAAAATGACGGAGAACAGGAAATGCAGCAGGAAATAGAGGCCTACCGGCTCATAGTACACCGAATAATCTGGAATGACAGGGTCTTCCAGCAGGAAAGCCAGGAAGATGACTACCCCTCCGCTTAAGGAGATGCCCGCCAACAATAAAATTTCCTTGAACCTGGACAGGCGATAGATATTCCGGTAACGGCCTAACAGCGCATACAGGATTACCCAGAAAGAGGCCACCAGAAAAGACTTGCCCAGGAACTGGACTCCTATACCCTCTCCGGACCCTGCAAACGGGGAATTGATGCAGAGGTAAAAGACAGACCACGCCAGAAAAGCTGCTACAAAATCTCCTAATACAAGCTTATAAGTATGTAGGGTATGGTTTAAACGCATGGTGTTTCTTGTAAATGACCCATCAGAGGCAGCCATTCTGCTACAAAGCTACATTCTAAATCCAAACCTTCCTTAAAATTTATTAGGAGAAAGGTTATATGGCTTATTCCCGAATTAGTGTGTTAATTCGCCTCTTGGCTGCGAAATTCGTACCAGATAGTAGAACCACTTATCTATGCTCATAGACAGTTACAAACATAAAGGCATGCGCAAAAGCCTGGTGCGCATTGTCCATGAAAAGGGAATCAGGTCCATGAAAGTATTAAAGGCGCTTGAGCAAGTGCCCCGCCACTTTTTCTTTGAAAAAGCTTTTGTGGAGCAGGCCTACCAGGACAAAGCATTTCCTATTGGCGAAGGCCAAACCATTTCGCAACCTTATACTGTGGCCTACCAGACCGAGCTCCTGGATGTGAAGCCCACCGACAAAGTGCTGGAGATTGGCACCGGCTCTGGGTACCAATGCAGCATCCTGCTCCAGCTCACGCCCAACGTCTATACTATAGAATATAACAAGCCCCTTTACCTTAAAGCTCAGCGGCAATTCCAATTAATGGACCTGCACCCGCAGGCATTTCTGGGCGATGGCTCTGAAGGACTTCCCGATCACGCCCCGTTTGACAAAATTCTGGTCACAGCCGGGGCGCCTATCATCCCTAAAACCCTTTTAAAGCAACTCACCATTGGGGGCATGCTGGTGATTCCGGTAGGTGATACTGCGGTTCAGAAAATGCTGCGGGTAACGCGCCTGGGCCAGGAGGAATTCACAAAGGAAGAATTTGATAACTTTAAGTTCGTGCCGCTGTTGGGCAGCCAAGGCTGGAAATAACCTCTTTAATAGTAAGGGAAAGAACCAACTTCTTCCCAATCTTTCTCTGCAATAAAAACTGAAGGCTTTGGTATTTGGACTGTATCTTTGTGCCTAGAAACTACCCTTCTCTTTATGCGCAAGCAGAAAAACGTCAGAGACTCTTATGTCCGCATGACCGAACTGGTCCTGCCCAACGATACCAACACCCTGCACAACCTAATGGGAGGCCGCATGATGCACTGGATGGACATTGTGTCTGCCATTGCCGCCCAAAAACATTCCAACCGCATTGTGGTGACCGCCTCCGTTGACAATGTATCCTTCCGGGAAAGCATTAAACTAGGCAACGTGATCACCCTGGAAGCGCAAGTAACCCGCGCCTTCAGTACCTCTATGGAAGTGCATATTACCGTTTGGGCCGAGGATATCCCGTCTGGCACCAAGGTAAAGTCTAACGAGGCGTATTTCACCTTTGTGGCGCTGGATGATGCCGGCAAACCCCTGCCCGTACCAGAAGCCATGCCCGAAACAGAGGAAGAAAAAGAGAAATACGCAGGGGCCTTACGCCGTCGTCAGCTTAGACTCATCCTGGCCGGCCGTATGAAACCCAATGACGCTACCGAACTGAAATCTCTGTTTGATATAAAGGACTGATTTCCCTTCGTTTTCTTAAAAACAGGCCCAAAACTGAATGGACGCTTCACACCCAGATATCCCTTTCCTGCAGGAGCTTTACGGGCAGGATACCCTTTACTTTATCCCGGAGCCTATTAGCCAGGAGGCTGTTCCCTTAACGGGTGCCGCGGTGGTACCGTCCATCCCGGCAAACCCAAAAGCAGCCACGCCAGAGATGCCGTCTGTACCACCAATTCAGCCAGAAGCGTCGGTGGTTGAAAATTCTACCCCTGTTTCAACGACACCAACCAAAGAACCCATCAAATGGCTGGGCGAGGCGGTGAAAGGCACTTATCTGTTATTTGATGTTCCCGAGGATGTTTTCCAGCAATTGCCACAGCACCTGTTCCTGCAGAAAGTAATGGCGGCCGTTGGGCTTACTACCAGGCAGATCCAGTTCGGGAAATTGTCTACGGCTCTGGAACATGATGTGAAGCAGATTGCCGCCAAGCAGCAGGCGCAACATATTATCTTGTTCGGCCAAGGGCTTCCGGTGGCCAACCTGGCCAAGATGGAATTCTACCGCATGTACCGCTCCGGGGACTCTCGGTTTGTATTGGTGGATTCCCTGGCGGATATTGAGAAAAGCGTGGACCTGAAGAAAAAACTTTGGGACGTGTTGCAGAAGATTTTCCTGCAGTAGGCTTTAAGCTGATTGGAAGGAAAAGCAGGAAAAAGTTTTAAGCCAGGAAGGCCACGTTGCCAATTCACTTCCTATTTCTGGTGCAAGGATTCGCTTTTGTTTTAACCCAGGCCGCTTTTTGCCCTGCCTGCCCCCCTGTTATTTATATTTTTGCCATCCTGATAGGACCTTTTAGGCGTACGGCAGTAGCGTGTAATTAATGTCATTACGGTTCGCTACCAAGATCCTTTCAGGATGACAGAGAGAGGTAGAGAGGTAAGAAGTAGAGAGAGAGAAATAGAGAAATAGAGAAATCGAGTTTGTCTTCGAACCCCTGCGGGTGTTTGCGCCAAAAAGGGCTTGTTTGAAAAACTGTAAAAGGCTCGCTTTAGGAACCACTGGACAAAAGGAAAGGCCCGGATGAAAATTCATCCGGGCCTTTCCTTTTGCGTTTTAAGCCTGTTTTCAGAAAAACAGGCTTAAAATAGATTGATTTACTAGTAGTTACCTATTTCAACAAAGAAGCCAGTTTTTCTTCCAGGGCTGCGCCACGCAAATTCTTGGCGATGATCTTGCCTTCTTTGTCTAGCAACACAGTCTGCGGGATAGCGGTAATGCCATACAGGCCGGCGGCGCTGCTTTCCCAGCCTTTCAGGTCAGAAACATGCGGCCAGGTCAGTTTATCGGTGGCAATCGCTTTCAGCCATTTACCGCGGTCCTGGTCCAGGCTCACCCCGAAGATCTCAAAGCCTTTGTCTTTGTACTTGTTGTACATGCGCACCACGTTCGGGTTTTCCTGTCGGCACGGTCCGCACCAACTGGCCCAGAAATCAATCAGGACATATTTTCCTTTCAGGCTGGACAAAGCAACTTCTTGCCCTTCAGGAGAAGGAAGCTTAATATCTGGGGCGACGCTGCCCAGGGCGGTGGCGCGCATCTGGCTTAGACGGGCCTCCAAAGCCTTGGTGTATTTTGAGGCCGGGAGCGTGGTTTTAAAAGCCGTGGCCATGCTGTCTACAAAGGGGAACTGCTCATCCAGGTTCAGGATGTTGCCGGCGGTATACACAGACACCACAGATTTGGGGTTCGCCTTGATAAAAGCCTTAAGCTTGTTCTGGTTATCCCGCTGAATAGCCAGAAACTCATCCTGCAGCTTTTTCATCTCCTCCTGGTTGCCAGATGCCGATGCTTTCTGGAACCGGTCGTTGAGGGCCATGGAACTGGTCTGAATGGCTTGCATAATGCCGTTGAGTTCCTTGATCAGCTCAGAATCCTTGGAGCCTTTCACAGAGTAGGTTTGGGCCACTTTCCCAGAATCAGCGGTGATCTCAATGCTCTGGTTGTCTACCACCAGCATGATGCCTTCCTGGTTATCAAAGGCAAGCTTATAGATGGCCGGCTCAGTTACGGTGCCCTCCATCACAAAGGTCCCGTCTTTGTTGATGCTGGCGGTGTCTTTGGGTACAAAGGCCTGCTCGCCCAGCTCATCCAGATAGACCTTGCCGGTGGTCATGTTGTTTATCTTACCTGAGATGCGGTAGGTCTTATCCGTATCAGTGGTGGTGACACCTTTCTTCTGGCAGGCCCCCAACAACGCTAACGCGGCTGCTGCTAAGATGATTTGTTTCTTCATAGTTTTATAGAGGTGAACCTATTTATCAAGGCTCTCTTTCAATAACTTATTCGCGATCTTAGGATCGGCTTTGCCTTTGGTCTGCTTCATGAGATCACCCATGAACATGCCCAGCAACGACGCTTTGCCGGCTTTGTATTCCGCCACTTTCCCGGGGTTGGCTGCCAGCACGCTGTCAATGATGGCCTGCAGGGCACCTTCGTCAGACTCCTGCACCAGGTTCTGCTCGGTGGCTACCAGCTGCGCGGTTTTGCCGGGGTTTTCTAGCAGATACGGAAAAATCTGTTTGGCCGCCACGGTGTGGCTTACTTTGTTGCTGTCTACCAGGGCGATGACCCCGGCAATTTGCTCCGGTTTCAAAGGGAACGCCCCCATGTGCAACGTCAACTCGTTCA
Organism: Rufibacter radiotolerans; assembly: GCF_001078055.1. Taxonomy (NCBI): domain Bacteria; kingdom Pseudomonadati; phylum Bacteroidota; class Cytophagia; order Cytophagales; family Hymenobacteraceae; genus Rufibacter; species Rufibacter radiotolerans. The sequence goes on along the minus strand of NZ_CP010777.1, from coordinate 1,764,851 downwards.
GGTAACTTTTTACCGGACCGCTCATCCAGTTGGCGGCTGCCTTGTAGTTCTGAGTGTGCTGGCACAGCTGGTCAAAGTACAGGGCAATGTCTTTGCTGTCTACTAACACGTTGGCGTCATAGTCAGACAGGCCGTATTCCTGTGTAAAGCGGTTATGCAATTCCTGCGGAAGCGCGGGCATGCTTTCCTTCACCGAGTGCAGCCATTCCTCAGAGATGATCACCGGCGGAAGGTCCGGCTCCGGGAAGTACCGGTAATCATTCATGGTTTCTTTGGAGCGCATGCCGGTGGTGGTGCCGGTGTTGGCGTCAAAGTTCCGGGTCTCCGAGTCAATAACTCCCCCGTTCTCCAAAATCTCAATCTGACGGTCGATCTCATGTTCAATGGCGCGCTGCACATTCCGGAAGGAGTTCATGTTCTTCACCTCCACCTTGGTGCCCCACTTGCTGGCGCCTTTCTTCATCACAGAGATGTTGGCGTCACAGCGCAGAGAGCCTTCCTCCATGTTGCCGTCGCAGATCTCCAGGTACTGCACCAACTTCTTGATCTGAGTCAGGTAGGCGTAGGCTTCCTCAGAATCCCTGATGTCCGGCTCAGACACAATCTCAATCAAAGGCGTACCGGCGCGGTTCAAGTCTACCAGGGTCTCGGTCTCTCCGGCCAAGTGCATGGATTTTCCGGCATCCTCTTCCATGTGGATGCGGGTAATGCCAATGCGTTTTTCGCCGCCATCCTTGGTTTTGATATCCATGTAGCCCAAAGTGCAGATAGGCGTCTTGTCCTGCGTGATCTGATAGCCTTTAGGAAGATCTGGGTAGAAGTAGTTCTTTCGGGCGTACAGGTTATGGCGTCTGATTTCACAGTTAGTAGCCACGCCCATTTTCATGGCCATCTCCACCACCTTCTTGTTCACACGCGGCAAAGTACCCGGGTGGCCCAGCGTGATCACGCTCAGGTTGGTGTTGGGCAGCATGCCGTACTCCGTGGAGTCTGAGGAATATGCCTTGCTCTCAGTCAATAACTGCGCGTGTACCTCCAGACCAATAATTGCCTGGTACTGGGAACGGATGTCTTCGTTCATGTTTTTCTAGTAGCACGTATCACGTAGCACGTAACACGATTTTTGTTTTGGGTCTATTTTCCGGAAAACAACCTTAAAACGGCTTTGTTTTCTTCCTATTCTTTTCTTTGGCGCGAGTCTGGAGACTCGCGCCAGTTGGTTGCTAATATCTGTTTTGAGCCTGTTTTCTAAAAAACAGGCTCAAAACAGAATTTCCTTATTGCACCAGCGCCTCCGCTTTAGCTAAGGCAGCGTCTAAGCCTGCTACTTCCTTGCCCCCGGCCGTGGCGTAGAACGGTTGCCCGCCGCCGCCGCCTTTAATCTCTTTGGCTAGTTCCTTGATCATCTGCACGGCGTTCAGGCCTTTGCCGGAAACCACTTCATCTGACAACATAACGGCTAGTTGAGGCTTGCCGTCTACGTTGGCGCCCAATACCAGCACCAGGTTGTTAACCACGCTGCGCAGGTCAAAGGCCAGTTTCTTGAGGTAATCGGCGTTGCTTACGTCTACGCGGGCGGCCAGGAAATTAACGCCGTTTACGGAGCGCACTTCAGAGGCCAGCTTTTCTTTCTGGGCCGTCACCTGCTTTAGTTCAAAGGCTTCCAGTTGCTTGCGCAAGGCCGCGTTCTCGTCCTGCAATTTCTCAATGGCCTTGCCGAACTCTTTCTGTACGCCCAATACCTGCTTTACTTCCTCAAACTGCGTGATCTGCTCGTCTACAAACTGCTCGGCCACATCGGCGGTGACGGCTTCTATACGGCGTACCCCGGCAGCCACCGAGCTTTCACTTACAATCTTGAAGAACCCTATGTTACCGGTGTTTTGCACGTGAATACCGCCGCACAATTCAATGGAGTAATCACGGTTAAAGGTAATCACCCGCACGAAGTCGCCGTATTTCTCACCAAACAAAGCGGTGGCGCCCAGTTTCTTGGCATCCTCAATTGGCACGTTCCGGCGCTCGTCCTTTTCAATGGATTCTCTGATTCGCTGGTTCACAATATGCTCTACCTCACGTAATTGCTCCTCGGTTACCTTGGTGAAATGCGAGAAGTCAAAACGAAGAAGCTTATCACTGACCAAAGAGCCCTTCTGGTTCACGTGGTCACCCAAAACCTGCTTTAAGGCTGCATGCAGTAAGTGTGTGGCCGAGTGATTTTTCTTGATGAGTTCCCGGCGCTTGCTGTCTACTTTGGCTATTACCGGTGCCGAAAGGTCTTTGGGTAGATCTGCCGTGATGTGCACAATCAGGTCATTCTCCTTCTTGGTGTCCAGCACTTTTACAGAGCCAGAGGTAGATTCCAGCACACCGGTGTCGCCAACCTGTCCGCCGCTTTCGGCATAGAAAGGCGTGCGGTCCAATACTACGTGGAATTCTTTTTTGTTTTTGGCGGTCACTTGGCGGTACCGGACAATTCTGGCTTCCACCTGGTCGGCGTCATAGGCTACCCACTCTGTTTCCACGTCTGGCTGTAGTACTACCCAGTCGCCCTGCTCGGTTTGGGCGGCGTTGCGGGAGCGGTTTTTCTGCTGTTCCATCTCGGTGGTAAACCCAGATTCGTCAATGGAGAAACCGTGCTCTTTGGCAATAAGGGCCGTTAAATCCAGCGGAAACCCGAAGGTATCATACAGTTCAAAGGCGGTCTTGCCGTCAATGATATTGCCATTGGCTTTAAAGGTATCCTGTAATGCTTCTATTCTTTTCAGGCCGTTCTCCAGCGTACGCAGGAAAGCGTTTTCTTCTTCCTCAATCACGCGCTGCACAAAGGCCTGCTGCGCTTTCAGTTCCGGGAAAACATTCGCCATCTGGTCGGCCAGTACCGGCACAATGGTGTTCAGGAAAGGCTTCTTGAAGTTCAGATAGGTAAATGAATACCGCACCGCGCGGCGAAGAATCCGGCGGATTACGTAGCCCGCCTTATTATTGGACGGTAACTGCCCGTCAGCGATGGTAAAGGAAATGGCCCTTATGTGGTCGGCGATAACCCGGATGGCAATGTCAACTTTTTCATTCTCGCCATAAGTCACACCGGCTTCCTTGGCAATGAACTGAATCATCGGCTGGAAAACGTCGGTGTCATAGTTGGACTGCTTGCCCTGAATGGCCATGCACAAACGCTCGAAGCCCATGCCCGTATCTACGTGCTGCGCAGGGAGTTTCACCAAAGAAGCATCGGCTAAACGGTTGAACTCCATGAACACGTTGTTCCAGATTTCCACCACCTGCGGGTGGTCATTGTTCACCAACGACTTTCCATCTACCTGTGCCCGCTCTTCGTCAGATCGCAAATCCACGTGGATCTCAGAACAGGGACCGCAGGGACCGGTATCGCCCATCTCCCAGAAGTTATCCTTCTTGTTGCCCATTAAGATGCGGTCTTCGGCAATCATGGTCTTCCAGATGTCAAAGGCTTCCTGGTCCATGGGTAGGTTCTCAGAAGCATCTCCCTGGAAAACCGACACGTACAGCCTGTCTTTGGGCAGCTTGTACACCTCTGTCAATAATTCCCAGGACCATTTCAGAGCATCCTGTTTGAAATAATCTCCAAAGCTCCAGTTCCCCAGCATCTCAAACATGGTGTGGTGGTAGGTGTCATAGCCCACTTCTTCCAGATCATTGTGCTTCCCAGACACCCGCAGACACTTCTGGGTATCGGCTACCCGCGCGTACGGCGCCGGCTTGTTGCCCAGGAAATAATCCTTGAACGGGGCCATGCCCGAGTTGATGAACATGAGCGTAGGATCGTCTTTTACCACAATGGGCGCCGACGGAACAATCTGGTGGCCTTTGGAGGCGAAGAAATCTAGGAACTGCTGACGTATCTGAGCCGAGGTCATGTATTTAAATAATAGCTTTGTAATAGGAGGCGCAAAGTGTTGTAAATGCGAAAGAAAAAACGAATTTTTGCCTTTTAAGCACGCATCGCCTCCTTTGCAAAAGTAAGCTTTTTTAGCAAAAGGGCGTTTTAGTTAAGAGTTAAAAGTTTAGAGGTAGAAGTTAGCTCTATCCCTTCACCACTCTTAACTCATCACTTTTAACTTTTAACTTTTAACTTCCACAAAGTGCCTTACAAAGAACGAGACATAGAGAAGCAGTATTACAGCATTGGCGAGGTAGCCGCCATGTTTGAAGTAGCCCCGTCCCTGATCAGGTTCTGGGAGACCGAATTTGATATTCTTAAGCCTAAGAAGAACAAGAAAGGCAACCGCCTTTTCTCGCCTAAAGACATTGAGAACCTGCGCTTTGTGTACCACCTGGTAAAGGAGCGTGGCTATACCATACAAGGCGCCCGCGAAATGCTCAAAACCCGCGGCGTGCAGGCCCGCGAGAAATTTGAGATGGTACAAAGCCTGGAGAAAGTGAAGGAGTTTTTGATCAGTATCAAATCGCAGTTGCCGTAAGGAGTTCTGAATTGACAGGAGCCTTAGAAAGTTCGAGCTTTCATATTTACCATTCACCTATAAAACCGTTTTGGGCCTGTTTTTTAGAAAACAGACCCAAAACGGTTTTCGTTAACACCTCTTGTTGCCCTTCGTAACAGGAAAAACGCATGACTCAGTACTCCCGATTCAGAACTCAGGACTCAAATCCCCAGGATTTGCTCTACCAGGTGGCCTTGCCGCTTATTCCCCAGGTAGGGGGTGGTACGGCGCGGACCCTGGTGAATTATCTGGGTACCCCTGAGGCCGTTTTTTCTGCGCCAAAAGACCGTTTGGCCAAAATACCGCGCATTGGCGAGGTATTGGTCCGCAGTATTCTGGCCAACAAAGAGGCAGCGCTAAGGCAAGCAGAAGAAGTGATTCTAAGGGCAGAAAAGGAGGAGGTGCAGCTACTGTATTACACCAACACGGCCTACCCCGACCGGCTCCGCGATCTGCCAGACGCCCCGCTCCTGCTGTATTACAAAGGCACGGCCAACCTCAATGCCCCCAAGGTCATCAGTATTGTGGGCACCCGCAAAAGCACGGAGTATGGCCGGGTAGTGACGGAGCAATTGGTGCAGGACTTGGTGAAGCATAACGCGCTGGTGGTAAGCGGACTGGCCTACGGGATTGACATCATCTCCCACAGGGCCGCCCTAAAGGAAGGACTGTCCACCATTGGCGTGATGGCCAACAGCCTGGAAACCATCTACCCTACCGTGCATACCCGTGATGCCGAACGAATGCTGCAGCAGGGCGGCTTGCTTTCAGAGTTTCCGTTCGGGACCAAGCCCGATGCCCCGCGTTTTCCCTCGCGTAACCGCATTATTGCCGGCATGGCCGATTGCACCATTGTGGTGGAGTCTACCAGCAAAGGCGGCTCCCTTATCTCCGCAGACATCGCCCATAGTTATGACCGCGAAGTGATGGCAGTGCCCGGACCTATCACCTCAGAGACCTCACAGGGCTGTAACCAACTGATCAAAAGCCTCAAGGCCGTTCCCTATACCAGAGCCAAAGACCTGGAAGAGCTCCTGAACTGGGACAAAGCCCTGGCTCCCGCCTCCCTGCCAAAACCTGTACCTGCCCTTGACCTTTCGGGGTTCCCAGCTGAACAGCAGCAGGTGTTGCGGGTTTTGCAGCAGGCCGGACCCACCCATATAGATGTTTTAAGCAGACATACCCAGTTTACCATGGGACAGCTTTCCTCTGTGCTTTTCACCCTGGAGATGAGCGGCCTGGTCAAAGGCATGCCCGGAAAACTATATGGCCTGGTCTAACGCAAGGATGATTACCTGAGGTAATTCTTAATTCTTAATTACTAATTCTTAATTATAAAAGGTGTTCCTGCTCTACAACGGTGAGATTATTCCAGAAGAAGACCTCTGTTTGACGGTCTCTAACCGGGCGTTCCAATACGGTGATGGCTTCTTTGAGACCTTGCTTGGGTCTTACGGAAAGGTAAGGTTCTGGGCAGACCATTTGGCGCGTATGAAGGAAGCCTGCGAGACCTTGAGGTTAGAGCTTCCCGAGGTGTTTCTATCAGCTGATTTCCCAGACCAGCTATTAAACTTGGGCAAGCAAAACGAATGCACCTCCCAAGTCAGGTTTAAGTTGAAAGTCTGGCGCTCCGGCGAAGGCTTGTACACGCCCCAAACCCACCAAGCAGATTGGCTGGTGACAGCCCAGCCTTTTTCAGCGCCCGCCACCACGCCTTTGGAAGTAGGCATTTGTACATCTATTACCACCATCCCCTCTCCTTTTTCGGCGTTCAAAGGGATTAACGCGCCGGTATACGTACAGGCAAGCATAGAAAAGCAGGAACGAGCTCTGGATGACATGCTTTTGCTAGACCCACTGGGAAATGTAGCCGAACTCACCTATTCCAATATTTTCTGGGTCAAGGAACAAACCCTGTTCACCCCGGCCTTGGCCACCGGCTGTTTGAATGGGATCATGCGCAGAAACGTAATCAGGTGGGCACTGAAGAAGAACTGGCCGGTCAAGGAAGGATTTTTCCAGTTCCCAGTTTTAACAGACGCTGACCTTGTCTTCAGCGGAAATGTAACCGGTCTGCGGGCCCTCAGTTCCCTGGAAGGGGAAGAACTATCTATGGACGTAGAACTGCTGGAGCAACTGGAGCAAGAGTTCTTGTCCCGTTAATTTTCTAGTTTAAGCTTATTTTCAGAAAAACAGGCTCAAAAGGGAATTATTCCACTGGCTTTATTTCTTTGGCTTTACTCCCTCCCTTGACCTTTCCCCCTGACAGGACACCACCTGAAGTAGGTTCGGTCTGTCAGGGGACAGACCGAGGAGGTGGAGGACATGGGCTTAGGAGCAAAAAAAGTAATGTCTTCTCGTTTTGGGGGTGTTTTCTGAAAAACAGGCTCAAAACAAGATCATGCTTATTTAGCCGCCACCTGGGCAGGCGTGTTGGCTTCCCATACCCGAATAAAGTTGCCGCCTAAGATTTTCTCTATGTCCTTCTTTTTGTAGCCTCGCTCCAGCAGTGCCTTGGTAATCATGGGGTACGTGCTCACGTCCTCCAGCCCGGTGGGCGCCGAGGAGATGCCGTCATAGTCAGAGCCCAAGCCTACGTGGTCAATCCCGGCCACCTTCACCACGTGGTCTATGTGGTCCAGTAGCACCGACAAAGGCGGGTTCAGGGTCCTGGTTTCTTCCGGGAACTGCCGGTAAAGCGCTGCCCTTAGTTGCAGGCCAGTAAGGCCTTTCGCCTCCAGGGCTTTAATTTCCGCCTGGTGACGGTTGGTGAAATCTTTCACGCGCTGGTTATAGGAGCTGTCCAGAAACTCAGAGAAGAAGTTAAGATGGATCACCCCGCCGTTTTTAGCCAGGGCTTTCAGTTGGTTATCCTTAAGGTTACGGGAATGCGCGCATAAGGCGGCGGCGCAGCTATGGGAGACCAGAACCGGTTTGGTGGTGGTCTCTATCACATCCCAGAACGTTTGCTCCCCCACGTGCGACAGGTCCACCAGCATGCCCAGGTCGTTCATGCGGTGTACCACCTGTTTCCCGAAGTCATTCAGCCCTTTTTTCCCGTTAAAGCCCGTGCCTTTGGTTTCATCGGCGGCCGAAGAAGCCCAGGAGGTGCTGTTGTTCCAGGTAAGGGTCAGGTAGCGCGCCCCGCGGCGATAGAGGTGATTAAGGTTGTCCAGATTGTCTTCTATCATGTGGCCGCCCTCTACCCCGGTCAGGGAGGCAATCTTGCCTGACTTTACGGCCGCGCGCATCTGGGCGGGCGTGGCTACCAGTTGAAGTTTGTCGGGGTTGCGGCGTACCAGGGCCTCCAGGCTGTCTATCTGCTGGTTGGCAAACGCGAAGGCACGGCCGCTGCCGTAGGTCTCGTCACAGAAAACGGCAAAGATCTGCACATCCATTCCTCCTTTTTTCAGGCGGGCTAGGTCGGTGTGGGCTTTACCCGTCAGGTCCGTCTCCACGGAATGCCCTTCAAAAATCACCTGCGACAAGACATCATTGTGGGTATCTACCAAGATGGCATTCTGGTGCAAGGTCTGGTAAGAGCTGGAACAGGAGAAAAGAAAACCACCTGCCAGAAGGGAAAAAGTGAAAGAAGCTGCTTTTTTGGCTGCGCCCATGGGAATTGAATCTAATGCGAATCCTAGTTTACACAAAAAACCTGCGCTTTGCAAAAGAGGGCCCTGAGGGGCAAGGGGCCTTTATATTAAAAGGATTTACTTCCCTTAAGGCTTGCCCTTAGCATTCTGTTTTTGAGCCGTTTTTCAGAAAACAGGCTAAAAAGAGAATCCTGCCTCCAAAAGCCAAAGTGGCCCAGGAAGCAGGATCCAAATGATGACACCCAGGTCTAGCCCAGGTATCTCCCCTCAATATTCTCTAAATATTTCTGTGCCGAACCAGTGTTGAGCAACAAGACCTTTTCCTCGGCGTGAAGCCAGCCGCTGGCCAATAATTTACGGGCGGCCATCCAGACAGCGGCTCCTTCAGGGGCCACAAATAGACCTTCCTTCTGCCCTAGCTCCCTGAGGCCTTCCAGCATCTCGTCTTCGGTAATGGCAATGGCGGTCCCGCCAGATTCCTGTAAGACCTGCAGCATGAGAGGCTCACCCAAAGGTCTGGGCACGGCCAAGCCGTTGGCAATGGTGGGTAAGCCGTTATAGTGCTGGGAGTTTTCCTGGACGCCTTCAAAGGTATCTACCAAGGGTTTGCAATTCTGGGCCTGTACCGCCACCATGCGCGGCAGGCGCACGTCTTTGTCTAGCCAGCCCAGGGCAATCATTTCTTTAAAGGCCTTCCAGATGCCAATGAGCCCGGTGCCACCACCCGCCGGATACAGAATTACGTCAGGGAGCTGCCATTGCCCTTGTTCGGCAATCTCATAGCCCATGGTTTTCTTTCCTTCCAGGCGGTAAGGCTCTTTGAGCGTAGAAACATCCAGCAAGTGCCCGTCTTTGTTTAAAGTGCGGGCCTGGGCGGCGCAGTCATTGATCAGGCCATCCAGCAAATGGACCTCGGCGCCGTACCAGTAGCATTCCTCTTTAAAAGCTTTGGGCGTGTGCCGCGGCATCACTACCACCGCCGACATGTTGGCTTTGGCACAATAAGCGGCCATGGCTACCCCTGCGTTTCCGGCCGTAGGAATAATACAGCCCTCTACCCCCAGCTCCAGCGCCTTAGATATGGCCATGCTCAGGCCGCGGGCTTTGAAAGACCCTGTAGGGTTCTGGCCTTCGTCCTTCAGGACCAAATGCTCAAACCCATACATTTCAGCCAGGTTTTTTAATTCCAGTATGGGCGTAAACCCTTCGCCTAATGACACTTTGAAGCGTTCATCCAGCACGGGCAATAACTCCTGGTAGCGCCACATGGTGCCTTCTCTTCCTTTCAAAGACTCCTTGGAAAAACTGCTGGGGATGTCATACTGGGCCAACAATGGCATACCGCAGCAATCAGAGACGCGCTGCAGAATAGAATATGGGTAAGGCTGGCCGCATTTAGAGCAAGTTAGGCGGCTAAGGGTGCTAAGGCTGGTGGCGAAGGTGGTGGTCATATGCATGGCTTATTCTACGGCAAGTAGAAAAAAGGCTATGCCCAAATCAAATAGCGTTTTGGTATAGTCTATTCCTAAAGGGAATACTGACGTTTCATGAACTGAATGAAGTTTTTGTAGGGGGCGTTGTTCTCCGTGCCCTTGCGCTGAATAAAATTGAAGGTGCGGTACACCTGCAAATCTTTCACGGTCACCTCCACCAGTTCCCCGGAGGCCAACTCCTTTACCACCGCCTGCCGGGGCAGAAACGCCAGGCAGGTGTCTACCCGCACAAAGTTCTTGAGGGCCTCGGTGCCGCCTAACCGTACCCTTACGGGCAACTGTGACAGTTTAACGCCCTTATGCCCCAGCGCCTCTTCCAAAACTGCCAGGGTACCGGAACCGGCCTCCCGAATGGCCAAAGGAATCTGGTACAGGTCTTTTATCTCTAGCTCATGCTTTTTCAAAGGGTTGCGGGGAGAGCAGACGGCTATTACCTCATCGGTTAGAAATGGGGTATAGGTCACCTGGCTTACCTTGTTAATGCCCTCAATAATGCCCAGGTCAATGTCATGGTCCAGCAGGGCCTTCAAAATGTTCTGGCTGTTGCGGTTTTTTAGGCTCAGCTGCACCTGGGGGTGTTGGTCCAGGTAAGCAGACAACACCGGCGGAAGAATATACAGCGAGATGGTGGTACTGGCGCCCAGCACCAGCGAGATCTGGGGCTGAAAGCCCTGGCTGAGCATGGGAAGTTCCTGGTGCAGGTCGTTCTGGATCTGGTGCACCTCTTCCAGTTTCTCAAACAGCAGCTGGCCCGCCGGTGTAAGGCTGACCGTGTTGCCGTGCCGCTCAAACAGCCCAATTTTGTAATGCTCCTCCAGCGCCTTCACCTGTTTGCTTATGGCTGACTGGCTGATATACAGAATCTGGCTGGCCTTGGTAAAACTGAGCTGCCGGGCCACCTCATAGAAGACAATATGTTTGTGTGATATCACAAAAGCGGTATTAAAAACTGCGAAGTAGAATTACAAATGCTCCAGCGTGGTACGGGTGCGGTTGCTGTCTGTTTGGTTGCCGGTGTTTAGGGTGCTGGCGGGCTCAAACAACAAGATGCTTACCTCCTCTTCGGCCACGGGCCGATGTTCTACGCCTCTGGGTACCACCAGAAACTCACCCTCTTGCAGCACTACCGTCTTATCTCTGAATTCCATTTTAAGGGTTCCCTCCAACACCAGAAACAACTCGTCTTCCAGCTCATGATGATGCCAGACAAATTCGCCTTTCAGTTTGGCCAGTTTTACGTGCTGCCCGTTCAACTCACCCACAATTCTGGGGTTCCAGTGGTCGGTGAAAAGAGACAGTTTCTGAGAGAGGTTTACTTTCTGCATGAGGCTTGGTTGTAATTACAGAGTGAAGATAGCAGCCAGCAAGGCAAATCCTTTGTATAGGCCTTTCTTTTTAATGAGGAGCGCCGGAAAACCTCCAAACATAAAAAGCCTCCCTTTTGAAAGGAAGGCTTTTTAGAAGGGCTCAGTTGCTTCTACCCTGCCAGATAGGCAAGCAGTGGCAACCAATGATATGGGAAAGGCAAACTACAGGTTGTGCTTATGGGCTACCAAGTTGCTGTGTTTGGCTCTGCGTTGTTTTTTAAGCTTGTCGGTGAGTACGTAAACGTCACCATACTCTTCAGAGAATTTCTCTGCGTCATATAAGATAGTGTTGATTTTGTGGTCAGATTCCAGGTTGGCTTTTTCAGTGCCAACAAGTTTATCCCAGAAGATAGTTAGCATAGCGGCAATACAGCCAATGCCCAGATAAACTAGAACCCGCATAGCGGCTACATCACTGTCATTGGTGGTGAACGCTATCACAAAAGTGCCAACGAAAAAACCAATGGCAATCAGGGTGGATAAATGGTCTTTTTTCATGATTTCTAAAGTTTAAATTCCCTATTGCAATTCACTATCTTACATACCTAATGTAATTCATTATCTTTTATGATTTACGAGTGAAGGTTCCTAAAGTTACATATATTTCTGTATAATTTTCAAGAATTTAAAAATTTATATAATCATCAGGCATGTTTTTTAGGATATTTTTAATTTTACATAGCGAAAACCTATGTTAATAAAATGATATAATACATGTTTCTAATTGATCTTTTACCCCTGTTTCAGGCCTGAAAAGATGATTTTTATTACCCATCCGCCGCTTGCCTTACCTTTCTGGTGACTCCTGATTTTGCATTTACTTTAACTAAGTTTTAAGGGTCGCTTTTCAAAATCCATTCTAAATTTGCCCTGGAAGGCAGCGGTTCTAAAAAAATTTCCGTACGTTTTGGCATACCCATTTCACCCATGAACATAACCCAACGCTACCAATTTTCACTGGCCCTGCTCACCGATATGTACCAACTCACCATGGCCCAGGGCTACTGGAAAAAGGGTCTGGCGGAGCAGGAAGCGGTTTTTCATATGTACTTCCGGAACAATCCGTTCAAAGGGGGATATTCTGTGTGTGCCGGCCTGGAAGATGCTGTTGATTTATTAGCCAATTTTCATTTTTCTAATAATGATTTAAGTTATTTAGGCAGCTTAAAAGGAAGTCAGGGACAAAACCTCTTTGAAGAATCCTTCCTGGCCTACTTGAAAGACCTAAAATTCACCTGTGAGGTAGACGCCATTCCCGAGGGGACTGTGGTGTTCCCTAACCAACCGCTCCTGCGCATTAAGGGCCCTATTCTGCAATGCCAACTGTTAGAGACGCCCCTGCTTACCATCCTTAATTTCCAGACGCTGGTGGCTACCAAGGCCGCGCGTATTGTAGATGCCGCCCAGGGCGACCAGGTCATTGAGTTTGGCATGCGCCGGGCCCAGGGGCCAGACGGCGGACTATCAGCGGCCCGGGCGGCCTTTATTGGTGGGGTGGGCGCCACGTCTAACCTGCTGGCCGGCCAGCTTTTCCAGATGCCCGTGAAAGGGACCCACGCCCATAGTTGGGTCATGTCTTATAAAAGTGAAGAAGAGGCTTTCTCGGCGTACGCCGATGTTTTCCCCCATGACTCAGTGTTTCTGGTAGATACCTACAATACCCTGGAAGGGATCAAGAAAGCCATTGCGGTAGGCCGGAAGATGCGCGAGCAAGGGGCCGAATTGAAGGGAATCAGGCTAGACTCCGGGGACTTGGCCTACCTGAGTATTGAAGGCAGAAAACTGCTGGACGAGGCAGGTTTTCCCAACGTCTCCATTGTAGCCAGCAACGACCTGGACGAACACCTGATCCAGAGTTTGAAGATACAGGGCGCCCGCATAGATACCTGGGGCATTGGCACCAAATTGGTCACCGCCTTTGACCAACCCGCTCTGGGCGGCGTCTATAAGCTGGCGGCGCTCAGAGCACCCGGCGGCGAATGGGAGTATAAGCTGAAGCTCTCTGAGCAACTGGTGAAGATCTCTACCCCCGGTATTCTGCAGGTGCGGCGCTTTTACAAGAACAACACCATGGTAGGGGACATGATCTATTCGGAGACTATGGTCCCGGCTGATTCCCCCACCATGGTACACCCCAACGACCCTACCCAGCAAAAGAACTTCCCCCAGGATTGCGACCATGAAGATCTGCTGGTGCCTATTTTCAGGGCCGGCAAATGCGTGTATTCCTCCCCTGCCTTACCAGAGATTCAGGAGCGCACAAAAAAACAACTGCACCTGCTCCATGAAACCAACCGCCGCCTGCTTAATCCGCACACCTACAAGGTTGGTCTGGAAGAGCAGTTGCACGCAAAGAAAATGGCTTTGATTTTACAACTGCGCCAAGGCGAAAAGCAAGGCCAGGAATAGCCATTCTACCTTCCTCTTTAACAAAACTGTGTCTCCCGTTTTGGGGCTGTTTTACAGAAACCAGCCCCAAAACGGGAGACACAGTTTAAGGCCAATCTTATCTATTAACCTTTTCCTATCCTCCAGAAAATAACTTAAAGCAACGTATTGACCGGAAGGATATTCCCGCCTTTGCTGGCCAGGTCTGCTTTGGCTTTCTCAAATCCTTCGGGAGAAATGGGTCTGGTCGCCTCTTCTATAAAGTGCGTGGCAAAGCCTTCTTTCAATGCATCCAGGGCCGTGAAATAGACGCAGTAATCGGCGGCCAGGCCGACCAAGTACACTTCCTTCACGCCTTTGCCGCGCAGGTACACGCCCATGGCCGTAGACTTGCGGTAGCCGTTGTCAAAAAAGCCGCTGTAGGAATCAATCTCCGGGTCGGTGCCTTTCCGGAAGATGGCCTCTACCCTATTCATTTCCAACAGGGGTGAAAAGTCAGCGCCTTCGGTTCCCTGCACGCAATGGTCGGGCCAGAGCACCTGGTCCATCCCGTGCAGATCAACGGTCTCAAAAACGTTTTTGCCGGGGTGTTGTGACGCGAAGCTTTTATGGTGGGCGGGGTGCCAGTCCTGGGTAGCCACCACCAGGTCAAACTGCCCCTGCAACTGGTTTACCAGGGGGATAATTGTTTCTCCGCCGGGTACGGCAAGGGCGCCCCCGGGAATAAAATCGTTCTGGATATCTATTAAAATGAGTGCTTTCATAGGCTGGTTTTCAGGGAGAAATGCCGTGTCTGGGGACTAAGGTAATGCCTATTTACCTGCTACTTCGGTTCTTAGTTGCGGCAAAAGCGCATACAGGGCATCGCCGGGGCAGGCGGTGGAGGCATTGTCTTTGTGGCCCGAGATACGGTCTGCGGGGATGTTCCACTTTTTGGCGATGGCCCTGGTAAGCAACAGCAGGCTCTGGTATTGGGCCGGCGAAACCTGGTCTTTGTTGAAGTTGCCCTCCAGCACAATAAGCGCATGGCCGCTGGGGTCATAGGGTGTGTTGGAATCACCTACATACTTCAATTCCCGGCCCTCGCCAATACGGCCATCCACGGAAATGTAGAAGTGGTACGGGATATCGGCCCAGGGTTCTTTCATGCGGCCATCTGACAAAGGGCTGCGCTCCATGGAGAACTTCTGCAGGGCTTTGAGCTTCTGCTCCAGGGTGCGCTGCGGGTTCTGGGCGGTGGCGGTGTGGTGAATGGTGATTAGGCGCGGCACGTGGGGTTTCATCTCCAGCACCGGTGCAGCCGAACCCCACTGGGCCCGTGTGACAACAGGCACGTTCTTGGGCAAGGAAACCGTTTTAGTAGATTGGCAACCCAAAAGGAATAACCCAAAGGCGCACGCGAATAAAAGCAATCTGGAAAAGGACATAGGAAATTAAGCGACAGGTGAACGCCACGAAGAAAGGAAATAGTTTTGACAAATGCCTTTCTGTTTTAAGCCTGTTTTGTCCAAAACACCTCTACAATGCCCCGCAGACTTTTACGCTCGCACCTGCCCTTCTCCGCGTACCACCCACTTGTAACTGGTCAGTTCTTCCAGGCCCATTGGGCCGCGGGCGTGCAGTTTTTGGGTACTGATGCCAATCTCGGCACCAAGCCCGAACTGGGCCCCATCTGTGAAAGCGGTGGAGGCATTGGCAAACACGGCCGCGGCGTCTACAGTATTTAGGAACGTTTCTATGTGGTCGGGGTCTTCGCTGAGAATGGCTTCGCTATGGCGGGAACTGTATTGGGCAATATGGGCCAGGGCCTCCGGCAAGTTTTCCACGGTTTTCAGGGCCAGCTTCAAAGAAAGAAATTCCGTCCCGAAATGTTCTTCGGTGGCAGGCTGCAGCAGTTCTGGTGGGTAGAAGCCCTGCAAGGCTTCAAAGGCGGGCGCATCGGCGAACAGCTCTACCTGGGCCTGGGCCAGCGGAGAAACCAGCACCGGCAAATGGGGCAGGCGGGAATGGTGCAGGATGAGGCAGTCCAAGGCATTGCAGACACTGACCCGGCGGGTCTTGGCGTTCTGGATAATAGCCTGGCCCTTCACCAGATCAGCGGTCTCGTCAAAGTACGTGTGCACAATGCCCGCCCCGGTTTCAATGACCAGCACCCGCGCGTTCTCGCGCACATAATGGATCAGCGACTGACTGCCCCTCGGGATCAAAACGTCTAC
The DNA here is from genome assembly GCF_001078055.1 of Rufibacter radiotolerans. Taxonomy (NCBI): domain Bacteria; kingdom Pseudomonadati; phylum Bacteroidota; class Cytophagia; order Cytophagales; family Hymenobacteraceae; genus Rufibacter; species Rufibacter radiotolerans. The sequence goes on along the minus strand of NZ_CP010777.1, from coordinate 1,749,307 downwards.
GTAGTCCACGGCCTGTAGCAGAGCCTCGGTGGCGGTGCGGTCTACGGGTAACAGCTGGACAACTTCTGAGGGGACGCCGTGCAGCTCCAGGACCTGGTGCAGCAGGGAAACAATGGCCAGGTTAGAGAACTCGGCATCGCTCCCGCCCTTCAGCAGGCAAGCGTTTCCGGTTTTAAAGCACAGGGCAAACACATCAAAGGTAACATTGGGCCGGGCCTCATAGATAACGCCTACCACACCCAGGGGCACCCGTACCTTAGAGATCTTCAAGCCATTGGCCTGCGTCTTGTCCAGCAACACTTCGCCCAGCGGTGAGGTAAGGCTGGCCACGTTTTCCAGGTCTTGCGCAATTCCTTTCAGGCGGTCGGGCGTGAGTTGGAGGCGGTCATAACTGGGGTTTGCCGGGTCCATGCGAGCCAGGTCTTTCTGGTTTTCAGCTAAAAGAAAAGAAGCCTGGGACAGAAGCTCACTGGCCACGGACCGTAAAATGCGGTTGACCTTGTCTGGGGGTAGTTGGCCCAAAGAGCGGCTGGCGGTTTTGGTGTTGGCAAAAAGGATTTGGTACTCCATAGGGGTATTCGGTTAAAGGTCTCCTGGTTTAGGAGGAAAGCAATGACCTGTTTTAAGGCCGTTTTTGGGGAAACAGGCGCAAAACAGCCGAGGTTAGTTTAGGTCTGGGTTGAGGAACAGGTAGTCATAGTGCACCAGCGGTTTCTGGTTTTTCTGGCCCAGGCGTTCCTGCGCCTTGTCTGCCCCATACTGGGCAATACCCACCCCAAAGGGCTTTTCCTGCTCATCCACCAATTTTACAATGTCGCCTTTCTTGAAGTCGCCGGAGATATGGATGACGCCTACCGGCAGCAAGCTGATGGCTTTGGACGTAGCGACCAGCGCGGCCTTGGCCCCGTTGTTTACCTGCACCACGCCTTTGGCATACATACCCGAATGCGCCACCCATTTCTTTTTGCCGGAGGTGGCTTTGGTGGGGTTAAAGCGGGTATTGACGACTTTCTCATCCACCAGTTTGAGGAGCACGTTGGGGGTTTTTCCGTTGGCGATGTGCACCACTATACCCAGTTGCGCCACTTTCTGGGCCATATGGCATTTAGTGATCATGCCGCCCCGCCCAAAATGTGACCGCTGGGCCGAGACAAAGGAACTGAAGCCCGAGAAGGTGGCGTCAATCTCCGGGATGATCACTGATTTGGGATTTTTGGGGTCGCCGTTGTAGATGCCGTTCACGTTGCTGAGAATGATAAGGGCATCGGCGTCCAGCATGGAGGCAATGAGGCCGGCCAGTTCGTCATTGTCCGTGAACATAAGCTCGGTCACGGAGATGACATCATTCTCGTTCACAATCGGAATAACATTGTTCTGCAGCAGCACCCTGAAGCAGTTCTGCATGTTAAGGTAATGGCCACGGTCCCGGAAGTCTCCTTTGGTCACCAGTACCTGCGCGCAGAGCAAGGCGTGTTGCTGGAATAATTCGGCGTAGGTATTGATCAGTTTCACCTGCCCAATGGCGGCCAGCAATTGCCGGCTACTCACGGCATCGGTTTTCTCAGGTATGGAAATCAGGCTTCGGCCCGAGGCTACGGCCCCCGAGGATACCACGATCACTTCTTTGCCCTGCTTTTTAAGGGTAGCCACCTGGTCCACTAATTGGCGCATGCGGGCCACGTCTGGCATGCCGTTTTCCTGGGCCAGCACATTGGAGCCAATCTTTACAATGATTCTATTATAGCTAAGCGACATTGGCAACACAAGAATACAATGAAAGATAATTTTACATTATATTCCTTATTTTACCTACACTTTTCTATTTTTTAAATGTTTTTGATAACAACTAAGCAAAGACAAGCTTTGCCGGTTGAGTTGATTCCAGGGGATTGATTGGCTTGTGGATTTGCTTTTAGAAGGGAAATGGAGGCTAGTTTGAAAGGCAATTGCTGGGATCAAGTCTTACCCATCTTATGAATTCGGGCCAAATGGTAGTAGGCCGTTTCAAGCCTTTTTTATGAAAAACAGCCCCAAAACGGTTTTTCTATTTTAGGGAGGAATGTTTTGTTACGCCTTCGGTTTTAGCAAGCGGTGCATGGCCAGCAAGCCCACCAACGGACCAATGGCCAGAAACAGAAACCAGTACCTTGGCTCCAGGATGGCCTGCAGGCTTCTCAAGACCTGAATGCTGATAATGGTGAGCGCAAAACCCAAACTATTGACAATGGTGAGGGCGGTGCCCTTCGCCTGGGCCGGGGCGTTCTGGGCCACCAGGGTAGAAAACTGCGGGGAATCCATGACCACGGAAAAGCCCCATACCAATAGTACCCCCAGAAAAAGGGCAAACGGCAATTGCCCCACCCACGGCGACAGCAGGCAACAGCCCAAGGAAACCGCCAAGGCCCCGAACGCCGTTTTCGCGCTCCCAATCCTACCCGAAAGGTAGCCGCCTATTACGCAGGCAACCGCTCCAATACCTATAATGAGAAAAGACAGCAAAGGGTTGTTCAGCGTCTCCTGCGGGTGGGCATTGCCATACAAGGTTAGGATAACCGGCACAAAGGCCCAGAAGGTATACAGCTCCCACATGTGCCCAAAGTACCCAAAGGCCGCCGACCTGAAATCTGGCTGCCTGAAAATCTGGAAGAAGGCCTTGAAATCTGGCTGCTGGCTTCGGGTTCTGAAAGGCCCGTCGGGCACCAGCGCAAACAAACCCACCCCACCCAACACGGCCAAGACTGAAGTTGCCACAATTACGAAGCGCCATTCCAACCCCTGCGTGAGGGCCTTGAGTAAATGCGGAAATGCCGTGCCCAGCACCAGCGCCCCCACCAAAAACCCCAACGCCTTGCCCAGGCCTTTCTGGTGGTAATCTGCGGCTATCTTCATGCCCACCGGGTAAATGCCCGCCAAACATAAGCCTGTGAGAAACCGTGACAGCAACAGCGTAGGAAAGCCATTGGCCCACAAAAGGCTCACGTTAAACCCCGCCCCCAGCAAGGCGCACACTAGAAAAACCTTGGAAGGCGAGAAACGGTCTGAAATGGTGAAGATGGCAAACACCAGCGTGCCCAGGATAAAGCCCAACTGAACCGCTGAGGTAAGGTGGCTGAGGGCACTGGCTTCCAGGTGAAATTGGGAGATTAAGCCAGGCAGCACCGCATTGCCTGCAAACCAAAGAGAGGTGCAGGCAAATTGGGCCAGTACGATGGTGGGGAGAATGCGTTTTATAATCTTACTGACTTGAAATTCATTGAAATTCTTATTTAAAGTTAGGCCCTTACTTAGTATTCTATGGTCAGCTTATTAAAGCAGTTTCCAAAGGTGTCTCCACAGCCTTTCCGTTTTTAAGGCTTACGAAATACGCTTTATCATTTGCGTTTTGAGACACCACCCTTTTAAGGGTATTATTTTCAAAATACAGCCCTGCCGTTTCATCACAAGCGTACCCAGGACGTATCTTGCCTTCCTCCATCATTTTGAGATACAAAGGCCTCCTGTTTTTTTCTGTATGATAGTGCGGACAGTTACTTCCTTTCAAAAAGCCCAGCCCCTTTACGACAGACAGGTCAACAGGTCTGGAATCAGATAAACCTTCCTCAAACCAACAGATAGCACCAGCGCTTGGTCCGGTTAGCAGGATACCTTTCTCCCAGGCTTTTTTCAAAATCACGTCAAGGCCATGCGCTTTCCATAAAGTCATGGCATTTAAGGTATTTCCGCCTGTCACCAGAATGGCATCCATGCTCAAAAGCGTTTCTTCAAAAGACACTTTCTGTTCCTCAGAGCTGATGAACACTTTTTGGGCATATGGCTGAAGTGGTAATGTTTTGGCTACGGCAAACCACTTTTGAATATAGGCCTCACTATCTCCCACTGGTGTGGGCAAGAAACACACTTTCGGGTTTTCTTTACCAGTGAGTGATATGAGGTACTTTATGGTAGTGGGGTCATAACCCCCACCGGTAAGAAAAATCTTTTTGGTGAGGGTTGGCTTTTGAGCCAACAGGTTTACTGGTCCTATAGCAACCACGCCCACGGTGGCTAAGGTGGTGTTAAGGAGGAATTCTCTTCTTTTCATAGTGGGTGGAACGAGGGGTGGCTTAACATTAGCCAACATTAACATTTTACTTTATTTCACACGGTACGAAGGCGCTAAGCCTGGAAACAACAGTTTGTTTAATGATCTAATTTAATGATCAAAGTTTTGTGCTGGTGCTTAGAAAAAACTTAATGGCGATGTTCTATCTGAAATGGTAAACACCACTTGCACCAACGTGCAAAGAACAAACCCCAAATGTGCAGCCAATGTAAAGTGGAGGCTAATTGTGCCAAGACGATAATGAGGAGGGAATGCTTATTAAATTCTAATTATTTATATACACTGGTATTACTAATTTAAATTCGTAATTAAACCCATTGAGGATGGAGAAGCTTTAATACTACTTTTACTTACATTCTTTCTTATTTCAGCTAGCATAACATCTAAATTTTTTAGCCTTGTAATGTCAAAAGTAAGATTTAATGCTGTCCCTTGTAGAGGTGTATCTAAAATTCTTTTTTGCTTTTCAGAAAGGTAAATACCTTTATCACCACTTGCAATAAAAAAGCTTCCGCCTAATTTACATAAACTACTAGTCATAAATAAGCCATATCCTGAGTTGGCCCAGTCTCCTTTTGGTTTTCTTTTTTGCCCTTTAAAGACTTTTCCTGAAACACCAGGTTCTAAAGACTTTTCAATTGCTTCTAAATGACTTTCTAATTGGAGTGTGGGATTTCCAGAAAGGCCTTTTTTTATTCCAATACCCCTGTCTAGAATAGCAAAAGACACTAAATTTTTAGAAGGAAGATATTGAGCACAGAAACCAAATTCATGAGATTGACTGTGTTCGATTATATTTCTTAATATTTCTCTAATTGAATAAGAGAGTACATTAAACAGATCTCCTTCCTCTTTTCTGGTAAGCAATTTTGAAATCTCCTTAGCCTTTATTTCAAGAATTTCTGCTGGGTTTATTAATAACTCTTTAGCTCTTTCTTTTATTTTATCTGCATTAAATAAACTAATTGGAATGTAGTTATTATTCCCTTTAAATGAGCCAGGTTTATTTCCATAATCCATGCCAAAAGCTTGAAAAAATCCCATATGCGCCCCATATGTAAAATGCTCAAAATTCTTTCCAATGAATTTTGAAATTATTCTTTCATGTCTAAATCTATGTATCTCGCTACTAAGGAAAATTAATGAAAATGAATCTATCCTTTTTGTTTCAGCAAAATCAAATACATATTGCTTTGCTATAGGTAAGTTAAATATATATGATATAAACTTAATAGACTCCTCAAAAATCAAACTTCTAGGGACAAGAATAACAACTCTATTCATTATTTAATTATTAATAAACCCTTTAAGTATTTGCTTCTTGAAAAATTTTAATTTATAGTTTTAATTTAAAATAAAATCTACACCGCCACAGGCGCCTTAATCCCCGGCCACGGCTCATATTCCTCCAGCGTGAAATCCTCAAAACTAAACCCGAAGATATCTTTCACGGCGGGGTTCAGTTTCATTTTAGGCAATGGACGGGGCTGGCGGGAAAGCTGGATGTTGGTTTGCTCCAGATGGTTAGTGTAGAGGTGCGTGTCGCCGCCGGTCCAGATGAATTCACCGGGTTCCAGGTCGCATACCTGGGCCACCATCATGGTGAGCAAGGCATAGGAGGCAATGTTGAAAGGCACGCCTAAAAAGACATCCGCACTGCGCTGGTAGAGCTGGCAACTAAGTTTACCATTGGCGACATAGAACTGGAAGAAGGCATGGCAGGGCGGCAACCTCATGTTATTGACCTCGGCCACGTTCCAGGCGCTCACAATCAATCGCCGCGAATCTGGGTTGCGTTTGATCTGGTCAATGACCTGCGCAATCTGGTCTATGTGGCCGCCATCGGGCGTAGGCCAGGACCGCCACTGCGAGCCGTACACCGGACCTAGATCGCCGTTTTCATCGGCCCACTCGTTCCAAATGGTCACGCCCCGCTCCTGCAGCCACTTAACATTGGTCTCGCCGCGCAGGAACCACAGCAGTTCATAGATGATAGACTTCAAATGCACTTTCTTGGTGGTCACCAACGGGAAGCCTTCCTTCAAATTGAACCGCATCTGGTAGCCAAACACACTTAAGGTACCGGTGCCGGTACGGTCTTCTTTCTTCACGCCATTGTCCATAATGTGGCGCATGAGGTCCAGGTAAGCTTGCATATTTTTAATTAAGAATTAACTAGTAAGAATTAGGAATGGGTGGTTCCATAATGGAGGCTTGAAGATAGGGAAAAGTACAGGTAGGGTTATAGGGTGTGGATAGTTTTTGTTTGGGTAGGTGGGTGTGCGTGGTGAGGGCAGAGGTTTGGTTTGGGGTTGTTTTGGGGTTGTTTTGGGGAAAATGGGCTTGAAAGTGATTCGATCAGCAGAAGTGCGTCATCCCCCTACCCCCTTCAAAGGGGAACGAGGAAGAGGGCAGTGCTTAAAATGTATGTGTTGTGCGTAGAGTTAGCGGAAGCGCTCTACGCACTTACCGGACAGCCAATTTCCCGATTGGCGTGGAGGAGAAAGATCTGCTGGAGTAAACACCCCCCTTCGCCCCCCTCAAGAGGGGAGTCTGCGTTTGGTAAGTGGTTAAGCGTTTTGAGGCAGTTTTACGGAAAACGTGCCTGAAACAAATCTATAGTAGCAGTTAGTAGCTGTTCGGGATTTGCAATCCCGAACTAGGGAAAAGCGGATTTGCAATCCGGCTGCCGGTCTTGCATCTGGGCCCGTTTTGGCAATGCGTAGGAAGGGGATTACAAATCCCCCTTTCAGTACTTCCGGATTGCAAATCCGGAAGAGCTCGTTGCAAATCCCAAGGAGCCCGGTAAATTCGTTCCGGGCCTGTTTTCCGGAAAACTCGTTCAAGACACTTCCTACCTTTAATTACACTTGCTCCTCTACCCCAATTCCTACCTTTAATTACACTTACTCCTCTTCCCCTTTTCCAGCCTTTCGTCTGAGCGCCTAGCACTCGACCCGGTGCCGCGGATGCGGCAAGCGCTAAGGCGCCAGGCGAGAGGGTACAGCGCGAGGGCGGAAGGCGGGGCCTCGCGGCCGTGAGCGCTCGTAGAGAAACCATGGAACAAAAAAAGCTTATGAAGCCATAGACAAGCCGCCAATCCTAGGCTTAAGCAAATTCTTTATCATACCTAGTTGCCAAAAATCAAATACAGTTATCGGTCCCTAGCAACACCAATAAAAACCAACTTCAACTTCCACCCATCATTACATTCAAAAAAAAAACTTCCTCCCCTCCCCTCAAACATTCCCTCCAAAAAAGTACAACTGAATCCTTATATTGAACCTCCAAACACCAACCTGACAAACCATATGAAAAAACTTGCGCTTTCGGCGCTGCTGGTCTGTAGCCTTTGGGCCTGCCAGAAAAAAACCGATTCTACCATGGCCACCAATGCCTCTGAAAACAAATCGCTGAATACGCTTTTTGAGCAGTACTGGGAACAGAATTCCAAGCTGTTTCCGCTGGAAGCCACAGCCCAGGGCGACAACCGCTACAACCACCTGTTGCCCAATGACAACACCCAGGCCTTTAGAGACAGCCTCAAGCAGGTGTATAGTCAGTATCTGACCAAGCTGCATGAATTTGACCGCGCCGAGCTGAACGCTAACGACCAGACCAGCTATGACATCTTTGAATATGAGATGAACACCCGCCTGGAAGGCCTCAAGCAGAAGACCTGGATGATCCCGTTCCAGCAGTTCTGGGGCTTGCCGCTCACCATGGGCCAATTAGGTGCCGGTACCGGTAACCAGCCGTTCAAAACCACCAAAGACTATGAAAACTGGCTGGGCCGCGTGAAAGGCTTCACCCTATGGGGAGACAGCGCCATGGCCAACTTCCGGAAAGGAATGGCCGCTGGAGTGGTGCTACCCAAACCGCTGGTAGAGAAAATGATTCCGCAGATGGAAAGCATGGTGGTCTCAGATGCCTCCAAAAGCCTGTTCTACGGACCCGTTAAAAACTTCCCGGATGCCGTTCCTGCTGCAGACCGCGACCGCCTGAGGAAGGCTTATCAGGAAGCTATCCTCAAAGACCTGGTGCCCACCTACCAGAAGCTGGCCAATTTCCTGAAGAACGAGTACCTGCCCAAAGCCCGCACCACCACCGGTATCCAGGACATTCCCGGCGGAAAAGACCTCTACGCCTACTATGTAAAATTCTGGACCACCACGGATAAAACTCCGGAGGAAATCTACCAGACCGGGCAGCAGGAAGTAAAGCGCATACGCGAGGAAATGATGCGCGTGAAAGAACAGGTGGGCTTCAAAGGCACCCTGGACGAATTCTTCAATTACCTGCGCACCGACAAGAAATTCATGCCTTACAAAACTCCCGAGGACGTGTTGGGTGCGTTCAGGGCTATCCAAAGCAAGATTGAGCCTAACCTGCAGAAGATGTTCGGGCGCACGCCTAAAACGCCGTTTGAGATCAGACAGACCGAGGCTTTCCGGGCCGCATCGGCCTCTGCCGAGTACAACCAGGGTTCTCCGGACGGCTCGCGGCCAGGCATTTTCTACGTGCCTATCTTAGACGCCACCAAATTCAACACCACCTCGGGCATGGAGTCTCTGTTTTTGCACGAAGCCATTCCGGGTCACCATTACCAGATCTCTTTGCAGCAGGAAAACGAAAAGCTGCCTAAGTTCCGCCGGTTCAGCTGGTACGGTGCCTACGGCGAAGGCTGGGCCCTGTACACCGAAAGTCTGGGCAAAGAGCTAGGCCTGTACACCGATCCGTACCAATACATGGGCGCGCTGGGTGATGAGATCCATAGGGCCATCAGGCTGGTGGTAGACGTGGGCATGCACACCAAAGGCATGACCCGCGAGGAAGCCATCAAGTACATGATGGACAACGAAGCCATCACCGAAGAAGGAGCCGTGGCTGAGATTGAGCGGTACATGGCCATCCCGGGTCAGGCGCTCTCCTATAAAGTAGGGCAACTGAAAATACGCGAGCTTCGCCAGAAGTATGAGAAAGAGCTGGGCGACCAATTCAAGCTGGCTTCTTTCCATGATGAGTTCCTGCTGGACGGCTGCATGCCGCTTAGCATTGTAGAGAAGAAAATGGATAGCTGGGCCGCAAGTCAGAAAAAGTAACCCAGAAGATACTTTACATTAAAACAGAAAAGCCCGGTCCTTTGGCCGGGCTTTTCTGTTTTGAGCCTGTTTTCAGAAAAATGGCCCTTATACGGCTACCGCGTTTTCGCGCAGGGCATCGTTCAGAGAGGTTTTTAGATCAGTTGATTCTTTGCGTTTACCAATGATCAGGGCGCAAGGCACCTGGAAATCGCCGGCCGGAAATTTCTTGGTGTACGAACCAGGGATCACCACGGAACGCGTCGGTACGTAGCCTTTGTATTCCACGGGCTCTGGTCCGGTCACGTCAATGATTTTAGAAGAACCGGTAATGCACACGTTGGCGCCAATCACGGCCTCTTTGCCAATGTGGCAACCCTCTACCAGAATACTGCGCGAGCCAATAAAGGCACCGTCTTCCACAATCACGGGGGCCGCCTGTACCGGTTCCAGCACACCACCAAGGCCCACGCCACCGCTCAGGTGTACGTTTTTGCCCACCTGCGCGCAAGACCCTACGGTGGCCCAGGTGTCTACCATGGTCCCCTCGTCTACGTAAGCGCCAATGTTGGTATAAGAAGGCATTAAGATAGCACCCTTGGCGATGAAAGATCCGTAACGGGCCAAGGCATGAGGCACTACGCGTACGCCCAGCGCCGCAAAACCAGTCTTCAACGGAATCTTGTCATGGAACTCAAAAGGACCAAACTCAATGGTCTCCATCTGCTGAATAGGGAAGTACATAAGCACCGCTTTCTTCACCCACTCGTTCACTTTCCATTTCTCACCGCCGGTAGGCTCCGCTACCCTAATTTGTCCCAGGTCTAAAAGTTGAACCACCTGTCTGATGGCATCCTGCGTAGCCGTTTGGCTTAGCAACGACCGGTCTTCCCAGGCGCGTTCTATGGTTGATTGTAGTTCGTTCATTTTATCTAAGAGAAAGAATAAGAGGCCAAAATTATTAAATTGTCACGATGATTCGAAAACGAATTCTGCTGGCCTCTTTTCTGAAGCCAGTTACTGATGCGCGCTTGTATAAAAAGATTGGCCTGAGCCTGGCCAAACTACCTGAACTGGAGATACATGTGGCGGGCTATGCGGCCCCGCTCCCGGGCAAAGGCACGTCCGGGGCCGTTACCTTCCACCCGGTATTTGATTTCAAACGGCTCTCAGTAGGCCGCGTCACGGCCCAGGCCCGCTTCTGGAAACTGCTGCAGAAAGTAAAACCTGAACTTTTAATCATTGGCACGCATGAGTTGCTGCCCCTGGCCTGGGTGTATTGCAAGCTCCACTCCTGCCGCTTAATCTATGACGTGCAGGAAAACTATTTTCTGAACCTCACCACGCAAGGCGTATATTCCAAAAGCGTAGGCAAACTGGCGGGCCAGGTAGTGCAGGGCTATGAAAAACTTTTCGCCCAGGGGGTGGACCATTTCTTTTTAGCCGAGTCCTCTTATGCCAGAGAGCTTCCTTTCCTGGGCCAGCGCTACACCGTGGTACAGAATAAATTCCTGCCTTCCGCCGGCGCTCCTACTTCTCCCCGACCCCTGCCTGTTCACTTATCAGATGCCAGCCCGTTGCGTTTGCTTTACTCGGGTACCATCTCAAAGTTATATGGTGTGCTGGAGGCGGTAGATTTTACGCGGCAACTCAGAACCTGGGTCCCAGACGCGCAACTCTCCATCATTGGCTACTGCGCCGACCAGCAGTTTCTGAAGGAATTACAGGCAATCATCGCCCCATTGCCTTTCGTGTCCTTGACTGGCGGCGCTTCCCTAGTGCCGCATGAAGAGATTCTGGCCCAGGAGCAGCAGCACCAAATAGGCCTGTTGCCGTATCATCCGCACCCTAGTACCGCAAGATGTATTCCTACCAAGCTTTATGAATACATGGGCAATGGTTTGGTGGTCATCATCCCCCCTAACCCGCTGTGGCAGGAAATACTGGATAAGGCCCAGGCCGGAATCTCTGTTGATTTTTCTCAGGAATTATCTGCCGCTATGGTAGAAGAACTTCTCAACCGCCCGTACTACTCTAAAGGTATCCCGGCCACGGTTTATTGGCAGGAAGAGGAAACCAACGTACAGGAAGTGGTAAAACATCTTTTAAAGATTTAGCTTCCCACAAAATTAATTTAGACTAACCTAAACTTTTCTAACAACACACGTATATTTGAGCAACTATGGCAAAAGAACTAAGAAACTCGCGTATAGCTGGCACGGGCCACTATGTCCCTGAGAGAGTGGTAAAGAATTCAGATCTGGAGAAACTGATGGACACGTCAGATGCCTGGATTGTAGAACGCACCGGTATACATGAGCGCCGCTACTTTGAGCCGGGCAAAGACACAACCGCCAACATGGCCGCCAATGCCGCCCGCAAAGCTTTAGAAAAAGCAGGCTTGGAAGCTAAGGAACTTGACATGATCGTGTTTGCCACCCTTAGCCCAGACTATTTCTTCCCGGGTTCAGGCGTGTTGTTGCAGCGCGAGTTGGGAATTTCTGATATCCCTGCCTTTGACGTGCGTAACCAGTGCTCGGGCTTTATCTACGCCCTTTCCTTGGCCGACCAATTTATTAAAACCGGCATGTACAATAATGTGCTGGTGGTGGGCTCTGAGATCCATTCCTCGGGTCTGGAGTTCAATGACCGCGGGCGTTCCGTGTCGGTGATCTTTGGGGACGGTGCCGGGGCGGTGGTGATGACCCCTTCTGATAGCCTGGACCGCGGCATTTTGTCTACGCACCTGCACGCGCAGGGTGAGTTTGCCGAGGAGTTGGCCGCTATTAACCCGTCCAGCAATTTGAAAGAGCGCCTCACGCATGAAATGATTGATGACGGCAGCATTTACCCTTATATGAACGGCAGCACCGTGTTCAAGCACGCCGTGACCCGTTTCCCGGAAGTGATCAATGAGGCGCTGTACGCTAACAACCTTACCGCTGAGGACTTAGACCTGGTGGTACCGCACCAAGCCAACCTGCGCATCACGCAGTTTATCCAGCAGAAAATGAAGTTGCCGGATAGCAAAGTATTCAGCAACATCCAGAAATACGGGAACACCACCGCCGCCTCCGTTCCTATTGCCTTGTCTGAGGCCTTTGAGGAGGGACGCGTGCGTGACGGGGATCTGGTTTGTCTGGCCGCCTTCGGGAGCGGATTTACCTGGGCATCGGCTTTAATACGCTGGTAGAAGTATGCATAGCACCGCGGAAGAAAACTACATCAAGGCCATCTACAAACTGTCTGGTGGCGGAACCGACGCGGTGAGCACCACGGGGCTTTCTGAGGCTTTGGCTACCAAGCCGGCCTCTGTAAGCGATATGTTGCGCAAACTGAGCACCAAGGATCTGGTGCATTACGTGAAATACCACGGAGTGCAGCTCACCCCCGAGGGCCAGGAAGTAGCTCTGAAGATCATCCGGAAACACCGCCTTTGGGAGGTGTTTCTGGTTCAGAAGCTCCATTTCACTTGGGACGAAGTGCATGACGTGGCCGAGCAGATGGAACACGTGAAATCTGAGCTCCTGATTCAGCGCCTGGACGAATTCCTGGGCCACCCGCGCATTGACCCGCACGGCGATCCTATTCCCTCTGAAGACGGCAAGTTGCGTGAGGTGGAACAACGGCCCTTGTCTGCCTTGCAGATAGACCAGAAAGGCATAGTCTCCCGGGTGAAAGACGCCCAGCCGGCCTTCCTGCAGTACCTCAACCGGGTGGGCATCCAGATTGGTACGCACCTGCAAGTAACAGACAAGATAGCCTATGATAACTCCCTGGAGATAAGCATAGATAAGACCAAGTCTGTCATTCTTTCTTTAGAAGTGCTGGAGAAGATTTTCGTCATTAACCCCTGAGTTGCGTTTTCGCGCTGATTCTATGAAACTAGCCTTAAAACGCGTTCCCCATCTGATTGTCCTAGCACTGGTGTTACTTTTGGCCGGTTGTACTTCCAAAGAGACCAACGGCTTTAAAGCGCACCAGCAAGGCAAGAAATACATTGTCACCACCACCAGTATTCTGCGTGATGCCGTGGCCAACATTGTGGGAAAAGCTGCCGTAGTAGATGCCCTCATGGGTGCCGGCGTAGACCCCCACTTATACAAGGCTGCCCTAGGCGATCTGCAGACCCTGCGCGAGGCCGATGTGATCATCTACAACGGGCTGCACCTAGAAGGCAAGATGGGCGAAGTGTTGGAAAAACTGGCCCGGCAGAAAACCGTCTGGTCGGCCGCCGAGGGCCTCCCCGAGGACCGCCTCCGCCGTACCCCTGAGTTCCAGGACAGCCACGACCCGCACATCTGGTTTGACGTGCAACTCTGGCGCCAGGTCACCGAGCACCTCTCCCAGAAACTGCAAAAACTAGACCCCGCCAATGCCCCAGTCTACCAGCAGAACACCCAAAGGTACCTGGCCCAACTGGACAGCCTGCACCAATGGACCAAAAGCGAGATGGCTTCTATCCCCGCCCAGCAACGCATCTTGATCACGGCTCATGACGCCTTCGGGTATTTTGGGAGGGCTTACGGCATTGAAGTGAAAGGCTTGCAGGGCATTTCAACGGTCTCTGAATTTGGTCTGCAGGATGTTAGCTCCCTGGTGAATTTTATAGTAGACCGCCAAGTAAAGGCCATTTTCGTGGAGAGCTCCGTTTCCCAGAAAGCCATTCAGGCCGTATTGGAAGGTTGTCGACAGAAAGGGCATGACGTAAAACTGGGCGGTACGCTGTATTCAGATGCGCTGGGCGCCCAAGAAGGCTCAGCCGGAACCTACGTGGGAATGGTGCAGGCCAACGTGCAGAAGATTGCCAAAGCACTCAAGTAATTGAGGGATTGAATGATTGATGAATGAGTGATTGAATTTCGTTTTAGGGTCCTATTCCAGAAAATAGGCTTAAAACGCAAAATCTTAAGAAGGAAGGTTTCAGACAATGATACATCATCCTATCAAATGTCGTGCTACCTGATACTTGCTACCTGATACTTGCTACCTGATACTAGTAACCAATGATACAACACGTAAATGATCCGGTGCTGGAGGTGCATGACCTCACGGTAAGTTACCAGCGGAAGCCGGTGCTTTGGGATATTGACCTGACCCTTCCCGCCCAGGCGTTGGTAGGCATTATCGGACCCAACGGGGCCGGGAAGTCTACGCTCATTAAGGCCATCATGGGCCTGCTCCCACTCAACAGCGGGTACGTGCAGTTGTATGGAAAATCATTGGACGAGGTGCGCAAGCGGGTAAGCTATGTACCGCAGCGCGAATCGGTGGACTGGGACTTTCCGGCATCGGCCCTGGACGTGGCCATGATGGGTACCTACGGACAGTTAGGGCTTTTTAAAAGGCCCGGCGCCAAACAGCGACAACAGGCTATGGAGGCGCTTGAGAAAGTGGGTATGCAAGATTTCGCCAACCGGCAGATTTCCCAACTGTCTGGGGGGCAGCAGCAGCGGGTTTTTCTATCACGGGCCCTGGCCCAGGATGCCGACCTATACCTCATGGATGAACCCTTCGCCGGGGTAGACATCGCCACCGAAACCGCCATTATTGAACTGCTCCGCCAGATGCGCGAAGACGGCAAAACCGTGGTGGTGGTGCACCATGACCTGCAAAGTGCCCAGGATTACTTTGATTGGGTGATCCTCCTCAACATGCGCCTGGTGGCCTCGGGCCCGACTAACGTAACGCTTACCCAGGAACTACTGGAGAAAACCTACGGAGGCCGGTTAACCGAGCTAAGCCGCGTGAGCGAACTGCTCCATAAGAAGAACTTTCCCATCAGAGAAACCAAACCGGTCCGCAAATGAACACCCTCTGGGAATTCCTGAGCATGCAAGATGCCAACGTGCGGTTTGTCACGTTTGGGTCCATCCTGCTGGCGGCCAGTTCGGCAGTGGTAGGTTGCTTTACCGTGCTTAGAAAGCGGGCCTTGGTGGGCGATGCCGTGGCCCATGCCGTGTTGCCCGGTGTGTGCCTGGCCTTCATGCTCACCGGTGAGAAGAACCCGATCGTTTTGTTGATCGGTTCCTTTATTACGGGTTGGCTATCCTTGGTGGCTATTGACGTAATTACCACCAAAAGCCGCATCAAGGAGGACACCGCCATTGGTCTGGTATTGTCCGTATTCTTCGGGATTGGGGTGTTGTTTCTTACCTCCATCCAGCATTCAGGCAACGAGAACCAAAGCGGGCTGGATAAATTCCTGTTCGGCAGCGCCGCCGCCCTGGTGGGCCAGGATCTGTACACCTTCGGGGCCGTGGCCGTGATGCTGCTGTTGAGCGTGATTCTGCTCTACAAGGAATTCAAGCTGATTTCTTTTGATCTGGCCTATGCCCGCACCATTGGGCTGCCGGTCCGCCGTCTGGAACTTTTGCTTACCACTCTTACCGTGTTGGCGGTGGTGGTGGGCATTCAATCAGTGGGCGTGGTCTTGATGTCTGCGATGCTAATCACCCCCGCCGCCGCTGCCCGCTTCTGGACCGACCGTCTGGGCATCATGATAGTCATTGCCGCCACCATGAGCGCGTTCTGCGGTGCCGCAGGCGCCTTTGTTTCCTTCACCGCCCCGGCCATGCCCACGGGTCCCTGGATTGTGATGATCTTGTCATTCCTGGCGATCTTTTCCTTTATCATGGCACCTAAAAAAGGCCTGTTGGCCAGATACTTATTACAGCGCCGCATACGGCGGCAGATGATGCGCGAGAACATTCTCAAGACCTTGTTTTTGTTGAGCGAAAACACCGGCGATTACCAGCACAGCTATTCCCGGCAGCAGATCATGGACCGGCGCAAGTTGCCGCTTCTCAAGATGCAGGACGGCCTCAGGACCCTTACCAACCAAGGCTTGGTCTTAAAGAGCCCCGCTGGCTGGGCCTTGACGGAGTCCGGGAAAAAAGAGGCCCAACGGGTAGTGCGCCTGCATCGCTTGTGGGAGCTTTATCTCACCGAGTACCTGCAGGTGGCCTCAGACCATGTGCACGAAGACGCCGAATCCATTGAACACGTGCTCACCCCTGAACTGGAAAAACGTCTGGAAGAATTACTGGACTACCCTACCGCCGATCCTCATCAAACTACTATCCCTAAAAGCACATGAACCTGGACGCATTCTGGATTATCCTGACCGGCTCCCTGGTCGCTATCTGCTGCAGCCTTTTGGGCTGTTTCCTGATCCTTAGGCGAATGGCCATGGTGGGTGACGCCATATCTCATGCAGTGTTGCCGGGTATTGTGCTGGCCTTCCTGTTCAGCGGTACCCGCGAAGTCTGGACCATGCTCCTGGGCGCTGCCGCCTTGGGCGTGGCCTGTACCTTTCTCATTGAGTTCCTCCATAAAAAAGCCCGCGTCCAGGCCGATGCCTCCATTGGCGTTACCTTTACCTGGCTCTTCGCCCTGGGCATTATATTGATCTCGGTGTACGCCGGCAAAGTAGACCTGGACCAGGACTGCGTGCTCTACGGTGAGATCGCTTATGTTCCCCTGGACATCTGGCTCACTGAAACCGGACAGAACCTAGGCCCCAGAACCGTCTGGATGATGGGTGGTGTGATGTTGGTGATTCTGGCCTTTGTCACGGTCTTTTTTCGGCAGTTGTACCTCACCTCCTTTGACCCGGCGTTCGCGGTGGCCATTGGCATTTCCACCTCGGTGTGGTATTACCTGCTCATGAGTGCCGTATCCTTAACCACGGTGGCAGCCTTTGAATCGGTGGGCGCCATTCTGGTAGTCGCCTTTTTGGTGGGCCCACCCGCAACGGCCTATCTCTTAACCGATGACTTAAAGCGCATGCTGTTTATTTCGGCGGGCTTAGGCGTGGTGGCTTCCGCGGTAGGGTTTTACCTGGCCTTGTATCTGAATGGGTCGGTGGCAGGGGCTATTTCCGTGATTATTGGCTTGGAATTTTTATTGGCGTTTGTGTTTTCGCCCAGCCATGGGTTGGTTTCCAGGAGGAGAAAGGTTTCTGAGTTGGTAGAAGTGTGATTTACTCTGCCAGTGCTGTTGTTGGCTTTCTAATGGAATAGCAACTTAAATAGCTTAACTGTAGGTCTTATCAGCCCTTCTCTAAAGCTTAATGCTCTTCCTGATTTGCAATCCGGAAGTTAGGAAAGGGGGATTTGTAATCCCCGGTGGTGGAGATTCTTTTCTTGGTTCTTGGCAAATTAAAAATTCGCTTTACCCTCGTTATTGATTACTAATCCCAAGCAGCACAACTGGTTTCTGTTTTGAGGCCCTTTTCTAAAAAATAGCTTCAAAACGCAATACCGCTCACTAAACTCTGACTCTTCGCTGGTGGATCGCGCAAACGAGAGTTGGAGGCAAAGAGCATAGTTCTGCAGAGGGGTGTTTACACAGGAGAAGGATCTTGGAGAAGGCATTGGTATAAACACTCGCAGGAGCTACGCACACTACGAGATCTTTGGAGAAACAGTCTTGGGCCTACTCCACTACCAATACCGCGCTGTATTCTGCCGAAGCCAAAAACTAATAGTTCTACGCCCCTTTTAAATCCTGAAAAATAATACTTCCTACAGGCCTGCCGTTTTAAGCCTGTTTTCCGAAAAATGGCCTTAAAACAGAATCTTAAGACAAATCAAGACCCAACCTCCTTATTACAAGGCTTAACCTTATTCATTGATTATCAGTATCTTTGCAAAACAAGTTATTTCGTTTATCCAAGAATGCACCTCCTACTTCTTTTTAACTTCCTCTTCTTTTTCTCTGGCTCTGCTGCTCCAGGAGAAGTCATTAAGGCCAAAACTTCCACAGCGCCAACCGCTGAAAAGTTACAATGGCTTACCCTTCCCCAAGCCCTTGAAAAAACAAAGGCCCACCCCAAGAAGATCCTGATTGATATCTATACCGATTGGTGTGGCTACTGCAAACGCATGGACAAGCAAGTGTACCAGCACCCAGAGATAGTGGCCAAATTGAACAAAGACTATTACGTGGTGAAACTCAATGCTGAGCTTCGGGACCCTGTTACTATTGATGGCAAGACCTATAAATATCTGCAGAAATACCGGGCCCACGAACTGGCGCTTTCCCTGCTGAACGGCGAGATGAGCTACCCTTCCACGGTGTTCCTAAATGAGAAGCAGCAGATCATGGAACGGGTACCCGGCTTTATACCTCCCAAAGACTTTCTGCGCGCTTTGGCGTATCTTTCGGAAAAATAGCCCCTAAACGGCTTTTGCATACCAGGAATATTACTGTCTTGATACCTTCACTACTCGCTAAAGATACTATTGTTGCCCTAGCCACCGCTGCCGGGCACGGCGCCATTGCCATCATCCGCTTGTCGGGCCCCGAGGCCATTTCTATTGTGCAGGAGGTGTTCAAAGGAAAGAACCTGCAGAAACAACCCTCGCATACCCTACATTTTGGCACTATAAGGGATGAGGATAAGATATTAGACGAGGTGGTGGTGTCTTTGTTCAAGGCGCCCGCGTCTTACACTAAAGAAGACGTGGTAGAGGTTTCGTGCCACGGCTCCCCCTATATCACCGAGCAGCTCCTGAAACTTTTTCTGCGCAAAGGCGCCCGGCTAGCGGAACCCGGTGAATTCACCAAGCGCGCCTTCTTGAACGGCCAGTTTGATTTGGCCCAGGCCGAGGCCGTGGCTGACCTCATTGCCTCTGACTCGGCGCTTACCCACCAGGTGGCCATGAAGCAGATGCGGGGCGGTTTCTCCGCCGAGATCAAGGCGCTGCGGGCCCAATTGATCCACTTTGCATCCATGATTGAATTGGAGCTGGATTTCAGTGAGGAAGACGTGGAGTTCGCCGACCGTAGTGCCTTACGGAGGTTGATAGCACAATTACAAAAGCTTATCTCTGACCTATTGCAGTCCTTTGAGATGGGAAACGTGCTCAAGAATGGTGTACCCACTGTGATTGCAGGTAAACCCAATGCCGGAAAATCTACCCTGCTCAACGCCCTTCTGAACGAGGAAAAAGCCATTGTCTCAGACATTCCCGGCACAACCCGAGACGTGATTGAAGACGAGGCCATGATGGGCGGCCTGAGGTTCCGGTTTATAGACACCGCCGGCTTGCGTGACACCCAAGATACCGTGGAGGCCATCGGCGTTGCCCGCACCAAAGAACAACTGAAGAAAGCTGCCTTGGTACTGTATCTCTTTGACGTTACTACCTCTACTCCTGAAGAGTTGGAGGCGGAAATTGCCGCTCTTCATGTCGGAAACATTCCGGTCTTGTTCTTAGGTAACAAAAAGGACCTGGCTACGCCGGAACAACTGGCCCGGTTTACTTCCCTTGAAAACCTAGTGCTACTATCAGCTAGCACCAAAGTCGGTTTAGAGGAACTAAAGCAAACACTGCTTGACCAGGTACATGCCAACGAGGCCATTACCGGCGACCGCACCATCGTGACCAACCTCCGGCATTTCCAGGGCCTCCAGAAAACCGCTGATGCCCTGCAGGAAGTACTTCAAGGCTTGGACAGCGGGTTAACAGGCGACTGGCTGGCCGCCGATATCAGAAGGGCGCTGTTTTATTTAGGGGAAATTACGGGTGAGATCACTACGGATGATTTGTTGGATAATATTTTTACCAAGTTTTGCATCGGGAAGTAATTTTCTTATACAACCTTCAGGAATATACTTTATACATAAGAAAGCCCCTATGACCATTAGTCATAGGGGCTTTCTTATGTATACAAATCGCGACTTGCCTTTAAATGCTTTCCAGAATTAATCATTTTCAAGCCAGGCATACGCAGGGGTGGCTTCCGTAAAACTTTCAAATTCTATGGGTATTTCTCTATCCTGAAAAACTTTTGTGACCACCAGCTCCCTCGCGAAACTTGGGGACACGAGCCGGGCAACTCTTTTTATGCGGGTGGAAGCCAGTCCTTTGACAAAGTCAGAAATTATGGGTTTGAATACCTCCTCCTCTACGTCCACCCTCGTTTCACGGGCATCAATCAAAAGTTTCTTTATATCATAATTCCGCACGTGCTCCACAATAACACCAAATGATCTGGCAACTTCTGGAAGCAATATAGTATCTACGGGCGGCATCATTACCGAGAGGATATCTGTATTCGTTTCGTAATCCAGCTTTAAAAACCCGTTATCATAAATTACCATGTTACCATATCATTTTGAGTAGAAAATATTTTCAAGTAAGTGCTAAATCATAAGCATCTTTACTTACGGTTTTCCTAGGGTAAGGACCAAATTTCACCTGAAGGGATTGGTTACACTTATTGGAAAGGGCTACAATCACTATTTTTTTTTGCCTGTTTTCAAATCATCGCATCCAATCCCAAAGGAAAACCACTCCCATTTCTAGGCGGTAAGGGGTACAATATCATTGATCAAAAACTATTTGAATCATATTCTAGTTTTGTTCTTATTCCTATCATTAGATGCTGCTGAAATGACAAGGATTGTGAAACTGACTTCGTTTACTTATCCATCCTTCTCTTTGTTAAAACCATTATCCTCTTTTCTGGAACAAGTACTGCTGGAAATATCCCGTAGGTTCAAAGAAATTGCAACACTCATTCTATACTCTAGTATTTAGACTAAAATAAGATTATTAATTTATAATTCATTATTCTCTTAAAAATCCAAATTTTAAATATCTTTGACAATACTAAATAGTTATAGTCAATTTAATTTTATCTCTTTATGAAAAAAACTTTTACCCTCTTCCTCACAGGAGCAATCCTCTCTCTTACCTCCTGCAAAAATGAATTATGCTATGATTGTTATAAGGCTTCTAACCAATCTAAATTTTGCTTACCTCGCAAAGACGCCAAAGACAAACGTGATAATTTGAAAAGCCAAGGCTATACCTGCAATGAATTTTCTCAATAAACCTTTTTCTATTCTAAGTTAAACTTGTCAATAAAATCCTACTCTTAATAAGAAGAAACTACTTGTATTCTATTCTAGAAGCACCACTGGTGTTTCCAGTATAGAACAACAATGGAAGGGTCCGCTTACCAATAAAGTACTGAAAATGGATAGGTTAAGAATGCAAGCTTACCAAAAGGGATAGGAAAGTTGTTACAAAAACTCCTAAGCATAGAACGACACAATTAATTTGGCAATTTAGGATTATCCACTAAGCTTTACCCGCCAGCAAAACCTTACTTACTGTCTTTCCAGTTGAAATAGTTTAATAGCTACATGCTTCTCCTCTAATCCAAACGCAAGCCCAATATCTTGGGGACAAACTGCAAGGCTTGAAGTTCATGCAACAATTGGTGCACCATCTCCACCTGCTCATAGAGGTAAATGAGGCAAAAGCCCATAGGAAATTTATTGAGAATGGGCAGCTTTAACCGATCTATCTTGGCCTTTGCAGAAATTTCAGATAAGCCCCGGCTAGTTTGGAGGCGTAGACCACCTTTAAATGTGGTCATTAAAAAGTTACAAAACATGTAACATTTTAATGCAATGAGAGTGAAAATATTCGCGTAGACACATATTAACAAGGATTATAGGGATGACTACAAAACCTAAAAATTTGCCGGTAACTGGAAATCACCACAACCACTTTCTACAAACAGCCCAAGCGCAACTGAGGACTGGAAATTAAATAGCTCAAGCGTATGAAGGACCTGGAAGAATAGCCCCCCCAAATCCAGGTTTACTGAGTTCTCGCTTGTGCACCCCGCTTTAAAGGATTCAATAGAAAATTGGACCTGACAAAAGAAAAGCGTTGGTTGATTTTAAAATAGAAGAGCAATTTTAGTTAATGTAGGCTAAACTTCAGGCGGACGGTTTCTGGCAGTGTTTCCAAAGAATCCGGAGAATGGGCCATGAATGAAATCTCAAACGCATTCAATGGGCCTGTAGCCAATTAAAAATAAACATCAGAAGAAGATTTAGAACGAGATTGTCTACGCGCCAAGCAGGTCTTTTCCCGGATTGAGGCTATTAAGATTTTTTATTGGCAGAATATAGGAGGGACAACCTATAGGCCGGTAGAAAGTTCAAGCTCTTAAATATTGTGGATGGTTTTAGTAAGAAAGTTCATACCTTGGAGGCTAACCTTTTTATACCAGCTAGACGGCTTTTTTTAAGTGCTAGGGTCCCAAAAGAAGGTAAGGTGGCTGCCTGAGAGGATTCGTATTGACACCAGAATGAAGTTTAACCCCCATTATCTCAATGGCTTATCAGGTAGACCAATGGAATGCCGGTATTCAGTCAACTTTAATCAAATTAAGAACGCCCACATCGTGTGCTAAAAAGGAAGCAAAAGGCGATATTTACTCAGAACGCTTGACGGAGTAGGACAGAAATCTAAAGAGAGCCTGGAGGTTTTCAACCATGATAACCCCAACCAGGCAATAAATTTAAAATTTGAATAGATTTTAGCTTCGGTATACAACATTACAATGGCAAAACTTCCGTGAAAGCTTACAAAACCAGTAGATCAAACACACCAAGATTTATAAAATAGCATTTGCAAACCTGATGGCCTGCGAGTGAAATTATTTTTTTAAAACTTTTTTTGCCCACAACTGTATATGGTTAAGGTAATATAAGGCAAGAACTCCATTTAAGGTATTTTAAGGCAAAGTACTATATCATGTAGATGGTAAAAAACACTTAAGAATATGCTCATATTTTAGCAAAAGATTTTAAGCAACTGTAAATATTATTTACAATTTTAATAGCTTGCCCATTTCTTTAATTGGGTTTAAAATCTATTTATCATTAGGCAATGCATACTATCTACAATTAATGTGTAAAAAGTATTTGAGTTAGATATCAAGTATTACGTAATATTGTTTTTGTATTGTTTTCCTGTATTTAACTTTTGGTTTTAAAAATCTATAATAACTCATAAAATGAAAAAAGGAAGTTTACTATTATTAACTGCTGTTACATTAGGTAGTTTTTTCACACATGTAGCATCGGCTCAAAGTTCTGACTCTGATGATAAATTAAAACTTGGAATTAAAGCAGGTCTGAATGTGGCATACATTAATGACGATGATAGAGTACCATCTGAATATATTTCCTCCCGAATGGGATTCCACGTTGGAGTATTAGCACATTATCATTTAAGTGATAAGTGGGCTCTCCAACCAGAATTAATTTATTCTAAAGAGGGAGCTGAATATGACTGGCCGGGTAATTCTAGTATTGGACGTTATCAAGGCAAAACTGATTTAAATCTTTTAAAGTTTCCAATATTAGCACAATACATGTTTGGCCCAAGTTTTAGGATACAAACGGGGCCACAAGTTGGTTTAATTGTAAACGCTAACTTCGAAGACAAAAATAATGATGAAGTTAGAAAACTAGATATCCAAAGAGTTGATATAGCATGGGCCTTTGGACTAGGATATCTTCATAATTCTGGATTTGGTTTAGATGGTCGCTTCAATTGGGGACTAACAAATATTTATCCATCAGGCACTTACCCAGGACAAGGCGCTTATATGCGCACTTGGCAATTTGGGGTTTTCTACCAATTTAAATAATAATTTTTTTTGTTTTTAGTGCATGGGACTCCATAAATTGGAGTCCCATTTTTTTTATCATAACTTATAATTAGCAAATAGGCGCCAAATTCTTTATCTAAACCCTCCCTCGCATTTCATATTATTAATTCCCTTTTTTATTTCCAATAAATCTTCTTGAGCATTCTTTCTTACTCGTTTTAGATTTATTTATTTATTTCGGTAATTATACTATAGGTGCAATACAATTAGGTAGTAACCATTTTTTTATAAATTCTGTTCTGGCAAATATATCAGAGTTTTCTTAACCTGGAGGGCAAATTAGAATTAAGAAAATACCTATCTCGCTAACAAACTAAAACTTGATATTATCTCGATTTAGTTTCAATCTAATTAATGGAAATAATTAATACTTTTTTCTAAGTTTTTTTCTACCCAACTCTTCATTCTTCATGGATGTATCGCCTTTCGCTTTTTTTGTTGCAGCTTTAAGGCGCTTTTCATTTTCCTTTCTTTCCTTGAATTCCTTCTGGCGCTGCTTCTTTTGCTGGTCTTCAGATCTGGTGCCCATATAGTTATGCCTACTTTATTATTTAATAGATAGTTAATATACTTTTCCTGGCTTTAATTTAAGGCTTCTTTGTAGAAAAATTTATCCAATATTGTTCCCTCCTTTAAGAACGAAAAGAGTTCCTATTAAACCCTTACCACCACCTTACCTATCGTCTTCCCCTGCTGGAAAAGCTTTATAGCGGCGGGCATTTCCTCAAATGCAAATACATGACCAATATGCTGCGGGGGTAACTGCAGAGCCTCTAGTTCATGCAGCAACTGGTGCATCATGTCTACCTGTTCATAGAGGTAAATGAGGTTGAAACCCATGAGGGACTTGTTGAGGGTGGGCAATTTAAGTGGGTCTATCTTTGGGCGCTTCAGGAATTTCCAGAAAAGTCGGGGATAATTGGGCCGGGAGCCGTGGCTAGCGAAACTGGCATTGCCGTAGACTACCATGCGGCCCATGGGCGCTAAGGCTTCCCAACCCTGCGCCAGAATCTCCCCGCCAATACATTCCATAATCAGAAGCAACGGCCGGGCTCCCAGTGCATCCTTTAGTTTCTGAGGAAAATGCCCGTCCCGAAGGATCACCTGATCATACTCCTCATGCCGCTGCAGAAAATCTATCTTAGAAGGCCGGCCCACTGTCCCGATGGTGTAGGCCCCGTATTTCTGGCAAATACGGTTAGCTAAAAGGCCCACGCCCCCGGCGGCACTATGGATGAGTACCGCCATGTCTTTTTTCAGGTTGCCCAGCTGGGTTAAGGCATAATATGCTGTGAGACCTTGTACCAAAAAGCCCGCCCCTTCCTCAAAGCTCCTCTCAGGGGGCAGTGCCACTACATACCGCTGGTCAAGGTTGAGGTGCGAAACGTAGCCGCCAAATCGGGTTACGCCCATTACCCGGTCGCCTGCTTTCCAGTTATCCACGGCTTCACCCACATTAAGAATAACGCCTGAGAACTCCAGTCCTGGAATAAAGGAGCCTTCCGGGGTGGCACTGTAGAGTCCTTGCATGGCGAAGACATCGGCAAAATTAAGGCCTATGGCTTCCACCTGCACACATACCTCATGGGCCGCGGGCGGACCTAGCGCTTCCGTTTGCAGCATTAAGTTCTTGATAGAACCTGCCATGGGCATGCGGTACACCTGGCGTTGAAGCATACTGTTAAATGATTTTTGGTAAATAACCTATAAATGGGTGTTACAAGGAATGGCTTCCACTCCGAGCGTTTTAGGGGCATTTTGGCGAAAACAGGCCCAAAACACAACCATCTTTTACTATTCGGAATTCGCTATACTAGTTGGTGTTTGCCAAAATTAGCTAGGTCGGGAAGGGATAATTCTGGAAAACCGACTAAGTTCAAAAGAGCATTGTAGTCTTAGGGTGAGCAACTAGTTCCGCGTTTTGAGGGCGTTTTCACAAAAACACCCTCAAAACGCAGAACGGCCATAACTCCTGCCCCTATCATAAATAAACACGCCCGCCTTTCATCTTAATTAAAGTCACAGTGGGCACCTGCCTGTTACCGAAAATCACCCAGGAAAACCACATAGTCTTTGCTTCCGTCAGTGACCCAACTGTCTAATTGGGCAGGGTCTTTCATTTGCTGCCCTCTTAGGCGCGGAACGGCCAGGTAACCGCATTTGAGATCAGGCAGGGCAGACATGTCACTCCAGAGCTTTTCTATCTGCGCCACGGGGTAAATATCCTCCTGCCCGTGTCCCCAACGGTATTTCACATCTTTGATGGTAACATAGGTAGGCATGCGGTGGGCCACATTTCTCACTGCCTTGGCAAGAACCACCTCCTCCCCTTTCAGGTCGGCGCGCGTAAGCCCGAACAGCGCAAGCAGCGGGTCAATCTGGATCCAGGTGGTCATGGTATTGTAGTAGCTCAGGTTGAGTTCATCTTCCTCGCGCGGCTGCGCCAGGCCCTCCAGCAGTCGCACCTTCCCGTTTACCCGGGCCAGTCCGCCGCCCCGGTCTTCTATGCGGCGGGGCACCACTTCAAAGGTAAGGGCATTACCCGATTCCAGATGGTAACCCAACGCGGCCGGATCCAAATCCGCTCCCAGGGTATCTATGTTGTGAAGCATGATAGTCTCCAACTGAGGATTTTCTTCCAATACCTGTGCCAGTACCCCGTTGCGTAGCAAATTAGACACTTCATACCAGTGGCCCAATGGTGAGAAGCGTTGCGAGGCAATGTTGTCTGTATAGTCAGCGCCTTCGCCTTTGCCCTTCGCCCAGGTGATCATAGCGGCTCTGCCTGCCTCGCGCACTTTCTGCTTGTTCTCATCCAGGGTTTCCTGCGGGGTCTCTTCCCATAAGAACCGAAGGTCACGTTCCATGGGCACGTAGCGTTGACCAATGGACCTGCCCGGCGACAAATACACCTGACCCTGGTAACCATATTTGCGGGTCAGGTCCAGGTGCTTTCGAATAGGCTCATGGGTAAGGTAACTGGTAGCCACTATATGAGGAACCAACGCGCCGTATCTGGCTGCAACTGCTTTGGTCTTGGCAAGGTGAATCTCAAGAAAACTGCGGTGCACCCCTTCCACCTCTATGAAAGGATTGAGGGCCTTTATCACCCCGGCCCCTTTGGTCCAGCGACTGCCAACCCCGGCAGCCAGGCTTAATACGGCCACCTGTCCTGCTTTCAAAGCATCCTGACCGGTACTGGTGGTACTGGTCAGAGTTTCCAGGGCTACAAAATCACCAGGCAGCACGTCTTGAATGGTGGTTTCATTAGGTAACCGGTTTCTGGAAAGCCCAATGTACCCTTTCTGCAATTGTTCCCTTATTTCTTCGTGCTGGATGTAGTCAAACCCATTTTCTTTTTTGATGCGGTCTGCTTTGTCGTTTTCCTGGGCCCGGTTGGTTTGGCTGGCGGGGTCAGAGACTTTGAACAGATTACTGATGATAGTGCGCAACAGCGGGTACGCCAGGTTGTTCTGCTCACAATGGGTAGTAAAGAAATCTATTTCGGCGCGGCGCACATAAGAAATGGATTGCGGGTCTTTGCGCACCAGCTCAGACACGTGTATGCCATAGTATTGCTCAGGCATAAGGGCTTCTGCGCCTTCGCGCAGGTAAGACCAGGAGCCCTTTTCATTGATGCGCCAATTATAGACCACTGGTTCCATGGCAAAGGGTAAAGAATCAGACAGCTCGGCTTTGGTGGTTCTTAAGATCTCCAGCACTTTGTGTTTGTGTTCTTCATAATGGTCTGGGTTCACAAACATGCCCATGCCGCCGCCAGACATACCGCCCAGCATTAAAAAGCCAAGGTAATTTTCCCCAAATTCTTTCTTTGCCCGTCTTATTATCTCCTCGGTAAAATGGGTGGAAGCCCAGGGAATAATGGTCTTGATGGGTGATTCAAAATTGAAAGCGGTATTGGCGGCTAGTTTCCGGATGTCGCCTTCTTTTAGGGCCTCCAGGATATTATCAAATACCTGGTTGGTTTGCTGGCGAGCCTCCCATTCCTTTTCACCCCGTAGCAGGTACTTCTCGGTAACCATTTCCAGCACAGGGCCCACGTTAGAGGCCATTCCCCCGTGCATGAGCACCAGGGAATTCATGAGCTTGTGGCCCATCTCTGGGTGGATGTCTTGGCCCTGCAATACCCGGTGCCGGGGCAGCAAAGTGCCACGGCTGATGCCGAATTCAGGGTCGCCCTCCAGAGCGAACGTGGCCTGGATGGCTTTAATGCCGGGCCATACCCCGCCGGAGTCTTGCCAGCCCCCACCGGAGCCCCCAATCCATTCACCCAAAATGGCCCTGGAGGCTACCAGTCGGCGTTCGCTTTCCTCCAAGCCGCCCACCAGATTCTTTGTCTGCCCCGTGGCCCGCATGAGCAAACTGATGATAGAACCCAGCAGGTTAGTGGAAACGGCAAACCTGGACCCCTTGGGTATGTTGTTCACCTTGGTTACCAGTTCCAACCCCATGCCGGGGGCCACAATACGGGCCAGGATGTCGGGCAGAGACTGGTTGGTGCCTTCAAAGGACGGCGGGATCAGGCCCGAGGCAATGACACCGGCTTTGATAAGGCTTAAGTAATCATTCCCGAAATTGAACAGATCATCCAGGTCCTTTATGTCTTTGGAGGTATTCAGGTCTATACTGGTCACCCGCAAGACCGGCTCCGGAATTACCCTCACGTATGATTGCAAAGGTGGCTTTATCTCCTGGTCACGACCGAATACGCCCAAGTCAATGGAAACATTCAGGACCCGCGCCCCTTCGGGGTAATCCATGCCCAGAAAGAAAATATCTGACCACCCGCTATGGGTAAGGTCCATGCGCACGGCCGTCTGCTCTTCTAGGACCGGGTAGAAAAGCGAGTTTTCTGGGCGCTGGAGCAGCCTCGGGCTTATTTTGATAGGGTGCTCCTCCTGGTGTCCTACCCTGAACATCCACTGGTTCCCTTTGCTGGAGCGCACACTTTTCCGGACCTGGTCTGCCAGGATCTGGAAAGAAAGATGATTGTAGCTTTCAGCTAAGCCACTGAACAAAGTGGCGTTGGCGCCATGGGTATCAATTTCCTTCAGAAACGTGGCAATGGCGTGCTCAAAGCGCCGGGCCAGCAAATCCTCAAAACCGGCATAAGGTATTTTTCCGGTGGCGGGCGTGGTGGAGGCTTCCATCAGGAAGAAACGGTAGCCGGCGAACAGGAAAAGGATAGCGCGCACCTTGTCATATAAACTGGGCGTTGCTTTCCTGAAATCATCCAGTTCCCGCAAAGCCTTGAACAAGTCTTTAGCTGAAAGACTGCGGCTCATGCTAAAAAAAGAGCGGTTCCTTTCTGCGGGATCTTTGGAAGTAATGGTTTGTATAAAAATATTCATCTACTTCTTTTCTAAGCAATTAAATGCGTCAGCGGTTTGCTCGTTGGTAGTGGTTAGGCCCTTGATTGTTTCCGCTGGTTCGCTTCGGCCAGAAGGTCTACCATGGAGGTAAGGGTTTCGTCATGGGCCTGGCCTGCCAGGCCTAACGCTATCTGGGCCTGCAGCAGACCCAGCTTTTTGCTAAGGTCATACCGGTTGCCTTTTACCTCCAGCGCCAGGTACTTCTCTGTGGTGGCCAGCTCCTGTAGTGCCGGGGTGAGCTGGGTGTTCTGGCTACCAGCCTCCAACTGGTTTTGCAAAATTTGGAAAACCGCCGGCGTGAGCACGTGCATCCCGAAGAAGCAGAGGTAATAGCCACTCCGTAAGCCCGGGGTCTGCAACTCCAGCTCAGCTGTGCTTAAAGAGGGCTTCTCAATGATTTTGTCTATCTGGAAAACGCCCCGTTGGTTGGGCATATGCTTTCCGGTGAGGGTACCGTACCGGTGGATTTGGTGCTCTACCGTGGGGTTGACCGCAGATACAGCGCAACCTTCCTGAACAGCCAGCGCAATGAGTTGCGCCGCGCAAGACTGGTCACGCACCTCAGAGACGTACAGGTGGTCGCCCAACATAAGCAGGAAAGGTTCCTCCCCTACAAACCCGCGGGCACAATACACCGCGTGCCCATACCCCAGTGGTTCGCTTTGCTCTATGAAATGGAGACGTTGGCGCAGTTGGTCTACCTTTTCTGCCTCCCGCTGGGCCCAGTCTGTGTTCTTGAAAGAGCTTAACAGGTTATTGCGCAAAGAAGCGAAGGCTTCCAGGTAGCGGGGGCCATCGCCGGGGGCGCAGACCACCCCTATTTCTTCAATGCCACTGGAGAAAGCTTCTTCAGCAATGATCTGAATGACCGGTTTGGCAAAACCGTCCAGGTCCACTACCGGGAGCATTGCCTTCTGCACGGTATCAGCCACAGGGTACAACCGCTCGCCACGTGCTGCCGCGGTGATAACAGCTTTTCTTATTTTCATGAAATGAGGATAGGTAGAGTAAAGAGAACAATCAACGTGCTTCCAAAGATACTGATTTCAGGGTTTCCTGTACCGGGCCCCACCAGAACCTTTTGGCGGCAAAGGTAAATCACATTCTCTACCCCGTGGGCTAAGGTTTTGGCTTCCGTATTAATCACAGTTGGTTCGGTTTATCACAGAAAACACGGGGTAACTCCGTAATCTGACGCATTTTGGAAAAAGAAAAAAAAACAGACGCGTATATTCGTTTTATTGGTATTGACCTAACCTTTAGAAGGCAATGGAGAAATGTGATTTTATTCTGTCGGCGTTACTAGCCAAGGTGGGAAGCTACCGGGAGCCTGAGGACCATCCTACCCTTTCTAAGGACATAGCGGCAGACCTGGACCTTCCCTTAGTAGATGTACTAGATTTATCACAGAATCTGGCGGAGGAAGGGTTAGTAAAAATCAGCCTACTCTACAATCCGCCCCTTCTATACCTTACCTATGCCGGGCTTTCCCGGGCCCGCAGGTTAGCGCTGGCACTGTATACTCTCTGCTTTGGAGTCTATGAGGTATTTCCTGCCTGAACTTTACAAATGCCATTAATCCTTGGCAGAGATCACCACATTCTTAGGCAGCCTTATGTAAAAGGTGGTGCCTTTGTTTTCCTCGCTGTCAAACCAAACTACTCCTTTGTGCCATTCCACAATGGTTTTTACAATAGACATGCCCAGGCCAACAGACTGCTCCCCTTTTAATCCTGGTCTGCGGGCATCTGTAAACTTATCAAATAGGGTGGCTTTATACTTCTCAGGAATTCCAATACCCGTGTCTGCTACCTTTACCAATACGCTTTGCTCTTCCTCCTCTACGCTAACAGATATTTTGCCTCCGTCTGGGGTGAACTTGAGCGAGTTGGAGATCAGGTTGGTGAGAACCTGCATAAACTTGAGGTCATCTAACTCAATAAAGATCTTTTCGCTAGAGGAAAAGAAATCAATCTTCTTTCCAATAAGGTCGCCTTTGGCCCCCTCATATTCCTCCATGGCTTCTTTGAGTTTTTCTACCATGTTTACCCTTCTGGTCACTACCTCTATTTTGGAAGACTCCAAAAATTCCTGGTTCATAAACTCCAGCAGCAGGTGACCGCTTTGTTTACTGCTTCGCTCAATAATGTTGATCATGTGCAGGGAGTCTTCATGCACACTGGTATTCAGGTCTTCGGCCAGTTGCGCGGAAAGGGTATGGATCATGGCCAGGGGCCCGGCCAGGTCATGAGCCAGGATGTTGAGGATGGAGTTTTTCTTGTTGGAGAATTTTTTGAGGTGATCATTGTACAGCCGCTGGGCAGTAATGTCTTCGGCGTGGCCGATGATGAGTTTTTTGCCTAGCGCCTCGTTTAGCACTGACGGGTGCACACATACCCACTGTTCTTCCTGGTCTGGAAACTGAACCCTGAATTCTAAAGCGTTGCAGTGGCCCCGCTGCAAGAGTTCTTTCAACATTTCCTGCACATATCCCTGGTCCTCTGGGTGCACCGTATGCAGCAATACCTCTGGGTGGGTTTTTATCTGATGCAGTGCAAAAGCCTTTCTAAAGGCAGGGTTCTGGTAAGTGAACCGGTGGCTGCTTATGTCATAGGCAAAAAAGGCCTGTCCGGTTTGCTCAATCAAACTTTGGTAAAAACCAGAATCAGTGTTCATGGGTATTTTGAATAAAGGTGATGTACTCGTGCAGAGGTATCGCTCAATTGTACCGGTTTTTATACGGAAAAGTTTAGCCGCCTCAGGCTGGTCCGTTTGTAATCTGCGCCTTTCTCCGGGGGTTCTGTTTGCATTTCTATTTCCTTAGAACCCTATCGGGAAAGATCGAAGACATAAAAAAAGGCCGCCCCGATTGCTCAGGGCGGCCTTTCACCTTTTCACTGATGGAAGCTTAGAAACCGCTTACGTTCAAACGACCGCCAGTTACGCATTTACCAGACAGGGAAGCAGTAGGTACTGCGCTGCTCAGGATCGCGTTCTTGATAGCTGCGGCTGTAGAACCTGGGTGAGAGGCTGCATACAAAGCTACACCACCAGTTACGTGCGGGGTTGCCATAGACGTACCGTTGTAAGAAGACAACGTGTTGTAGGCAGTAGAAGACCAGATAGCAGAACCAGGAGCTCCAATATCAACAGTAGTAGCACCGTAGTTAGAGAAAGAAGACTTGGCACCAGTGTTGGTAATAGCGGCTACGGCAATGATGTTGGCATTGGTCATGTTAGATGGGTAGCTGGCTACGGCATCATTGTTATCACCTACTCCATCAGAACCACCGTTACCAGCGGCTGCTATGAACAGAATGTTTTTAGCGTTGGCGCGCTCAACCGCATCATACAATGCCTGAGAATAGCCACCGCCACCCCAAGAGTTGTTAGAGGCTACAATGTTCATACCATGACGGGTTTTCAGGTCAGTCAGGTAATCAACGGCTTTTACTGCGTTGGCAGTGTTACCACCTCTGCGGCCCAGGAACTTACAAGAGATCATGGTCACATTCCAGTTCACGCCAACTACGCCAGTGCCATTGTTTTTAGCACCAATGGTACCAGCCACGTGCGTACCGTGGTCATCGGTTCCACCGCTAGAGCCACCGTCATATACCTGGCTGTTGTTTCCGTCAAAATCCCATCCGTTTACATCATCAATGTAACCGTTGCCATCATTGTCAACACCATCAATTGGGTCATATGGGTTCACCCAAATCTGTCCTTGTAATTCAGGGTGAGTGGTTTGCACACCTTCGTCAATGATACCTACTACCACAGAGGCAGAACCGGTGTTACCAGCAGCCCAAGCCTCGGCAGCCTGGCTACCATACTGGTTAGCTGGCGAAGAAGCGTCACCGTACATTCCCCAAAGGTTACCGTTGGTGAAGTAGGTGTCTGTAGAGGCAGCTTGGTGATGGTATACATAGTTTGGTTCTGCATACTCTATGTTAGTCTCACCTTTGATTTTGCCAATTGCTTCTAACGCGGCCATGGGGGTATGCACCAGCGTAATACCTTCTTTGTCACCGAACCGTTCCATGGTTCTGGTAAGGATTCTTTCTTTCACGCTTCCGCCAATGCGGGCCAAAACTGCTGATCTCACATCATCAGATACACCAGCCTTGAACTTAACGAGCACTTCGTTAGGCACTATCTCCTGACCGGCCGACTTGGCATCCTGCGCCTGTTGGGCAGCAGATACTCCTTCAGTCTCCATTAATTGATCGGTCTGACAGCCTGTTAAAAAGGCAACGGATAACGCAGCAGCTGCCATGGCAGACTTACCAACTGTAAGGTACTTTTTCTTCATGTTAGTTTGGTGTGGTTAAGGTTAGTTATAAATGTTAATCTAATTGACGAAATATAAAGATGAATTTAAAGGAAAGAGTATCTAAAAAAGTAACATCTGAAAAACAATCAAAAAACTATATTATTTAAATAAAAACTGTCTGAATAACTTAATTCACCACTCTGTTTAACAAATTTCAAAGTCAAAAATAGCCAAAAAGTAACAATAGTTTTTTATCTATATATACCTATAAATTGGTATTTGATGAACCAACTCCTCTTTTTAAAGAAAAGTTCTTG
This sequence comes from Rufibacter radiotolerans, assembly GCF_001078055.1. Classification (NCBI taxonomy): domain Bacteria; kingdom Pseudomonadati; phylum Bacteroidota; class Cytophagia; order Cytophagales; family Hymenobacteraceae; genus Rufibacter; species Rufibacter radiotolerans. The sequence continues at coordinate 1,715,645 of NZ_CP010777.1, read as the reverse complement.
CTCTTTACTACTTTTTGCTTTGCGTTTGAAGCTAGATGCAACCCACTGTGGCGACTTTAAAGGTTTACTTGAAGCAGGTTTTTCACTTGGTAGTTAAAACCAATTTCACACATATCTTCATAATAACTTATAATATAGCGTTTTATGGCCGTTTTTCTAAAAACAGGCTTAAAACGGAATTTATGAAAACTGCCTTTCAGGCTCTGCTAGACCGGCATATTAAGCATGTAGAAATTTTCTGCCACTATTATTATTGTATGGCGCCTGTTTCGTTCTAGCCAAGATCAATAAAGCTCTCTCTATTATATAAGGTGAGGCCTAGCCTTTATCTACTTCTGTCGTGTCTCTGCCTTGCGTAGGAATCTGCTAATACCGCGGGTCTTTCTGGAACGGGAGCTTGGCCATCTTCTCCACCTCCAGACTGGGGAACCCGAACTCCTCCACCACCTTTCCATATAACAGGTACACGCCATTTCCCTTAAAAGGCCAGGCTTTGAGGCTGGGCGGGAAATGCACGGTGTCAAAGAAATCTCCGGCGTGGTCCAGAAACGTACCGAACTGCATGATCTCGCCCCGCACGGTGCGCACATATTTAGTAGCTACCAGTACCCCCATCATGCGCACCGTCTGCCCCAGAAACGCCAGCAGGTCCTTGGCCGGCACATCGCCCCGCTCCTGGGTCTGCAACAGATCAAAGTATGAGCAGGTTACCGGGAAACCCAGCAACTCCATCTCATCATAGGCGTCTTCTATAAAGGTGTGGGTGAGCACAGGTAGCGTGAAGGTTTTGGCCGGAGCCTGGAACAGCAAGGCTACCCCCTGGGCCGGAACCTTGTGGCCCAGCAGCAGGTGTGCTTCCCAGAGCAAGGTCTTCTTGTCCAGGCCCGTGAACCGCAGGCCCTGCACCCGTACCAGAATCAGGAGTTGTTCCAGCGTGATCTGGCTGCGCCTTACAAATTCCTCCAGGGTAGTGAAAAGGCCACTCTCTTCCCGCTCGGTTACCAGCTTAAAGGCCATTTTCTGCTCCAGGTTCTGCACGTGCACCAGCCCCAGGTAAACATCGGTTCCCTTGATAGACGTATAGTAGTTGCTGTGGTTCACGCAGGGCAGATGTAGGGTTGCGCCCGCTTTCTGGGTCTGCTGCACATACACCCACGTGCGGTAAAAGCCCCCGAAGTTGTTGATCACGGCCACCATGAACTCCAGCGGATAATAGGTTTTCAGGAACAGGCTCTGGTAACTCTCCACGGCAAAGGAGGCTGAGTGCGCCTTGGAGAACGAGTACCCCGCAAACGACTCCACCTGCCGCCAGACCTCTTTGGTGATGTGTTCTGGATAGCCCTTGGCCCGGCAGTTGTCAAAGAACTTGTCTACCAGCTTTTGGAACTCGGCCTTGGACCGGTACTTGCCGCTCATGCCCCGGCGCAGCACATCGGCGTCTGCCAAGTCCAGCCCCGCGAAATGGTGACAGACCTTGAGCACGTCCTCCTGGTACACCATCACGCCGTAGGTCTCGGCTAGCTGCTCACCCATGACCGGGTGTAGGTGCTGGATCTGCTCTGGGTGATGGAACCGCTGGATGTAGGTTTTCATCATGCCACTCTTGGCCACGCCAGGCCTGATGATAGAGCTGGCCGCCACCAGGGACAGATAGTTGTCGCAGCGCAGCTTGGTGAGCAAACCCCGCATGGCCGGACTCTCTATATAAAAGCAGCCAATGGTGTCGCCGGACCTGAGTTGCTCTTTTACTTTCTCGTCGGTCTTGAACCGGGCCACGTCATGGGCGTCAACCTTTATGCCCTGGTTCTGCTGCACCAGCTGCACGCATTCTTTAATATGGCCAATGCCGCGCTGGCTCAGAATATCCAGCTTCTCAAAACCTATGCTCTCGGCTACGTACATGTCCCACTGGGCGGTAGGAAGGCCTTTGGGCGGAAGGTCCAGGGCGGTGTAGTTGTAAATGGGTTCCTCTGAGATGAGCACACCCCCCGCATGGATAGAGCGCACGTTCGGGAAATCAGTGAGCATTTGCCCGTACCGGAAAATCTCTTTGGTGAGATGGTTAGCGTTGGCCGGGGCCTGCGGCTGGGCGACCAGCGCATCCAGCTCGGTCTTCGGCAGGCCGTACACTTTCCCCAGCTCGCGCAGAATAGAGCTCTGCTGAAACGTGACCATGGCTCCTAGCAGGGCGGTGTGGTCACGGCCGTAGCGCTTGAAGATATAGTCCAGCACCTCGTTCCGTTCGTCCCAACTGTAGTCAATGTCAAAGTCGGGTGGACTTGTACGCTTAGGGTTGAGGAAACGCTCAAAGTAAAGGTCCAGCTCAATGGGGTCAACGTCTGTGATATGCAGGCAGTAAGCTACCACGCTATTGGCTCCGCTCCCGCGCCCCACATGGTAAAAGCCCCGGCTCATGGAATACCGAATCACATCCCAGGTGATGAGAAAGTACGAACAGAAGCCCAGCTTGTCTATGATGGCCAACTCATGCGCCACCCGTTCCTTGGCTATTTTGTGCTGCGCGCCGTAGCGGTTCCGGAGGCCGTCCCAGGCCAGCTTCTCCAGCAGTTGCTTATCATCATAGTCGGTGCCGGTGAAGGTGAGTTTGTTGCGGCGCACCTTAAAGTCAAAGGTGAACGCGGCTTCTTTCACCAGTTGCTCGGCGTGCAGGAGGAGCTCCGGGAACTGCGCGCATTGCTGCAGGATTGCCTGACAGGGCGCAAAGCAGGAGCCTTCCGGGGCCAGGCCATGCTGCGCCTCCAACTGGCTCAGGAGAATATTGTTGTCAATGGCGCGCAGGTGGCGGTGCAGGTGCACGCCTTCAGTGTCTTTGCAGGTAAAGAGCGGGTAAAGGAGCAGCCTCACCCCATTCCGCCTCAGGCCTGAGTACAGCAACTGGTTCACCTCTTCGGGGCATACACCCACGTACTCATTCTCCCGCAGCGGTTGTTTCTGGAGAAGTGCCTTGGCCCGCGCGAACGGGTAAATGATCACCGCCTGCGAAAACGCGGGCGGCACCTCGGGCAAAGGCTGGTGCTTTAACAGGTAGCTGCTCAGAAACGTGTTCAATTCCCGCAACCCTTCATGGTTCTGCGCTATGCCTGTGTACAGCACCTGCTGCTCCCGCCTAAACTCAATGCCCACCAACGGCTGCAGCCCCTGCGCCTCACACGCCTTAATAAACGGGAACACCCCGGAAGTGGCATTAATATCCGTTAAAGCCAGCGCCGAGTATCCCCGCGCCTTCGCCTCGGCGGCCAGTTCCTCCACAGACAGGGTTCCGTAGCGCAGACTATAATATGAGTGGACGAAGGCTAACATTCAATTAGTAGCAAGTAGCGCGTATCAAGTAGCACGACTTATGTTTAACATAATTTTGCAAATTAGAACAAGCATGCTTGTGGGCTCTCGGATTGCTCCGATCTAACTTCAACTCAGACCCCTGGAAGATCTTGTTGGAAAAATGAGCAGGTAGATACTCTGAGCCGCTGGTTTAGGCCCGTTTTTGGAAAAACAGCCTCGAAACGCAGTAGCGCAGTTCCTTCTCCCTGAGGGAGAAGATTAGGATGCGGGGAAAGAAGCTTCTGATAAAAAAGCCTCAGTTATAAAATGGGTGCTACCACATGGAAATTACTGCTTCCTCCGCTCTTCCGGATTTGCAATCCGGAAGCAGTTGAAAGAGGGATTTGGAATCCCCTTGCCCCCGCTATTCCGACTAACAGAGCCGTTTCTTTTCCTTGGCCTGTCCCCTGATAGGCCAGGGGATATGGGAAGCTGTTGCCTCGCGCTCCTTTGCTCTTTCGTGCTTCCACTCTGGAAGTAAGCTGCTTTGGATTTCACCCCCTTCTTATAACCGTGGCTCCCGATGGAGTAGAACTCCTCAGCAGGTTCTTTCGGGAGTGGAACTCCCGAAAAGCAAAGGGTGAAGAAGCATTCGATAACAGTTGAATAAGCCTTTGCCCATGAATTACCGCTGCCCCTCACCCTACCCCTCTCCCCCGGGGAGAGGGAATACCGCTTATTGCGTTTTGGGGTTGTTTTGAAGAAAACGACCTCAAAACGCCTATCCCCACATTTTCAAATCCTCAAACCCCTACCGCCCGCTTTACCGCCTCCCCGCCGTACCGATGCCTGATTTTGTCCATGGCTTGGTAGAGGCTGGCCAATTGAGTGGTGTCTTCAAAGAGGTCTATCTGCTGGAAGCCCTGCACCAGGTTACTCAGGCGCACGCCCAGCAGCCGAATGAGCAAGCGGCGGTTGTAGAGTTTCTGGAACAGCTCTTTGGCTTTTCTGATAAGGATATGGTCTGAGGCGTTATAGGGAATGGAGATCTGCTGGGTGTGGGTGTCAAAATTGGCGTACCTGATCTTGACCGTGATGCAGCCGGCCAGCTTGCCTTGCTGGCGCAGGTCATAGGCCAGGCCTTCGGTCATGGACACCAGCAGGCTGTTGAGCAAAGCCAGGTCAGTGGTATCGGTGGCGAAGGTCTGCTCTGTGCTGATGGATTTCTGCTCACTGTAGGGCACCACTGGCGCGCGGTCAATGCCGTTGGCCTTCTCCCAGATATGGACGCCCTCCTTGCCCAGCACCTTCTGCATCATCTCCACCGGAATCATGGTGAGCACCTCAATGGTAGGAATGCCCATGTTGCGCAACAGGTGGTAGTTCTTCTGCCCCACCCCAGGAATCTTCCGGATGGAGAGCGGCGCCAGAAACGGCTTCACCTCTGCCTGGCACACCTGCAGCGCTCCGTTGGGCTTGGCCTGCCCGGTGGCAATCTTAGACACCGTCTTGTTCACTGATAAGCCGAAGGAAATGGGCAGGCCTGTCTCTTTCATGATAGTGCTGCGGAGCTCGTTCGTCCATTTCCAGGTGCCCACAAACTTGTCCATGCCGCTCACGTCCAGGTAATGCTCGTCAATAGAAGCTTTTTCATAGAGCGGGGCCTTGTCGGCGATGACCTGGGTGACCTTGTTGGAGTAGTCGCTGTAGGCCTCCATGTCACCGCGCAGCACAATGGCCTCTGAGCAAAGCTGACGGGCCATCTTCATAGGCATGCCGGCGTGCACGCCAAAGAAACGGGTCTCATAACTGCAACTGGCCACTACGCCTCTGTCTGAGAGGCCGCCAATGATAATGGGTTTTTGCTGGAGCTGGGTGTTGCGTAAACGCTCTACTGACACGAAAAACGTGTCCAAATCCAAATGAGCAATGGTGCGATTGTCTGTTACCAACATATTCTTCCGGGAAAAGCTAAAACCAAGAGCCTCTTAAAAGCTAATTATGTTAGCAAATACGGAAGTTAGATATAGAAAAGCTAAATATATGAGAGTTATTTATTCACAAACTTACTAACATATTTAGCAATATAGATTTATAGAATTTAGGTAGCGAGCAAACATTGACTGGGCGCAGGGAGTCTAGGCAGCAGGAAGTGTCCCTCTAACCTATGAGCACCATGCACTAGTTAGCCATCAGGCGAAAGCCTTTTTAACGTCTTGGTTACTTGCTTGTACTGAGAAGAAAGGAAAGCTATTTTAGGCCCGTTTTCCCGAAAATGTGCCTAAAACGCTATTTGGAGTTGAGGGCCGGGGTTACGTAATTGCCCAGCGTGCTTTCATATTCATCAATGGCCATCACCGACATTTGCCGGGAGTCATAGGGTTTGAGCACGTTATACCATTGTTTTTCTTCCAGGCGGTTGTTCAGCCAGATTTCCTCGGCCTGTGGGGTCAGGATCACGGGCATGCGGTCATGGTAGGGCTCCACTGCTTCATTGGCCCCAGTGGTGATAATGGAGAAATACGGCACCAACTCCCCGGTATCGGGCAGCAGGCTTTCGCGCCACAGGCCGGCCAGGCCGAAGGGTTCCTCATTTTTGAGCGTGAAGCGGTATTTCTGTTTGTGGGGTTTCGCTTTCCTGGCTCGGCTTTTCTCCTCTTTGCTCCGGATGGGGTTCCCGAACAAGTCCAGCCCCAGATCTACCGGAGCCGGTGCATTTGCTGAGGGTTCCTCGATTTCTTCCTCCAGTTCTTTCCACTCAAAGAAGCCGTCCACGGGAATAATGCAGCGGTGGTCTGGCAATAGCGCCTTGAACCGCGGAATGTACAGCAGGTTTTCCTGCCGCACGTTGAAGGGCAGCGTAGGCTTGCCGTCGGGTTCCTTTTCGGGCGAAGCCCAGGTAGCCATAATGGCTTTGGGGGCATTGGGGATAATGACCGGCAATTTCTGTGAGGGCCGCGCGTCAAAGTTGGGCTCAAAGGCTAGCCCCTCCAGTTTGTCGGCAAACCGGTGCTCAAGGGGTACTTTCTTTTTACTGAAGGAATAGCGGCCACACATATGCGTTCACTTTAAGGTTATGGTTAAAGATATACGAAAAAGATACCCGGCCCAATGCGTTTTAGGGCCGTTTTCAGGAAAACAGCCCTAAAACAGCCGCTCTCTTAAAAGTGCTTTAGTTCCTACCCTTTCCATTTATGGTAAGATTCACACCTTGTATCAAAGACGTAATATCAAAGGCTATCTCTCCTTTATTTCTATTTCATGAATTCCTGGCAAGGGCAGAGATGAAGGAGCCTTAGCGAAACCCTTGCCCAAATACGCTTTTGAAGCTTACCGTTTGGTAGCCAATTGGGCTTCCAGGTGCTCCAGCAGTTGAGGGTTATCTGGGGTAAGGATCATTTTCTTCCCTTGGCGCGTCTCTATGATTAGTCGGTTGTTCCGTTGGGTGGCGTAGAACGTCATGCTGCCCAGGCCGGGGCTGTAGTATTTGCCGAAGTAACCGAAAAGCCCGCCTACCCCGAAGGTTCTGATGACCCCGTTCATTTCAGGACCGGCCAACGCCCTGATCTCCCGTATGTCCGTAAAGTTTATTCGTTTGTTTTGGGCGGGCCTTACTATTTCCAGGTAATTGGCCCCTACCCGATAGGATTGCGGGGCGTAAAGGTAACAACCCAGCAGAATAGCTGCCATGAACAACAGCAGCCCGCCGTGTATCAACAAAGTGGTCATATCATTCGGCGCAGCCGCCAGGGCTTTCACGCTTTTGTAACCTAGCGCTAAAAACAACAGCACGGTGCCGGCGGTGATTACCTTGGCAAAGGAATCCAGGGAGGCTTTGTATTCCATGGGTGGATAGACGGTAGGGTAATTAGCAGATTGCATCTGGCGTTTTGCCTGCGGGGCAGAGGTATCCGGTAAACTTACCCATTTTAGAGCAATTCCCAGACAGGCCCCGGCTACCAGGCAAGAGTCACCACCAGAATGCATGAAACATTCCTCTTCCTCCCAAGGGTAGCACCTGGTGTAGAGTTGAAAATACTTTTAGCCTAAAGTTTTAGCCAGTAACTCTTACCTTATTTAATGCACCACTGGTTTGCCCGCATCTTTCCAAGCCTTGAAGCCGCCATCCAGATGGGCAACGTTCTGGAAGCCCATCTTCTTTAAGGTGGCGGTAGCCAACGCGGAGCGGCCACCGGAGGCGCAGTGCAAGATCAGCCTTTTGTTTTTGTCGAACACTGGTTTATAGTAAGGCTGTGAAGGATCAGCATGGAATTCCAGCATACCGCGGGGCGCATGCACAGACCCGGCTATCTTTCCGTTTTGCGACAGTTCCTCGCTTTCCCGGAGGTCAATCAAAGTGACATCGCCTTTTGATAATTCTTCGCTCACCTGCTCCGGTGAGAGGTTCTCTATTTCCTGCTTGGCTTCTTTCACCAAATCAGTGGCAGATTTTTGTTCCATAACTACATAGCTATTTATAGTTTAATTTATTATTTATATAGTTATAGTATAGCGAAAGGGAATGGTTAAGGTTTGCTTTTGAAAGAAGAAAAACCTAGAACCTGACAGCAGGCCAAAGTCTTCCTGATTAATGAAGGAATACAGTTTCACAATTGGCCTTCAATACCAATTATACGCCAAGTATTTACTCATTAAGAAATCGCCTTTACCAGCATTACCCATTCCATTCCAAAAAATACCCAGTCCCTAAAAACAAAGTCGGCCGGGGAACGCTCCCGGCCGACTTTGTATCTCAGATTGTGTTTTACTCCTTCCAGGTCAGGTCTGTCAGCGCAATGGTATATTCTTTGGGCGTGTCACTATACATAAAAGAATAGCTAAGTGGATAGTAGCCGGGCTTCTGATAAGCGGAGGCCTGCGGGATAGGGATTTCTATGTTGGGCTTGGTATGGAGGTAATCCAGGGTAAACATGGGCTCATGGAAGATGAATTCCCCTTGGTAAGAACCCAGGATCATGGTTCTGGTAAAGGGTTGCCCGTTATACTGCGGCTCATTCCAATCTCCCCAATGCACGCCCATAGCAGGAACAATACCCGGGTCCATTACATATCTCCAGGGGACAAACTGCGCCGGAACGGGCGTGTCAAAATTAAAGCTGCCCGGCATGCCTGGGTCCATGCCCGGGATCGCCATCACTTCCTCCTCCGGAATCATATAAAAATGCAGATCAAAGTGGTCTACGTTGTAAATGCCAAAAGGCGGATGCCCTCCCGGGTTCCAGTCCAGGCTCACAAACTCATACAAGGTGGCCTCTGCCTGCTTGGGTAACCTGAGGGTAAACACCTTTGGCTCCATGCCCAGATTGTCTACTACCTTGGCAGAAATGTTAACCCCAACAGCCGTAGGCTCTCCCTCATCATTAACAGACACCCAGGCGCGGGCCACGCCCTTGCCCATAGGGGTAGCCGGCCCATAGAAAGTCTTTTCCTTCATCTTGTTAGACAGGCCTTGGGAAGCAACGGTGCTGGTTGGCTCCACTACCTCCTGCTCACTACATGCGGCCGAGAAAAGAAGAACTCCTGCCAACAGTATTTTGGCTATAAACCCTGGATAGCGTGCAATTTTTTCCATAAGTGAAACAGATTTAAGAATGAGTAAATGGGAAAGGTGAATTGGAAGGATTAAAATTTACCTATTTAAATAACATTTCCAATATTAATTTGACCTTTAACACTTACTTCATCTGCTTCATTGCTTCTGATGTAGCAAGGATAACCTTTGCAGGTGCAGAAGCGCCTTAGTGCCACAGAATTTCGGGCATAAAAAAAAGCCCGACAATGAGTCGGGCTTTTCTATAGTATAAGCAGGAAAGCTTATTTCACTTTCTCAACAATTCCGGTGAAAGCTTCTGGATGGTTCAAAGCTAAGTCAGCCAAAACTTTACGGTTCAGGTTGATGTTGGCTTTTTTCAAACCGCCCATAAACTGGGAGTAAGACAGACCGTTAATACGGGCTGCGGCGTTAATACGCTGGATCCAAAGAGCTCTGAAATCTCTCTTTTTCGCTTTTCTATCGCGGTATGCATAAAGCAAACCTTTTTCAACCGCGTTTTTGGCTACTGTCCAAACGTTCTTTCTACGACCAAAGTAACCTTTGGCCATTTTCATTATTCTTTTTCTTTTGTGACGGGCCGCCACAACGTTTACCGATCTAGGCATTTCTGAAATTTTTTGAGGCTGGTGATTTCGGTTTAATTCTTAGTTACCAGTTCTCGTTGAAACAATAATTAAATTGATTGGGTTAAGACGCAAGCATTCTTTTCACGTTCGCCTGGTCAGCTTCGCTAACTAAACCAATGTGAGTCAGATTTCTCTTCTGCTTGGTGGTCTTCTTGGTCAGGATGTGGCTTTTGTAAGCGTGTTTACGCTTTACTTTGCCAGTACCTGTCAGGGTGAATCGCTTCTTAGCCCCTGACTTGCTTTTCATCTTTGGCATTTGGGTGTATATAAAGTGTACTGTTATTTTTTCACTTTTGGTCCCAGGAAGAGGAACATTCGTTTCCCTTCCAGCTTAGGCAACTGCTCTACTTTGGCTACGTCTTCCAGGGCCTGGGCAAATTTAAGCAAAAGTAACTCGCCGCGCTCTTTAAAGACAATGGTACGTCCCACAAAGTGCACATAGGCCTTCACTTTTGCGCCTTCTGCCAGAAACTGACGGGCGTGCTTCAGCTTGAACTCGAAATCGTGGTCATCGGTGTTCGGACCGAACCTGATTTCTTTCATCACCACCTTAGTGGTTTTGGCCTTCATTTCCCGCTGCTTCTTCTTTTGCTCGTACTTGAACTTTGAATAGTCAATGATACGGCAAACCGGCGGATCTGCCTTTGGTGAAATCTCCACCAAATCAAGATTCTGTTCCGTTGCAAGACGGCGGGCTTGGTCTATGCTGTATACACCTGGCTCCACGTTCTCCCCCACTACCCGCACGTCGCGGACGCCGGTGATGCGCTGATTGATACGATAAGGTTCTTCGACCTTGCCACGTGGCACGTAGCGTCTGTTGTTAGTAGAAATAGTTGTACCTCCTAAAATTTAATATTTCACAATCAGGGTGCGAATATCGCGTTTTTCCCTTTTATATAAAAGAAATCTTCTATATTTTTTAACTAAGCATCTCGGCCAACACGGCTTTGAAGTTACTCACAAAGGCATCAATCGGCATGCTGCCCATATCGCCTAAGCCGTGTTTGCGCACGGACACAATGCCATTTTCCTGCTCTTTTTCCCCTACAATAATCATGTAAGGCACTTTGCTCACTTCAGCGTCTCTGATCTTACGGCCAATCTTTTCATCACGGGAATCAATGTACCCCCTGATGTCCTGCTCGGCCAATAACTCATTTACCTTGTGGGCATAGTCATGGAATTTCTCAGAAATAGGCAGAATGGCTACCTGGTCTGGACTTAACCACAACGGAAAATTACCGCCACAGTGCTCAATCAAGACAGCCACAAAGCGCTCCAGAGAACCAAATGGTGCCCGATGGATCATTACCGGACGGTGCTTCTCATTGTCTGAACCAATGTATTCCAGCTCAAACCGCTCCGGCAGGTTATAGTCTACCTGAATGGTTCCCAGCTGCCATTTACGGCCCAGGGCATCACGCACCATGAAGTCCAGCTTAGGTCCATAGAACGCAGCTTCGCCTAGTTCGGTTACCGTTGGCAGTCCTTTCTCTTGGGCGGCCTCTATAATAGAGCGCTCGGCTTTTTCCCATAGGTCATCTGAGCCAATGTATTTGGCCTTGTTTTCTGGGTCACGCAAGGAGATTTGGGCAGTGTAATCCTCAAAGCCCAGGGCCTTGAACACATACAACACCAGGTCAATTACTTTGGTGAACTCTTCCTTCACCTGGTCTGGACGGCAGAAGATGTGGGCGTCATCCTGGGTAAAGCCACGTACGCGGGTGAGGCCGTGCAACTCGCCGCTTTGCTCGTAGCGGTACACGGTGCCAAACTCGGCTAGCCGCACCGGAAGCTCTTTGTAAGACCTTGGGCGGGTCTTGTAGATCTCGCAGTGGTGCGGGCAGTTCATGGGTTTCAGGAAGAACTCCTCCCCTTCATTTGGCGTCCTGATCGGCTGGAAAGAATCCGCGCCGTATTTCTCATAATGGCCTGAGGTCACATATAATTCCTTAGAACCAATGTGTGGGGTTACCACCGGCTGGTAGCCGGCTTTCATCTGGGCCTTGCGCATGAACTGCTCCAGGCGCTCGCGCAGCATAGTGCCTTTGGGCAACCACAACGGCAAGCCCATGCCCACTTTCTCAGAGAAAGCAAACAGTTCCATTTCCTTGCCCAGCTTGCGGTGGTCACGACGTTTGGCTTCTTCCAGGCGCTCCAGGTACTCGGTGAGGTCCTTTTGCTTAGGGAAAGTGATGGCATACACGCGGGTCAGCTGCTTGCTCTTCTCATCGCCGCGCCAGTAGGCACCGGCCACGTTCATGAGCTTGGCGGCTTTAATAAACCCGGTGTTAGGGATATGCGGCCCACGGCAAAGGTCTGTGAAATTACCCTGGGTATAGAATGTAATAGTTCCGTCCTGCAGGTCTTTGAGCAGGTCCAGCTTGTAAGGATCGTTTTTCTCAGTGAAATACGCAATAGCCTCTTCCTTGCTCACCGCGCGGCGGGTAAACTCGCTTTTCTGGCGCGCTAGTTCCAGCATCTTCTGCTCAATAGCCGGGAAGTCCTCGCTGGAAAGCGTTTTATCGTCGGCTAAGTCAATGTCATAATAGAAGCCGTTCTCAATGGCGGGACCAATGCCCAACTTCACGCCGGGGTACAAAGCCTCCAGCGCCTCGGCCATTAAGTGGGCCGAAGAGTGCCAGTACGTAGCCTTGCCTTCGTCATCATTCCAGGTGAGTAGCTGGATGGTGGCGTTCTCAGTGATAGGACGGGTAAGGTCCCACACCTGGCCATTCACTTTCACGGCCAGCACGTTACGCGCCAGGCCTTCACTAATGGAGGCTGCAATCTCAATGCCGGTTACGCCATCCTGGTACTCACGGACCGAACCGTCTGGTAAGGTGATGTTAATCATATTGCACGTAGTAAACTTCTTCGTTTTGGGCCTGTTTTTCGCAAAATAGCTAAAAAACAGATTTGGCGCTCAAGGTATCTATGATAATGCGCCGCTCCACGGGCCGCGTGATGCGCTGCAAAGCTACACTATAGCGCGGGTTCTGCGGATATTTTCTGGTTAAAAAAACATAATGCTGCCGGGCGGCCTCTTTCTGCCCGGTCCATTCCAGGCACGAAGCCAGAATCCAGAGGTTATGTTCGGTCATGGGCAAGCCCAATTCCTGGGCCCTCAGTAACTCCGGAAGCGCGGTGCTGTATTGTCTCTTCTTGTACCAGGCCTCCCCCAGCCCCGCATAGCCTTCCGGCTGTTCAGGTTGCAAAGTCACCGCCCGGCTAAAACAGGCCACCGCGGTATCTGTAAGGTTGCGGTTCAAATAATACTTACCCAGCTGCTGCCACCAAAAGCCATCCTGAGGTTGCTTCTTTACCCCAACCTGCACCATAGGGATAGCATTCTCATACAACCCTCTGGCGGTATAAATAGCACTAAACTCCCTAAAGGCCGGCAGCGACATAGAGTCCCGGACCAGGGCCCGGTTCAGGTTAAACAACGCCCGCGCCGTGTCTCCGGTTCCCGCCTGCGCCTTGGCCAGCAGCACGTAGTACTTGGCCTCACCGGGGCTTAACCGTATAGATTTGTTTCCATGGCTGAGCGCGCGGTCATACAATTTCAGGCCCACGTAGGTTTCTGTTAAGATAGCCTCAGACTCTGGGGAATAGAAATTAAACTCCTGAGACTGCAGCATCATTTTCATGGCCTGTTGGTATTCTTGCCGTTCGGCCAGAATCTTGGCTTTCCAGAAATAGGCTTCGCCGATGCCCGGGTCAAGGGTGGTGGCAGAGGAAAGGTCTTTGAACGCCTGCTGGGGTTTGTCAATGGCCAGGTACAGTTTGGCCCGTTTCACAAACCACTCGGGGGGCGCGTTCCTTTGCTCCAGGGCCCGGGTAATCTCCTTTATCTGGGTTGGAACGCTGCTGTCTACCTTGCCGGGAGAAAACATATGCTCCTCCTTAGATTTCTGGGAACAGGCCGAGGCCAGAAAAGCTCCAAGGACTAAAAGCCAGAAAGAATGACGCATGCGCAGGAAAGGGTCCAATAGAAATTGATGAGGCGAAGGTACCATTTCCGGTTTAGTTACGGGCTGTTTTAGGGCTGTTTTTCTCAAAACAGATGAAAAACGTTAGGGGTTCACTGAAACCGACAGGCGCAGTCCCCATAAGGGCGCGTCCAGCTCGCGGTACGTAAGCCTATGTACCAGGTCTACCCTAAACAGCTGGTAAATATTCTTGAAGCCCACGTTCACCTCGGCGTAGGGATCGCGGCCCAGCCCCCTGAAGTTACTTTGGTTGCCTTTCGTCTCAGCGGGTTTGTTCTTGTCCGTCAGTCTCCCATACAGTGCGGCCCCACCGGCCACCAGAATCAGTTTTGATTTCCTGAGCAGCGGCAACCGGTTAGTGAGTGAAAAGGCACCCTCAAAATGGTGGTCATACCGTAGCGACACAAACTCATCGGTGGCGAAAGAGAAGTAGGGCATGAGGTTATACCCTTGCAGAATAAAGAAAGGCGTCTCATTGCCTAGGGGCACCTGCAGCAAGGGCAGCGGCACCTTGGTAAAGGTCTTGCCCCCTTTCAGGTAATACCGGCCGTAGCCAAAAATGCCGGCCCGCACCCGCTGCTCCACTGAAAGCGAAATATTCTGGTAAGACAGATCTGAGTTCATAACCCCACTCAAACCCGCCGATACCTCCAGCCCTATCACGGGTGCGTTGGAATTGGAGATGGCCACTTTCTCATGATGCCGGATCAGCATTTTTCGGTCTGGGGAATAGCGCAGGTTCAGGGTCACGTCTGTGGTGGTAAAGCCACCATATTTGGGGTCCTGACTTTCAGAGCCCAGCGTGGCCGCGTCAAAAACGGGATTGTAGCGGGTGTTCCTGAAAGTGACCCGTTGCCTGAACGCCTGAAACCACTCCCGCTCGCCCCATAGCTGCATCTGCTCCTGTTGGTAAGGGAAGTTCATTTGCCCCCACCGGAATGTGGAGAAGAAAAGGCTGCTCACCTGGCTGTTGTTCAGGTCCATGCCGGCGGGACCCACATCGTTGAGGTAACTTGCCCCCCATTCCGTCCATTGCTCCCGGTCTGCTACGTACCTAAGGTTGAACAGGCTTTTTACGGCTTTATCGCGGGTGCCATATGCAAGGTACCCGTTCATGATCCAGTTTGGGTGGAACTCAGGGGTGGTGCGGCCGCCAAACTGAAACCGGTGACCCTCTAGCTTGTTAAACACATAGGCGCCAAAGACCGGTCCCCACTCAAATTTCTCATTCAGGGGCATATGGCCTTCTACCACTACCCTGATCAGTTTCACGGCGCTCCTGATCTCTGGTAATTTCTTGATGCTGGCAATGGCCTCCACGCGCTTCAACTCCGCGGGCGTAAACTCCTCGGGCCGCACGCTTTGCCAGAACTCCTCTTTATACTTCAGGGCCGAATCACTTACCTGGTGGGTCGCATCGAAAAAAGCCTCAGGCTTGGGCTGCCCCAATAACACGTCTGAATACGCGGTCTCAGATTCCACGAACAACCGCACATCTGATCCCGGGAAGCCGGCAAGCTGAAACCTTCGCTTACTGGAGATGGGCAGCAGCGAGGGATTCTTTTCATCCCAGGCCTGCACAATATGAAGCCCCGTCACATAATTAAGGGCCACCCTTTTGTGTAGGCGCAGATCCACCCGGCGCAAAGAATACGTCCCTTCCGCTATCCAGATAGTACCTTCAAAGGCCAGGTCCTGGTGCCGTTTGGGCGATACATTGATCTGATAGATTTTACCGCTCGCCGTCTCTACGCTGTCCTGCAGATCATAGTCATAGTAACTAGCCCACTGGTTGGCAATAGGGCTTACAAAGTCCTTGTCAAACATGCGCACCCAGTTCTGGTTTAAGGAGAAATGCTCTGCCTGGGCATTTAACAACTGGGAGATCTGGCTTTCTTTTTCAATACCCACCCCAATGGCCTTACTGGCTATCAATATTTCCTTGGAATTACGGGGCTGCCGGTTGTAAAAAATCTCCTTAACAGACTCTGACTGGAAAAGAGGCAGAGAGGCGGTACGGCCTGTAGACGGGAGAAGCTTGAGGCTATCCAGGTAAGGGGCGTACCGTTTTGAAAAATGCTTCTTTTTGTCTTTTGCGTCACTTTCCAGAATACTGCCCTTCATTAAGGTATAGGTCCTGAATTGAATGGCCGCCTGGTTCTCTGGTAAATAGAGGTGTTTATTTTTAGCCGCGGCCCTAATAATCCGGTAAGCCGGGTTCTCCTTGGGCCTCACCACAATTTCCTGGAGGGCATAGCTCTGGCGGACTAGCAGCACCGTACTGTTTTTAAGCAAGGCAGAGACCGCTTTTTTCAAGGGCTTGTACCCCATTAAGGCAAAAGTGACGGTATCTGAGAGAGAATATTTTCTGAGAGTAAAAGTACCGGCCTCATCTGTGAACACCGGGGCCTTGGCTTTGTGAAGATGAACGGTCACGTAATCCAGCGGCTTCTGGCTGTCGGTGTCCACCACTTTCCCTATTAACGGAGCGGTCTGTGCTTTGGCCAGCATACCGCTCAATAGGAAAAGGAAATAGATTGGTAGTTTTCTCACCCGCTGGTTTTTTGGATCACTAATATAAAAAATATGTTAAGTTTTAATATTCAACCTACACTATTAATTTCAATAACCTGCCCATCCAGAATTCCTTAAAGATTTAACTCCGGTTTATATAGATTTGGGTTCACTCTCAATAGACGCGTTCAGGTTTTGCCAAATCTTTCCTATTTCAAGCCTTTTTAGGCACGCGTTTTGGGCCTGTTTTCCCGAAAACGACCCCAAAACAAATATGGATTTAGGGTCAAAAAATTAAGCAAGTTTTTGCCGAAGTAATAGATTCAGAAGCGTATTGCCATTCCCATCACCAAGATCTTACTGTTTTCTAGGATCAAGAATGTCTATGCCTTTTATTCTCACGATTAGGTTTTTACCATCAATAAGAAAGGCGCCTTTCCAGGGCGCCTTTCTTATTGATGGGGTAATGCTTTTGATTAGGTTCTAATCCGGAGTACCTCTTTCAGGAGCACTTTGCACCTTCTGCTTAGTTCCAGATCTTCGGTGGTTACCAGTTTCTGGTCAATGGCCCGTTGCAGAGTGTTCACGCATTCGCTTTTCAGGTTAGCTTCCCGTTGCACCCGGGCCAGGTCATAGTAATACACCAGGTTGTTGGGATCAATGGCAATAGCCTTTGAGATGGCGTCAATAGCCAACTCATTGGTTACCTCTGAAGGTGCTTCCTGTGAGATAAGTTTGATGACAGATTTTTCAGCGAAGGAAAGATTGGCGGCTTTATAGGCCCAGCGCCCCAGTAAATGCCAGGCGCCGGCATGTAAAGAATCTGCGGAAAGAGCCTTGTCCAGGTACCGTTTGGTCTGGCAAATATGAAGCATGCGCTCTTTTAAAGAAGCGGTCTGGCTGAGGTTGCTGAGCGCCAGGGCCATCACGAAATTGTTTTCGGCCTCCAGGCTGTCCTTGCCCCAGGCAGTGCTGGCAAAAGAATAGGCTTTCTGGAAATAAAGGCCCTTGTGGGTGTCATCTGGAAAACGGTTGCCAATGCGGCCACAGACAATGCTGGCCTTGGTCAAGGCTTCCTGCTGCTCTGGGTTGGCAGCCAGCAGAAGCTCATATTTCTCTAACGCCTCCGCGTCTTTGTGCTCCAGGAATAATTGATTGGCTTCCCATAACAGCTTTTCCAGGCCTAGTCCTCCGTTTGCAGAGGCCAAGCCTGGAAAGCTTAGTATGGTAAATAATAAAAGTACGAGTCTAAATTTGCTCCGCATATACCCTTCAATGATGTAACTTTAGTACAACGCAAGGGTAATCTACGGAAACTAATCCAAAATTCCTAGAACAGGTTGAGTTGCCTTTTCTCCTTTTTGGGTGGTACCGGTAGATCCCCGATTTGTTCTGTTTCTACGGCTACTTCCAAATCAGGTTTTACGCTTTCCAAATCAAGCAAAACTTCATCACCTGTTGAATATGAAGGACTTACAATTTTAGTTATTTTAGGCTCTATCTTTACAGTTTTAATTGGTTTTGTACTATTTTTTACCTTTACAGCCTCTGCTCTTTCTTCCTCCAGCAGGTTCACGGCAAAGATTTTGAAATAGTTCAGCTTGTTACCCATCGCGCGCCAGCCTTTCACATCAATAAACTCGCTCAGCAACAAAATCTCCGTCTCTTTGTCAGACTTCTTATCGCGCTGGAATTTAATCTCCGCTTTGGGCTCTTTTGCCACCGATGCTGCCAATAGTTTAGAGCCTTTTGTCTCACTGATAAAGGTAAACCGTTTGCCGACTGTGGTGGTCTCCACCTGGAAGCGCTTCACGTAAGTCACCTTGGTCTCCCCTTCTGTGTACACCGCAGACACTACCAGGTCTGGGCTGAATTTGTGGATGGCCTCAATATTGGCCACGTCATAATGGTTAGTCAGGTCAAACCCGGTCAGCTCATACGAACCGTCTTTGTGGAGCACCAGGATGGTATCATCGGTGTTGAAGGAACCCAGGTAGCGGCCCCGGCTCTCGGTGTTCAGGCGGCCAATCACCTCATCATAGTAGATCTCACGTCCGCCCCGGGTAGATTCACCCAGCGCCTTCTGTACTACCTTCTTGATAGGATGTTTGGTCACTATGTTACCCTGTGAGCCTTTGCCTTTAATGAGCAGTTCAGCAAAGTCAAAGTCAAACTGCTTCACTCGGGCGGCAGCGGCCGGTTGCAACGTAATGCTCACCAACTCAGACTCAGAGTTAGGGTTGGCCGTGAGGTAAACCACTTTAGAGTTCTTCTCGCCTTTGGTCAGGTCATACTCCTTGTCACGGGTAATGGAGGTCACGGCAAAGCGTTTGGCAAACGCGATTCCGGTCTTGCCATCGGTGTAGATCATGTTGTAGACCATGTGCTCGTCATTCTTGTTGTAGACGCCTACATACAGAATGTCTTTGCCCATAAAGGTCTTGTCACTGATCTTGGTCACCATGAACTTACCGTCCTTCCGGATGGCAATGATGTCATCCATGTCTGAGCAGTCGCACACAAACTCGTCTTTCTTGAGGCCATAGCCTACAAAGCCGTCTTTGCGGTTCACGTACAGTTTCTGGTTGGCCACCGCCACTTTCTGGGCCGACACCACATCAAAGGTTCTGATCTGGGTACGGCGCTCTTTGCCTTTTCCATATTTGGCCAGCAAGCCCTCAAAATAACTGATGGCGTAACGGGTCAGGTTAGCCAGGTTATCGGCTACCTCAGCCATTTCGGCTTCCAGCTTCTTGATGAACTCGTCTGCCTTGAAGGCGTCAAACTTAGAAATCCGCTTGATCTTGATTTCTGTCAAGCGGATGATATCCTCCTGTGTCACCTCGCGGCGCAGCAAAGGTTTGTAAGGGTTCAAGCCCAGGTCAATGGCCTCCAATACGGCTTCCCAGGTCTCACACTCCTCAATGTCACGGTAGATGCGGTTCTCAATGAAAATCTTCTCCAGGGAGCTCTGGTGCCACTTGTCCTCCAGCTCGCCCATCCTGATCTCCAGCTCACGCTCCAGTAACCTTACGGTTTTCACAGTTGACATGCGCAGCAAATCGTCCACGTTCAGGAAACGGGGCTTGTCTTCAATGATCACGCAGGTGTTAGGCGAGATGGAGATCTCACAGTCGGTGAAGGCGTACAGCGCGTCAATGGTCAGGTCAGGCGAGATTCCGGGCGGAATGTGCACCTGTACCTCCACCTCGGCGGCGGTATTGTCCACTACCTTCTTGATCTTGATCTTGTTGTTCTCGCTGGCCTTGACAATAGAGTCCATCAAGGCGGTGGTGGTAGTACCATATGGCACGTCCCGGATCACAAGCAACGACTTATCTACTTTCTCAATGGTAGCGCGCAGGCGTATTTTCCCCCCTCTGCCCCCACCGTTGTAGTTAGTAAAGTCAGCCATACCACCTGTAGGGAAGTCTGGCAACAGCGTGGTTTTACGGCCTTTCAGCACATCAATAGATCCCCTGATCAGTTCCCGGAAGTTGTGGGGCATGATCTTGGTGGACAGGCCTACGGCAATCCCTTCCACGCCCTGCGCGAGCAGCAACGGGAATTTCACCGGCAAGGTCACCGGTTCGTTCTTACGGCCGTCATAACTTAATTGCCACTCCGTGGTCTGGCCATTGAAGACTACGTCTAAGGCAAACTTGGTGAGGCGGGCTTCAATATAACGCGGTGCCGCCGCGCTGTCACCAGTGCGTACGTCGCCCCAGTTTCCCTGGGTCTCAATGAGCAGGTCCTTCTGACCCAGGTTCACAATGGCATCGCCAATAGAGGCGTCACCATGCGGGTGGTACTGCATGGTCTGCCCTATCACGTTGGCCACCTTGTTGAAACGGCCATCGTCCATTTCCTTCATGGCGTGCATGATACGGCGCTGCACCGGCTTAAAACCGTCTTCCAGGGCAGGCACGGCCCGCTCCAGAATCACGTAAGAGGCATAATCCAGAAACCAGTTTTCATACAAGCCAGAGACCGAGGTAATGTCATGGATGACCTCCTCGCCGGCCAGTTCGCTGTCCAGCTCTAAATTGTTTTCGTTTTCCAATTCTTCGTTAAGCATATACCTCCTCCACTATATCTTTCTCTATCTTGAGATTCTCAATAATAAACTGCTGCCGCTCCGGGGTATTCTTGCCCATAAAGTAAGACAGCATCTTCTGGATGTTCTGCTCCGTCTTGCCCATGATCACCGGCTCCAGACGGATGTTCTCTCCAATAAATTTACCGAACTCCTCCGGCGAGATCTCTCCCAACCCTTTAAAGCGGGTAATCTCAGCGGCCTTGCCTATCTTGCGGATGGCGTTCTGCTTCTCCTGCTCATTGTAGCAGTAGATGGTCTCCTTCTTGTTGCGCACCCTGAAGAGCGGCGTCTCCAGAATGTACAGGTGCCCGTTCTTCACCAGGTCCGGGAAGAACTGCAGGAAAAAGGTCATCAAAAGCAATCGGATGTGCATTCCGTCCACGTCGGCATCGGTGGCCACTACTACGCGGTTGTAGCGCAAACCTTCCAGCCCTTCCTCAATGTTGAGGGCGTGCTGCAGCAGGTTGAACTCCTCGTTCTCGTACACCACCTTTTTCTTCAACCCGAAGCAGTTCAACGGCTTTCCTCGCAAAGAAAAAACCGCCTCCAGCTCCACGTTGCGGGATTTGGTGATGGATCCTGAAGCCGAGTCCCCTTCTGTGATAAACAGGGTAGTCAACGCCTCTTTCTCCAGGTCTTTGCTTTCTGCGAAGTGGAACCGGCAGTCGCGTAGTTTCTTATTGTGCAGGTTGGCTTTCTTGGCGCGCTGGTTGGCCAGTTTTTTAATACCGGCCATGTCCTTGCGCTCGCGCTCACTCTGCTCAATCCGCCGACGCAGGGCATCTGCCACGGTCGGGTTCTTGTGCAGGTAATTGTCCAGGTGTTCCTTCACGTAATCATTCACGAAGTTACGCACCGTTGGTCCCTCATGGGCCACGTTAATGGAACCCAGCTTGGTCTTGGTCTGGCTTTCAAACACCGGTTCCTGCACGCGTATGGCAATAGCGCCTACAATGGAGCCCCTGATATCAGTGGCATCATAGTCTTTCTTGTAGAATTCGCGCACGGTCTTTACTACTGCTTCTCTAAAAGCTGCCAGGTGGGTACCGCCCTGGGTTGTGTACTGCCCGTTCACGAAGGAATAATACTCCTCGCCGTAGTCGTTGCCGTGCGTGATCGCGAACTCAATGTCCTCCCCTTTCAGGTGGATAATAGGATAACGCATGGACTCCTCGGCAATCTTGCGGCCTAACAGATCTTTCAACCCATTCTCAGAGAGGTATTTCTGCCCGTTGAAATGGATGGTAAGACCTGCGTTGAGGTACACATAATTCCAGATCTGGTTCTCCAGGAACTCCGGAATAAAGTGGTAATTCTTGAAAATAGTGTCATCCGGCACAAACACGGTGGTGGTGCCGTTGCGCTGGGTGGTTTCCTGGAGGGCCTCGTCCTTCACCAACTCGCCGCGCTCAAACTCAGCCACCTTGGTCTGGCCTTCGCGCACTGACTGGATTCTGAAGTGCGAAGACAAGGCGTTCACCGCCTTGGTACCCACCCCGTTCAGACCCACCGATTTCTGGAAGGCGCGGCTATCATACTTACCGCCGGTGTTGATCTTGCTCACGCAGTCAATCACCTTGCCCAACGGAATACCGCGGCCGTAGTCACGCACAATTACCTTGTGGTCAGATATTTTGATTTCAATGGTGCGACCAAACCCCATCATGTGCTCATCAATGGAGTTGTCAATCACCTCTTTCACCAGAATGTAAATCCCATCATCGGGAGAGGAGCCGTCACCTAACTTGCCGATGTACATACCCGGGCGCAGCCGGATGTGTTCGCGCCAGTCAAGGGAGCGGATGCTATCCTCGTTGTAAGTTACATTAGTCAGTTCAGCCATAGGGAACTTTAGGGTTTAGTAGAATTAGGTAAAATAAAAGAAAATTTGCGTGTACTTTGCCATTAGATAAGAGGAAAGGCCTTTTTTTATGCCTAACCCTTTATGGCAGAAGCGCAAAATAAGAGAAAGGAGCCTGGGTTTGCAATGGGTTAGTTTGATTAAACTTGTAACCAAATCCAACCCCTGGCAGTTCATTCATTACATGCTATTTTGCTTAAAATTTTAGCTAATTTAAGAAGAAAATCGCCCATTAACAAGCCTTAAATGCTATTGTTTTTAGCATTTTAATATAAATTTCCCGCTGTTCTTGATTAAATCTTTCTATGGATATTAAATTACCCACCTACCTAAAATATACTGTTATCCTGCTTTGCCTGTTCCTGCTGCTTCACTTTCTGCAGCTCTTCAGTGCGGTATTGATTCCTCTGTGTTTTGCGGCCTTGTTTGCCCTGCTCCTGCTGCCCATTAATAAATCCCTGGAAAGGAGAATGCCCCGTTCCCTGGCCATTGTGTTGTCCCTTGTACTGGTGATAGCGGTGCTCACCCTGGTCATCTGGTTCCTATCGGCGCAGATTGGCAGCTTCTCATCCGAGCTTTCAGACATCAACACTAAACTCAGTGCCCTGGTCAATAAATTCCAGATTTTCCTGTATGAGCGTTTTGGCATTAAGCCCACCAACAAAGGAGAGTTTCTGCAGAAGGCGCTGGGGAACGTGACCCAGACGGGCACCGCCTTCCTGGGGAGCACCATCTCCCTCACCACCGGGGCACTCACGGTTATCTCGCTTATCCCTATCTACGTTTTCTGTATGCTATTTTACCGCGACCACCTGCGGCAGTTCATGTTTCAGTTCATCACTAAAGACCGCCGGGGACCGCTCATGGACACCGTAGACAATATCCAGCGCGTGGTGCAGGGGTACCTATCGGGCTTGTTCATTGTGATTCTGGTGGTGTCTCTGCTGAATTCCATGGGACTTCTGATCATGGGCGTGGACTATGCCATTTTCTTTGGGGTGTTTGCCGCCATCCTGACCATTATCCCATACATTGGCATTATGCTGGGGGCCCTGCTCCCGGCGCTGTTTGTGCTGGTAGACACCGGCTCGCCGGGCAAGATGCTGATCGTTATTCTCATTTTCGCGTTTGTCCAGTTTCTGGAAGGGAATTTCATTACGCCGTATGTGGTGGGCTCTAAGGTGAGCATCAACCCCTTCGCCGCCATTCTGGCTTTAATTATAGGTGGCGAGATCTGGGGGGCACCGGGCATGATTCTGTCAATCCCGGTAATTGCCATTCTCAAGGTGATCTTTGATGCCTATGGCCCGCTGCAGCCGTTTGGTTTTCTCTTGAATGACATTAACCAAGGGCCCAAGGAAAACCAGCTGCTCAAGAAACTGAAGCGGCGCAACAAAGAAATA
Organism: Rufibacter radiotolerans; assembly: GCF_001078055.1. Classification (NCBI taxonomy): domain Bacteria; kingdom Pseudomonadati; phylum Bacteroidota; class Cytophagia; order Cytophagales; family Hymenobacteraceae; genus Rufibacter; species Rufibacter radiotolerans. The sequence continues at coordinate 1,692,287 of NZ_CP010777.1, read as the reverse complement.
TAGCTTGTCTGGTTTAGGCCTGTTTTCCAGAAAACGAGCGTTATACGCCGCAACAAATAAGGGTAGGCGGTAGTATATGTGGAGGTACCTGAGAGATTGAAAATCAATTTCTTCTGCCCAACCAAAAGGCAGTACCCAACACCTAACCACCTATATTCCTACCACTATGGATAACATGAACAGCAAAGTACTTGACACCTTAAACGACTTAGTAGAAACCGCCCGCGACGGACAAAAAGGCTATGAGACCGCCGCCGGCGCCGTAGCTGACCCACGGGTAAAATCTGAACTTCATAGGCTGGCCCAGCAACGCGCGGTATTCGCCAGCGAACTGGAAAGCAAAGCCCAGCAATTAGGCGGCTCTACCTCCCATACCACTACCGTGGAAGGCGTGGCCATGGAAGCAGCCGGAGCCGTGCACCGTGGCTGGATCAACTTGAAAGCTGCCGTTGGCGCCAATGACAGCAAAGCCATTCTGGGAGAGTGCGAAACCGGCGACGAGGCTGCGCTTAAAGCCTACAACAATGCCCTGAATGAGCCCCTGCCCCTGGACGTGAAAAACATTGTGCAGAAACAGCAGATGGAGATTCAGGCCGCCAAGCAGACCATTACTTCTTTGAAACAAGCGCTTTAATTTCTGGGGCAAAGGATCTCTGCTTTAACGGCAGGAGTACTTTCCCTTGAACATGTATACATTTAAAAAAGCAGCCCGAAAGGCTGCTTTTTTAATGCCCACACCCTCTATCTTTCGGTTCTGAGTTTAAGAAGGTTAAAGATAATGCACCCTACCCTTGCGTTTTAGGCCTGTTTTCAGGAAAACAGGCTCAAAACAGAAACAGTACCTAAGCAGTTTATAGAAAGTAGCAGCTAATATTTACCGCGTTCTAACAGGCGCGTTTGGCGGGGAGGCAAAATGAAACGATATGCCCTGTAAATGGGTTATGAACAAAGCGGTTGTGCCGCTACCAAACCTTAAGAGAAGCGCGTGTACGCTATTGTAGATATAGAAACCACCGGCGGGCAGCCGTCTGAAGACCGAATCACGGAGATCGCCATTTTCATTCATGATGGCAACCAGGTAGTGGACCAGTTCCATAGCCTGGTGAACCCTGGCCGCCCCATCCCTTTTTTCATTTCGCAGCTCACCGGCATTACCGATGAGATGGTGCGCGACGCCCCCAAGTTCCATGAGGTGGCCAAGCAGATTGTGCAGATCACCGAGGGCAACGTGTTTGTGGCCCATAACGTGCGGTTTGACTACTCCTTCATCAAAAAGGAATTCGCCGACCTGGGGTTTACCTTCCAGCGCAAAACGCTTTGCACCGTGCGCCTTAGCCGAAAACTCATCCCCGGCCTTCCGTCTTACAGCCTGGGCAAACTTTGCAAGAGCATAGATATCCCGTTGCAGATGCGCCACCGGGCCATCGGTGACGCCGAAGCCACTGCCGTGCTGTTTGACCGCCTGCTCAAAATAGATCAGAACAAGGTAGACGCCGACCAGGACGACAAACTGCTGGAGAAGCCCTCCTTCACCAAAGACATTAAGACCTCGCTCCTTCCGCCCAATATTTCAAGGGAAATGGTGGATGAATTGCCCTTAGAGGCGGGCGTGTATTACTTCCATGACGAGCACGGCGAGATTATTTACGTGGGCAAGAGCAAGAGTATCCGCAAGCGGATTATCCAGCACTTCAGCATTGATTTCAAGAGCCGCAAGTCCATTGAGTTCAAGAACCGCATTGCCAGCATCACCTATGTGCGCACCGGCAGCGAGCTGGTGGCCCTGCTGTTTGAGTCTGATGAGATCAAGAAACGAAAACCGTTCTATAACCGTGCCCAGCGCCGGAGCGTGTACCACTCGGGAATCTTTTCCTATTATGACCAGGACGGCTACCTGCGCCTGACGTTCCAGAAAGCGAAGACTGAGGTGCCGCCATTGCTGACCATGTCCAACCAGTTCCAGGCCAAGAATTTTCTGTTTAACCGCGTGGCTAAGTACAACCTGTGCCAGAAGCTATGCGACCTGTATAAATCGCCGGGGGCGTGTTTTGATTACCAGGTGCACCAATGCAAAGGGGCCTGTATAGGCAAGGAATCTCCAGAGGAATATAACAAGCGCGTGATAGAGTCTATTGACGCGTTTAAGTATGACTATGACAGTTTCGTGATTGTGGGCAAGGGCCGCTCCGCGGATGAGAAATCTGTGGTTTGCGTGGAGAACGGGCATTACCTGGGCTTCGGGTACATTGATGAGACGTTCAGCGCCAGTTCCCTGGAAGACTTCAAGGAGGTGATCAAGCACTACAATGACAACAAAGACACCCAGCAGATCATTAGGGGGTACATGCGCACCAAGCACGGCGACAAGATCATAGACTTTTCACAAGCATAGCTTTTCTGTTTCGGGGCTGTTTTCTGTAAAACAGCCCCGAAACGTGTTAATGCAGGCGATACCGGAGCAGCCAGCCTTCGGCGTCAAATTCCTTAGCGCGCGGCTGGTATTCGTTTACATTAATGTACTTGCCTTTGGTGTAGTCATTGCCGTCGCCCTCGTCCAGGAGTTTCAGCTTCTTACCGGTTATCTTCCAGTCCTTTTCCACTTTCAGGGCATCCGTGTCTTCGCCGCCGTACCACTGGATTTCTATCTTGTTGGGTCCGTTGCCGGAAAGCACCAGGTCATCGGATTTGCCCAGGCCATAAACGGCAATGCTGTTGGTTTCTGCGGGCGAAAACATTTTCTGATTCAGCAGCTTTCTTTCCTCATCTTTTTCTTCGGCCCAGTGCTTTACCAGCAGCTTTCCGTCGGGCTGAAACTTAAGCTCAAACCAGTCTTTCTCGTTGGTGCCGGCCAAATGCACTTTCTGGTTCAGCAGTCGGTAAAACGCAGTGGCAGCCCGAGGAAGATCTTCTCTACGAGCCTTCAGTAATTTGGTAAACTCCTTGGCAGACAAATCCCGGATGGATTGAGGCCACTGCTGCAGCGCCTTCTCAATCACGGCGTCATTCAGGTTTTGCTGGAGCTCTATGGCCGCCATCTGGAAATCTTCTTCTGAAAGGTAAGCCAGCAAATAGGCGTCCATTTCCTTGGAGCTTTTGATCAGGCCCCTTACATTTTTCGCAGAAATACTTCTGTCAAAGGTTTGGTAATTGGGTTTGAAAAGGCTCATGATGAAGGTAAGCACGCCATCATCAAACTTAAAAAAGGCATGGTCCCGGTCCCGCGGGATGGGGGAATAAACGGTGGTTCCGCCCTTTTTGGCCACGCCCCAGCGCCACTGGTCCTCGCGCCGGCTCCAGTCACTGAGCCACATGTCAAAGAGCCGGGAGGTAAGGTACCTTTTGCTGTCTACCTGGTGGCTGGGGTCCGCGATAAACTTCTCAAACGCTTTGCGGGAGCTCACCACGTCTTTGGGTTTCCCAAAGCTTTCCAGGTTCTCCCAGTTACCGTCTGGCCTTTCTTCCAGCAGCATCAACATATTGGCAAACTCGCCTTCATACTCGCCCAGGGCTTTGTCCTGGGTCAGGTAAACCAACTGCGGATTGGTATGGTACACGCCGGCGGCATCAGCCAGGGTAGGCACGATAAACGCGCCGTATGGATGAATCACGCTGGTCTGGTCGCGCATCATCTTAGCCACAAACGTTTTCTGGAAAAACTTAGGCAAGGCCACGGACGGGTCTTTGTCAATGGAGCGCAGTACGTATTCCCGTTTCTGCGCGTCTACCAGCCTAAGGTTCCTGGTTTGGAAACTGCCCCCCTGCTGGATAGGCGTCACGCCACCTTTAAACTGACCTAACCTGAAAATAGGCGCCTGCACGGGCTGTGCCCAAACCTTGCGGTAATGCGACCCGAACCAGAATCTATGGAAAGGGCTTTTCAGATAATGGGGGCCGGCGGCCACCATGATGGTAGAATCTGTGGCCTGAGAAAAAGACAGCAGAGGGCAAAAAAGCAAAAGAAAGGTCAGGGCCAGAAGACTGCGCAACGGGCATGATTTTCTTTTCAGGAGAGGAATGGAATATGGCATACAGAGTACTTATACCTATATAGCGGTAATGAAGTTCTAAAACCTTGCCCCAGGCTTTTTGTTTCGCTTTTAACCTGAGACCAACCGCGAAAAGCAGGGGAACACAACCTTTCTTTAGCGCTTGAGGTATGGCAGTAAGTGAGTTATTCAGCATGTATAAAATACTAACCTTTTCTACCCTGTGCCTGCTCCTCTCCACTGGTTGCGCGCGCAAGGATTATTTCCAGAAGACTGCCCTGGCGGGACCCATTGAGCAAAACCGGGACGCCGTCTGGGATTCGGCCACCGTGGTGGCGGGCAGGCATTACCAGCGGGGCTTTCTGCACAAACTTTTCTGGGGCAAGCATTACCGCCAGGTATGGGCCACACCGGTCTCTTTGCCTGTGCTGGACATGAAGAAAATGCACGGCGGCTTAAGCCCCGAGAAACTGGGCGGCGGCTTCCAGACCACCAGCCTTACGCTGGAAAGCGACGAAGGAAAACTCTATGCTTTGCGCTCGGTAGACAAAGATCCCCAGGACATCTTGCCCAAAGGCCTGCGCAAAACGTTTCTATCTAACCTTCTTCGGGACCAGACTTCTGCTGCTCACCCCTATGGGGCCGTAGTGGTGTCTAGCCTGGCGGCGGGCGCCAAGATTCCGCATAGCCACCCCCGCTTTGTGTATGTGCCTAAAGACGTGAAAGGCCTCAAAGAGAACACCCCCGAATTTGAGGACAAGGTCTTTTTGCTGGAAGAGAAATTTGAAGGTAAGGAAGCCCTGACCCGCAACTTCGGGAAGGCCAAAAACCTGATTGACTCGGAGGAGTTCCTCAAGAACCGCTTCTCCCAGCACTCTCACCTCCCAGACCAACTCTCTTTTGCCAAAGCGCGGTTGTTTGACGTTTTTATTGGCGATTGGGACCGTCATGAAGGCCAGTGGCAGTGGGCGGTGTATGACACCAGCGCTGTGACTACCTACACCCCCGTACCCAAAGACCGCGACCAGGCGTTTTTTAAATTTGACGACGGTCTCATGCCTTGGCTCTTCAGCCGGCGGTGGGCGCCAGTGAGCAAGATGAAAACCTTCCATGCCAAGGTCTCCTCGCCCAGAGGCTACCTCAAGAACGCCCGTTTTATTGACGCCCGCTGCCTGAATGAAGTAACCCAGGAACAGTGGCAACAACTGGCCCGGCAATTGCAGCACCAGCTCACTGATAGCCTGCTCACAGCCTCTGTGGCACAACTGCCGGTACCGGCATATCAATTGACCGGTGAAGAAATAAAAACCAAGCTTGCAGCCAGAAGAAACCAATTGCCGGCCATTGCCCAGGAGATGTATCTGATCCTGGCCAAGAATGTACTGGTAGCCGGTACAGATGAAAAGGAAAAGTTTGTAGTGGAACGGCAGCCCAACGGCGACACCCGCGTGATGGTGCTGCAGGTTGCCACCAAAGACAAGGAGAAACCATTGCTGGTGTATGATAGGCTATTCAAGAAAGCAGAAACCAAGTCTGTTTCTTTGTACGGTCTGGCAGACGAGGATGAGTTCCTGATCTCAGGCAAAGGCCAGAAAGGCATCAAAGTAAACGTTTATGGCGGAATGGGCGAGGATGACGTGAAAGACAACTCCTCTGTGCAGGGCTGGGCCAGAAAAACCCGTGTTTATGACACCAAACAGGGCATTGAAGTAGAGAAAAGCAAGGAGACCCGCCTCAGGAAAAAACGCAGCGTAAAAGTACATGCCTTTGACCGAGAAGGGCTATAGAATTAGTGATTCAGCACTTATTGTTTTAGGCCTGTTTTCCTGAAAACGGCTCCAAAACGCAACTCACTCACTCACTCACTCACTCACTCACTCACTCACTTTCCTTATCCACCAAGAGTTGTCGCGGGTTTGGCAGTCCAGGGTGAAGTGGTTTCTGATCAGGACTTTTTCAGAGGCTTCGTTGCTGGCTTCCGTTTCGGCGGTGAGGGTTTTGATACGGGATTGCTGTTGGCACCAGTGCACCAGGCCGGCTACCGCCTCGGTCATCAGTCCCTGTTTTTGAAACCCGTCATAGGTGCCGTATCCAATCTCTACCTTGCCGTCATCGTCAGGCGGACCTTTGAAACACAGATCGCCCACCAGGGTTTGCTCCTCCTTCAGTACCATCGCCCAGAGGGTATAAAACAGGTGGTGTTGCGGGTGCTTGGTGATGAGCGGCAGAAAGAAGTTCTTTAAAGAATCTTCCAGGTCTTCATTTATTTTTTTGGGTGTATAATTCAGGCCTAGTTCTTTTTCCAGGGAGCCGTTGTTGGCCAGATACAGTTCCTGCTGTGTTTTGGTAAGAGGTTGGATAAAGAGCCGCGGGGTTTTTAACTGAATCATTCCTGAAGAAGATAAGAGTCCCTAAGATAAACGTTTCCTTTTCTGTACCCAATCCCCTTATTTAATGGCCTTGAGCATTTTTATCACAAACTCCTCGGTTCTGGAGAGGAATGGATTCTCTTTGCGTTTTTTGGCGTCGTGCTTGCGGAGGTAATCTATCAGTTTGTCTTGCTTGAACAGGTTCACCACCTCTGGGTGAATGTAGTATTTGCTGCAGACAGTGGGCGTGTTGCCTAGTTCCTGGGCCACCATTTTGGCCGCCTCTTTTACAGATTTTTCTTTCTCAATATCAGGGTTTTCGTCCAGGATCTGCTCCAGGCACTCCACCATCAAAACGGTGCCGCCCCAGGTCCTGAAATCCTTGGCGGTAAACTCCTCGGTGCTCAGGCTGCGCAGGTACTCGTTCACGTCGCCAGACTCAATGGGCTGGCGCTGGCCCTCTTCATCATAGTACTGGAACAGGTCATACCCCGGAATATCCTGGCACTGCTTTACCAGCCGGGCCAGGCGGCGGTCTTTGATACTGATCTGTTGGTTTACCCCTTTCTTGCCCACAAACTCCAGGCGCAGGTTATCGCCTTCTATTTTCACGTGCCGGTCGCGCAGGGTGGTAAGCCCGTAGGAGTTGTTCGCTTTGGCATAGGTCTTATTGCCGATCCTGATAAAGGAATGGTCCAGCAGCTCCACCACAATGGCCAGAATCTTGCGCTTCTCCAGCTTTTTAAGCCGAAGGTCTTTCTCCACCTGCTTCCTGATATCAGGCAAGGCGTACCCAAAGGTGAGCATGCGCCCAAACTTATTCAGGCTTCGGGTGGCCTGCCACTGCGGATGGTACAGATACTGCTTGCGCCCTTTTTCATCACGCCCCGTGGCCTGCAGGTGGCCGTTGGCCGAAGGCGAAATCCAGACATCGGTCCAGGCCGGCGGAATCACCAGTTTCTGGATGCGGTCCAGGATTTTATCATCGGTGACGGGCTCTCCCTTGGCGGTGAGGTAGGTTACCTTTTTCCCTTTTTGCTGGCGGGTAATACCCGGCTTGGTGTCTGGAAAATACCGCAGCCCTGCCTGTTGCGCCGAAGCCGCAACGTCTGCATAAACCGCGTGGGGAGTCAATTCTTGTGCCATGAGTGGAAAGGGCCAGGTAAGGGATTTCTCCTTTAACCTATCCTAGAAAGAAAAGTTTTTAGCGTTTTAAAGCCGTTTTCAGGAAAACAGGCCCAAAAAGCCGGAAGCCTGCCCAACACCAACTCCTTTAGGCTGTTTGCGCGGGTCTGCCTGTACATTTGGGCAGGTTTTGCGTATAAGGGGCAATTGATTTAGACACAACCAAATGAAACATCAGCGCATCAATACTTTACCCCTTTTCAGGGCCCTATCCTCCTTCACGTTTTTACTGTTGCTAACAGGCTTTCTGGCCAGTTGCTCCGGAGATAAAAACGGGAACCAGATCCTTTTCTCCGTGGACGAAGACATTAAACTGGGCCAGCAGGTTTCCAGTGAAGTAGACTCCACTTACCGCGCCAAAGGGCAGTTACTGGAACGTTCTTCTTCAGACCCAAGGGTGAAGGCCGCCTATGCGCACTTAGACAAAATTGTGAACCGCATTATTGCCACCGGTAAGGTAAGCTACCGAGATGAGTTTGCCTGGGACGTGAAAATTGTCAATGACCCCAATAACCTGAACGCCTTCGCCACGCCGGGCGGGCACATCTACGTGTTTACCGGCCTCATCAAAAACCTGGACACCGAAGATGAACTGGCGGGCGTGCTGGGCCATGAGATTGCTCACGCAGACCAGCGCCACACCATGAAGCAGCTGCAGAAACAGTACGGCATTGCCTTCATCTCCAAACTGGTGCTGGGTGACAACGCCGGTGAGGTGGAACGCATAGCTGGCCAAATTGCCGGTCAACTGGCAGGCCTCAAATTCAGCCGCGACTATGAGCGCGAATCAGATGATTTTTCAGTGGTGTACCTGGGTGCCACCAATTATTACGCCTGTGACGGCGCGGCCGGCTTCTTCCAGAAAATGCAGACCTTGGAGAACCAAGGCACCCCCCCGGAGTTCATCAGCACGCACCCTTCGCCGGGCAACCGTATCCAGGATATAAAAGCCGAGGCCCAGAAGCAGGGCTGCAAAACCTCCTCGGCAAATAATACCCAGTACCAGGCCTTCAAGCAAAACCTGGGGCTGTAATCGCATATCCCTTTTGAACCTGTTTTCGCGTAAGCAAAACCAAAAAGAACACTTGGCATGGCAATAGACTGGAAAAAAAGCCTTGGAGATTTCATAGACAAGCATGATGACTCCTTTGATCTGCTCATGCAGCGGTTCAGGAACCGCCTGGGCTTGTACAAACCCCTGTACATTGTTCCTTACCGCAGCTACGGCACCGTGAATCGTTTGTATGTGAAAGGCCGCGTGCTGGCCAACAAAGGCATTACCAGCGCCGCTGATAATGACAATCTGGCCAAGAATCTGCTCAACATGTACCGCCGCTTTGAAAGTGATGAGGTGCGCAACGCGCAATTGACGGTTTGCTTTCAGAACGTAGAACATGAAGTGCTCACCGACAGCGAAGGCTACTTCACCCTGAACTTGGAGCCCTCTACCCCACTGGTGCTGGATAATATCTGGCATGAGGTGGAAATAGAGTTGAAGCACGCAGATATTTCCTCTTTTGAGCCTGGCATCAAGACCGAGGCCCACGTGCTGGTACCGCCCCCAGACGCGGAATATGGCATCATCTCAGACATTGATGATACCATCGTGCTTACGTCAGCGACAGATATCATTCAGATGTCGCAGCACACGTTCATGAACAATGCCCGCACGCGGCTGCCTTTTGCCGGGGTGTCGGCGTTTTACCGGTCCCTTCAGCTGGGCCGCAACGGCAAGCGCAACAACCCGTTCTTTTACGTGAGCAGCAGCCCCTGGAACATGTATGACCTCCTGCATGACTTTCTGGACATCAATGACATTCCGGCGGGGCCACTGTTGTTGCGTGACTTTGGGTTATTGCAGAACAAATTCTTCGGGGCCGACCACATGAGCCACAAGTTCAAGGAGATTCAGAACATCCTGCTCACCTACCCCAACCTGAATTTTATTCTCATTGGCGATAGTGGCCAGGAAGACGCCCCCATTTACCGCGAGGTGATCAAGCAGTTCCCGGGCCGCATTATCTGCGTGTACATACGGGATGTGAATCTGGAAGACCGCGCCACCATGGTCACCTCTATTACCGAAGAACTGAAAGGCACCGTGGAAATGCTACTGGTGAAAGACACGGCCGCAGCCGCCAAACACGCCGCCGCCGCCGGACTCATCTTCCAGGCCGAGGTGGAGAAAGTGGAAGACCAAAAAGCCATTGACCAAAGCGACGCCCCCGGGACGTCCACCGGGCAGGCCCCGGCTCCTATCAGTAAAGACACAAAGCATTTGGGGTAAGGGCCAGACAGCCATTAATAGCTATTGCGTACAATTAGACGTAAATTACACTTTTGTAGAAAAAGGGTCTTTCTTGGCAGTGGCTAACTTGTAAAAGCAATTTAGAGGTCCTCCATGGAAAGCTGAAAACTAAGATAGAGTAGGCGCAGGCCTATGGCAATGAAAAGCCGGTTTAAAAACGGGCTTAATTTCTGTTTTTGGCCTGTTTTTCAGAAAACGGCCAAAAACAGGTTGCCTTAAAAGGACCATCCCTCTATTCACCTTCGCCCTTTATAACGCTTTTGTCGCTTCTCCCTTATGGCTGCTCCCAAGAATAAACCCAACACTGTCAAAGAACTGATCAAACTCAATGATGAGTTGGAGAACTATTTCCGGAATACCCTTATTCCGCAGTTGTTTGTGGACGCTAATCTGATTCTAAGGAAGTTCACACCGCCCGCCATGAAACAGTTCTGTTTCACCCCAGACCACATTGGCACGCCCATGGAAGACCTGGTAGACAATATTCGGTATTCCACCATCATTGAGAACATTAAAGAGGTCATTGATACAGATGATATTTTAGAAAAAGAAATTCAGACCACAGACGGAAACTGGTTTCAGATGAACATAATCCCTTACCTGATTCCTAAGGAAAAAAAGGCCAACGGGGTCATCATCACGTTTGTGGATATTACAGGCCGCATGAAGAACCTGCGGGAACTGGAAAAGCTCAATGCCTCGCATGAAACCTTTATCTTCTCGGTGACCCATGACCTGCTGGCCCCCTTGCATAATATTGAAGGCTTGGTAAAGTATTTCATTGAGCTGTCTGAAGAGTCGCTGGAAGCGGAAAAGCCCGATCTGGAAGACCAGAAAAAGATTGGGGGCATGTTGGCGACTTCCGTGGAAACCATGCGGGGTATCATTAAGGACCTGACGGAAGTCTCCCGCCTGGAAGACACCTTAGGGAAAAAAACCAAGCCGGCCAATTTTGAGGAGATTCTGAAGGAAGTAGAACTTACCCTAAAGGATAAGATCAATAAAACGGAAGCCATTATCACCTATGACATTAAGGTGCCTACCATTGCTTTCTCCCGGAAAAACCTGCGGAGCATAGCCTATAACCTGCTTAGCAACGCCATCAAATACCAGCACCCAGAGCGCATACCTACCATTCATATAAGCACTGCCAAAGAAAAGGAGTTTGTGGTGATCTCTTTTGAAGATAATGGCAAAGGGATTTCGCCGGAAAAAATAGAGGTGGTCTTTAACCAGTACACGCGCCTAAGCAAAGAGGAAGAGGGCACCGGTATTGGCTTGTACCTCTTAAAACGGATTGTAGAAAACGCTGGCGGCAAAACCAACTTAGACTCCAAAGTGAATAAAGGTTCTACCTTTAAGGTCTATCTACCGGCGCAACAGAAACCTGCCTAAGTTATTTACCTAGGCCTCAAAACGTCCAATTATTCCTAACTGGAATGGTCTGCCACTATCTGCCATTTACCGCCTATTTTTCTGAAAACAAGCGAAAAGTGGCCCTGCAGATCACCTATGCGGCGGCTAAGGTGCCATTTCCCCACAACCAACAAGGCGTCCTTGCTGATAGCGGAGGTATGAAGCAGCGTGAAGGCGAGCTTGCCCATGGCCTCCTGGGTAGGATAGCTTCTCTTGTAGTTCTGCAGGGTCTTGTCCCAGCCAAAGGTGGGTCCGCTATGGCCCACAAACACCAAGGAGTCTGAATGCCAGTACGGCTCCATAAAGGCCTCCAGGTCTCCCCTGTTCCAGGCCTGGCTCTGCGCATCCATGATTTGGGCTATCTCTCCTTTTACTTCTGGTAAAGCAATTTTAGAGGGAGCGCAGCTGTTAAAAAGGCACACCAGTAGCAGACAGAAAACAGAGCGGAAAAAGGGATGCTTGCACATAGTTTTCGGTTAGTTATACCAGTTTTTAATGAGTTCACTTCCGCCCAGGCGCACCATGTTCCGGACAATATTGCGGCGGCGGCGCAGGACGTAGCCGGTAGGTTTGGCTACGGAATACTTAATGGGGTTTGGCAACACTGCCGCTAACAAAGCCGCCTGCTGCCGTCCCACTTTTTCCGGGCTGGTCCCGAAGTATTTTTTGCTGGCCGCATGCACCCCAAACACATGGTCGCCCATCTCGGCTATGTTCAGGTACACCTCCATGATCCGTTCCTTACCCCAAAGTACCTCAATCATGAAGGTGAAGTACATTTCCACCGCTTTTCTCAGGTAGCTCCGGCCGTGCCACAGAAACACGTTCTTAGCCACCTGCTGACTGATGGTGCTCCCTCCCACTGTTTTCTTGCTGGACAGGTTTCGCTCAAAGGCTTTCTTAATGGCCTTAAAATCAAAACCGTCATGGGTCAGAAACAACTGGTCCTCCGCAGCGATCACCGCCAGGGGCAACTGAATGGACATATCCTCCAGCTCTACAAACTGGTAGTCAATCTCACTTACTTTCTCCGTTTTAGGAGAAGGCTCAGACCGTTTAGACAGCATGTGCAAGGTCACGGGCGGGTCTACCCACCGGTAGGTTAGCACCCACAGCACCGAAACCAGGAATAGCACAATAGCCAGCTTTAGAAAAAGCCAACGGGCGGCGGCCCAGGTAAAGGGCATGGATAGTTGCTGTTTTGCCATAATTTCACCTACTGCAGTCTTCACGTCCAATCTCCTGCAATCACAAAAATAAAGAAATAGTGGTAGCTTCTGGAAAGCCTTCTTAAATTAGTATCGGGCATTCGTTTTATACCAAACGTCATGAGCAGATTTCTACCCCTTTTCCCGTTGAACATAGTGGTTTTTCCTGGGGAGAAACTCAACCTCCACATTTTTGAGCCCCGCTACCGCGAGCTGATCAAGGAATGTCAGGAAAATGATACTACCTTCGGGATACCCGTGTACCTGGACAAGGGCATTGGTGACTACGGCACCGAGATCAAGATCCTGAGCGTGGAGAAAAAGTATTTGGGCGGCGAGATGGATATTAAAACCAAAGGGCTCAGGATTTTCAAGATAAAAGAGTTCCAGCGGCACGTGCCAGGCAAGCTCTACTCCGGGGGCCTGGTAGAAGACGTGGACACCGTGCAGGATGATGACCCGGTGCAGCGGCAGAAAATCATAGAACTACTTAAACAACTGTACGGCGCTTTAGGGGTACAGACCCTCATGCTTAACCTGCCCCCTAACTTTCAGTCTTATGACGTGGCCCACCACCTGGGTTTTACCACCGAGCAGGAATACACCTTGCTGCAATGCTTTAAAGAAAGTGAGCGCCAGGAACTGATCCTGGACCATTTGACCAGGATTTTACCGGTGGTGCTGGAAACGGAGAAACTAAAGGAACGGGTAAAGCAGAACGGACACTTTAAGCACTTGCCCCCGCCCAACTTTTAGGCCGTAACGTAGTATTAGAAGAGTGACCCAACAGGTACCCCTGCACCCAATGTTTTACCAAATAGTCCTCTTCCTCTTTCTGGCCCTTGCCCTCTGGCTGCTTTATTCTTACCTGAAAGAACGAAAGTACCGCAAAAAGCCCTTCTACGCCTTGGCAGATGTAGGCTGGCGCACCATCTCCCCGCCGCCCAGAGAAGACAGAGTCCATTCCATAGCCCTGGTGGGTGACCTTGGCAAAGCGGGCCCTTTGGGCGAAGACGGGGTCATGGACACCATTGCCTTCTGGATGCAGGAAGCAGGCCAAGACAGTACTATTATTTTCCTGGGAGACAACATCTACCCCAACGGCGTTCCGCCCGAAGGTTCCTTTAAGCGTACCGCCGCCCTCCAGAAACTTCAGCACCAGTTAGACCTGCTCAAAACCTATCCAGGCAAAGCCATTTACCTCAGCGGGAATCATGATTGGAACAAAGGCCGCAAAGACGGATATGACTATGTGCTCCGGCAGGAGAAAATCATCACCGAACAATTGGGTGACCCTACGGCATATCTTCCGCCGGCCGGTAGCCTGGGCCCCGTCACGGTAGAGGTGAATGACCAGTTCCTGATTGTGGTGATCAACACACAGTGGTGGGTACAGGCGGGTTTTAAGCCACTTGACTCTGGTAACGGGAGCAAGTATTCTAACCCAAAAGAGTTCTTCCCGGCCCTGGAAGCGGTGCTGGAGGCCAATGAAAACCGGTTTATCTTGCTGGCGGCGCACCACCCCATGTACAGCAATGCCCTGCACGGAGGCAAGTTCACCGTTAAGCAGCAGTTATTCCCTCTTACATTTATCCATAAGAAAGCCTATGTGCCTCTTCCTATCATGGGCAGCCTCTTCCGGATTTACCGCAAGTACATTGGCGCCCATGAAGACATGTCGTTCCCACCGTTCAAGAAGTTCAGGAAGCGCCTGCTTAAGGTTTTTAACAAGCACCAGGCCATCTTCTACGTGGCGGGCCATGACCACAACCTGCAGTATTTTAAAGTGAAGGGCAACCACTTTGCCGTAAGCGGCTCGGGCAGTAAAACCAATTTTGTAGCCAAAGGCGGAAAGGCCTCCTTCTCCCATGAGAGCAAGGGGTTCATGGTGCTGGACCAATACAAAGACGGCACGGTTTGGCTGCGGGTCCTGGAGCCTCCCGTCAACGCCTCAGAGCCTCCCTACCTTATGTTCCAGAAGTGCATCTATTCACCAGAGGCGAAATCTATTCCTGCACGTTAGGTAAGATCACGCGCAGACTTTTGGGCATCACCTTAAACTCTATTTTCTCAGGCAAGTCAACCGGTTCACCGTCTATCTGGGTATGTTCCTTGGCATGGTTCACAATCTCCGCTGACCGGCAGCTAAACCGGTGGGTATAGATGGAGTTATCAATAGTGTCTGTGTATAGTTGGTACAAAATGCCCAGGCTGGAGGCTTTAGGGAATGGCTCCAGGATAAAGATCTCAAATTCACCGTCATTGATGATGCCAGAGGGGTTAATGGTGGCATTACTCCCGAAGGCCTTGGCGTTGGTTACCGCTATCATAAAGGCCTCACCGTCAAAAACCGTTTTACCGTCGGTCATGATGGTGTACCTCTTGGGGGTGTATCCCATGAATTCCTGCATGGCAATCCAGGCGTAGGCACCGGGGCCTCTGGTTTCCCCTTCGCAAAAGCGCTCCACTACCAGCGCATTGAATCCCATGTCACAAAGGTGGATAGAAAGTTGCCCGTTCACGTCCAGGGTATCAATAGCCATGATATGGTGGTCTACCAGCACATGTAAGGCCTCATCAAAGTCTTGGGGAATGCCCAGGTCTTTAGACAAGCCGTTCCCGGAGCCCTGGGGAATGATGCCCAGCGCAATGGGTGATTGAATGATGGCTTTTGCCACTAAGCTTACGGTTCCATCTCCGCCAATGGCAGTGACGATATCTGGTTGAAAGGCGTTTATCTTTTGCTTGAGGTGCCGCTCATCTTCTTCACCGGTGGTTTTGTAAAAGTCCGTCTCAATCTGGTTTCTCAAACAAAACGCCCGAACATCTTCCGCCAGTTCTTCTTTGTCAAGGTCTCCGGATATAGGGTTAATGACAAACAACATCTTGCTCATAAGCAGGTAAGGTCTAAAGGGTGATTTCCGTTTTGGGGCCGTTTTTGGTAAAACAGCCCTAAAACAAAACGTTATTGTATAAGGCCGCTGGGTATGCCGTTAGGGAACACCTCACTAATGGCTTGCTCTATTTTTGCTTTTCGGTTGGTGGGGTTTGGGTGCGTCTGGAAAAAATCAGGACCGCTGCCCCCACTGCCTCCTTCAGAAAGAACTTCCATCACGCCCAGCATGGCCCGGGGATCATAGCCGGCCTCTGCGGTAAAAGATACGGCTAACCGGTCAGACTCCAACTCATCATCGCGGCCATACTTCAGGTTCATCAGTTTCCCAATCATGGCGGCCGCCGCGGCGGCACTGGCAGAGGAAGGGTTCTGTGGGTCATACGTGGCCACCGCCGCGGCCCCGGACAAGCCCTGGGTCAGTTTGGCTTTGGCAATCTGCTCCGCGGAGTGGCGGGCCACCACGTGACCCACCTCATGGCCCAGCACGCCGGCTACCTGCCCTTCCGTCTGAAGCCTGCGCAATAGACCCGCTGTAATAAAAATCTGCCCGCCCGGTAAGGCAAAGGCATTGATGGTGTTTTCATCTGCCAGCAGGTGAAAATCAAACTGGTAGGGTGTTTCACGGGCTTTGGTGCTTTGGACAATCCGTTGGCCAATCTCTTTTACCTTGGCGGTGGCTTGCTGGTCTGCGTGGAGCCCGCCGTACTGCTGGGCCATTTCCGGGGCGGCCTGTAGCCCTAGGGCTATCTCCTGCTCAGCACTCATGTTAATATGCTGGGTTTCGCCGGTAACCGGGTTGTATTCTCTATTGCACCAATAGGTCACTAATGAAAATGCGGCAATCAGCAACCCAATCACAAAGCGCATGGAACCTCTCATTTTTGTCTTTTTTTAAGTTCTAACCATATTTCATTGCAAGAACATTATCTGCCTACCAAGTAGAAATACGTTTAGAAGAACGGCGTTAAATACAGTTGGTTGCGCTTGCCGGTGAACAATGCCTCTGGAAAACAGCAGGCACATAGATAAATCTCTATATCATTTTTGATTGTACATACGTAAGAGGGCTATAGCGCAATTTTGCGCGCAACCTAACGTAAACTGAAATGAACCTTAAAAGAACATTCGGCGCTATTCTTACAATTCTAGGGATTGTAGGCGTCATTTGGGGAGCGTATGCCTTCTTAGCTGGTGGAGATTCTGTTGGAGGGGTATCTGTGAATCAATTCTCAGCGGCGGTGCCGTTTGTAGTAGGTCTGATTTTCCTTTTCACGGGTATTAGCCTGGTAAAGGCTACCAAAGACACCGCTTGATAATCACTCCCACACCTAAAACGAAATAACACAGAAGAGGCCACCCAATTGGGTGGCCTCTTCTGTGTTATAGTAGATTATTACCTATTTGCTCAGCAACTGGGCCTGCTTGGCCAGGATCTCATTCTCAAAACGTTTGATGGCGGTATCAGCATTCAGGTACGCAGAAGAATAATTAGCAACCGGGGCATCAATGTACAAAACAGTGCCTCCTTTGATCAATTGCACCACTTCTTCAGTAATCTCCTTTGGCAAGGCGGGGCAACCGTGGCTTCGGCCTAATCTGCCATGCTGCTTTACAAAGGCTTCACTTACATAGTCAGCGCCATGTACTACTACTGCGCGGTCTTTGGCGTTGGTATTGAATCCTTTGTCTACGCCCTGTAATTTAAGGGAAAGGCCATGCTTGCCAAAATAGGTGTTCTCTGTGATGTAAAAGCCCAGGCTGCTCATGTGCGAGTTCTCTATGTTAGAGAAGTTCACCGCTTTTTCATTTCCAGAACCGCGGCCGTGGGCCACTAAGCTGTTATATAATAATTTCTTTTTGGCCAGGTCTACAATCCAAAGGCGTTTCTCACGGCTATGCTTAGAGAAATCAACCACGGTTAAGATGTCTTTAGACTTGTTCAGTTTGTTCTGCTCCTTGAGGTTATAATACCCGGTGGCGGCTCTTTTGAACACTTCAAAGTTCATTCCCGCTTTCTTAAGATCTGCCTCATCATACAGGTTTTCCAGAAAATCTGCGAAAGAGGTTTTACCGGCCACAACTTTCACCTCTGTCTTGGAAGAAGAAGAAAAAGACTCTGTGGAAGAAGCGCTATTTGCAGGAAGAACGAAAGACAAGACTGCGATGACGGAGAAAACGGAAATTATTCTATTCATATCTTATTTCTTTACAAGTGCCGCAGTAATAACCCCATTTGTGTCTACTTTTGTTCCCAAAAGGCGCAAAACAACCCCATCTTGCGTTGGGTGCCTTGAGGCTCAAGTGCTTAGCCAACTATTTATTTTCACTCAAAAACCAACCTGCCGAATGATCTGTCAAGCTGCCTCTAAAATACAAAAAACGAAGTCTTTGCTGCTAAGTTGTCTGTTTTGTTTGCTGTTAAACGCGTGCTCCTCGGCCAGTTCAGATTTCAACTTTGATTCAGACACCTGGAAGAAGGACCTGAACGGTTGCCAGGGCCTTAGGCAGAAGCAACAGGGCAAAATAGAAGAGATTAGACTAGATCTGGTAGGCCTGAAAGAATACAAGATCAGGCAGCTGTTGGGCAAACCAGACCTGGAGGAGCTTTTGGAACGCAGCCAGAAAATCTACATCTATTTCATTGCCCCTGGCCCAAAATGCCAAACTGGAGCCGCCGCTAAGAAAGTAGCCTTCACCGTGCGGATGGATGCCCTAGGCACAGTGCGGGAAGCCAACCTGCTGGAGGAATAGGCCTATAAAAAAGAAAGCCGTTCCTCAACAATGGGGAACGGCTCTCTAAGCAAGCGTCAAACCTAGTTTTTAACTTTCTTTTTACTGGTATCAGTTTTAGCTTTCATCTTATCATGCTCCACTTTGGTTTTACCCTCAGGAGTGATGATTTTAGTCTCAGATGGAGAAGATTTATATTTTACTGATTTGGTTTTCAGTTTTTCTGAATCATTCTTCATTTTCATTTCTCCGTGGGCAGACTCAGCTTTGATTTTGTTATCCTCAATCTTCACCTTGCTGTCCGCGCTTTCCATCTTTATCTTGTCGTCTTTGATTTTCATCTCTGCCTCAGTAGCGGTAGAAGAATTCATATTCATTACGCCAGAGGTGGAAGAGCTATCAGTGGTAGTGCTGGTTTGTACGGGACGGCCATCAAACTCTAAGTAAGCAGTGAATTGCTTAGGAGTAAGGATAGCAGCGAATTCCTGATCTAGTTGGGCGTTTACCTCTTTGATCTTGGCATCGCGCATTTGCGCGTCATTGGCGTACATTTTCTCAATTTCACTGAACTTGTCCAGACGGGCCTGGTTCAGGGCTTTGATCTTCACGTACTGGCCTTCGTTCAATTGAAGGTCATTGTACATTTGGCGGCTCATTTCGGTAGCGCTCATAGAGAGGACCGTACGTACTGTGGCTGCAGTTCCAGTTAAATTTGTCTGAGCTTGGGCCGTGAAGATGGCGCCCAGGAATAATGCGGAAAGGATAAATTTTTTCATTTTTTTGACGCTTAAAGTTTGACGCTTAAGTACAGGTATATTCAGATTGTTAAATGTTTTATATCTCCTTTAACGGCTTACCATTTTCAATGTTATAGGAATTTTAATATTTAGTAATTGCATTATTTTTCTATTTCTAATTAAATTCCTGTCTCCTGTATTATATAGCAAAATACTATATTTAGTTTACCTTCTTAAGCTCCCTCCTGCTTCCCCATTTTCCATTTATTTTTGGTAAAACCCTTTGCCCATAGGCTTTTCCAAAAGAAACGTCTGCCAGAATCAATAATTTTTCCAGCCCATAAAGATCAAGATTTTCAACTCCAGCCGTAAACATTCTGGCAACTATCTGCAAATTGATATTTATTTATACGGGGCACACAATACTAGGATATTACAAATTGCCTTTATTTCAGATGATAGAAATCATTAAAATAAAAAAAGCCTGACTAGAAATAGCCAGGCTTTTGATATGGTAAGTCAGAGGAAATTAAGATGATAATTTATGGTCTGGTCTTTTAAAGAACTGCATGGCGATGTAACCAATGAATGCCCCTAAGATAATACCCATCAGGATCCAGGTAATGCCCAATATCCAGATGGCCTGTTGGTCACCATAAGATTCATCTGCCCGGTACGGGTAAGAAAAGGCCAGATGGAACACAGAGTCCATCACTACCTGGAAGATGGTGTAGAGAACCGCGGAGACCAAACCCACAAAAAAGCCTACCCCAATGCCTTCTAGATAATCAATCTTGCCGTGCCTGCTGCTTTTATGACTTTTAATAGCCAGAATTACTCCAATCACTAGAATTATGCCCACCAGAAAGTGTAAAGAAACATTTTCTATGAGGCCAAGGAGCTTTACGAGCACAATGTAGATGATTGCCGCTACTCCTGTCATTACTCCATAATAGGTACCGGTTTTTTGTACCGTTGTCCTTCGTTGTTCCATGTGTTAGTTTTATTTTGTAAAGGTCTATTTTCCCGGTGGCCAGATGATAGCTCCCGGTTCTCACTGTAGATATGATAAACCATATACTTGATTCACAGGGGTGTTGTTGTGGTTAACCCTGATTTTTTACTTACTCCCTGGCAAAGTATTTCCCGCTCCTTGCATTACCGCCCTGGCTGAACTGATTTAAGGTTTTGATTGTCTGTCAATAAGACACCGGCAGCTAAATCAAGGAAAAGAACCTTTGGCAAAGTCTTTTTGAAGTTCTTTTGGTAACTTCGCCGGCAGAAATCCTATAAAATCACCACAGAGCATAGCATGATCAGTACCAGTAACGTAAGTCTTGGCTACGGCAAACGCACCCTTTTTGAAGACGTCACCATCAAGTTCTCACCCGGAAACTGTTATGGCCTTATAGGCGCAAACGGAGCGGGTAAGTCAACTTTCCTTAAAATCTTATCTGGGGAAATAGACCCCAACACCGGCACGGTAGACATACCAGCTAAAATGCGCCTTGCGGTTCTAAAACAGGACCACTATGAGTATGATGAGTATCCTGTGCTCCAGACGGTGATCATGGGCCACAAGCGCCTGTATGACATCATGAACGAGAAAGATGCCATCTATGCCAAAGAGGATTTCTCTGAGGAAGACGGCATGCGCGCCTCTGAACTGGAAGCCGAATTTGCCGATATGGAAGGCTGGAACGCTGAATATGAAGCTGGTGAATTATTGAGTGGCCTAGGCATTTCCCCGGACCTGCATTACACCCTAATGAAAGACCTGGGCGGTAACGAGAAGATTCGCGTCCTCTTGGCACAGGCCTTGTTCGGTAACCCAGACATTCTGCTCCTGGATGAGCCTACCAACCACCTGGACGCTGAGTCTATCATGTGGCTGGAGAACTTCCTGGACAACTTCCAGAACACGGTGATTGTGGTAAGCCACGACCGTCACTTCCTGGATGCTGTGTGTACGCACGTGGCAGACATTGATTATGGTAAAATTCAGTTGTACGCCGGTAACTATACCTTCTGGTATGAGTCTAGCCAACTAGCCTCCAAGCAGCGCACAGACGCTAACCGCAAAACTGAAGACAAGCGCAAGGAGCTGGAAGCGTTTATTGCCCGTTTTAGCGCAAACGCCTCCAAATCAAAGCAGGCTACTTCGCGTTCTAAACTGTTAGCCAAACTTACCCTGGAAGATATTAAGCCTTCCAGCCGCCGGTACCCTTACATCCAGTTCAAGCAGGAGCGTGAGGCCGGCAACCAGTTGCTGCAGGTAGATGATCTTTCCAAGAATGGCGAGGATGGCGTGCTCTTCAAGAACGTTACGTTCACCGTTGACAAGAAAGACAAGATAGCGGTGATCAGCCGCAATGACCTGGCCGCCACTTCTTTCTTCAAGATCATTATGGGAGAGATGGCGCCAGACAAAGGCGAATTCAAGTGGGGTACCACCATCAGCGCCGCCTACTTCCCTAAAGACAACAATGAGTTTTTCCAGACCGATCTGAGTCTGGTGGACTGGCTGCGTCAATTCTCGGTGGAGAAAGACGAGAGCTTTATCCGGGGCTTCCTGGGCCGTATGCTTTTCTCCGGGGAAGAATCTCTGAAAAAGGCGAGTGTACTTTCCGGGGGTGAAAAAGTACGGTGTATGCTTTCGCGCATGATGCTGCAGAGCGGTAACATGCTGGTGCTGGATGAACCTACCAACCACTTGGATCTAGAGTCTATCACGGCCCTGAACAACGGGCTTAAAGAATTTCCGGGGTCTCTGTTGTTCAGCTCCCATGACTTACAGTTTGTAGACACCATTGCCAACCGCATTATTGAGTTGACGCCCAAAGGAATCATTGACAAGCGCATGTCTTATGACGAGTACCTGACCAATGAGGATATCAAGGCTTTGAGAGCCCAGATGTATGGGGTGAACAGCCTGGTTTAGCATTTGCTGATTCCAGCCTGTTTTTCGCAGAACAGGATCAAAACAGAAAGGGCGCCACAAGTGGCGCCCTTTCTGTTTTCAGTAAAATCACAGTTTTACCCTCTTATCAATCTTAGCAGGACCATTACTATGGCAATTACCAATAGTACGTGGATGATGCCACCCACCTGATCTCCAAATCCTAAGAACCCGATGAGCCAAATAATAACAAGTACTACTGCGATGATGTACAGTAAATTTCCCATAATATTATTTTTACCTGCGTTAACAGAGATGTAAATTCTAGTTTAACAGGCTTATGCCCTGCGTATCAAACGTAAGATCACGGCGATTACCGCAATAACTAACAAGATGTGGATCACGCCACCTACTTGATCACCGAATCCTAAGAATCCGATCAGCCAGATAATTACCAGCACTACTGCGATGATATACAATAGATTTCCCATAGTTTTAAGTTGTGTTTAGGTTTTAGTTTATTGTTTCAAAAAGCACTAAAGAATTGTTCATTAATGATTTTTCTGCTTGTACGCAAGAATATTCTAAAAGATTTATATAGACATATAAAAAAAAGATAAGTACTTATATTTATGGAAGTTAAAATGCAAAACAACCTTACAGTATACTATTCATGGCCGCAGGAATTGTTTTAGCTTTGTATCTTCACACGCACTAACTAACGCTTATTCTATGAACATATCCGTCATTGGTTCCGGCACCATGGGTAACGGCATTGCCCACGTGTTTGCCCAGCATGGCTTCAAGGTTTCCATGGTTGACATCTCCCAGGATTCCCTGACCAAAGGCTTAGGAACCATCTCTGCTAACCTGGACCGCATGGTGGCCAAGGCCGCCCTTACCGAAGAACAGAAAACCCAGACCCTGGAGCGCATCTCCACCTTCACCGACCTGGAGCAAGGCGTGCGCGACGCAGACCTGGTCATTGAAGCCGCCACCGAGAACGCAGACATAAAGCTGGACCTGTTCCGGAAGCTGGACCAGTTCACCAAACCTGCCTGCATCCTGGCCAGCAACACTTCATCTATCTCCATTACCAAGATTGCGGCCGCCACCAAACGTCCAGAGCAAGTAATTGGTATGCACTTCATGAATCCCGTGCCGGTCATGAAACTGGTAGAAGTGATCAGAGGCTATTCCACCAGTGATGCCATCACCAATCAGATCCTGGACCTGTCCAGGCAATTGGGCAAGACGCCCGCCGAGGCGAATGACTACCCTGGTTTCGTGGCCAACCGCATTCTCATGCCCATGATCAATGAGGCTATATATACTTTATATGAAGGCGTGGCCGGCGTGGAGGAAATTGACACCATCATGAAACTGGGCATGGCGCACCTTATGGGTCCGTTGCAACTGGCAGACTTTATAGGCCTTGATGTTTGCCTGTCTATTATGAAAGTGTTGCATGATGGTTTCGGGCACCCAAAATACGCTCCCTGCCCCCTATTGGTGAACATGGTACAGGCGGGCCAGTTAGGCAAAAAGGCCGGCCAGGGCTTCTATAACTACTCCCACGGCACCAAAGACCTGGTGGTGGCAGAATCTTTCAAGAAAAGCTAGTCCATTCCCACTTAAACCTTCTACCCTGTTTTAAGGCTACTTTCTGTAAAATAGCCTTAAAACAGGGTTTTCTTTTCTCCTCATGCCCCTAGCCTCTAAAGAAGGTTTCTAGATACCGGTAGTTGCTGATTTCTTTTCTGAGCCATAGCGCCAAGGGCGAGAGGGAGAAAATCTCTTTGCCCTGTAAACTTTGGTGATGGGCTTCTGCTGATTTTGCCGTATTTTTATCTTCTCTATCTGAAATACCAGTCAGGTAGGATCAATTCATCTGTTACCGCTTTATTCTTACTATTATGAAGGTGCTTTTTACCGGATTATTCGCCGCTAACCTGTTTTTATCTTTAGCAGCCAATGGCCAAACGTTGGCAACTCCTCCGGCTGCCACCAAAGCCCCGGCTACTACACCGGCTAAACCAGTGAAAAACAAATTAGAGGAAAAGGTAAATGCCATCATAAAAAAGCAAACCCCTGCGGCTGCGCCCGCCGCTAAACCGGTTGCTGCCTCCTCTGCCCCTTCTGCGGCTACCCAGCCTAAACCAGCCAATGCCTCAGCCACTACCCAAGCCAAACCAGCAGCGCCCGTAGTTCGACCTGAATCAAAAGTGGAACGGCTTATCACGGAGCGGGAGCAATTGGTTCTTAAATATGATTACCTCAAAACCCAAGGAAGCAATTTCTGGGGAAAGGCCTCTAAGGAAGACATGCGCGCCGTCATTGAGGCCCTAAAGGAAGTACTACAGAAAGACGAAAAGATCATTCATGCGGTTGAACAGGCTAACCTGGAGACCCGCCGCAGCGTGGCCCAGCGCGCCGCCCAATTTGAGGCAGAAACCAAAAAACTAAACAATCAGGTTCAAGGCGATAAACGCGTGGTCACTGATAATATCTATGACCTGAAGACCTCGTTGAACAATGCTCGCAACCTGGCCAAACGGAAAGACCGCGCCATCAAAGACCTGGAAGAGCAGGTGCAAACGGCCAAAGACGCCAAGTTTGAGCATGACGCCATTGCCGCTTTCTTTGCCATGTTTAGTTTGTTGTTAGTGGGCTATATTGTGCGGTTAAGAGGCCAGATTGGCAAACCCCACCAAAAGAAACACGCCAAAGCATGACCCAATGCCTGGTTCCGGCCGCTACTTACCTTAGCTACGCAGAAGCCGCAGACCTTTACCAGGCCCTGCAAGAGGTAGACGTGCCGGTGCTGGTAAAATCCTGCGGGCCGCCCACTCTGCCTTACGGCGAAGGAAAGTATTTCCAACTGTTGGTCCCTGAAGATGCCCTGCTGGCGGCCCAACCTCTTTTAGAGGCGTTTTCAGTAAAACAGGCCCAAAACGCCCAGCTTCCTTTCGCTTGCCCAAAGTGCCGGTCATTGGATGTAGGACCCCGCCAGAACCTGGCCTGGTGGCGGAAACTGTTATATGCGGGCACCACCTTGTACCGGTGCCTAGCTTGCCGCCACTCCTTTTTCACATAATCCTATCTTCAGATTTTCCGCCTGCTGCGGGCCAGGGCAAAACTTAAATGGCCGGGCTACGTGATAGGCAGTAGAAGTAAAATAATTAAGAACAAACTTAGCTCCGCGTGTGCGGTTACCGGCTTTCCTGGCGCTGCCAGGTGGCCCTATATACAATGGACGAAATCTTAAACGAGTTATTAGAGGTGCGGGCGTTGCTCAAGTTGGAGCAGGACGAAGACCGCAAGCAATACCAACTGAAGAATGCCCAGACCACAATCACGGAGCGCAAGCGCCTGGGAATCTGCTGGTACCCGGTGAACGTGATCAAGCAGGAAGTGGGCTTCGGGAACAAGGTGGTGGTAGAGTTGGAGCGCATCTCGGGCCGTGACCAATTGCATATGTTTCAGGCTGGCTCCTCGGCGGCGTTGTTCACCAACGGCGACGGCGGCACGCTTAACGGCGTAGTGCTGGAGGTAAAGCGCAACAAGCTACGGCTGGCCACCTCCAAAGAAGATCTGCCAGATTGGGTAGAGGAAGGCTACAAGATGGGCGTGGAACTCACCTTTGACGAGGTCAGCTACCGCGAGATGGAAATTGCGCTCATGAAAGTGATGGAAGCCGAGAAAAGCCGCCTGGCCCAGCTCCGCGACATTATCTTGGGCGCTGAGCCCGCCTACTTCCGCCGCGAAAAACCTTTCACGCCCGTTCCTTTTCTGAATGATTCGCAGAATGCAGCGGTAGCCAACATCATGCAGGCCAAAGACGTGGCCATCATCCACGGGCCTCCGGGCACCGGCAAAACCACTACGCTGGTACAAGCCATTCTCCAGACCCTTGAGGCCGGTGAGCGCAGACTTTTAGTTACGGCCCCCAGCAATACCGCCGTGGATCTGCTCACCGAAAAACTGGCCGAGCAAGGTGTGAACGTGATCAGGATTGGGAACCCATCCAGGGTATCTGAAGTGCTGTTGGAGCATACCCTGGATTCCCAGGTCATGCACCACCGCGACTTCCGGCAACTGAAGAAGCTAAGGAAATCTGCGGAGGAATACCGGACGATGGCCTTCCAGTTCAAACGCAGCTTCGGGCATGAGGAACGCGAGCAGCGGCGCCGAATGAAAGAGGAAAGCAAGCGCATGCTGGAACAGGCCGATGACATTGAGCAGTACATCACCAATGACCTGCTGGACCACGTGGAGGTAATCACCTGCACGTTGGTGGGCTCGGCTAACCGCATGATCCGGCACCTGCAATATGACACTGTCTTTATAGATGAGGCCGCCCAGGCCCTGGAACCTGCCTGCTGGATTCCAATCACCCGCGCCAACCGCGTGGTTCTTGCCGGCGACCACCACCAGTTACCGCCAACTGTCAAGTCTTTGGCAGCTGAGCGCGGCGGACTGGCCCGCACCTTGTTCGAGAAATGCATTGAGCGTCAGCCCGAGGTGGCAGTCATGCTCAACACCCAGTACCGCATGCACCAGCACATCATGGGCTTTTCTAACAGCCAGTTCTACGGCAGTAATTTAATTGCCCATGACAGTGTGGAATCGCATACGTTACAAGACATTCATCCGGCCTTTGACCCAGGGCTGATTGTAGAGTTTATTGACACCGCCGGCTGCGGGTTCAATGACCAGACCATTGGCGAAGGCAGCAGCACCGCCAACCCAGAAGAGGCAGACATTCTGCTAAAGCACCTGGTGAACCTACTCACGCCCTATGAACCTGGCTCTGATCCCGAAGGGGAAAACGCCGCTCCGTTGCGCATTGGTATTATATCGCCGTACCGTGCCCAGATCAATTACCTGAAAGACCAGGTGGAGCATCAGCCCAAGCTGGCCCAATTGCTATCGCGTCGGCAACTGTCGGTGGGCACGGTAGACTCCTTCCAGGGGCAGGAACGTGACATCATCTACATTAGCATGGTGCGTAGCAACCCCGAAGGCGAGATTGGCTTTCTGGGAGATATCAGGCGCATGAACGTGGCCATGACCAGGGCCAAGAAGAAGATGGTGATTGTAGGCGACAGTGCCACTTTGGGGCAGCACCCGTTTTACCAGGAATTTCTGACCTACGCCGAACGCATTGGCGCTTACCGCAGCGCCTGGGAGCTTATCTCCACGGACCCGGAATAAATCTTTTGCCAGAGCTCCTGCGTTAGAAGCATCATGGTTTTCATGGAGGTAATGCCTTTAGAAAAGTGAAGACTTTTCCCGGAGAACATGAATCTTATTTTTGAATAACTACCTTTACATCCTATCAACCACATAAACACACACCAAATGAAAATCGAAGAGAACAAAGTAGTGTCGCTCACCTACGAGCTACGCGTTACCGACGAAGAAGGCGAAGCAACCCTGGTAGAGACCGCTGACGAAGAAAACCCAATGGTCTTTTTGTTTGGTGTGAGCGGCCTCCCTGAAAAATTTGAAGAAGAACTGGAAGGAAAATCAGCGGGCGAATCTTTTAAATTCACCGTTTCTGCCGAAGACGGCTACGGCGATTTAGACGAGTCTGCCATTGTACCGGTGCCTAAAAACGTATTTGAGGTAGACGGCAAAATTGACGAGGAAATGGTGCAGGTAGGCAATTACATTCCTATGTCTGACAATGAAGGCAACCACATGCAGGGTCGCATTGTAGGCGTTGAGCCAGACCACGTGCTCATGGACTTCAACCACCCACTAGCCGGAATGGACATGCACTTTGAAGGCAAGATTGTAAGCGTTCGCGAAGCCACCCAGGAAGAAATTTCCCACGGCCACGTACACGGCGAAGGCGGACACCATCATTAATTAAGAATTAGGAATTAAGAATAGCTGCTAAGAATTAGGAATTAAGAATAGCTGCACCCCAAACCTCTTTTCTGATTCCTGGATTCTATAAAAGTAAAACAGAGAAGCCATTCCTACTGGAATGGCTTCTCTGTTTTAGGCCTGTTTTTGTGAAAACAAGCCTAAAACAGCCGGGTTATTTCTTATGGTGAACAACGTTGCTACTTTACCTTCAAAAAGTAGAAGTTGTCCCAGTTCTTTATTTAAGATAATCGGGTCTTTCTAAGGCAATGATCCTAAGTACTCCCTTCGAAATAAAATTTTTAATTCTTAATTAAAACGATTTGTTCTTCCACGTAGGCCTGCAGCTCAGGGAAGAAACGGTCAAATTCCTGTTGGTAAAAATCATAGTTAAGGGTTAGCTCCTGCCCGGCGTGTTCCATGCCAGAGTCAAAAGTGGTGCGGGTACTCAGGCCGTGCAGGGCCCGGGAAATTCCTTCTACCTGGGCGTAGGAGACCAGCCAATTATGCTTGACCATATACGGAAAGAAATGCTGCACCCGGTCTGGCAGAAGTCCTGGGTAGCTTTGGATATGCGCGTAGGAATGGGCGGCAAATACCTCCAATGACTGCTCGCTGAACGTTGAGAAGCCCTTGGCCAGAAAATGGTCATAATACACGTCAGCCACTACCCCGGCATACTTCCGGAACTTCGGCCGGAGCCGGGCTTTGGTCTCCGCCACCACCGGGTGCACATCCGTGAACGCATCAATAAGCCGGTGCAGTTTGATTCCTTGCTGCACCCGTTCGGGGTACAGCAGGATTTGGGCACCCCGTACGCTATCTGCTATAAAATTGCCCAGCCGGAGGTCAGCATCATTGCCAGACAAAAATAAATGGGCTAAGTAATTCATGGGACAGATTCTTAAAACCAAATGTACGCAATCTGGTTAAGGAGGTAGGCTTACGGCAGAAAAGGAACTTTCCCCCACCCTGCCCGTATCTTTTTCAAGGCAAATACCACATTAAAAACTATGGAAAACAATCAGAAAAATACCTCAGGCGATTTGAACGCGTTTATAGAAAAAATCAAAGACATTAACACCTGCATGCTCAGCACCGTGGAGCCCGACGGAACCATCCGCTCGCGCCCAATGCGCCACATGAAGGTAGACCAGGACGGGATTATCTGGTTTTTCACCGGTTATCAGTCACACAAAACCGATGAGATCCAGAACGACAGCCACGTTAACCTGAGTTATTCCAAGCCAGATGACAACCTGTACGTATCGGTGTCGGGCCATGCAAAGGTGTACCGTGATCAGCAAAAAATAGATGAGCTCTGGAACCCCGCTATGAAAGCCTGGTTCCCAGAAGGCAAAGAAGACCCGAACATAGGGATTCTGAAAGTAACCATTGACCAGGCCGAGTATTGGGATTCACCTAACAGCGCCGTGGTACACTTGTACGGCATGGTGAAGGCTGCGCTTACCGGAGAGCCCGCCCGCCCCGGCGACAATAAAAAGATCAACTTATAAAAACAGAAAGAGGGAGTCTAGGCTCCCTCTTTTTTTTGCCAAAGCAGCCATTTTCACCCTTTCCGTTTTTTGGCTACTTTTAAGAAAACAGCGCTAAAACACCCTTCTATCAGTGAAGCACCAAACACCCGTCACCCCGGCCCATACCACCCTTTCCTTGTTCGGCATAAAACCTGGCCACTGCCGGTGGGGCCTGGCGCAAATGGGCACTTCGGTGAGGCCTTTGCAGAAAGTTGACGGCCTGAAATTCTTCAAGCTCCTGGGGAGCGGCCAAGGCCGAGGCTTCAGCCTGAAACCCAACTGGTACCGCTATGGCCTGATGGCCACCTGGGAAAGCCCTCAAGCTGCCCACGCTTTCTTCCAAAATCACCCCTTGTTGGACGAATACCGCCAGCACACCTTTGAACAGTACACGCTTCATTTACAACCCTTGCAGGCCCATGGGCTCTGGAGCGGGCAAAACCCATTCACCACAGAAACCAACGCCGCGTCTACTTCCGGCCCCATAGCCGTCCTCACCCGCGCCTCCATTCGGGTCACCAAAGCCTATGATTTCTGGAAAAACGTCCCCGCCGCCAGCGCCGGCTTGTACCACGCCGAAGGGCTTCTGGCCTCCATCGGGCTCGGCGAAGCCCCCATTGTCCGTCAAGCTACCTTCAGCCTTTGGCAGGACGAAGCCAGCATGAAAGCCTACGCCTACCGGCAGGCCTCCCACCGCGAAGTCATCAAACGCACCCGCTCCCACGGCTGGTACTCTGAAGAAATGTTCGCCCGGTTTACGCCTCTTCACAGCGAAGGCACCTGGAACGGCGCTGATCCATTGGCGGGGTTGCTATAGGAGGGATTGAAAGATTTCTGGTTTAGGCCTGTTTTGGGGAAAACAGGCTGGAAACGGAATTAATCTGCTCGAGTGGTCATCCCCCTACCCCCTTCAAAGGGGGACGAAATGCGTGGTTGGCTTTCTTTCATGGCGCGGATTTACTTCCGTGCCTTTTGGTTTTAAATGGCTCCTCCATGCGTGCCCTCCTGTGTAAACACCCCTCTGCGCTCCCCTCAAGGGGAGAGTCTGCGTTTAGTGGAGGTTGTAGCGTTTTGAGCCTGTTTTTAGCAAAACGTGCCCAAAACATAAAACCCTCATTCGCAGGCATTCCTCGATTCCAGTCTTTACTCCGAGCGCCTCGCTTGTGGCCCTGTGATAACTTTAGCTAAGAGTTATAAGCAAAGATAGGCTGCAAGGGCAGTGCGAGGGGGAAAGACAGGGCCCCGCGGCCGTGAGCGCTCGGAGGGAAACTATGCAACAACCCAAGCATAAGGACTCAGGCAAGAACGGTCACCACGCCAGCAAAAGCCAACTGCCTTCACAAAAGCAATTTTAATAGCCCTATTAAATACCCTTCCCTTTCCCCCACTATCCAGAACGTTAATAAGCCTAAAGAGAAATTCCTTACTTTTGCAGCTAGCCTTACCGGCAATTAAAACTAAGAACCAAAACGGGCGACCACCGCCTACAACCATACCACACCATGTCTGAGTACGACTACCGAACCATTGAGCAGAAGTGGCAGCGCTTCTGGAGCGAGAACAAAACCTTCAAGACCGAGATAGACCACAGCAAGCCGAAGTTCTATTCTCTAGACATGTTCCCGTACCCATCCGGGGCCGGGCTACACGTAGGTCACCCGCTTGGGTACATTGCCTCAGACATTGTGAGCCGGTACAAGCGCCTGAAAGGGTTCAATGTGCTCCACCCCATGGGTTTCGACTCCTTTGGGTTGCCTGCCGAGCAATACGCCATCCAGACGGGGCAACACCCTGCTATTACCACCAAGCAGAACATTGAGCGCTACATTGAGCAACTGAACAACCTCGGCTTTTCCTTCGACTGGGACCGCGAGGTGCGTACCTCTGACCCAGACTATTACAAGTGGACCCAGTGGATTTTCATGCAGCTTTTCAACAGCTGGTATAACAATGATTCTGACAAAGCCGAGCCGATTGAAAGCCTGGTGGGGGAATTTTCCATGCGCGGCAATACAAAGGTAAATGCCGCCTGCGACGAAGACACCCCGCACGTGACCGCAGACGCCTGGGCACGGTTGAACGAGAAAGAGCAGCAGGACCTGTTATTGAAATATAGACTCACCTTCTTGTCAGAAGCCGTGGTGAACTGGTGCCCGGCCCTGGGAACCGTGTTGGCCAATGATGAGGTGAAGGAAGGCGTTTCAGAGCGCGGTGGTTATCCGGTGGAGCGCAAGCTCATGAAGCAGTGGATGATGCGCATCACGGCCTACGCTGAGCGCCTGTTGCAAGGCTTGGAGACTATTGACTGGCCGGAGCCGGTGAAAGAGATGCAACGCAACTGGATCGGGAAATCAATTGGCGCCGAGCTCCGGTTCCAGGTAGAAGGCCACGAGCATAAGCATATAACGGTTTTCACTACTCGCATTGACACCATCTTCGGGGCCAGCTTTGTGGTGCTGGCGCCAGAGCATGAGTTTGTGTCGGAGATTACCTCGCCGGAGCAACGCACCGAGGTAGAGGAATACGTGGCCTGGGCCAAAAACCGCTCAGAGCGCGACCGCATGTCTGACGTGAAAAGCGTGACTGGTACCTTCACCGGTGCCTACGCTATCAACCCAATCTCCGGAGAGAGAATACCTGTTTGGATAGCAGACTATGTTCTAGCCGGTTATGGCACCGGTGCCGTGATGGCCGTGCCTGGCCATGATACCCGTGATTACGCTTTCGCGAAGAAATTCAACCTTCCCATCCCGGAAGTAGTGGCCGGTGGGGACTTGAGCAAAGAAGCCTTCTCTGCTAAGGAGGGGAAAATCATAAACTCCGGTTTCTTGAACGGGCTGGATGTGAAAGACGCTATAAAAGCCGGGATCAAACGTGCCGAGGAATTAGGTGTAGGCAAAGCCCGCATTAATTACCGCATGCGCGATGCCGTGTTTGGCCGTCAGCGGTATTGGGGTGAGCCCGTGCCGGTGTTCTACAACGACGATATCCCGGCATTGCTGGAAGAAAGCGAGTTGCCACTGGTGTTGCCAGAGGTAGACGCTTATTTGCCCACTGAGACGGGTGAACCGCCTTTGGGCCGTGCGCAAGGCTGGAAATACCGCGGCGAATTCGAGTATGAGCTAAGCACTATGCCAGGTTGGGCAGGTTCCAGCTGGTACTGGTACCGCTATATGGACCCTAAAAATGACGACGCCTTTGCGAGTAAGGAAGCCATTGATTACTGGCAGAACGTGGACCTTTATATTGGTGGTTCAGAGCACGCTACAGGTCACCTCCTCTACTCCCGCTTCTGGAACAAATTCCTGTTTGACCTGGGCCTGGTGAACCAGGAAGAGCCTTTCAAAAAGCTCATCAACCAGGGCATGATCCAGGGACGGTCTAACTTTGTGTACCGTATCAAAGACACCAACACCTTTGTGTCTCATGGCCTCAAGCAGGACCATGACGTAACGGCCTTGCACGTGGACGTAAATATCGTGGAGAATGACATACTAGACTTAGAGAAATTCAAAGCCTGGCGCCCAGATTTCGCGGAGGCTAATTTCCTATTGGAAGATGGCAAGTACATGGTGGGTGTGGAAATTGAGAAGATGTCCAAATCCAAGCACAATGTGGTGAACCCAGACGTGCTGGTGGAGGAGTACGGCGCCGATACCCTGCGCATGTATGAGATGTTCCTGGGCCCATTGGAGCAGTTCAAGCCCTGGAACACCAACGGAATGGACGGCGTTTACAAATTCCTGCGCCGGTTCTGGAAACTCTTCACCGATGAGCTAGGCAATTGGGCCGTAACAGACGAGCAGCCTACCCCGGCAGAGTTGAAGGCCTTGCACAAAACCATCAAAAAGGTGGAGGAAGACATTGAGCGCTTCTCCTTCGGGACCAGCGTGAGCCAGTTTATGATCTGCGTAAATGAATTGAGCGCCCTGAAAACGAAGAAACGTGCCATCCTGGAGCCTTTGACCATTACCCTGGCCCCTTACGCCCCGCACATAGCGGAGGAACTGTGGAGCCAGTTAGGTCATGCAGGAAGCATCACCTATGCTACCTTCCCAGAGTGGAAAGAAGAATACCTGACTGAAAGCACTTTTGATTACCCAATCTCCGTGAACGGGAAAGTGAAGACCAAACTTACCTTCAACCTCAAAACCTCTAAGGAGGAAGTAGAGAAAGAAGTGCTGGCCTCTGAGCAGGTACAGAAACTACTGGAAGGAAAACCCGTGAAAAAGGTGATTGTGGTACCTGGTAAGATTGTGAACGTAGTAGTGTAGCGTTTTAAGCCTGTTTTTGGTAAAACAGGCCCAAAACAGATTTAAAAGAGGAGCCCGGGCCAATTGACCCGGGCTCCTCTTTTATTAGGTGATAAAATGTAGTTATTCATTTCCCTAATTAGGGCAAAACAAAAAGGCCACCTAACAACAAAAGTGGAAACTTCCCTTCGGCTATAGCCCGAACTCTTCCCTTACCTTTTTAGGAAGCCCTTTCACCACCAGATCATACGAATGATCTATTAATTTAGGCAGCATCCCCGGCGGAAGAAAAGCCTCCGGTAACACCGTATTCCAGTGCTTTTTATTCATGTGGTAGCCTGGTTGAATGGCCGGATATTGTTCCCTTAACTCTACCGCCCATTCGGGGTCACATTTCAGGGCCAGGCCGGCCTCGTAGTCAGAC
This sequence comes from Rufibacter radiotolerans, assembly GCF_001078055.1. Lineage (NCBI taxonomy): Bacteria > Pseudomonadati > Bacteroidota > Cytophagia > Cytophagales > Hymenobacteraceae > Rufibacter > Rufibacter radiotolerans. The sequence goes on along the minus strand of NZ_CP010777.1, from coordinate 1,658,461 downwards.
ATACTGCAGAGGGCAAACATTTTGCCGGCCACTTTATAGACCAAGGTATCTTGGTCAAAAGGCAGGGTTTCCTCTACGTGCGGCTTAGCCAGGCAATACTCTCTGAATTCTTCAATGTTCATAGCCGCCCAAGGTAAATAAAAAGAGCCACCAGCCCAAGAATGGCAGGTGGCTCTTTTATATCTAGCTAATTCTTACCCCGTTAATTCGTCATCCATTTAAAAACCAGGTAGATAAAGCCTACCAGGAACATGAGCATAGACACCTTGTTGATGGTATGCATGGTGCGCAGGTTGAAGTTGGTTTTACGATTGGGGTCCTTCTTTCTAAAGAAATAGGTAGCCACCTCTGAGAAATCAAATAAGCCTTTCATAGAAAAATATCTTGCGTGAAATGAGCGTCTGTTATTCTGTAAACACCTGGCCAGCAGGAATGATTTAAGGAAGTTACAAATTTATCTTTATTCTTCCACCCCTATCGGCTCCAGCCAGTTGCCGTCTTCCTTGATCAGTTCTATCAATTCATCTACAGCGCGTTCCTCGGGTACAGATTTCTTGATCACCTGTTGGCCCCGGTAAAGGGCAATCTTCCCTTTGCCCACGCCCACGTAACCGTAATCGGCATCGGCCATCTCGCCGGGCCCGTTCACAATACAGCCCATGATGCCAATCTTTACCCCTTTGAGGTGGTCAGTGCGTTTTCTGATCATGGCGGTGGTTTCCTGTAGGTCAAACAGGGTACGGCCGCAGCTGGGGCAACTGATGTACTCGGTTTTGCTCATGCGGGTACGGGCAGCCTGTAGAATCCCAAAGGCCAGTTTGTTCAGACCTTCCAGGGTATAGCCCCACTCCTCTTTGGAGCGGTAACTCAGGTCCTGGGTACTGAGCATGACGCCATCCCCCATGCCGTCTATCAATAGCCCGCCTACATCGGTGGCAGCGTAAAGCTGCACGTGCTCATCGGTGAGGTCTTCATAGGAACGCTTAATGATCACCGGCACTGGTTGGTGCTGGTTCATGAGCCGGATAAACGCTTTGCGTTGCTCGGGCATAGCGGCCTCGTTTTCTGTTTCCAGAATCAGGACCACGTCTGGACGGTTGTGCAGGGTCTCAATGAAATCCTGGGTCAATTGGCCCAAAGACACCTGCACAAAGTTGAGCTGTGCGTGCCAGGTATCAGCAGTCTCAAACTGAGCAGCGGTGTATAATGGGTAACGGTCCTCGCGTTGTTCGGCTTCCAGCCAAGCCGTGTAATCCAGAATCTCCTTCAGACCGTTAGGCAGCATAAACGGAATGGGCGCGCTGCCGGTGTACACGTAGTCTGCCCCCTGGTCGCTCATATGGAATTTATCCAGAGACGGCGAATAGATATGGCCTACCGGCCGAAGGTCTTCAAAGGTAATTTCCTCCAGGCGGCTCAGGTCAGCCACCACGCGGGGCACGTTATGGCCACCCAGGTTCAGCACCTCTCGGGTTTCGCGACGGTGGTACTGGAACGGGTTGTAAGGCAGTTGGCAGATGGGTTTGATGGGCGTATGGCCGGCGCGGGTGGCGTAACGGTCAATCAGCATTTTGGCCACGGGGGCTTCCAGCTCAGGTGCTTCGGTAAGCGACACGCGAACAGTGTCACCTAATCCATCTTCCAGCAGGGTGCCAATCCCCACGGCAGATTTCACGCGCCCGTCCTCACCTTCGCCGGCTTCGGTCACGCCCAAATGCAATGGATACGGTTGCAACCCTTCTTCATCCAATTTCTGCACCAGCATCCGGTAGGCCTGCACCATTACCTGGGTGTTGCTGGCCTTCATGGAAAGCACCACATCATAGTAGTTCAGGTCTTCGCAAATACGCAGGAACTCCAGGGCGCTTTCCACCATGCCCAGCGGCGTATCGCCGTAGCGGCTCAGGATACGGTCAGACAAGGAGCCGTGGTTAGTGCCAATGCGCATGGCGGTGCCGTACTCTTTGCAGATGTTCACTAGCGGGGTAAAGCGCTCGCGAATACGGTCCAGCTCGGCTTGGTAGGTGGCATCTGTGTATTCAATTACCTGGAATTTCTTTTTATCGGCGTAGTTACCCGGGTTCACGCGCACTTTCTCCACCAGGCGGGCGGCCAGTTCGGCGGCGTTAGGGGTGAAGTGGATATCCGCAATAAGCGGAACCGTGTAGCCGCGCGCGCGGAGTTCTTTCTTGATCACGCCCAGGTTCTCGGCCTCTTTCACGCTGGGTGCGGTAATGCGCACGTACTCGCACCCGGCCTCCACCATTCTAATGACCTGCTCCACCGAACCTAAGGTATCCATGGTGTCCACGGTGGTCATGGACTGTACCCGAATGGGGTTGTTTCCGCCCATGGCCAGATCGCCAATCTTCACCTCACGGGTAAGACGGCGGGTATAATCCGTTAAGCTGGGGCAATACAAACCACCGAGGGAGCAAGTTTCAAGATTCATGGGAAAAGACGTTTCCATAGTACGTTAACCATTGGCCAAATCAGAATGTTCAGCACCGGAAACGCAAAAGTACTACCTTTTTCTTAGTCCTTCTGCTTTGACCGCTTTGTAGCCAAATATTGGGGCTTTATTGGCTAAGGTCCTTTTACAAACCAGCAAGATAGGGCTAATGAAAAGCAATGAGCATAGAGAAAAGAAAAAGCCCCTCTGCTTCCCTTAATCAGCTTCAATAGTGATTTGTGAAAAGGTTTTTTATGTAAACCAGACAACACCTCTTGTCTGGGCAGCGTACTACTTAAGCTAACTATACACTGTTATGTCAATACTGTTCTTATCCCAAAGCCAACGTCAGGCAGCTGCTTTGCTCCGGAAAGCAGGATTGAGCCAACTTCCTATAGCTGCCACCATCCAGCTCACCCGTGAGACTGCAGAGAACTGGCTGCACCAGGAAATGGAGCAAGGCAACCTGCCGCTCATCTTCCAGATGGTGAAGGGCGACTGCCTTGAAAAAGACTCTCGCTTGCTGTTTGATGAATTAAAGGATTTGGTAGTGGCCAGGTACATCATGCGCCTGCAACTGGAGTATGACCTTGCCTCTCAAACCGCCACCGTGCTCCTGCCCTTCATCCTGAAAAGGATGGTGGAGCTCATGCAAAAAAACCCGCAGTTTAAGATGTGGTGGGACAACGTGGACCTGAGAAAACATCTGCCTTCCCGGGAAGGGCTCAAAACAAGGTTCAGGAACATGGGAAACTCCTGGCAAGGTTCCTCTTCTGAGAATGGTGCCTTTGCCTAAGATAGTTCTGAGCCTCTTTTAAGCCTGTTTTGGCTAAAACAAGCTTAAAACAGATTCCATAGAAAAAACTCAGTCTTACGGAAGGTTATTCTTCTTCTGGACCTCTCAACAGCATGGGGTCTTCCGTAGACGCATTGGCCTCTCCCTGTTCCTTCAGGCGCTCCAGCCGGTCGGCAATACGGTCACGGACCCGGTGGTCTTTCAGGTTGGTCTGCTGGTCTAAGTCCAGTTCTAAGGGGTTTACCTGCTTGGCTAGTTCCTGCAGTTGAAAAACGTAGGTATCAATGCGGTTAATGGCTTCTGACACGAATTCAGGGGCGTGGCCGGTTTCCTCTGAGAGACCGGCTTTTACCTCTTCGGCCCTTCTTATTTCCCCATGAACCAGCTGGGCTAGATCGCCTTGCATTTGTTGTTCATGCTCAAATCGTTTCTTGAAGGCAGGGAAGTCAAACTCCATAATCAGGTTAATTTAAAGATACATTGCCTTTGCGTTACGCCTATTAAAGAGAGAAGTTCCTGCGTTTGGCCACCAACAATTACCAGTATAATTCGTAGCCTAAAGAAACCACCTAACTACTTTTGGGTATGCCCCTTCCCTTTCTTCAACGTAGCCACGTATATGCCGCCCACCTGCTGCACAAGGCAGGCCTAACAGTAAGCCAGATTCCGCAGGCAGTGAAGATTGCCCGCGAGACGGTGGAGCTTTGGCTGCAAAAGGAAATGGAGAGTGGAAATGCCCAACAGGCCATGCTGGTGCTGAAAGGCCATATTCAGGAGAAAGGCCCACAATTGCTACTGGACAGGCTCAAAGGAATGCTGCTGGTAAAACTGATGCTGCACCTGGGCATACGCGGCGCGCTGGCCTCCAATATTGTTTCTCTTATCCTGCCGTTCGTGCTGAAGCGGGTGTATGACCTGGCCCGGCAAAACCCCAGAATGCAGGCCTGGTGGCAGGAGCAGGAATGGCGCGAGCGAATACCAACCGTAGACCATATCAAAACCAGAATCAGGGACGCCGGGAAAAAGCTTTATCCCCAAAAGCCTGATCCAGCCAATGACGCGCCCCTTTTTATTTAGCCGGCGGATACTGGCAAAAAAGAAATCCCTCTGTTATACCCCTATTTTTCCCACCCCAGGGGTATAACATGTTTTACAAAAAAAAGCCTCTGCCGTAGCAGAGGCTTTTTTTATAAAGTGGTACTAAGGATGATTAATGACGGAACATCATCTCACGGTATTTCACCAGTGGCCATTGCTCATCGTCTACAATCAGTTCCAGTTTGTCTACGCTTCTCCGGATGGTGTCAAAGAAACTCAACACTTCCTCGGTGTACATGATGGCGCGCTCTCTAGTGTCCTCAATTTTGTTGGCCACCTTCCGCTTCTCAATCATGGCATCTACGTTGGTCTGGATAGTAGCCAGGTGACGCGAAATGTTTTTGATGGTCTCTAAGGTAGTGACGGTGAACTCATCGTCCTTCAAGCCAATCTCGCGCATGCCTCTTATGTTCTCCACCAATTTAGTCTGGTAGGCTACCGCCGTAGGAATGATGTGGTTCATGGCCAGGTCACCCATTACGCGGGCCTCAATCTGCACCCGCTTGATGTAGTCTTCCAGCAGAATATCATGACGGGCATGTAACTCCCGCACGCTAAAGATGTTATGTTTGGTAAAGATGCCTTCGGCAACTTCATCCACCAACTTATCCAGGGCCTGAGGGGTCTTGCGGATGTTGCTTAAGCCACGGGTCTCTGCCTCGTCTTCCCATTCTTTGGAATATCCGTTGCCTTCAAAACGAATGGCTTTGGAAGAGATCACGTACTCGCGCAACACGTCAATAATGGCCACTTCTTTCTTCTTGCCTTTATTGATCATCTCATCCACGCTGTTTTTGAACTCAATGAGCTGGTCAGCTACAATAGCGTTTAACGTAGTCATGGAATTGGCGCAGTTGGCAGAAGAACCTACCGCCCTGAACTCAAACTTGTTACCGGTGAAGGCAAACGGTGAGGTACGGTTACGGTCTGTGTTGTCCAAAAGAATCTCCGGGATCTTGTCAATGCCCAGTTTCAGGTACACGTTATCGCCTTTGTCTAAAGGCAACTTGGCGGTACGCTCCAACTCGTCCAGAACCTCAGTCAACTTTTTACCCACGAACACCGACATGATAGCCGGCGGTGCTTCATTGGCGCCCAAACGGTGATCATTGCTGGCCGAGGCGATGCTGGCGCGCAAAAGGTCTGCGTAGCGGTGCACGGCTTTTACCGTGGTAATGAAGAAGGTAAGGAACTGCAGGTTTTCTTTTGGCCTGCGGCCTGGGGCCAGCAGGTTCACCCCTGTGTCTGTACTTAGTGCCCAGTTGTTGTGCTTGCCGCTTCCGTTCACGCCTTTGAAGGGCTTCTCATGCAGCAACACCTTAAAGTTATGGTTCTCGGCTACACGGTCTAAAATATCCATTAACAGCTGGTTATGGTCAATGGCCAGGTTTGCCTCTTCAAAGGTAGGGGCGCACTCAAACTGGTTAGGCGCTACCTCATTGTGGCGGGTACGCAAAGGAATTCCCAGTTTATGGGCCTCGGCTTCAAAGTCAATCATGAAAGCGTGCACCCTTGATGGGATGGCGCCAAAGTAATGGTCTTCCAGCTGCTGGCCTTTGGCAGGCTCATGCCCGAACACGGTGCGTCCGGTCATTACCAGGTCAGGGCGGGCGTCATATAACGCGCGGTCCACCAGAAAGTACTCCTGTTCCACACCCAAGGTGGTGGTTACTCTGGTCACGTCTTTATCAAAATACTGGCAAACATCCAGGGCGGCTTTCTCTACCAGGTCAAGGCTCTTCAAAAGAGGCGCTTTAAAATCTAGGGCCTCACCGGTGTAAGACACAAAGATGGTAGGAATACAAAGCGTCTTGGCGCCGGCGTTCTCAATGATGAAGGCAGGAGATGTTGGGTCCCAGGCGGTATACCCGCGGGCCTCAAAGGTATTTCTGATACCCCCGTTAGGGAAAGAAGAGGCATCTGGCTCCTGTTGGACTAGGGCATTGCCTTTAAAGCTTTCAATGGCGCGACCGTCTGAGCTAAGGTCAAAGAAGGAGTCGTGTTTCTCGGCGGTCTCGCCGGTGAGGGGTTGGAACCAGTGGGTATAATGGGTTGCCCCTTTGCCCATGGCCCAGGTTTTCATGGCACCAGCCACGGCGTCAGCAAGGGTACGGTCTACCTTGCTTCCGTTTTTTACGGCATGCTGCAGACGCTTGAAATAATCACCGGACAAAGTAGAACGCATGGCCTCCAGACCGAACACGTTACAACCATAATAATCAGAGATTTTGTCAGAAGGTAGCTTCACCTCTACTGGCTTGCGTTGGCTTACCAACTCAAGTGCTCTAAAACGAAGAATGGCCATGAAGTATGAGATTTTTGTTAATCAGTGCCCAAATGTACTACAAGAAAAACTACTATCAAGAGGAAGACCCTATTTTTTTAACCCTTTTTCTAAAAACACCTATCAAATTATCAAAAACCACCCTTATCCTTGAAGGCCTAATTCAAACCTAACAGTTGTTTTTCTTAAACACCCCTTCCAATTACAGGTTACTTAGTGTTAGAACCTGGTTTTTGCAGAACATCCAATTGCGGTATATTTGCCAGGTGAAACGACTTTTGTTAAGATCCTTCAGCTATTTCCTTTTCTGGACGCTGTTTTTTATTCTATGCCGGGCTTTTTTCTTGGCCTACCAGGGAGATAAGGCAGCCACGTTAACTTTTGATGAGCTGATAAGGGTGTTCTGGTATGGCCTGCGCATGGATTTTTCCTTTGCCGCCTACCTCAGCATTATTCCCTTTCTGCTGTTCCTGAATGAAACCGCCTTCCGGAAGCCCCTCTTTTTAAAAATCATAACCGGATATACCTATGTCTTATTGGTACTAATAGTATTACTGGTTACCGGGGACCTGGAACTGTATTCTGCCTGGGGCTTTAGGTTGGACTCTACTCCGCTGCAGTACCTGAACACTCCCGCTGAGATGCTGGCTTCCACGGCTTCTGCACCGGTGTGGCTGTTGGCATTGCTGTTTTTTGCTTTGCTGGCGACTGGCGTTTTTGGGTTTAAGCTCATCAAAAGCAAATGGAAACCAGCCGAAAAGATTAAACGCAAGCACCTGGCCGCCGAGCTTCTTTTGAGTCTGTTTTTGTTAGCGTTGCTGGTTTTACCTATCAGGGGTGGCTGGCAGCAGATACCCTTGAACCAGAGTGACGTGTACTTTTCGCATAAGATCTTCGCCAACCACGCTGGAGTAAACATTCCCTGGAACGTGATGCACTCAGTCCTCAAGAAGAACCATAATACCAAAAACCCTTACCTGTATCTGGAAGATGCGCAGGCCCAGGCGCTGGTGCAGGAATTGTATAAACCCAAAAGCGATTCAGTGCCCTCTCTATTAAGAGTGAAAAGACCCAATATCCTGTTCATTATTCTGGAAAGCTACACTGCCAAATTGGTTGGAAGTTTGGGCGGAACCCCAGGCGTAACCCCCAATTTTGATGCCCTGGCAAAGAAGGGAGTGCTTTTCCAGAACATCTATGCGGCCGGTGACCGAAGCGAGAAAGGAATGGTGGCCTTGCTGAGCGGTTACCCCGTGCAGACCACTACATCCATTATTAAAACCCCCAAGAAAACGGAGCGCCTGCCCCAGTTGGCGGCTGAACTGAAAAAAGAAGGCTACCAGACCAGTTACTACTATGGCGGAGAACTGGCCTTTGCCAACATTAAGTCGTATTTGATCAATGGCCAATATGACCGATTGCTGGAGAAAAAGGACTTCCCTAGCAAGAACTACAACTCCAAATGGGGCGTGCATGACCATATTTTATTTGACAAAGTTCTAGCCGACCATCAGAACCCCAAGCAACCATTCTTCACCACCATTTTCACCCTCAGCAGCCATGAGCCCTATGATGTTCCCATCCCGGCCAAGTTCCCGGGAACAGATGAGGTGACGCAATTCCAGAACTCCTTTTATTACACAGACTGGGCCCTGGGGAAATTCATAGCGGTCGCCGAGAAGCAGCCCTGGTGGAAAAATACGCTGGTGGTATTGGTGGCAGACCACGGCCACCCCTTCCCGACCCGCGACCAAAATGATGCCCCCAGCAAATTCCGGATTCCGTTGCTGCTGGCCGGCGGGGCGCTGGCGGTTCAGGACACCATTATTACCACTATTGGGTCCCAAACCGATTTAGTGCCCACGCTATTGCAACAAATGGGCCTGCCCTCCTATCAGTTTGCCTGGAGCAAAAACCTATTGGACACCAAGGCTACGCCCTTCGCTTTCTATGTCTTCAATGATGGATTTGGTATGGTGACAGCCCAGGGTACGGTGACTTTTGACAATGTGGCCAAACGGCCTATTCACAGAGATACTGCCGTCACCCAAAAACAAATAGACCAAGGGAAAGCCTACATGCAAACCAGCTTCGGGGATTTCCTGAAGAAGTAGTTGTCAGTTTTTAGTTGTTTTGATAAAAATGGCTCTAAAACGTCATGAGCAGACTAAAGACAATGTCGGCTCTTATGGTAGGCCTTTTCTTTAGGAAAGATGGTATTCGAAAACGAACGTAAAACAAGACTTAACCTTGTTGGTGTTTTAGCATGTTTTCCTGAAAACAGCCCCAAAACGCACCTATCTCCTAACAACTAACAACTGCTAACTACCAACTATTTCCCGTTTCTCCGTACCTTTGTGCCTTGATTATGAAAAAGGTAGCATTTTATACATTAGGCTGTAAACTCAATTTCTCTGAGACGTCTACCCTGGGTAGAATCTTCACGGAGCGTGGTTTTGAGAAAGTAGAGTTCACAGACACTCCCGATATCTACGTCATCAATACCTGCTCTGTCACCGACAACGCAGATAAGAAATGCCGCAAGGTGGTAAAGGAAGCGCTGAAGCATTCACCAAATGCCTTTATTACCGTGGTGGGTTGCTATGCCCAGCTAAAACCGAAAGCAATTTCTGAAATACCCGGTGTAGACGCCGTTTTAGGCGCTGCTGAAAAATTCCAATTAGTTGATATTCTGTCCACTTTTGATAAGAAAGATGCACCTCAGGTTCATGCCAGCCCGGTGTCTGAGGCTAACACGTTTGTGAATGCCTACTCCTTCGGGGACCGTACCCGTACGTTTTTGAAGGTTCAGGACGGCTGTGATTACTCTTGCACCTTCTGCACCATTCCGCAGGCCCGCGGCAAGAGCCGAAGCAACACCATTGAGAAAGTAATGGCCGAGGCCATCAACATTGGAAACTCCGGCGTAAAGGAGATTGTGCTCACCGGCGTGAACACCGGTGATTTTGGTTTACAGGACGGCGAACGCAAGGAGAATTTCTTCCAGCTGGTACAGGAACTAGACAAGGTGGAGAATGTAAGCCGGTTCAGGATTTCCTCTATTGAGCCTAATCTGTTAAGTGAGGAAATCATCCAATTTGTGGCTAGCTCCCAGCGATTTATGCCACACTTTCACGTGCCATTGCAGTCAGGTAGCAACAAGATCCTGAAGCTTATGCGCCGCCGTTACCTGCGCGAACTCTATGCGCAGCGCGTGGACTGGATTAAAACGGCTATGCCGCATGCCTGCATTGGTGTGGACGTAATTGTAGGGTTCCCGGGTGAGACCGAAGAAGATTTCCTGGAGACCTATAATTTCCTGAATAACCTGAATGTAAGCTACCTGCACGTGTTCCCGTACTCTGAACGGGCGAATACTTCTGCTACTGAACTGCCAGGTGTGGTTCCTCAGAAAACAAGAAACCAGCGTGCTGACATGCTTCGCATTCTCTCTGAAAAGAAAAAGCGCGCCTTCTATGAAAGCCAGATCGGTTATGAAGGAAAAGTCTTGTTTGAAGCCGATATCACCGATGGTTATATGGAAGGCTTCACCGAAAACTATGTGCGCGTGGTCGCCAAATATGACCCGGTACTGGTGAACGAGCAGAAGCACGTCCGCCTGACCAATATCACTCCGGCCGGCTTAATGGAGGCCGAAGAAACCTACCACGAACTGTTAGCGCATTAAGCCTAACTAAATTTTGCAGATTACTCTACAAGAAAAGCCCTACCGTAACGTCTTCGTTTTGGTTGGGCTTTTCTCTTTAGGTGCTGGCCTATAGAAAAGCCGGCCTACTTCTTGCGTAATATATGCCCTCTACTCTTCCTGGGGTTCCACAGCCAAAAGTGCCGCTTGGTTACGGGCCATTTTCTGGGCCAGAATGCTCGCGGAGATTAATTGCAGGGCATGGTACAGCATCAGGGGCAACAGCACAATTCCCACGAGGTTGGCGTCCGGAAAAAGCACTTTAGACATGACGGTGCCATGGACCAGGGACTTTTTGGAGCCGCAGAAAACGGCCGTGATGCGGTCTTCGCGGTTAAAGTTAAGGAAGGTGCTCAGTAGAAAGATCAGGCCCAGCACAAAGAAAAACAGGGCTACCATGGAAACCCCTAAGACCAACAAACTTGCCCAGCTATACCCTCTGAACATTTCCCGGGCAAATGACTCACAGAAAGAGGTGTAGACAATAAGTAGGATAATGGCCTGGTCCAGCAACCGCAGCCGAGCTTTGTGCTTTTCAGCGAAGGCGCCAAACCGCTTGTGCAGTAGAATACCCAAGGTTACCGGCAACAGCACCTGCACCATCAGTTTGCCTATTACCGTGCCCAAATCCATCTCATGCGCGGCGGTGGTTTCCATGAAAACAGTCATCCAGAGGGGTGTCATGAAAACACCTACTAGGCTGGAGATACTGGCGTTGAAGATAGCCGCCGGAATATTGCCCCCCGCAATAGAGACCATGACCACCGAGGAAGAGACCGTGGACGGCAAGGCCGCCAGGTACAAAGCCCCCAGCCAAAGCAGTTCCTGGTCAGGGGTTCCTAAAACCTTTTTCGCGGCCCACACCAAAAGCGGGAACAAGAGAAAGGTGCTTAGCTGCACCACCAGGTGAAGCCGCCAACTGCTCAACCCCACCCTCAGTTTCTCTGGGCTCAGGCGTAGGCCATAGAAAAAGAAAATAAGCCCCACCCCGTAGCTGGCCATATCCACTAACAGCAAAGGCCCATCTTCCTTCCCAAACGCCGGGTACAGATAGGCCAGCAGGATGATGGTCAGTAAGGCCAGTAAGAACCCGTCCAGGCCTAATTTCTTAAGGAAACCTGTCAGGCTTTGGCGAGTGCTTTTAGGCGTATGGGAAAGCGGTTGGTCTATGGCCATAAAGAAGGCAGGGTTCTAATTGCGCAATCCCTGCCTACGGACAAAGATGGAAGCTTTGTTACCTGTCACCAAAATTTCCCCTGGAAAAACCTGAAAAATGGGCCTCTGCGGGAAGAAAGTTTTACCATAAACCAACCGCCAAAATTTCTCCCTTTTCTGTTTTGGGCCTGTTTTCTGAAAAACAGGCCCAAAACGTACCTGCTACTCTTAAAGCAGAAGTCTAGTCTAAGGTAACTTCCTGAATTGCTTTGCAACGCATTTTCTTCCCTGCAATGACCCCTTGATTTCAAATTGTTCTTAATCGGACAATCGCTGTCCGGACGTGAACACCATACTTTGGTTGCCTGACTGGTTAAGCACTGTCTTTCAGCAATTTACAATTCAGCATCCTCTTTGGCAAACAAATTGACTTCTTCTCTGCCAAATCCCAGTTTGAGCATCATAAAGTGGAAAGCCAATAAAAACTAAAAAATTTAACAAATCCCCAAGCAACCATCTTATTCCGGCCGTCATCTATGGGGTAAGAACGTCGCGAAGTTCAGAGTACCTGAGTCTATTCCTTATCACCCTTACAGCTTACCCATTTCTATGAAAAAACTTCTTCGCTTTCTTTTAAGTACGCTCCTCTGCCTCACTACGCTTCTTTCCCAAGCCCAGTCAACCAGCGCCCTCACCGGTATTATCAAAGATGAAAAAGGAGAATCTCTTAGCTATGGCACGGTCACTCTGGTAAATGAAACAGACGGTTCCATTGCCAACGGCGCGGGCGTAGAAGTGAACGGCACCTTTAAAATGCCAACTCCGGCCCAGGGTACTTACCGCCTAAAAATCAGCGCCATGGGCTATGCGGAGGTCACTACTTCCCCTTTCACCGTTTCAGGGGCCGGGTTTTCCAAAGACTTTGGCACCGTAACCTTAAAAACAGACGCCACCCAGTTACAGGAAGTAACCGTTGAAGCTATGCGCCCCACCATTGTGAACCACCCAGATAAAATGGTGGTGAGCGTGGAAGGCACGGCCATGGCGGCCGGCAGTACGGCGCTCGAAGTGCTGGCCAAATCGCCGGGGGTATGGGTAGACCAGGACGGTAATATCCAACTCAACGGCAAGGCCGGCGTGAAAGTGATGATAGACGGCAAGCTTTCTTACCTCTCAGGCAAGCAACTGCAAACCATGCTGCAGAGCATGCCCGCCGAAAACCTGAAAGACCTGGAGATCATCAACAACCCCTCCGCCAAGTATGACGCCGAAGGCAACGCCGGCATCATCAACATCAACCTCAAGAAGAACACCCAGGCGGGCATGAACGGCAACGTGTATTCGGGGTACCAGTATAACGGGGAGCATGGGTACTCTGCGGGCGCCAACCTCAATTACAAAACCGGCCAGTGGAACTCCTCTGCCAACCTGGACATGGGCCGCTGGATTAATTTACGCACCAACACCATGGACCGGCTTTTCAATACACAGGAAGGCAGCACCCGCTTTGCCCAATCGGGCCGCGAGACCGGCATCCGGACCACCCCTTCTCTCCGGCTAGCCACTGACTATGACCTCAATGACAAGCATAGCCTGGGGGCTTCGGCTAAAATTAACGCGCAAGACTGGGATAACCTGTACACCACCCACACGCGTCTGTTCAAGCCTGTTTCTGCGGAAGATGAAAACATAACGGCCCGGAACACCATAGACGGCAAATACCTCAATGCTACGCTTAACGGGCATTATATCTATAAGCTAGATACCCTGGGCAGTACCTTCTCCACAGACCTGGATTATGTACGCATCAAGGATGATGACCAGGCCAGGTTCACCAACACTTATGCTTACCCCAACAACGGCCAGCCTACCAAAGATGAATTCCTGGGCAGCAAAAACCCCACCCAATACTTCATTTATGCAGCCAAGGCCGATTTCACCAGGAAGTTCCTGAACAAGAGCAAACTGGAAGCTGGCCTCAAGGCTAGTTATGTCAAATCTGACAATGAGCTGCAATTCTTCTCCCTGGAAGGGAACCGCCAGATCAATGACCCCGCCCGCAGCAACCACTTTATCTACAAAGAGAATATTTACGCCGGGTACCTTAACTACAGCCTGAACCTGGGCACCAAATGGAGCGTGCAGGCAGGGCTTCGGGCCGAGCAGACCCACTCCAAAGGCTACTCGGTGACCTTAGACAAAACCACGCCCCGAGATTACCTGGACTTCTTCCCCAGCCTGTTTGTGCAGCAGAAGGTGAGCGACAACTACCAGCTTACCTATAACTACAGCCGCCGGGTCAACCGCCCTAATTACGGTTCGCTTAACCCGTTTATCTTCTACCTTGATCCTCTGACCTGGGCCCAGGGGAACCCTTACCTGCGGCCTATGTACGCCAACTCCTTCCAGGTCACCCAAACCTGGAAAAGCGCCTACATCTTGACGCTGGGGTATTCCAAAACCACCGATTTTATTGGCGAGATACCCGTGCAGAAAAACGAGGACAACACCACCGTCTTCGGGCCCAGGAACGTGGATGACTTTTACAGCTACTTCAGCACCCTGGTGGCCCCGGTGAAAGTTTCCAACAAATGGGACATCAACAACACGGTCAATGCCGGCTATCAGAAATTTTCCATCCTATTGAATGAGGTTAGACAGGAAAACACGCAGTTCTATTATAGCCTTAACTCCAACCACAACATCCAGCTCCCTAAGAAAATCAAGCTGGAGCTGAACGCGGGTTTCCAGAGCCCGAAGGCCTACGGCCTATATATAATAGAGCAGAACTGGTGGCTGGACGCCGGGCTGAAGCGCTCCTTCCTGAAAGACCAATTGGAAACCTCCCTGTCGGTGACCGATATCTTCAGGACCAGAAAGGTGGTGGGTTCAGCAAACCTGGGGGAAAACATCAATGCCTTTGACCAGTACTTTGGGGCCCAGAGCGTGAAGATCAATTTCAGGTACCGGTTCAACAAGGGTGAGAACTTTGAAATGAAACGCCGCAACACCAGCCTGGAAGAAATGAACCGGGCCGGCGGCAACTAATCTTCTGTTTCCTGTTTTGGGCCAGTTTTTCTGAAAACAGGCCTAAAACAGGAAACAGAAGATTTTTATCTAATCCAGCGCAGAACCTTAAAACAAACCAAAAATGCCTTGCCAGCCCACCTCCTACCCGCCGTGAAAAAATATTTTAGTTAAAATGAAACAGTACCTTGCTTTGCATAGTACCTTATAATATATTTGTTCCATCATAAGAGGTTAATCACTCTCCAAACCATTACCGCTATGGAAAACACAACCCTCCTTCAACTAATTATCCAAGTTTTATGCCTGGTGGGCTCCTTTATGATAGTGGTGTTTGCCTATGTGGCCCTGACTACCAAAAAGAAGGCTGTAGGCCCAGGAAAGGCGTTTTTAACAACTGGTCCTTCCACCTTTTAGAAGCTGAGGCTTTTTTTTTTGAGGGTGTACCTTGCATTACATAGTACTATAACCATTACACAACCACACAACTTACTACAATGAAAAATCTGTACAACTTCCTGTTATTGCTGGCCGCCCTGGCTTTCCTGACCCAGGCCGCCTTAGCCCAAACTCCCGGTTCCCTGACCGGATTGGTGGTAGATGAAAAAGGTCAGCCTATGAGCTACGGCACCGTTGCGCTAATGAAAGCCTCAGACGCCACCCTGCTCACCGGCACAGCCATTGACCTGGAAGGCAAGTTCTCTTTGAAAGCCCCTGCCTCCGGTAAATACTTCCTCCGGGTTTCCGCTATGAGCTACGCCAACCAGGACCTGCCCGCCTTTGAGGTAACCGCTTCCCCGTTTTCGCGTGATTTCGGAAAAGTAGCTCTGAAACAGGATGCCAAGGTGTTAAAGGAAGTGACCGTGCATAACCTTCGCCCCAGCGTAGATGTGCAAGCAGATAAGATGGTGGTGAGCGTGGAGGGCACGGCCATGGCCGCCGGAAACACCGCCTATGACGTGCTGGCCAAATCGCCGGGCGTATGGGTAGACCAGGATGGCAATATCCAGCTGAACGGCAAGCAGGGCGTGAAAGTGATGGTAGACGGAAAACTCACCTACCTGGACGGCAAACAACTGCAGACCATGCTCCAAGGCATGCCCGCCGATAACCTCAAGAACCTGGAGATTATCGCCAACCCATCGGCTAAGTTCGACGCCGAAGGAACCGCCGGCATCATCAACATCAACCTGAAGAAAAACACCTTGACCGGCCTGAACGGCAGCGTGTACGGCGGCTATTCCTACAACTCTAAAAGCGGGGCTAACGGCGGCGTGAACCTTAACCTGAAACAAGGCAAATGGAACTCCTTCGGGACCATTGACCTGGCCCAGCGGCCCAGAAAAAGAACCTTCAGCATGGACCGCACCTTCACCCGCGAGGGCCAGAACGCTACCTTGACCCAGTCCGGGAAAGAAGAAGGCGAATCCTTCTCTCCTTCCGCCCGCTTCGGGACAGATTATGACCTGAATAAAAACCACAGCGTGGGCGCCACCGTCAGCCTGAACCAATCCCGCAGCAACTCCGGCGTCAACACTACTTCTACCTTATTTGACCCTAGAGAAACCGGCGCTATTTTTAACCAGACCGGCACCCATAACAAAGGAAAATTCAGCAACGTGACGCTCAACGCGCATTATGTTGGAAAACTGGACACCCTGGGCAGCACCCTGTCCGGAGACGTGGATGTAGCCAGAATCACGGAAGACAACTTCAGTGACTTCCTGAATGACAAGACCTTTTTATCCGGCAAAGCCGCTGAGCAGGAATACTTTGAGAATGAAAACCCAACCTCTTACCAGATCTACGCCGCGAAGGTAGATTACAGCCGGCCCTTTCCCTCTATCAAAGGAAAGCTGGAACTGGGGGCCAAAGCCAGCTACGTGGAGTCTGACAACCAGATTGACTTTTACATCTTTGAAAACGGCCGTAAAGTACGGGACACCAAACGCGCCGCTGACCACTTCATCTATGATGAAAATATTTATGCCGCCTATTCCAATTTCAGCGCCAGCCTAAGCCCTAAATTCACCTTGCAGGCCGGTCTTAGAGCAGAGTACACAGACTCCAAAGGAAACTCAATCCCAAACCAGAAAGTGACGCCCCGCTCCTATTTAGACTTCTTCCCCAGCGTGTTTGTGCAGCAAAAGGTCTCTGATAATTACACCGTGGGCTACAACTACAGCCGCCGCATTTACCGGCCCCGCTACAGCAACCTCAACCCGTTCCGGTTCTACATTGACGCCAACACCTACGCTGAAGGGAACCCGTACCTGAAACCGGAATACACCCAATCCTTCCAGGTAACCCAGACCTTCAAGAAGAACTACAATCTGATCTTGGGCTACGCTTACACCAAAGATGATATCTCTGAAGTGCCCAGCTTCTATCCGGAGGAAAACAAGATGATTTTCAAGCAAAGCAACGTGGAGAGCGAAGTGATCAACGCCACCGCCGTGGTACCGGTCACCATTACCTCTAAATGGAACATGAACAACAACGTAACGGTGGCCCGCCAAAGCTATACCACTCTGGTGTTAGACGGAAGCAAAATCCAGAACGCCCAGACCATGTTGTCTGCCCAAATCAATAACAACATCCTGCTGCCCAAAAACTTTAAACTGGAAGTAAACGGCACCTACCGGAGCAAAGGGGTCTTCAACGTCTATACCACCAAGGCAGCCGGTTGGGTAGATGTGGCCGTGAAACGCTCCTTCCTGAGTGACAAACTGGAGGCTAACCTGGCCGTGACTGACATCTTCCGGTCTAACAAGATGCAGGGAACCTCAGCGGTGAACGGCAACCAGAACGTGATTGACATGTACAATTATGGCCGCGGCGTGCGGGTGAACCTGCGGTACCGCTTTAACAAAGGCGAGAAATTTGAAGTGAAGAAACGAAGCAACAGCCTGGACGAACTGAACCGCGCCGGCGGGAATTAATTCCCCCCTGAAACTTTCCAAATCCATGGCTTCCAAATTATTTTCTTAAATTGAAGCCCTATTGGTACATCTGAGGCAGAGAAGACCAACTTCCCTGCCTCAGATTCTTCATTTTTTATTTAACGATTGACTGTGAACCTATCTAAAAATCTCCTTTTGCTGGCCTTGGTGTCCGCTTCTTTTGCCGCCTGTAAAAACGACCAGGCCTCTTCCACTACTAAAACGGCTACTACCGCCACTACCGCCACTGACAGCACCGCCTCAGAGGCAGACGAGGCACCCGTAGTTGTGGCCGCGCCTGAAATTGTGTACATCAACTCAGACACGCTTTTGAGCAACTACCAGTATTTCAAAGACGTGCGCGCCAGATTGGAAGCCAAAGGCAAAAGAATGGAAACCGATCTTCGTACAAAAGCCAGCAGCTTTCAGAAGGAAGTGGAACAATACAGACAAACCGGCGCCGGCATGACCCAGGAGCAACGTGCTTCTACGGAGCAACGCCTGGCTCAGAAAGAGCAGCAGATTGCTGCCCAACAGCAAGCCTCAGGTTCTCAGCTGGCCAAAGACGAGAATGATGAGATGAAGAAGATCTATGACAAAGTAGCTGACTACCTGAAGAAACTCAGCAAGGAGAAAGGCTATAAAATGGTCTTGACTTACAGCCGCGGCAACAGTGCCATCCTTTACGGAGATTCCTCTTTGGATATTACCACAGAAGCCTTGAGCGGTTTGAACGAGGAATACAAAGCCACTAAGAAGAAATAGGCTTTCCCTATTTATCTTATAACAGAAGAAGCCCGGCAACTAGCCGGGCTTCTTCTGTTATAGACCTTTCACCACAGCTTTTTCCTGATATCTGCCAATGACACACCCGTTTCACGCGCATGAAATGGGTGTTTGCTTCTGCCTACCACCTGCCCGCCATAAATGCCGGTATGCCCGGAAAACAGGTACGCCACCACGCAAGCCAGGCCGGCATAGATCCCCACTTCGGCGCCAAACAGTTCCATGGCCATTAAGGTGCAGGCCAAAGGCGTGTTCGCAGCCCCCGAGAAGACCGCCACAAACCCCATGGCCGCCAAAACCTCTAAGGGCAAGGGTACCCACGGAAACAAGGCATTGCCCAGCGTGGCCCCAATGAAAAACAAGGGCGTTACCTCTCCCCCTTTAAAACCGCAGCCTAAGGTCAGAGCCGTAAGGGCTAACTTGAGCAGGAAATCATACCTGGGCAACGGGGCCTGGAACGACTCCACAATAGTAGGTATGCCCAAGCCTATGTATTTGGTGGTGCCCAAAAGGTAAATGATCACCGCCAGCACAGCCCCGCCTACTACCGGCCGCAAGGGCGGGTAACCAATGTATTTTTTGAAAAAAGAACCTGCCAGGTGGGTAGCGTGGGAGAAAAGCCGGGCGGTCAAAGCAAAAGCGATTCCAGCGGCCTGGGCGGCCCCAAAAGTAGATATGGATAGCGCTGGGACTTCCACCAACGGGTAGGCGGTGTGGCCCACACCCCAGGCGGTGGTCACGGCATCTGCCACCACGGCCGCCAGGAAACTGGGCAAAAGGGCATTGTAGCGTAACTGCCCCAATAGAAACACCTCCAGGCCAAAAACTGCCCCGGCCAGTGGCGTACCAAACGCCGAGGCAAAGCCGGCACTCACCCCGCAGATAAGGAGAAGTTTCCGGTCGCGGGGCTTAAACCGGAAGAGAGGCGTTAACTGGTCTGCCAGGGAGCCGCCCATCTGTACGGCGGTTCCCTCGCGCCCGGCAGAGCCGCCCACTAAGTGCGTGAGCACGGTAGCTAGCAATACCAAAGGCACCATCCGGAAAGGGATTCTTTTTTTAGCCGGGGTATGGATCGCTTCCAGCAGCAGGTTATTGCCCCCTTCCACTTCCCGGCCCCACTGGTGGTAGGCCCAGCCAATGATCAACCCGCCCACGGGCAATAAGGCAATTACCCACAGGTTTTGCTCCCGGTAGTTGGTGGCCAGGTCCAATAACACCAGAAACAAGGCAGACGCGCTACCCGCCAATACCCCTACCAAAGAGGCTAAAAAGACCCAGCGGACTAAAAAAGTAAAGTTCAGGAGGAGGTGCGGATAGGTTTTGGCCCGAAGAAAAGACCCGCGAAAGAAAGAATTGAAACTAGGCATACCCCTGATTTGATTCCATAATCAACCTGGGCGCAGGAACCTCCGGCACCCATGTAGGAGTCATCAGCCTTTGCAAAGAGGCGGTTGAATTGGTGGTACCCCATCACCCGGGCCAAATGTAGCCGTTCACCTGCATTTTCACAAGTGCCCCTAAATGCGTTTTGAGCCTGTTATCAGGAAAACAGGCTCAAAACAGAAAGAGCACTAAATGCTACTCGTACCGCAAAGATTCTATGGGGTCTAGTTTAGAGGCTTTGTAGGCTGGGTAGTAGCCTGAGAACAAGCCTACCGTAATACAGATGGCCATGCCCACCGCCATCCAGAGCCAGGGTACGAAGAACTCGCCCTGCCCAATTAAGATTGCTATGCCGTTGCCCATGAGTACGCCCAGCAGAATGCCTACAATACCCCCCAGCACACAAATCACAATGGCCTCAATCAGGAACTGTTGTCTGATCTGTTTAATGGTGGCCCCCAGGGCTTTTCTTATCCCAATCTCGCGGGTACGCTCCGTTACGCTCACCATCATAATGTTCATGAGACCAATAGACGCGCCCAGCAGCGTGATGAAACCCACCAGAAAGCCCCCGGTTTTCAGGTAGCCGGTAATCTTGTTCAGGGTTTGCTCCACAGAATCGCTTCTGGTGATCTCAAAGGAGGCCTCTTGCCCCAGGCGGTCCTGGCGCACCTTGCGCATAATGCCGGTGGCCTCTTCCATGGCGTAGGCCAGGCTGGTTTCGCCTAGAATAGCAGATTTAATGTTGAAGGTTAGCGGTGACGTGGTAGGGATCTGGGTGGCGGCCTCCAGCGGGATAATGATCAGACGGTTGCTTCCGCCGCCGCCCATCCCGCCGCCCTGGCTCTTGATCTTGCCGATCACCTTGAACCGACGGCCCAGCATAATAATGCTTTTGCCTTCGGGGCTTTGCTTGGGAAATAGTTTCTCGGCGATCTCATCACCAATAATAGCTACGGGTGCCCCGGTCTCGTATTCCAGGCTAGAAAAAGGCCGGCCCAGGTCCAGGTCATAGTTTTCATTGACCAGGAAATTTTCATCTCCGCCAATCACGCTGTTGGTGGGGTTGGTTTTGATGCTCCCAGCTTTCACAGCTACCCCGTTGCCCACCTGAGCCGACAGGCTCACGCGGGCCTTGTCCTGCATCAATTCTTTGTACTGCTTGGCCTGAAACTCCGTGATATTGGGGTACATTTTGTTCTGGCGACCGCCCCGGCTGCCCCGACCGTCCCATTTTTTTTCAATATCAAAAGAATTGGCACCAAGTGTGGAGAAGGTATTGGACACTGAATACTTGATTCCCTCAATAGCCGTTAGAATACCTACCAATGACATGATACCAATGGAGATAATTAAGGCCGTAAGAACGGTTCTCAATAGATTGCTCTTGATGGAGCGGAAACCTTCTTTTATGTTTTCTAAGTAATTCATGGTTTATCAGAATCCTGGACCGGACCGGAACACTTTATCTGTCGTAAATACAAAGGATTTCTTACTGATGAGAGCATGTTTAAATTTGTCTTTTGCGCTCCAAAAGGCCATGGCAAGAACCAGCGTTCATGGTTTTGAGCACCATAGCGCTGCTATTCTGTTCAAAAACCGCTTCCGCAGAACCTCACTCTTGTCTTTTTGCCTGCAAAACCAAAAGATAAACAAGCTCTTATAAAAGTACTTGTTTTCCTGATTACTGCCCGTTTTTCCTAATTTTGTTTAAAACCACTTATAGATGAAGACTTTGTGCCTGATATTTTTAGTGCTGTTGGGCCTGCTGGGGGCTACCCCGGGCTGGGCGTCTTATCTGCTGCTGCCCATGGACCAAAGCCAGAAAAACCACCTCAAGGCGTATGGTATTGCTTATTGGGCCCTCCAGCGCCAGGTGGAAGTGGACTGGTTGCTCAATTACCAGGGCGGCGCCTTCGCCTTTAAACAAGCCCAGGAACTGGAGAAAGAACTGGTGGTACGCGGCATCAGTTTCCAGACCATCTCAGATGCCCAGTATAACCAGATCCTGACCCAAATCTCGGCGCCCGAGTCTAACATGGACGTGATGAAACTGGAAAAGGCCCCCAAGATTGCGGTGTACTCCCCCAAATCCAAACAGCCCTGGGACGATGCCGTGACCCTGGTTTTAACCTATGCCGAGATTCCCTATGACCTGATCTATGACGATGATATTCTGGAGGACAAGCTGCCCAAGTATGATTGGCTGCACCTGCACCATGAGGATTTTACCGGCCAACAAGGCAAGTTCTACAGCGCCTTCCGGAACGCGCCCTGGTACATAGAGCAGAAACGCGAGTCAGAGGCCATTGCTAAGCGGTTCGGGTTTTCTAAAGTGCCCCAGCTGAAGAGTGCAGTGGTGCAACGCATACGGGATTTCTGCGCCGGCGGCGGATTCATGTTTGCCATGTGCTCTGCTACTGATACGTATGACATTGCCCTAGCCGCTATTGGCCTGGACATCACCGAAAGCATGTTTGACGGCGATCCTTCAGACCCTCAAGCACAATCTAAACTCAACTTTGACAACACCTTTGCTTTCAAGGATTTCACCTTAATTAGAGACCCGTATCACCCGGAGTTTTCCAACATTGACAACAGCCAGATGGAGCGGGGCCTGAGGGAGAACAATGACTATTTCCAGCTCTTCACCTATTCCGCTAAATGGGACCCTATCCCCACCATGCTCACTCAGAACCACGAGAAAACTATCAAAGGGTTTATGGGTTTGACCACCGGGTTTAAGAAGCGGCTGATCAAGTCTGACGTGGTGATTATGGGCGAGAACAAAGCTATTGACGAGGCCCGCTACATTCATGGCACCTTCGGGAAAGGCACCTGGACCTTCTATGGCGGCCATGACCCTGAGGACTACCAGCACTTTGTGGAGGAAGAGCCTACGGACTTATCGCTGTACCCTAACTCTCCCGGGTACCGGTTAATTCTGAATAATATTCTTTTCCCGGCGGCTAAGAAGAAGAAGCAAAAGACTTAATGGACTGTTGGTTGGTAATTGTTGATTGTTAGAAATATCCTCGACAACGCTACATAAAAGGTCTGGGTCTGTTTTGAAGGTGTTTTTTAGAAAACGCCTTCAAAACAGACCCAGACCTTTTTACTATTCCTCCTTATGATAGAAGCAATCAGCCATTAACGACCAACAACTTTATTAATGAACCCTGTCTGGTCGGTGTTCCAGGTTAGCAATAATATCAGCTTCAATCTCCAGCAGTTCTTTGAGGCGGGCATCTACCACTTCTTTGGGCATATATTCCTTGGCCAGCTTCACAAAGCTCACATAATGGGCAGCCTCAGACACCATCAGTTCATAGTAGAACTTCTTTAGTCCCTCGTCTTGCAGGTTTTGCCAGAGTAGCTTGAAGCGCTCGCAGCTGCGGGCCTCTATAAGGGCGTTCACCAGCAGGTGGTCCATCAATTGGCGCTCCCGCAGATTGCCTTTTCTGATGTGCTGGCTGAGCTTAACCACGTACTCATCGGGCCGGTTACGACCCAGGCCGAAGCCTCGCTTCTTGAGCTCGTCCATGACCCGCTCAAAGTGCCCCCACTCCTCGGCTACCAGGGCCGTCATTTCCTCTACCAGCTTGGTTTTATCGGGGTACTTCACAATAAGGGAAATGCCAGAAGTCGCGGCTTTCTGTTCACAGTAAGCATGGTCCACCAGAATATCCTCAATGTTCATTTCTACAATGTTCACCCACCGCGGGTCTGTGGGCAGCTGCAGTTTAAGAATTGATTTTGCCACGTAAGGAAAGTTGGGATGGAAAGATGCTGGGGTACGAAACTTATGAAAAATTAATCATAGAAGTTCCAGCGCAACCCGAAGATGAAACTGAACGGGTTGGCCGGGTAATAAGGCGTAGTGAAATAGCCCTGCTCCCAACCACTGATCACGGTGTTCAGGTTGCTGGCCTTCAGGAAGATGTTGATGGTTTTGATGTCGGTGTTCAGGAACACGTCTAATGTGGGGTACCGGTCCACCTGGAAGGCATTCTGCAAATGGAACTGCTGGGTCACCGGCATATAGCCATCGGCTAGATACGTGGAGTGCCAGTTCATTTCTACTCCAGCCTGTACGTTAATGGCATTCTTGAACATGGGGCCTTGCAAGTACGCCTTCGAGTTCACGTACCATTCTGGCATCCGGATCACGTCTGGGCCACTTACTTTATTGTAATAGACCGTGTTGTCCAACACAAACGCCTTCACGTTGAATTTATAGCGTACACTGCCCTGAATCAGATTAAGGCCGTCTGAGGTTTGAACGGGCTCCGCGAACCTATTGCCGACAGAATCCTGATAGTAAACGTAGTTTTGCAGATTGGTATATTGGAGTTGGGCTACCAGGTAGTGGTTTTTAATGCCGGCTTCCAGGGTGGCAGCGGTTTGGGTGGCCTGGGTGTTCTCAAAAGAGTTGAACCACTCAAAATGGTTACTGATATACACTCGTTGCAGTAAGGTGGGCGAATACGAGGTTCTGGTTTGGCGCACGGTCAGGTACTTCAGGCGGGCCTGAGCATTCAACCGGTAATCACCGCCTCCTAACTGGAACTCGGCATCAGTGGTCACGTAGATATCGTTCTTCAGCCTGAATTGGGCCTCGCCGCCAATAAAATTATCCGCGATGGTGCGGTTTTCCTGTTTCTGGTAATACACCCGGTTGGGAATTCCACCTTCGGTTACCTGACGGGCGCCTCTTGCGTCTAGCTTATAGTCTCCGTCGCGGCGTTTGGCATAAGCCCGGTAGACAAATAGCTTTCCGCTGCCCATCACCCCAAACGTGTTTTCTATCTGCCGGAAGTACGATTCATCTTTGGTTTGGGCTGTGTCAAGGAGAGCTCTGGGGTAGAATATTAGCTGAGGTTTAGAATCTTCAGAGGAACTGTAGGGCAAGGCTTCATCTGAGAATTCATTATGCTGGGTGTTCACATCCAGGGTATAGTAGAGCTGCAAACCGGACCCCAGCAATTTGTACCATTGGGTAGCATGGAAGTTGTAGCGCTTTTCATTTGATGCTGCCTTGTTCAGCCGCACCGCCTCAGACTTGTATTCAAAAAGACTGTCGCGGGTATCACCGGGTTCGGGGCTTATGCCGCCCAATTCAATTTGCTCATGACTGGTCTGGCTGTAGTTGGCCATTAACCGGTAGCGCTCATTCTTACTAAAGTAATGAGTAAAGGCCTGCAACCCGTAGTGGCTCACCAGCCCGTCTAACCGCCCACCAATAGAGCCTATCTGCCGTTCACTCCCTACCCGTTCATACCCCACGCCCACGTTCCAGTTTGATTTGATATTACGGGTATGTTTGGTCCGGAAGATAGACTCGCCCAGGGTACCCTGCACGTAGTTCAAAAACGTGTGCGGCGATTTGGTATCATAATAGGCAATGGTCTTAGGGTTTACGGCATACACATCAAAGGCATTCCGCCCCAGGCGATTCCCCAGAATGGTAGGCATCTGCCAGAAAAGGGGTTGTGAGGCGGTGCCCACGTTCCCCAAATCTTGCTGCAGGGTAGAGTCATAGTACCAGTGCCGCAGGCTATGCAAATTGGTAATAGAGGTGTCTATTCGGCTGGGCGTCAGGTTGCCTTTAAAAATATCGGCCTCATACAAGACCATGGTGGTAGCAGATCCATACACGGATTTGGTAGAGTCGTTCAGGACCTGCGCCTGGGTCAGCAGAGAGGTGCCCAGCCAGATAATAACGACCGCAGAAAGGAGCTTTTTGTAATTCACGTCCAAAATTAAGAATTAATATCTGATCCCCATCGCGCCACCTCCTGCCTGATCACGTCATCAAACGAAGGTTCCTGTGGGGCAAAGGCATTACCTACCGGCATATAGAAAACGGGCGCTTGCTGCCACAGCGGTTCCAGCTCTGGCTGCTGCCATTTCACGGCGTCTTTCTGTGTCATTAGAATACTCACTTCTGGGTCCTGCAGTTGCTGGTAAAACCCTATTACCTCTCCTACGCGGTCGGGGGTCACTTCGGCATGGTCTGCCCACTCAAAATGCTGCAAAATAGTGTGGCCGCTTTCCTGCAGGTGTTTGACCAAGGGCCGCGCATTGGCAATTCCTGTTACTAAGACCAGTTTTTTCCCTAACGCTGCTTCTGGCCCTAACGGTACGGCCGGGGCATACACAATCCTTGAAAAGAAAACCGGGGTACCAGCGGTGGTGTATTTCTGGACCTGTGCTACTAAAGCAAGTTGCTCTTCCTGGGATATGGTATTAGGGCATTTGGTGATGACGACCGCATGGGCCCGGTGGGCGCCGGACCGGGGCTCGCGTAATCTCCCCATAGGTAATAGATGGTCCTGGGTGAAAAGCCGGTTAAAATCGGTGAGCAGTAAATAGAAAGAGGCCTTCACGGGGCGGTGCTGAAAGGCGTCATCCAGCAGGATCAGATCCAGGTCTGGGTACAGTTGCAGCAGCCGTTGGATACCCTCGGCCCTTTTCTCACACACCGCCACTACCACCTCGGGCAGGTTTTGGGTGTACTGAAAAGGCTCATCGCCTAACGTAGCGGCAGTGGCCTGGGCATTGGCCAGCACAAAGCCTTTGGTGGCCCGTTTGTAGCCGCGTGATAAGATGGCTATGCGCCGGGGTTGTAGCAGGCGGGCCAGGTATTCTACCTGCGGGGTCTTGCCGGTACCGCCCACGCTCAGGTTTCCCACGCAGAGAACGGGTATGGGCGCTCGGTAGACCGCAAACACCTCCCAATCGTATAAAAGATTCCGCAGGCGCACCAGGGCCCCGTACAGCCAGGCAAACGGCAGCAACAGATAGCTAAGAGAGGACAATAGAGGGGCCATTACCTGCAAAAGTAACCGAATTTTAACTTTCTTTGCGCGGATTGGCCTCAAACCTACAGAATGACAAAGATAAAAGAAGTGGTACAGGAACTGGAGCGGTACGCCCCCCCTGCCTATCAGGAATCTTATGACAACGCCCTGCTCCAGGTGGGTGACCCCGAAGCCACCGTCACCCGGGTGTTGGTAACCCTTGACTGTACCCTGGAAGTAGTGCTGGAAGCCGTGGACCGTGGCTGCAACCTGATCGTGGCTCACCACCCGGTCATCTTCAAGCCCTTGAAAAGCCTCACCGGCAAAACCCCGGTGGAGCGCATATTGCTCAAGGCCCTGGAACACAAAATAGCCATCTTCGCCTGCCATACCAACCTGGACCACGTGCACAACGGGGTCAATGCCAAGCTCTGCGAGAAACTAGGCATCATCAACACCAAAGTGCTGGCCCCTAAAACCGGAACTCTGGCCAAGCTGGAAACCTACGTGCCTCTGGAAGACACCGAAAAGGTGTTGGCGGCGCTGCACAAAGCCGGGGCCGGACAGATAGGTGATTACTCAGACTGCAGTTTCAGGATTACCGGCACCGGAAGATTTACGCCCAACCTGCAGGCCAATCCCCACATTGGCGAGCCCGGCAAAACCGAGGAAACCATTGAAAACAGGATTGAAGTCGTTTTCCCGGCCTATAAACAGACCCAGATCATGCGCGCCCTGCTGCAGGCCCACCCCTATGAGGAAGTGGCCCATTACCTGGTGGCCCTGCAAAATGAGAACCAGGAAGTAGGTGCCGGCATGGTAGGCGACTTGGAGGAGCCCCTGTACACAGATGCCTTCTTGTACCACTTGAAAGAACGCCTGAAGATCAATACCTTCCGGCATACGGCCTGGCCGCAGAAGCCCATTAAGCGCGTGGCCGTGTGCGGGGGCGCCGGAAGTTTCCTGATCAGGCAGGCCAAGGCGGCGGGCGCCGATGTCTTCCTCACCGCCGATTTGAAGTACCACGAGTTTTTTGAGGCCAACGCTCAAATGGCGCTGGTAGACGTAGGTCATTATGAAAGCGAAGTTTACACGAAGGAGCTTTTTTATGATATACTTACAAAATCTTTTGCTAATTTTGCAGTCGATTTGTCATACACCAATACAAATCCCGTTAGACACAGCTAAATATCCATGGAAAGTACTGTAGCAAGTAAGTTAGACGCACTTCTAAGACTTCAGAGCTTAGATTCTCAATTAGACCAAATTCTACAAGTTAGAGGCGACCTACCCGAAGAGGTTCGTGACCTGGAAGATGAGATTGCCGGCTACCAAGTACGCGTGAGCAAATTTGATGAGGAGATCGCTGAGCTTCAGCAGTCTATTGCCAACCGCAAGCAAGGTATCAAAGACGCTGAGAAGCTGATCAAGAAATACGAGGAGCAGCAGGAGAACGTACGCAACAACCGCGAGTTTGACGCCATCACCAAAGAGGTGGAGCTTCAGAAACTGGAGATCCAGATCAACGAGAAGAAGATCCGCGAAGCCAACTACCAGATTGAGCAGAAGATCGCTGATATCCAGGACACCAAAAACCGTCTGGAAGAGCGTCAGAAAGACCTTAACACCAAAAACAGCGAACTGCAGGTAATGGTGGGCGAAAGCGAGGAAGACGAGCGCAAACTCAACGAGCAGAAGCAGGAAGCCATTTCCCACATTGAAGACCGCCTTCTGTTTGCCTACAACCGGATCCGGAAAAACGTGCGCAACGGCCTGGCCGTTGTTACCGTGAAGCGTGACGCCTGCGGAGGATGTTTCAACACCGTTCCCCCTCAGCGCCAGTCAGACATTGCCTCTAAAAAGAAAATCACCGTTTGCGAACACTGCGGCCGTATCCTGGCCGATGTGGAGCTTAAGGTAATCGTGTAAAACAGACCGACAGTTTTTTATATTTGGAAAAGGATGGCTAGCGCCATCCTTTTTTTTGTGGATGCCTTTTCAATTATACGCTATCGTCATTTAGGAAAGCCGCGGCTTACTTGAAAGGTCAAACCTGTTTTGGGCCTGTTTTCTGGAAAACAGGCCCAAAACAGGAAACCCACTGGAAAACATGGCAACCGCTCAGAACTGCTTATCTTTGCCCACCAATTCACAGACTTCTATCCGCTTTATGCAGCAGCTTACCTTGCCTTTCTCTGACTTACCTGTTCCGGTACAGCAATGGAAACAGCAAGCGCTGGCGTGGGCAACGGCAGAGAATGAAGCGGTCGCCTATTATGAACCTAACGGCATTTCCTACAGGCATGGATCTTTTCATAACCTATTGGGCATGCGCAAGAAAAGTACGGGCATGCAAGGCTTGGACATAGCTACTACCTGGCAGGAACTGGAGCAGATTTTGGAAGCCAATACCGTTGCCCCCCTCTTGGGTTTTCTCACCTATGATCTAAAGAATGGCCTGGAGCAACTGCACAGCCAGCACCCAGACCAAATAGGCTTTCCTGAGCTTTACTTTTTCCGGCCTGAGATCTGGTTGGCCTGGGAAGAAAGCTACGTCACCATTAATTCTTTCACCGCAGACCCGGTGGTGATTGCCCGTGAAATTGGGGGTATGCCGTTTTCGGCCTGTTTTTCTAAAAACAGCCTCAAAACAAAAGCCCGGGTACCAAAGGAAGAATACCTGAAAACGGTGGAGAACCTACGCCAGCACATTCTGGAAGGAGACGTGTATGAGGTCAACTACTGCCAGGAGTTTTATGCCGAGGTCGTTGTCCTGAATCCGCTCCCCTTATTCTGGCGCCTCAACGAAGCCTCGCCCACGCCTTTTGCCGGTTTCCTGAAACTAAACCATCGATACCTGCTGTGCGCCAGCCCCGAGCGTTTTTTGAAAAAGGAAGGACAGTTGCTGGTCTCCCAGCCTATTAAAGGCACCATTAAACGAGGCACCACTCTAGAACAGGACAACCAGCAAAGGGCTGCGCTGGCTGCCAGCGAAAAGGAACGCGCCGAAAACATGATGATCGTGGACCTGGTCCGGAATGACCTGAACCGGGTGGCCGTTACCGGCAGCGTGCAGGTGGAAGAGTTTTTCGGGCTGTACCCGTTTAAGTTTGTCTGGCAGATGATCTCTACGGTCACCGGGGAGTTACCAATAAAAGTTGGCGCGTTGGAAGTTATCAAGGCCGCCTTTCCCATGGGCAGCATGACGGGCGCACCCAAGATCAGGGCCCTGGAACTGATTGAGCAGTACGAGAAAATCAAAAGAGGCCTGTACTCGGGTTCCCTGGGCTATTTTATGCCCAACGGCGATTTTGATTTCAACGTGGTCATTCGGAGCTTACAATACAATGCGCAAACCCAATACCTTTCCTTTGAGGTAGGCAGCGCCATCACTTATGACTCAGACCCGGAGCAAGAGTACCAGGAATGCCTTTTGAAAGCCGCCGCCATCACGCAGGTGCTGGAGAATCCTTCCTTTGTCTCCTGATATCTTTCCCTTGTCCGGTTCCCCTGGGTTGATCCTCTGCCAGAAAGCGGTTTCCTAAGCTTTGCTTAGTAACGTTCTCTCCAAGGTTATCCCTCCCAATTCTCCTTTTTGATAATTGAATAATTTTTACTCCAAAATCCACCCAGGCTTTCCATATATTCTAAAATTGATAATATCTTAGCATTACAATACTCTAATCTATCCTACCCCTTTATTAACTCACATTAAATGAAAAAAACCTTTAATCGCCTATGGGGTGGCATTTTGTTGCTGCCCCTTTTATCTGGTTGTGCCTCTACCTATCACCCCATTAAGCCTGAAGCCCTTCCCTATTCTTACAAAGAAAATAACCTGCAGGACCAGGTCAGTCTCTCCTATATGTATGATGGGCTGGCACTACGGGGCAACAAAAAATACGTAAAGCGTGAGTTAAAAAACGCTATTAAAGTGGTAGGGGTTAAAATTGAGAATAACTCAGCTTCCCCGATCAACGTGGGGGAAGATTGCCGATTCTACATGGGTGACCGAGAACTAAACCCTATAGACCCCAACCTGACAGCCACCCTCATCAAGCAGCCGGTTCCTATTTATTTGTTGTACAGCTTGCTAAATTTCAACTTTTATACGGAGGTGGACCCTTATACAGGCAAGCCAACTAACTCCACCTTTATCCCAAGCGGGCCTTTCATAGCCGTTGGAAACATGGTAGTAGCTGGAACCGCTAACACTCAAATGCGGAAAGAATTCATCGGAAAAAGTATTCTGTCCAAAACTATCGCCCCAGGCCAAACTGCCTACGGGCTTTTGTGCCTACGGGAAACCTCCAGTGGGCCTATTAAGATAAGGGTCAACAAGAAACCAGAAGTAGCCACCAACTAAACACCCCCAAGGGCCTGTCTTTCAATAGACAGGCCCTTCTTCGTTAAAAATCATCTGCCATTCTGTCATAATACCTCAAAAAGCCGTATCTTTGCCCCTTTGATGAGATGTTATGCACGCACCCATTCTGGATTTAGATTTCATAGATAACCGCACGCCCGAAGAAGCCGCCGCATGCGATACCAAAGTGACCGTAGACACCAACACCGGCCGTCAACGGAAGCTGTATATTGAGAGCTACGGCTGTCAGATGAACTTCTCAGACAGTGAGATCGTCTCCTCTATCTTATTTGAGGCCGGTTTTGACACTACCTCAGATGTAAAGAACGCCGACCTGGTGTTGCTGAACACCTGCTCCATCAGGGAAAAGGCTGAAACAACTGTCCGCCACCGGTTGCTGCAACTCCAACATATGAAGAAAAAGCGCCCTGGCCTGATAGTGGGCGTCCTGGGCTGCATGGCTGAGCGTTTGAAAAAGAACCTGCTGGAAGAGGAGAAAATGGTGGACCTGGTGGTGGGCCCCGATGCCTACCGCGACCTTCCCTCCTTGATCAGTGAAGTGGAAGGCGGCCACAAAGCCGTGAACGTGCTGCTTTCCCGGGAGGAAACCTACGCTGACATTAACCCCATCAGGCTGAACAGCAACGGCGTGAGCGCCTTCGTTTCTATCATGCGGGGCTGTGACAACATGTGCTCTTTCTGCGTGGTACCCTTCACCCGCGGGCGCGAGCGCAGCCGTGATGCGCACTCCATTGTGCGCGAGGCGCAGGAATTGGTCAGCCAGGGCTACAAAGAAGTAACGCTGTTGGGCCAAAACGTAGACTCCTACAAGTGGGCCTCTGAAGACGGTACCGAGAAAGTGAACTTCGCCCAACTGCTGGAAAAAGTAGCTTTGATCTCCCCTGATCTGCGCGTGCGGTTCTCTACCTCCCACCCCAAAGACATCACAGATGAAGTGCTGTACACCATCAAGAAGTACGACAACATCTGCAAATACATTCACCTACCTGCCCAAAGCGGAAACTCCCGCGTGCTGGATTTGATGAACCGCACCTATGACCGTGCCTGGTACATAGACCGCGTAGACGCTATCAGGAGAATTTTGGGCGACGAGTGCGCTATCTCCACAGACATGATCTCTGGCTTCTGCACCGAGACCGAGGAAGAGCATAAAGACACGTTGACCCTCATTGACTACGTGCAGTATGACTATGCCTATATGTTCTTCTACTCTGAGCGACCCGGCACCCTGGCGGCTCGCAAGTTAGAGGATGACATCCCGCTGGAAGTGAAAAAGCGCCGCCTGCAGGAAGTCATTGACTTACAACGTCATTACTCGCTTATCCGGAATGAGAAGACGGTAGGTACTGTGCAAAAGGTGTTGCTGGAAGGCTTCTCCAAGCGCTCCCAAGAAATGCTGAGCGGCCGCGATGACAAAAACAGAATGGTCATTATCCCTAAAATGGATTATCAGAAAGGCGATTACGTGAACGTGCTCATCACCCACTGTTCTGTAGGCACCCTGTTTGGGGAACCGATTCTTTAATGTGCTAATTACTACTTAATTAAGGTGCTATTCCTCTACCAATAGCATACCAGCACATTCCATCATTAGCACATTAAAAAATGCGTGAAATAGAGATACAGTCGGTGAAGCAGCGGTTTGGCATCATCGGGAATTCGCCTTTGCTGAATTACGCTATCCAGGTGGCGGTCCAGGTGGCGCCCACCGATATGACCGTCCTGATCAACGGCGAAAGCGGCAGCGGGAAAGAATCCTTTTCCAAGATCATCCACCAGCTGAGCCCCCGCAAGCACGGCCAGTTCATTGCCATCAACTGCGGCGCCATTCCGGAAGGAACCATTGACTCAGAATTGTTCGGGCACGAGAAAGGCTCCTTCACCGGCGCCCAGGAGGCCCGCAAAGGCTATTTTGAGGTCACCAACGGCGGTACTATTTTCCTAGATGAGATTGGCGAAATGCCGCTGGGCACCCAGGCCCGCCTGCTGCGCGTGCTGGAAAACGGCGAATTCATTAAAGTAGGCTCCTCCAAAGTCCTCAAGACCGATGTACGCGTGGTGGCTGCCACCAACGTGAACCTGCTGCAGGCCGTGGAGCGCGGCCAGTTTAGAGAGGATTTATATTACCGCCTGAACACCGTACCCATCAGTGTACCTCCTTTGCGGGAGCGCGGAGAAGACACGCACCTGTTGTTCCGTAAATTCGCCAGTGATTTTGCCGAGCGCTACCACGTAAAACCTATCACGTTGCTGCCCGATGCGGTGCAGGAACTGTTACGCTACCGGTTCCCGGGCAATATCCGCCAGCTGAAGAACATAGTGGAGCAGATCTCGGTGCTGGAGTACGAACGGGAGATCAATGGGACTACCCTACGCAAGTACCTTCCGCAGGAACAAGTCAACCAATTGCCGGCCATCTTTCACCCACAGGCCGGCGCAGAAGGCTCCACCGGCATTTCTGAGCGCGACCTCCTGTACAAGGTGCTGTTTGACATGCGCAAAGACATGAACGACCTCAAGCAGGTGGTCTTTGATTTATTGTCGCACCAGCAGGAAGACGCGGAACTATTGAAGGCCAACAGCCACTTATTTGATGAGGTGCGCCCCTATGAGCCGCCGGTGTACCGGCCCAGCCCCGAGCGCCGCGATGGCTACATGCTTTCCGTGGACGAGGACGACGAACCTTATGAGGAGAAAGTAGAGGATATCTCCCATGAAACCGAGGAAGAAAGCCTTTCTTTGGAGCACAAGGAAAAGGAAATGATCCTGAAGGCGTTGAAGAAGCACGGGAACAAACGCAAATACGCCGCTAAAGACCTGGGCATTTCTGAACGCACGCTTTACCGCAAATTAAAACAGTACGACCTTGAAGACTTATAAATCCTTCTCCTGCCTTTTGCCTTTGGTGCTCCTCACCTTCCTGCTTAGCGGGTGCTATTCCTTTTCCGGGGTGAATCTTTCCCCCGAGGTGAAGACCATATCCATCACCAACTTCAGCAACGCCTCTGGCCAAGGACCTTCTAACCTGCAACAGTTTGTCACTGAGGACTTCAAGGATTACTTTCAACGCAACACTACCCTGCGTATCTTGCCGCAAGCCGGTGACCTGCAGATTGAAGGCCAGATACTGAGCTATTCCTTCAGCCCAGCCGCAATTCAGCGGAGCGATTTGCCTGCCGGCGGTAACGTGGGTCTGGACCAGGCCGGCGCCAACCGTCTTACTATTGTGGTGCAGATCAATTACACAGACACTAAGAACCCCACCAACAACTTTGACCAAAGTTTCTCGGGGTTTTATGATTTCCCTCCTACGCTGGATATCAACCTCATCAGCCGCGCCCAGATCCAGCAGATCACCGAACGGATTATCTATAGCGTTTTTACAAAAACGGTAGCGAATTGGTAGCTATCTTTGCACCAGAGAAACCACTCAGATCTTAAATTAAGAGATACCATTCTGTATTTCATCATAATCTAGTAATTTGACCTAGTCTTATCCCAGGCCAGGCAAACATGAATTTCATGAACAAAGCGGCATTTTTAAATATTGTACGGCAAGTTGCGCCCATTCAGGACCAGGAAGTAGACGACCTGGAGAAACTGGTGGTGTCCTTTCCGTATTGCCAGACCGCCCATGTTCTGCTGGCCAAGGCTGCCCATGACCGGGGTAGCATGCTTTCCACCCAAAAATTGCGCAGAGCCGCCGCCCACGCCTCTAACCGCCAGCTCCTAAAGCAACTGATCTACGCCGCTCCGCCGGTGCCAGAAGTTTATCTTGAGGAGCAGGAAGAGGAAGAGCAGTCCTCAGCACCAACCGCCGTTTCAGAGCCGTTTTCTGAAAACCAGCCCCAAACTGAGGTTTTGCCTCAGGAGGAGGAAATGGGCGATGAGTGGGCTCCGGAAGAGACTGAAGTAGAGGAAGTCCCCGACACAGACCTTGCCGGATTAGATTTCGGCGAGGACCTTTCTGCGCCGAAAGAGCAAGACGCGGAAGAGGAAACGGATTTTACCTTACAAGAAACGTCTCTTTCAGAGGAAGCAGAACTTTCTTCAGAAGAAGTTATTTCAGACCCTCAGGAGTTGGCCCAGGCCTTACTTGCTGCAGATACTTTTACCAGTGAGGAAGAGATAATCGCTTCTGACCTTGAAGAAGAAGCCCTTTTCAACACTGAAGTTGAAAGCCTGCCGGAACAGGAACAACTGGCCGCTACTTTTTTGGAGCCGTTTTCTGAAAAAGAGGTTGAAAACAGCGTTCTGGTAGTTGAGACGGGAGAGCCTACTACGGAGCAGGAGCTGCAAGAAGAAGAAGCCATTTTAGAGGACTTCACTGCTGTTGAGGAAGAAGATGACTTTAACCTGGAGGAGTTGCTGGAGCTTATCCAGATCAATGGGCTGTCCAGCCTTTCGGCGCCTATTCCAAGCGTAAACCTCACCCATGAGGAGATCATCTCTGAGATTACATCTAGCTCAGAGACAGCTTCTTTAAAGGAGTTGCCTGAACCGGCAGATGAAGCAAGAGAGCTCCCCTTGGCCGCAGTTGCCACAGACGATAACCTGTCTGCTTATCTGGAGATTGCGGAGTTGTACACGGTGTATGACACCTCTGGCTACGAATTCCCAACCCTGAAAGTGCAGGAGGCAGAGCCTGCTTCAGTGGAACCGGAAACCGAGCAGGATCTTTACCTGTCTATCTTCACGCAAAACAACTTGGCGTATTGGATGGGCTCCAGCCGCCTGGGGGAAAGCATTCAACTCAAAGACGAGCTTACCTCCCTAACACCGTTCTATTTCCAGCCGGAGCTTATTCTGGAGCACGTAAAAAGCAGCCACACCCCTGCTCCTGAGCCCGAGGAAACGCCGGCGGCCAAACTGGACAAACAGCTTTTTATTATAAATCAATTCCTGAAATCGGCGCCCAAGCGGAAGAACGTGGCTAATGCCCAGTTGCCCCAGGAACCCCAGGAAGACCTGTCTGCCAAGAGCTCCAAGCCAAAGAAGAACCTGGTGTCAGAAAATCTGGCCCTCATCTTCATAAAGCAAGGAAAAGCCAAAAAGGCTATCAAAATTTATGAACAATTAATAGTAAAGTTTCCAGAAAAAAAGAGTTACTTTGCCGAACAGATAGAAAAATTAAGAAACGAACTTTAGTATGTACATTGCTCTGATCAGCGTTATCCTTTTCCTTTGCGTGCTGTTGATATTGGTGGTTTTGTCCCAAAACTCCAAAGGTGGTGGGTTGTCCAGCCAGTTTGGCGGCGGCGGTACCAGCCAACTGATGGGTGTGAAACGCACCGGCGACCTTTTAGAGAAACTGACCTGGGGTTTCGCCATCGGGATCATTGTACTTACGTTAGCCTCCCATACCTTAGATTTAGGGGTTGCAGATGACAACCGCAGCGTGAACGAGCAACGTGCCGGCCAAGGGGCGCCTATCGCCCCTGCTCCTGCCGCTGCCCCGGCCGCTATTCCGCAGGAAGATGCTGCCACTACGCCAGCCCCCGCTCCCGCAGATTCTGCCAACTAAGAAGAAAAACAGTTCTAAGGAACACCCTTTATTGGAGTCCGGACCCACAAGGTCTGGACTCTTTTTTTTGCCCTTTCCATTTTGAGCCTGTTTTGGGAAAAACGGCCCTAAAACAGAATTTGCCGGCGAAAAGCTGACAAATTTTACCTTGGCGCTGAGGGTGTGTCAGGCTGGTGGTCAGCAATGTCAGGCTGAAAGCCGCCAAAATGCGGCAAGATGGCAGACTTCTGTATTTGGCACAAGAATCGCTAGTTGCCTTACCGTCTTACGGGCAGTAAATGCCAGAGACAATAATCGTTAAATTCATCTAATCTTATAACAAACCTATGGCCTTAGATCTAAAACCATTGGCAGACAGAGTAATTGTATTACCTGCTGCGGCTGAAGAAAAAACCAAGTCTGGTATCATCATCCCTGATACTGCCAAAGAAAAACCACAGCGCGGCGAAGTAGTAGCTGTTGGAGAAGGCAAAATCTCCGACCAAGGTGTTTTAGTTAAATCACAATTGAAAGTGGGCGACCAGGTATTGTACGGCAAATACGCCGGTACTGAAATCTCTCTGGACGGGTCAGATTACCTGATCATGCGCGAGTCTGACATCCTGGCGGTCCTTTAATCTTAAATCTTATCATCAACCATAATCTATCATAAGAAACTATGGCATCTAAAAACATCACTTTCGACATCGAAGCCCGCAATAAGATTAAAAAAGGCGTAGATACCCTGGCCAACGCCGTGAAAGTAACCTTAGGCCCTAAAGGCCGCAACGTTATCATTGACAAGAAATTCGGTGCGCCTAGCATCACCAAAGACGGTGTTACGGTAGCCAAAGAAATTGAACTGAAAGACCCGGTGGAAAACATGGGTGCTCAGTTAGTGAAAGAGGTAGCCTCCAAAACCGCCGATATGGCCGGTGACGGTACTACTACTGCCACTGTCCTTGCCCAGGCCATCTACACCGCCGGTTCTAAGAACGTGGCCGCTGGAGCCAACCCAATGGACCTGAAGCGTGGTATTGACAAAGCCGTTCACAAAGTAGTAGAGAACCTGAAGCTTCAGTCTAAGAAGATTGAGAACTCCTCTGAGATTGCCCAGGTGGGTACTATCTCTGCCAACAATGACGTGGAAATTGGCCAGATGATCGCTGATGCCATGGACAAAGTAGGTAAAGACGGTGTGATCACCGTTGAGGAAGCCAAAGGTACTGAGACTGAGGTAAAAACCGTAGAAGGAATGCAGTTTGACCGCGGTTACTTGTCTCCTTACTTCGTGACCAACCCAGAGAAAATGGAAGCGGAGTTTGAGAACGCGTACATTCTGATCTATGACAAGAAGGTTTCTACCATGAAAGAACTGCTTCCGGTATTGGAGCAAGTGGTACAGACTGGAAAAGCTTTGGTAATTATCTCTGAAGACGTAGACGGCGAAGCCCTTGCTACCCTGGTAGTGAACAAACTGCGTGGTTCTTTGAAGATTGCCGCTGTTAAGGCTCCAGGCTTTGGAGACCGCAGAAAAGCCATGTTGGAAGACATCGCAATCCTGACCGGTGGTACCGTGATCTCTGAAGAGCGCGGTTACAAACTGGACAACGCTACCTTAGACTACTTAGGTCAGGCGGAGCGTATCATCATTGACAAAGACAACACTACCATTGTAAACGGTAGAGGCGAGAAAGACGGCATCACTGCCCGTGTCAATGAGATCAAGTCTCAGATTGAGAAAACCACCTCTGACTATGACAGAGAGAAACTTCAGGAGCGTCTGGCCAAATTATCTGGCGGGGTAGCTATCCTCTACATCGGGGCTTCTACTGAAGTTGAGATGAAAGAAAAGAAAGACCGTGTGGATGATGCCTTACACGCAACCAGAGCTGCCGTTGAAGAAGGTATTGTTGCCGGTGGTGGTGTAGCCCTCATCAGAGCTATTGACGCCCTGAACGACGTAGATACCCGCAACGAAGACGAGAAAACCGGCGTGCAGATTATCCGCACCGCTCTGGAGTCTCCTTTGAGAACGATTGTGGCCAACGCCGGTGGCGAAGGATCAGTGATCGTGAACGAGGTTCGTGCCGGTAAGGCTGACTACGGTTACAACGCCCGCGACGACAAGTTTGAGAACATGTTTGCCGCTGGTATCATTGACCCAACTAAAGTAACTCGTTTGGCTTTAGAGAACGCTGCTTCTGTGGCTGCCTTGTTGCTGACGACCGAGTGTGTGATTGCTGACGAGCCTGAAGAAGGTGGTGCTAATGCCGGTGGCGGAATGCCAGGCGGTATGGGCGGTATGGGCGGCATGATGTAATCTGCCCCTTTCCATTAAACATATAAAAAATCCCCGGCCAGATGGTCGGGGATTTTTGTTTAAAGGCCATTCTGTTTTGAAGGTATTTTCTGGAAAACGGCCTTAAAACAGGATTTTACTACAAGACTTTGATCTTTATCTTAATGTCATGCGGGGCTGTTTCATCTCCGCCAAAATACGGGTAAAGCTGGTAGCCTTTTCCTTCGCCGCTGCAGCCTCTTTCGTGCTCCACCGTCTTGTCCCCTATTTTGTAGATATACTTCCCGTCTGCCAGGGTAAGTTCACAGGTATAGGTCTTCTTCAGGTCAATAGCGGTGATAAAGGTAGAGGCGTTTTTGCCGGCTTTGTAGGAATAGGCGTGCAACTCTAACTGGTTGTTATACCAACGCCACCCAAAGCGGGCGCTGTTCTCATGGTGCAGGGTACTGCAGTCGGCCATGCCGTACAGTTTGTTGATGTCTGCCTGGTTGCCGGGGTCTTTGGTGGCGTAGATGGCGGTAGAGTCAAACCTGACTTCAAACTTCACCTTGCTGGTATTCAAAAACTTGAAGGGGTTGGTGGTTTCGTGTCCGCCGGCGTTAATAGAATAGATGGTTCCTTCTTCTGCCGCTGCTTCTTTGGGGGCAATAACCTCTTCCTCCTCTTCACCTGTACAGGAAAGAGCCAACAGGGCTAATGAAAGCAACACAAGGCGCTTTCTCACAAAATAAATCATGGGATTAGTAGAGTTGTTTTATAGAATAGAATTTAGGAAATAGAATTATTCAGGAAGCCAGCCAAAAGCCAGCTGAATTTATTATTTATATCTTATTAAGAATCAGCTACAAATATAGTTTACAAAGAATCAGGTTCATAGCACATATTGTATAAATCTTCCATGGTTCCTTTGAACACATTCAGGTCCAGGTTGCCTTTCACGCCTTTGAGTTTTCCGTTCTCTGTGTGTTGCCAGAAGACCCAATTATGGTTGGCCAGCACGTGGTTGTTTTCAGGGCTGTAGTGCGCGACCCAGAGCGGGTAGTCATCAAAATGCCCGGCCAGGTGCTTTTCATAGAAGGCGTAGTTGGTATAAATGATGGGCTTGATGTTGTACTCCTCTTCCACCATGTCCAGCCACAGCTGCACCCCTGCCCTTATTTCCTCGTCGGGCTGGTGGTTGGTTACCTCCACGTCCAGTACCGGGGGAAGGTCGCCGGCCTCCAGCTTTACCCGGTCTAGGAAATTACGGGCCTGCTTTTCGGCGTCTCTGGCTGGAAGAAAAAAATGGTAAGCCCCCCGTAGCACGTCATGCTTCTTGGCCTGCTTCCAGTGGCGGGCAAAGTAGCGGTCCTGGTGCGTGATGCCTTCGGTGGCCTTGATAAAGGAAAAGGCTATCTTCTGGGCCTTGACCTGCTTCCAGTCTATCTGCCGGTTATGGTGGGATATATCAAGCCCTACTATCTCAAACCCGCTGGGGGAGAATTTGGTCAGGGAATTGGTATTGGTGGCCTCCTCTACCTTGTGCCGGAAGAAGGCAAGCCGTCCGCCCTCTTTGTAGTACTCAATGGCCAGGCAAAGCAGAATAAATCCCAGAATACCCAGAGTAAGCGGTTTCCACCAGGTACCCTGAGGGGCCGGTTTCTTGCGGGGGCTGGGTTTACGGGGACGTTTGGGGGTGCTGGAAGCCACGAAGAATCAACTGAGACGGTAAAACGCAGAAACAGGACCTGCCACGCAACAGCACTCCCCTTCCCACTCTTCAAAAATACCAAATCTTTTTGGCAAACCGAGCACTCGCCCATCTGCCCTAAAAAAGAAAGCCCCACCGGCCTGGACCGGTGGGGCTTTATAAGAATGAAGGTCAAGCACTTAGGCTCCTCTTCCGTGCATCATGTACAACAACTTCTTGGCCAGGGCTACCAGCAGTAAGCCAGCCGCAATCACAAAGCCTGAGATCAACCCAAACACCTGCAAGGGTCCTAAGATCTCTACATAGGCGGCAATATACCCACCGGCAATCTGCGCCACGAACGGCGCCAGGAACCATACCCCCATCAGCATAGACGTATAGGCCAGCGGAGAAAGGCGTGACACCATGGACAACCCGATTGGTGACAAGCAAAGCTCGCCAATAGTATGGAAGAAATAGGTGGCAATCAGCCAGTAAATGCCAGCTTTAATTGTTTCATCCTCCACGTTCCCTCCTCTTTCCATAACCGCACCTACCATGAACAGGAAGCCAAGACCCAACAGGATCATGCCCAAGCCCATTTTAACGGGAATGCTCAGGTCTTTGCCTCTTCTACTCAAGTATAACCACAGGTTAGCCGTCAAGGGCGCGAAGGCCACAATAAACAAAGGATTCACAGACTGGAACCAGGCCGTAGGAATCAGGAACCCGAACACCTCACGGTCAATGTATTTGTCTGTATACAAAGAAAGCGAAGAACCTGCCTGCTCAAAACCTGCCCAGAAGAACACTACAAACAGCGTAATGATAAAGATCACAGCCATTCTATCGGTTTCTTCTTTGGTCAAAGGTGTTTTCACCACCGGGTTGTTCTTGTCAACCTTGCCGTCTGGCCTTACCCCTACTTCGCCCAGATACTTAGGCGCTAACAGGTTGAAGGCAATCTGCCCGATCACCATACCAATACCAGCCGCCAGGAACCCGTAACGGAACCCGTACTGGCTAACCACTGTGATGCCATCTACCACGGTTTTAGTGGCGAAGATGTCCTCTGCCAGGATACCGCACACCAAAGGAGCCGCAAAGGCGCCCAGGTTGATACCCATATAGAAAATGGTAAAGGCCGCGTCTCTGCGGTGGTCTCCCTGCTCATACAACTTGCCCACAATGGCAGAGATGTTGGGCTTGAAGAAACCGTTACCAATAATGATTAACAAAAGGCCCACCGCGGTCATCATAGGAATACCCATAATGGCACCCATGTTGGTCATATCTGGCGTAGAGAACAAGGAGAACTGGCCCAATGCCATTAAAACCCCGCCTATTAGGATAGAGCGCCTCTGCCCAATATATCTTTCAGCCAGCCAGCCCCCAATGATGGGCGTGAAATAAACAAACCCGGTAAAGTAGCCGTAAATGAGGTTACCGGTAGACTCCGCTATGCCCAGTCCGCCCGCTACTGCTGCTTTGGTTAGATAAAGAATAAGAAGTCCACGCATTCCGTAGTAGCTGAACCGCTCCCACATCTCGGTGAAAAACAAAAGGTACAACCCCGGAGGATGCCCTTTCTTGATAGTTGCGTCTTGCATGTGTACTTAAGGGTTTTTCGTAAAAATTGTTCGTTTGGCTGTGTTTTACAAAGAATACATGAAAGTAAATGTATCACCTTATATGCATTTATTCAAATATGGCCCCTTTTAAATAAAGCCCGCAGGTATATTTAAGACCCGGTAAAAAACAAACAACCGTTAGCTATAGTTATTATTTGAGCTTTTTTATAATTTTGCAAATCGGGTTTCTAAAACACCGGCTCATTTTGAAATTTTAAAAATTAAAGCTTCCTTTATGAAAGAATTTGGCAAGCATTCTAGCACCATGGATTTAAGTAGCTTAGGTATTTCACAAGCCCAGGAAATTCTCTGGAACCTTACTCCGGCTGAATTAGTGGAAGAAGCCTTGAAGAATGGGGAAGGCTTTCTGACCGATACCGGTGCCCTCATGTGTGATACCGGTACTTTCACGGGCCGCTCGCCCAAAGACCGTTTTGTGGTGAAAGACGCAGAGACCGAGAACTCTGTGTGGTGGGGAGATGTGAACATTCCCTTTGAGCCTGCCAAATTTGAGGCGCTGTACCAGAAGATGATTGCCCACCTGGCCAACACCAAGCTGTACG
The DNA here is from genome assembly GCF_001078055.1 of Rufibacter radiotolerans. NCBI lineage: Bacteria > Pseudomonadati > Bacteroidota > Cytophagia > Cytophagales > Hymenobacteraceae > Rufibacter > Rufibacter radiotolerans. The sequence goes on along the minus strand of NZ_CP010777.1, from coordinate 1,615,974 downwards.
TGCGTGATGCCTATGCCGGAGCCCACCCCCAATACCGCCTGAATCTACGGATCATCAACACCCAGGCGTGGCATAACCTGTTCTGCCATAACATGTTCCTTCGGTTATCTGAAGAAGAAATTGAGCAGCACGTCCCGGATTTCACCATCATCAATATCCCCGAGTTCCTGGCCGACCCTGCCGTAGACGGCACCCGTCAGGCCAACTTCGCCATCATCAACTTCTCCCGTAAGCTCATCTTGTTAGGCGGGACCGGGTATGCCGGTGAAATGAAGAAAGGCATTTTCTCAGTCCTGAATTACCTATTGCCTCACAAGCGCAACGTCCTGTCTATGCACTGTTCGGCTAACGTGGGCAAGGACGGGGACACCGCTATTTTCTTCGGATTATCCGGTACCGGTAAAACCACCCTGTCCGCGGATCCGCACCGCGGCCTCATTGGTGACGATGAGCATGGCTGGGACGAAGACGGCATCTTCAACTTTGAGGGAGGCTGCTACGCCAAGATCATTGACCTTACCCGTGAGAAAGAGCCGCAGATCTATGACGCCATCCGTTTTGGGGCCATTGTAGAGAACTCGCGTTTCATCCCGGGCACCCGCACCGTAGACTTTACAAACAAAACCGTAACCGAGAACACCCGCACGGCCTACCCTATTAACCACATAGACAACGCCATTGAGCCGTCCAGGGCAGGAAACCCACAGAACATTTTCTTCCTGACCGCCGATGCCTTTGGGGTGCTGCCTCCTATCTCCCGCCTGAATAAAAGCCAGGCCATGTACCACTTCATCTCTGGCTATACCGCCAAGGTGGCAGGTACCGAGGTGGGCATTGTTGAACCACAAACTACCTTCTCGGCCTGCTTCGGGGCGGCATTCCTTCCGCTGCACCCCACCACCTACGCCGAGATGCTGGGCAAGAAAATGACCGAGAACAATGTGAACGTGTGGCTGGTGAACACCGGCTGGACCGGCGGCGTGTACGGCGTAGGTTCCCGCATGAAATTGGGCTATACCCGGGCCATGATCACTGCCGCCCTTAACGGTGAACTTCAGGACATGCCCTTCCACAAGCACCCGGTGTTTGGCGTGGAGATGCCAGATTCCTGCCCTAACGTGCCGTCTGAAATCCTGAACCCGCGTAACACCTGGTCCAACAAAGACGCCTATGACCATAAAGCCAATGAACTGGCGGTCGCCTTCATCAAAAACTTCAGCAAGTACTCAGATTACGCCAACCAAGAGATTCTGGCCGGTGCCCCTGAGGCCGTGGTAGAAGTGTAAGACTTTAATTATTTCCTTCAACCTTATTAAAGCCTTCTATTTTATAGGAGGCTTTTTTTATGGAGACCGTGGCGCTGAGCGTTTTTCGCTTATTTTTGGGAAAACAGGCGTAAAACAGAAACCGCATGCATCTTTTCTTCACCCCAGACCTTACCCCTTCCAGCACCTCTTACACCCTGTCTGAGGAAGAGTCAAAGCACTGCGTCCGGGTGCTTCGGTTAAACCAAGGCGATGCCGTGACGCTCATCGATGGCCGGGGTGGCTGGTATGAAGCAGAGATTGCGGAGCCCAACCCTAAAAAGACCCGCCTCAACATTTTAAAGCATACCCAGGATCCTTTCCAGCGGGCCTATAAAATACATGTGGCGGTGGCCCCTACCAAGAACATAGACCGCATAGAATGGTTTGTAGAGAAGGCCGTGGAGACGGGCATTGATGAGATCACGTTTCTGCAGTGCGCCCGCTCAGAGCGCAAAGCCGTGAATATGGACCGCATAGAGAAGATAGCCGTCAGCGCCATGAAACAGTCCATGAAGGCCCAATTGCCCACGCTCCACCCCTTGACCCGCTACACAGATTTTCTTGCTCAGCCACAGGAAGGCCAGAAGTTTATCGCCCATCTGGTGGAGGGACTGGAACGGCATTCCCTGGCCAGGAGCGTTTCCGGGCCAGAAACGTACACCATTTTGATTGGCCCCGAAGGCGACTTCAATCCGGAGGAAGTGGCGCAGGCGCTGCAGGCAGGCTACCAACCCGTCACCCTGGGCCAAAGCCGTTTGCGCACCGAGACCGCTGCCCTGGCCGCCTGTCATACCATTCACGTTATGTTAGACGTTTAACGTTTTAGGCTTCTTTTCTGAAAAACAATGCAAAAACGGCTCTTCCTTTGGGGTTTAATCATTTTACTGGCCACGGCCACGGCTTGGGTGCAACGGCCCAGCTTCAGGATTGCGCGCCTCAAATACGGGGGCGGTGGCGATTGGTATGCCAACAAAACCTCCCTGCCCAACCTCATCTCTTTCTGCAACCGGGAGCTGAAGGCCAACATAGCATCCCAGGAAGAAAGCGTGGAGCCAGGCAGCCCCGAGCTTTTTGACTACCCCTTCGTGCACATGACCGGCCACGGCAATGTGATCTTCACCCCCGCCGAGGTCCAGAACCTCCGCAAGTACCTCACTGCCGGCGGCTTCCTGCACATAGATGACAATTACGGCCTGGACAAATTCGCGCGGCGCGAGATGAAAAAGGTGTTCCCAGAACTTGATTTCATTGAACTGCCCTTCAACCACCCGGTGTACCACCAGAAATTCAACTTCCCCCGCGGCCTGCCCAAGATCCATGAGCATGATAACAAACAGGCCCAGGGCTTCGGGATTATTTACCATGGCAGGTTGGTGTGCTTTTATTCTTATGAATGTGATCTAGGCAACGGTTGGGAAGACCAGTCGGTACACAATGACCCCCCGGAGAAACACCAGGCCGCCTTGCGGATGGGGGCGAATTTGATATCTTACGCCTTAACTAACTTTTAACTGTTACAGACTCACTCGGTTTCCATGAGAATTCTTTACACGCTGGTGCTTCTTTTTTCCGGAACCGTAGTTTGGGCCCAAACCTTTACCCCACCCGTTTTCCCAGTCTCCGGAAAAAGCACCCAGAACTTTATTCTTCCCAACTGGCACCTAAAAACCAGCAGCCAGGGAGACCTGAACGGCGACATGGTGGCAGATTTGGCTTTGGTGATGGAACTGAAAGATACCCTGCAAGAACTCAGGCCAGACGGAACCACCAACCTAGGGAGCCCGCGCGTGCTCCTGATTCTGTTCAAAGACCCGCAATCCGGCTTTTACAAAAAGGTGTCCCAACACAACACGTTTATCCTGCGCCACGGCGAAGGCGCCATGGAACCCGAGCCCTTTGGGCAGATCAGTATCAAGAACCGGGTACTGGATGTTTCCTTTGAATACCTCAGGAGCCATGCGGCCTATAAATTCAGATACCAGCAAAATGAGTTTAAGCTGATTGGCGCTACCACGGGTGGGGTTTCTGGGGAACAGGTGGAAAAATGGGACTTCAATTTCTCCACTAATAAGGCACTTCATGAGTGGGGTGGCACCTCAGACCAAAAGCTTAAGCACGAATGGAAAGCCGTGCCGGTTACCCAGCTAAAAAGCCTGCAAGATCTGCTTATGCCCCAATCATGGGAGGTGTTGCCGAACGTCATTATTTAACCTCTTTTTAATCAGATTAAATAAGAGCCTAGCGAAAGGCTTATTACATTTTGGGCCTGTTTTCCTGAAAACAGCCTCAAAGCAAGAATTTTTATGCGCCTTCGCCTTAAAATGTAAACCCTTGTTTTCTAAACTCCCCGCACTTTTTTTGTATTTTTGAGGTTAGAGCCCTTAGGGTTTTGGCAACAGCGCATGGAATTAGCAAGATTAGAGATCAAGGGCTTTAAGAGCTTCGGTGATAAGGTCACCATTAACTTTGACAGTGGCATTACGGGTATTGTAGGGCCAAACGGCTGCGGCAAGTCTAACATCGTGGATGCCATCAGGTGGGTACTGGGTGAGCAAAAGACCCGCAACCTGCGCTCAGACAAAATGGAGAGCGTGATTTTCAACGGTACCAAGAACCGGAAGCCCCAGCAACTGGCCGAGGTATCGCTCACGTTCAACAACAACAAAGGCATCCTGCCCACCGAGTACTCGCAGGTGACCATCACCCGCCGCTACTACCGCAGTGGAGAGAGCGAGTACCTGCTCAATAACGTCACCTGCCGCCTCAAAGACATCAATGACCTTTTCCTGGACACGGGGATCGGGTCGGACTCCTACGCCATCATTGAGCTCAAGATGGTGGACGATATCCTCACCGACAAAGACAATTCTCGCCGCAACCTGTTTGAGGAAGCGGCCGGTATCTCCAAGTTCAAGGTGCGCAAGAAGCAGACGCTCAAGAAATTGGAAGAGACCGATGCCGACCTGGAGCGCGTGGAAGACGTGCTGTTTGAGATCAGCAAGAACCTGAAAAGCCTGGAGCGCCAGGCCCGCACCGCCGAGCGCTATATTTCCCTCAAAGACGACTACAAGAAACTAAGCCTGGAATACGCCCGCCGTAACATTGGCCACCATCAAGAGGCCTTAGAGCGTCTGGAGAATGAGTTGAAGAAAGAAACCGAACGCAAAGGCGGCTACTCAGAAGAACTAACTATTCTGGAAGATACCCTGCAGGAGCAGAAAACGCTGCTGGACCGCACCCAACTGCAGCTGCAGAACACCCAGAACGAAGTGCATGAGCACACCAGCCAACTGCGCCAACTGGAGAACGAGATCAAGATCAAGAACGAGCGCAACCTCTATCTGCAGGAACGGGTGAAGACGCTCAACCAGCAGATTAACCAGGACACCACCAACATCACCCAAACCGAGAACAGCCTGGGCCAGCTGCAGAATGACCTGGAGCAGGTGCAGGAAGAACTGCTTATCTCTGAAGAGCAATTGGGCATGACCAAGAAGGAGATGGAGCACGTGAACGGCCAGAAGTCGGCCTTACAACGCGAGCTCCAGGAAAAATCGGTAGCCCAGCGCCAGGTCCAGAACGAGGCCTTCACCCTGAACAAGAGCATTGAAATCACGCAGATGCAAATCCAGGGCCATCGCCAGGAACTGGAGCGTTTGCAGCAGATGGAAGGCCATGAAAATGAAATCGCCCAGCAGCATGAATCGGCGTTAGCCGAAACCCAGAGCCTGCTGCAAGATGCCCAAGCCAACCTGATGCACCTGCAGGAGACGGAAAACCTGTTGCGTGAGGAAATGACCAATACGGAAAACACGTTGCAGGAATACCGCCAGCAACTCATTGACCTGAACCGGGAACTGGACGCCAAGAAGAACCAGTACCACCTCATGAAGTCCCTGGTGGACAACCTGGAGGGGTTCCCCGAGGCCATCAAGTTTCTCTACAAGTCTGAAAATTGGGCCAAGCCAGCCCCGCTCCTCTCTGATATCATCTCCTGTGAGCCGGAGTACAAGAACCTGATTGAGACCTACCTGGAGCCGTACATGAATTTCTTTGTGGTAGACTCGGCCACCGAGGCCGTGGAAGCCATTGAGCTACTAAAAGAAGAAAACATGGGCCGCGCCAACTTCATCATCCTCTCTGAGGTAGAAGAGATGGAAATTCCGGCTACCTTAAGCACCCCTAAATACAAGGCCGCCCTGGAAGTGGTGGCCTCTGAGGAGAAATACCACCCGCTGCTGCGCTACATGCTCAATGAGGTGTACCTGAGCGAAACCTCAGACACCGAGCTTTTCCTGAGCGACGGCCGCACCTATATCCTCACAGATGGATCGGTGATCAAAAAGCCGTTGAGTTTGTCAGGCGGTTCGCTGGGCTTGTTTGACGGCAATCGCCTGGGCCGCAAGCAGAACCTGGAGATACTGGCCGAGGAACTGGAGACCTTGAAAGAGGACCAGGAAAAGATGAAGATCCGGATCAGCACCTTGCAGCAGGTTTTGCAGGGGCAGAAGGAAGGCACGCAGCAAGACCTGATCAGATTGCAGGAACGCGACATCAATGCGCTGCAACAGGAACTGGTGAGCCATAAGGTACGCTATGAGCAGTTCCTGCTTAACCAACAGAACCAGGCCGGCAAGAAAGACGAGCTGTTTGAGAAAGTGCAGGAACTTGGCGACAAACTGGCTGAGCTCCTCCCCGACTCTGAAAGTAAAAACCTAGCCCTCAAAAGCTTTGAGCAGGAACTGGCCGGTTTAGGCCAGGTGCTGGAAAAACAGAACGAGATCATTACCGAGGTGAGCGCCATCTTCAACCAGGAGAACATCAAGTTCCACCAGTTAAAGAACCGCCTGCAGAGCATACAACAGGAACTGGCCTACAAGCAGAAAACTGTCATGAACCACCAGGAGCGCCTGGTGCAGTTGCAGGACGAACTGAACCGCGCCGAGGACGAGACCGTGGCCCTGACCCAGTTTGTGGAAGACCAGAGCCAACTGCTGGAAGAAGGCATGGTGGCCCGCAAGGAGCTGTCCAAAGAACTGGAGGAGGTGGAGAAAGCCTATTTCCAGCTGCGCGGCGAGATTGACGAGAAAGAGAAAGCCATTAGAGAACTGCAGCGCAAAAAGGAGAATACCGATGAGGTCTTCCAGAGCATGCAGCAGGCCATCACTGATACCCGCATCAAACTGGTGTCTGTGATTGAGCGCCTGTCGGCGGAGTTCAACATGAGCCCCGAGGACCTGTCTGAGGCCCCTACTGAGAAACTGGAGATCAGCAACGAGGAACTGAGCCAGCAGGTGCATGCCATCAAGCAGAAGCTGGACAACGTGGGTCCGGTGAACCCCATGGCCGCCGAGGCCTACGCCGAGATTGAGACCCGCCACCAGTTTATCCTTACGCAGAAAAATGACCTGGTAGATGCCAAGCTGCAGCTGCTGGATACCATTGCCGAGATTGACACCGTGGCCAAGGAGAAATACCTGACCGCCTTTGACCAGATCAAGGAGAACTTCATGCGCGTGTTCCGGTCCCTTTTCACCGAGGAAGACACCTGCGACCTGTACATTGCTGATCCAAGCAACCCGCTGGAATCTAAGATTGAGATCATGGCCCGCCCCAAAGGCAAGCGTCCGTTGACCATCAATCAGCTGTCCGGGGGAGAGAAAACTCTTACGGCCATCTCGCTGTTGTTTGCCATCTACCTGCTCAAGCCGGCGCCGTTCTGTATCTTTGACGAGGTAGACGCCCCGCTGGATGACGCCAACATTGACAAGTTCAACAACATCGTAAAGAAGTTCTCTGGTGACTCGCAGTTCATTGTGGTTACCCACAACAAGCGCACCATGGTCTCCACCGATGTGATCTACGGCATTACCATGCTGGAGGCCGGGGTATCCAGAGTTATCCCGGTTGACTTGCGGGAACTGGCTCCGGAGCCGGAAACCGTGGCTGCCTTGTCGGCTTAAATTACCAGGGAAAGCTAGGCTGCGTTTTAGGCCTGTTTCTCTAAAAGTAGGCCCAAAATAGAAAAGCCGTTGCTCAAATATGAGCAGCGGCTTTTCTATTTTGGGCTTTCGCCTTAGTAGGAGTTTTCATTTGCAACCTAAACTCCGGTGCTCCACCCAAGGGCAACCAAAAGGGACTACCCTGTCCTGTTCCATGCGGAGTGAGCCGCCTAGAGACAAGGCATGCCTTGTCTCTACAATGCCGGACATTGAAGACAAAGGGAATCAGAAGTTAGCTAGGCTACGACACAATTAACAAAAAATCGTTTCGGGGCTGTTTTTGCAAAAACAGCCCCGAAACGATTTTAATAAACTTTTGAGGTTTTCTTATCTAACGCCCTGGCTGGGGTACTTGGGCGTAACGGTGCGGTAAAAGGCCAAGATCTTCTCCATGTCGGCGTCAAAGTCTCCGGTTGGGTAAATGGCTGGTCCTATGCCTGCCTCTTTTTTAGCGTAATCCAAGTAGCCCAGCATGATGGGCACGCCTGCGCCTACGGCTGTGTGGTAAAAGCCTTTTCTCCAGCGCGGCTGGTATTTGCGGGTGCCCTCAGGGGTCACCAGCATGACCAAGTGGTCATTATGCTTGAAGAGATCAACCATGGCGGCTACCAAGTTGTTGTTCTTTTTGCGGTCTACCGGAATAGCGCCCATGGCTTTCAATAGTGGCCCTACCGGAAAGAAGAAGGCTTCCTTCTTAATAGTCAGTTTCACGGGTACCTCCATGAGGTAAAAGGCGGCACGGGCAAAGACAAAGTCCCAGTTACTGGTATGCGGAGCGGCAATCATAATGGCCTGTTTAATGTTAGGCGGCATGCCCCCTTTCAGTTTCCAACCAGCAAGTTTGAAGATTACCTTAGATATTGCCTTTCCAATCATAAATTTTTAAACGGATTTAAATACAATTATACAAAAAAACCAGCGTAAAGCTGGTTTTCAATTCTTAGTTATGATAAGCTATAATTTAAACTTCCGTTCCTGGAAGAGGTAAATCTGGATACCTATGTTCAGCAAAGGCCCCAATTCTGTTCTCTTAGACTTGGCCTCAGATTGGTTTATTTCTTCATAGTAAGAGAACAGCAAGGCCGGTTCTACCGCTACCTTGGGGTTAATGAAAATGGCATACCCCACGCCAGCCCTAAACTCATGGGCCTCCTTTTTAGTGCTACCAGGTTTATTGATCTTCCCTATGGCCGCACTACCTTCGCCAAAAATACCATTGTCTAAATAATAACGCGCAAAAGGCCCGGCTAATGCAACAGTGCTATTGGTGCCTGCCTGGTCTTCCATCTGCAGGCGTTCATGGTTCACCGAGGCTCTTATCCCCAGGGCCACATCGTCCCAGACAAAGTACCCTACTTTCCCGTCCAGGGAGAAATTCTGCTTATTGCCCGTTATTTTATCGTCAATTCTGGTCTCTGAGACTCTGCTGTAGGAACCGGCCACGCTTCCACCTACCATCACGGAATGTTTGATCACCTTGGCCGGGATCAAAAAACCTCTGTTTTCCTGGGCTTTTACCTGGGTAACCCCCAGCAATAATAGACCTGCGTAAAGTAACTTTCTCATACAGTTATCAATTAGGTGGAATAATACCTTTCGCCTTATACGATTCTAAATATCGTAAAAAGTTAATTTTTCAAATTAAAGAATGGTATTATTTATATATACAGAAATTATTTATTTGGCAGATACAGTGCCTTTATTTCTGTTGATAGGGATAACGTGTGTTCATACCCGATAGTATATAGTTCCTGCGCTTTGTTTAGGGCATAAACCGGGTATTCTTTCAGCAGGGGTGGCTCCAGGAAGAGGTCACAGAGCGCAAGTCGCTGTTGCACATTGGCTAAGATGGCCAGATGGAAGATCCTTTCCGTGACCTGTCTGATGTTTCTGATGTTGGCTTTGCGGTGCGTGGGGTTCACGTGCACGCCTATAACTTTTTCGCACTCGCCCTTCAGGCATTCCACCGGGAAGTTGTTCAGGATCCCGCCGTCCACCAGCAACCTATTGCCATGGGAAAGCGGTTTGAATAGAATGGGAACCGCCGACGATGCTTTCAAGGCTTCTACCAGAGAGCCTTGTGAAAAATAGACAGTGCACCCCTCTACCAGGTCCAGGGCCGAGATGATGAGCTTAATAGGGAGTTCCTCAAAAGAGGTGCCGCCCAGGTATTCTTCAAAGAGTTTATGGAGTGGCTGCGTTTGCAGAAGGCCAGTGTGCAACGCAGGCCTGAATAGCCGCTGCACCGAAAGGTCTGAGATGATCCTGAGGATTTCTGTCGGTGGGAAACCGGCCGCGAAAAAAGCCCCGGCAATAGCTCCGGAGCTTACCCCGGAAATGGCAGTGATGGGCACTCCTATTTCCGTTAAGGCCTGCAGTACCCCTAAATGGGCCACGCCGCGGGCTGCCCCGCCAGACAAGCAAAGCCCTACCGTATACATTATAAGTCAGCGAAGCGGAAGGTTTGGTCTACCCGCACACCCTTCTCGGTCATTTTCACGGTGCAGCACTCATGCTGGGCATCATGCTCAAAAAACAACACCCATTGTTCCTCGGCCGCCCGGTTCAGGAAAATCTCTTTCTCCTGCAGCGTAAGCAAAGGGCGGGTATCATAACCCATCACGTAGGCCAACGGCAAGTGCCCCACCGATGGCAACAGATCTGCCACAAAGCAAACCGTGCGGCCTTTATATTGTATGCGGGGAAGCATCATTTTATCTGTGTGACCATCTACATACGTGAGGTCAAAGCCCGGGAAGAACTCTTCCTGGCCCACGGGCACAAAATTCAGTTGGCCGCTTTCCTGGATAGGTAAAATATTCTCCCGTAGGAAACTGGCTTTCTCCCGGGGGTTAGGCACGGTGGCCCATTGCCAATGGTCTTGGTTGCTCCAGTAGTTGGCGTTAGGGAAAACCGTTTCCAGAGAGCTACCGTCTTTGCCGTATTTCACAGATCCGCCGCAGTGGTCAAAGTGCAGGTGGGTCAGGAAAACGTCTGTGATATCTGCGTAGTCAAAGCCGGCGGCGCGCAAGGATTTCTCCAGTGAGTTATCTCCGTGCAGGTAATAATGGCTGAAGAATTTGGCGTCTTGCTTGTCCCCTATCCCGGTGTCAATTAAAACCAGCCGGTTACCGTCCTCAACCAAAAGGCAGCGCATGGCCCAGGTGCAGAGGTTATTCTCGTCTGCGGGATTGGTCCGTTGCCAGATGGTTTTGGGCACCACGCCAAACATGGCGCCACCATCCAGTTTAAAGTTTCCGGTATTGATTGGGTACAGATTCAAAGCCATGGCTTGCTGCAGTTTTTGCCTGTTTTAAGAAAAAGAGCCTATAAATGGGTTATTCCTCTTCTACTACGCCCATTTCACTGAACTTCTCTATGCGTTGCATAATGCGGTCTTCCGGAGAGATGGCTTCCAGTTCTTCCAAAGTAGAAAGAATCTTTTTCTGGAGCAGCTTCATCATTTTCTCTGGGTTCACGTGCGCGCCGCCCAGGGGCTCCTTGATGATACCGTCTACCAGCTTGTTGCCCAGCATGTCTTTGGCGGTTAGTTTCAGGGCCTCGGCAGCCTGCTCCTTGAAGTTCCAGCTGCGCCATAAGATAGAAGAGCAGGACTCCGGGGAGATCACCGAGTACCAGGTATTTTCCAGCATGAACACGCGGTCGCCAATGCCAATACCAAGGGCTCCACCCGAAGCACCTTCACCTATAATAATACAAATCACGGGTACCTTGAGCATGAACATCTCTTTCAGGTTACGCGCAATGGCTTCTCCTTGCCCTCTTTCTTCGGCCTCCAGGCCTGGGAAGGCGCCGGGGGTATCAATAAGAGTAACAATGGGCTTGTTGAATTTCTCAGCCAGCTTCATAAGGCGCAAGGCCTTGCGGTAACCCTCTGGGTTGGCCATCCCGAAGTTACGGTACTGGCGCTCCTTGGTATTACGCCCTTTCTGCTGCCCTATGAACATGACGGTCTGGCCTTCTATCTGGCCAAAACCGCCCACCATGGCTTTATCGTCTTTTACATTTCTGTCACCATGCAATTCTATAAAAGAAGAAGTTATTCCTTTAATATAGTCTAAGGTATACGGCCGGTCTATGTGGCGGGACAGCTGCACGCGCTGCCAGCGGGTTAGGTTGGCATAGGTCTCCTTTTTGAGGGACTTTATCTTTTCCTCCAGTGCCTGTACCGCCTCACTCACGTCTACCTGACTTTCAGAAGCCAATTTTTTCATTTCGGCTAGTTTCCCTTCCAGGGAAGCGATGGGTTGTTCAAAATCTAACAGCATAGGTATGCCCCTTATGTTTTGCTAAAGTGTGACTACAAAGGTAAACGAAACTTGCATAGTTTAGTAATGCGAGTTTTAGCTAGTTTTTTGGAAATTTTTTGGTTTGAGAATGAAGCGGTTACCCTGTAAAAGGGCTTTCTTTTGCTTTTTTTTAGCGTTAGTTATTGTGTGGTAACATTAAGCCCCCCATATTTGCATCATCAAACAGGGCAAATGGCCTTGCAAGAAAGTTGGTCCGGTAGTTCAGTTGGTTAGAATGCCGCCCTGTCACGGCGGAGGTCGCGGGTTCGAGTCCCGTCCGGACCGCAAAAAGCCCTCTCTTAGGAAACTGAGAGAGGGCTTTTGCTTTCTATCCCCTTATGGGTTTGCAGTTGCATGCGTTTTAGGGCTGTTTTCTGAAAAACAGGCTTAAAACAGAAGAGCCTCACATTTTTTTTAGATTTACGAGCGGCATTGTTGCATCCTAAATTTTAAGTCTACATATTTGCACCATCAAAACGGAACAGCAGGTTCTGGATGATTATTGGTCCGGTAGTTCAGTTGGTTAGAATGCCGCCCTGTCACGGCGGAGGTCGCGGGTTCGAGTCCCGTCCGGACCGCTAAAAGCCCTCTCTTAGGAAACTGAGAGAGGGCTTTTGCTTTTACAGACTTCCCCATTCAAGGGACCCGCTCTCCAACCCTCCTGTTGTAATACCCCTTTTCTTTCAGCCTCACTTATCTTCTGGTTACTAAAAGCCTTTAAGAACAATTTGGTTTAGGATATTCTAAAAATAACCACCCTGCCCTATCTTGCAGCAGAAGGCAAATAGTAAAGTTCAACAAGTCTTTTTAGGGGTGCCGGACTCTTTTCTTTGGCAGTACCCGTACATGCAAGCAGCCTTCTTCCTTATTTTATCTTAACCTTACCTCATTTATGCACGGCTTTATAGTTCTGGAGTTAGAGAAATTTATCATGACCCAGTATGGCTTTACAGCCTGGAACGCCATTTCAAAACAGGCCAATGCGGCTGAGATCTCCATAGATGCCAACCAGGTTTATCCAGATGCTATGGTGTTTTCTTTAGTGAATGAGGCGGTAGCGTATACCCAAACGGAGCCTGACACCTTCCTGGAAAAGTTTGGAATTGCCTTGGTGCCCAACCTGCTCAAAGTGTATAAAGCCTATATTGACCCTGCCTGGAAAACGCTGGATATTCTGGAATACACTGAAAGCACCATGCACCACACGGTCCGGACCAATAACCCTAACGTAACGCCGCCCGTGCTGGAAATAACCCGCAGATCTGCCAAAACAATGGAGATCATTTACCGGTCAAAGCGCAATATCCCCCAACTGGGCTTGGGTATTATTAAAGGTATTGCCGCGCATTTTGGGGAATTACCCAGGCTTTATATTACCCTCACACCCTGCGCTGATGAAGAAGCTTATAGATTTGACATTGAACTTTCAACCTAATAAGAACAAGTAATTAAGAGTTAGTTATTGATTTATTATGAGGTAATGAAAGTCATTAAGCACTACTTTATATACCTTTTTAAATAAGGTCATTTCTAAAACAATAACGGTCACCACCTTTTTAATTAGTCATGTACCAAACAGAGAAGCCAGGGAAAGGTAATTTCCCTGGCTTCTCTGTTTTCATTTCAACCACCTTACTCGTCTTGGTTTTCTCCTACAGGGAGTTGCCGAAATTCTCAAAGCTTCCGTCTGAATAGAACAGAATCACCTTTACCAGTTGCTTTTCTTCTGAGGGATTGGGAATGAGGGGAGCAGAAGTAGCACTTTTGATTTCTTGCACTTTTTCTTTCCGCTCTGGTTTCTCATCGCTGTCCTTAGCAGGCTCGGGCTTGGAAGTCACCTCCAGGTTCTTAGAAGATCCTGGTTCTAATCCTTTTAGCATTGCGCCTTCCCCGAGCATTAACCAAGCAGGGGATATCTCCGGAAACCTGGCTAAGATTTTCTGCACCACCTCCAAGCTCGCCTTATTTCTAGCCGAAACCACGTGGCTGATGACAGGTCTTGCAATGCCTATTTCATCGGCGAAGGCAGCTGGACCTAAGCCGCACCATTGAAGGATTTCTTTGATTCTGGGTAAAAGTTCTAGCACAGAATAAATGATTAATACCTGACCTTAATGTAAACAAGCGAATTTGACAAAGAGAAAGCTGTGGATTACTAACGCGAACCAATAGAAGAACCACTTACCTTTACAAGGCTAAACTACCTTATTACTAGCAGTTTATATCAATATCCCACTCTTCCACTAATCTTTTTCTAAATGCAATTTAACAAAATTAAACCCAGTTTACATTTGTTATACAAATGTAAACTGGGTTTAATTTTGTTTGTTCTTCCTTTTTAACCACTTCTTGAAGCCCCGCTTCTACATAACTTACTCATTGGCTGTTGGCTAAATCCTCATATTTGATTCTGCCAGAGTGGCACCTCCTATTTCCTGAATCTGGACCAGCCATTGAATGGAAATTTCTCTTGCTCCAAAGCCTAGTTGCGTTTTGCATGTAGCCACCTATAGAACCACCAGACTCTTCTCTTTATGCTTTGACTTTCTCTTTGCCTCTGATGCGCCTTTAAGTACCGCCCATTTTTAATATTGCACATTTACCATCCCTCCTTTTCTCGTTGAGGATTTCATAATGGAAGAGGCCCGGGTGATGCTCAAAAATTGAGCATCACCCGGGCCTCTAAAATCAATCAAACTTTTAAGGGCTGAACTAGGTTTTATCTAAAATACGCCATTTCCAAATCGCGGTCATGGTTATAGATATCATCCCTGAAATGTACTGCTCCGTTGGCATCTACCCAAGCAGTGAAATAGACAATATATACGGGCACCTTAGCGGTTAAATTAACATACTTTTCCTGCCCACCGTGCATGGCCGCATTAATGGCTGAGGAGTTCCATTGTTTCTGTTCTTTCAACAGATACTGCGCAAATTCAAAGGGCTTTTCAATTCTAATACAACCGTGACTAAACCCTCTTTCCGTTTGGTTGAATAAATGATCAGAAGGCGTGTCATGCAAATACACATTGTGCTCATTTGGGAAAATGAATTTCACGAAACCTAAGGGGTTCTTTTTACCGGGGCGTTGTCTCACCCTAATCTTAGATTCCTCATTAACTGAGTACCAGTCAACGGAAGAGGTAGGTAAAACCTCCACCTTGTCGTTCCCTAAATCTTTGACCACTTCCATGTCATTTTGGGCCAGGTAATTCGGGTTTTGGGCCTGAGAAGGAGCAATTTCCTCGGTTAGAATCTGAGGTGTGATATTCCAGTAAGGGTAGAAAACAATGTACTCCAGCTTATCACTGAACACCGGAGTAGCATTCATTTCCTTGCCTACTACCACCTTCATGCTCATTATTTCCTTTTCTTTTTCCATGACATGCATCATGTACTCCGGTATATTAATAAGCACGTACTTGTCTTCAAAACGCTTAGGTACCCAGCGCCACCGCTCCATATTAATGATGATCTGGTCAATTCTTTCCTCTACGGGTACGTTCATTTTCTTCAGGGTCTCCCCTCCTACCACGCCGTCAGGCTTCAGGCCGTGCCGTATCTGGAAGTTTTTCACCTCGGCGGCCAATCTCTCATCATAAACGGGGCTGGTGGAACCCGGAGCGTTTTTTCCTAGAATACGGGCTCTTAGCGCCAATACCACCTGAGAGGAATCTCCCGGTTTCAGGGGCTTTTGCACGTTTTCAATTTTAGGCCATCCACCTTGTTGCTTGGCCTGGCGGTATTGCTTCAGAGCTTCCCGTAACCGGATGTAGCCCGGGTGAAGGGCCTCAAACTCATAATAAGGGTAGCGGCTGTCGCGCTCCTTCAAAATGGTCTGCAAAGCCTTATGCAGCTTTATTTTGTTTCTTTTCACCTCCCACTCAATATTATCAAGGCTGCGGGGGTCAACGGTTCCTTTGTAAAAGTCTGAGGCGTAGTTAAAATAAGAAGCGGTAAGGGTCACGTCCAGTTCTTCCTGCAGTTTGTGGCGGGTAGAATCATTCTTGGCCGTTTCCAATTTCTGGAACATGGCTTTCAAATCTTTTTTAGCGTAGTCATTGGGGTTAAGGCCTTCCTGGTGAGCCTTGCTGATCACTTCCACAAGTTTGTGGGCCTGAGGTACCAGGGCGCCGTCTTTAAACCAGGCGAAGCGGTATTGGCGCTCCCGGTAAAAAAGCTTCATGAGGTCCAGGTGTTTTTTATACTCGGGATCCCTTTTGGTGAACTGTACCACGTACACACTATCCGTCTGCTGTGGAAACTGCTTAGCGGCAGCCTCTGCCACTTTGGCTTTCTGCTTGTCGCCGGACTTGGTGCAGGAAGAGAGCACCAGAAACGTCATAAAAAAAAGCAATAAGGTAAAAAGAGCTTTATTTGATTTCATAGAGGTTGTTCCTATCATTGAGATGTGGTACTTATACTAATACCGGGTATAAAAAGTTAGACTTACATTTTTTACCCTTAAATAGGATAAAAAAAATAATAGCGGGTTTGAATATAAAATCACATCAATACAGAAACTTCCAGACGCATGGTTTCTTAGAAAGGTGGTTGTCTATATATAGAATCAATATTTAACTTGTAAACCAGCTTTGTCTTTCTTTGTTTATAGAAGTAAGGCAGAAATTGTACCAAAGCTTTAAAACTGATCTAAAATGGATAATTTTAACATGCCTCTTTCCCCTTCTTCTAAGGATGTCCACAGCTTTGCCCACCCTGCAGAGGCGCGGTTGCACCACGTGGACTGGGACCTGAAGGTTGATTTTGATAGTAAAAAAATTACAGGCTGGGGGATTTACCACCTTACCCATGAAAATGCCCCTGAGGTTATCTTTGACACCCACCACCTGCACATTACCAGCGTCACCCTGCCCGGCTCTGAGGCGAAACTTGCCTTCTCCTTTACTCAGGAGAAACCGTTTCTGGGCCAGGGCCTCCGCATTCAACTTCCTGCCGGAGCTGACCAGGTAAAAATAGTCTTTGAAACTACCCCAGCCTCTGCAGCGCTACAGTGGCTTGAGCCGGAACAGACGGCTGGCAAGCATCATCCCTTCCTTTTCACCCAGAGCCAGGCCATTCTGGCCCGCACCTGGTTGCCCTGCCAGGACAGCCCCAGCGTAAGATTTACGTACACGGCCCGCGTACAGGTCCCGGCGCACCTCCTGCCGCTCATGAGCGCCGAAAACCCGCAGCAGAAGAATGACCAAGGTGTCTACCTGTTTAAGATGGAGCAACCTATCCCCTCTTATCTGCTGTCTTTGGCGGTGGGCGACCTGATATTTGCCCCGGTAGGCGAACGCTGCGGGGTTTATGCCGAGCCTTCTACCCTGGAGGCTGCTACCTATGAGTTTGCTGACACCGAGAAGATGCTGTTGGCGGCAGAGCAATTGTACGGGCCCTACCTCTGGGGCCGCTATGACCTATTGGTGTTGCCACCCAGCTTCCCGTTTGGCGGCATGGAGAACCCCCGGCTTACATTTGCCACCCCAACCATTATTGCCGGAGACCGCTCCCTTACCAGCCTGGTGGCCCATGAACTGGCACACTCCTGGTCGGGGAACCTGGTCACCAACGCTACCTGGAATGATTTCTGGCTGAACGAAGGCTTCACGGTGTATTTTGAGCGCCGGATCATGGAGGCCCTCTACGGCCATGACTACGCAGAGATGCTCCACACCCTGGGGTACCAGGACCTGCTCAATACTCTGGAGGAACTCAAAGACAAACCCCAGGACACCTGCCTGAAACTCAACCTTGAAAACCGCAACCCCGACGATGGCATGAATGACATAGCCTATGAGAAAGGGAATTACTTTTTGCGGCACCTGGAGCGGCTGGTGGGGCGTGAGCGGTTTGATGCCTTTGTGAACCTTTACTTCAGCACCTTCCGGTTTAAATCTATGGACACGGCCAGTTTTGAGAAGTTTCTGGAAAAAGAGCTCATAAACGGAGATGAGGCCCTGCCCCAAAAGGTGAACGCCCACGCCTGGATCTATGAGCCCGGGCTTCCGGCCGGCACCCCTGTATCTGAGGCTACCCTGTTCCAGAAGACCAGGCAGGAATTGAAGGCCTGGCAAGCGGGCACCCCTGCCAAAAACCTGAACACCAGCGGCTGGAGCACCCATGAATGGCTCTTCTTCCTGAGCAACCTCCCTAAGGACCTTTCACTGGCGCAACTACAGGAACTGGACCAGGCTTTTGGCTTTACGTCCTCTGGCAATGCAGAAATCCAAGCAGAATGGTTTCAGCACGCCATCCGCCACCAATACCAAGCCGCTTATGGGGCCCTGGAGGCTTTCCTGCTGCGCGTAGGGCGCCGGAAATTCATTTTGCCCCTGTACAAAGCCCTCCTGAAAACCGAGCCCGGCGCCAGGCTGGCCCGGGAAATTTACCAGAAGGCCCGCCGCAATTACCACACCGTCTCCACGGCCAGCCTTGACCCCTTGCTTCAGGTCTGAGCCAAAAAAGCAGAA
Source organism: Rufibacter radiotolerans (assembly GCF_001078055.1). Taxonomy (NCBI): domain Bacteria; kingdom Pseudomonadati; phylum Bacteroidota; class Cytophagia; order Cytophagales; family Hymenobacteraceae; genus Rufibacter; species Rufibacter radiotolerans. The sequence goes on along the minus strand of NZ_CP010777.1, from coordinate 1,597,879 downwards.
GCCCGTCAGGTTATACCGCCAGACGGGCTTCTTTTTTTATCTTAGCCGCAGTTTCTCCAGGTTATTTGTTCAGCAGAAACAGTTGGCGGTTTAGGCCTCTTTTGGCTAAAACAGGCTCAAAACGCCAATCTTTTTACGCTGGGGAAATAACGGCGTGTTTACCTTTTTATTCTATGGTTTTCTGCCTCCATGTTCACAGAGGTCTCGGCAATAAAGGTCAGCTTTTCATCAGCTTTCTTTTCTTCGCTTAAGATTTCCTGAAGCAGGTTCAGGACGTCTTTGTGGCCCAGGAACTTGGCATAAGTACAGGCGGTGCCATACCCGGCAATCTCATAATGCTCCAGACGCTGGGCGCAGGCTATGATGCCGGCATCCATTACCTCTGGGTCTGCCTCATGCCTCATAAAGTCTTTGGCTTCTTTGATAATCCCTTCCATGGCCATACATTTTTCGCCGTGGCCGTTCACGCCCAGTATCTGGAAACACTGCTCCAGGCGCTTCACCTGGTTCTGGGTTTCCATCATGTGCTCTTGCATGGCGGTGGCCAGGTTAGGATTAGAAACCCGCTCCATCATCTCAGGCATGGCTTTTATGGCTTGTTGTTCTGCATTGTAGAGGTCGCGCATTTGATGGATAAACAGGTCATTCAAGGATGTTAATCTCATAGCTTTTATCTTTAAGTTGACAATCAGACATATACCTTTTCTATACGACTTGAAATGGGGCTAGTTCATGGCATTTGCCAGAACTTAGTTGCACCGCCGCCTCCTTCTTTTTGGACCACCGCCCTAGCTTACGCCGTATAAGCAACATTCATATTAAGCAAGATCCTCTATGACCGTATTTGAGCAGGCTCCTAAGGGCATTCTCATCGCCGTGGGCGGAAACGAAGACAAAGGCACGTACCCTATCCGGAAAAAGAAGTACGGCCTTAATTTCTTTGAATTGGGCATTCTACGGCGAATCATTGATGAAATGGGCGGCCAGCAGGCCAGAATAGAGGTCATCACCTCCGCGTCTATGATTCCCGAGGAAATTGGGGCGCTGTACCTGAATGCCTTTCAGGTGCTGGGCTGCCAGCAGGTTAATATCCTGGACATTAGGGAAGAGGAAGAGGCGCAGTTACCAGAGAACCTGGACCGCCTCAGGAAGGCCAGCGGGGTCATGTTCACCGGCGGTGACCAATCCCGCCTCTTCCGGATCTTTTCGGGCACGTCCTTTCACCAGATCTTGCAGGACCGCTACCAGTACGAAGATAATTTTGTGATTGCCGGAACCAGCGCCGGGGCCATGGCCATGTCTGACGTCATGATAAAAGGAGGTAGCAGCCCCCGCTCCTTACTGAAAAACTCCGTGAAGCTGGACCGGGGCCTGGCCTTCCAGAAAAACGTCATCTTTGACTCACATTTTGTAAAGAGAGGGCGCTTTGGCCGATTGATGGAAGCGGTGGCCACCCACCCGTTTAAAATTGGGATTGGCCTGGGGGAAGACACCGGCGTTCTGATCAGGCAGGGTAACGTGATTGAGACCATTGGCTCCAACCTGGTGATTGTGGTAGACGGGCACCATATCAAACACAACAACACCCCCTACGCAGAGCCCGGCACGCCCCTCTCCATTGAAAACCTGAAAGTACACGTGTTGGCCTTCGGGAACCACTTTGACATTAAGGAGCGGAAGTTCTGCCCAGGAAAAGTAATTACCTCTTTAAAAGAAAAGTAAGTCGTTTTGGGCCTGTTTTCCTAAAAACAGGCCCAAAACGGGTTAGTCCTTATATATGGCCACCACCGGTGCCTGGCCCTGCACCCAAGCCGCCCGGTACATGCCTTCTGAGTTGAAGGGCATGGCCACTTCGCCGTTCCTGGCTACGGCCACCAGGCCACCCTCGCCTCCCTGTTCCTTCAGCTTTCCATTCACTACCAAAGAAGACGCGTCTGCCAGCGAGAGGCCTTTGTACTCCATGAGGCAGGAAATATCATAGGCCACAACGTTCCGGATAAAGTACTCGCCGTGGCCGGTGCAGGAAATGGCGCAGGTGCGGTTGTTGGCGTAGGTGCCGGCCCCTATGATGGGCGTGTCGCCGATGCGGTTGTAGTTTTTGTTGGTCATGCCGCCCGTAGAGGTAGCCGCAGCCAGATTGCCTGCCTTGTCACGGGCTACGGCCCCCACCGTCCCGAATTTCTTGTCATGGGAATGGTCCAGCCTGAACACGTCAGAGTCCCGGAGCTGCTGCCATTGCTCAAAGCGTTGGTGGGTATTGAAATAGTCATCTGGTTCAAAGGCCAGGCCCTGCTTGCGGGCAAACTCCTCGGCGCCCGGGTAACTCAGAAACACGTGGTCTGAATGGTACAGAATGTGGCTGGCCAGCAGGATGGGGTTGCGCACGTTCCGGACGCCTGTGACCGCCCCTGCCTCCAGGTTGATCCCGCACATGATGGCGGCATCCATTTCATGTTTACCATGTTTGTTGAACACGGCGCCCCGCCCGGCATTGAACAAGGGGTTATCTTCCAGCACCACCACCGCGGTCTCTACGGCTGCCAGGGCGCTGCCTCCACCGTTCAGGATCTCATAGCCTGCCGTAAGCGCCTGCTGCAGCGCCGCCCGGTATTCCTGGTCCATTTGCGGGGTGAGCATGGCCCGGGTAATGGTGCCTGCCCCACCGTGCAGGGCCAATGAAAAATGTTCTGCTGTCTCCATATATTCCTTAGGTAATTTCCTGGGCAAAGGCAAGGTTTCTCTTCTGAAAGTTCCTATAAAAACCTAGTCCCTTCTGCCCTTAGCTTTTCTGAAACGTTGATAAATTTAAGTGCCTAAAGGGGAATCTTAACCTCCTATTCTTTGTATATTTGTAGAGTTTACTTTACTAATCTATTAAAATTATCACCTATGTCTTTTGATGTACAGGGAAGATTGCACGAAATCTTTGACGAAACCCAAGTGAGCGAAAAATTCAAGAAACGTGAATTTGTGCTGGAGATTCCAGACGGCTCGTATACGCAATACGCCAAGTTTCAGCTTACCCAAGACAAGTGCGGTATTCTTGACAACTATAAAACAGGCGATGAAGTAAAGGTGGCCTTTAACCTGAGCGGCAAGCCGTTCACCAAAAACGGCACCACTATGTATTTCACTAACCTGCAGGCCTGGAGAGTAGAGCATGCTACTGCCGGCGCGGCGCAGCCTCAGGCCGGTGGCGGTTCTTATGCCCAGGCTCCCGTGAAGTCCAGCTCCTTCATCAGCGATGACATGGACAACGACCTTCCTTTCTAAGGAGTTAAAACCCATACACTTTATTGGAATGCGGCTCCTACAAGGGCCGCATTTTTTTATGCCGTGCAAGCTTGTTGTAATTTAGACACCAAAAAACCAGAATTTCCGTAGTCCCTCTTATCTGCTCTCTTTAGGGCCCTGCACACCATGAACAAACCACCTCAAAACAAAGTAATTGTGATCACCGGCGCCAGCTCCGGCATAGGCAAAGCCACCGCCGAGGCCCTGGCCCAGGAGGGCATGCAGGTGGTGTTGATCTGCAGAAACGAAGCCAAAGGCAAAAAGGCTTTAGAAGACATTAAGAGAAAAGTACCCGGCGCCAACCTTTCCCTGCACCTGGCCGACCTTTCCTCTATGCAGGAGGTCAGAAAGCTGGCATCTGAGCTGCAGGAAGCCTTTCCGGTGATAGACGTGCTCATTAACAATGCGGGCCTGATACCCGGCCACCTGGAGCTTTCTGAGGAAGGCTATGAAATTGGCTGGGCCACCAACCACCTGGCTCCTTTCCTGCTCACCAATTTATTGATAGACCAGTTGCTGGCCGCCGAGCAGGGCCGGGTGATCAACGTGACCTCAGAGGCGCACCGCCTGGGCCAGATTGACTTTTCCCATGCCGGCCTGCCCGAACAGTACAGCGCCCTCACCTCTTATGCCGATTCTAAGCTGGCCAACGTGTTTTTCACCTATGAGTTGGCCCGCCGCACCGAGTTCACTAACCTCACGGTGAATTGCCTGCACCCCGGCGTCGTAGCCTCTAACTTTGGGCAAAACAGCAATTTCTTTATCCGGAACTTCTTCCGGCTGGGCAGGCTGTTCATGAAATCTCCGGCCGCGGGGGCCCAGGGGTCCGTTCACCTGGCTACCTCGCCGTACGTCTCTAAATTGAGCGGGAAATACTTTAAAGGCAAGCAACTGTCCAATTCTTCCAAAGACTCTCAGAACGCCCATGTTGCCCGCCGCCTCTGGGATATCAGTGCAGAGCAAACCGGCTTTGAGCTCTCCTAACTTTCCTGCTGCCATGCACGGTATCCATGACCTGACGTTGCTCATCCTCCAGGGGGAAGGCGAAACCCTGGAGTTCAAGAAAACCATAACCCGCCCAGACCGTATTGCCCGCACCCTGGTCTCCTTCGCCAATACCCGCGGCGGCCAGATTCTGGTGGGCGTGCAGGACGACGGCTCTGTTTGCGGCATAGACCCCGACGAGGAGATCTACTCTCTGGACATGGCCGCTAATTTTTACTGTGACCCGCCGGTAAAACTTTTCTACAAAGAGGTAGACATGGACGAAGGCACGGTCCTGAAAGTGATTATCCCGGAAAGCGCCACCAAACCTCACCTGGCCAAGGTAAAGGAGAATGACTGGCGCGGCTACATTAGGGTGCAGGATGAAAGCGTGCAAACCAGCCGCCTGGTGGAGAAATCCCTTACCCTGGAACCTATTCCTGAGGAAGTTGAAGAGAAGGAAGATTACCAACAGGCCCGCCTGCTGGAACTGCTTAAGAAACACCGCCGCCTCACCATCAAACAAGTCATGAGCCTGGCCAACCTGTCCAGAAGGCGGGCGCACCGGCTGCTAGTGGACCTGGTGCTGCAGGGGCGCATACGGCTGCATGACAAGGAAAAGGAGCCTTTCTTTACCTTAAGCTAAATGGTGCCGATTATAGCGTAGGCTAACCAAGAGGTTATTCTGGAACAAGCGTTCGTAATTCACCTGATTAATTGCTGCTATTCTATATCTTTGACCAAGAAATCTCAACAAACCTATAGACATGCAAGCATTAAGAGGAACAGGTGTGGCCTTGGTGACTCCCTTCAACGCCGATCTTTCCATAGACATAGAGGCCTTCGGCCGATTGATTGACTTTACCCTGGACAATGGGGTGGACTACCTGGTGGTGAACGGCACTACCGGCGAATCTGTGACCACTACGCCCGATGAGCGGTCCACCCTGTTGGCTTTTGCCAAAGAGCGCATAGCGGGCCGCAAACCACTGGTGTACGGCCTGGGCAGCAATGACACCCAATATGTGCTGGACCTAATAAAGAAGCTGGATTTTACGGGCATAGACGCCATCCTTTCGGTGTGCCCTTACTATAATAAGCCGTCGCAGGAAGGGGTTTTCCTGCACTACACCGCCATTGCCGACGCCTGCCCCGTGCCCGTGATTCTGTATAACGTGCCCGGCAGAACCGGCATTAACATGACCGCGGCCACTACCCTGCGGCTGGCGCAGCACCCCAACATCATTGGCACCAAAGACGCCAGCGCGAATATGGAGCAATACATGGCCATTCTGGACGAAAGACCCGATGGCTTCCTGGTGATCAGTGGTGATGACATGCATACCGTGCCTTTGATCTCTGTGGGCGGTGACGGTATTATCTCGGTGCTGGCCAATGCGTTCCCGGCGCGGTTCAGCAAAATGACCCGCCTGGCCCTGGAGGGAAACTTCAAGGAAGCCGCGCCTTTGCAACGGTCCTTCGGGAGGATCAACCCGCTTATGTATGAAGAGGCCAACCCGGTGGGCTTGAAAGTGGCCCTGGAACAGGTGGGCATCTGTGACTCCTACGTGCGTTTGCCTTTGGCGCCTGCCTCTGCCAGCCTGGTGGAGCGCGTGAAAGAAGCCGCCGCTCCCCTCTTGGCATAAGGTGCATTTATAAGCCATTTTCCTGAAAACAGATGAAAACCAAACTTTTGTGGCTGACCCTATGCTGCCTTCTGCTTACTCAGTCCTTACGGGCACAGACCTCCACAGCGGGTGATCCCACCGAACTGGTCACCGAAAAAGGGAACCTAAAAGGGACTTTGCTTTCACCAGCGGGCGCCAAAAAGATGCCGGTGGTGCTGCTTATTTCTGGGTCCGGTCCCACCGACCGGGACGGCAACAACCCGGCCATGAAAAACAACAGCCTGAAAATGGTAGCCGAGGGATTACAGGCCCAGGGCATTGCCTCTCTGCGCTATGACAAACGCGGCATAGCCGAAAGCAAAGCGGCCGGCATTTCTGAGGCAGACCTTCGGTTTGACCAATATGCACAGGACGCCACCGCCTGGGCGCAGAAACTCAAGCAAGACAAACGGTTAAGTAAAGTGATAATTTTGGGCCACAGTGAAGGTTCTCTGATAGGTATGATCGCGGCCCGGGAGGCCTAAGCCGACGGGTTCATCTCCGTGGCCGGGGCTGGCCAGTCGGCGGACAAAGTGATCCGGCAGCAGTTGGCCCCGCAGCCCCAGATGGTGAAAGACATGGCGTTCCCGGTGCTGGACCAGTTGGTACTGGGCCAAACCGTGACCGATGTGAACCCTATGCTGGCCGCTTTATTTAGGCCCAGCGTGCAACCTTACCTTATTTCCTGGTTTAAGCTGGACCCGCAGGTAGAAATTAAAAAGCTTACCCAGCCGGTCATACTAGTGCAAGGAACGCAAGACCTGCAGGTAAGCACCAATGAAGCCCAACTCCTGGCGGCGGCGCAACCAAAGGCCCGCCTGCTGGAAGTGAAAGGCATGAACCACGTTCTGAAAGAAACCACCGCAGACCGTAGCAACAACCTGGCGGCGTACAGCAATCCTACCCTTCCCCTGGCCCCTGCCTTACTTCCGGCCTTGGTGACCTTAGTGAAAACAATTAAGTAAATCATAAAAAAAGAGGGGTCCGTTTTAAGCCTGTTTTCAGAAAAACAGGCTTAAAACGGACCCCTCTTTTTTTTGGAAAGGGTAAACGCCTACCAGCCGCTAGTGAGCAGGTCGGCTATGTGCAGGGTCTTAATGGGTTTGTTGTTCTTTTTGCTGTAGGCGTCCAGGTGCATGAGGCAGCTGGTGTCGGTGGAGACAATGTACTCGGCGCCGGTGCTCAGGGCATTTTCTACCTTTTGTTCGGCCATGGCCACGGAGATGGCATCAAATTTGGCCGCGAAGGTGCCCCCAAAGCCACAGCAGGTCTCCGTGTCGCGCATTTCTACCAGTTCCAGGCCTTCTACCATTTCCAGCAGCTTGCGCGGGCCTTCCTTGATGCCGCATTCGCGCAGGGCACTGCAGGAATCATGGTAGGTTACTTTGGCGTTGAGTTTGGCCCCCGGAATGTGGGTCACCTGCAGCACATCCGTCAGGAACTCTGTCAATTCCAGGACCTTGCGCTCCATGGTGCGGTAGCGCGTGAAGTTGGAGGAGGTCACGAAGATGTTGGCGTAGGCGTTCCGGATCATGCCCACGCAGGACGCCGAGGGTGCCACGATGTAGTCACTGTCTTCGTTGGCGAAATCTTCCAGGAACTTGTCGGCCACATCACGGCACTCCTTCTGGAAGCCGGCGTTGTAGGCGGGTTGCCCGCAACAGGTCTGGTTGGTGTTGTAGCGCACCTGGCAGCCAAGGGCCTCCAGGAGTTTGACCATGTTCCAGGCCGTCTGCGGGAACATCTGGTCAATGAAACAGGGAATGAATATATCTACTACCGGTTGTGGCATAGGGTTAGAGCGAATGGAAAACCTGAGACGCCAAAGCCATGGCCCGGGAAAACGCCTCGTTATCTAGGCCTAAAGGTACGCCTTTCTCTTGGAAATAGGACAGCATTTTCTCGGTGGGCATGTTGCCTACCAGCTCGTCTTTAGCCATGGGGCACCCGCCGTACCCCAGGAGTGCGCCGTCCATTCGCCTGCATCCGCTTGTATAGGCAGCCTCCACTTTCTCGCGCCAGGTGTTGGGATTGGTGTGCAGGTGAGCGCCGAACTCCATGTGCGGGAAAGCGGGAATAAGCTCTGAGAAAAGCCCCGTAATGGTAGCGGGCGTAGACACGCCAATGGTATCTGACAAGGAGATGATGGTCACCCCTAGCGCATCCAGCTTCTGGGTCATCTCGCCGGCAAGGGCAGGTTCCCAGGGCTCGCCATAAGGATTCCCGAAACCCATGGATAGGTACAGCACCAGCTCTTTGCCTGCCTTGACGCAGAGCTCCTGCATCTGTGCCACCTCTTCCAAGGCTTGCGCAATGGTCTTGTTGGTGTTGCGCATCTGAAACACCTCAGACAAAGACAAAGGAAAGCCCAGGTACCGGATCTGCTCAAACGAAGCCGCTTGTTCCGCTCCCCGTACGTTGGCCACTATGGCCAGCAATTTGGTCTTAGAAACCGTGGTATCTAACTGCGCCAAGACCTGGGCGGTATCACGCATCTGCGGAATGGCCTTTGGGGAGACAAATGACCCAAAATCCAGTGAGTCAAACCCCACCTGCAGCAAGGCCTGTAAGTAAGTTACTTTGAGGTCAGTGGGCACAAAGTCGGCCATTCCTTGCATGGCATCGCGGGGACATTCAATAATTTTCATCCAGTAACAATAGAAGGAAACATGATTACGTGAAGGTAGGTATCTTTAGCACTTGATACATGGCCTGTAGTCAATTTTAAACCGGGCCTTTTGTCGTCTCTGTTGCTTACGCCAAACCACCCGACCTATGACCCCAATACATGCCGCCTTATTTTCAAAAGACCCGCTCCTGCAGCAGTTAGTGGAAAAGATTGGCCCCTTACCGGAAACCTCCGTCCCCAAACCTATTTACGAGGCGCTACTCAGCTCCATTATTTCGCAGCAGCTGTCAGTGAAGGCGGCGGCCACCATCAAGAAACGTTTCTTTGGCTTGTTCCCGGACCAGTACCCCGATCCTTCCTTGGTGCTTTCCCTCCCCACAGACCAAATGCGGGCGGTAGGGTTGTCTGGCCAGAAAACGGGCTACATCCAGAGCGTGGCTACCCACAAAGCGGAAGGACACCTGGAAGACCAGGAATTGGCCCACCTACCGGATGAGGAACTGCTGGCCCGTCTGGTACAGATTAAAGGCGTAGGCCGCTGGACCGCTGAAATGATTCTGATGTTTGCCCTGCACCGCCCCGATGTGATGCCAGTAGATGACCTGGGCATTTACAATGCCATGAAACGCCTGTACCAATTTGAGGAACCGCACAAAGCCGCCAAATCCATTATGCTTTCCCTCTCAGAAGCCTGGCGACCAAACCGTACGCTGGCCTGCCGGTACCTATGGCATTCGCTGGATAATATGCCGGTAGGGAGTTCTGAGTCTTGAGTTTAAGATTCAGGAACATTAGATGGGTGAACTCAAACGCTGTTTTAGGCCTGTATTCTGGAAAACGGCTCTAAAACGCTAACGCATCTTCTGGCGCTTGACCAGGTAAGACTGCAGCACTTTCTCTATGGGGTCGCGCAGGTCTACAGAGACCAGGTCTATGCGGTACTGGCCGCAGCGCAGCTTCAGCTCGGTCTTGAATTGCTGCATGGCCTTCACGTAAGCTTCCCTTATCTCGGCGGGCTGTACTTTAATCTTTTCGCCGTTTTCCAGACCGGTAAACAGAAAAGGCTTGTCTGGGAAGTTAAAGTCTTCTTCGGTTTCACCGTGGGTGAAGTGGAAGAGCAGCACTTCATGTTGCTGGTGGCGCAGGTGCTGCAGGGCCAGAAAGATCTCATCCAGCTGCTCATACTGGCTTAAAAGGTCACTGAACAAAATGACCAGAGACCGCTTAGGCAATTGCTGGGCAATGTGGTGCAGCATGTCGGCCACCTTGGTTTCCTTTTGCGGGGGCGCCGGTTTCTGTAATTGCTGCTGCAGGGCCAGTAACAGCGTATGCAGGTGCGCGCCCGTAGACCGGATAGGCGTTTGCAGCTCAATCTGGTCTGAAAAGGTAGTAAGGCCCACGGCATCGCGTTGGCGTTGGAGCAGGGTGGCCAGGGCGGCGGCGCTGAGGACCGCGTAGGCCAGCTTACCGTAGTTGTGGGTAGGATAATACATAGAACCCGAGACATCCAGCAGCAGTTGGCACCGGAGGTTGGTTTCCTCCTCGTAGCGCTTCACAAAAAGCTTGTCTGTGCGGGCGAAGACTTTCCAGTCTATATGGCGCGTGCTCTCGCCGCTGTTATAGAGGCGGTGCTCTGAGAACTCAACCGAGAAACCGTGGTAAGGCGACTTGTGCAAGCCCGTAATGAACCCTTCTACCAGGCGCTTGGCCAGGAACTCCAGGTTCTGGAGGTGCCGGATGCTGTCTAAGTCCACGGGTAGTCTGCTCATACGTCTTCGTTTGCCTTCTTCTGCAGCGCCAGGGCGGTTTCTTTGTCAATTCTGGAGATTTTCACGTTGCCCATGCCCGCGCCCACTATACCCAATTGATAGGCCGCTTTCTTAGATAGGTCAATCACGAAACGGGATTTACGGCTCATGCGGTCATTAATGCGCACCACCACGCTCTTGCCATTCTTTAAGTTGCGTACCTGCACATAGCTGTGGAGCGGTAAGGTGGCGTGCGCGGCGGTCATGGCCTCAGGGTCATACCGTTCGCCGCTGGTGGTCTTTTTGCCTACAAAGGTATGGGCGTAAAACGTGGCTTTCCCTTGTTTAATAGGCGTTTCAGCAAAATTAAAGAGAGGCAGAAAGCAGAAGAAAAGTAAGAATAGCTTTTTTAGCATGTAGGTTTGTCCTTTACGAACATTAGTACATTCGAATTTAACTATTAAAAATGATCTTAAAAATTTTTAGATATGAATCTGTTGCTTTAAATTGGCTACTTCAAATAAATAAGGAACCTTCAAGTTATGGTGGAAGAGAACAACGACAAAGCAGAAATCTACTCGCAGAGAGTACGGGCAGGAAAGCGCACCTATTTCTTTGATGTGAAGTCAACCCGGTCCAATGACTACTACCTCACCATCACGGAGAGCAAACGTAAGTTCAAGGATGACAACTATTCTTATGAAAAGCACAAGATTTTCCTGTACAAAGAAGATTTCGCCAAGTTCATGGAAGCGTTGCAGGATACCGTTAACCATGTAAAAGGTGAATTATTGTCTGAAGAGGCATTAGCAGAACTGGACCGTCTGGAACACGCAGACACAGAAGCTGCCGTGGATGAAGAACTGAAGTGGGAATAACCTCCCTCCTGCTTTTCTCCTTAAGCTCATGCCTCGCGTGAGCTTTTTTTATGCCCGGTGGTTTGGGGCTGTTTCAGGAAAAACACCTTCTATTCACCCTATCTAAGGAGACCGTACCACCGGCTTTTAAATAACCTGATTCTTCCCTTAAAAGTCAATTGGTACTTACCCTTTAATTTTGCCTTTTATGTGGACAAATTCATTCCTACTTTAGTTTGATTAGCTGCTTTACAAAAAGGCTCCTTCCATTATATCTACCAGAACAACCTCCTCCTCCTGCAATGAAAGGTTCCAGTCTATAGGGCTAGACCAAATACAGCAAAGCTGGCATCAATTTCCCTTAACTGCTTATATTCCAGCAAATTACTACAGAATATTGTTATCGCTATTTTTATAGGTGCGTAAATGTGAAGGTATTGGCTCTTTCTGCAGGTACCATGTTCAATAGCTCTACTTTCGACTCTGACGCCCTTATGCACCCTTTGATAAAAAGGCGTCTGGTGCTGTTCTCGCAGGTATGCTGTATTTTTGTCATCATAGCCGCACATTTGGTATTAGTAGGTTGGGCGTATGACATTGAAGCTCTTAAAGGACTGAGCACCAGCCTGGTAGCTATGAATCCATTGACTGCCATTTGCTTTATATTGGCTGGCATCAGTTTGTGGCTGCAACGCAACCCTGCTCCAAAGTATTTGGTTACCAGCAGAATACTGGCAGGAATAGTGGCTGTAATTGGGTTCGCAAAACTGCTATCCCTTTTTGGGGATTTCGATTTTATACTTGACCGGCTTTTCTTTGCCAGCCAACTCCAGGAACCAGAAAGGTTACTCCCTAACCGCATGGCACCCAATACCGCATTCTGTTTTCTTTTGGCTGGCTTTTCGCTTCTGCTAATTGATTTGGAGGTTGGTATCCGGAAAAGGCCGGCCCAATACCTGTGCATTGCCATAACCCTTGTTTCCCTGCTTTCTATTTATGGGTATGTGTTTGGGGTAAAATACCTTATAGGCATTTCTGCCTATATTCCTATGGCAGCGACAACCGCTGTGGTTTTTCTGTTTTTATCGGTGGGCATTTTATTTTCACGCCCAGACAAAGGTAGTATGTTAATCATCTTTGGAAGCGAAGAAACCGGAGAAGCGCTTTTTTCAAGGTTGTTCGCCATCATTTTCCCATTGATGATAGGCTGGCTAAAGCTACGGGGCGAAAAGGCTGGTTATTTCAGTAAGGAGTTTGGAACGGCCTTGTTTGGGATTTCAACCTATGCATTCTCCATGTTCCTGCTTGGCAGAAATGCGCTACAAAAATACCGCAACCGAAAACTGAGGCTCCTTTCTCTTCAACTGCTGCAAGAAGATGCCAAAAAACTGCAGTCTATCCTGGACAATACGGCCACCCCAATTTATATCAAAGATTTAGAGGGCAGGTATAATCAGGTAAACAAACGCTTTGAGCAGGCTTTTAAAGTAAAATCAGAAGAAATAAAAGGCAAAACCGAATACGATGTCTTCCCAAAGACCATAGCCCAGGGAATTTCCGCCACAGACAAAGAGGTACTTGAAAAAGATGCGACCAGGTACCTAGAAGAAGTGTTTGAACTGGAAGGGGTGCAACGCACTTTCCTTACGGTGAAATTTACACTCAAAGACACAGAAGGCGTTATCTACGGGCTTTGCAGTATTTCCACTGACATCACCGATCGCAAATTAATGGAGGTGCTTCTGCGCAATGATGAGCGACGGCTAAACGCTATTCTCTCTGGCTTGGGTGAGGGCGTTGTGGTGGTAGATACTAGTGGCAAGTTCATTTTCTTCAATGAAATTGCGGAGGATATTCTAGGCTTAGGTAAGACTGATACCGCTATTTCTGACTGGTCAAAAACCTATGGAACATTCTTCCCAGATGGGAAAACATATTATCCACCTGAAGAATTACCGCTGGCGAAAGGATTGAAGGGAGAGTCTTTGGATAATGTGGAGATATTTATCAGAAATGAGAATATTCCTGATGGCAGAGCCATTAAAGTGACGGGACGGCCGGTGTATAATGACAAAAATGAGATCATTGCAAGTGTAGTGGTTTGCCGGGACATTACTTATGAAAAACAACTAGAGCAACTCATACAGGAAAACGAAGGCCGGTTAACAGCAGTCATTTCTACCATTGGCGAAGGCATTATTGTAGCCGATAAGAATGGCCAGTTTGTGCTTTTCAATAACAAAGCGGAAGAAATACTGGGGATGAATCTAAAAGAAATGTCAGCTGCTTCTTGGTCAAACCAATACAAGATCTTTTTACCAGATGGCCTTACCCAATACCCGGCAGAGGAGCTTCCGTTGGCCCAGGCGCTAAAGGGCAAAACCACAAATCAAGTGGAGCTGTGCATACGGCATGAAATGTTTCCGAAAGGAAAATCCATCAGCGTTTCTGGCAGGCCCATTTTAGGCGACAAAAACCAGGTCGTTGCTGGTATAGTAGATTTCAGAGATGTGACAAAGATAAGGCACCTAGAGCATACCCTGGAAGAAATAAAACAAAAATACCGCGAGTTGATCTGCCAAAGCCACCAAAGAAAGTGAGCAAATGCACTTGATTCCACATCGTTTCCAGATGCTCGTTCTTCTTAGGGTGAAAAGATAGAGGCAGGTCAAGGAAGTTTGAAAGGTATCCATTTCTTATCTACCGTAGAAGCCGTTTTCCATTTTCCGCACCTTTTCCCTAAAACAGGCCCAAAACACAAATACCTATTTTAGCCTTCCCCACTCCTATCCCACTTATAGGTATAGTCCCCTAAGGATTACGTATATTTGCACCCGCTTCCAAAAAACAAGTAATACCCTTGCCAGAAGCGCTTACTTCAACCTTGAAATTAGACCAACCTTATATTTATGGGACTTCGTTGTGGAATAGTGGGTTTACCAAACGTAGGTAAATCTACGCTGTTCAATGCCTTGTCAAATGCCAAAGCAGAATCTGCCAATTATCCTTTCTGTACCATTGAGCCCAATGTGGGCGTGATCACGGTGCCAGATGAGCGCCTGAAAGTGCTGGAAGATCTGGTGCACCCAGAGCGCGTATTGCCAACCGTTATGGAGTTTGTAGACATTGCCGGCCTGGTGAAAGGCGCCAGCAAAGGCGAAGGCTTAGGCAACAAGTTCCTGGCCAACATCAGGGAAGTAGATGCCATCATTCACGTGATTCGGTGCTTTGATGACCCTAACATTGTGCACGTGGCCGGCGGCGTAGACCCCGTTTTTGACAAAGACGTAATTGACACCGAGCTTCAGCTGAAAGACCTGGAGTCTATTGACAAGAAGATCTCTAAAGTAGAGCGCACCGCCAAATCTGGTGACGCCAACGCCAAAAAAGAATTCGCCTCGTTGCAACGCTTCAAAGACCACCTGGAAAGCGGCAAGAATGCCCGCTCCCTGGAGGTGTCTGAGGAAGACCTACAGTCAGTGGAGGACCTGCAGTTGCTTACCATTAAGCCCGTGATCTACGTGGCCAACGTAGATGAAGAATCTATCTTGACCGGCAACAAGTTCCTGGATGCGTTAAAGGACCACGTGAAAGACGAGAAAGCCGAAGTGGTGGTCATCTCCGCGGCCATTGAAGAGCAGATCGCAGATTTCACGGAGCCTGAAGAGAAAGAAATGTTTCTGGGCGAATACGGCCTGAAAGAGTCTGGCCTCAACCAATTGATCAGAGCCTCCTATGCCCTGCTGGACCTGGTGACCTATTTCACCGCCGGCGTAAAAGAAGTACGCGCCTGGACGATCAGGAAAGGCTGGAAAGCTCCGCAGGCCGCCGGCGTGATCCACACAGATTTTGAGAAAGGCTTCATTAGAGCAGAGGTGATCAAACTCAAGGATTACATAGAGTACAAGACCGAGAACAAGATCAAGGAAGCCGGTAAAATGGCCCTGGAAGGCAAAGAATACGTGGTGCAGGATGGAGATATAATGCACTTTCGATTCAACGTGTAAGGCCCGTACGCAATACAGGCATAAAAAAAGGAGAGCAAAATGCTCTCCTTTTTTTATGCCTAGCCGGTAATAGGATTATTTTTAATAAGATCTCGGCAATGGCGCCAAACCACCAATTTCAATGCTTATACAGATTGAATATTTATAACTTTTAGTAAAATTAACCAACTCATTTAGTGCATCTTAACCAATAATAGAATTTCTTTTTATTGCGAAAAGGCAACATTTTATTCTAAAACCTGTAAATATGTGCAGAATACTATATTTCAACTCTTTAAAACTATGAAAAAAACCTTACTAAAAGCTTCTGTAATCAGCGCTATGATGCTGTCTATGGTAGCCCCAACAGAATCTAATGCCCAGTCAGCTGACCGGCCTTGGGGACTTTCGATCTACGCGAACGCCATCCAAGCTAGAACCAACATGCGGAACGACATCTGGGACATGAGCAACTCTACCTGGGGCGGAGGTTTGGGAATCAATAGATACATCTCGCCTTCCTTTGACGCTACGCTGCAACTCAACTACTTCAACATGAAGCAGGAGTCTAACACGGTTACGTATAACGTGACAGGTTTTGGACCAGGCAGATTTGATGATGAAGTAGGAACCGCCAACTTCGGTCTTAAACTGAAACTGAACAACGGAAAGATCCTCAGCGAGACTTCCTTCCTGCAGCCTTACCTGATTGCTGGTTTGGGCGCTCACTACGCTAGCGTAGAGGCCTACCTGCCGGTAGCCAGACCAGGCGGAACCAATACGTTCAAGTATGATGAAGGCCAACTGCGCCTTAACTACATGGGCGGTGCCGGTATTGGCTTCAAAATCTCAGACGGTCTTAGCTTATTCGCTCAGACTACCTTAAACTATCCAACCACTAACTTATTAGACGGGGTTTCTAACCCTAACTCAGATGAGTTAATGGACCGTTACCTGCAACACCAGTTTGGCGTTTCTTTTGGCTTAGGTAAAGCCAAAGACACAGACGGAGACGGTGTTTCTGACAGAAGAGACAAATGCCCAGACACCCCAGCCGGTGTTCAGGTTGACAAAGAAGGTTGCCCACTTGACGGTGACAAAGACGGCGTAGCCGACTACTTAGACAAATGCCCTACTGAAGCCGGAACTGCTGCCCTTGAAGGCTGCCCTGACAAAGACGGTGACGGTATCCGTGACTCAGAAGATGAGTGCCCAGATGTAGCCGGAACTGCCGCTACCAGAGGTTGCCCAGATGCTGACGGTGACGGTGTTGCTGACAAAAACGACACTTGCCCAGGTACTCCAGCCGGAACCCGCGTTGATGCCAATGGTTGCCCAGTGGTTCTTGACAAAGACGGTGATGGCGTGAACGATGACGTTGACCGTTGCCCAGATGTTGCCGGTTCTGCCGCTAACATGGGTTGCCCAGCCCTTGATGTGGAAGACAGCACTTACATGGCCCGTGTTCCTAAAATTGAGTTCGAGTTCAACAGAGCGGTACTGAAGAAAACTTCTTACACCACTCTGGACAGAATCGCTACCATGTTGGGTAAATATCCGCACTACAACCTGCGTATCTCTGGCCACGCTGACCACATTGGTTCAAATGAGTACAACCAGGAGCTGTCTGTACGTAGAGCTGAATCTGCCAAGTCTTACTTCACCAACACCAAAGGCATTGCCTCTGACCGTGTGATCACTGAAGGATTTGGCGAAGAGCGTCCAATCGCTCCTAACACCACTAACTCCGGACGCGCTAAAAACCGTCGTGCTGAGTTCCGTCTCTTCATCCAGTAACGGATTAAGAAAGGATTGAAATACTAAAAATGCCCGGCCACTTGGTCGGGCATTTTTACGTTTAGGCAAATTTGAAACCAACGTCCATGGATAAAGAAAAGAAACCAGAGGTCTGGCTTAGAGGCCCTTTGCCAGACATACCGGCCCTATTGCAACCCGTGGCCCATGCCCTGCTGCAGGCCCGCGAAGAGATACAGATCCTCCTGCAGGATTTCCCGGAGCACCTGCTCTGGAAACAGCCCGCCGACCTGGCCTCGGTAGGCTTTCACCTCCAACACCTGGAAGGCGTGCTGGAGCGCCTGTTCACCTACGCCCGCGGCGAAACCCTGTCAAAAGAAGCCCTGGCCTACCTGCAGTCCGAAGGGTCTGGCCCGGGGCATACGGTCATTGGCCTGGTAAAAGCCTTTGAAGAACAGGTAGACAAGGCCCTGGCCCAATTGAAAGCCACTAATCCCGATAAACTTACCCATTTCAGGGGCGTAGGCCGGGCACAGCTTCCGTCTACGGTGCTGGGGCTCCTCTTCCATGCCGCCGAACATACCCAACGCCACGTGGGCCAACTGCTGGTGACCGCCCGCATTTTGCAGGCAGATGTCTTGAAGTAAGGCCTAAGCTTTCATTTAAACAGAACGGCCCCAAAACAGAAAAGCCCGGCGCATGTGGCGGGCTTTTCTGTTTTGGGGCCGTTTTCTCAAAAACAGGCCTAAAACGCAATTTAGTTGTAATGCGGCAGCAGGTTGTATACGGTGCCATACTCCAGCATCTGCTGCGTGAAGTTATCTGGGTACACCAGCAGCACGTCTACAATCTTCCCGTCCTTTACCACCGGGCTCAGCTTAGGCTGAATAAAGCCGCTGTAGGGGGCAATTTTCAGGGTAGCGTAGCGCTGAAGCACTTCCTGGTGCAGGGCTTTGTCTACTTTCACGCCGTAGGTCTCTACCAGGTTCTTGGCGGCAGCCAAGTCGCCTTCAGAGGTAATGCGCTGGGTCTCGCGCAGCAACTGCCCAAACAAGGCGCGCAGCTTCTGGTAATCATTGATCTTAAAGTAGGTCTTGCCGTTTTTGGTCACCTTCTCAATCACGTTGTCTTTCTTGCCTTTCTCAAAGGCCCAGGCGGCAATCATCTGGCGGTTACGCATGTGGTCTTCCTCAATCACCTCGCCCGGCGCAATGCGCGACAGCTGGGTTATAAGCCCTCCCCGTATGTAGCCATCGTACTCGGCTTTTCCTACCTCCAGGTTCGGCATCACGCCTATCTCTACCAGCTTGGGGTCCATCACGTAATACAGGGCCACCAGATCGGCGCGGCCTTCCTCTATGGTGCTGGCGTAGTTCTTGAGCGTCTGCTTTGGTGTGCCCACGCCCGGGTTGATCTGGCCAGAGGCGTGGCCAATTACCTCGTGCATATCGGTGTGCAGGTCGCTGGCCAGGGAGCTATATTTCTTGGAACGCTCAATTTCCTCGGGGCTGAAGGCAAACTCGGTGAGGGTGCTTCCGCCGGTGTTGGCCGACTCATTGTAGGCGTGCACAATATTGCCAAGGTTCACCGATTTGGAGCCATGCTCTTTTCTGATCCAGTTGGCGTTGGGCAGGTTAATACCAATTGGCGTGGCCGGAGCGGCATCGCCACCTTCCACTACCGTGGTAATCACCTTAGCCGTAATGCCTACCACGTTCTTTTTCTTGTGGGTAGCCAGCAGCGGCGAGTTGTCCTCAAACCACTGGGCTTGGTCGCCAATGGCCTTTATGCGCTTGGTGGCCTCATCATCCCTAAACGACACCACCGACTCATACGACGCCTTGATCCCGATGGGATCATCATATACCTCAATGAACCCGTTCACCACGTCAATCTTGGAGTCCACGTCTTTCACCCAGGCAATGTTGTATTCGTCAAACACCTTCAGGTCGCCGGTGCGGTAGAACTGCACCAGTTTCTGGAGGGCCAGCTTCTGCTTTTCGTTCTCGGCTACGGTCACGGCTTTCTCCAGCCAGAAAACAATGCGCTGGATGGCGGGTCCGTACATGCCGTCTGCCTTCCAGACTTTCTCCACCAGCTGCCCGTTCTCTTTTACCACCTTGGAGTTCAAACCATGGGACACCGGCCGGGTTTTGTCAGCGTCTGTTTTCTTGGCGTAAAATGCCTCAACCTCTTTTTGGGTCACGCCTTCATAGAAGTTCACGGCAGAGGTTTTGATCAGGTCTTCGCCGGCGGCTTTATTGGTTTGCTTGGGGGCAATGGTAGGGTCAAAAAGGATAGGCGTGATCCATTTGATAAACGCATCTCTGGTTTCCCCGGCTTTTAAAGGCAATTGGGACGAAGGTATTTTGGTGATGGAGGCAGCCAGGAACTCCTTGCTGAAATCGGGCATGATCTTGTTGGCCGAGTAGTGGTGGTGGATACCGTTGGAGAACCACACGCGCTTGGTGTACTCCATGAACTTTTCCCAGTCCGGGGAGGTAGAGCGGTCGCGCTTGTTCTGCACAATGGCGTCCAGTGTTCTTCTTATGCGCAGGTTATGCTTGAAGTTCTGGTCATAGATGATGTCACGGCCCGAGAGGGCGGCTTCATACAGGTAATAGAGCAGTTCTTTCTGCTGGGCGGAAAGGTTCTCAAAGCCCGGCACGCGGTAGCGAAGAACCCTGATATCGGCGAACTGCTCGGTGACGTAGTTAAAGCCTTTGTCGTCATCCAGCACCTGAGGCGGCGAAACCTGCTCTGCCGTTACAAAAGTGGGGCTGTTGACCACGGATTCTTTGGCGCCCGCGGTGGTGGCCGAAGCTGCCGTTGCTTCTGCGGGGGCCGTCGTCGCTTTTTTAGCGCAGCCACCAGCCAGCAAGGAAGCCAATAAAAACGCCGAGGCGGCGATTGGTGCTTTTCTCATAGGTACAGGTGTTAAGATTACTTAAAACTAAGCAATTTGCCACAAGCCGCAAAAACCAAACCATTCCTCTTCTTGGTAGGCTTTTGCTGTTTTAGAGCCGTTTTGCCAAAAACAGGCCCAAAACGGAAAGCTACCTTAAAAGTCCGCGCGAGGCTAAAATGCAACATGCCGGAAAAACCGTCGGAAAGAAATACCTTTAAGCGGTAAAGTAGTACTGCAGGAGCTTTTCTCAATTTTCATCCCATGCCCTTCCGTCCAGATTTCATCCTGCAAAACCGTTGGCTTCCGCTGGGCGTTTTGTTGGGCTTGCTGCTTGTTTACGGTCTGTTCCCAACCCATAATTCTACCTCAGACGCCTATGACTATGCCGCCTGCGTGCGGTGGCGCGTAGATCTTTGGCAGCCTCACCACCTGCTGTATAACATTACCGGCTTAGGCATTTTTACCTTGGGGCAAAAGACAGGGCTCTCTATACAACCCCTGGAATTGCTTAAGCTCCTGAACGCCTTATTTGCCGGGGCTAGCCTCTGGGTTTTATGGCGGATTCTGGCGCTTCTGCAGCAACCGCTAGCTGCCCAGGCCGCTTTGCTGTTACTGGCTGGGGCCAGCCTGGGCCCAATGCGCTACGCCACCGAAAACGAAACCTATATTCTCCCCATCTTCTTTTCCCTGGCCGGCACTTACTATTGGGTGCGCTACCACCTGCAAGGAAAGAGCAAAGATATTTTATGGAGCAGTTTCTGGGCCGCCTTCGCATGCCTGTTCCATCAGATCCATATCTTCTGGTGGCTAGGTTTGCTGTTGTATTTCATCGTGACCAAACCCCGCCCCTGGGCGAAGGTGGGCTGGTATCTTTTACCGGCCCTGGTGGTACCTTTGGGTTACGGAATAGCGCTCTCCCTCCTCCACATCCCTTTCTCCCAGGCCCACCGGTTTGTCTTTTTAGATTTCTTTAAAGGTGAGGTAGAAACAACCATTACCTTCAAGAACTTCCTGCTCACTGGCATCTCCTTTATGAGAACTTTCCTTGAGGTACATGGCCGGCAATTGTTTCTGCTGGAAAAAAATCTACTTTACATATTACCTGCACTAGGGTCATTAGTACTGCTTTTCTTTTTTGGCAGAAAGCTAGGGGTCATTTGGAGGAACGGTAGGCTTGTTCACCCAAGGGTCTTGAAAACCTTGAGCCTGATCCTGTTCTTGCAGGTGCTCTTTGCCTGGTTTGCCGTGGGCAATGCCGAGTTTATGGTGATGGTGCCTTTTCTGGTGGCGCTAATGGCCGGATGTTTCAGGTTTCCTCAGCCGCAGGTACTTTTCTTGCCGGGCATGGCGCTTTTCCTTTGGAACATGAGTTACGCGGTACTACCCAATTTCTATTTTACCTACTCCAACCACGCCTGCGTGCAGGATTTTGCTTCTCGGCAGCCCCAAGCCACGCTTTTGCTGCAGGACAAGAATGCTTTTGACGCCTACCTTTTTTACCAGACTGGCCAGTACCACCCCAGAGCGTTTGAAACAGAGGCCTCTCCCCATGTTCTACAGGCGGCTATTGCGCAGGCGCGCATGGACAAAAGGCCAGTCGTGACAGATTACTCCCAGGCGCCTGCCGTAATTTCCCGGGCCTGGCTTTTAAGGAAGGGAACGGCAGACGGTTTTTTCCGGAACTACCAATTTGAAAGACTAAGCTCCTGCCCCACGTTCTACGGAGACCAAGGCTTATACCTTTTAAAGTAGAAAAGCCTTTTGGGTAGAATGTTACATCCACCCAAAAGGCTTTTAACGGTTAATCTAAGGAAAAGATTGATTAGGCCTCAGACCGCAATACTTCCAATGGTGACCGGTTTACCACGCCGCGGCTGTTGAACAGGCCAATGGCTACGGTGAGCAGGGAAATAACCAGGAACAACACCAGCACCGGCAAAAGATTGGGTGAAAACGAGGTCTCAAAGCTGTATTTGGCCAGGGCCCAACTTCCGGCTAAGGAAAGCACAATGCCCGTTCCGGCCGCCAATGCGCCCAGGAAGAAGTACTCCAGGGCCGTGATGGCATAAATCTGTTTGCGGCTGGCCCCCAGGGTACGCAGCAGCACGCTTTCCTGCATGCGCTGGTACTTACTAATGAGCACCGAGGAGATGAGGACCACCAATCCTGTAATAATGCTGAAGCCGGCCATAAACCTGATCACAAACCCGATCTTGCTCAACAGCTCATCCATCACGCTCAGGATCAACTCCAGGTCCACAATGGAAAGCGTAGGGAATTTCTGCACCACAGCCTGCTGGAACCTGGCCGAGGCCGCCGCGGAAGGAACCTTGGTCATGAGCACATGGAACTGCGGGGCACTTTCCAGCACACCTGCCGGAAAAACCACCCTGAAATTGGTCTGGATGCGGTTCCAGTCTACTTTCCTGAAACTGCCCACCACCGTGGGAATCAGGGCGCCCTGCACGTTGAACAAGATCTTATCCCCTATATTAAGTTTACTGCGTTCGGCGTAGCTTTCTTCAATGGAAACATACACGGTGTCATCCGGCGATCGCACGTTCCCCCACCAGGTGCCCTGGGTTATTTTCTCGGTTTCAGAGAGGGTGTCGCGGAAGGTTGACCTAATTTCCCGTTGGAATGCCCTGATGGAGATGCCGGAGGTACTGTCCTTTTTCACGTCCTCAGCGGTTTGCCCGTTCACTTCCTCAATGCGCATGGTCACGATGGGAACCTGTTGAATGACCGGCAGCCCCTGTTGGCGGGTTAAAGCGGCCACAGCTTCGCGTTGCCCAGTCTGAATGTCAAACAGGACCATGTTGGGTTGGTTTTCGCGGGCGGCCAAAGTAATACGGTCCAGGAGGATGTTTTGCACGAAAAACAGGGTACAGATAAAGGCCGTGCCCAGCCCGATGGAGACAATAAGAATCAGCGTCTGGTTATTGGGCCGGAACAGGTTGGCCAACCCCTGCCGCCACAGATAACTCCAGGAATCTGGGAAGAACCTTCTGACGGTCCACATAAGGCCGGCGGCAATCCCTACCAAGACCAGGAAACCAATTAGAACCCCGCCGGTAAAGTAAAGGGCTTCTTTCCATTTCTCGGTCTGCAGATAGGTAAACCCGAAGATGAATAGTAAGATGAGCCCGTACACAACCCATTTCAACGGGTCTTTAAACAGGCTGGTATGCTCCAATGACAGGCGCAGGGTATTCAGGGGCGATACGTTTCTGATGCTCACCAAAGGCAGCAAAGAGAACAGCAAGGAAATACCCAAGCCAAGCCCAACCCCCTGCAAAATGGCCAACCAGGAAATGCCCGCCGTAATCTCAATGGGCAGCAGGTCCTGCAATACCTTGGGCAACAGTTGCTGCACCGCAGTACCCAGAATGGCCCCGATCACCGATCCTATCAACCCGATTCCCAGAATCTGGATCACGTAAATGAGAAAGGCTTGGCTCCCGCTCACCCCCAGGCACCGCAGAATGGCAATGGAACTGAGCTTTTCGCGCATGTATACGTGAATGGCGCTGGCCACACCAATGCTACCCAACAGCAGGGCAATAAAGCCTACCAAGGCTAGGAAACCTGTAAGGTCCTTGAAGGAACGGCCCATTTCTTCGCGCTGCGTTTCAATGGTCTCGGTGTTCAAAGATTCCTTCTCCAGCCTAGGCTCCAACTTCTCTACCA
The DNA here is from genome assembly GCF_001078055.1 of Rufibacter radiotolerans. NCBI lineage: Bacteria > Pseudomonadati > Bacteroidota > Cytophagia > Cytophagales > Hymenobacteraceae > Rufibacter > Rufibacter radiotolerans. The sequence goes on along the minus strand of NZ_CP010777.1, from coordinate 1,574,361 downwards.
GCTTTTTTACGTTGACCTGGTTGTCATATTTGTAGTAAAACAGATAGTTGATACGGCTGCCTTTCTGCTCCAATCCGGTTTGGGAGAGGTATTGCAGGGGAATATACACCGCCGGGGCCACCGTGGCAGAGATACCGGTCTGACCGGGGGCCTTATTCAGAATGCCGGCAATCTGAAAGGTAAGCTCGCCTACCTTAATGGAATCTCCCACGCGGGCATTAAACTGCAGCATAAGGGTTTTATCTACCAAGGCCTGCCGCCCTTCCCTGAAACTTTGCGCTGACGCTACGGACGTAGTTTCCAAGCTTCCGTAATACGGAAATTCGCCCTGCAGGGCCCGCACCTGCACCAGCCGGGTGCCCAGGCTTCTGGGAAACAAGATCATGGAAGCGAAACTCCGCTCCTGCGACCGGCGCGTGCCCAGGGAATCCAGTAAGGGCAACATTTTGGGGTCGACCGGACGGTTGCTGCTGATGACCAGATCTGCGCCAATTAATTCCTTGGCCTGGCCGTCTATGTCTGCCCGCAGGTTATACCCGAAGGAGAAAATAGCCACCAATGCTGCTATGCCCAGAATAATGGAAGACACGAACAAGAGCAATCGGGACCTATTCTGTCGGCTATCGCGCCACGCCATTTTCATTAACCAGGGCAGGTTCAGTTTATTCATTTTTTATATGCTAAGGTGCTGTTATTACTGGAAGAACTGCCATTTCCGTTTTGAGCCTGTTTTTAGGAAAAAAGGCTCAAAAGGAGTGATGATCCTTTACCTCTCAAGCCACGCCCGTGGGTTCATCAGAAATTAGCTTACCCCCTTTTACCTTGAGAATGCGTTGGGTTTTGGCGGCCAGATCTACATCATGGGTAACCAGCACCAGGGTAGTGCCGGCCTCGCGGTTCAGGTCGAAGATGAGTTTGACTACCTTCTCGCTGGTCTCGGTGTCCAGGTTGCCCGTGGGTTCATCGGCGAAGAGGATTTTTGGTCGGTTGGAGAAGGCCCGGGCCAAAGACACGCGCTGCTGTTCGCCGCCCGACAACTGCGCCGGGTAGTGGTGAGACCGGTCAGACAACCCTACTTTGTCCAGCAGTTCCAGGGCGCGGGGCTTGATGTGTTTCTCCCCTCTCAGTTCCAGCGGCACCATCACGTTCTCCAGGGCCGTGAGCGTGGGCAGCAACTGGAAATTCTGGAAGATAAAGCCCACATATTGGTTTCTAACCTGCGCCCGAGCATCTTCATTGAGCGTGTCTAACCTGATTCCGTTCAGTTCTACCAAGCCGGAAGTGGAACTGTCTAAGCCCGCGCATAAGCCCAGCAACGTGGTTTTTCCGCTCCCAGACGGCCCCACAATGGCTACGGTGGAGCCTTCCGTAATAGAGAAATTGATATGGTCCAGCACCGTGAGGGTCTGGCCGGTGCTTTGGTAGGTTTTGGTGAGGTCCTGTATATGAAGAATAGGTGTCACAAGCGTTGGTTAAAGGTAATAGAAGAGCAAATGGCGTAAACGCCCGCGGAAAGTTACATAACCAACCGCTAAATACATTGTTTAAACCTCTAACGCTCAAAATGAGTTATATGTACGTTCTTTGTACCAACAGGAAACCTAATTACCATGTATAAAACAAACCTATTGTACTTCTTGCTGCTTCTTGGCTGGCTTTTGGCTGGTTGCTCAGGCAAGGAGGAATCAAAGGGCAAGGAACAGGCTGGCCCTTCAGAAGAAACAACCGCAAACGCTGCCCCTACTATGAAAACAATCCTCTTTTTTGGCAATAGCCTCACGGCTGGTTATGGTCTGGATGCGTCTGAATCTTTCCCTTCGCTCATTCAAAAGAAAATAGATAGCCTTAACCTGCCTTACAAAGCCATCAACGCCGGCCTGAGCGGCGAGACCTCGGCGGGTGGAAAGAATCGTATTGATTGGTTGCTGCGCCAGAAGATAGACGTGTTTGTGCTGGAACTGGGCGCTAACGACGGATTGCGAGGCATCTCACCCGCAGAAACCAAGAAAAACCTGCAGGCCATCATTGACAAGGTGAAAGCCAAATACCCAGAGGCGGTGTTAATAATGGCCGGCATGGAAGTCCCCCCCAGCATGGGTGGCAAATACGCCAGCGAGTTCAGGACTATCTTTCGGCAACTGGCCGAGGAAAACAACATGGCGCTGGTCCCCTTCCTGCTGGACGGCGTGGGCGGAGTACGCACTCTAAACCAACAGGACGGCGTGCACCCTACCGCCGAGGGTCAAAAGATTTTGGCTAATAATGTTTGGAAGGTTCTGCAGCCTGTGCTGTAAAACTAAAGCGGTTTTTAGTGAATTCCCGTTTCGGGGCTGTTTAATAAAAAACAGCCCCGAAACGGGAATTATGATTTTAAGAGAATTGGTCACAAATTGCCTGAGGCTTCTATTTATCCCTGGATTTAAAAGCTCTATCTTGAACGGTAAATAGCTCTGGACGCAAAGCTTGGCATAGGTAAAGCAATGAGAGATAGATTTAACCTTCGTACATAATGCAAATAAACCGAACAACTTTGCTTAGTAGGTAATTGAGTGTAATTAATAAAAAAGAAATGCCTTCATGAGCTTTAAAAACTTAATTATATTATTGTTTAGTTCAGCACTCCTTGGATGCTCTGATATACGAGATTGTAATTGCCTAGATTATAATGAAGTATTAATACAAGAATTAAAATCCTCCGCGAATATCATTAAGCTTACAAAGGTTGAACAAGGAGCGTTTGGGAGTACAATTAATTTGAAAGTATGCAATACTTCAAACATGCTCATTGAAGAGATTGGATTAAGAGGCGATGATTATTTGCCGACAATTGATAGCATAACTGGTAAAAAAATCTTTATACATTATTCATTTCCATCAAATAACAATTCAGACCCAATAGATCGAGATTTAAAGTTTGAAAGTGTAGCTTTGGGTGAGGCATTACTTGATAGTAGCTCTTTGAGATTCAGCTATATGTTTAAGAATAAAAAGTAACTCCACCCAACAAGGCATAAAGGTCACCTCGGCTGACGGCCTGCGCCGTTGTTTATACTAGTCGTTAAAGCTATAAACCCCTCCCCTGTTTTGGGCCTGTTTTCCAGAAAACAGGCCCAAAACAGGAAAAAGAAATTACCCAGCTATTAGCTGCAACTGAGTAGAAATTTCCACCAATGGTAATCCATCTTTCTCAAGCTGAGTAGCCAGGGAGTCCAGATCAGAAAGGCTTTCCAACACGAAATACCTGTCAGTTTCCCCAAACTTGTAGGGTTGACCTAAGATTTCTTCCAGAACAGCCGGTTGCCAGGCATTCTCTCTTTTAAGAGCAGCCTCCCCTTCCGGAGCATTGGAAAGCAGGTAGGCGCCAAATAAGGTCACCTTTCCGTCCTGGTCGCGCAGCAAGCCGTTGCCCAACACATGCTGGGCCAGGCGCCAAAGCAACTCCGTAGCGGCTGGGTCTTTGTAGTGCAAAGACAGTTGCCCAATTCGCTCCATAAAGTTGGCTACCTCAGGTTGCAACAACCACGGCAATTGGCTGAACACATCCTGGAACAGGTCTTTATTGCCTTGTAGGCGCAGATCGGCGTCTGGGTGCAGGCGCAAAGAGGTAACCGCGGGAAATTTCTGTTTCGCCCATTTGGCCAGCACCTGGCGGGGCCGTAAGGGTTCTTCTACCGCTACTACCTCCCATTCGCTTTTCTGCTCGCGTAAATGGAAATTGAGTTTCTGGAAATCAGGAATGAAATAAGCCTTTAGCTCCAGCGCATTGACCCCCGCCCAAAAGGGCGCAGAAACCACGGCAGAAAGAGCTTCTGACCGTTTGGTGTACAAGATGTTCCAGGTCTGTTGTTGCTGGATAGAGTACAGGTGATAAGGTTGCTGATACATGGCAGTAGGCATAAAAAAAGCCTGGCCCCGTTTCCGGAGCCAAGCTGTATAGTAGGTTCTTAATTTCTTGTTTATCTCAATCAATTTTCACCCAATATTGTCCCCGCTCCGGTACGCTCTGCGTACGGTTTCAGATTGACAATCATTAGAATTTGGGTGCATGTTTTCATAACTGAGACGAATATCAAAAATACCTTTTAAGAATGCAAATTTTTACTCAGGATTTTTTTTTGAGCTAAGCTTATTTGTTGAATCATTTTGGCAAAGTAAGGAATAAACTTCGCCTTAGAATCTAGAATTTTCTGCTCCTATTTTGTCAAATCTCCCCCCTTTGTCATCTGGAAGGATCTTTTGGGCGAACTAGAAAAGCAATGGTTCATTCCAATAGCCTAGAAGTATTCTTTCGTACCATCTTCTGAGGCTTTTCCTATTCAAGGCGTTTACTCAACTGTCATTACCGTTTGCCACCAAGATCCTTTCAGGATGACAAATTGGAGAAGGCAGGGATAGAAAAAACAAGGAAGAGTCTGAAAAAGAAAGAGTCAAAGTTAAAGCCAAAACCGGAGAAGGCAGAGACAGGAATACCAGAGCCAGAACAAACGCCTTAAACAAAGAAGGCGGAGACAGCGTGAACAAGCTGCTCTGCTCTATAAATTCTACACCAACTCTTTCCGAAGTTCAAACACCTTCCGCATCTTCCTGATCATGCGTTCAGATTCTGTGAAGCTTAGGGTCTGGGCGCCGTCTGAAGCAGCTTCTTCGGGCTTTTCATGGGTTTCGTATATGATTCCGTCGGCACCGGCCATGATGGCGGCCAGGGCCATGGGCTCCACGTACTCGCGTATGCCTATGCCGTGCGATGGGTCCACGATCACGGGTAGGTGCGTCTTTTCCTTGAGAATGGGAATGGCGTTAAGGTCTAAGGTGTTACGGCTGGCCGTTTCATAGGTGCGGATCCCACGCTCGCAGAGCATGAGCTTTTCATTGCCCCCGGAGAAAATGTATTCAGCGGAGTACAGCAGTTCATCAATGGTGCCGGAGATACCGCGTTTCAATAGCACGGGTTTGTCTACCTTGCCCAGTTCATCCAGGAGGTTGAAGTTCTGGGTGTTTCTTGCCCCTACCTGAAAAATATCGGTGTATGGTTCCATGGGCGCAATCTGCGATACCTGCATTACCTCAGTGACTACTTTTATCCCGGCCTGACGGCACAAGTCATAGAACATTTTCAAGCCTTCCAGGCCCATGCCCCTGAAAGAATAAGGCGAGCTGCGCGGCTTGAAAACCCCGCCCCGCATAAAGCGCACGTTCTGTGACACCAAGTGCTGGATGGTTTTCTCAATCTGTTCTTCGCTTTCAATAGAGCAAGGGCCGGCCATAAGCGCCAGTTCGCCTTCCTTTATCTGCAGACCATCCCCGAAGTCAATCACCGTGGGGTTCACTTTCCATTTACGGGACACCAACCGGTAGTCATCTGAGACTATGTGAATGTCTTTGATGCCGGGCAAATGCCCGATGGCGCGCACGTCAAATTCGGCTTTGCCGGTGCCTACCAGGTAATGGCCGGCCTGGGTAATCACCTCGGTGGTTTTATATTTGAGGGCGTTGGCCTTGTTGATGATCGCCTCTTTTTCCGCTGCCCCTATGTTGGGTTGTAATTGAATAAGCATGGTTCTGGTTTATTTGATGGACTGCAAGAAGCCCCGCACGTTTTCCCGTAGTTCGCCGGGCTGCTGCAGCGCTTTGATAAAGGCACTTCCAATAATAGCCCCGTTAGCCGACTGACAGGCCAGTTCAAAGGAAGGCTTGTCCCCTATCCCGAAGCCAATCAGCAAGGGGTTCTTCAGGCCCATGCCTCTTACTTTGGAAAAATAGGCCTGCTGGGCATCGCCGGTCTGTACGGCACCGCCCGTGGTGCTGGCGCTGGACACCATGTAGATAAAGGAATCTGTAAGGGCGTCAATCTGCCGGATGCGGTTTTCTGCGGTCTGCGGCGTAATCAGGAAAATAAGGCTCAGGCCATACTTTTCTAATACAGGCTTGTATTCCTCTTCATACTCCGCAAACGGAAGGTCGGGTAGAATAAGGCCGTCTACCCCTACGCGGGCTGCCTCCTCGCAAAAGCGCTCAAACCCATACTGGAGCACCGGGTTCAGATAGCCCATCAAAATGATAGGCACCGTTACCTTTTCCCGCACGCCGGCTAGTTGCTGGAACAGTTTCTTCACTGACATGCCATTTTCCAGGGCCACCTGGTTGCTGGCCTGAATGGTGGGCCCATCGGCTAAAGGATCTGAGAAAGGCATACCGATCTCCACCAGGTCTGCGCCTGAGGCCTCCAATTCTTCTAAAATAGTAACCGTGTCTTCTAACTTCGGGAAGCCGGCGGTGAAGTAAACGTTAAGCAGGTTGCCTTTTTTCTCCTGGAACAGCCGGGTAAGTCTATTGTTGGCCATCTTGTTGTTCAAAATAAGTAAGAATGGTATTGAGGTCTTTGTCGCCGCGGCCCGAAAGGTTGATCACCACCACTTTATCTGGGCCGGCGTTCAGTTCTTTCAAGGCAGCCAGGGCGTGCGAGGTTTCAATGGCGGGAATAATGCCTTCCAGGCGACTGAGTTCCTTCAGGGCTTCCATGGCCTCAGCGTCTGTAATGGCGATAAAGCGGGCACGCCCGGTCTGGGCCAAATGCGCGTGCTGCGGCCCTACGCCAGGGTAATCTAAGCCCGCCGAAATGGAATACGGCTCCGTGATCTGTCCGTCCTCGGTTTGCATGAGCAAGGTCTTGCTTCCATGGATAATCCCGGTTTTACCCAGAATAGACGTGGCCGCAGAGTGCCCCGAGTTCACGCCTAAACCGGCGGCTTCCACGGCTACCAACTGCACGCTGGGTTCATCCAGGAAATGGTAGAAAGCACCGGCGGCGTTAGAGCCACCGCCCACGCAGGCCACCACGTAATCTGGTAACTCGCGGCCTTCTTTCTCCATTAACTGCTTTCTTATTTCCTCAGAGATCACGCTCTGGAAACGGGCCACCATGTCTGGGTACGGGTGCGGCCCTACCACAGAGCCAATGATGTAATGGGTATCTTCGGGGTGGTTGATCCAGTCCCGGATGGCCTCGTTGGTGGCGTCTTTCAGGGTTTGGCTACCGGAAGTCACAGGTACCACCGTAGCGCCTAACAAACGCATTTTCTCCACGTTGGGGCGTTGGCGCTCGGTATCAATCTTGCCCATGTACACAATGCACTCCAGCCCGGCGAGGGCGCAAACGGTGGCCGTGGCCACGCCGTGCTGACCAGCCCCGGTCTCCGCAATGATGCGGGTTTTGCCCAGCCGTTTGGCCAGCAGGATCTGCCCCACGGTGTTGTTGATCTTATGGGCCCCGGTATGGTTCAGGTCCTCGCGCTTGAGGTAGATTTTGGTGTTGTATTTTTCAGACAGGCGTTTGGCCAGGTACAGGGGCGTAGGTCTGCCCACGTAATCGCGCAGCAAGTCCTGCATCTCCTCCTGAAACCCTTCTTCCTGAATAATGGTCAAATACTTTTCCCGCAGTTCTTCAACGTTGGGGTAGAGCATCTCGGGGATAAAGGCTCCCCCAAATTGGCCGTAATAGCCACGCTCATTTACTCCGTATTCCATAGTTTTTGCTTTAAGATTGTGTGGCCGCCTAATGCTGGCCTTTTGCTAGTAGAAGTCTTGTCAAATTGCTACGCCCTTAACTTCTGAATAAACTCCTGCACCCTTTTCACGTCTTTCAGGCCCGGCTGAATCTCAAATTTGCTGTTCAGGTCTACGCCGTACAGTTGTGGCAACCGCAAGGCTTTGATCTCGTCCAGGTGTTCCAGGTCTATGCCCCCGCTTAGGAAAAAAGGAACCTGGTACTCATAGCCTTGCAGCAGATTCCAGTTGAACCGATGGCCGTTTCCGCCGGGGTTGGCACCGCTGGCATCAAACAGGAAAAAGTCGCAACACTGCACGTACTCTTCCAGTTGGCTAAAATCAAAGCCTTCGCCTACCCTAAAGGCTTTCATGACGGTGAGGCCAGAATCTTTAAGCTCATGGCAGATCTGGGGCGTTTCATGGCCGTGCAATTGTACCATCTCCAGGCCCAGGTCGGTTACTTTCTGCAATACCACTTCTACCTCTTCATCTACAAACACGCCCACCTTGCTGGTGCCTTGCTTGAAAATGGAGGAAAAAACGGCCCACTGGGTGGTAATGAAACGGGGGGACTTTTCGTAGAAAATAAAGCCCACATAATCTGGCTGAAGCAACAAGAGGTCTTCTATGTTCTCTGTGTACTTCATGCCGCATACCTTTATTCTAAGGTTTCTGTTTGGCATTCTATGTTTAATTGAAGTTTGTCTGTTAGTCGGTCTGGTGCAGTTGCGGAAGATACAGGTTAGGTAAACCCAGCAGCTGGTAGTATAAGTATGGTTGGTGTTTTGAGGCTGTTTTCAGAAAAACGGCCCTAAAACGGGTTGTACTAAAAAGATAACCTGGCAAATTCCCCGTTTGCCTTTATCCCCATAATAGTACAAGAATACAAAATTATATCTCAGTTTGTTAAACCGGCTGTCCTTGCCTAAGCTTTTTGAGTTCGTCAATAAAAGCGGCGCAGGCTTTTTCCGGCCTGGTTTGCTTCATAAAGGTTTCACCCATTAAAAATCCTTCATAACCGTACTGTCTCAGCTCCATAATAGAGGAAGCCTCGCTTAAGCCACTCTCTGATATTTTCACAAATTCATCAGGAATGAAGCTAGCCAATTCTTTGGATATGTCAATACTCACCGAGAAATCATGCAGGTTGCGGTTGTTCACGCCCACCAGGTCTACGTGGGGGGTAAGCGTGCGCTCCAGCTCTTCACGGTTGTGTACCTCCAGAAGCACCTCCAGTTGCAGGGAATGGGCAAACTGGGCCAGTCGCTCTACTTCCTCCTTGGTCAAAATAGCCGCGATCAACAAAATGGCATCGGCGCCGATGGACTTGGCCTCCAGGATCTGGTATTCCTCCACCACGAAGTCTTTGCGCAGGATGGGGCAGAAATTGAATTTACGAGCCGTGGTCAGGTCTTCGCTTTTGCCGCCAAAGAAGGCAGTATCTGTGAGCACCGACAGCGCCGAGGCCCCCGCCTGCATATACCCGATGGTAGTGCGCTCTACCGGGGCGTAGGCATTCAACATCCCCTTAGAAGGCGACTTGCGCTTGTATTCGGCAATGATCCCATTCAGGTCGGGGCGCTGCACGTACTTGCGAAGCGACACCGGCTGCGAGGTAAAATACAGGCTTCGCTCCAATAGGGCCGTGGGCACCAGATTTTTGCGGTCTGCTACTTCCTGGCGTTTATGGGCAACAATCTGGTCTAGAATAGTGGATGACATAGGGTAAGGCGTAAAGAAATGGTCAAGGAAAAAGAAGCAAAGGTTAAAGTGCTAAGCGTTTTCCGGCGTTAATGTTTTTTGGGTGGCCAGTAAATCCTGGAACGTTTTGAGCGCTAAACCATTAGTTAAGGTGTGCCGCGCTTTCTGCAAGGCCTCGGGTAAGGTGATCCGCTCATCGGCACAGAAAATGCCCAGGCCGGCATTGGCCACCACGGCATCCTGTTGGGCCGCAGTCCCCCGCCCTTCCAGAACCTGCATGAAAATAGCGGCCGCGTCTTCCACGGTATCGCCACCGGCTAAGTCACTGGCCTGATAGGTAGGCAGCCCCAGGTCTGAGGGTTGAAGGATCTTTTCTCCTTGCGGGGTCACCAATTTAAAGGCACCTGTTAAGGAGATTTCATCATAGCCATCCAGGGCATGGAGCAGCACAAAACGCTTGCCCGTCTGTTGGTACAGATAGGTGTACAAACGCAGCAGCTCCAGACTAAACACCCCCACCAACTGGAAATGCGGCTTGGCCGGATTGATCATAGGGCCCAGCATGTTGAAGAAGGTCTTTACGCCCAATTCCTTTCTAATAGGGGCTACTTCTTTCATGGCCGGGTGAAACAGCGGCGCGTGCATAAAGCAGAGGTTTGTCTGCTCTAATTGCGCCCGCAGAACCGCGCTGTCATCTGTGAATTCATAGCCTAGGTGCGCCATCACATTGGAAGATCCGCAGATGGAAGAAACCCCGTTGTTGCCGTGCTTGGCCACTTTATACCCGGCCCCGGCCACTACAAAAGAAGACAGGGTAGAGATATTGAAGGTGTCTTTGCCGTCGCCGCCGGTGCCGCAGAGGTCAATCACCTGGTCGGTGCCCAGGTCTGGCAGCAGGCAGAGTTCCAGCATGGCTTCCCTGAACCCCTCCAACTCCTGCACGGTAATGTTGCGCATGAGGTAAACGGTCATAAACGCCGCCATCTGGCTGGGGTTGCATTGGCCCTGGGTCATGTTCAGGAGCACCTCGCGGGCGACTTCCTTAGACAGGGTCTTATGTTCAATTAGTTGCTGAAGTATCTGTTTCATAGGGTGATGGAAGCGGCGTAAGAAGTCCATTTATTTACCCGTTTTACAGGGTTTTGCAACCAGTTCTGGAGCATGTCTTTGCCGTAATCTGTGAGAATGGACTCTGGGTGGAACTGCACGCCGCACACGTCATATTTCTTATGCCGAATGGCGAGCACCGCCCCTCTCTCGTCTACCGCCGTCACCTGCAGCGTGGCCGGAACAGACTTGGGCACTACCGTCCAAGAGTGGTAACGGGCTACTTTGAACGTGTTGGGCAGTTGCTTGAACATAGGGTCCTCGTTGTCTACTACCCGCATGGTAGAGGCAATTCCGTGCAGTACTTCGGTCATGTTGGAAAGCTCCGCCCCAAAGGCCTCGGCAATAGCCTGGTGGCCCAGGCACACCCCCATAATGCGCTTGGTTGGGGCATACCGCTTTAAGAGTTCAGGCATGATACCCGCCTCACTGGGCACGCCCGGCCCCGGCGACAACAGAATCACGTCAAACTGGTCTACCGCGTCCAAAGATATCTGGTCGTTGCGGTGCACTTCCACCTGGTCTCCGTACCCCAGTTCCCGGAGCAGCTGCACCAGGTTGTAGGTAAAAGAATCGTAATTATCTAAGACTAAGATCTTCATGTCAAAAAGGGTTTGTCTGTTGTTAGTCTGGCTTGGTTAGCTGTTTTGGGGCTGTTTTTCTCATAACACACCAAAAACAGAAATAAATCATTTTATCACTAAATTGTGGTAGCCCGCTCAAGGGCCTTGCGCAGGGCAGCCAGTTTGTGGTGCACCTCGTTCAGTTCTGAGCGGGTATCTGACTTGGCCACTACCCCCGCCCCGGCCTGGTAATACAACTTGTTTTTCACGCTCAGGAATGACCGGATCATGATGGCGTGGTTGAAGTCGCCGCCAAAGCCCAGGTAGCCAATGCAACCGCCGTAATACCCGCGGCCTGTGGGTTCCAGGCTGTCTATGAGCGTCAAGGCCCGGTGCTTGGGCGCCCCTGAGAGCGTACCCGCCGGAAAGGTATCTGCCACCATTTGTAAAGAACCACTTGCTTTGGGCAACCGGGCCGTCACTTTAGACACCAGGTGAATCACGTGGGAATAGTACTGCACCTCCTTGAACACCTCCACTTTCACCTCATCACCGTGGCGGCTTAGGTCATTGCGAGCCAGGTCTACCAGCATCACGTGCTCGGCGTTCTCTTTGGGGTCATCATACAATTTCTGGGCCAGCTCGGCATCGGCGGCGTCATTGCCTGTGCGCTTGAAGGTGCCGGCAATAGGGAAAATGCTGGCCGTGTCATTCTTGATGAGTAGCTGCGCCTCCGGCGATGACCCGAAGATCTTGAAGTTGCCGTAGTCAAAGTAAAACAGGTATGGCGAGGGGTTGATGGAACGCAGGGCCCGGTACACATTGAACTCATCGCCTTGGAACGACTGCGAAAACCGCCGGGAAAGCACGATCTGGAACACATTGCCCAAGTGGCAGTGGCGCTTTCCTTCCTCGATGACCCTCAGGAACTCCTCATCCGTCTGGTTGGTGGTTTCCTCGCCTGACAGTGTGAACTGGAACATGGGGAAGTTCTTGTTTCTGATCAGATTCTCCAGTTCGTTCAGGCCGTCGTTTTGGGGCTGATTTTCCAGAAAATGCTCAAAAATATAGAGTTGGTTTTTGAAGTGGTCAATGGCAATTACATACCGGAAGGCTTGATACAGAATCTCGGGCATCTCGGGGTGAGCCGTCTCCTTTTCCTGCAGCTCTACTTGCTCATAGTACTGCACCGCCTCAAAAGACATGTAGCCAAACAACCCGTTCTGGATAAATCCGAAAGGCTGGGCCTCAGACTTGAACCGGCCGCAGTAGGCCTGCAGAATATCTACCGCGTCGCGCTTGGTGGTCAGGGTCTGCTCCTCCACGCTGCCGTCCGGGAATGACTGACGCAGCACGCTGTCTTTCAACCGGAACTCGGCAATAGGCTCGCAGCAGATATAGCTAAAGCTGTTTTCATGCCCGTGGTAGTCTGAGCTTTCCAGCAGCAGGCAATTCTGGTATTTATCGCGTAGCTGCAGGTAAATGCCCACCGGGGTAACGGTGTCTGCCAGCAGGTGGCGGTATTGCGTTTGTAAGGTGTAGGTTTTCATAAAGTGCATTAAAAAAGGCTTGCCGTTTTATATGAACAGCAAGCCTTTTTGGATATGGGCAAGTTTAGAATAGGCAATAGCCTGCTGTTCACGAATCTTCCGATTGGTGCCACCAACACTGCATTGCGTTCTTCTGTCCTGATTTCATTTTTTCTTTTGTTTTGAATTTGTACCCCCTTAGAAACACCAAAGGCCCGGGTGAATCCGAGCCTTGTTCTATATTGCATTTCTGCACAGCAAGCGGTTCACCCATCAGATTTGACGTGCGTGCCACCAGGCGTTGTGCAGAATTTGGGTCATGTTCATGTTGCAAATATACCGGCTGGTTTTTCAATAGCAAGAAAATCCTTCAAAAAATCTGCCGTTTGCTTGAAAGAAACATTCTAAGAAGGATTCTGTACTTTTAAACCGTGCAAACCCACTCATTCCGTTTTCTAACCTTTCTCCTTGTTATGCTTTCAGGGCTGGGCCTTCCTTTACAGGAGGCGCGGGCGCAGTCTACCTATACCCTGGACACCCTTTCCGGCGCCCCCATAGACACCGTGAACCGGTTTTCCCGGCGGCTACCTTGGCTGGCGGCGGGTGGCACTACCCTATACGCCGGCGGACTGCTTCTACTTAATGAAGCCTGGTACCAGGACAAACCCCAGACCCGGTTCCATTGGTTTAACGATGCCGGTGAATGGAAACAGATGGACAAGGTGGGGCACTTCTGGGGTTCCTTTCATGAAAGCCGCCTGGGCGTAGATATGCTCCGCAAAGCGGGAGTGCCCGAAAAAAAAGCCATCTGGTACGGCGGGGCGCTGGGATTCCTGCTGCAGACCCCCATTGAATATTTTGATGGCCGCTCCCCCGACTACGGGGCCTCGCTCACTGACATCGCCGCCAATGCAGCGGGTTCCCTGGGCGTGATTGCGCAGCAGTTGGCCTGGGGCGAGATCAGGGTACAGCCAAAGTTCTCCTTTCACCGCACCCGCTACGCCCCGCTCCGGCCCAACGTGTTGGGCAAAGGCCCCTCTGAGGAATTCCTGAAAGACTACAACGGGCAAACCTACTGGCTAAGCGTGGACCTGGCCAAATTCCTGTCTACAGAGAGCAAGTGGCCAAAGTGGCTGAACCCGGCCGTGGGCTTGGGGGCCGAAGAGATGGTTTTCAATTACGCGGACGCCAACCGCGCCATCGGGCTATCAGCGTACCGGCAGTATTACCTGAGCGTGGATTTGAACTGGCAGGCTATTCCCACCCGCAGCAAATTCCTGAGAAGCGCCTTTTATGTCCTGTCTATCTTCAAGTTTCCGGCGCCGGCTTTGGAATACAGCATAAGGAAAGGCTTCCGGGCGCATGCCCTGTATTATTAAAAGTATTAGGGTTTATAAGGCAGCGCCTGTGCCTTCGGGAATACCATCTTGAAATCTGGAATGTACAGGGTCATTAAAGGCTTTAGTTGCTGCACCGGCGGGAAAAGCCGCGGGTCCGCAGACTGCGTTTTACTGGAGGCCCATTGCGCATGCCCTTGCAGGGTAGGTTTGGTTAAAAGCAGCTCAGTTCCTTTCAGTTGCATGACCCTGAACCAGGAAAACAACCAGGAATACAGCGGAACTTTGGGTCCTTTGGGCTGCACCTGCGCCTCAAAAAAGGTTTGCCCTTCGCGGCTCACGCCAATGTCTAGCCCGCCGGTTTTGTTGGGCTGGGTATTAAAGATGGCTCTCTCCTTTAAGATGCCCCAGTTTTCCCGCCCGTTCCAGACACTGTCATAGGTAGACACGTAGATTTTGGAGATGGTGAAGGTAAGCTTTCCGTTCATTTTGAACAGCCCCGGAATATAAAGCAGCTCCTGGTAGGGCCCCACCCCAGAAGACGTGTAGTCTACATACATGACCGCCCCAAAACCCGCCACGTAGGAGGCCGCCTGATACCCTGCCAGGAACCCGTACTTCTGGTTAAAGGCCTTGGTGATCGGGTAATACCAGATCACGCCGCTTCCCTCCAGTTGCCAGGGAGCAGGAGCCACGATATCTGGTACAAGTTCCATGTTATGAGCGGGTTAGTCTTTCTTATGAAAACGCCATTGCGCAGGGGTGGTTGTATATTAACGTTTGTTTTAGGCCCGTTTTCCAGAAAACTGGCCTAAAACAGAAAATCGGCCCCTCCCCTTCCTTTTGCGTATCTTTGTGGAGGACTGGGCGTTTTAAGCCTGTTTTCCCTAAATCAGACCAAAACCATCATGAATATAGGAGACCGCGTGCGGTTAATGCACGGCAAAGAAGAAGGAATCATTACCCGCTTTCTGGATAACAACCTGGTAGAGGTTGCCATTGACAATGACTTCACCATTCCGGTCATGCGCCGCGAGGTGGTGGTGATTGCCGCCGAGGAAGGCGAGATGTTCCGGAACGTACCCGCCCCCGAGGCCCCTAAAAAGGCCGCCCCGCCAGTGGTGCCTTCCACCGCGGTGGCCGGCATTTACATTGCCCTGGTGCACCAAACCGACGAGTTACTGGCGGTGCACATCGTGAACAACTCAGAGTTTGACTTGCTGTTCACCTACGGCGAGGAAACCGACAAAGGCTACAAGGCCCAAAACAACGACAAGCTCGTGCCCAAGAAAACCAAGCCGGTGGCGCACCTGCACCTGAACGACTTTGAAAAGTGGCCCGATTTGGTGGTGCAGTACCTGCAGCATAAACCGGGGTCTAACGCTATCCTGGAGCCGGTTACCCGTAAGCTCAAGTTCAAGGCGTCTTCGTTTTACAAAAGCAAGAAAACCGCTCCTGTTCTGCAGAAAGAAGGCTATGTTTTCCAACTGGATTCCAAACCAACCTTGGTGAACCCAGATATGATTCAGGAGCAGTTAACGGAATCTGCCGGCGCCGGCGAGAACCTAAAAGTGGCGGTGCCTAACCACGAGGTGGACCTGCACATTGAGAAGATCCTGCCCAACGAGGACCCCAAACTTATGAGCAACTCAGAGATCCTGCGCCAGCAGCTGAGTGTTTTCCAGGATAACCTGGATCGGGCCCTGGCCGCTAACATGCACGAGATCATCTTCATACATGGCACCGGCAACGGCGTCCTGAAAAAGGAGATCCAGAAGGTATTGAGCCGCAACCCGCACATCAAGTTCTATGAAGATGCGCGCAAAGAGAAGTTCGGCTACGGCGCCACCAGGGTGCAGTTGAAGTAATTGTTAATTGCTGATTGTTAATTGTTAATTGTTAAGTAAGCTACAAAGCGTTCTAAGGCTATTTTCCTTAAAACACCTTTAAAACGGAAGAGCCGCTTAGTTTCCTAAGCGGCTCTTCCGTTTATTCTTCTTTAGAAAAACAACCAACAACTAGCAATCAACCATTATTTCAATTGCCCGTCAATCTCAGACACGTGCAGCATGCGCAGCAGGGCGGTTTTTTTGTATTGGTGTTCCTGCATGCGGCGCATGATATCGTCCAGCATGGCAATGGATTTCAGGATGAACGGGCCTTTGTTCAGCATCACGCAGTCGGCGCGCTGGGCCATGGCGGCATCGGTGATTTCGGCGCGGGACGGGCGGCCTTTCTTGGTGAGCTTTTCCAGCACCTGGGTCGCCCATACCACGGGCAGATGCGCGGCCTCGGCAATCCAGAGGATTTCCTCCTGCACCTCGGCCAGGCGCTTCCAGCCCAGTTCCACGGCCAGGTCGCCGCGGGCAATCATCACGCCTACCGGGTGCGTGCGCATTAAAGTGAGCAACAAATGAGGCAGGTTACTGAAGGCCGCTTTGGTTTCTATTTTGAGCATAATGCCTATATGATTTGCCTTGTGACTGGCCAGGGCCTGCTGCAGTTCTTCCACCATCTCAGGGTGACTCACGAAAGACAGGTTCACAATATCGGCGTGCTTCACCACATAAGACAGGTCTTCCTTGTCCTTTTCGGTTAAATGGTCCAGGGCCAGGTCACTTTCCGGCAGGTTAATGCCCTTGTCAGGCCTCAGCTTACTGCCAGCCTCATCGGCAGATGTAATCCTTACCCTTAGGAACTCCGTGTTCACTTCCTCAATCACGCCTTCAATTTCCCCATCGTCAAAAAGAATAGGCTCCCCTGCTTTTACCCGGGAGAACACCTCGGGCAGGGTGCAGGAAATATGCGCTGGTTGCAGCACGGTTCCTTTCTTGTCAAAGACGGCGGGTTCCCCGGGGATGTTCTCTTTATGCAGGATCAGTTCCTGTCCTTCGCGCAGCAATAACGGAATCACAAGCGGTGGCACGCCCTTCAAAACTTCAATGTACTCCAGCAGGTCTTTATCCCCCACCCGCAGTTCGGTGCCCGTGGTCAGGTAAGCCGATTTAAAGATGTGCCCGATTACGCCTCCGCCCCTTTTCTGCATCACTATAAAACTTCTCTTGCGCCGGCGGGTATCCAGGAACCTTATCTCATCTCCTTTGTTCACCTCCGCCAGCCAGTCTGAGGAGACCACCAGAGTAGCATCTACCGGCATGGGGGGCGCCACGTGGGCAGGGGCCAGCCACACTTTTGCAGGCGAGAGAATCTGCCCTACTTCATCAATGATGGGGTGAATGGGAATGACCTCGGGGCCAGGCATTAGAGGCCCGGTACGCAGCTTAGGGCCCATTAGGTCAAACAGGATAATGCATTTCTGGTCCAGCTCTTTTTCGGCCTTCTTGATCTGCTTGACCATTTTGCCCCACACTTTTTTGTCATCATGGGCACAGTTGATGCGGGCACAATTCATGCCTTCCTTGATCATGTCGCGTACCAGCTCGTAGTTCTTAGCCAGGTCGGTGGAGAAAGTGACCATGATCCGGTCTTCCCGGCCATGTGGTTTTTCACCCAGCAGCGCCTCAATGTTTGGTTTGAGCTTAGATTCCACCGGCACAAAAGGCAGTACCTGGGGGTTGCCGTTCTCCAGATGAGCCAGCAGCAGTTGCAACTGGTTAAAGACCGATGTTAAATTGGCTAACACATGACTCTCGGCCCGGCCCAATGAGGAAAGCCCCAGGCTGGATAGTTGCATCTGCAGATGCCTAATGTCATGCTTGCGCAGGGAAAGATAGTGGAGCAAGTTCTTGGCGCTTTTGGAAAATGCCGGGTGCACCTTTCTTATTTGGGGGGCATACACCTCTTCCAACGCCGCCGCCTCCTGCAACAGTAATTCAATCTGGTTAACCAATTTGACCAACTCCTCTGTGGTGACATGCCCATCAGGGGAGATAAGGATTTCTTCTTTTTCTGCCATTACCTTTATATTATGTATGTGGCACTTGCAATACGTTAAGACAGGCTAGAAACCTACTTAATAATACGGCTTTCCCTGTTTCTCAGCCTGTTATTTTCAGGTTCTTACAAGATAGCAGGAATAAAACGGAGGAGGTCCTTTATTATCGTCTACGTCTTAAAGCCATTTTATTGGGAAAACCTGTTTTGGGCCCGTTTTCCGGAAAACAGGCTCAAAACAGAAGGCCTCCATTCCCTATTCTGGGCAGAAAAGCGTATCTTTGGGGGAAATCAGTAAGCCGGCTTATCGCTGCGCCTTCGGGCGGGGAGGAAAGTCCGGGCAACGCAGAGCATCCTGCTTCCTAACGGGAAGGCACTTGACGGGAGACGGTCAGGTGACAGCCAGTGCCACAGAAAATAACCGCCCTCTTTTAATTAGGAATGGGGAATTACGAGTCATTCTTAATTCTAAATTCTTAATTAAAAAGGGGTAAGGGTGAAAAGGTGCGGTAAGAGCGCACCAGCGGCTGGGCGACCAGACCGGCTGGGTAAACCTCAGGAGTTGAAAGACCAAATAGGCTGACAGCGTCTTGCCTAAGGGTAAGGCTAAGGGCTGCTCGTCCGATGTCAGTGGGTAGGTTGATGGAGCCCCTCCGTGAGGGCGGGTCTAGATAAATGATAAGCCATTTGCCGCAAGGCAAAGGACAAAACCCGGCTTACAGGCTTACTGATTTTATTTTTTTCCCCGGCGAACGCCTATTCTATTGCTTTTGCTGGCTTTTCCCCCTTCCTCCCCTCTTTCATTCAACCTTTCCGGCGAGATATTTGTTAGGACCCCAAAGGCTTTTCACCCCAACCAATGTTACGTTTTTCCCTCTTCGCTTTAGCTCTATTTTTTGGCTTCCTTTCCCTACCTCCTTTATGGGCACAGGGGAAATGGGAACTGGAAAAAAACCAGGACGGAATTGCGGTCTACACCCGAAAAACGCCTGAGCTGCCCATTAAACAGATTAGAGTGGTTTGTGAGTTACCCGGTACCCCTGCCCAGTTGGTAAAGGTGCTGAAGAACGTGGAGCACCACTCAGACTGGGTGTACCTCAACCGGAAAACCGTCCTTCTTAAGCAGAAAGACCTCAATACTATAATCTATTATACTGAGGCAGATATGCCCTGGCCCCTCACCGACCGCGACATGATTGCGGAGACGAGGGTGCTGCCGGCAGCTAAGAATAAAACGGTGCGCGTAGAAGTGACCGGGCTGCCCACCTACCTTCCCCAGAAGAAGAACCTGGTCAGAATTCCTTATTCCTTGGCCGTATGGGAGATTGTACCGGTTTCTAAAGATAGGATGAAGGTGGAGTACACTTTCAGTGTGAACCCCGGCGGTTCTGTGCCAGCCTGGATGGTAAATGCCACCGTGGCGACCGGCCCAACTATCACTTTTAGCCGTTTGCGCGACCTCTTGGCAGATATGCAGGTACAAAAGACAAAATGATTATCCTTCCTTCTTTAGCATTTTGTCAGAATTACACTTAATTTACCCAATATTTGCCAGCCCCCGGCCAGTACTTTTACTCTGTTATTTCTTCCTTACCCAAAGAAAATTCACCTTTTTTAAATTTCACTTAAACTAAAGGCCGTCTGCTTCATCTAAGGTCTTTTACTGGCTAGTACTTTATCTGATTATCCCATACTCTTTTACTACAAACAACCGAACAACCACAATGAAAAACTTTTTACTTACCCTGGGGCTTTGCACCTCCCTGGCAAGCGTAGCAATGGCCCAGACGAGGCCACAGGCGGCAGATTCTACCCGCCGGGTAGCCGGTGCCTCTGGCATGCAGGGGTCTGCCACCCAAAAAGCCCAGCCTAAACCCTACGCCGATGTTATTACCGCGAAGGCTATTTCTAAAGACGGCCTTTTC
Source organism: Rufibacter radiotolerans (assembly GCF_001078055.1). Taxonomy (NCBI): domain Bacteria; kingdom Pseudomonadati; phylum Bacteroidota; class Cytophagia; order Cytophagales; family Hymenobacteraceae; genus Rufibacter; species Rufibacter radiotolerans. The sequence goes on along the minus strand of NZ_CP010777.1, from coordinate 1,554,760 downwards.
AAGACCCACAAAGTAGAGGATAAATACTACTTTGAGATTGACGATGCCGTTTTAGGCCGCGAGATTCTGGTGGTGAACCGTATCTCTAAGGCAGGCGCCGAAGTACGCGCCGCCTCTGGCTACGCCGGAGACCAGGTGGGTTCCTCTATCGTGAAATTTGAGAAAGGGCCTAACAACCGCATATTCCTGCGCAAGGTTTCTTACAGCACCTACAGCCCAGACAGCACCAAGTCTATGTACCAGGCGGTACAACGATCTAACATCCAGGCCATTGTGGCGGCGTTTAACGTGGCCGCCTACTCCCCGGACAAAAAAGGCAGCGTGATTGACATCACCGACTATATCAACGGCGAAAACGAGATTTTCTCTTTCAGCTCGGCCACGGCCAAATCCAGAATCAGGTTAGGCAATTTTGTGCCGGACAGAAGCTATATAGAGAACGTGCGCAGCTTCCCTACCAACGTGGAAGTGACCACCGTGAAGACCTATGTGTTGACGCCGCCCACCACGGGCTTCGGTAGCACCGCCCCTTCTTCCGGCGGCGCCGGCGGAAGCAACCTGAACGGTTCCTCTACCATTGAGTTGAACACCTCTATGGTGGTGCTTCCTAAAGTACCCATGCAGCCCCGCTTTTTTGACCCACGGGTAGGTTACTTTACCGTAGGCTACACCGACTTTGACGCCAACCCACAGGGTGTGAAGGAAATTGAGATGGTGAAGCGCTGGAGACTGGAGCCTAAGGCCCAGGACATGGCCAAGTACAAGCGCGGTGAACTGGTAGAGCCGCAGAAGCCTATCATTTTTTATATTGACCCCGCCACTCCTAAAAAGTGGGTGCCTTACCTGATTGCCGGTGTAAATGACTGGCAGAAAGCTTTTGAGAAAGCCGGTTTCAAAAATGCCGTAATCGGTAAGATGGCCCCTTCTCCTAAAGAGAACCCAGACTGGAGCCTGGATGATGCCCGTCACTCGGCTATCGTCTACAAGCCATCAGAGATCTCCAATGCCAGCGGACCCAGCATTTCTGACCCCCGCAGCGGCGAGATCATGGAAAGCCACATCAACTGGTACCACAACGTGATGAAACTGGTGCATGACTGGTATTTTGTGCAGGCCGCGGCCATTGACCCAAGAGCCCGTAAAATGGAGTTCAGCGATGAGCTGATGGGTGATTTGATCCGGTTTGTGTCTTCGCACGAAGTGGGCCACACTTTAGGTCTGCGTCACAACTACGGTTCCAGCTCAACCGTGCCGGTTGAAAACCTGCGCAACAAGAAATGGGTGGAAGCAAACGGCCACACCCCGTCTATCATGGACTACGCCCGCTTTAACTACGTGGCCCAGCCAGAAGACAATATCACCCCTAAAGGCATCTACCCAAGAATTGGCGACTATGACCTATGGGCCATTGAGTGGGGCTACAAGCTACTTCCTAACGCCAAGAACGCGTTTGATGAGGTAGAGACCCTCAACAAGCTCACCATGGAGAAGCTGAAGAACCGCCGCAACTGGTTCGGGACGGAGACCAACCCAGATGACCCGCATTCCCAGAATGAGGACTTAGGGGACAACTCCATGAAAGCCAGCGAGTACGGCATCAAGAACCTGCAGCGCATTATCGTTAAGCTTCCAGAGTGGACCAAAGAGTCTAACGAAGGATATGACAACCTGCGAAACATGTATGGCCAGGTGTCTACCCAATACAACCGGTACATGGGGCACGTGGCCAAGAACATTGGCGGGGTGTATGAGAACCCTAAAACCGTTGAGCAGGATGGCCATGTATATGAGCGCACCCCGGCCGCTACCCAAAAAGAGGCCATGGCGTTCTTAGACAAGAACCTGTTCACGACTCCTACCTGGCTCCTGAACCCAACAGTGCTCAACAACACGGGCAGCAACCCAATGTTGTTAATCTCCAGAAGCCAGGAAAACGTGGTGGACCGCCTGATCAGCAACAACACCCTGACCAAGCTAATCGCGGCAGAAGCCATGGACGGTAGCAAAGCCTACAAGGTAACCGATTTCTTCACGGACATGAACGGCTCTATCTTCAAAGAAGTGAAAAGCAACCAGGCCATTGATGTGTACCGCAGAAACCTGCAGAAGATCTACGTAGAGCAACTGATCAGTCTGGTGAAACCAGCCCCAGCCCCTACTTCTTCTGCTGCGCCAACTGGCCGCGGCGGAAGCTCCACTCCTACCATGGACCTGAAAAACAGTGATGTGATTTCTGTGGCTAAAGCCGAGTTGAGAAACATCAACAATATGATCAAAGGCTCTTTAGCCTCACAGTCAGATGCGTTGAGCAACTACCATTTAATGGACTTATCTGAGCGTATTACGGAGACCCTGAACTACAGAAACCAGAACGCGCTCTAAGCCTTAAAGCAACTCTAGTGAAAAGCTGCACCGGTTGGTGCAGCTTTTTTTTATGCCTTTTCAGCTAGTGCTATATTCAATTTAAGACCTAACTACTGTTTGCATATAATTCAATTTTCTCAAACTAACAAGCGTTTTATTAAGAATTATTAAAAAATATTTAGGGTTTGTTTGGATGTAAAAAAACGGGGTCGTATGTTTGAGCATCCTTACAGCAAGACAATGATTCAGCGCAATTCTTACTTTTATGGTTTTTACTTTTTTGGACCTCAGCCGGGGCTCAACAGGTAAGACTTTGCGTTAAAAAACAAATAAGCCAACCTCAGAGCCCCGCCAAAAGCGGGGCTTTTTTCGTTATGAACAGAGCCTTAAAAATCGCCATCCAGGGAGGCCCCGCCTCTTTCCATGAAACTGTCGCCAAAGAACTGTTTGCAGGCGCTGCCATCAGCACCCTGCCCTGTGACTCATTTCCGGAGCTTTGCCAGACCCTGGAATCAGGCCTGGTAGACTATGCCGTCATGGCGGTACAGAACTCGCTGGCCGGGCCTTTGCTGCCCAACTACCGGCTGATGGCCCAGCACGGGCTCTCCATTACCGCTGAGCGCTGGCTGTTGCTGGATCAGACGTTAATGGCCTTACCTGGGCAGAAACTAGAGGACATCACCCAGATCTGGTCTCACCCTATTGCCTTATTACAGTGCTGTGATTACCTAAAGAGCCTGTCTGGGGTCAACACTAAAGAAACGGCAGATACAGCAGACACGGCCCGCATGATCAAAGAAGGCCAGATCAAAGGCGTAGCCGCCATTGCCAGCCGCAAAGCCGCCGAACTGTATGGCATAGAGGTGCTCCATGACAACGTGGCCAATGACGTAGAGAACTACACCCGATTTGTAGTGCTCAGCCGCCAGCAGCCTTCCAAAGTGGCCAACAAAGTGACCTTACTGCTTCCTTACCCGGTGGTGAAATTCTCCCTGGAGAACATACTGGAAAAAGTAGAAAACTGCCAGCTGGAACTGACTATGCTCCAGTCTTTGCCGGCCCTTAACCCGGGCCAGCCTGCCGCCTGGGTAGTGGAACTGGAAGGAGACCAGGCCGCCTGTATCACTCAAGCCTTGGCCGCGCTCCAGACCGTTTCCCCTAAACTTACGGTGCTGGGCCTTTACCCTAAGGCAGAGTCTCCCCTTCCGCAGGAGCGCCTGGCGGGTTGCCTGTCAGAGATTCTTCAAGCCCAACCTGAACTGATATGATTATATCCTCTGCTAACCGGCTGCAACAGGTGCAGGAGTATTACTTCTCCCGCAAACTGGCCGAGGTCCGGGCTCTTAACGCCCAGGGCCGTAACATCATCAACCTGGGCATTGGCGACCCCGACATGTCTCCCTCTGAAGATACCATCAGTGCCCTGGTGAGAAACAGCATGAGTCCGGGTGTACACGGCTATCAGCCGTACAACTCCATTGCCCCTTTGCGCCAGGCCATTGCCAAGTGGTACCAACGCACCTACGCCGTAGACCTGGACCCGGAACAGGAGATTTTACCGCTCATGGGCTCCAAGGAAGGAATCTTCCATGTGTCCATGGCATTTCTGAACCCCGGCGACAAAGTGTTGGTCCCTAACCCCGGCTACCCCGCCTACGCCGCCACGGCCCGCCTGGTGGGCGCAGAACCCATCTTCTACACTTTAAAAGAAGAAAACGGATGGTTACCCGACTTGAAGGAACTGGAGCAGCTGCTAGAGGCTGGAGATGTGAAACTGATGTGGATCAACTATCCCCACATGCCTACCGGCGCGGAGGCTACCGCAGAGGCCCTGCAAAGTCTGGTGGACCTGGCCCTGAAGCACAAGTTCCTACTGGCGAATGACAACCCCTACAGCCTGGTGCTGCCCAATGAAAAGCCATTAAGTCTGCTTTCCCTGCCCCAAGCCAAAGAATGCTGCCTGGAGTTCAATTCCCTGAGCAAATCGCATAACATGGCTGGTTGGCGCGTGGGCATGGTGTTGGGCCGCCAGGATTACCTGCAGTGCGTGCTGCGGGTAAAGAGCAACCTGGATTCTGGTATGTTCCAGCCGGTGCAGCACGCCGCCATACAGGCGCTTTCCAACTCAGATGCCTGGCACGAGGCACGAAACGAGGTGTATGCCAAGCGCCGCAGCAAGGTATATGAACTGCTTGACCTGCTGCAGTGTTCCTACCAAAAAGAAGCCGTGGGCATGTTTGTGTGGGCCCGGGTGCCAGATGCCGTGAAAGACGTAGAGGCCTTTTTAGACGAGGTACTATATGAAGCCGGGGTTTTCCTAACCCCTGGCAAAGTCTTCGGGACGCAGGGCGAGCGCTATTTGCGGGTGTCGCTTTGCTTACCGGAAAACACCATAGAAGAAGCTACTAAACGAATTACCAAACATTTATCGGCGCAGGCCACCTTACCTTTATGACCACAAAACATCTGAACCTGTCTGACAACACCATCTTTAAACGTGCTGACGGACAGCCGCTTATCATAGCAGGCCCCTGCAGCGCCGAGAGTGAAGAACAAATGTTGGAAACCGCCCGTGGGCTGCAGTCCGTGCCCGAAGTCACCATCTTCCGGGCGGGTATCTGGAAGCCCCGTACCCGGCCAGGCGCTTTTGAAGGCATTGGAAAAGTAGGCCTGAAATGGCTGAAAAGAGTGAAAGAGGAAACCGGTATGCTTACCGCCTGCGAGGTAGCCACCGGGGAACACGTGAATGATGCCCTGAAACAAGGTGTGGATATATTATGGGTTGGGGCCCGTACCACTGTAAACCCCTTCTCTGTACAGGAGATTGCCGATGCCCTGGAAGGCGTAGACGTACCGGTTTTGGTAAAAAACCCGGTTAACCCAGACCTGCAGCTCTGGTTGGGCGCCCTGGAGCGCCTGAACCGCGCCGGCATCACGGATTTAGCCGCCATTCACAGGGGCTTCTCTTCCTTTGACAGCCGCCCTTACAGAAACCACCCTAAGTGGAACATGGCCTATGAGTTCAAGAAATTGCTGCCCGAGGTACCCTTGATCTGTGACCCAAGCCACATTGCCGGTAAGCGTTCCCTGTTGCAGCAGATCAGCCAGGAAGCCTTGAACCTGCAGGTAGATGGACTCATGATTGAAACCCACTGCAACCCAGACGTAGCCCTCAGCGACGCCGCGCAGCAAGTAACCCCTGAAGGCCTGAAACAACTCCTAGCCTCTCTGATTGTGGAGCGCGTTTCTTCTACGGCCACCGCCAATGAGGAAGAACTGAGCGAGCTCCGCAACTTGATTGACTACTTGGATAATGAATTGATCAACGTGCTGGCCAGACGGTCGGCGGTTGCCAAGGAGATTGGTATCCTGAAAAAGGAAAACAAGATCAACCTGCTGCAGACCGGACGTTGGGAACAGGTAATGGAACAGCGCATGCAACTGGCCCTTCGGGAAGGCCTCACCGAAGATTTCGTAAAAGCGATCTTCCAGGAAATCCACCAGCACTCCCTGCACGTGCAGGCGGCCGCGGCGGTAGAATCCAAATTGGTGACCAACCTCAAATAAATTTCTTTGTTTAAAGCGAAAGCCCCGGCTACCATAGCCGGGGCTTTTTTTATTGCCCCTCTCCTTTTCAGTCCCTGAAGCATCTGTCAGTAGAAACCTGTTTTAAGCCTGTTTTCGCGAAAACAGGCTTAAAACAGGAAAGCCTGGCCTGGGAATTTTCTGCAGGTTTTAGGGTTAAGTCCTGTGTTTCTATAAGCGTTGGCCCCATAAGATGATGCCCTGCCTTCGCTTTTCAATTCTTTCCCCATTTTGGGGCCGTTTTCCGTAAAACAGGCTTAAAACAATTACGGGTCCGTCTAGTTTCATTCATACCAATCTGTTGCCTTTATGTCTGTTAGATTTGTTCTCCTTTCAATCTTGTTAGTGTTTGGGTCCTTCGGTACGCAGGCTCAGTTGAAGCCTTTAGATGCGGAGCTAACAACTTACTCCTACCCTTTTCCGGTTAAATTTCATTTGGTCAACGTGCAGCGGCAGGAATTCAAGATGGCTTATATGGAGGTGACGCCGCAGAAGCCCAACGGGAAAACGGTGGTGCTCCTCCATGGCAAGAATTTTAATGGCGCCTATTGGGAACAAACCGCCAAGGACCTGGCCAAAAACGGGTACCGGGTGATTATCCCAGACCAGATAGGCTTTGGCAAGTCCTCTAAGCCGCAGAACATCCAATACTCCTTCCAGATGCTAGCCCAGAACACCAAAGGCTTGCTCGATAGTCTGGGCGTGACCTCGGCGGCCGTGTTGGGGCATTCCATGGGCGGCATGCTGGCCACGCGCTTTGCCTTGATGTACCCAGAGTTTACCCAGAAACTGATCCTGGAGAACCCCATCGGTCTGGAAGACTGGAAACGGTGGGTGCCCTACCAATCCATTGAGCAAGTATACGCCAATGAACTCAAGCAGACCCAGGCGGGTATCAAAAAGTATCAGTTGGAAAACTACTACGGCGGCCAATGGAAACCGGAATACGATAAATGGGCTGACCTGCTGGCTGGCTGGACCATTGGTTCTGATTACCCCAAAATTGCCTGGAACGCCGCCCTTACCTATGACATGGTGTTTACCCAGCCCGTGGTCTATGAATTTGACCAGCTCAAGATGCCCACGCTCCTGATCATTGGCCAGCGGGACCGCACGGCTTTAGGCAAAGCCAATGCTCCAGCCCAGGTGAAAGATAAACTGGGTAATTACCCGGTCTTGGGGAAAGAAGCCGCCAAAAAGATTCCGCAGGCCAAATTGGTGGAGCTAGAAAACGTGGGGCACCTACCCCACATTGAAGCCTATAACCGGTTTTTAGAACCATTCCTGGCCTTCCTTAAATAAGGAGGTTAGAAAGGGAAAGCGGTTCCAAAAAATATTTATCATGTTAAAACTCTTCTGTAGCTACATAGAAGCCGGTTTTGCGGGTTAGTTTTACCATTCCAATAATTAACAGATTTTTTCCATTAAACCTTTCCGGGGGACCGCGGTCTAAAGCAAAACCATTTTTGTAATGAAAAAAGCTTCTTTACTAGTATTTCTATTTCTTGTAGTATCCCATCTCAGTTTTAGCCAGACATCTTCTTCCGTAAAAGGACAGGCCGTTGGGGCCGGGGCTCCCCTTATTGGGGCTACCGTGGCTATGCTCAATGCGCAGGACTCCAGCGTGTACCGGGGCGCAGCCACCGACGCCGACGGCCGGTTTGAGTTTTCCGGGGTTAGAAACGGACGGTTTATCTTAAAAATAAGCTACCTGGGTTTCTCAGATCTTTACAGGTCAATTACCACTACCGGGGCTCCAATCCAATTGGGAACGCTTACCTTGGGTCAGGGCGCCACTGCCTTAAAAGAGGTGCAGGTAATAGGAAGGGCCTCCACGGTTATCACCAAGGCTGACACCTCAGAAATGAACGCGGCCGCTTTTAAAGTAAACAAAGACGCCAACGCCGAGAACCTGATCCAGAAAATGCCGGGTATCACCATCCAGAACGGACAGGTGCAGGCCCAGGGAGAGCGGGTGCAACGAGTACTGGTAGACGGGAAAGAGTTTTTCGGCGAAGACCCCAATGCCGTTCTGAAAAACCTGCCAGCCGAGGTGATCTCCAAAATACAGGTGTTTGACCGCCAGAGCGACCAGTCTCAGTTCACCGGCTTTAGTGACGGCAACGAGCAAAAAACCATCAACATCATTACCAAACCGGAGTTCAGAACCGGCAAATTCGGGCGGTTCAGCGCGGGGGCCGGTTCAAACGGACGCTACCGGGTGAGCGGCAACCTCAACAAATTTGAAGGCGACCAGCGCATCTCTATTGTAGGAATGAGCAACAACGTAAATGAGCAGAACTTTTCCTCTGATGACCTGGTGGGTGTAGCCAGTGCCTCCAGCCGGGGCGGTGGCGGCGGTTCCAGAGGCGGAAGCATGGGCGGCGGTGGTTCCAGAGGCGGCGGTGGCGGAAGCTGGGGCGGCGGTAACAGTACCGGTGACTTCCTGGTGAACACCAACAACGGTATTGCCAAAACCAATGCCATTGGCTTGAACTACCTGGACAAATGGGGCAAGAAAGTAGACGTGCAAGGCAGCTACTTTTTCAACCACACAGACAATGATTACAACTACTCCTCCATCCGGCAGTTTGGCTTGAATTCTCCCACCTCCCAGACCCTTCGGGAACTGGGGAACTCAGACGCCAAGAACATGAACCACCGGTTAAACCTTAGAATCACCTATAACCTGGACTCTGCCAACTCCTTTATCATCAGGCCCCGCCTGAGCATTCAGCAGAATGACGGCAGCAGTTTCACTGAATCCCGCCTGCTCCAGGGCAGTGACTTCATCAATAACTTTGACAACATCTTCAACTCAGATCTAACCGGGGTTAACTTCAACAACAGCATTCTGTGGCGCCATAGCTTTGCCAAGCGGGGCCGCACCGTGAGCGTAGACGTTTCCAATGGCTACAACCTGAACAAAGGAGACAACCTGCAGAGCCTGCGGTACCTGAAAAGCCTGGAGAACGAGGGTGATGACTCCCTGGCCAACCAGACCTCTCACTTGGACAACAACGGTTACAGCGCCGGCGCAAGCGTGAACTACACCGAGCCTCTTTCTCAAAACACTCAGCTGCAGCTGACCTACAACACCAACCTGACCAACTCAGACGGAGACCGCCGCACCTTCTTTTACCGCGAGCGCTTTGGGGCCTATGACAGTTTATTGACGCAGCAGTCCAGCACAGTAGACAACCGCACCCTTACCCAGGAGTTTGGCGGTGGCTGGCGCTACAATACCAAAGATTTCCAGGTAATGCTGAATGGCCGCTACCAGTGGCTGAACCTTAAAACCGATCAGCTCTACCCTACTGCCATTGATACTTCCAGAACGTACCATAACTTCCTTCCCTTTGCCATGGTGCGGTATAACTTCAACCAGGACCGCAACGTGCGCCTGTTCTACATGGGCCGTTCACAGACCCCTAGCGTAGATCAGCTGCAGAGTGCCATTGACGTGTCTAACCCATCTGTGCTGACGCAGGGGAACCCTAACCTGGGCCAGAGCTTTTCGCACAACGTGAGCGTGCGGTATTCTTCTGCTAACCCCGGCCGTTCCTCGTCTTTCTTCGCCTACATAAGTGCTGGTGGCGCCCAGGATTATATTGGCCGCAGCACCACCCGGGCAGACCGCGAAGACATTACCTTGCCAGGAAATATATTACTGGCCAGAGGTCGTCAATTGTCCCGCCCGGTGAACTTGGACGGACAGTACACCTTGCGCTCCTTCCTTAACTACGGTTTGCCGCTTACCTTCATCAAGTCTAATATCAACCTGAACCTGAGCGCCAACCTTACCAACAACCCGGCCTTGTACAGTGACTCCAGAACTAATTACCGAGAGGTGTCCAATGACAACAAGACCACCGGATTGGGTGCCGGCCTGGTACTGAGCAGTAACATCAGTGAAAACTTTGACTTCCTGATCTCCACTAACGGGAACTACAATGAAGTGAAGTACTCTTACCTGACCACCCAGAACAATGATTACTACAACCAGAGCAGCACGTTCCGGTTGAACTGGATTCTTTGGAAAGGCCTTACCCTTACCTCAGACCTGAACCACCAGTACAACGGCGGTTTGTCTGAGCAGCTAGACCCTAACTTCTTGCTTTGGAACGGCAGCATTGGCTATAAATTCATGAAAGACCGCCAGGCGGAAATCAGGCTTTCCGGCTTTGACCTGTTGGGTCAGAACACCAGCGTGAACCGTACCGTAACTGACTCTTATATTGAAGACGTGCAAACCACCGTGTTACAACGCTACTTCATGTTGAGCTTCAACTACAACCTGCGTATGTTTGGTGGCCCTGCGGCCCCCACAAATAACTACCCAGGTGGAGGCATGTACCGCAGAGGCGGTCAGCACTAAAATCTATTGACAGAAGTAATTCCTGTTTTGGGCCTCTTTTTAAGAAAAGAGGCCCAAACTGTTTTAGGGGGTACCTGAACCGCCTGTTCCCAGCTCAGAAATAGTAAAACTACTGAAAACTGTTTTTGACTTTACCCCCTCACTCCTTACATTGCCAACTTGAAGAATCGAGAATAGCCAGGGCTTCAGCGTTACTTTCTAAGGCAGCAGAATGCACCGCTTCCGTTTCTTTCTTTCACATTACTTTTATCCAGAAGAAACTGACGCCTGCAAGGCCATCTGTAACTTCCGGTACGCCAATGAACGCAGAGAAACTTCAGTACCTCGCCCAGAAACTGGACGGAGAGTTCTATTTTGACAGCACCATGCGTACGCTTTACGCCACAGATGCATCGGCGTACCGCGAGATGCCGCTGGCAGTGGCTTTCCCGGCCCATGTGCAGGACATTAAAACCCTTATCTCGTTTGCCCGCCTAGAAGGCACCTCCCTTATCCCTAGAACCGCCGGCACTTCTTTGGCAGGCCAGGTGGTGGGCAGCGGCATTGTGGTAGACGTTTCCCGCAACTTCACCAAAATTCTGGAAGTAAACCCTGAGGAAGGATGGGTGCGGGTGCAGCCAGGCGTGATCAGGGATGAACTGAATCTGTTCCTGAAACCCTATGGCCTGTACTTCGGGCCGGAGACGTCTACGGCCAACCGCGCCATGATTGGCGGCATGGTGGGCAACAACTCCTGCGGGTCTAACTCCATTGTGTACGGAAGCGCCCGCGAGCACCTGCTGGCCGTGAAAGCTATTTTAAGTGACGGCTCAGAGGCCGAATTCTCCGCTCTATCCGCTTCTGAGTTTGAGGCCAAGTGCCGGGGCGAGCACACCTCGGGTCCGCTGGAGACGCGGCTGTATCAGGCCACCAAAGCCATGCTGTCGCATGAACGCACGCAGGAAAACATCCGGCGCGAGTTCCCAAAGCCCAGCATCCATCGGCGCAATACGGGTTATGCCATAGACTTGCTTTTGGAGACCGAGCCGTTTACGCCCGGCAAAGAAGAATTTAACTTCTGCAAACTTATAGCAGGGTCTGAGGGTACGCTGGCATTTCTTACGGAGATTACTCTGCATGTGAACCCATTGCCGCCTAAGGAGATTGGGTTGCTGTGTATCCATTGCCAGACGGTAGACGAGTCGTTGCGGGCCAATCTGGTGGCGCTAAGGCATAACCCCACGGCCAGCGAGCTCATGGACCATTACGTGCTGGAGTGTACCAAAACCAACATTGAGCAAAGCCAGAACCGGTTCTTTGTGCAGGGAGACCCCGGCGCCATTTTGGTGGTGGAACTGGCAGACCACAGCCAGGCTGCCATTGAAGAACGCGCCCGCGCCCTGGTGCAAGACCTGGAGAAAAACCAATTGGGTTACCACTACCCTCTGGTGCTGGGCCCCAATACCAAAAAAGTCTGGACCCTCCGCAAGGCGGGACTGGGCCTGCTTTCCAACATCCCCGGTGACGCCAAGCCCGTGGCCGTGATTGAAGACACCGCCGTAGACGTGGAGGACCTGCCCGAGTTCATCAGGGAATTCAACCTGACCCTAGAGCAGTACGACCTCTACTGCGTGCACTACGCCCACGCGGGGTCCGGGGAACTGCACCTTCGCCCTATCATCAACCTGAAGACCCAGGAAGGAAATAAACTTTTCAGGACCATTGCCACGGAGATCGCGCACCTAGTCAAGAAGTATCGTGGCTCATTAAGCGGCGAGCACGGCGACGGGCGCTTGCGCGGGGAGTTTATCCCGTACATGATTGGGGAGGAGAATTACCGCCTGCTGGAGGAAGTGAAACGGGTCTGGGACCCCGGCAACATCTTCAACCCGGGTAAGATTGTGAACACGCCCGCCATGGACACCTTCCTGCGCTACGAGCCCGGCCAGGAAACCCCTGAGTTTGACACGGTCTTCAAATTCAAGGAACAGGGCGGCGTGCTCAGGGCCGCCGAACTCTGCAACGGCTCCGGCGATTGCCGCAAAACCCAGCTCACGGGCGGTACCATGTGCCCCAGCTACATGGTGACCCGTAACGAGAAAGACACCACGCGCGGCCGGGCCAACGTGATGCGCGAGTTTCTGACCCGCTCTCCCAAGGCCAACCGCTTTGACCACCACGAGATTAAGGAGGCCATGGACCTTTGCCTGAGCTGCAAAGGATGTAAGTCTGAGTGCCCCTCTAACGTAGACGTGGCCAAACTAAAAGCCGAATTCCTGCAACAGTACTATGACGCCAACGGGGTACCTTTCCGGACGCGGCTGGTGGGCAACTTCACCAAAGCCAATCAGCTGGCCTCTCTCACTCCCTGGGCCTATAACTTTATTTTCAAGAATACCTTCACGGCCGGGATTGCCAAGAAAGCGATGGGCTTTGCGGCCAAACGGTCCATTCCGTTATTGCACAGCACCACGCTCCGGGCCTGGTATAAAAAGCACCGGCAGGAACTGGCCCAGCAGCAAAAGACCTTCCCCAAAAAAGTGTACCTGTTCTGTGATGAGTTCACCAATTATAATGACACTGATATTGGCATAAAGGCAGTCCTGCTGCTGGAGAGACTGGGCTATGAGGTTTTGATTCCGGAGCATGAGGAAAGCGGCCGCACCTACCTCTCCAAAGGCCTGCTGCGGGAAGCCAAGAAGTTGGCACAGCACAACGTGGCCGCCCTTAAAGACCTGGTTACTGGAGAGGTTCCGTTGGTGGGCATTGAGCCTTCCTGCATTCTCACGTTCCGGGATGAGTACCTGGATCTGGTAGAGGCAGACCAGGAGGAGGACGCGAAATCTCTTTCGGTACACTGCCTTCAGTTTGATGAGTTCATTGCCCGCGAGATCCTGAACAAACGCATTGACAAGAGCCTCTTCAAAGAGGAAAGCCGCCTAGTAAAACTGCATGGCCACTGCCACCAGAAAGCCCTTTCGTCGGTGATCTATACCCAACAAATGCTCACCCTTCCCGCCAATTACAAGGTAGAGGCTATCCCGTCGGGGTGCTGCGGCATGGCCGGGTCTTTTGGCTATGAAGAAGAGCATTATGAGGTCTCTATGCAGGTGGGCGAACTGGTCCTCTTCCCCACCGTACGCCAGCAACCCGCTGAGGTTATCATTGCCGCGCCCGGCACCAGTTGCCGCCACCAGATCCATGACGGAACCGGCCGAAAAGCCCTGCACCCCATTGAGGTCTTGTTTAATGCGCTAAAGTAATTCCTGTTTAGGGCCCGTTTTCCTTAAAACGGGCCCTAAACAGAAACTCTTCTTTTTCTGAATGTAGGCTATGCCCGAAATCCACCTTCAAACCATTATCCAGGCTCCTATAGAGGTATGTTTTGATTTGGCAAGGAGCATAGACCTTCATCAAGTCTCCACGCAGCACACCAAAGAACGGGCAGTGAAAGGAGTAGTAGCAGGACTAATTGATTTAGGGGAAACCGTGACGTGGCAGGCTACCCATTTTGGAATCCGCCAGCAACTTCAAACCTTAATCACAGAAATGGAGCACCCTGTATTCTTCGTGGATGAAATGGTGACCGGGGCCTTCCAGCGCTTTCGGCATGAGCACGCCTTTAAAGCCTTGGGCGAACGAAGCACTTTGATGAAAGATCGTTTTGATTATACTTCCCCTTTCTGGTATCTAGGTAAACTGGCAGATGGGTTGTTTTTGAAAAAGTATATGACCCAGTTGTTGGTTAAAAGGAACCTGGTCATCAAAGAAGTGGCAGAAAGCAGCGAGTGGGAAAAGACACTGAGAATGGAGAAGCGGATAGTGAAATAGACAGGTCTCTGTTTTGGGGCTGTTTTACGTAAAACAGCCCCAAAACAGAATTTATGCATGAAGTAAGAAGCAGCAAAAGCTAACCTATCCATTTTGTCATCCTGACAGGACCTTGTGGCCGAACTAGAAAAGCTTTGTTTAGCCGCTTCTGCCGCTTGCCACTGAGATCCTTCCAGGAGGACAAAGGAAAAATGGCAGGTATTTATGTTTAGGACCTACTTCCTTTAAATAACTGGGTGTTCCTTAATTGAAAACCACTTTCCGCACGGTTCTTTCGTCCCCATATTCTAGCACCAATAAATAGGTACCCGGCTTGAACTTGCCTCTGGGAATTGCCAAGGTGTGTTTACCGGGTTTGTATTTCTCTTTGAATACTCTGGTCTTCTTTTTCCGATCCAGGGTATGAAGCTCGGCCTTGACGCCCGACTTTTTCTTAAGCTCAATAGCGACCAGGAGGTTTTTAGTGCTGGTAGTAAAAGGTCCCGCAGAGGTAATGGATGTAGGTCCGGCCCCAGGAGGGTTCTCTTTCGCTAACTCTTCCACGGTGAGGACTGGCTTCTGGCTATTTTCTGCCAATACCGGCATAGTTCCTCCAAGGATCACTACGTTGCTTAGCGGGCTTTCCTGGTTGCCCGGGCTGAGCTCCGTCACGGCCCAGAAAGAAGTGGGCGACGGCACATCGGAAGCGGCAATGGTTACTTTTTCCTGAGTAGTAAAGGCTCGTACTGCCCCATCTGGCGTTAAAGCACCGGTGGCAGGCATGTTATTGGCCGTGTAAAGTAGATAGCGCTTAAAGGAATGGGTGTTGGCTGGGCTCCGGGTCCAGGAAACCTCGTAATTTCCGGTTTGCTCGTTCAGGGTCACAGTAAGGCCCTGGGGCGCGGAAGGTTCTTTGCCGGTTTTCCAGGCCATGGCCGGGGGGGCCGCCGGAAACCGGAAGGTGGCAGATTTAAACGAGGTGCCGGTATGCAGCGTGTTGTTGGTGATGTTGGAGGCCCTGAATACTACGCTGCCCAAGGCATGCCGCTCGCGGTTGGAGCGGGTAATCTCTATCTGATGAGGCAGTTCTTCTATAGTATAATTCTTCTGCACCATGTGCCCGGCATACAGGTGGCGGTTGGCCTCAAAGGCTTTGTCTGACCACCAATACAGCAGCTTGCGGTAATCCTGCTTGCCGCCAATGGCCCAGTACAACTGCGGGGTAAGGTAATCCACGTATTTCTGCTCCAGCCAATGGAGGGGATCAGCGTAAATGGCGTTGTAGGAATCCATACCGGTAATGCCGGCCGGCTCGCCGTTTTTCCAGATCCCGAAGGGGCTCACCCCAAACCTGGCCTCTGGCCGAACTTCTTGTAAGGCAGTATGAACCAACCGCATGGTCTCGTTCACGTTATAACGGCGCCAGTCTTTCACCTCCGGAAAACCAGTGCCATGGTCCGTAAACGTCTGGGCGTCTTCAGAGGAGATTCCCGTAAAGGTACCTTCTGGGTAGGGATAAAAGTAATCATCAAAATGCACCCCGTCAATGGCGTAGTTCTGCGCCACTTCCCTGATAATGGAGGCAATGTACTGGCGCACCTCGGGCAGGCCCGGGTTCAGTATCTTCTTGCCGTTGGCAAAGGTGAGGAGCCACTCGGGCTTGGTTTTGGAGATGTGCTGGGCATGGTAGGTGCCGGGGGTATTGACCGTATTGACGCGGTACGGGTTAAACCAGGCATGCAGTTCCAGCCCGCGGGCGTGGGCCTCTTCTATAGCCAGGGCCAGTGGGTCAAAGCCGGGGTCTTTGCCCTGGGTGCCGGTCAGAAACCTGGACCAGGGCTCTTTGCTGGACCGGTAAAAGGCGTCGCACTCGGTTCTCACCTGAAAGAATACTGCATTCAGGTTGGCTTCCTTGATCTTGTCCAGCATGTCGCGCAAGGCGGCCTTCTGTTTTTCGGGCGAGGCGCCCTGCACCGGCCAGTCTAAGTTAGCGACGGTGGCTACCCACACTCCCCTGAACTCGCGGTTAGGAAGCTCCTGGGCAGCGGCCGGGAAAATGGAAATCAGAAGGCAGAAAGAAAGCAGAAACAGTAAAAACCTGGGCATAGAACCAAAAGAATAAAATGCCTGGCAGAGAGGCAATTGGCAAAGAAGACAAAGATAGGGATTCGGCTTTCAAAACGTTGCCTCCTTTGGGAAAGTGTTCTGGGGCAGGACCACTTTTACAGGGTTCTCTCTCCTCCGGAAATGGCGAAAGCCTGCGCCTGCTTACTTAGATTTGCATTTTGGAGGCGTTTTCAACAAAACAGGCCAGAAACAGTAAAAGGAGCAGAACCAAAGTTCTATGAGAAGGAATACCCTGAGAAGACAAGTTCATGAAGTGATCTACGGCACCCAAACCAAAGCCGGTAGAAGATTTGATATTGTGCTGCTTTGGGTGATTCTGCTCTCTACCCTGGTGGTGTGCCTGGAAAGCGTCCCTGAGTACAGGAAACACTACCTGGCCTATTTTCAGGGCCTGGAATGGATCTTCACCCTGGCCTTTACCATGGAATACTTCCTCCGGATCTACAGCCATCCCCGGCCGCTTAAATACATCTTCAGCTTTTACGGCATCATAGATTTTTTATCTTTCATGCCTTTTTACCTGGCCATTCTCAGCCCGGGCATAAGGTTCTTTATGACTATAAGGGTGCTGCGCCTGCTGCGGGTGTTCCGTATTCTAAAACTCACCAGTTTTGTCAGCAACGCAGAGGTGATCAAGGCCGCCCTGCTTGCCAGTTTCCAAAAAATAACGGTCTTTATCTTGGCGGTCTGCACGCTTGTGTTGCTGGTGGGCACGTTAATCTATGTGGTGGAGGGCGAAGAGCACGGCTTTACCAGTATTCCGCAGAGTATCTACTGGGCCATTGTCACGGTTACCACCGTGGGCTACGGCGATATTACCCCGCAAACTTCTTTGGGCCAGATGATTTCCTCGGTGGTTATGTTATTGGGCTATGCTATTATTGCGGTGCCCACTGGCATTGTCACGGTGGAACTCTCCAAGATAAAACATCCAGAGGTACCCATTTCGCCGCAGTTGGTTTGCCTGCACTGTGGCCAACCTGTAGAGGTGAAAGCCAATTTTTGCAGCAACTGCGGCCACAGGCTGGGCAGCCAACTCAAGTAGTTTCTGTTTTTGGGGCGTTTTGGCTAAAACAAGGCCAAACAATGATACCTTTGGCATCCTTTTAGCCTTTTATCTATGAACCTGGAAACCCTACGCGCCTTTTGCCTGTCTTTGCCTGCCGTCACAGAAGACGTGAAATGGGAGCATGATCTTTGTTTTTCAATTGGGGGCAAGATGTTCAGCGTGGCCAGCCTGGAACCGCCGTTCACCTTTTCTATGAAAGTGACGCCCGAGGAGTTTGAGGAGCTTGTCGCGTTGCCCGGCATTGTGCCCGCCCCTTACGTGGCCCGATACCATTGGGTATTGCTGCAGGAAGGCCACCCAATTTCCCAGCCTGATTTGGAGAAATACCTCAGGCAGTCTTATGAATTGGTCAAGGCCAAATTATCCAAAAAAGACCTGAAGGCCGCCGGACTTTTGTAGCTGATCTACCCCATCACCGGAATTATCTGGCGGGTGAACCGGTTACTGAAGAACCGGCAAAAAGCCGGAAGAAAAAAAATAAAGCGGGCACCAACCATGCCTGTCGAAAGGCAGTAGAAACTTTAGAGAATTAGCCTTCATAGCCTGGCAATTCCCCTAGTTCCTTGCTTGTATAAGGATAAGTAGCGGCCAGAGGCTGATTTGTTTTGGGCCTGTTTTTTGAAAATCACGCCTAAAACCCGAACTTAGCAAAAGGCGACCATGGGTGGCTACTGAAAGTATTTCTTTTTGGAAATGAAAAAGATAAACTGGAAAAACGTTGTAAAGAGGTTTGGGCTGGCAGGGTTCCTGTTCTTTTTGATCAAGGGCCTGGTTTGGATCTTTATTTTTGTGGGCGGCGCCAAACTGCTGTTTGACTAAAAAGCCTCCCTTCTTCTGCAAGGAATTTTACAGCAGTTGATGTGCCCTGCTGTAGAGAATCTTATTTCCCTTGTATTCCCAAAACTTCTCTGATCTTCCCCTTACCAGTCCCGGAATAGGTGTATTAAATAGTTTTTAAGGCCTTTCCTGCTGTTTTCCTTTCGGCTTCCCTTTTATTTTTAGATTTTGTTCTGCACCTTACCGCTCCGGACGCAGGAAAGGCTGCCCTTAAAAAAGGCCTGCCTGAAAGGCTCTAAAATAACAAGCCTTTCTTTTTGCCCCAGGGTTTACTCCCTACCGGTTCCCTGCTCCCTTTACCAATAATCTATCACACCCTTTATGGCACCCCTTACCCATTCCACTGTAATTACCGGCTCCGGGAGATGCGTTCCCAGCCAGGTAGTTCCAAATGAGGCCTTTCTGGACCACGTCTTTTTTGATGCCGCCGGCAAACAGATGGACAGCCCCAATGAAACCATCATCCGTAAGTTCCAGCAGATTACCGGTATCCAGGAAAGAAGGTACGCCCAGGAAGAAATGGTAGCCTCAGATCTGGGATTTGTAGCGGCCCAGGAGGCCATCCTAAACGCCGATATTGACCCGGAAACCCTGGATTATATTATTGTGGCCCACAACTTTGGGGATGTGAAAGCCAACTCGCGCCGCGTAGACATGATGCCGCCCCTGGCCTCTAGAATCAAACATAAACTAAGGATCGCTAACCCGTATACCGTGGCCTATGATCTGCCTTTCGGGTGTCCGGGCTGGCTCCAGGGCGTAATTCAGGCGCATTATTACCTGCAGTCTGGTGATGCTAAAAGAATTCTGGTCATTGGGTCAGAGACGCTCTCCCGGGTGACAGATGCCCATGACCGCGACAGCATGATCTACTCAGACGGCGCGGGCGCGGTGGTGCTGGAGGCCCGCACGGGAGAGGCAAAAAACGGGATTCTGCAGCACCTGACCGTGTCAGATACCCTTACCCAGACCTTCTGGCTTAACTCTTCTCCTTCCTACAATCCAGACGTGCCGCAAGACGACCTCTACATCAAAATGGACGGCCGCAAGATCTATGAGTACGCCCTGAAAACCGTTCCGCAGTTAATCAAAGACTGCCTGGACAAAGCCCATATTCCGCTCTCCTCGGTTAAAAAGGTACTTCTTCACCAGGCCAACGAGAAGATGGATGAGGCCATGCTGGAGCGTCTCTTTAAACTCTACGGAGAAACAAACATCCCCCAGGATATTATGCCCATGACCATAAATACCTTGGGGAATAATTCCGTGGCTACCTTGCCTATCCTCTATGACTTAATTGCCAGGGGCGAAATGGAAGGACAAAAATTCAAGCATAAAGACACCATCATCTTTGCCTCTGTTGGCGCTGGCATGAACGCCAATGCGGTGGTGTATAGAATTCCCTAACCAAAAGGAAACTTGGTTTCTTTTTTACCTATGGGCATTTAACAAGTAAATCAGTCATGAAGATAGGCATTATAGGGGGTGGTATTGCTGGCCTCTGCACCGCCCTGGCGCTGCAGAAGTTAGGGTTGCAACCTGAAATCTTTGATGCCGCTCCCCGGTTTGAGCCCGTAGGTGCGGGCCTGGCCCTGGCCGCCAATGCCATCAAAGGCTTTCAGCGGCTGGGCATAGACCAGGAAGTGATAGCCGAGGGCAACTGCCTGGATGGCTTCCATATCTTTGATGCCCAGGGCCACCTCATAAACCGCACCGATAGCCGGGCCATGAGTGAGAAATATGGGCTGGACAATTTCGTGATCCATAGGGCCAACCTGCACCAGGTGTTACTGCGCCATATCCCGGCCACGGCCCTGCACCCCCATAAAAAAGCCACCCGCGCTGACCTTTACGCTACCGGGGCCACTATCCATTTTCAGGACGGTGACCACCGCACCTTTGACCACGTGCTGGTGGCAGATGGCATCAATTCCAGCATCAGGCAACAACTGGTAACGAAGTCAAAACCCAGGTATGCCGGCTACACTTGCTGGCGGGCCATTATGGACAACCCGGGCTTGGAAAGCATTTACGCCTCAGAAACCTGGGGAAAAGCCGGCCGCGTAGGCTGGACGCCTTTAAAGAATAACAAGATCTATTGGTTTGCCTGCATTAATGCGCCCCAGAACAGTCCTCAGATGAAAGCTATGCGGGTAGAAGACCTGGAACGCCATTTTAGCCACTACCACGCCCCTATTCCAACCCTGTTCCATCACACCAAGCCGGAGCAGCTGCTTTGGCATGACCTGTATGACCTGGCCCCGCTAGACCATTTCGCGTTTCCCAATCTGCTTTTGCTAGGAGATGCCGGCCACGCCACCACGCCCAACATGGGCCAGGGTGCCTGCCAGGCCGTGGAAGACGCCGCCGTCTTCGCCGATGAATTAGGAAAGGACTTTGATTTCAATCTGGCCGCTAAACGCTTTGAAACCCGGCGGCAGCCGCGTACCCAATGGATAACCCGCCAATCCAGGTTTCTGGGAGAAGTGGCGCAGGCCGAGAACCCGCTTTTCATAAAGGCCCGTAATTTCGCGCTTCGGCATTTGCCCGCCTGGGTCAATGAAAAGCAGCTGGAGAAAGTCTATCGAGTAGATTTTTAACCCTTTATGGTCTGGGGTGACGTTCTTGTTTTAAGCCCATTTTCTGAAAAACAGGCTTAAAACAGCTTGTGAAATATGTTGGTCTCTTTCCAAATGTTAGAAGTAACCTTTGCGCTTAACCAGGCTTTATCGCAATAACCAGTGGTATTGTATTACAGGTCCTAATGGCGGTGGTAACCGAAGACCAAATAGCAGCACTGTTTTTTCTGATTATTATGGACTTTCGGCTAACCTTCTGGCTTCCAAATCCTAACGGCTAACCCTGCTGGCAGTTTTCTGCGCTATCTGCGGGGCCTGCATGGGGAGTAGGTATAATTTCAGTAATATTGCAGTGAATCTCTCATTAGACTCCCTACCCTTGACAACGTCCGTGCCGGCTTTCAGACAGACGCAACGCGTTTTAGACGATGCTTTTGAACCCAGCCACAGTGCCAGCGCCCATTTGTATATCAGTTTCGGTGCCCACCGCATCAGGTTAGGGGTATTAGATGCGCAACGCAATAAATTTGTGGCGCTGGAAGACTATGAATCTGAGAAACCCGCCTCGGTGGAGGGAGCCATTGCCGCTTTACAGCGCCTGAGCCAAAGCCACCCACTGTTGCAGGAACGCAAATGGCAGCAGATTCGGGTAGGCATCAAAAACCAGCAGTTCACCCTTATCCCCGAAGCGCTTTTTGTAGTAGGGGCCCGCGAGGAATACCTGCGGTTAAATGCGGTGGTAGAGCCAGAGCAGGAGATGGTTTTCCACCATGAGCACCCGCGCCTGGAACTGGTGAACGTTTTCACAGTACCTACGCAGCTGCACGCCTGGCTCACCTCTTATTTCCCAGACAGCCCCATTGAGTTCATGCACCAGACCTCGGGGTTGATGGAGGGCTTCCTGCACATGTCTGAGCGCAAGGCCAGTCCGCAGCTCTCTATTTATGTAGACAACAACT
Source organism: Rufibacter radiotolerans (assembly GCF_001078055.1). Taxonomy (NCBI): domain Bacteria; kingdom Pseudomonadati; phylum Bacteroidota; class Cytophagia; order Cytophagales; family Hymenobacteraceae; genus Rufibacter; species Rufibacter radiotolerans. Next base: position 1,533,073 of record NZ_CP010777.1, on the reverse strand, counting down.
ACGTAACGCTGGTGGTGCTGCAAAACCTGAGGCTGGAGTTCTGCAACTCGTTCTACTTCTCCAGTTCAGAGGATTTCATCTACTATGTGCTGTTTGTGCTTCAGGAGAAAAAAATGAACCCAGACCTGGACCAGGTAGTGGTGTGGGGCGAGCTGCTCCTGAATTCAGAACTCCATGAAGTGCTCCGGAAATACATCAGGAACGTGCAGTTTGGCAAAAAACCCACCGGCGTGGGCTACAGCTACCGCTTTGACACCCTTTTCAATCACCGTAACTTTGACCTCTACAGTCTTCACTTTTGCGATTGAGAGATTGAGTGATTGAGAGAATGTTTGGATAATTTACTTCTCAACCATTTATCACAACCGGCACACTACATTCCCCTACTAACCGTTTGGCGGTGTTTTCCCAAAAAGGCCTTTAAACGCAAAACCATTCTTATCACCTCCCCATTCATTCATTCAATCACTCAATCACTCATTAATCCTAGAGCGCAAAGAGGAAGATAAAGTAAAGGATGACCCATATGCCGTCCAAAAAATGCCAGTAACTGCGCAGCATCTGCAGTTGCATTAAACGGTAAGGGTCACGGTTGAAGATAAGCGTTCTAATGGGGTCTGCGGCAGCCTTGTTTACTTTAATAAAGAGGTAAGAAGAGAACGCCAGCCCACCGGCAATGTGCAACAGATGCAGCGCAGGCAATAGGTAAAGGAAACTGCCCACCGCCTTGTCTGAAAAGAAAATCCCCGATTCAGCCATTTCATACCAACCCGCTACCTGGGCCAGGGTAAAAGCAAACCCCAGCACCAGAGACCAAAGCAAATCCCGCCGCAGGGCAGGTAAATTGTCCTGGGCGTAATGGCTGGGAGAGTGCTGCATGAAAAATCCGCTTAGCAACAGCAGAACCGTACTTACAGAAAAGAGCCTGGGTAAGGTAAAGGTAGTTCCTGTTTCATCTGCGCCCGCTTTGGCTAAAAACATGAGGGTTAAGATAAAGAAGAGAATACCCATGCCCGCCATGCTCACATACAGGAGCATTTTAAGCGGAGGTAATTTCTCCATTCGCTCAAACCCAGATGACTTGCCCGTCCCTATTTTATTTTGATTCTCTGACTTCATGACCTCCTCCTTCTCCTGCTATTTATACCCCGCCAGCTTCTTTCTGGGGCCAGATGGCTCTGGCTATCACCTTAATGAAAACGGAAGGGAACTCTGTTTTTTATAATAGATGCCTTACAGGTACCAAACGTTGTATGAGGCATTCATTATATCAGACGCGGCTAGTGTTTTTCTCCTGGCCTCTCCTTCTTATGCCGCCCCTAGCTTTTCTTGAACCAGGAGCCCACTTTCCCCAGAACGGCGTTGGCCGAAATCTTAGGAGAGGAAGAAACCCCAAACTGGATATACGTTTTATTGTTCACCCTAATGTCTACCACCAGGCCTAGGTTTAAGATCACCTGGTTCAGTTCTTTGGATTTCTCCAGGCTCTGCACCAGGCCCCCGCTACTTTTACCCGAAGAGGCCGGCAGCAAGTTCTCCAATACCCGCTCCAGGGCCAGATGGTCCTGGAAATTAATGATCACGTAATTTTCCTCTGCTACCACCAAAACGTGGTCTTCTTGCACCGTTAAGACCAGCTGCGCCGAAAGGTCAAATGGAAAAGTACCCATGGCTTAGGCGTTATCCTGTCCTTTTGACTTCGCTTTCAGGGTCAGTTTCCCGTTCAGGCGCCAGTTTCCGGGTTGCCCGTTGGGGCCGGGGCCCTGCACAGACATGTCCTGGAAATCAAGGGTGACGTCTGTCTCCTCGGCCTTCAGCTTTTCTAGTACAACCTGCGCCAGCTCAGAAAGTTTAGTTATTATCTGAGTAGAATTTTCCATCGTCTTTATTTTTTAAGTACACTACTATCATACCTTTTAGGTACGGCCGAAAAGGCTACCCGTTATCTTTCCGGGTGAAAATCTAAAAAGTACAATATATCTATTCAAGTGGCTTTTACGTATAACAGCCATCTTCCTTGCCATCTAGGGCCAGGAAACATTCTATGAAAAACTCCTACTATTCAGGCGTGCGCCTTGCCTGGTTTTTTCTTTTGTTCCTCTCCCCTATGGCGTCATGGGCGCAGGATTGCCTGCAGCCTTTGGGCCTTACCAAGGGAACCGAATTTGTGTACCAGGTAACGGAACGGGGCCGCAACAAAGGTACGCTCAGTAACAAGGTAACCCAACAGGCAAAAAGGGAAGACGGCGCCTACGTGACCACCTTCAAAAGTACCCGCCTGGGCAAAACCAGCCGCTCTCAGTCTGCAGAAGAATTTAAGATAAGGTGCACCAATGACACCCTGTACCTGGATGCCATGCTCCTGCTGCGGGAACAGGCCTTAAAAGCGTTTGACGGCAAAGATTTTGACTACACGCCCGTAGACATTGCCTATCCGCAGCAGATGAAAGTGGGCCAGAAACTGCCCAACGGCGGACTTGGTGTGCAGGTGCGCTCTGCCAACACTAGCATCACCAAAATGTCTATGGTGGCCCAGAACAGAAAAGTGGTGGGCCAGGAAACGATCAAAACCCCGGCCGGCACCTTTGACTGCTTTAAGATTACCTATGAATATGCGGTGGTGATGGACGCCATGGGCATGGCCCTGAAGGACGTGTATAACGTGGAGGAGTATTTTTCCTTTGAGCACGGCCTCATCAAATGCCAGTTCACTACCCGCGCAGGCAAAAAAGCCAAAGGCCTGGAGCTAATCTCTAAAAGGAATAACACCCAATCTGTTAAGAATTAAGTAACAGACAAAAAGCTGTTTTAAGCCTGTTTTCTGAAAACAGGCTTAAAACAGCTTTTTACCTTAGCGCCTTTTCAGGCTGCCCTCTGGAAATGCGTTACACTAAATGCAGGAGGAGCCACTCTTCGGCCTGGGCCTGTTTTTCAAAGGCCCTGAGGTGTAAGTCTTCCTCTTTTAACAACTGGCTGAACTTCTCATATGACCGCTGCCCAAAGATGCCCGGCGATAACACGTGGGCCACATTGCGCAGACCCAGTCCATGGGCTGCGGGGGCCCATTTATATGCCAGGTAGGTCACGGCGTCATCCCAGGGCCCAATCAACTCGCGGTTGCTGTTCAAAAGGCCGGGGCAACTTTTCTCCTTAAGCATGGAAAGCACCAGGTTATAGCCCATCACCATGGTTTCCAAAGATTGTATGCCTACCCAGTTCACAAAGACATAGGCGTTGTCTGTCATCCTCACGGATTCAAAATACACATCGCCGTTGGCCTTTTTTAACTCCTTTTTCTCCATGTTCACATTTGCGGGCCTTACTTGAGCCCGCTTGCCTATACTTCTGCCGTTTGCACGGCAGGAACCCCTTCTAGAAAATCTTTGATAGCAGCAATGGTCTCTGCCGGCGCACTTAGGTTGGGGCAGTGACCTGTGGCGTTCAATACCATCAGGGTACTGTTGGGTAACTGTTGGTGCACGTATTGGCCCACCGCTTCTGGGGCGATCACGTCTTCTGAGCACTGCAGAATCAGGGCCTCGGTTTTAAGCTTTTTAAGGTCTTCGCGGTTGTCTGAGAGAAAGGTGATCCGGGCAAAGTCTTTGGCCACCGCTATGTTGCTGCGGCAAAAGCTGTGGGCCAGTTCCTGCCCCAGTTCGGGCCGGGCAGGGTTACCCATGATCACAGGCGCCATAACGGTAGACCAAGCCAGGTAGTCACTGTCCAGGGTAGCCAGCAACCCATCTATGCTTTCCTGCGTGAACCCGCCCTGGTACTCACCTTCATTGATATACCTGGGCGAAGGACCAATCAAAACCAACTTTTGGAACACATCAGGCGCCTTAATAGCAGCCAGCACGCCAATCATGGCACTTACTGAGTGGCCCACAAAAATGACGTTTTTCAACTGGAGTTCCGCACAGATCTCCAGCATGTCATCGGCGTAAGCCTGCAAAGAAGAATACCGCTGCGCGGAATAGCCCGAGGCATCTGCCCGCCCAAAGCCCACGTGGTCAAAGAGCACGATCTTGTAGTCTTGCTCAAAGGCCGGGGTAATGAAGCGCCACATATTTTGATCACAGCCGTAACCGTGGGCAAAGAGCATTGGGGTCTCGCCTTTCCCTTTAATAGTGACGTTATTTCTTTTTAGCACATTCATTTGCCGAGCACAGTAAGGTGAGGTTTAGCCACGGGAGCAACCTGTTGCCCTGAAGCAATATACGAACCTGCCTTTCCAATCATCGTATTAAACGGCTTTTTTTCAGGGTTTACCCAATCTGCCCACCCACTGTATTATAGAAGCTGTTAGAGAAAGCACAAGAAATGACCCCTTTTCTGCCCTTGTTAGCGTTCTCATCAATCATCTAAAAGCAATGACCTCTTGCCTTGCAGGGAAGACTACGCAGTAAGGGAAAGAGGTCATTGCTTTTCCTTTACTAGACAGCTTCCTACTTTGAAAACTTGTTTTGGGCCTGTTTTTGGGAAAACAGGCCCAAAACTCATGTTGCATAAGCCCTCCCTTTTTCAAAAGTCCTATGTAGGACTATAATGAATGGCAAAACAGTTCATAGGCTGGACCCTAGTTTTGAGGTAGGAAAATTTTGATTTTTAACCTTATGAGAAACAGAACCGTTTCCAATAGGGTACCGCCCTTGAATTGGGGATCAAAGGTGCTGCTTTTAACTTTGATCAGAATTTAAGAAAAACTATGGAATCTTTAAAGGGGAAAACGGCCCTGGTTACAGGAGCCGGCAAAGGAATAGGAAAGGCCGTGGCCATTGCCTTGGCGCATGAGGGGGTGAATGTGGGGCTGCTGGCCCGAACCAAAAGCGATCTGGAGAAAGTGGCCGCTGAAATTGAAAAATTAGGCGTGGAGACCTCCATTGTGACGGCAGACGTGACCAATATGCAGAGCGTGAACGAGGCCGTGGAGCATGTGCAGCAGGAACTGGGCTTTATTGATATCCTTATTAACAACGCCGGCACCGCCACCTTCGGGAAGTTTCTGGAACTGGAGCCGGAGCAATGGGAGCAAATCATTAAAGTAAACCTGATGGGCCCTTACTACGTGACCCGGGCGGTATTACCGGCCATGATCGCTAAAAGTACCGGCGACATTGTGAACATTTCCTCTACCGCCGGGCAACGCGGGGCCGCCGTCACCAGCGCCTACAGTGCCTCCAAATTCGGGCTGATTGGCTTGACGGAGTCTCTCATGCAGGAAGTCCGGAAAAACAACATCAGGGTCACCTCCCTCACACCCAGCACCGTGGCTACCGAACTGGCCGTGGAACTGAAACTCACCGACGGGAACCCCCAGAAAGTAATGCAACCCGAGGACTTCGCGGAGTTCCTGGTCTGCCAACTCAAACTTAATCGCCGGGTTTTCATCAAAGACGCCGGCATCTGGTCTACCAACCCGTAAGACCAACTAAAGTGGTGACGCAAAAAAGCGTTTTGGGGCTGTTTTTCAGAAAACAGCCCCAAAACGCTTTTTGTGTTTCTAGTAAAATTCTACCCTGGCTTAAAACCCTTTCAGGTCAATCTCTTTGGTTTCCTGGGTAGTGATAGTGCGTTTAGTTTGTTTCTGGATAATCTTGAAGTGGTGCGCGTCTTCGGGAGTAACAATCGTGATGGCCTCTCCAGTGGCCTCTGCCCTGCCCGTGCGGCCAATGCGGTGCACGTAGTCCTTGGAGGACCGGGGAAGGTCATAGTTGATCACATGGGGGAGTTCCGGTACGTCAATCCCGCGGGCGGCCAGATCGGTGGCTACCAACACCTGCACTTTCCCCTTTTTGAACAGGGCCAGGGCCTCGGTTCGGGCGCCCTGGCTTTTGCCGCTGTGCAGGGCCACGGCCTTTATGCCATTGGTAGCCAGTTTGGTCACCAGGTGGTCGGCGCGTTTGGTAGCCGAGACAAAGACCAATACCTGTTTCATTTGGTGATGCTTGATCAGGTACCTAAGGAAAGGCCCTTTGCGCTCGGTGTCCACCAGATAGGCAATTTCTGTGATCAGGTTGGAAACCGTGCTTTCCTCTTCCTTGATCTCAATGATCACCGGTTCCCGCAACAAGGTCTCCTGAATGGCATTCACCTTGTTATCCAGCGTCGCCGAAAACAGCAGGTTCTGACGCTTCTTGGGCAACAATGCCAGGATCTGGCGCATCTCTTCCTCAAAGCCCAGGTTCAGCATTTTATCGGCCTCGTCCAGCACCAGCGTCTCTACTTCAGATAGGTGCACCGCCTTTTGCTCCACCAAGTCCAGCAGTCGGCCGGGGGTGGCTACCAGGATATCGGTGCCCTGTAGTTTCATCATTTGCGGGTTAATAGACACGCCCCCAAACACTGATAACGTTTTGATGCTGATTGGCATATGGGCGCTGAATCCCAGAAATACTTCACCCACCTGCAGGGCTAGTTCGCGGGTAGGTACCAGCACCAAGGTCTTCACATACCGGTTCCGGAAGGCCCGGTTGGTCTGCATCCTGTCCAGGATAGGCAAGGCATACGCCGCCGTTTTCCCCGAGCCCGTCTGCGCAATGCCCAACACGTCTCTGCCCTTCAACACCTCCGGGATTACCCCTTCTTGCACCGGGGTAGGCGTTGGGAATTTCTGAGCGGCAACGGCCTTTACTAAGGCAGGCGATAAACCAAGTTGGGCAAAAGACATAGTAGACAAAGCTGATGGGAATTATAAGAAAGGCAAAGATAAAGCAGGATTTTCAGGATTAAGGTTTATTTTCTGGATAAGGTTATTGGTATGAATTAACCTCAGTCCCGTATAAGTGCCTTCATTGGAAAATGTTGATATATGGAATTAGACCAATTGACTTATCAGATAATAGGATGTGCTATGCGCGTCCATAATGAGTTGGGAGCGGGATTTCAGGAAATTATCTACCAACGAAGTTTAGCTATTGAGCTGGAGAAAGAAGGTTTACCATTTGAGCGAGAGAAAGAACAAACCATATTCTATAAAGGGTCACCTGTTGGCACCAGACGTGCTGATTTTGTTGTGGATAGTAAAATTATAGTTGAACTTAAGGCATTAAGCACAATAGATGACTTGCATCTGGTGCAAGCCAAAAACTATTTAACGGCCTATGCTGTCCCGGTAGGTTTATTAATCAACTTTGGCGGCCTAAGTCTCCAATACAAGAAAATCTAACCCAACAAGAAGAAGGACTTTTAACTGGGTTTCCTGAATCCCTTATGATTTTAAGTATTCAATACTACAATCCTGAAAATTTACTTTAATCCAGAAAATCCTGCTTTATCTTTGCTTTTGAGACTAACCACTAGCCCCACATGCCTGAGCAAACCCCAGAAGCCCGTATTTTAGAGCTGACTAATAAACTGAACTACCTCAATTACCAATATTACCAGAACAGCGTCTCTGAGGTCTCTGACTACGAGTTTGACCAGATGCTCCTGGAGTTGCAGAAGCTGGAAGAGGAAAACCCGCAGTTCCGCTCAGACAACTCCCCTACCCAGCGCGTGGGCGGCACCATTACCAAGCACTTCCCTACTGTAAAGCATAAATACCCCATGCTCTCCTTGAGCAACACCTACTCAGAGGATGAGGTGCGGGAGTTTGACACCCGCGTGCGCAAAGTGACCGGCGACTACGTGGAATACATCTGCGAACTCAAATTTGACGGCGTGGCCATGAGCCTCACCTATACCAACGGGGCCCTCACGGCCGGCGTGACGCGCGGCGACGGCACCCGCGGCGATGACATTACCCCCAATGTACGCACCATCCGGACCGTGCCCTTGCACCTGCAGGGCGAAGACGTTCCCGCCGAGGTGGAGGTGCGGGGCGAGGTGTTCATGCCTTTCCATGTGTTTGAGGAACTGAACAAGGAGCGCGAGGAAATCGGCGAAGCCCTTATGGCCAACCCCAGAAACGCCACCTCGGGCACCCTTAAACTGCAGGACTCCAAAGAAGTGGCCCGCCGGCGCCTAAGCATGTACGCCTATGGCTTGCTGAGCACGCCCACCCTGTTTGAGAGCCACTCCCAAAGTCTGGAGGCCTTGCAACGCTGGGGCCTGAACGTGTCCAGCAGCTGGCGCAAGTGCAGCACCATTGAGGAAGTGATGGCCTTTATTCATGAGTGGGAAACCAAACGCTTTGAACTGCCCATCGCCACCGACGGCATTGTAGTGAAGGTGAACTCGTACGCGCAGCAGGAAGAGCTGGGCTATACCGCCAAGAGCCCGCGCTGGGCCATGGCCTATAAATACAAGGCTATGGAAGCCGTCACCGAGCTCCTAGGCATTGAATACAATGTGGGCCGCACCGGCGCCGTGACCCCTGTGGCTCTTATGAAACCGGTCCTGCTGGCGGGCACCACCGTAAAGCGGGCCTCCCTCCACAACGCCAATGAGATTGAACGGCTGGGTCTCATGGTCCATGACTTTGTGACCGTGGAGAAAGGCGGCGAGATCATCCCGAAGGTAACAGCCGTGAAAACCGAGTTACGGCCGGCCAACGCGGAGCCTATTGTCTACCCTTCCGTCTGCCCTTCCTGCGGCACGGCCTTGATTCGCCACGAAGGTGAGGCCAACCACTACTGCCCCAACGAGAAAGGCTGTCCGCCGCAAGTGAAAGGCAAGCTGGAGCACTTCATCAGCCGCAAGGCCATGAACATCCTGAGCCTGGGCGAAGGCAAGATTGAGCTGCTGGTGGAGCAAGGCCTGGTGACCAGCCCCGACCATCTCTACGACCTCACCTATGATACTCTCTTCGGTCTCAAAAAGACCTTCGTGAACGAGGAAACTGGCATAACCCGCGTAGTCACGTTCCAGAAAACCACGGTAGAGAATATTCTCAAGGCTCTGGAGAAATCTAAGGAAGCGCCGTTTGACCGGGTCCTGTTCGCACTGGGCATCCGGTTTGTGGGCAATACCGTGGCGCAGAAGCTGGCCCAATACTTCCGGAACATTGACGCCTTACGGGCTGCCACTGAAGAAGAACTGATTGCCGTACCTGAGATTGGGGGTCGCATTGCCGCCTCCGTGCGTGAGTATTTCCAGGACCTGTCCAACGTGCACCTGATTGAGCGGCTACGCTTCCACGGATTGCAATTGGATTTGGGCGAAATTGCCATCATAGAACCTGCCTCCGACAAGCTGGCTGGCCTTACTTTCGTGGTCTCCGGTGTCTTCGCTGGCTACTCCCGCGAAGAACTCCAGGACACCATCATTGCCAACGGCGGAAAGATTGTCAGCTCCATCTCCAAGAAACTCTCTTACCTGGTCGCCGGCGAAAAAATGGGCCCCAGCAAATTAGAAAAAGCCACCTCGCTGGGCGTGAAGATTGTGACCGAAGACGAGTTTAATAAGATGCTGGCGTAGCGGTTTCCTGTTTAGATTTTACCTTTTAGTTGCCTCACCCCCAGCACCTTCTTGAGAAGGTACTGGGGGTGAGGCGTTTTGGCCTGTTTTGGAAAAAAGGGGCAATAAACGGAATTGATCAGCATAAGTGGTCATCCCCCTACCCCCTTCAAAGGGGGACGAGGAAGAGGGCAGCAGCTTTAATTGTTGGTTAGAACACCAACAACGGCGGGGGTATTGAGCTTGGTGGTAGAAAGTACCACAGAACGCTCTTCCGAATTTGCAATCCGGAAGTTTCGAAAGGGGGATTTGCAATCCCCTTTGCGCCACCTTGAAGTGGCAAGAAAGAAGGAACCATTGGCTTTTCTATGGCGCGGATTTACTTCCGTGCCTTTTGGGCTTTAGTTATTTACCCTGCTGATGTACCCTCCTGTGTAGACACCCCTCTGCGCTCCCCTCAAGGGGAGAGTCTGCGCTTAGTTGAGGGTATTGCGTTTTGAGCCTGATTTCCTGAAAACGTGCTTAAAACGCAATACTCCATTTTCCCCTCGCGTTCCCCATTTCCAGTCTTTACTCCGAGCGCCTCGCTTGTGGCCTTGGAAGAACCTTAGCTAAGAGCAGAAGGCAAAGCGGCCGCAAGGGCAGTGCGAGGGGGAAAGACGCGGCCGTGAGCGCTCGGAGGGCGAAGATGAAACAACTTAAGCATAAGGACTCTGGCAAGAACAGACACTACGCCAGCAATAACTGGAATAGACTATGCTCATTTAACCCCCATTTAAATGCAGAAACAAATCTTATTTAAAATAAGCCCAATGCAACGCTTGCTACCCTTTCCCGTTGGTAAAATCAAACCAGCGAAAAAAACAGAATGGAAGCATTTAAATCTTTGCCCCTTGAAAAGACCCAGGAAGGGAAATTGAGGAAAGTGGGCTTTGAGCTGGAGTTTGCCAATGTGGGCATAGACGAGTGCCTTCAGATCGTGCAGGACTTGTATGGCGGTCGGGTACAGCGAGAAAACCGGTTTTCAGCCAAGGTTCTTTTCACCCGCCTGGGAGATTTCAGTGTGGAGATGGACCTGAAATTACTTACCGAAAAGCAATACAAAGCGGTTTTTGACAAGCTGCACATAGACATTGAACACATCAGGCTAGGCCATGAAACGCTGGAAGAGCGAATTGATGATGCCCTGGAAGCGGTTATTAAACGCGTGATCCCCTATGAGATAGGGGTACCGCCCCTGCCCTGTAACCAGCTGGACCAACTGGAGGAGCTACGGCAGGCGCTGTATGACCATCATGCCAAAGGCACCGAGGCCTTTTTGACCAATGCCTTCGGGACCCACATTAACACTGAATTGCCGGATCCTGAGCCGGAAACCATTCTCCGCTACCTGCGGGCCTTTCTACTGTTGTACCCCTGGCTGCTGGAGGCGGGGCAGACCGATTTTGCCCGGCTCAACCTTACCTCCTTCATTAATCCCTACCCAGAGGAATACACGGCGCTGGTGCTTCCCTCCTCTTACCAACCCTCGCTGGATCAACTTATTGAAGACTACCACGCTTTCAACCCAGATAGAAACCGGCCCCTGGACCTGTACCCGGTGTTTGGTTTCCTGAGAAAAGAAAAGGTGGATCAATACCATCACCTGGGCAAGCTGAAAGCCCGCAACACCTTTCATTACCGGTTGCCCAACTCCTGCGTATCTGACCCCAACTGGACTTTGGCCCAGGAATGGAATAACTGGGTAGTAATAGAGGCACTGGCCAACCAGCCGGAAAAAATCAGGGAAATGAGTGAGGCCTACCTGCGCCTGAAGGAAAGCACGCTTCTGGGCTTTGAGAAAAAATGGGAGAAAGAAACCGAACAGTGGCTAGCGTGAAAGAGCAAAAGGCAAAGATAAACCAGAGCCGGCCTACTATTGGCGTCACCGGTCCCGATAAAGGGGGCGAGGTGGCCTGGCTGTTCACGGCGCTGGGCGTGTGGCTGGCCGGCGGAAAGCCTGTGCATATCACGCCCTCCTTCCCCAGAACTGCCGATGGGTTGCAGGGCCTGATTGTGGGCGGCGGTGCCGATGTAGACCCCGAAACTTACCAGCAGGACGCCGTGCTGCAGGAATACCTTAAACGCACTTTGCAGAACCAGAAGATGACTTATTTTCAAAGAGTCTGGCGCTTTATTAGGTGGATCTATTTCCCTGCCTTATTCTACCTCCGAAAATGGCTAAGCGGAGCCCCCAAGTGGTCCCTGGACAAAGGTAGAGACCATCTGGAGTTCCAGCTTATTGACCAAGCCGTCAAGAAAAACCTGCCGGTGCTGGGCATTTGCCGGGGCTCGCAACTCATGAACGTCTATTTCAGGGGCACCCTGCACCCCGACATCAGTGAGTTCTACCTGGAGGAGCCTAACCCGTCCAGTATCTTCCCGGTTAAGAAAATCAGGATAAAGCCCGACAGTAAACTGGCCCAGATTATTGGTTGCAAGAAAATGAAGGTAAACGCCCTGCACCACCAGGCTGTGCAGAAACCCGGGAAAGATTTAGAAATAGTTGCCTGGGAGAAGAACGGGGTAGTGCAGTCAATTGAGCACCAAACCCGGGAATTCATGCTGGGCGTGCAGTGGCACCCGGAGTTCCTGCCCCAGCGCCGCAAACAACGGCGTATCTTTCAAACCCTGGTACAAAAAGCCCGTGAGGTGAACCGCCAGATTGAGGCCCAGGACATGCAGACCGCCCTGGCTCAACCCAAAGACCCCGCCTTGGTAGAGATAGAACAGCAGGAAGAAGCCTTTCTCAACCGGCAGAACCCATAACCTTGCAGAAAGGGGCATTTCAATTCATCAGCCCTACTCCTGGTTTGGCGCCGTTTTAGCAAAAACATGCTAAAAACAGAAAGGCGGTCGGGATAGCCCGGCCGCCTTTCTGGCTCACATTAAACAAACTAGTAAACTAATACTCTAAACCTACTTATTAAACCCCAACGGGCAGAGAAAGTTTTCACCTGACGGAAAAAAATCTCTACAAAATCCTGAGTTCTATCCTGCGGTTCAGTTGGCGGTTTTCTTCTGAGGTATTGGGCGCAGCTGGCTGAGTCTGGCCATAGCCCTTGGCCTGGAACAGCGTGGCCGGCGCACCTTTAGACACCAGGTAGGCCACCACCGCCTTCGCGCGAGCCTCTGAGAGTTTCTGGTTGGCGGCCGCCTGGCCCACGTTGTCGGTGTGGCCCGCAATCTCCACCTTTATCTTAGGGTTGGCCCGCAGAAACTGAAACAACTTGTCCAGCTCGGTGCGGGACTCAGACCGAAGTTCGGCTTTGCCGGTATCAAAGAAAATATTGCTCAACACAGCCTTGGCTCCTTTGTTCACCGGCTGTAGGTAAAAGTCTAGGGCCAGGGGCGCCGAGGTGGAGGTAGCCGAAATGTGGCGGCTTTCCAGCACGTGGCCGGGGGCTGTCACAAACAACGCGTACCGCTGCTTCTGGTTCAGCACAATGGTGTATTCCCCCGAGCTGCCATCTGAGCTTACCTGCTGGGAAATCACGCCCGTAGAATCCAGGTCATATACCTGCACGGTGGCCTTGAGGGGCTTTTTGGAAACGGCATCAAAAACCTTGCCCTGGGCGAAGGTACTGATGGTTTTGCCCTTCCAGACGTCAGGAACTTCAAATTGTAGCAGAGCCACTTCAGCCTTTCCGGCCCCCGCCGATTGCCCGCCGGAGTAGTAGCCGGTTTTGTTATCCGGGGAAATGAAAATGGAGCTTTCGTCGCGGTGGGTGTTCAGAGGGTAACCCAGGTTCAACGGGGTGCCCCAACCGCCTTTTTCGCGGCTTACTTTGAACAGGTCCAAGCCGCCCATGCCTTGCAGGCCATCGGTGGCGTAATAGAGCGTGTTGCCGCTGGCGTGCAGAAAAGGTGAGTTCTCACGGCCCGGGGTATTGATCTTGTTGCCCAGGTTCACAGGCGCTCCCCAGGAACCATCGTCTTTCAGTTTGGTCACCCACAGGTCATCGCCACCCTGGCCGCCCGGGCGGTTAGAGGCAAAATAAATGGTACGGCCATCTGCCGACAGGCTGGGCTGGGAATCCCAGGAGGTGGAGTTGACGGTGCGGCCCATGTTCTTAGGCGTGCTCCACTCGTCTCCTTCGCGGTAACTAATGTAGAGGTCACAGGAACCGTAAGAGTCCTGCCGGTTACAGGTGGTAAAAACCAAGGTACGCCCGTCGCCGGACAGAGAGGCTGCTCCTTCGTTTAGTTCGGTATTGATGTTCTTGGAGATAGAGACCGGTTCCTGCCATTGCCCGTTTTTGCGGTAGGCCAGGTACAGGTCCTCGTCATCTAATTCACCGCTCCCCTGGCGGGCGGTGAACAGGAGTGCCTGTTGGTCGGTGGTGAGTACGGGTGAGTATTGCAGCCCCATTTTATTGACCACCTCGCCTAGCGATTGAGGCTTGAAGGCCACAGGCTCTTTGATGGCTTTTTGGGCAAAGGCCACATTCTTTACTTGCCGCTGTGCATGGGCGGCCTGTTTGGTATTCTTGCGGCCTAGCTTAATGAATTTCTCATAATAGGTACCGGCCTCCTGGTATTGTCCCCGGGCGAAGGCCAGGTCTGCGTAGGTAAAATAGTCATTGGCTAGCTTGGGCTGCTCTGGAAGCAGTGCAAGGCCTCGGCGGTAAAATTGGTAAGACTCCTCGGGCTTCTGCATAACCCGGTACAGACCAGCGGCTTGCAAGTAAGCCTCTCCATAGGTAGAATCCCGTTTTACGGCCTCTTCATAAGCCAGCAGTGCCTTTGGGAAATTGCGCGCCTGCACCAGCTTGTTGCCCTCTTCAAATGCTTTCTGGGCTTTGCTGTTAGAAGTGCCACCCTTTGCCGTTTGGGCATAGCTTTGGGCAGAAAGTCCAACCAAAAACAGAAGGATTAGCAAGAAACGAGGGGAAAGGTACATGGGCGTAATTACGGAATATTCAGGAACTTATGGGTCTGTAACGAAACCCTCCATTTAGGGTTTTCTTTTACATACTCCACAATCAGGGGCATCATTATGTCGGCTTTGCTCCACTCCGGCTGCAGGTACAGACGGGTGTCTGGCCCTACCTGCGCGGCGTGTTCTTCGGCCCAGGCAAAGTCAGATTTATTGAAAACGATCACCTTCAACTCGCCGGCGTGGGGCTGCACACTGGGGTGCGGTCCTTTGAATTTCTTGGGAGAAAGACAGATCCAATCCCAGGAACCACTTAAAGGGTAGGCGCCAGAGGTTTCTATAAACGTTTGGATGCCCCGCATCTGCAGTTGAGACGTGAGGTACTCCAGATTATACAGCAGCGGCTCACCGCCGGTCACCACCACAGCTTTACCGGGGTACTGCTCGGCCTGCTGCACAATCCAGTCGGTATCGGTGAGCGGGTGCAGGTTGGCGTCCCAGGACTCTTTCACGTCACACCAGTGACAGCCAATGTCACAGCCGCCCAGCCTGATAAAATAGGCCGCTTTGCCGGTGTGGTAGCCTTCGCCCTGAATGGTGTAAAAATGCTCCATGAGGGGCAATTTGGTCCCGTCTTTGGGCACCGTATGTACAGAGGCAATCTTTCTATCTAAGGTCTCTTCCAAAATCAACGTCTCCTCTTTCTGTTTTAGGCCTGTTTTCTGAAAAACGGCCCCAAAACAGGTTTAATGCTATATAAGGTAACAGCCCCGCCCGCTTATTAGTTTGCCCCGTACCCCAAATCTTAACCAAATGGGAACAAACCGCAGCAACGGGCAGAAATCTGTGGGTACAAAGGTAACAGATACTGAACAGATTTGCCTTATGACTTCCAAACTAGCAATAACAACCGTTAGTCTATAAAATTTTCACATTTTTATTTCACTTTCATTAAATTATTTTCAGATATTGCCGGCGCCAATGAGACAAATCTGCCACATAGCCTCTTCTTTCCGGTCCGTTATCACGGGTCAGGCTGGCGTTTGCGTTGGGTTTGGTATTTCCTTTACGGGTACCATTATTACTATTACCCCTGCGGGGGTATAGCTACACATATCGTCCTGTCCTGTATAGCCTTGGTGGCTATCTAAGCCCCTGTGGGCACCCTTCCTTTCCAATCATTCAAAAGCACCATCTGTTATGCTGGTATTAAAATTTGGAGGCACCTCCGTGGCGAACGCGGAAGCCATCCGTCAGTTAATTTCCATTGTGGGGGCCAAAGACGCCTCAGAGAGAAAAATAGTGGTTGTATCAGCGATGTCTAAAGTGACCGACCTGCTCATTACGCTGTACCAAAAAGCTTCTGCGCATGACCCCGCATACCAGGAGGTGATCCAGACCCTGGAAACCAAGCACATGCAGGCCATTGAGGAATTGGTGCCCATGAGCCAGCAGATTGAGATAAAGGGCAAGATCAAATTGATTCTGCGCGAGTTGGAGGACGTGACCAAAGGCGTTTACCTGCTGGATGAGCTCAGTGACAGCACCAGGGCCCGTGTGATGGCCTACGGCGAGTTGCTTTCCTCAGCGCTGGTCTCGGTGGCCCTGCAGCACCACGGCCTGCCCAATGTGTTGCTGGACAGCCGCGAGTACATCCAAACCGATGCCAATTTCCTGAATGCCAAAGTCAACCTGAAGGAAACCTACCGCCGCATGCAGAACCAATTGCCGGAAGCTTCATTAATGGTGGCTCCGGGATTTATCTCACGCTCCGCGGAAGGCAAGACTACCGTGCTGGGCCGGGGCGGCTCTGACTATACCGCCTCGCTTTATGCCGCGGCTATGCAGGCAGACCTGCTGGAGATCTGGTCAGACGTAGACGGAATGTACACCACCGATCCCCGCAAAGCCGCGGCCGCCTATTCCATTGAAGAGCTCAGCTACGAGGAAGCCATGGAGCTGGCGTATTTCGGGGCGAAGGTCTTGTACCCCCCTACCATTGCCCCACTGGTCGCGGCCAAAATTCCCTTGGTATTGAAAAACACCTTCAACCCCAGCCACAAGGGCACCTTGATCTCCGCAACCCCAGCCCCTAGCGCGCAGCACGTGAAAGGAATTTCCTGCATAGACCATATGGCGGTACTCACCGTGAGTGGCAGCGGCATGGTGGGCGTACCGGGCGTGGCCATGCGCCTGTTCAAAGCAGTGGCCACCGAGAACATCAACATCTACTTTATCACGCAGTCCTCCTCAGAGCAGAGCATTACCCTGGGCTTAGCCGAAGCCGATGGCCAGAAAGCCGTACAGGCCATAAGTCAGGAATTTGCCGACGACATGGCCCAGGGACTCCTGAACCCCGTGAGTTTGGAAACGCCTATGAGCATTGTGGCCCTAGTGGGCAACGGCATGATCAAACAGCCCGGTATAGCCGGCAAAGCCTTCTCCCTTTTAGGCGATAATGAGATCAATATCAGGGCTATTGCTCAGGGAGCTACCGAACGGATCATCTCCGTGGTACTCAGCACCCAGGACGCGCACCGTGCCGTGAACCTGCTTCATGACCGGTTCTTTTTACCGGTAAAAGAAACGGAAGAAGCATTTGCATAACCTATTGAATTTTAGGCTATCAATTAATCTAAGGTTAAGTTTCTATTCAAACCATAAAACAAAGCATTGGCTTGGCCCAAAAGCTTAAATCCAGCGCCAGCTACCAGCACCTTCTACCATGCAAAACAACGAATTTATCAAAGCCTACGCCCCGGCCACCGTGGCCAATGTCTGTTGCGGCTTTGACGTCCTGGGCTTTGCCCTGGACCAGCCCGGCGATGAGGTATGGGCCCGTAAAACAGAACAACCAGGCATTACCATTACTGCCATCCATGGCATTGACGGGCTTTCCAGTGACCCCACGGAGAACGTAATTGGCGTGGTGGCCCACAAAATGCTCACTGACCTCCATATCACCCATGGCCTGGAAATGCAGCTGCACAAAGGAATGCCGGTGGGCAGTGGCCTGGGCAGCAGCGCGGCCAGTTCGGCAGCGGCGGCCTTTGCGGTAAATGAACTGCTGGGAAAGCCCTTTACTACCCAGGCACTGGTGCTGTACGCCATGGAAGGCGAGAAAAAAGCCTCCGGCTCGGCCCACGCCGACAATGTGGCCCCTTCTCTGCTGGGTGGTTTTGTGCTGGTGCGGGACTATTCCCCGCTGGATGTGGTTCCGTTGGGCGTGCCTTTGGACCTGTATTGCACTATTCTCTACCCCCAGATTGAGTTGAAAACGTCTCTTTCTCGAAGCATTCTTAAGCAGGAGATTCCGTTAAAGAAAGGCATTACCCAGTGGGGTAACCTTGCCGGGTTTATGGCGGGGCTGTTAATGAAAGATTACGCTTTGCTGGGCCGCAGCCTGCATGACGAGATCTTTGAACCCGAGCGCTCCATTCTTATCCCGCTATTCCACCAGGTGAAAGCCGCCGCGCTGGCCGCTGGGGCCCTGGGCGCCGGTATCTCTGGCTCTGGGCCCTCTATTTTCGCCTTGTCGGCTACCTTGGCCCAGGCCCAGGCGGTGCAGGAGGCCATGGAAAAAGTGTACGCCCACAGCGGCATAGACACCAAAACCTACGTATCTCAAGTACCCGACCAAGGGGTTCGGTTAGTGGAACAATCTCTCTTACAACCCGCGCAGGCATGAACTACTACAGCACCAACGGCCAGTCCAAAGAACTAAGCTTCAAAGAAGTCGTGATCAAGGGCCTCCCCAAAGACAAAGGCCTTTTCTTTCCGAAGGAAATCCCTGCCCTACCCGCCTCCTTTTTTGCTCAACTCCCCTTCCTTTCGCTGCACGACATTGCGGTTGAGGTTTTGAAGGCCTTTGTGGCCCCGGATATTCCAGAGGAAAACCTAAAGAAAATCTGCGCGGAGGTCTTCACGTTCCCTATTCCGCTGGTGGCCGTGGAGGAAGGCGTGTATGCGCTGGAGTTGTTCCATGGCCCCACCTGCGCCTTCAAAGACGTGGGCGCCCGTTTCATGTCACGGTGCCTGCAGGCCTTCGCGGAACCAGACCAGCCGATCACGGTGCTGGTGGCTACCTCCGGGGATACCGGAAGCGCCGTGGCCAATGGCTTTTTGGGCCTGGAAAACATTGACGTGGTGGTGCTATACCCGGTAGACGGCGTAAGCGCCATTCAAGAAATGCAGTTTGCCACGCTGGGGCAGAACATTAGTGCCGTGGGCGTAGAAGGAACCTTTGATGACTGCCAGGCCCTAGTCAAGCAGGCTTTCTCAGACGAGGAATTGAACCAGGAAATGAATTTGTCTTCGGCGAACTCCATCAATGTGGCCCGCTGGCTGCCGCAAATGGTGTATTACTTCCATGCTTGGGGCCAGTGGAAAAAGCTGAACCCCGAAGGTCAGGATCTGACCATTGCCGTGCCCAGCGGCAACTTCGGGAATCTGGCGGCGGGCTTGCTGGCCTACCGCATGGGCCTGCCGGTCACGTATTTCCTGGCTACTACCAACCTCAATAAAATAGTCCCTGATTACCTAGCCAACGGTGTATACCGCCCTGCGCCATCGGTGTCGACCATCGCTAACGCCATGGACGTGGGCAACCCCAACAACTTCCCCCGCATACTGGAACTGTTCAGCCAGGAATTAGAAGACCTGCAACAGGTAGTGAAAGGGTTCTGGGCCGATGACGAGGCCATTAAACACGCCATCAGACACCTTTACCAAACTAAAGGCTATTCGCTAGATCCCCACGGCGCCATTGGTTACCTGGGCCTGAAACAGGAACTCCCAAAACTAGGCACCCAAGGCATTTTCCTGGAAACCGCCCACCCTGCCAAATTCAAGGAAAGCATGGAAGAAGTGCTGGGCGAGGAAATTGAGTTACCCGCGCAGCTCCAGGCTTTTATGGGTAAAACCAAACAAGTAACGGAACTCCCCAACGACTACGCCTCACTGGCCCTGCTGCTCAGACAAAAGCATAAGGTAGGGACGATGTAGTTGTTAGTGATTGGGTGTTAGTGATTAGGAGGATGGATAAAGGAGGTTTTCTGTTTTGGAGTTATTTTCCAGAATACAGGCTTAAAACGCAATTACCGCTTGCTACAAAGTGACTCCCCCCTTGAGGGGGCGAAGGGGGTGTTTACACAGGAGAAGATGCATTGAGGGTTATTGGCCCAGACGCTCGCAGGAGCTGCGTACGCTACGAGGTCTTCTAAGCAAGTGCTGTGCAGGAAAGGGTAACAAAATTTGGAATTTGATGTAGGGGCAATCCCTTGTGGTTGCCCTAATACGGTAGCATACGTGAAGGGCAACCACAAGGGATTGCCCCTACCTGAATATATGCCCCGGTTCTTCTGAGGAATTCTTTCTTTTCAGTTGGGAGCAATTCCCCTCATCCTACCCTTCTCCCTGAGGGAGAAGGAACCACGTTATTGCGTTTTGAGGCCGTTTTTCAGAAAACAGGCCCAAAACGTAAAATACTGAAGACTGATATTCCTTCAAAACTTCCCCTAACAACTAAACACTAACAACCAACAACTACCCACTTATAAAAGAAAAGCCGCTCTAAAACAGAGCGGCTTTTCTTTTATAAGTGGGTTACGCGTGTACTTCTTTCTTAGCGGCCCGAAGGGTGTTCTTCAGTAACATGGAGATGGTGAGGGGACCTACGCCGCCGGGAACCGGGGTAATGTAGCTGCATTTGGAGGCCACATTGTCAAAGTCCACATCCCCGCGCAGGCGCCAGCCTCTTTCACGGGTGGCGTCTGGCACACGGGTGGTGCCTACGTCAATGACCACGGCTCCTTCCTTCACCATATCTGCCTTGATCATTAGGGGCTGGCCCACGGCTACAATCAGGATATCTGCCTGGCGGGTGTGGGAGGCCAGGTCTACGGTGTGGCGGTGGCAGATGGTAACGGTGGCATCGCCGGGGAAGGTGCACTTGCTCATAAGGATGCTCACGGGCAGACCTACAATGTTACTTCGGCCTACCACTACGCAATGCTTGCCTTTGGTCTCAATCTTATAGCGGTCCAGGAGTTCCATGATGCCGTAGGGCGTGGCCGGCAGGTAAGATGGCAAGCCCACTACCATGTGGCCCACGTTGACCGGGTGGAACCCGTCTACGTCTTTTTTATAGTCCATTACCTCCAGCACCCGGTTGGCGTTGATGTGCTTGGGAAGGGGTAACTGGACAATCAGGCCGTCAACAGTATCATCCTGGTTAATCTCTTTGATCTTCGCTAACAGTTCTTCTTCGGTTACCTCAGTGTCATAATGAATGAGGGTAGACTCAAAGCCCACGCGCTCACAGGCCAGTACTTTGTTGTTCACATAGGTCATGGACCCGCCGTCGTTGCCCACCAGGATGGCAGCTAGGTGGGGGGCTTTCCCTCCTTCGGCTTTTATTTGGGCTACTTCGGCGGCAATTTCACTTTGAATGGCTTCGGAGGTTTTCTTTCCGTCTAACAGAATCATAGGTACTGGAAATGAAGAAGTGATACGAAGGCCCAAAAGTACAAGGCCTTACGGAAAGTGCCAGCTCTTTTTTTAGTTATTTAAACTAACAGCGACGTTTCCTAGGTATACCCTAGTAGAAGAAGAATCCTGTTAAATAGGTGAACGGTAGAAGGAAGGGAAAGCCGCTTGGCCTGGCATTGGGTTACCTCCGTCAAAACCCAAGCGGCGGATTTCAGTACTAATTATTACTTTTACCACGAACCGAAAAATCAATTATTCAAGAGCTATGCCCTCATACGAAGAGATATTTGAGAATAACCGTAAATGGATTGCGGAGAAAACCGGCAGTAACAAAGACTTTTTCAGCCAATTGGCCAAAGAGCAAAACCCTGAATACCTGTATATTGGCTGCTCAGACAGCCGGGTAACCGCCGAGGAAGTGATGGGTTTAGGGCCTGGCGAGGCCTTTGTGCACCGCAACGTGGCCAACCTGGTCAACAACGTGGACCTGAACGTGATGTCGGTGCTGAACTATGCTATTAAATACCTAAAGGTGAAACACATCATTGTCTGCGGGCATTACAACTGCGGGGGTGTAAAGGCTGCCATGCAACCCAAAGACATGGGTATATTAAACCCGTGGCTCAGGAACATTAGAGATGTGTATCGGCATCACAAAAATGAATTGAATGCCATTACAGACCAGGAACGCCGCTATGAGCGCTTGGTAGAGTTGAATGTGGTAGAACAATGCACAAATGTTATTAAAACTGCCGCTATGCAATTGAGTTACCAAGCTACTGGCTACCCCGAGGTACACGGTTGGGTATTTGACCTCCATACCGGCAAAATCATAGATCTGGAAATCAACTTCAGGCAGATTTTGGAGGAAATCAAGGATATTTACAATCTCACTAATAGCTAGTTCCAGGGTACCCTACTCCCTTTTCGTCATCCTGGAAGGATCTTGTGAACCAATATGACGCGCTTTAGATGAAGCGCTTAAACGGCTTACCAATAAAGTATATCTAGAATGATGTAGGAATGAAGAATCCTAGAACTGGGTGTTTAGGGCTCTTTTACATAAAAACAGTTTAAAAACCATTAACGCCTAAATTTCAATTCTCTTTTAGTAGTTATTGAATGGGCTGGGCTGCTACGTAATCATAGAGGGAATCCAATTCAGCTTGTGAAAAAGCAAAAGCTGGCATTTGTTGTTTAGCATAAAGCTGATAAACGGATACCGCTGCAGAATCCTTTCTGTCTATCATTTCAGCTGAATTTCTTATAAAAGCATGAATCCACTTAATGGAATGACGATTTTGAATACCTGCTAATGGTGGGCCTACAACAGTTGAATAGAAATCGTGGCATGGGGTGCAATTAGTTTGGTAAAGGGCTCTGCCAGTTTCATTTTTTGTCACCTCTTCGGGTATGTTAAAACAAACCAGAGGTTCCTCATTTATTGTGGCACACCCTTCTTTTTCTTGATCCAATAATGCCTCTTTATCTGTCATTAGTATAAAAGCTAATGTACCAACTACCAAAGTCAGCAGGAGGACAATAGAATTTAAAAGCCAGGCAGCTAGTTTTAGCTTTTCTTTGAGCATTACCAGAGAAGAGGATTACATTTTAAATATAACAAAAAAGCCCCAACCTATTAAGCTGGGGCTTTTTTGTGTCATTGGAAGAATATATCAATCTAGCTTCAAAACGGCTAAGAAGGCTTCTTGCGGAATCTCCACGTTACCTACCTGGCGCATACGTTTCTTACCTTTCTTCTGCTTTTCCAGGAGCTTCCGTTTACGGGAAATGTCACCACCGTAGCATTTGGCCAATACGTTTTTACGCAAAGCTTTCACGGTTTCACGGGCGATGATCTTTTGCCCGATGGCGGCCTGGATGGCAATCTCAAACATCTGGCGTGGTAACAGCTCCTGTAGTTTCTCACAGAGGCGCTTTCCCCAGTCATAGGCTTTATCACGGTGCACAATAGCAGACAAGGCATCTACCTTCTCGCCGTTGAGCATGATGTCCAGCTTGACCATGTGTGACTCCCGGAAACCGATCAGTTCATAGTCAAGGGAGGCGTAGCCCCGGCTGATGGTCTTCAGTTTATCAAAGAAGTCAAACACGATCTCGGCCAGGGGCATCTCAAAGATGAGTTCCACGCGGTCTGAGGTCAGGAAGTTCTGGGCTTTTAGAATGGCGCGTTTGTCCATACAAAGGGAAATGATCGGCCCAATGTACTCGGCTTTGGAGATAATCTGGGCCTTGATGAACGGCTCCTCTATGTGGTCTATAAAGTTAGGTTCCGGCATCTCAGACGGGGCGTTCACTTTAATTTCGCCATCTTTGGTGGTGAAAGCCTTGAACTGCACGCTGGGTACCGTGGTGATCACGGTCATGTCAAATTCGCGTTCCAGGCGCTCCTGCACAATCTCCATGTGGAGCATGCCCAAAAACCCGCAACGGAAACCGAAGCCAAGTGCAGCCGAGGTTTCAGGCTCCCAAACCAGGGAGGCGTCATTCAACTGCAGTTTTTCCATGGAAGAGCGCAGTTCCTCGTACTCCGTGGTCTCCACCGGATAGATACCGGCAAATACCATGGGCTTTACCTCTTCAAAACCCTGTATCTGGATAGTATCTGGGTTAGCAGCATGGGTAATGGTATCCCCTACCTTTACCTCTTTGGCGTTTTTGATACCAGAGATGAGGTACCCCACGTTTCCGGCACCCATAATCTGGCGGGGTTCCTGGTTTAGTTTGAGTACGCCAATCTCGTCGGCTTCATACTGCTTGCCCGTGGCAATGAACTTTACCTTGTCGCCTTTGCGCAAGGTGCCGTTCATAATCCGGAAGTACACCTCAATACCGCGGTACGAGTTGAAGACCGAGTCAAAGATCAGGGCCTGCAAAGGAGCATCTGGGTCACCTTTAGGGGCTGGAATGCGGTCACAGATAGCGGCCAGGATCTCAGCAATACCAATACCGGCTTTACCTGAGGCATGCACAATGTCTTCGCGTTCACAGCCAATCAAATCAATAATCTGGTCGCTTACCTCTTCGGGCATGGCGTGCGGAAGGTCAATCTTGTTCAGGACCGGAATGATTTCCAGGTCGTTGCCAATGGCCAGATACAGGTTGGAGATGGTCTGGGCCTCAATTCCCTGGCTGGCATCAACAATCAGAAGCGCACCTTCGCAGGCGGCAATAGACCGGGAAACTTCGTAACTAAAATCTACGTGGCCCGGAGTGTCAATGAGGTTAAGAACGTAGTCTTCGCCTTTATAATGATAATTCATCTGGATGGCGTGGCTCTTGATCGTGATGCCGCGTTCCCGTTCCAGGTCCATGTTATCTAAAAGCTGGTTTTGCATCTCCCGCTCCGTAACGGAAGAAGTAAACTCCAGTAAACGGTCAGCGAGGGTACTTTTGCCGTGGTCAATATGCGCAATAATGCAAAAATTGCGGATGTTCTTCATCATAGGAATCTATTACAAAGAGCAAAGATACAAAATAAAGCGGGGTGCCGGAACGGGTTTGGCCTTGGGGCGGCTACTTTTTCACACCTGCAGAACCGTTTTGAGCCTGTTTTCCGGAAAACGTGCCCAAAACAGAGCAGGACTTTTTTAAGGAGAAAATTTAGTAGAGCAGACTCTGGGTTTTTAAGGCATCTTCTACTCTCTCATAAGCTGATAGTTGTTCCAGTCTTTTCAAAAGGGTTTATCTGAAAAATACTATCTTGGGAATGGAATCAGCTTTGGGGATCTTTCTTTATTACTCAAGAAGTTTGAAGCATTATAATTACGGAAGATAAATCGAATAATTTCGTTCAAAAGTTAATGAGCGTTTTTGTTTAATTATTTAAAATGGAAGTCTTATTAATATTGTTTGTTGCAACAGTTTTGGTACTGCAGGTAAAAAAAGTGTTTCACTGGAAATACTTAAAGGAAGTCAGGGCCGATTTGAAAAAGTATGAATCTCATGCTGATTTCAAAGACGGAGCAGACCTCAGCAATCCAACTGAATTCTGGGATCAATTCGGAATTTCACTAATTTTACTTCTGCCATTCTTCTGGCCTGAAAATTCCGATACAGTAAACGAAGAATCAAAAAAATATGTTAAAATAGTTTTTTATAATGTGGCAGTTGTCTATATATTGATTGGCTTGACGATTTGGAGAATAATTGAATCTGGTATTACTATCACTTTTGATGGGTGATGCAAAGACTTACAAGGAAATTCTGTTTTAGGGCTATTTTACTTAAAACAGGCTCAAAACATATAAATTTAAAAAGCCTTACCTGAAGAACTAACATATTAAAATAAAGTGTAATTTTTAGCCTTAGGCCAACGGCAATCGCCATCGGTTAAATAAACAATTCCACATTAATGGAAGACCTTACCAGTAAATTCCTCCTGTCTTCTGAGTTAATTGATTCTATTTCCCCTAAAATAAGATTCTTACTTGGCTAGAGTATCTAAAGACTACTAATCCCTCTCCCCTAATTCCGCTTCGCACTTAGGTACTCCTTCATTTGCAACAAAAGCGCGTTACCAGGGTGTTTTTGCAGCAGAAGCGCTAGTTGCTGGTTGGCCTTGTCTGGTTTATTCGTTTGCACATATAATATAACCAGGGCATTCCCTAAGTCTAAGGAATTGGGTTCTACCTGCAAACCTTTGAGATAAGTTTGTTCCGCCGCTTCAGTTTGCTTTAAGTGCTGGTAGACCAAGCCCAGGTTATACAAGGCTCTGGTATTGTTCTTATCCAGCTGCGTGGCCTTTTTCAGGTTGACCAGGGCCAAATCCAGCTTTTTGATCTCGGCGTACAAAAGTCCCAGGGAATAATACCCTTCGGCGTAGGCAGGTTCCTGTTTCAGGATCAGGTTAAACAGCGAAATGGCTTTTTCATTACTCCCCTGCCGGTTGTAGAGGTAGGCCAGGTTGAGCCGGGCGGGGTTAAAGAGTGAGTCAATGGAAAGAGACCTTTGGTAGGCCACTTCGGCTTTTCCGGTCTCCCCTTTCCGCTCAAAGTACTGGCCCGCCTCCATTTGACCGCCCGGGAAATCTGCCCGTTCCCTGAGGTTTGTTTCCAGTTCCCAGGTAGCTTTTCTAAACGGTGTCTGCAGGTCTGCTGGCAAATTTATCTCTGGTACTCCCGCCAGGGCATCAGCGGCCGCGATCCGCACCGACCGCGTGGGGTCTTTGAGAAGAGGTAATAGGTACTCCTGGGTTTGGTCCTGCGGAAAGGCGGTGAGTTCTTTCACTGCCGCATACCTGATGATAGGCTCCGGGTCGCTTAGAGCTCTGGCAAACACCGAAACAGATTCCTGGTCCTTCTTCACCTGGCCCAGGTACCAGAGCGCCGTAGCCTTTACAATGGGCGGCTGTTTTTTGTCCTGCAGCAATCTCATCAGCCCTTTAGCAGAGGCTGGCGTGCGGGTGCTGGCCAGGGTAAGGACATCTGAGAAATGGGGCTTACGGGTTTTGCCGTACCTTTTCTCTATTGCAGTGGCGGCCCACTGGGCGGTTTTTTCTTTGTGGCAGTTATTGCAGGCATTAGGCGTGGCATACAAGACGCTCTGGTCTGGCCGGGGAACCCTGAAACTATGGTCCCGCCGGAAGTCATTGCCCATGTAGGTGGTGCCCGCCATATGGCAGTTGACACATTGGGAAGCTTCGGTGTTGAGCGCGTGGAAGGTGTGCGAGGTGGCCTCAAACTTTTTAAGGGAATGGCATTGCCCACACAGGGCGTTGCCGGGCTTCACCAGCTTAAGGCTGTGGGGGTTATGGCAGTTGGCGCATTTTACGCCGTTCATATACATCTTGCTTTGCAGAAATGAGGCGTATTCATAGTCCTCTTCCTTTATCTGACCGTCTGGGTAATACAGGTCATCCCGTAAAACGGCCGGCACATAGTGGTCCATGAACGTTCCGGTATGGTCAAAGGCAGGAGTAATTTGCTCTCTTCTGGCGTGGCAGCGGGCGCATTGGTCTACCTGCTCTTTAGAGGTAAGGCTTTTGGTCTGGTGCAGATGCTGCGCGGCATCATAAGGCTGGGGCAGTTTCCCCTTATTGGAGGCAACGAAATTCACGTGCGTGCTGCCCGGGCCATGGCAAGACTCGCAGCTTACGTTTATAATAGAATAGGTGGTGGCAAAGGAGTCTAGCTCCGGAAGGTAATTTTTACGCACGTCAGTTGAGTGGCAGTCGGCGCACATAGTGTTCCAGTTGAGGCCGCCTCTGGTCCAGTGCAGCCACTCATTCGGGTTTACCTTGGTGTGGGGGTACAGGTCGAACCATTTGTTCTGCTTGCTGTCCCAGGCGGTGCGCAGGCATTGCAGTTTCCCATCCGGAAGCTCCACCAAATACTGCTGTAACGGGTAAACGCCGTAGGTGAATTTGATCTCAAACTCATCATACACGCCCTTGGGCCACTGGGTATGCACGAAATACTTCCCGTTTTTCTGGTAAAACCGGGAGATGACGCCCTGGCTCACATAGACCTGGTTATTGAAATTGCCCCGCACAAATTCAGAAGTAGCCTTCTGCATGGCCAGGTCATGGTCTGAGCCTTTCCAGTCCTTGAATTCTTTCTCATGGCACGTCCTGCAAGACTCGCTGCCCAGATACCGGGCAGCCATTATTTCTGAGGACATCGCTTTTTTTGGGCCTTGGGACGCCTGCTCAGTTTCTCTTCCCTGCAGCACATACATCACCTGTAGGGCCACTATTATCGCCAGAATTACCAGCACTACCAGCTTCCTGCTCACTTGACTACGTGCAAGACTTAAATACCTTCTTACACCGGGTTAAACTAGGCGGCCGTCTGGCCAAAATCAAACAAAAAACCCCTCAATTTGCTGAAAGTGATATATATCATATTATGGACCAGGGATTCAGGCTCAGTTCCCTTGCTTTGCCAAAGGGTACACCATTTGAAATTTGACCGTAAGCTCGTCTTTAACTTTCATTTTAAAGATAGACGGCCGTTTAATCTGATAGGCTTCCAGGCTTATCGGGAACTGCCCTTTTACCACAAGATTGCTGTTTTTCTGCTGAAAAGTAGCTTCAAAGGAAATGTCTTTGGTTACCCCATGGAACCCTAATTGACCTTGCACTTGTAGGCTTCCGTAAGTTTGGGTGAGGTTGGTGCTTTTAAAAGTCACCTCTTGATAAGTATCGGCCTCAGTGGTTTTTCGCATGTCTTTGTCGCGGGCCCTGTTACCACTGTCAAAGCTTTTTACCGGCACAGTAACCTGCACTGCCTGTATCTGGTCAGTCTCTGCTCCCAAAACCAAAGTGCTGGAAACCTGGTGGCTTACCCCTGTGACTGTATGAAATGGGTGCACTAATATGTAAGAAATGGAGCTACCTGCTTTATCATTTTGGACACTGCCCTGCGCTTGGGCAGAAATAACTGGCCAAATAGTAACTGCCATCCACAAAAGGCCCAAGCAGTACTTGCCCAGTAGGTTTAGAAGCGCTTCCATACTATAGCTATACCTATTCCATCTTCGTAAGTTATTAGCCTTCAACCTCAAGCAAAGATAATTTCTATAGAAAGACCCTTCCTTTTGAACCAAGTATGCCTGTAGGTAAAAGTCTGTTTTAAGCTCCTTTTCCGAAAAACAGGCTTAAAACAGGATTCTTGAGATGAGCGGCAAAAGTGGCTTCTATAGGCTCAGGTTCCATCAAAGTTTAACCCAAAATTATTGGCAATAGGTTTACAAACAATCAAAGTGCTCCTTTGGAAGAAAAAAGGGAGGCCTTTCCGACTTAAGAAAATGAAATGAGGCTTAATTATCTATTTTGGCTTGAATGACAATGCTCCTAAAGGTCGCACTTCTTGCAATCCGTATTGTCTTCCCCTTCTTTTTGGCGCTAAAACACCTGAGCCTTAAACCCTAGCAGATTAGTTCATATCATCATTATGACGTTGGCAAGATGTAAAGAACCAATCTTGAGGTTTTCCCTTGTCTTCTCTTATTTAAAATTATTCTAAACAACGCTTGCCTTATAAAGGTGGGGCTACTAGATTTGCGTCATATTTTTAATCAGTCTAAATAAACCCTCCACTTAAATGATGTTCTCTTTTACTTATAAGTCAATGGCCGTAGCTGGTCTGGCAGTATGTGCTCTTTTTTCTTCTTGTTCAGATGATAAAGAAGATGAGGTTTCTTACACCATCCCTACTACCTATAATTTCCAGAACGTGAATTATTCCGGCCAGACAGCCCGCCTGGCTATGCTGACCGAGCTGAACACTTACGTGAGAACCGGAAACACCGGGGCGATTTTGGATGCGCAGAAAATGAAGAATATGTATGCCAATACAAACGCTCCGTTCGCTGACGCCGCTCTGAACACTTCGGGCAAGCAGTTAAAGGACAAGACTATTCTATCTGCACAAACCGTAATAGAAAATTATTTCAACGTTGCCGCTGGGGCAAGCCTTTCTGCTGGCACCCCTGCCCTTAACGGCAAAGCAGGCCTGTTAACCACCGCTGAAAACTCAAAATATCTGGTAGATGCCAACGGCGTGGAGCCGGGGCAGGTGATCCAGAAAGGCCTTATGGGCGCCGTGTTCTATTTCCAGGCAGTTGAGTCTTACCTCACTCCTTCTAAAACCGGCCCTTCTGTTGATAACGTAACCGTTACCCCCGGCGAAGGCACAACCCTGGAGCACCATTTTGATGAGGCGTTCGGCTATTTCGGGGCCCCAATTGATTTCCCTACCAACGTGACCGGCCTTAAGTTCTGGGCTAACTACAGCAACCAGGTAAACCCTAGCCTGGGTAGCAACAAAACCATGATGGATGCTTTCCTGAAAGGACGTGCTGCTATTTCTGCCAAAGATGCAAAAGGCAAAGACGCCGCCATTGCCACCCTGCGCACCGAGTGGGAAAGAATTGTAGCCGCTTCGGCCATCCTGGAACTCAATGCCGCCAAAGCCAACATAGCAGACCAAGCAAAGAAAAGCCATTACCTGTCTGAAGCCCTTGGGTTTATCATGAGCCTGAAGTACAAGACAGATCGTAAGATCTCTGACGCGCAGTACAATGAAGTCATGACCAAAATTGGCACCAACTTCTACAACACCACCGCCGCTGACATTACTGCCGCCGTGAACGTGATCAGTACCGCCTACGGTATGGATAACATAAAATCCCAGCTTTAAAAATGATCTATATTTCCCTTCAACAATAATTAGAGCAGTAGTTATGGCACCTCAAATGCCGTAATTGCTGCTCTTTGCTTTTATTTCACCCTACCCTATGATTCAACTAAGAAACTATACCTATGCCGCTGCCCTAGCCTGCCTGGCGGCCATAGCCAGCTGCAGTTCCAGTGAAGAGGTAACCCCCGGTTCAGAATATGACCGCAAGGCCATGCTGACCAACTACGCAGATAACCTTATCATACCAGGCTACCAGAAGTTTAAAGCAGAAACCGATGGCATGGCCAATGCCATTACCGCCTTTACCGCCAGCCCATCCGTTACCACCCTGGCAGCCGCCCGCAAAGAGTACCAGGAAGCTTACCAAGCCTGGCAGGAAGTAAGCCTCTATGAATTCGGCCCCGCCGATGAGCAGATGCTGCGCACCAACCTAAACATCTTCCCTACCACCACCAGCCAGATAGAAAGCAACATCAGCGCCGGCAGCTACAACCTGCAGACCACGGCCAATTTATCTGCCAAAGGATTCCCGGCCCTGGATTACCTGCTGTATGGCCAGGCCAGTGAAGCAGCTGTTGTAGACCAATACACCACTGCTACCAACGCTGCCAACCGCAAAAAATACTTGCAAGACCTTACCACCCTGGTAAAACAAGCGGCAGATGTTACCTACACCGGCTGGACTACCGGTTCCTATGCCAAGAACTTCAAAGAGTCAGGTGGAACTGCCGTAGGCAGCGCGGTGGGCAACCTGGTGAACCAGTTTAACTTTGAGATAGACCTTTCTAAGCGCACCAAAGTGGGAATTCCGGCCGGTAAGTTTACCGCGGGCACCCCGCAGCCTGAACGCGTGGAAGCCTATTACAGCCATACCTCCCTGGCTTTGCTGGAGCGTAACCTTAATGCCCAAAAGGCTATTTTCCTGGGCCAAACGGCCGCTGGCGTGAACGGACCCGGCCTGGATGATTACCTGAACCACGTAGACGCCGCCAAAAAATACAACGGGCTCACGCTGGCGGAAGTCATTAACCAACAGTTCAATGCGGCGCTCACGGCCCTAGCTGCCGTTCCGGCCCCACTGGACCAGGCGGTGAACAGCAATCTGCCGGCGGTAAACAAACTGTATGAAGAGTTGCAAAAATTGATCATCCTCACCAAAACGGACCTTCCTGCCGCCTTAGGGGTGACCATCACTTACACTGACAACGACGGCGACTAAACCTTACCAGTCTTTATGCTGCGCAATCTGAGAACCACCCTTTCTGCCCCGGTTTCCGCCGCCCCGCTGGCGGTTTTCCGCATTATCTTCGGGATGATGATGCTGGGCAGTATTGTGCGGTTCATGGCCAAAGGCTGGGTGCAGGAACTGTATGTG
Organism: Rufibacter radiotolerans; assembly: GCF_001078055.1. Classification (NCBI taxonomy): domain Bacteria; kingdom Pseudomonadati; phylum Bacteroidota; class Cytophagia; order Cytophagales; family Hymenobacteraceae; genus Rufibacter; species Rufibacter radiotolerans. The sequence goes on along the minus strand of NZ_CP010777.1, from coordinate 1,501,788 downwards.
ACCCCTAAGTATTACTTCCCGTTCTATGGTTTTGAATGGGTAAAACCCCTGGGCCAGACCGGCATGCACCTTCTTTTTATTTTGATGGCGCTTTCCGCCCTGGGCATTCTGCTGGGCCTTTTTTACCGGTGGTCGGCGGTATTGTTTTTCCTCAGCTTCACATATGTGGAGCTCATAGACAAAACCAATTACCTCAACCACTACTACTTTGTGAGCGTGGTGGCCCTTTTAATGATCATGGTACCGGCGCACCGGCATTTCTCCCTGGATGTTCTCCGGAATCCTTCGCTTTGGGTAAAGCAGGTGCCCCGATGGACTATCTTGATCTTCCAGCTGCAACTGGGCATGGTATATTTTTTTGCCGGCGTGGCCAAACTGAACCCAGACTGGCTGCTGGAAGCTATGCCGTTACGGTACTGGCTTCCAGCCCACACGCACCTGCCCCTTATTGGGCCCTTGTTGGATAAGCTCTGGGTGGCTTATCTGTTCTGCTGGTTTGGGGCATTCTATGACTTGACCATTCCCTTCTTTCTGAGCTGGCGCAAGAGCCGGCCGCTGGCGTATGTCACGGTGGTGGTCTTTCATGTGCTCACGGCGGTGCTGTTCCAGATTGGCATGTTCCCTTACATCATGATGATGAGCACGCTGGTCTTCTTCTCGGCAGATTTCCATGAAAAGGTATTGCAGTTCCTCCGCGGTTTGGCCCGCAGCAAACCTGTCTTTGCATCGGCTCCGGTTCCGTACTCTAAACCTATTCCTGGCTTGGTCATGGGGTTTCTGGCCCTGCATTTTGTAGTGCAGGTTTTGGTGCCGTGGCGCTTTCTGCTGTACCCAGACAACCTGTTCTGGACCGAGCAGGGCTACCGCTTTTCGTGGCGCGTGATGCTCATGGAAAAGACCGGAACGGCCTTCTTTTATGTGCGGGACCCACGCACCGGCCAGGAAACCGAAATCAATAACCGTGATTACCTTACCGTGAACCAGGAAAAAATGGTGGCCACCCAACCAGACATGCTCCTGCAATATGCCCACCTGCTGCGCGATGCCTTCAAAGCCAAAGGCCTACCCAACCCGCAGGTTCGCGCTGAGGCTTACGTGGCCATGAACGGACGGGGCAGCCGCCTGCTTATTGACCCGCAGTTTAACCTGGCCAACGCCCAGGAGAGCTTCCGGCACAAACCTTGGATTTTACCTTTTGCAGAAAAAGCGCCGCAGCCTACCGCTGCAGGCCAAACCAAATAACATGCGCCTACTCCTTACCTTCCTTTTCCTGATAGGCAGCCTACAGTTAACGCTGGCACAGACCTATTCCATTACAGGCTCCATCACCAACACTGCCACCAACCAGGCCCCGGCAGAGGCCGAGGTGCTGTTGGTGAACAACGGCACTTTTGCCAAAGCCGATAGAAAAGGAAATTACCAGATCAAGAACCTAAAGGCCGGCACTTATACCCTCACCGCCTTCAGCCTGGGCCTGACCACCCAAACCCAGGAAATCACCATCACCAACGCAGATGTTACCCTGGAATTCGCGCTCAAGCCCCTGGAAGGCACTATTGGAGAGGTTAAGGTAAACTCAGAAAGGGCTAAAGACCTGGGGGTGTCACGCCTGCGGTCCACTGAAGGCACTGCCATTTATGAGGCCAAGAAAACCGAGGTGATCAATATGCGCGATGTGACCGGTAACCTGGCCACCAACAACAGCCGGCAGGTATTTGCCAAGGTGGCCGGACTCAACATCTGGGAAAGCGACGGGGCCGGCCTGCAGCTGGGTATTGGTGGCCGGGGCTTGAGCCCTAACCGTACCTCCAACTTCAATACCCGCCAGAATGGCTATGACATCAGTGCCGATGCCCTGGGCTACCCCGAAAGTTACTACACCCCTCCTACCGAGGCCCTGGACCGCATTGAAGTGGTACGGGGAGCAGCCTCTCTGCAGTATGGTACTCAATTTGGCGGCATGCTCAACTTTGTGATGAAAGAAGCCCCAGAAGAAAAGTCCTTTGAGCTGGTGAGCCGCCAGACCGGTGGCTCCTTTGGGTTGTTCAGCTCTTTCAACAGCGTGGCGGCCCAAAAAGGCCAGTTCCATTTTTACGGGTTCTACCAATACAAGCGCGGCGACGGTTGGCGGCCTAACTCCGGTTTTAACGTGCACACCGCGTTCGGAAGCCTCCATTACCAGCCCTCAGAAAAACTTGAGGTGAAGCTGGATTACACCTACATGGACTATCTGGCTCAGCAGCCAGGTGGCCTCACTGACGCGGCCTTTGCGGCAGACCCGCGCCAGTCGGTGCGTGACCGCAACTGGTTTGCTGTGAATTGGAACCTGCTTTCGCTGTCACTGGACTACCGGCTAGGCGAGCGTACCAAGCTGAACGTGCGCAACTTCGGGTTGGTGGCCGAACGCAAGGCCCTGGGTTACCTGGAGAAAATCAACCGGCCCGACCCTATGGGGGAACGTCTGCTGCTGAAGGACAAATTCAGGAACTTCGGGAACGAGACCCGCCTGATTCACAGGTATACCCTTTTGGGCCATTCCTCCACTTTTTTGGTGGGAACCCGCTACTACCATGGCTTTACAGACCAGAAACAGGGCAATGGCTCTGCCGGGTCAGGCCCGGATTTCAGGTATTACCCAGACAACGGCAACCCCAGCCTTTCAGACTATGACTACCCCAGCCGTAACCTGGCGGTGTTCACGGAGAACATCTTCAACATCACGTCAAAATTAAGCGTCACCCCGGGCCTCCGCTATGAGTGGATCAGGACCCGGGCCCAGGGAAGGTATGACGTGGAGAACCGTGACCAAGCAGGCAACATCTTACTAGAGGAACGGGTGCAGGAAAATCGCCTCAATACCCGGGGTCTAGTCCTCTTCGGGTTGGGGATTAGCTTTAAGCCCTCTGACCAGCTGGAAGTCTACGGAAATTTCTCCCAGAATTACCGCGCCATCAACTTCAATGACATGCGCATTGTGAACGCCAACATCAGAATTGACCAGAACCTGCAAGATGAGAAAGGCTACAGCCTGGACCTGGGCACCCGCGGCGGCATTGCCGAAGTAGTGAACTTTGACATCAGCCTCTTCAACCTGGTGTATGACAACCGCATTGGCCTAAGGCCGCAGAAAGATGAGGTTTTGTATACCAATTACCTCCTGCGCACCAACATAGGCAAGTCCAGAAACCGGGGCGTGGAAACATTTGTGGAGGCCGACGTTTTGAAGCTGTTTTTCGGAAAAGAGCACAAAACCAGCCTCTCTGTATTCTCCAACCTGACCCTGGTAGACGCCGATTACCTGATAGAAGAGGAAATCTTCAAAGGCAAAAAAGTAGAGCTGGCGCCGGCTGTTATCGCCAAAACAGGAACCTCCTTTAAGAAGGGGAATTTCAAGCTCTCCTACCAATATGCCTACACCTCTGAGCAATACACAGACGCCTCCAACAGCATTAGTGAACCCACCGCCGTCTTCGGGAAAATACCCGCTTACTGGGTCATGGATCTGTCTGGCAGCTACACTTATAAGCGTTTCACCCTGGAAACCGGCCTTAATAACCTCACAGATAACCGCTACTTCACCCGCCGGGCCACGGCCTACCCGGGCCCGGGAATAATCCCTTCAGACGCCCGCAATTACTACGTCACGCTGCAGTTCAAGCTGTAAAGACGAGGGTATCTACCATAAAATAGTAAATAAAACCTATATTTAACTTTTCACTAACAAAATAAAACTGCTCATGAAAATCACGAAAATGTTCCTGCCCGCCTTATTTGCGGTAGCGCCTTTTTTCTATGGCTGCGGAGATAAAACAGATGTAGTAGAGTCTGGCACCTACCAAGGCACCATTAAGGAAGTAGAAGCAGACAAGTCTGAGATCTACGTAAAAACCAATGATGATAAAGTATTAGAGCTGTATTTCACAGAAACCACCACGCTTACCCGCAACGGCGAGGCGGTGGCCTTTGACCAACTGAAAGAAGGTGGCAAGGTAGAAGTAGAAGTAGTAAAAGAAGGCAACCGCCTGGATCCGGTAGCTGTGAAGATTTTAGAATAGCCTATCAGAGTACCAACCTTCTGGCATAAAGAATTCCGGTACCAATCTACGGTCTACTTTCTTTTTTGAACGCTGCTACGGTTGCGCCATAAAATGAAGGAACCTGCCATTAGTCAAAAGAATTCGGCTTGTCAGAAGGTTGGTTTTTTATAGCTATTTGGTTGGGGTAAACCCTCCACTTTGTAGCCCTGGTATAGTATGGGGCAAATCAAATCACAAATTCTGAAGGAAGTAGGCACTACCTAAACAACTTCCACCTACCGTCCTTCCAATTTCCGTTTTAGGCCCTTTTTCCCAAAAACAGCTTCAAAACGCCACTCACTCACTCACTCACTCACTCACTCACTCACTCACTCACTCACTCATTAAGGATTCAGGTTGGGGAAGGACCATTTGAATTTGACCGCCAGCAGCCTGACCAGAATAATGATTAAGATGGCCACTCCCATGGGAATTCCCGCAGGAACCGGTGCCAGGCGCATGAGCAGGTAGGTGCCGCCGCCCGCCAGACAGGCCGTGGCGTAAATCTCTTTCCGGAAAATAAGCGGGATCTCATTGCAAAGGATATCCCGCACTACGCCGCCAAATACCGCCGTCACCACGCCCATCACCAGGGCAATCAGCGGCGACACCCCTACCCGCAAGGCCTTCTCCATGCCTAGCACGGTAAACAAAGCAATCCCGGCCGTATCAAATAAAAACATGGTGCGCCTAAACTTTACAATTTTCCGCCGGAACAGCACCGCCACCACCACTGAGGCCAACACCGTAATCAATAAATGCTCTTCCTGAATCCAGACGGGCCGTAGGTTCAAGAGCAGATCGCGCAGGGTACCTCCGCCCAGGGCGGTCACAAAGGCAATGACCCCGGCGCCAAAGGGGTCCAGCTTCTTGTCGGCGGCAGTGAGCGTACCGCTGATCGCGAAGACAAAGGTTCCTATTATTTCTAGAATGGGAATGAAAGGCAGGGCCGGTAAGATATCCATAGAGAGCGGGTTCTTGCCCAAAACTACGTAAATAAGGAGTGGCGGGAGGTGTGTAAATGAACAATTCCCGTTTAGTGGCCGTTTTCCCGAAAACAGGCAAAAATTACTCATCTTGGCAGCAATCTGCCTTTCCTTCTGGGAAAGCAGGCCCTTCTACGGTTCTACTGGAAAATTCGTACTTTCGCATAACGTTCACCAGCTACCTAACAAATGTCAGTTACTTCTGTACAACCTTACAAACCGGTTAACCATATCCGCATTGTCACGGCGGCATCTTTGTTTGACGGCCATGACGCGGCCATCAATATTATGCGCCGTATCATCCAGGCCTCTGGGGCTGAGGTGATTCACCTGGGCCACAACCGCTCCGTGCAGGAGATCGTGGACTGCGCCATTCAGGAAGATGCCCAAGCCATTGCCCTCACTTCTTACCAAGGCGGTCACCTGGAGTACTTCAAGTACATGCATGACCTGCTGGAAGAGCGCGGCTGCGGCCATATCCGCATCTTTGGCGGCGGTGGCGGTGTGATCCTCCCCTCTGAGATTGAGGAACTGCACGGCTACGGCATTGCCCGCATCTATTCGCCAGACGATGGGCGCGCCATGGGCCTGCAGGGCATGATCAATGACATGCTGCAGAAATGCGACTTCCCTACCGGACAGAACCTGAACGGTGAGGTGAAACACCTGAAAGAAAAAGACATTAAGTCCATTGCCCGCCTTATCTCCGCCGCCGAGAACTTCCCGGAGGAATATGCCAAGGTAAAAGAGCAACTGCTGGCCGGAGTAGATTCCCTGGAATCAAACAACCAGCAAATTGCTACCCCCGGTGCTGGGTATCACTGGTACCGGCGGGGCCGGTAAATCATCGTTGGTAGATGAACTGGTGCGCCGGTTCCTGGCCGATTTTCCGGAAAAGACTATCGCCATTATCTCTGTGGACCCGTCTAAGCGCAAAACCGGCGGGGCCTTGCTAGGTGATAGGATCCGGATGAACGCCATCAGCAACAGCCGAGTGTACATGCGTTCGTTGGCTACCCGCCAGAGCAACCTGGCTTTGAGCAAATATGTTCAGGACGCCGTGGACATTGTGAAGGCCGCCCAGTTTGACCTGATCATTCTGGAGACCTCGGGCATTGGCCAGTCAGACACCGAGATCATTGAGCATTCAGACGCCAGCCTGTACGTGATGACGCCAGAGTACGGCGCCGCCACCCAGCTGGAGAAGATTGACATGCTGGATTTTGCGGATATCATCGCCCTCAACAAATTTGACAAGCGCGGGGCCCTGGATGCGCTACGCGATGTCAAGAAACAATACAAGCGCAACCATCAGCTCTGGGACGTGAACGATGATGACATCCCAGTGTTCGGGACCATTGCCTCGCAGTTCAATGACCCAGGCATGAACCGCCTGTACAAGGCCGTGATTGCCAAGATCTCTGAGAAAACCGGCGTGGCCTTTGCCTCCAACCTGAGCACCAGCGGTGAGATGTCTGAGAAAGTCTACATCATCCCTCCTGCCCGCACGCGCTACCTTTCTGAGATCTCGGAGAACAACCGCGCCTATGATAAATGGGTACTGGATCAGGCCAGCGTGGCTCAGAAACTGTACGGCATCCGGCAATCCATTGAAGCCATTCAGGCTATTGAGGTAGAGGACAAGGACCGCCTGATCAAAGGCCTGGAATACGCCTACGAGGAAACCGCCCTGCGCTTGGACGGGCAGAACAAGAAACTGCTGGAAGGCTGGCCCGAGAAACGCCAGAGCTACAAAAACGAGTTCTATGAGTTCAAGGTGAGGGACAAGGTCCTGAAGATTGCCACCCACACCACCAGCCTTTCCCAGTTACAGATTCCCAAGATTGCCACGCCCCGCTATGAGGCCTGGGGCGACTTGCTCAAATGGAACCTGCAGGAGAACGTGCCGGGCGAGTTCCCCTACACCGCCGGTGTATTCCCGTTCAAGCGCGAAGGCGAAGACCCCACCCGTATGTTCGCTGGTGAAGGCGGGCCAGAGCGCACTAACCGTCGTTTCCACTACGTTAGTAAAGGATTGCCAGCCAAGCGTTTATCCACCGCCTTTGACTCCGTTACTTTATATGGTGAGGACCCAGATCTCCGCCCGGATATCTACGGAAAGATTGGTAACTCCGGAGTAAGCATTGCATGTCTGGACGATGCCAAGAAACTCTACTCGGGCTTCAACCTGGCTCACCCCATGACCTCGGTGTCCATGACCATTAACGGTCCGGCCGCCATGCTCACGGGCTTCTTCATGAACGCCGCCATTGACCAGCAGTGTGAACTCTACATCAAAGAGAACGGTCTGGAGGAGGAAGTAAACCAGCGGATTGAGGCTATTTTCCAAAAAATAGGCCAAAAACGCCCTACCTACCAGGGACCACTGCCAGACGGCAACGACGGCCTAGGCCTCATGCTCCTGGGCGTGACAGGTGACCAGGTGCTACCGGCAGACTTGTATGCGCAGATCAAAGAGCGCACGCTGGCCTCGGTCCGCGGAACGGTGCAAGCCGATATCCTGAAAGAAGACCAGGCGCAGAACACCTGTATCTTCAGTACGGAGTTCGCGCTACGCCTAATGGGAGACGTGCAGCAGTACTTCATTGACCACAACGTCCGGAACTTCTACTCGGTGTCCATCTCGGGCTACCACATTGCGGAGGCGGGCGCCAACCCTATCTCGCAGCTGGCCTTCACGCTGGCCAACGGCTTCACGTTTGTGGAGTACTACGTGAGCCGCGGCATGGACATTAACGCCTTTGCGACTAACCTGAGCTTCTTCTTCTCCAACGGCATTGACCCAGAGTATGCGGTGATTGGCCGCGTGGCCAGAAGAATCTGGGCCAAGGCCATGAAACTGAAGTACGGCGCCAACGCCCGCTCGCAGATGTTGAAATACCATATCCAGACCTCGGGCCGCTCCCTGCACGCGCAGGAGATTGACTTCAACGATATCCGGACCACGCTGCAGGCGCTGTACGCGATCTACGACAACTGTAACTCGCTACACACCAATGCCTATGATGAGGCCATTACCACGCCTACCGAAGCCTCGGTGCGCCGTGCCATGGCTATTCAGTTGATCATCAACCGCGAACTAGGACTGGCTAAGAATGAGAACCCGCTGCAAGGCTCGTTTATCATTGAAGAACTGACCGATCTGGTAGAGGAAGCAGTATTGCTGGAGTTTGACCGCATCACCGAACGTGGTGGCGTGTTGGGCGCCATGGAGACCATGTACCAGCGTGGCAAGATCCAGGAAGAAAGCCTGTACTATGAGACACTTAAGCACACCGGCGAATACCCTATCATTGGCGTGAACACCTTCCTGAGCAGCACCGGTTCTCCTACCGTGTTACCTTCTGAGGTGATCAGGGCGACCGAGGAGGAAAAGCAATACCAGATCACCATGCTACAAGAACTGCACGCCCGCTTTGCGGAAACTGCTCCCGCGCATCTGAAACGCCTGCAAGAAGTGGCGGTACAGAACGGCAACATCTTTGAGGAACTGATGGAAGCCTCTAAGTATTGCTCTCTGGGCCAAATCACCAACGCGCTGTTCTCAGTAGGTGGCCAATATCGCCGCAATATGTAATCTAGTGAGTTCTGAGTCTTTGGAATGAAAAAAGGGAGCCGGTAGTTACCGGCTCCCTTTTTTAATGGCAGTAGCAAACTTTAGCGGTTTTCACTTTTTCTTCAAAAGCGATCTCGCATCCTATGCCTTGTACGCATGGTGCTAGGGGATTAAATAAGGAGGGGGTTGAGATCAAGGGTACCAAAGGGAAAAGTTAAATTCACAAAGTCTTACCTTCACAACTACTTTCAATAACCGCCTCAAGCACTTTTAAGACAACTACTTATACTTAAAATTTAAACCACTTATACATCTAGACCATTGCCCAAGCTTATAAACCTAGTCATATGATTTTCGTTTATAGTATAAAACCATTAAAGCAGAAAGCCATGAAAACCATCTCTACTATCTCTTCTATTTTTGCCATTGGGGTGCTCTATTTCCTGGTTTCAAAGTGGTTCTTTGAGGAGAAAATCTCCTTAGATTTATCTGATGAAGAACCGGTGATTTACCTGTAACCTCCCTTTTTATATAACAGCAGGAGGCCCTCCTAACGGAAGGCCTCCTGTTTACTTTTATACCTTTCCAAATAGAAACCGTACCTTTAGCAAAATATTAAACTATGGAATTAAAAGACCTCACACAGAAGATCAGCTACATTATTGGTAGAGATATGGCTGCCAACTTCGCCAAACAAGGAATTGAAATTGAGCCCCAGGCTCTATTATTTGGCCTGACCGAAGCCTTGAAAGGCTCACCTTCCAAACTGGACCAGGACGAGATTCAGTCGGTTATGATGCAGTTGCAGATGCAGATGCAGGAGAAACAGCAGGCCTCTGCCGGGGTTAGTGGTGAGCAAAACAAAAAAGAGGGCGAGGCCTTCTTAGAAAGCAACAAAGCTAAGGAAGGCGTTAAAACCCTGCCTAGCGGCTTGCAATATGAAGTGTTGGAAAGCGGCTCGGGTAAAACACCTACCAAGACCTCCCACGTGACCACCCACTACCACGGCACCCTTATTGACGGAACCGTGTTTGACTCTTCGTATGAGCGCGGCGAGCCGGCCACTTTCCCGGTAAATGGGGTAATTGCCGGCTGGACGGAAGCCTTGCAACTTATGAAAGAAGGCGACAAATGGCGCCTGTTCATCCCAAGTAACCTGGCCTACGGTCCCCGTGGCGCCGGAGCGGATATTGGACCCAATGCCGCCCTTATTTTTGACGTAGAGCTTATCTCTGTCAACAACTAATATAAAGCCAGCTTTAATTTAAAAAGAGCGCGTGCCTGTACCAGGCACGCGCTCTTTTTGTAAAGGCAATTCTAAGGCTCTGGAATGGAGCAAGCCTCAATGAGCGTCCGCAGGCAACCTGAGTACTTCGAAGCCTTCTTTTTCTTTTGTCCTCAAAGGCTCCTTAATTTTCTTTTGTCATCCTGAAAGGACCTTGTGGGCGAAGAGCAGTAGCGTGTTATCCATGTCTTTACCGGTCGCTACCGAGATCCTTACAGGATGACAGAGAGAAGGAAAAGATTGAAAAGAAGGAAAAGAGGTTAAAGCCAAAACCAAACTTGCGTGCAGACACCAGCGGACGATATCGCCAATGAGGCTCGCGCTTATTAATGATAATTAAGCTTTTAAACGGGTTTCTGAAAGCAGGAAAGGAATAAAAAGGAAAGTTAAAAGAGGTGGTTACGCCGTTGCCTGGGAAGGCTGTTCATGTAGGAGCCAGTCCATGGCATCCTCAATGCAGGTAAAATAATTGAAATGGATAGGCAAGTCCAGCGGCTGCGTGTGGCTTAAAGAGTAATCATAGATCAGGTTTTGGTACCGCTCATCAGACATGACCAGGGCTACCTGCAGATGGTTGGCCTGCAGGGCCACACTGGAGCGTAGCGTGTTTAGCCAATCCTCGGCTTCCATAGACAAGCTACCCCTGTTAGTAGATTCAATCAAACACCGGCTTATGTTGTGGTTGATGAACAAAGAAGCCAGCTGTCGGCACCCGTCCTGAAACTCAAGGAGTTTTACCTCTCTTTTCCAAAACAAGGTAGCCACCTGCCTTGAATTGTCTAAAGACACTTTACAGAAATCATTCTCAGAAGAGCTCATATCGCTGTTAAATCACTTGTCAAATATACTAAAATTTATATAACAAGCTAGTTAAGTTTTCATCACATCAAGGCATCTAAATTACTGTTTCTGTGCGCCATAACCAATACTTAGTACTAGTGATAATAAAGGCCTAAAAAAGAAAACTTATAAAAAATCCTTTCCAAAAACATGAGTAAATACCTGAATCTTGGTATTGGTTTATGAAAAAGCCGAGTCCTTAAAAAAGGTTACTTCCTATATCTATAATCAAACATATACCTTGTATTTTTGACGCTTCGCCTACAGGCTTCGGTTTTCCTGAATAAGTGGGTTCCTTTGGAGCCTTTACACAGAAAAACTGGTTGACCCTGGCGGGTAGAATCTTTTTATTTTTCAAAATGAACAACACCAGCCATGCTCACCGCATCTCGGGAGCCGGTTTACTTATTGCCCTTGGCATCATTTACGGTGATATAGGCACTTCTCCTCTGTATGTAATGAAGGCGATCATTGGGGCCACCCCCATTAACGCTACTCTTGTATACGGCGGAATTTCCTGCGTAGTCTGGACGCTTACCCTGCAAACCACCATCAAGTATGTGATCCTAACCCTGCGGGCCGATAACAAGGGCGAGGGCGGCATCTTCTCGCTTTTTGCCTTGGTGCGCCGGCATGCCAAGTGGTTGACCATTCCGGCCATGGTGGGTGGAAGCGCCTTGCTGGCCGACGGTATCATCACGCCCCCCATTTCGGTTTCCTCAGCCATTGAAGGGCTCAAGATCATCTATCCAGAAATTCCCACGGTGCCCATTGTCATAGGCATTCTGGCGCTTATTTTCCTGATGCAGAGCTTCGGGACCCAAATTGTGGGCAAGGCCTTTGGACCGGTCATGTTGATCTGGTTTAGCATGCTGGCCTTTCTGGGCATCCTCTCCGTAATGGAGCACCCCGAGATCTTGAAGTCCCTAAACCCTTACTTCGCCTATGACCTGCTGGTGAACTACCCGGGCGGCTTCTGGCTGTTGGGCGCCGTTTTCCTGTGCACCACCGGGGCCGAGGCCCTGTATTCAGACCTGGGGCACTGCGGCAAAGGCAACATCAGGATCAGCTGGGCTTTTGTGAAGAGCTGCCTATTGCTGAACTACTTTGGGCAGGGCGCCTGGCTGATGCAGTATGAGGGCAAAAACCTGACCTCCCTGGACACCACCAACCCTTTCTATGGAATCATGCCTGACTGGTTCCTCATATTCGGGATTGCCATTGCCACCATTGCCGCCGTTATAGCCAGCCAGGCCCTCATCACTGGTTCCTTCACCTTAATTGGCGAGGCCATCAGGCTGAACATGTGGCCGAAGGTACGCCTGATCTACCCTACCAACGTGAAGGGCCAGATCTACGTGCCCAGCATTAACCGGCTGCTCCTACTGGGTTGCGTGGGCGTGGTGCTCTACTTCAAAGAGTCGGCTAACATGGAAGCCGCCTACGGCCTGGCCATTACGGTGACCATGTTAATGACCACCACCCTGCTCAGCTATTACCTGCTCACCAAACGGGTGGCCAAAATCTGGATTGGGCTTTTCCTGGCCGTGTATCTGGCCATTGAGGGTTCTTTTCTGGCGGCCAACCTCATCAAATTCCCGCACGGGGGTTGGGTAACCCTAGTGATTGGTACGCTGCTGATCTCGGTGATGTACATCTGGCTCAAGGCTTATTACATTAAGAAACGCCTGACAGAATACGTACCCATCAAGGAATATGTGCCGGCCCTGCGCGAACTGAGCGAAGACGAGTCCATCCCGAAATACACCACCCACTTGGTGTTCATGACCAGTGCCGAGCGCACTTCTGAGATAGAGTCAAAGATCATCTACTCCATCTTCCAGAAAAGGCCTAAGCGAGCCGATATCTACTGGTTTATTCACGTGAATACCATGGATGAGCCTTACACTATGGAGTACAAGGTGAACGTGCTGGCCGAGCGGGATGTGGTGCGTATTGACTTTAGGTTAGGATTCAGGGTGGAACAGCGCATCAACCTTTTTTTCCGGAAAGTAGTGGAAGACCTGGTGCAGAATGGCGAAGTGGACATCACTAGCCGCTATAGCTCCCTGAGCAAGCAGAACGTGATCGGTGACTTCCGGTTTGTGGTGCTGGAGAAATTCCTAAGCTACGAGAACGACCTGCCTTTCTGGGAGAACACCATCATGAAGTCTTACTTCTACATCAAGGAATTCACCACCTCAGAAGGCAAATGGTTCGGCCTGGATACCAGCTCCGTGAAAATAGAAAAGGTACCGCTCATCATTAAACCCGCCCGCCAGCTAGAGATGAAACGAATAGTGTAGACTTGTTTTAACCTATTAATTCAGAGATACTTCTGGCACTTCTCCGGAAGTATCTCTTTTTATTTTAGTTAAAGGAAAACTGAGCCATTTTGAGGCTGTTTTACGAAAAATAGCCTCAAAACGCACCACGGTTTCCCCCATTTAAAACGAAAGGGCACAGCCCGTTTCTATCCAGCCTGCTGGTCTTTAAACAAGGATACCTCCCTCATCCCGCAAAAACAAAAAGGCCTCCTGTTCAGGAGGTCTTTTTGTTTGATAAGCTGTTTTAGGGGTGTTTTCAGGAAAACAGGCTCAAAACGTTATTTGCTGGAGATCCACTTTTCGTAGGCTTTCTTCTGGGCTTCTGTAGGCGAGGCCACTTTCTCTGCGCGGTATTTCAGGGTCTGGTCTTTCAGCAATTTTACCGGAATGACCATCACCTGGCCTCCTCTGCTGATCACCAGCTCAACCACATCCCCAACTTCATAAGCCGGTATGGATTTGTTAATGTCATCTGAGACGCGGTAGCCATTCATGGCAATGATCTCATCGTTCACGTTCAGGCCGGCCTGCCAGGCGCTTCCGTTACGGGTAACAATGGTCACCACGGGCTTACCAGTGGTAGTGGAGATGGCCGCCCCCAGCAAAGGCACGTTCTGGTTTTTGTTCACGTCTGTAAGGGTGATGCCCACGGTAGCCAGGTACGCGTTGTAGTCCGGGGTCTCATAGCCATACACGTATTTCCTGAAGAAATCATCCATGGAACGGCCCGTGAATTTCTCAATGCCTTTCTGGAACTCCTGGTCAGTGTAGCCGCGGTCCAGTTTTTTATAATACTGGTCATACAGGGCCTTCATGGCATCATCCAGGGTTTTGGTACCGTTGGTGGCTTTCAGGATCTCCAGGTCCAGGAGCATGCCCAGAACCGCGCCTTTGCTGTAGTAAGACAGGTGGGTGTTGTAGGAGTTCTCATCTGGGCGGTATTGCTTTATCCAGGTATTGAAGCTGGACTCCGCGGCAGACACCACTTTGTTACCAGGGGTGTTTTCCACACTGGTAATGCCGCTGGCAATCTTATCCAGGTGTTCCCGCTCAGAGACTATGCCGGCGCGACGGGTGATCAGGTCTGCGTAGTAAGACGTGAAGCCCTCAGACACCCACAGCATGTTGGAATAGTTCTCCTGGTTGTAGTCAAAAGGACCCAGGTTCTTAGGCCGCAGGCGCTTCACGTTCCAGAGGTGGAAATACTCATGGGCCACCAGGTTCAGAAAACCGGTATAGCCGCGCTCGGTGCCGTAGGCGGTCCGAGTGGCCCCCAGAGTGGTGGAGTTCAGGTGCTCAAGACCGCCCCCGCCGGCGGCCAGGTTATGGACAATGAACAGGTAATACTTTACCGGCAACTCGCCAAAAACTTTGGCGGCTTCCTCGGTCACCCGCTTCATATCGGCGGTCAGGCGCTTGGGGTCATAGTTGGCGTCGCCGTACATGGCCACATCATGCTTTACCCCGTTGCTTTCAAAGGTGAGGATCTCCTGGTTGCCAATCTCAATAGGCGAATCGGCCAGGACATCATAGTTCTCAGCGCGGTACGTGAAAGGCTGGCCAGCCACCAACGGCAAACCCGTGGAAACCCTGCTCCAACCTTTGAACGGAACCACGGTTAAGGTAGAAGGAAGTTCTTTGTGGCCTTCGGGGTACATGAACACGCTGGTGCCGTTCAGGTAGCCGTGGCTGGCGTCTATAAAGCTGGTGCGCACGGTCAGTTCATAGGCATATACCTTGTAGGTGACAGTCACGTCCTTTCCGCCGGAGGCCACGCGCCAGGTGTTCTTGTCTATTTTGGAGGAAGTCACTTTTTTGCCGCCGGCCTGGGCTTCAAAGGCCTCCACGTTTTTAGGGAATTCCCTGATCAAGTAAGAGCCCGGCGCCCAAACGGGCATGGTCAGGTCCAGGTTCTTGCCTTTGAAACCAGCCAGGCGCATCTCTACCTCAAAATAGTGGGTATGCGGCTCAGGCATAGAAAGGCGGTACGTGATGGCGGGCGCAGCCATGGCGGAGGAGGAAACCACCAGGAGCATTAAGATAGCGAACGCCCAGGAATGGATTATTTTTTGCATAGGGAAGGTAGGATTACAGAAATTAAAACCGAATAATACGGCTAAAAAGGGGTGAATCCAAGGATTTAGCCCCTTTTAGCAACCACGGGCCGTAGGTTGAACGTATGCCTAAGAAAGAAGTACCATGAAGAAAATTTGGATCATTTTTGGGGCCCTGCTCTTGTTGATACTCGTCTATAAAGCCTTTTTTGGGGAGGATGACCCCTTGGGCCCCGCCGTGAAAAGAACCAGCCAGGACGGCCGCGACAAAGCTTTCCATAATGACACCGCCGCCGCTAGCATTTCAGCCAACGGCAAAGGCGCCCCTGACCTGGATGTACTGGAAGGAAATTACACCAACACCTCTGACAGTTTGGTGGCCTTCGCGCTGCAACGTTTTGGTACCGAATATGTGTATGGCGGCGCAACCGAGGAAGGGTTTGACTGCTCAGGCTTTATCACCTACGTGTATAGCAGATTCAGGATGGACCTGCCGCATGGCTCTACCCTACAGTCTAAGATTGGCGAAAGCGTGCCCCTGCAACAGGCCAGAAAAGGCGACCTGCTCATTTTCACGGGCACCAACCTGGAAGACCGCACGCCAGGCCACGTGGGCATTGTCATCACCAACCCGCCCAAGGCCGTGAAGTTTGTGCACTCCTCCTCAAACGGTGGCGTAAAGGTAAGCGAGGTAGAGGGTACCCTTTACCAGAAACGTTTCCTGGATGTGCGCCGGGTGATCAAATAGAAGAAAGCCTTGAACTGGGGGTAAGGGAGACCTAGCCTGGGCCAATTAGCCAGTAAACCGCCCCGCCCGTTTTGGGCCTGTTTTCAGAAAATCAGGCCCAAAACGGGCGGGGCGGTTTTCTTGACTTAGTAGAAGGAAGGCTTATCCAACATCCTCCATCTGGAAAGCTGCTTTAGGTCTTCGGAAAAAAAAGGGCAGAAAAATACCCGGCCACTGCAGTAGCCGGGTACGGAATCCTTTGAAATGGTATCAAGCGACACGAAAGAGAACTGCCCCTCAGTCGCATGGGCTACCTCATGCCGGATTCGCCAGTAGACAAAGTCTAGTTAGCAAGCTTCAACACGGTTAACGGTTGACACATGAGCTAGGCTTAATACATTTTTACTGGGATTAGACACTTTTACCTCCTTTCTTTAAGTCCGACATAAACCCGACTACCCGTTTGCCAAATAACTTATGGCGGAGGAGAAGGGCCCGGAGCACTCGCTTCCGTTTGATAAAGATAAAAGACGGAAGGATAGTTCAAAAGGTTTTATGATTTTTTTTATGGCCAGCGGTAGATACTTCGGTCGGTTTTAAAGAAAACCCACACCCAGGCCAGGGCCATTAGAAACTCCACCGCGGCATCTAAGAGGTACACATCCAGAATGACGTCGTTGAGGGCATAACGCACATCAATGGCCCCTAAGCCCACGGCGCTAAAGAAGCCCAACACCTCCGGGCTTCTTTCCGCCCTTTTGTGCAAGGCCGCCGTTAACAGGGCCGCCCCAATGGCCAGTACCAGAAGGCCTACCGTTACCACCAGCCAGACTTCTTTCTTGGGGCCCGTCACCGCCAAAAAACTGGGCATGTGCAGCAGCGGCCAGATGCCCGTGAAAGCGTAGTATATCCCTTGGCCGGTTAATAGTACTTTCCGCATTCTTTTTCAATTGTAAGGGGTTGCCCATTTCCTATTTAAACGAGAAACTTCTGGGTTTGGCTTTTTTTGGATTACTATTTGCTTATATTTAAATTACAAACAAACTAACTACTTTCAAACAACCACCAGCATGAGAAAACTCCTTGTATTAACCCTCTTCCTTTGCCTCTCCACGTTGGGTTGGGCTCAGAAAAAATCTCCTATTGGCACCTGGACCAACGAGGAAAAGGAAGCCCGGTTTGAAATCTACCAGTGCGGCGATAAACTGTGCGGAAAAATCATCTGGCTGAAAGAACCAGACAGAGACGGTAAGCCCAAGGTAGACCAGTTTAACCCAGATCCTAAACTGCAGAAACGCCCGGTAATGGGCCTGGTATTCTTAAAGAACTTTGCGCCAGATGAGCCGAACAAATGGGACGATGGTACCATTTATGACCCTAAGACCGGTAAAACCTATTCTTCTTATATGAAGTTGGTAGGCAATGACAAACTGGAAGTGAAAGGCTACATTGGCATCTCGCTTATTGGCCGGTCCCAGATCTGGACCCGCGTGAAATAAACTACATCCTTCTTATAAAAGAAAAGGGGCTTCAGCAGAAGCCCCTTTTCTTTTTATATAGTTTTCAACCGGGCTTCTTTCCAAAGAAAGAAACGGTTTGCTGCTAGAACAGGTCCAGTACCTTTATTTTCTTGTCTCTAAAGGTAAAGGAATCGCCTTTGGTTTTACCAGCCATGGCCTGGAACACCGGCGAGGCCGGAGAAATAGCGAAGTACTTACTGCCGTCTACCTCAATTTCCCCCAGGCTAACGGAGATGAAGTAGTTCTGGGCGTCTGTTTTCACAATAGAGCCCAGGGAAATATCTTCGTTCACCTTGTTGCGGACAATACGCTTTAGAATTCCCAGTTTACCAATGGCCTCATCTAATTGCTTGGCAAACATATCGCGCTGGATATGGCAGGCCTCTCTAAATGACTCAAACTTGTCTTCAATGGCTCCCTGGCTTTCATTGGCGCTGGCCTGAGCCTCCTCCATGGCTTGCCGGGCATTTTCTACAAAGTCGGTTTGCTGGCGCAGGCATTCATTTAACAGGCGGTGTTTTATATCAAGGTCAACAGTTGCTTCTGTAGTAACAGACATAGTTTTAAGGATAATAGGGTTTCTCAATAAGCGTTGAAGTAAAATGCTGTCAAGTTTTAGAATCAGTGCACCTTTAAAACCTGTTTTAAGGGTGTTTTGAAGAAAAGAGGCTCAAAACGGCTGCAAGATCCTAAGTGACTTGCAAGCTTTAAACTCATAAAATAAGATTTTGTTTAGGATAAATCTACTAATTTTCTAAAATATATCCCATCAAAGCTTCACAAACCTATAAGTAATCAGTTCCGCCCCATATTCAGCTTTCAATAAATAGACGCCAGCGCGTAGATCTGCTACTGAAAAGGAACGTCCTTCTGGTCTTAACACCTTGACTGTTTTCCCCAGCATATCTAAGATGGTCACCTGACTGGGATTTCGCCACCCCATTAAATTAATCATACCTGAGGTGGGGTTGGGATAAATCCCCGACGGCTCACGTCCTATGGGCACAATGGAGACATCTTCCTTCGCGTTGGAAAACCCTGTGTACAACAACCAAGCGCTAGGGTCTATTTCTACATAGGTCACCGTGCCAGGCACCTTGAAGGCATAATCTTCCAGCGGCTTATTTTGTTGCACCAACACCAGAGTATCTTTCACAGTGGTGGTGATTTTCATTTCTACTTCGGTTTTGAAGAACGGGGTAACCGGACTGGTCCCGGTTTGGTTGCTTCTGATATATAAGCTGTCTCCGCGCTGGGCATAGGCCACATTTAAAACAGGGACTCCCTCCCCATACACCCATTGGTCAAAAAAGTATTTGTAAGGTTTGCCGGTTTCCCGTTCCACTACTTTTTGAAAGTCGCGGGTAGTGGCTACTTTATGCTGGTACTCCTTTCTATAGGCCTGCAGGATCTTAAAGAAAAGGGCGTCACTCCCTACGGCATGGCGCAACATATGCAGCACCATAGCTCCTTTTCTATAAGTCAAGGCCGAGTTGAAAATACGGGGAACGGAGGTACTATCCTTAACGAAGACCATACCGGTTTCCTGGCTGGCAGCACTGCTACGCGCCGTAGTGAGCCATCCTCTTTTATCTAACGGCCGCAATTTCTCCAAAGCCAGGTACTCACTGTAAGACGCGAATCCTTCATTGAGCCAGATATGACTCCAATCGGCGCAGGTGACTTCGCCTCCCCACCATTGGTGCGCCAATTCATGGGCAGTAAGGGTAAACCCAAAACTAGATTGGGTGGTCATGGTCTGGTGTTCCATTCCGCCGCCAATGGGCGCCATGCTATGGCCGTATTTTTCTTTGTAAAACGGATAAAGCCCAAAGTGCTCAGAGAAAATCTGCAGAAAGGAAGCGGTTATATCAATATCTGCCTTGACCGAAGGAAGTGTCTGTGGATAGATGTAGTTCTGCACCAGCATAGGCTGGGGAGCCCCCGGTAAGGTAACCGGGAACGAATATTCCTCATACTGCCCCAGCGCCACGGAGATCAGGTAATAGGCAATGGGGTAATTAGACTTCCATTCATACCGGTGCTTCTGGTTAGGCATGGGCGTAACCCGTTGCAAGAGCCCGTTGGAGCCTACCTTGTTTAAAACATCTGTGGTGACCCACACCTCTACTGAATCAGCCTTGTCATATAGCAATTGCTTGCAGGGGAACCACTCAGACGCCGCAAAGGGCTCGCTTAAACTCCAAGAGAAGGGGCCGTACGGGGTAAGGCCGGTATTGAACCCATTACCAATGGCCGCGCTGGCCCCTGAGGGAGCGCGCCCAGCGTACCGGACCTGCATTCTTACTTTCTTCTGCCGGCTTTTGGCAACCGGAAGTACGGCTATCACTTCACTCCCTGAGCGCCTAACGGTGCAAGGGGTACCGTCAAGGGTTACCTGCTCAATGGTGAAGTTGGGGTGCAGTTCAAAGGCAAACTCCGTCATAGAGGTAGCCACCACTGAGGCGTATAAGGTAACTGAACCGCTAACGTCTGTGGAATTCCGCTCCAGCTGCAGGTCCAGTTTGTACCAGTGCATGTCATACTGCCGCATCAGGTCCCGGTGCCCCAGTGAGGTAATCCCGTCTGCCAACAGCAAGGAGGTAGAAGCGGTTCTAGTGACGGCGCAAGGGTGCTCGTCCTTGGTGGGGGCCTGCGCCAACACTTGGTTCCAACTACTGCCCAGCAATATCAAAGCTAGTAGAGGAAGCCAATAAACACGTAAGCCGGGGCGTAAAAAGGTTTGCATAGAATGATTTACGAAAAGAGCGCAAGGGGAAGATACTAGGGAAACGGCAAAGGGCCTGAAAATTATCTTTTCAGGCCCTTCCCAAATCTACTAAATGGAGTCTACTGCACCACTACTTTACCAGATTGCGCCTTGCCGCCCACAACTACCTGCACCACGTAAACGCCTTTGCCATAGGCGCTCAGGTTCAGCTGCTTTGAGTAACTCCCCTGCACCATGCCCAAATCTTCCTCAAATTTGGTTTTGCCGTAACTATCCACCACCCGAAGCAAGGCCTTGGTTTTTTTCTGGGCCGTAAAGCTCAGATTAACTACGCCACTGGTGGGGTTCGGGTAGAATTGCACCCCCAGGCTAGAGATAGACTCCGCAGCTTTTTTATGGCTCTTGCTTTCAGCTTTAAGGGACTTCTTTTTCTTTTCTTTAGATCCCGCGGCGGGTTTTCTAAGGATAATGATTTGTTCATGAAGCCCTCCTTCCCTCTTGATCACCTCAAAATCGCTCTCCTGTACTAGGGTTCCCTCTCCGCTCTTAGGCAACCTGAAGACCTTAACCTCTCCCGCGTCACCGTCTTTTTCTACCCTGATGGCATGTTTCAAGAGAATGGAATCTGACCTGAGGCTAAAAGCGCTGTCTACCCTGAAGATTTGGTGCTTTCGCAAGGAGTCTCCTGATAGCGTCCTGTAAATGGTAATGGTTTTACCTGGCCCCATCTCACCGTGCCCCTCCAACTGCTTTATTTGCTCGCCGGTGATAGTGATTGCCTTAAATTTCTGCACACCTTCCTTGCGGAAGAAAAGAGAGTCAGCCCCTTTGGCCCTGAAAACCATGGTCCTTAGAGAATCCACTGAAAGTTGGCCGGGAAGCCCAAAGATTTCCGCCTCCTTTCCGAATTGGAGCTTTTGGCCTTTGAGGGTTTTGAAGCCTAGCCCTTTAAGATGGGGGTTACTTTCCTGCAACTTCTTGACCACCTCTTCTATGGATTGGCCGTCGGCCAGGGTGAAGGTGGTGTCAAGGACTACGTGCTGTCCGTTCTCTGCCTTGATAATCTTTACCTTGGCCTGCCGGGAGCTTGGCTGGGCGCTTGCCCCGGGGGTTTGAGCCTGAACTTGGAAAGACAGAGCTAGTGCACTAAAAAAGGCGAATAGTGGAACTTTATTGATTTTGTATAGGTTTTTTCCCATAATTAATTTAACTTAGCCAATAAACAAAGTGACAGACACAATATTACTGGGTATAAAGATCAACTAGGGTTAAGGCTTGGTTAATGTTTGTTAATGAAAAGTTAAAGTAAAGATTCTGCTACCTGAAGCATTTATCTTTGTTAAGATGAGAAAGAAAACGCTGTTTTTGGTCATTGCCCTTATGAGCATATCCTTGGTGGGGTTGATAGGCTTCCAGGCCTATTGGATCCATCATGCGGTGAAAATGGAGGAGCAGGTCTTTGACCGGAATGTACAGGATGCGCTGCACCAAGTGGCCCGAAAGCTGGAGAGACAGGAAGCCATGCAATTCCTGAAAGAGGAAGCCCCGCAATTAAGGGCCGCTGCCCTTTCTACCCCCCCGCCAATGGTCACTCAGCCTGGTGCCTCCAATCTAGTGGCGAAAAAGAGGCGCGTCAGTAAGAAAAAGCAGGAGCAACGAACTAATCTAAAAGAGTCCCAGCCCCAGGAGCCTTACCGTATTGTAGTCCATCCGGAACAAATCACGGTGGCCCCTTCCGCAAGGGTCAGCTTTAAAACAGCCCCGGAAGAAAGGGCCCATAGAGGCAGAAACCGGCAGGAATGGGCCTCGGCAGTCCAGGCTTCGGCTTCCGGTAAAGAAGCAGTAGAAGTGTTTGGGAAGGGGTCCATGGATTCCGTAGTGATCTGGAAAGTATTGGCTTCGCAGGCCAGACAGGCAGATTCTGCGGCAAGGAAAGCGCATGCCCGGTTATTTAAAAGAGCCAACGTGGATTCTACATGGGCCCAATCCCTGCTCACAGATTCCCTGGTACGAAGACACTATGAGGTGGTCCGGTTGGCGAGCCCCCCATCCATGAAGAGGTTTACCATAAAAGGGAAGGCCGTGGAGGTAATCACCGATTCTGTGTTGCGCCGAATTCCGCGGCATGCCATCACGTTTTCCAGTGACTCAGGCTCTTCCGGCAACGTAGTCCGCTACTATCCCGGCGCCTCCGGGCGTACCGTTGTGTTGAGCCCTTCTGCCCCCGAACGGTTTTTAGCAACCACAGTACCGACCACCCCACCTGCGCCTCCTGCCCCGCCCTCTCCGTTAGTTAAGACCCATCAGGCCGAAAGTGAGCGGCACCAGAAAGCCGCCGCCAAGGCCCAGCACCTGAACCAGGTCATGCAACAGATGGCCGTGGAATATGTACGGAAAGAAAAACCCCTGACCGAGCGTCTGCAACAGTTGCAGATGCAGGAGATGCTGAAAGCGGAACTGCTGGACCGGGACATTTGCCTGCGGTATCACTTCACGTTACAGACACCCAAAGAAGCAAACAGCAAGAATTTTATCCTGACTGCTTCCGGGGGGCCTACCCTGCCCCATGCCAAACTGCAGCAAAATGAGTACGCTGTGCGCCTCTTCCCCAATGATATCATGACGGCGCCCAGTTACCTGGTGGTGAACTTCCCGGGCCGGGAGCTTTATGTCTGGCAAAGCCTTTGGCTGCCTTCTGCCATGTCCTTGCTGTTTACCCTTATCATCCTGCTCACCTTCTCCGTTACGCTCTACACCATCATCCGGCAGAAAAAAATCTCGGAGATCAAGAACGACTTCATCAACAATATGACCCATGAGTTCAAGACGCCTATTGCCACTATTTCATTGGCCCTTGACGCATTAGTGAACCCCAAGGTGCGGGCAGATGAAGCGCGGGTCAACTATTACGCCCGCATTATCAAGGATGAAAACAAGCGCATGCACCAGCAGGTGGAGAAAGTGCTGCAAACAGCCCAGTTGGAGCGCCAGACACTGCAACTGGCCATGGAGCACGTAGATGTGCATCAGCTGATTGAGAAAGCGGTAGAACCGTTCCAGTTACATATTGAACAACGCCAGGGTCAGCTGGACCTAAAGCTGGACGCGGAAAACCCAATGGTTTACGCAGACCCATCGCATCTGGTCAACATGATAGGAAACCTCTTAGATAACGCCAACAAATACTCCCCCCACGCCCCCCAAATCACTATTCAAACCGCTGCCACCCCCAAAGGCCTGCACATTTCCGTGGAAGACCAGGGAACTGGAATGTCCAGAGAGGCGCAGAAAAAGGTGTTTGAGAAATTTTACCGGGTACCTACCGGCAACATTCACAATGTAAAGGGCTTCGGGTTAGGTTTAAGCTATGTCAAAACCATGGTAGAAGCCCACTCCGGCACAATTCACCTCCGCAGTGAGCTTGGCAAAGGCAGCAAGTTCACGCTGTGGCTTCCATGACCAACACAACACAACCGCTTAAACCTCACCTTGTAACAAATTAAAACCATGAGTTCACAATCCAATACGCGCCTTCTACTGGTAGAAGACGACCCAAATTTCGGGATGGTTTTAAAAGACTATCTTGAACTACATGACTATGACGTAACGCTGTGTACTGATGGCGTGCAAGGCCTGAAGATGTTCCAGAAAGCGCCGTTTGATGTCTGTATCCTGGACGTGATGATGCCGCTTAAGGACGGGTTTTCACTGGCGGCGGATATCAAGAAAATAGATCCTGACATGCCCGTTATTTTCCTTACCGCCAAAGCCATGAAGGCCGACATGCTGGAAGGATACCGGATTGGCGCCGATGACTATATCACCAAACCCTTTGACTCAGAGATTCTGCTATACAAGCTGAAGGCCATCTTGCACCGTAAGGCCGCCCAAACCACCGCAGACAAACCAGAGGCCCCGGAATACCACCTGGGCAATTACGTGTTCAACCCCAAGACCCGCCATATCACCCTGGGTGACCAGGACCAGAAACTATCGCCCAAGGAATCTGAGCTGCTGCTTATGCTCTGCCAGTACCTTAATGACGTGCTCCCCAGGGAGGCGGCTTTGAGCAAAATCTGGAAGGAAGACAACTACTTTACCGCCCGCAGCATGGATGTCTTTGTCACCAAACTCCGGAAGTACCTGAAGGGAGACCCGCGCGTGGAGATTGTGAACGTGCACGGCAACGGCTTCAGGCTGGTAGCACCCGTGAATGAACCGAAGGAAATGGCGCCCACGCATTAAAAGGTAATTCCTTTAATGTTAGTAGGTATTAGAAACCAGATCTTTTGAAAAGACGTTTCCAGCTTGATTTGCCGAAAACAGCCCCAAAACGCAACTACCCAGGCTATAAATTTCAGGTAAGCCTCAGGCCAAGCCTAACCTTCATATCACTGTAAACTTATTCCTCAGGCGGGGTTCAGATTTTTGATCCTTCGCACTTATCCTCCTAAGTTATCTACCAAAAAATGAAAATCCTGTTTCAGGGGTGTTTTCCGGAAAACACCCCTGAAACAGGATTTATGGGTTTTATTAGAGGTAAGGCAATTCAGGAACAGAAATTTTTCAGCATCTTCACAGCCATATTCCTAACCAGAAAAAATTGGCTACCTACCCCATGAAGCGCATTGCTCTTTTCCCTGGCTCCTTTGACCCTTTCACCAACGGCCATTATGATGTAGTGCAGCGGGGCTGCGAACTCTTTGACAACATCATCATCTCCATTGGCAACAACAGCAGCAAGAACCGCTATTTTGCCGTGCCCGAAATGGTGGAGATTATTGAAGACGTATTCAAAGACAACCCCAAGGTGTGGGTGCAGGCCTACAAAGGCCTAACCGCCGATTTTGCCAAGGAAGTGGGCGCCCGGTTCCTGCTCAGGGGCCTCAGAAACACCACCGACTTTGAGTACGAGAATACCATTGCGCAGGCCAACCGGCACGTGAACCCAGATCTGGAAACGGTTTTCCTGATCACCTCACCCAGCCTGGCGGCCATCAACTCCTCAATTATAAGGGAGATTCACCGCTTTGGGGGCAACGTGCAGGATTTTATCCCTTTCCACCTTTCTTCACTGCCTTCAAATAATCCCGGATAACAAACTGAATGGAGGCATAGGACTCGGGTAGCACTTCCAGTACTTCGTCTGGGGTCATGAACCGCACTTCCTCAATAAACTCCTCGGCCTGGGGCTTCATCAAAGAGTCATCCAGGCACTGCATGGTATACCAGTTGGTTTTCTTCAGGATCTTGTTGCCTTTGTAGGCATACGAGTGCCAGGTGTTGGGCAACTCGCCGGTGATCGCCACCTTTATGTTGCACTCCTCCTCCACCTCGCGGATGGCGGCCAGGCTGGTTTCCTCCGTTTTCTTGATTTTGCCCTTGGGAAGATCCCACATGCCCAACCGGTAGATCATCAGGATTTTCCCGTCTTTGATGACCAGTCCGCCCGCGGCTTTAATGATCTTGAACTGATCTTTGAGGTGCTCAATGAGCTTCTTCTTTTTATCAGTGACCAGGGTAAGTGATTCCAGCTTCTTTAGCTTTTTCACTTCCATGAGGCGCGCCAAACGGTCAATCAGGACGGAGTCTACGTCTTTGAAGAGCACATCGCCCACCAAATCCTTAGAGGTAAATTGTTCATCTTTACCGAGCACCAAATCATATTTGTGCTTAAAGATCTTTTCACTGCTTTTTTTAATAATCAGTGGGATGTCGTTGATAAAGACATTCATGAAGTAGGCGCTAATGTAGGAAGCGTAAACAGATACAAAATAAGAAAGAATTTTCAGATGGTACAAGGTGCTCCCACTGCGAAAAGATACGGACAATTTGCGTATTTTCGCCCATGCCACACACAGAAACCGCCGCGCAGATAGCGGCTTACCTCCTGGAGTCCCAGGCCGTTCGGCTTCGTCCGGAGCAACCTTTCCGTTGGAGCTCCGGCTGGAACTCCCCTATTTACTGCGATAACCGCGTCACGCTCTCTTATCCGCATATCCGTACGTTTATTAAAAAAGCCCTGGCCCAGGTCGTTCAAGAGCATTTTGGGGGAGTACAAGCCATTGCCGGCGTGGCCACCGCCGGCATTGCCCAGGGTGCCCTGGTGGCAGACCTTTTAGACTTGCCGTATTTATACGTACGTCCTGAACCAAAAAGCCATGGAATGGGAAATCAAATTGAAGGAAAGTTGGAAAAAGGCCAACGCATTGTCCTCATTGAAGACCTGGTCTCTACCGGAGGCTCCTCTTTAAAGGCCGCCAAGGCCGTGCAGGAAGCCGGCGGAGAGGTCATTGGCATGGCCGCCATCTTCACCTACGGCTTCGGCCAAGCCGATGCCAACTTTGCCGCTGCCAACATCCCTACCGTCTGCCTGAGCCACTACAACGCCCTCCTGGAGACCGCCGCCCAACAAGGCTATATCTCTAAAGACGCCATTGCTACCCTGGAAGAATGGCGCCAGTCACCAGAGACGTGGGGAAAGTGATTTAATGAGTGATTTAATGAGTGATTGAATGATTGAGAGAATGGGGGGGAGAGACAGATCGTTTTGGGGCTATTTTTCAGAAAACGGGCCAAAAACGTATCTAATCCGTAATTTGCTTTACTCTGTTTTTTTTTCATTCACTCAATCATACAATCTCTCAATCACTCATTATGAAAATAGGCCTGCTCTCTGATACCCATAGTTACCTGGATGACCGTATTCTGGCGCACTTGAAAGGGTGTGATGAGATCTGGCATGCCGGAGATTTTGGCGTGGCAGCCGTTTCTGAGCGGCTGGCCGAGGTAGCGCCGCTACGGGGCGTGTACGGGAATATTGATGGGCCAGACGTGCGGGCGCTTCACCCCAAGAACCTGCGGTTTACGGTTGAAGGCCTGGACGTGCTCATGACCCATATTGGCGGCTACCCCGGCAAATACGCGCCAGAGGTACGCGAAATGATCAAAGAGAACCCGCCGGGCCTATTCATCTGCGGCCACTCCCACATTTTGAAGGTGATGCAAGACCCCAAACACGGCAACTTGCTGCACCTCAACCCCGGCGCGGCCGGAAAGCACGGCTTCCATGCCATGCGCACCATGCTGCGGTTTGAGGTAAACGAAGGCAAAGTGCAGCACCTGCAGGCCATTGAGCTAGGCAAAAGGGCATAAAAAAAGTGTAACCAGTTCTGGCTACACTTTCAACTATGTTGTAATAGGAGTAATCGCGTACAGTTTGCCGAAAGGCAGTAGGCGAACGAAAAACGCAGAATTACTCAGCGGCTGTCGCAGCGCTCGTAGCGGCTGGAGCAGTAGTAGTAAAGCGAGCCTTCAGCTCCTCAATATCTACGTTCTTAATAACCGGAGTAGACAACAATTGCTTAATAACGCGCTGCTTGTTGTTTTGTCTTGCTTTATTCTTGCGGTCTTTTCTTTTTAATCTAGTAACTGCCATCGGTCAATATTTAAAATTGAATCGCAAAAGTAAGTTATTACTTTTACATTCTCAATATTTCAGCTTAAAAAAAACACATGAAACCTTTCATAGATCTTAGAAGCGATACGGTTACCAAACCTACGCCCGCCATGTTAGAGGCCATGTTCCAAGCCCCGGTGGGTGATGACGTGTACGGTGAAGACCCCATGGTCAATGAGTTACAGGCTTACGGGGCGTCTCTCTTCGGGATGGAGGCGGGCCTCTTCTGCCCTTCCGGAACCATGACCAACCAGATTGCCATTAAGCTTCACACTCAACCGCTCACCGAGGTAATTTGTGAACGCACCAGCCATATTTACTTGTATGAAGTAGGCGGCATCGCGTTTAACTCGGCGGCCTCTGTTCATTTGGTAAACGGCGAGCGGGGTAAGATCACGCCCCAGCAGGTAGAGGCCGGCATCAACCCAGACAACATCCACTACCCTATCACCCGCCTGGTTTCCCTGGAAAACACCTGCAACAAGGGCGGTGGCTCTTATTATACCATTGAGGAAATTGCGGCCATTTCTGAGGTGTGCAAGCTAAACAACCTGGCCCTGCACATGGACGGCGCCCGGGTATTCAACGCCCTGGTGGCCTCCGGCGATGACGCCAAAGCCTACGGACGCTACTTTGATACCATCTCGGTTTGCCTGTCCAAAGGACTGGGCGCCCCGGTGGGGTCTTTGCTGTTGGGCACTAAACCCCTGATTGAACAAGCCAAGCGCGTGCGCAAGGTGCTGGGAGGTGGCTGGCGCCAGGCAGGCTATCTGGCCGCCGCTGGGCTGTACGCGCTCCAGAACAACATCAGTCGTCTGCAGGAGGACCATGACCGGGCCGCGCAACTGGGCACTGCCTTAGGCCAAGCCTGCTACGTGGAAGACGTGATGCCGGTAGAAACCAACATTGTCATCTTCCGGCTGGCCCCTCAGGTGAAGGATTCTGATTTTCTAAAGTATCTTGAGGGGTTTGGCATTCTGGCTAGCGCCTTCGGACCGCAGCAGATCAGGCTGGTCACTCACCTGGACCTCACCGAGGACATGGTGCAGACCATTATTCAGGCCATAGCAAATTACAAAGCCTAGGCTTTTTCTGTTTTGGGGCTGTTTTTCAGAAAACGGCCCCAAAACAGAATATACTTTCTAAAGTCGCCTTAGGCCGCATTGGCCAGTTCCAGCAGCACCTCATAGTATTTCCGGCCCAGCATTTTTGATTTAAGCCAGGCATAGAAACTCATGGCCTGCAGGTCTTCGTGCTCTGCAGGGCCAAAGTCCAGGCTGTCTTCCACTTGCAGGAAGAAATCCTTGCGGGTGGCCATGTTTGGCTGAAGAATCAGGAAACTGATCAACTGCAGAAACGAGCGCGCATTTTTATACACTTCCTGGCACAACAAATCCTCAAAGGAGCGTTCCAGCGCCTTCACCCAGTCCAGAGCCAGATCCAGGTTGCCAATCTCATACTGGATAATCAACTCCCCCATTTTCTTTTTCAGGACCCATTCCCGACCCATGATCCGTTCACACCACTTATCTGAGTGGTTGATCTGCAGCAGGCAGTTGTTGGCTTTGGAATAGGCGTCCTGGGCAAAATACAGAAAGCTTAGCCCCAGGCGGACGGTGAGAAACTCTTTGGGCGGCAAGGTGATTCTGTTGGGCTTCAGCAAATCCTCCAGCAGCCGCACCGACTGGGCCAGGTTGTTAAGGAAGGCGTCATTGGCGGTTTTCAGAAACAGGTACTTGGGGTAGAAAACCGTGTAATAGTTTCTGGCCGGCCCCTGCAGGGTTTGGTTTAACTCTTCCAGATAGGTATTGGACTGGTCGAACTTTCGGTTGCGGTAAAGCACGTGCGCAATCATGTACAGCAACTGGATCTTGTAGAACTGGTGCGCCAGCGAAAAGCCCGGGCTGGCGGCCATGGCCTGGTACTTCTCAATAATAAAGGGCTCAAAAGTGAAAAAGTCTCGGCGGGCCAGAACGGCGGTTCTGGTGATAGACATCAGTTTATAAAAAAGGGAGGGTCGTTGGCTTACCGCCTGGGTTAGGCCGTAGTCTTGCAACACGGTTTGCACTACTGCGTCAAACTGCAGGTTGCGGCCTTGCACCCGTGACTGGTTAAGGCGCCGGTAGATCAGGCTGCTGGCAATATTGGCCCGCTCCTCTTCGTCGGTGGCCTCCTTGTTCAGGTTGCGTTTTTGAATGATCTGGTCCAGGTCGCTGGCAAATTCGCTATCGGCGCGTTCAATCTGCAGGTTAAAGATGGCGTTGAGAAGCCCGAACTGCTCGTTCTCCGTGGCCAGCCGCTCGGCTTTTCTAAGGGTGTTCCAGGCCAACCGTTCGGCCCCCACCTCAAACAGGTAGCGGGCCATGGACAGCAGGCCCATGATGGTGGAACCAGCCGTAGGGTCTTCATCCATCTGTTTGAGCACTATGAAATCGGTGAGGTGCTGCATGAGGCGTTTGCGCAACGCATAGTAAGCCGATGGGTTGGGTTCGCCCGGGTACAGCTTCTCCATGATCTTCTGCGCAGAAAGCTCCTGTTTCTGCTGCAGCAGCTTAAACAACTCAAAATCCTTCCGGTCCTTCTTTTTCTTGTTCCGCTGGATGAATAACGTGAACTCTTTGGTGTCCTCCGCAGAAAATGTATTGATCGTGACTTTTAAATCATCCATAACAGAAGGATTGGGCGCTCATTTGGTTTACAAGAAGCATTTTCAAAAGTAATATTTATTAGCTGTATCTATTTAGTTTTCAAATAGATACTTTCAAGATAATTCATTTTTAAAAGTAAGCATTCATCTAATTTAATATGTTTCCTCCA
This sequence comes from Rufibacter radiotolerans, assembly GCF_001078055.1. Lineage (NCBI taxonomy): Bacteria > Pseudomonadati > Bacteroidota > Cytophagia > Cytophagales > Hymenobacteraceae > Rufibacter > Rufibacter radiotolerans. The sequence continues at coordinate 1,471,389 of NZ_CP010777.1, read as the reverse complement.
AAACCCAACTCTATCTTTATAAAAGTAAACTCAAACAACCCTAAAAATTAACCGAGATGAAAAAACTACTACTTCTATTTTCATGCATGCTGGTATGGCAGATCAGCCTGGCCCAGGACCTGATCATTAAAAGAAACGGCGACGAGATCAGTGCCAAGATTCTGGAACTTACCCCAGAGGAAATCAAGTACAAGCGCTTTGACTACCAGGACGGGCCCACTATCTCTATCCTGAAAAAAGACGTGTTCATGATCAAATATGCCAACGGCACTAAGGAAACCTTCAACGCTCCGGCTACCAGCACTCCTGCCTACCAGGCCAGCGGCAGACCGGGCGTAGCAACAGACGAGGAAAGCATAGCCCTGCAAACCGCGGTAAAGTTGGGTGGGCCCCGGTTAGGGTTTACCATTTTATCTGGCGGCGTAGCCGACAGGGCCAAGGAAGAATTTGACGTTAACCCATTCATCACCCAATTTGGCTGGCAATTTGAAACCCGAATCTTCACTACCGGCAATGGCTTATCTGGCCTGGTGGAATTTGTGCCTCTTATTGGCGGCCTAGAACAAGGCGAGTTTTTGCCCAGCTTAAACGCCCTCATTGGGTTACGCGGCTCTAAAGGCTTTGAGTTTGGCGTGGGCCCTAACGTCTCTCCTGCCGGCGCGGGTTTGGTCTTTGCGGTAGGCACCAATTTCCAGTCAGAGGGCGTGAATTTCCCAGTGAACTTTGCGGTGGTGCCCGGCAACGGCGGCATGCGCTTCAGCCTGCTCTTTGGCTTCAATTCCAGAAAACTGTAACCTGCCTAACCCTTTAGACATGAAACTACTTGCCTGTTTTCTATTATTGGCGCTAGGGTCTTTCAGCCTCTCTGCCCAGGACATTATTTACAAAACCTCCGGCGATGAGGTGAGCGCTAAAATTATGGAGATCTCCACTACCAAAATCACCTTCAAACAGCCCAACCTGTTCTCCGACAGCCTTTTTACGCTGCCCCACAAGGATGTCTTTATGGTGAAGTATGCCAACGGAGAAAAAGAACTCATGCAGCCGGCTGTAGAGGAAGCCGCGCCAGAACCAGTAAAGCGCAATCCTTTGCAGATGGCGCAATTGGGCCGGCTGGATGCCCGAAAATATTATAAGAGCAATAAAGGAATAGCAGGTGGGGCCATTTCCGGGTTTTTATTCTTCCCGGCAGCCTTAGTGGTGGCGGCAGTACCTCCTAAGATCACCCTTAATGATGGGCCTGATCCACAGTTGTTATCAAATCCCTATTACTACAAAGGCTTCCGCAGCCAGGCCCATAAACGGAAATTGGGAAAGGTGGCCATAGGAACGGGGGTTGGGTTATTAGGGTTGATCGTGTTTTCGTCCCTTTCCAACGGGCAACAGTAGCATTTCCTCCTGCAGGCCAGCTTTCTTGAAAGGTAAGGTGAGGAAATAGCCTGTTTGTTTACACCAATGATTCCTCTGCCAAGGCTGTTTTGGGGCCGTTTTCCGGAAAACGGCCCCAAAACAGCCTTGGCTTCCGCACAAGGCCTTACCTGTAATTCCTTCCAAACATTTTCCCTCCCTTTCTAATAATTTACAGTAACTTTGCAGTCCATAAGACAAACACTACTTATGGCTTCTGCTAAATACATCTTCGTTACAGGGGGCGTGACTTCCTCATTAGGGAAAGGCATTATCTCTGCTTCATTGGCTAAACTTCTGCAAGCGAGGGGCTTCTCCGTCACCATCCAGAAATTTGATCCTTACATTAACATTGACCCGGGCACGCTCAACCCCTATGAGCACGGGGAATGCTATGTCACCGAAGATGGCGCCGAGACGGACCTGGACTTAGGCCATTATGAGCGTTTCCTGAACACCCCCACCTCCCAGGCAAACAACGTGACCACCGGCCGTATCTACCACAACGTTATTACCCAGGAGCGCCAGGGCGCCTACTTGGGCAAGACCGTGCAGGTGGTTCCCCACATCACAGATGAGATTAAGCGCCGCATGCTTATGCTGGGCGAGACCGGCGAGTTTGACGTGGTGATCACCGAGATTGGCGGGTGCGTGGGTGATATTGAGTCACTTCCCTTTATAGAAGCCGTGCGCCAATTGCGTTGGGACCTGAACCCCAATGACACCGTGGTGATTCACCTGACGCTTTTGCCTTACCTGAAAGCCGCCGGCGAGCTGAAGACCAAACCCACCCAACATTCCGTAAAGGCCTTATCAGAGGCGGGCGTGCAGCCAGACATCCTGGTGTGCCGGTCTGAGTACGCCATTCCGGCGGAAATGCGCAAGAAAATAGCCTTGTTCTGCAACGTGGCCACTAATTCGGTGATTGAGTCACTGGACGCCGAGACCATCTATGACGTGCCGCTGCTCATGAAAAAAGAAAAGCTGGACGAGCGCGTGATCAAGAAACTGAAACTGACCAGCCGCCAGGAAATCAACCTGGACACTTGGAAAGAATTCCTGGGCCGTCTTAAAAACCCCACCGAAGAAGTACACATTGCCCTGGTAGGGAAATACGTGGAACTGCCAGATGCCTATAAATCCATCATTGAATCCTTCATCCATGCGGGGGCATTCAATGAGTGTAAAGTTCACCTCAAATTCATCCAGTCAGAATTCATCTCCGCAGAGAACGTGCACATGCACCTGCAGGGCCTGGACGGCGTGTTAGTGGCTCCTGGCTTTGGCGAACGCGGGTTTGAAGGCAAACTGGAGGCCATCAAGTACGTGCGCGAAAGCCAGATTCCGTTCTTCGGGATTTGCCTGGGCATGCAGACGGCGGCCGTAGAATTTGCCCGCAACGTGCTGGGCTTGAAAGATGCCGCATCCACCGAGATGAACCCTGCCACCCCCCACCCTGTTATTGACATGATGGAGGAGCAGAAAACCGTGACCCAGAAGGGCGGGACCATGCGCCTGGGCGCGTACCAGTGCGACCTGAAAAAAGGCTCCAAGGCTTTCCAGGCCTATGGCCGGGCCCATATCTCTGAGCGCCACCGCCACCGGTATGAATTCAACAACCAGTACCTGAAGCCGTTTGAAGAAGCCGGCATGATTGCCTCAGGTATTAACCCAGACACCGGGTTGGTAGAGATCATTGAGCTGCAGAACCACCCTTGGTTTGTGGCCGCCCAATATCACCCAGAACTCAAGAGCACCGTGTTGAACCCGCACCCGCTGTTTGTGCGCTTCATCAAGGCCGCCATCACCCAATCAAAACTTAAAAACAAATAATTACTTACTAGCACTTATGGATAGGAATTCCGCAATAGGCATGGGCCTGATTGCCGTTATCATACTGGTTTACAGTATTTTCTTCATGAAAGGCCCTGAGCAAAAGACAGGGCCCGAAACTAAAAAAGCAACCACGGCTGCCACCATGGCTCCAGATTCCTCGGCTGTGGCTTCTACGCCGGCAGATGACTCTCTGGCCAGAGCGCAACGCTCCTCGCAATTAGGAGAGTTTGGTGCCTTGGCAACCGGGCAAAACCAGAACCTGGTGCTGGAGAACAAAGAGTTGAAGGTAACCTTGGGCAGCCAGGGCGGTAAAGTAGAGGAAGTAGTCCTGAAGAACTACAAAACTTGGGACCAGAAGGCCTTGGTGCTGTTTGACTCTAAAAGCAGCCGTCAGGAATTCACGTTCCAGACCAAATCTGGCCGTACCATAAAGCTATCAGACCTGTTTTTCCAGCCGTCTGCCGTAGCTAACCTTACCGTGAAGGAAAAACCTGCCAAGGCGATCACCTTCACCGCGCAGGTAGCCCCCGGCCAGTCTATTGAGCAGGTGTACACCCTCCAGGACGATTCCTATCAGGTAGGATACCAACTTCATTTCAGAGGCATGGAAGGCGTTGTGGCCCAGCAGCCCGTGGTCCTTACCTGGACCGATGAGCTGAAGCGCCTGGAGAAAGACATCAAGCAGAACCGCAACCACTCCACCCTCAACTACTACACCGCTGAAGGCAGCTTTGACAAGCTTTCTGCCAGCTCCACAGACCCTGAGGCCGAGAAACTGGAGGAACCTGTCAAGTGGGTAGCCAACAAGCAGAACTTCTTCACCGCGGCCATAATCGCAGACAACAGCTTCTCTGATGCCGAGGTTTCCAGTACGTTCAAGGACGAAGACACTACCCAGGTGAAGACCCTGCGCTCCAAGCTCAGCATTCCGGTGCAGGACGTGTTGGGCGGCAAAGGCCACTTCACCTATTTCTTCGGCCCGAACGATTACGACGTCCTGAAGCGGGTAACCGAAGACTTTGACCGAAACCTGGAACTGGGCTGGGGCATTTTCGCCTACGTAAACAAGTACCTCATCATCCCGGCGTTTGACTTCCTGGAAGACTTTATTGGCAGCTACGGCATCATCATTATTCTGTTGGTGCTCTACATCAAGTTGCTGCTGAGCCCGCTGACCTACAAGTCGTACATCTCTATGGCCAAGATGAAGGTCTTGAAGCCTGAGATTGACGCCATCAAGGAGAAGCACGACGGGGATATGCAGAAAACGCAGGCCGAGACCATGGCCCTGTATTCTAAGATGGGCGTGAACCCTATGAGTGGCTGTATCCCTATGCTGCTGCAGATGCCTATCCTGTTTGCCATGTTCAACTTCTTCCCTAACTCCATTGAGTTGCGGCAGGAGCCGTTCCTGTGGGCCCATGACCTGAGCACCTATGACGTGTTTGCCATGCTGCCGTTCACCATTCCCTTCTATGGAAACCACGTGAGTATGTTCACCCTGCTCATGACCGCCTCTACTATTCTATACACCTGGTCCAATAACCAGGTGAGCACGGTGCAGGGACCCATGAAGTTCTACTCTTACCTGATGCCGATCATCTTCATGTTTGTGTTGAACAGCTTCCCGGCCGGCCTTAGCTTCTATTACTTCGTGTCTAACATTGTCACCTTCGGGCAGCAGGCCTTGATCCGGTACTTTGTAGACGAAGGAAAGATCCGGAAGAACCTGGAAGACTACCAGGAGAAAAACAAAGGCAAAGAGCCTAAAGGCGGCTTCCAGAAACGGATCCAAGATGCCATGAAAGCGGCTGCGGAGCAAGAAGCCCAACGCAAGAAAGGCGCCAGATAGCCTACCCTAACTCATAAAAAAAGCCCGGTCTACACCGGGCTTTTTTTATGGACTATTTCTTCCATCACAACCTTATACAATCGCTGATGCAGAGACATTTAAGATAATTCACATCCACCACTCCTTCATAACCTTCACCCTTATATTTCGTCCTTTTATATCCACTTCTGACGCGTCATTAACATTCTCTCTTCCTTCATCTATCCTTCTTTCTGAACCCTTAGCAAGCTACTTACAAGGCATTTTTATTCTGTAAACCAATCTTCCGTTTTGAGCCTGTTTTCCGGAAAACAGGCTCAAAACGAACTTTCAACCAGAGAACCAAAGCTGCAAACGGCAGGCAATCCGGCTCTTTCCAGAGGTAAATTAAAGGTGATTGTACTAGGCTTAGCGGCCCGTCGTTTAACAGGAGAGAAAGCCAAAACCCGACATTTCTTCCGATAGATAACGTTTGGCCACGGTACTTTCAACGTTTCTGCTAAAAAGATAGCTATCAAGTAGATAAACCATATTTGCTCAACCAATGGGCAAGCCTGAACCAGGGGCAAAAATGGGGATAAATAACCGCTAAGTGTTAATAAGTCAGGCTTACAAGTCTCTCTAAATTACCGTATCTTTGCAGTAGCTTCTGCTATATTTCATGGTTAAACGCTTTCTTTTGCTTATAACAGATGGAAATTACTTATTACGGACAGTCTTGTTTTCTCATGGACCTGGGGGGTACCAAAGTTCTCTTTGACCCTTTTATCACCCCCAATCCCCTGGCCTCTGAGATAGACATTGATTCTATAGATTGTGACTACATCCTGCTCTCCCACGGGCACGCAGACCACGTGGCAGACGCAGAGCACCTGCTCAAGAAAACCGGTGCTACCCTGGTAGCCACGTTTGAGATTGTGAGCTGGTACCAGAACAAAGGCATTGAGAAGGTACACCCCATGAACATTGGGGGCAAGGTGCACTTTCCCTTCGGAACCCTGAAGATGGTGAACGCCATCCATTCCAGCTCTTTGCCAGACGGCACCTATGCCGGGACCGCCGCGGGCTTTGTGGTAGAGAGCGCCGAGAAGTCTTTCTACTACGCCGGAGACACCGCCCTGCACATGGACATGAAACTACTGGGGGAGCGGTACCACCTGGATTTTGCCTTGCTCCCCATAGGTGACAATTTCACCATGGACGTGGAAGACGCCCTGATCGCCGCCAATTACGTGAATGTGAAGAAAATAATCGGGATGCACTATGACACCTTCCCGTACATAGAAATTGATCATGTGGAGGCGCTGGAACTAGCCCGGCGTCAGCAGAAGGAGTTGATTTTGATGGAGATTGGTCAAACTTTAGAACTGTAACCTGTATAATGGGAAAAATAATTGCCGTTGCCAACCAGAAAGGCGGCGTGGGAAAAACCACGTCGGCCATTAACCTGGCAGCCAGCTTAGCCGCTTTAGAATTCAAGACCCTGCTGGTAGATGCTGACCCGCAGGCCAACGCCACCTCTGGCATAGGGTTTGACCCCAAAGACATTGAAAACAGCATCTATGAGTGCATGGTAGACGGGATCAACGTGGAGGAGATCATCCTTTCCTCGCCCATTGATTTTCTGGACCTTATCCCCTCCCACATAGACCTGGTGGGAGCCGAGGTAGAGATGATCAACCTGCCTAACCGCGAGGACAAGATGAAGCAGGTGCTGGTGCCCCTGAAGGAGAAGTATGATTTCATCATCATAGACTGCTCTCCTTCCCTGGGTCTTATCACCGTGAACTCTTTAACCGCCGCAGACTCTGTCATCATTCCGGTGCAGTGCGAGTACTTCGCCCTGGAAGGCTTAGGCAAGCTGTTGAACACCATCAAGATCATTCAGTCCCGCCTGAACCCTGACCTGGAGATTGAAGGCCTGCTGCTCACCATGTATGACGTGCGCCTGCGCCTGTCTAACCAGGTGGTGGAGGAAGTGAAAATGCACTTCCAGCAAATGGTGTTTGATACCATTATCCCGCGTAACGTGAAACTGAGTGAGTCGCCCAGCTTCGGGATTCCCGCCATTTTGCATGACGCCGAAAGTAAAGGGGCCATCAGCTACCTTAACCTTGCCCGTGAGATTGTGGAGAAGAACGGCGTAGCGGTTGCCCAGTAATATTTTTTAGAAGAGGAAAAGTACATGTCTGATAATTCAGCCAAGAAAAAACAAGGCGGCCTTGGAAGAGGCCTGAATGCGCTTATTGCGGGCAGTTATGACCGCAAACCAGAATCAACTCCAACTAATCTTAACGTTGCTAATACCATCGCAGATATAGCTTTAACCCAGATTGAGACCAACCCCTTCCAGCCGCGTACCCACTTTGACCAAGTGGCCCTGGAAGAATTGGCTGAATCTATCCGCATCCAGGGAATCATCCAGCCCATTACGGTCCGTCAGCTGAACGCTGAGACGTATCAGCTGATCTCTGGGGAGCGCCGCTACCAGGCCGCCAAACTGGCCGGGCTAGACACCATTCCTGCCTACATCAGAAAAGCCGATGACCAGCAAATGCTGGAAATGGCCCTGATTGAGAACATTCAGCGGGAAAACCTCAACGCCATAGAGATTGCCCTTAGCTACCAGCGCCTGCTGTCTGAGTGTAACCTTAAGCAGGAAGAACTGGGCGACCGTGTTGGCAAGAAGCGCACAACGGTGACCAATTACCTGCGGTTATTGAAATTGCCGCCAGACATCCAAATCGGGATCCGGGACAACCTTATTTCCATGGGCCACGCCCGCGCCATCATCAACATTGATGACGTGGAAAAGCAGCTGGAAGTCTACCGCAAGATTGTGAACGAGGAACTGTCTGTGCGCAAGGTGGAGGAACTGGTGCGTAACCTGAACCTGGCCAACAAAAAACCAGACCCGCAGACCAAATTAGATTTGCATCCGTTTGAGAATGAAGTGAAGCGGGTAGAATCAAGGCTATCCTCTTACTTTGGCACCCGTATTCACGTCAAGGCGTCGGCTGAAGGCAAAGGCGAAATCAAAATCCCCTTTGTCTCGGTAGATGAACTGAACCGAATTCTGGAAATCTTAAACTACGCGTAACATGCGGCTGTTGGCGGCTCTTTCTTTCTGTCTATTCCTTTTCATGGCTTATGCCCCGCAAGGCTTGGCGCAAGTAGTAACTACTGGCCCAGACTCGGTGAAGGTAGCCACCCCGGCTGTAGCAGATACCGCCCAAAAAGGATTCAGTCACTGGAGCCGCCCCGCCAAGGCCGCCTTCTACTCGGCGGTGGTGCCCGGCTTAGGCCAGGCCTACAATAAAAGCTATTGGAAAATTCCTTTGGTGTACGCCACCGGGGGCGTGATCGGGTACTTCATTTATGACAACAACCGCAAGTATCAGGACTATGCCCAGGCGCTGCGCGTAAGGTTTGATGGTGACCCCGGCACCGTAGACAAATACGCTGAGGACAATATCTATGGTTTAAACCGCGCCAATGACCAGGGAAGCCGCAACCTGCGCTCCTCCAGAGACTTCTTCCGGAAGTACCGTGACCTGGACATTATCCTGGCCGTGCTGGCCTGGGGCCTGCAGGTGCTGGAAGCCCACGTAGATGCCCACCTCAAGGCCTTTGACGTAAGTGACGACCTTTCCCTGCATTTCTCCCCTGCCCTGAACCCACTTACCGGTACCTCTTCCTATGCAGGAGGTCTCCGCATTCATCTTACCCTTAAATAAAACTATGCGCATTCTTCTCATTGGGTACGGCAAAATGGGTCAAACCATTGAGCGGCTGGCAGTGGCCAAAGGCCATGAAATTGTGGGTGCCCTCACGGTGCATGATGCAGACAAGCTAGCCTCTTACACCGCAGACCAGGTAGACGTTGCCATTGAGTTCACCAGCCCAGACGCGGCAGTAGGCAATATCCTTACCTGTTTTGAGAAAAAGATACCGGTAGTGGTAGGCACAACGGGCTGGCTGGAGCACCTGGGCCAGGTAAAGGGGAAATGTCAGGAGCTGCAAGGCACCCTTTTCTATGCCTCTAACTTTAGCGTGGGGGTAAACCTATTCTTTCACTTTAATGAGTACATTGCCAATAAAATGCGGCAGTACCCAGAGTATGCGGTAGAGGTAAAGGAAATTCACCACGTGCACAAACTGGACAAACCCAGCGGCACGGCCCTTACCATTGCCGATGGCATTTTAAAGAACTACCCTGAAAAACAGGGCTGGATCAATGACACCAGCTCTGAGCCAGATTTACTGGGCATTGTTTCTGAACGCGAAGGCGAAGTGGTGGGTACGCATATTGTGAAATACACCTCAGAAAATGATACCTTTGAACTGCACCATGTTGCCCACACCCGCGAAGGTTTTGCCTCCGGTGCCCTTCTGGCCGCCGAATGGTTGCCAGGCCGCCAGGGTATTTATGGGATGACCGATCTGCTACAACTCTAACCCTCAGTACATGAGTATCCGTTTTTGGACCAAGAAAGAGACCAAGCCTAAAAAGAAGAAAGGCTTTTTCAGGGAATGGGGAGACGCCATTCTTTTTGCCGTTGTAGCTGCCACCCTTATCAGGTGGGCCACCTTTGAGGCCTACACCATTCCAACTCCCTCTATGGAGAAATCTTTGCTGGTAGGAGATTACCTGTTCGTAAGCAAACTGCACTACGGCCCGCGCACGCCTATCACCCCATTGCAGGTCCCGCTTACCCACCAGACCATCTGGGGCACCAACATCCCCTCCTACTCAGACGCCATCCAACTCAAGTCATACCGTCTGCCGGGCTTCAGCTCCGTGAAGAACAATGACGTGGTGGTGTTCAACTGGCCCGCAGACACGGGTCACCCCACCGACCTTAGAATGAACTACATTAAACGCTGCATAGGCATTGCGGGAGATAAAATTCAAATGAAGGACATGCGGGTATACATCAATGACAAATTGGTACCTGAGCCCGATAGAGTGCAGTACGCCTACGGCATTCTGGCCAACACGCCCATTAACCCTAAGTTCTTCAAGGAAAACGACATTACAGATGTGCAGCCTGCCTACGGCGGCGAGGCCTATATCATCAACACCACGCCGGCCACGGCCGCGAAGTTGAAGACCTATGACTTCATTAAGGAAGTGGTGTTGTATAAAGACAGCATTGGCTCTATACGGGCTGATATTTTTCCGTTCAAGCCCTCTATGTACCCCTACAACAAGGATAACTTTGGTCCGTTCGTGATCCCGAAGGAAGGCATGACCGTTGACATCAATGCCCAGACCATTCCTTTCTATGAGATGGTTATCCGGAAGTACGAGGGCCATGACAAGGTGGAGGTAAGCGATGACAAGATTCTGATTGACGGCAAGGAGATCAAGCAATACACCTTCAAGCAGAACTACTACTGGATGATGGGCGATAACCGCCATAATTCAGAAGACTCCAGGTACTGGGGCTTTGTACCCGCAGACCACATTGTAGGCAAAGCAGTGATGATCTGGATGTCAGCGGACCCGAACGAGACCTTGTTTAACAAGATCAGGTGGAACCGTATTTTTAAAGGCATAGAATAGTCCTCGCTGTTTTGGAGCTGTTTTTTAAAAAACGGGCTCAAAACAGGACTTCTTTCTTAAAGCAGAATCGCCGGCCCACGCCGGCAATTCTGCTTTAAGGGTATTTTTCTCCTTCAGGATAAAGGCTAACTTACTAACCTCTAAACCGGTCTTGCTATGCGCACCTTCCTTTCCTTTTTGTTGGCCCTGGCCATTTGGGTGAATTCCCCGGCCTATTGTCAGTCTGCCGCGGCGGCTGAAGATGCCTGGATCAGGATCAACCAACTGGGCTACCTGCCCTCGGCTACCAAAGTGGCGGTGCTGGCCGCCAAGAAAGTTCAGGCAGTTTCCTCGTTTAGCCTGCATGATGCCCGCACGGGCAAAGTGGTACACAAAAGCAAAAAAGTGAAAGCCTTTGGCGCCTATTCGGCGTTTACCCACACCTATAGGTTAGACTTTTCGGCCTTTGCCAAACCTGGCTCCTATTACCTCAAAGCCAACGGCACCCGCTCCCCTGACTTTACCATCGGTACGCAGGTGTATGACCAATCAGCGGATTTTGTATTGCGGTACATGCGCCAGCAACGTTGCGGCTTCAACCCTTTTCTTAAGGACTCCTGCCACACCAAAGACGGCTTTGTGGTGTTCCACCCCAATCCGGCCCTGGATTCTACGCAAGTTGACGCCACCGGCGGATGGCATGATGCCAGTGATTACCTGCAATATGTGACCACCTCGGCCAACGCCACATTCCAGCTGCTCTTTGCCTACCAGCAGAACCCAGGAGCTTTTGGTGATGCGTTTCTGGCTAACGGCTTGCTGGGCCAAAACGGGATACCCGATGTGCTGGATGAGGCCAAATGGGGCCTGGACTGGCTCCTGAAAATGTACCCTTCTAAGGACCTCATGTTTAACCAGATAGCCGATGACCGGGACCACGCCGGGTACCGCCTGCCCAACAAAGACCTGGTAGACTACGGCAAAGGCCCCGGCCTGGGCCGGCCGGTGTACGTGGTCACCGGAAAACCGCAGGGATCCTTCAAAAACAAGAACCGCTCTACCGGGGTGGCTTCCACGGCGGGCAAATTCGCTTCTGCTTTCGGGCTGGGCGCGCAGGTGCTGGGCAAAGTAGACCCGGCTTATGCCCGGCAGCTAGAGGAAAAGGCGCAGCAGGCATATGCCTTTGGCCTGGCCCGCCCTGGCGTAAACCAGACCGCCCCCGGCAAGGCGCCCTATTTCTATGAGGAAGACAACTGGGTAGATGACATGGAACTGGCCGCGGTGCAGCTTCACCAACTTACGGGTAAACCCGATTTACTGCAGCAGGCCGCGGAGTTTGGCCGGCAGGAACCCTTAACGCCTTGGCTGGGGAAAGATACCGCCCGCCATTACCAGTGGTACCCATTCATTAACGTGGGGCATTATTATTTAGGAGCTTCGCAGGATGCCAAGATCAGGCAGGAGTTCATTGCTAACTTGCGGCAAGGCCTGGAGGCGGTACAAAAACGGGGGCAGGGAAATGCCTTCTTGATGGGCGTGCCCTATATCTGGTGCTCCAATAATTTGGTCACCGGGCTGGCCACCCAGGCCATGTTGTACCGGCAACTGACCAAGGACAACCGGTTCAGTGAATTGGAGGCCTCGCTGCGGGACTGGTTGTTCGGGGCGAACCCCTGGGGCACCAGCATGGTCATCGGCTTGCCGGAAAACGGGGTGTACCCCAAAGACCCTCACTCCTCGCTTACCGTGCTGCAGCGGTACCGGTTAGACGGGGGCTTGGTGGACGGGCCGGTCTATGGCAGCATCTTCAAGAACCTGCAGTACCTGCGGCTGATCAATGGAGATGAATTCGCCCCTTTCCAGGCTGACCTGGTGGTGTACCATGATGACAACGGCGATTATTCTACCAATGAGCCCACCATGGACGGTACTGCCAGCTTGAGTTACCTGTTATCGGCGCACCAGATGGAGGGCAAAGGAAAGGCAGGAGGTCCCGGAAAAAAGTAAGTGCCCACCTGGGGGCCATTATCAGGGGAGATACGGCCCAGAAGCGCCTGACCCTGGTCTTTACCGGCCACGAGTTTGCCGATGGTTATGAGCCTATCAGACAGGCACTCCGGAAGCACCGCGTCAAGGCCGCCTTCTTCCTCACCGGCGACTTTTACCGCAACCCGGCCTTTGCGCCGGTCATTAAAGGCTTGAAGCAGGACGGCCATTACCTGGGCGCGCACTCAGACAAGCACCTGCTCTACACCGATTGGCAAAAGCGGGACTCGTTGCTGGTGACCAAAGGCCAGTTCACGGTAGATTTGTTTGCCAACTACGTAGAGATGGAGCGGTTTGGCATAACCGAGCAAGAGGCGCCTTTCTATCTGCCGCCCTATGAATGGTATAATCAGCAGATAGCCGACTGGACCAAAGAGTTGGGCCTAACGCTCCTGAACTACACCCTAGGCACCCTCTCCCACGCAGATTACACTTACCCCAGCCTGGGCAAACAATACCGCTCCAGCCAGGTGATTCTGGACTCTATTATGGACTGGGAGCAAAAAGACCCACAAGGGCTGAATGGCTTCCTGCTCCTGCTGCACCTGGGCACCGACCCGCGACGCACCGATAAATTCTACTTTAAGCTTGACACCTTGTTGACGGAATTGGAGAAAAGAGGCTACCGGTTTGTCTCTCTGCCAGAGGCTTTGCGCTAAATGCGTTTTGGGCCTGTTTAAAGAAAAACAGGCCCAAAACGGAAACCTACCGTTACCAGTCAATCTCAGGCTGGCCGTGGGCTTTAAGGTAAGCGTTGGCTTTGCTGAAGTGCTTGGACCCGAAGAAGCCTTTATCGGCGGCGAAGGGAGACGGGTGGGCCGCTTTAAGGACCAGGTGCTTTTTCTCGTCAATGATGAGGCCCTTCTTCTGGGCGTAGGCGCCCCAGAGCATAAACACCACATTTTCTTTCAGGTCAGATACTTTCTTGATGACGGCATCGGTGAACTCCTCCCACCCTTTCTTCTGGTGAGAACCCGCCTGGTGGGCCCTTACAGTAAGGGTAGCGTTCAACAGCAGTACCCCCTGCTCGGCCCAGCGTTCCAAGTTTCCAGTTTTAGGGATGGGTTTGCCCAAGTCAGACTCTATCTCCTTAAATATGTTAAGCAAGGAAGGAGGAGAGCGCATGCCTTCGGCTACCGAGAAAGCCAGGCCGTTGGCCTGCCCCTGGCCGTGATAGGGGTCCTGGCCCAGAATGACTACGCGCACCTTGTCAAAGGGACATTCCTCAAAGGCGTGGAAAATGCGTTTACCGGGCGGGTACACCTCGGTGTTGGCGTATTCAGACTTTACAAACTCAATTAAATCTTTAAAGTAAGGCTTTTGAAATTCGTCTTCCAGCACCTTTTGCCAGCTACTTTCAATTTTTACCTGCATAGAGGGGATACTTTTTTAAGGTTTTTACCGTATTTTTATGGAAGAATCCGGCTGGCTAAACTTATCTGCCAGATAGCCTGTTCCTATTATACAAAATTAAGGCACGCATGGATACGAAAACCACCCAAGGAGTCACTGTCAACGTCACGACAAATTACCTCCCTGACTATTCCAGTCCGGCCCAGCAGCACTTTGTCTTCGCGTACAAGATCACCATTGAGAATAACAGCGAATTTACGGTAAAGTTATTACGCCGCCACTGGCATATCTTTGATTCTAACAATGAGGTGCGCGAGGTGGAAGGCGAAGGCGTAGTAGGCCAGCAGCCCGTGCTGGAGCCCGGCGAAAGCCACCAATACGTCTCCGGCTGTAACCTCAAAACCAGCATTGGCAAAATGGCCGGTACATACTTGATGGAGCGTCTGGTAGACGGCAAGCAGTTCCAGGTCACTATTCCCGAGTTCACCCTCATAATCCCGTATAAACTTAACTAATCCCGTTTCTGGCTTTGCAGCACGCCGCAATGATCTACAGGTACGCCTCCTTCTGGTGGCGTTCAGGGAATGCGCATGGTTTGCACTCCCCTTTCGTCTTCAATCTTTATTGCCACATCATCCACCACAAAGGTCATTTTCCGGCTTATGACGCCGTGGAGGGCTTGCGCCAACAGCTCCTGCAGGACCAGACCGTGCTGGAGGTCACGGACTTTGGGGCCGGTTCTCACGTGGGCGCTACCCGCAAGCGGAAGGTAGCCGACATTGCCATCACGGCGGCCAAATCCGCCCGTTTAGGTCAGTTGCTATTCAGGCTGGCCAACCATTTTCAGCCGGCCACCATGCTGGAGTTGGGTACTTCCTTGGGCCTCACCAGCGCCTACCTGGGCCTGGCCCGCCAATCTGCTGACTTCTACACCTTTGAAGGCTGCCCCGCCATTGCCGCCCAAGCCCGTAAAAACCTGGACGCTCTGGGCTTGGCCCAAATAAAGATAGTGGAAGGTAACCTGGACCAGACCCTTTCCCAGACCCTGCAGAAACTGGACAAGGTGGATTTTGTGTTCTTTGACGGTAACCACCGCTATGAGCCTACCCTGCGGTATTTTGAGGAATGCCTCTCCAAAGCACATGAAGGCAGCGTTTTTATCTTTGATGATATTTACTGGTCCAGTGAGATGGCGCAGGCCTGGCAAAAAATAAAGCAGCACCCGCGGGTGCTGCTCACAGTAGACTTGTTCTATATGGGGCTGGTCTTCTTTAGAACAAACCAACCCAAGCAGCATTTCACGCTGCGTTTCTAGCCTTTACTTTTTATAAAAGCGTTTCGGGCCTGTTTTTGGTAAAACAGGCCCGAAACGCTTTATTATTCAAACTGGATGGCTTCTCTAATCCTGATCAGGCGGCGCATAAGGCTTTCCAGCTGCGCCAGCGGCAACATGTTGGCACCGTCTGAACGGGCCGACATAGGGTCTGGGTGCGTCTCAAGAAACAACCCGTCGGCGCCCACGGCGATGGCTGCTTTGGCAATGGTCTCAATCAAGGCAGGCCGGCCCCCGGTCACGCCTGAGGACTGGTTGGGCTGCTGAAGGGAGTGGGTTACGTCCATGACCACCGGCACCTGGTTCTCGCGCATGATGGTGATGTTCCTAAAATCCACCACCAGGTCTGAATACCCGAAGGAGTTGCCCCGGTCCGTGAGGATGACATTGCCATTGCCAGATTCCTTTACTTTCTCCACGGCAAACCGCATAGACTCGCCAGACAGAAACTGCCCCTTTTTAATATTCACCACCTTGCCGGTCTCGGCGGCGGCAATCAATAGGTCTGTCTGGCGGCACAGGAACGCGGGAATTTGGAGTACGTCTACAAACTCGGCGGCCATGGCGGCCTCATGGGTTTCATGGATGTCGGTGACGGTGGGGATATTGAAGGTCTTACCCACTTTCTCCAGAATACGCAGGGCCTTCTCATCGCCTATGCCCGTAAACGAGTCTCTTCTGGAACGGTTGGCCTTGCGGTAAGAACCCTTGAAGATCAAAGGAATCTGCAGACGGTCAGAGATCTGGACCAGTTGCTCGGCAATCTCCATGGCCATTTCTTCGCCTTCAATGGCGCAGGGACCTGCCATGAGAAAGAAATTCCCGGAGGACGTATGCTGTAGGTTTGGGATGGTAATGATCATATTCTTTTACTGTTTAGTATCTCTCTGGATGGTATTTTGTACGCAGGAAATCAATTGTTGTAAGGACCGATTATTGGCCTAATCTACTTGTTCCTCTGTTTTGGGGCCGTTTTCAAGAAAACACTCTTAAAACAGCTTTCCCCGAAAAGGAGAAAATGAGCAAGTATGGCTTACAGATTACCCGCGGCCAAAAGTACATAATCTTACGCGATAAACTGAGGCCGCTCCCGTCTTTCCAGCTCTATGAACAGTTCTTTCCCCTGGCGGGGCTTTACTGAATTGTAGCAGGGCTCAAAGTGCAGGAATTTGAAATAGGGTTCAAAATAGGCCTGGTACTCGGCTGACCTTCCGCCAAAGGGCGGACCGGGCGCGGTGAACTCCTCCGAAAACAAGACCCCGGCCAGCTTCCCGGCGGGTTTCAGGATCTCAAACATCTGCCGGGCGTAGGCGCCGCGCAAAGACCGGGGCAGGGCGCAAAAGAATGTCTGCTCTATAACCAAGTCAAAAGAGGACTGAGAAAGGGTGTAGAAATCCTCCTGCAACAGGTGCTCCGCCGGAAAAGTGGGGACGCGTTCCCTGAAGTTCTGGAGCGGGGCCGCTGCAATGTCCAGCAGATAGACCTGCGTGAAACCCTGCTGGTGCAGGTATTCGGCCTCGTACCCGTTGCCCCCGCCCGGGATCAGGATCTTGAGGTCTTTGGTGGGTAACTGATCCACGTAGGCTTTTAGGGGCGGCGTGATGGCGCCGACGTCCCAGCCGGTTTGCTGCTGGCGGTAGCGCTGCTCCCAGTACTGTTGATCTAGAATGGCTTCCTGGCTCATGGGCTGAAGTAAGTATTTTAACCCATAATTTGCAAAGGATTCTGAGAAGCGTATTTTTGTAAGAATAGGTAGAGCCTAAAATCCATTAAACCCATCCCAGAACCCGCTATGGCGAACGATACACTTGAGAAGGAAAGCAACCGAACCCCCGAGAAGGATAGCAACCGTAAATTACTAGTTGTAGGCCTGATCATTGTTTTGCTCAGCATTAACGGCATCCTGATTTATATGCAGCAGCAGAAGACCCAGGAGAATGAGGAGCAGAAGGAAATCATTAAGGTGAAAAGCACCGAGCTGGAAAACCAGATCAAAGTATATGAGACCCTTAAGGCAGACTTTGAGCGCCAGAGCGCCGAGTTGAAGTCTATGGGCCTTACCAATGACTCCCTGGAGTCCAGGATTGCTGCCATTAACAGTGACCTTGCCCAGTTGAGGGCCTTCAGAAACAGCTCGTTCACGGTGGCAGACCAGAAGCGTTTCCAGTTAAGGGCGCAGAACCTGGAGATGGCCCTGCAGAAGAAAGACGAGGAAGTAGCCAAACTGCAAACGGATAACGAGGAACTGTTCACGGAGGTGAAAGGCTTGAAAACCACCCAGAACAAGCTCTCTGACTCTATTGTTTCGCTTGCCACCAACAATACGGCCCTTTCTGAGAAAGTGGCGCTGGCCTCCAAGCTGGAAGCCCAGAACCTAGCCGTGAGTATCTTGAATGACCGCGGCAAAGAGAAAACCGACGACGAGGAAGAATACAAAGCCAAGCGCGTAGACAAAATCAAACTGACGTTCAAGCTAGGCAAGAATGAAGTGGCCGCTAAAGAGAACAAAGAGATTCTCATGCGCCTGATTGAGCCAGACGGGTCTGCCCTCTACAACTTGGCCACCGGGTCAGGCACGTTTGAGTATGAAGGGAAAGAGCAGTTTTACACCGCCAAGCGTGACATCGTCTTTGATAACACGAACCAGCAGGTAACTTTTATCTACTCTAAAGGCGCCCCTTTTAAAACCGGCAAGCACACCGTAGAACTTTACACCGAAGGCTACCTGATAGGCACTACCTCTTTCACGCTTAAATAATCTGTTTTAAGCACGTTTTCATAAAAAGAGCCCCGAAACAGAAATGTTTCGGGGCTCTTTTGTTTTGCACTCACTCACTCACTCACTCACTCACTCACTAATCCAGCATGACCCTACGGTCCTGGATCACCTTGAAGTTCTCAATGAGCTTAATGGCCTCAGGTATGTCTTCTGAGAAAATGGTGATAAACGAGTTCTTCTCTGCATGCTCCAGGGCATAGGCTATGGCAATCATCTCCTGCTGAATCACCTTCACGGGCTTGGCCGGGTCTACGTGCATAATGCCCTCAATCACAATGTTGTTGATCTCATCAGCTGACCGGCCCCGCAGGTCCTTGTCCGTTCTAATGATGACCTCATCAAACATCTTGGCGGCCAGTTTGCCTAACTCAAAGATATCCTCATCGCGGCGGTCCCCTACTCCTGCCACTACTCCCACGTGCTTGCGGGCATCCACATTCTGCAGGAATTCGGCAATGCCTTTCATGCCCGCAGGGTTGTGCGCATAATCAACCAGCACCTCAAAGGTAGGGAATTTGAAGAGGTTCATACGGCCGGGCGTCTTGGAGGCCGAGGGCAAGAAGGTGCGCAAAGCGGTTTTGATCTCTGAGATCTCAAATTGGGAAATATAGCCCGCCAGCGTGGCCGCCAGCACGTTCTCAATATTGAACCTGGCCCTTCCCCCAAACGTGAGCGGAATATCCGCCACGCGGTCTACGCGTATTTTATAGGTGTTCTTGAAGATGGAAATGAAACCGTTCTCAAACACCGCCGCCAGGCCTCCCTGGGCCACGTGCTTTAAAATGCGCGGGTTGTTCTCATCCATACTGAAAAAGGCAACCTTAGACTCCACATCAGTAGCCATAGCAAACACGTTGTCATCATCGGCGTTCAGGATGGCATAGCCGTTTTTACTCACGCTCTTGGGTACCACCGCCTTCACGCGGGCCATGTCTTCTAAGGTATAGATGTCGCGAAGCCCCATGTGGTCTTCGGCAACGTTGGTCACAATGCCAATGTCACATTGCTCAAAGCCCAGTCCAGAGCGCAACATGCCCCCGCGGGCGCACTCCAGCACGGCAAAATTCACGGTAGGGTCGCGCAGCACAAATTCCGCACTTTTAGACCCTGTGGTGTCACCTTTCTCCAGTAACTTATCCTGAATATAGATGCCGTCTGTGGTGGTAAAGCCTACTTGATAGCCTTTAGATTTCACCATATGGGCAATAAGGCGGGTAGTGGTGGTTTTGCCGTTGGTACCGGTAATGGCAATGATTGGAATACGGGATGGGCACTGGCCCGGGAAAAGCATGTCTATCACGGGCTCGGCCACGTTCCGGGGCAAGCCATCAGTGGGGGACGTATGCATCCTGAAACCGGGGGCCGCGTTCACCTCAATCACCGCACCCCGGGCCTCCTGTAAAGGAATGGCAATATCTGAGGTGACCACGTCTATACCACAGATGTCCAGGCCAATGGTGCCGGCAATCCGCTCGGCCATGAGCACGTTGTAGGGGTCAATAAGATCGGTAACATCTGTGGCAGTACCGCCGGTAGAAAGATTGGCGGTGCTTTTGAGGTAAAGTTCTTCGCCGGCTGCGGGTACGGTCTCCAGGGTATATCCTTTTTTGACCAGGATTCCGTTGGTGTCATTGTCCAGGGTAATTTTGGTAAGCACCTTCTCATGGCCCACCCCCCGGCGTGGGTCACTGTTAACCTTATCAATAAGTTGCTGCACCGTAGAAGTGCCATCGCCTACCACCATGGCCGGTGTGCGCTTGGCGGCGGCTACAAACTTTTTGTTAACCACCAGCAGCCGGAAATCAAACCCTTCAATGAACTGCTCCACAATCACGGCATCAGAATATTTGCGGGCCATTTCAAAGCCCGTTACGGCCTCTTCCCAGGTTTTGATGTTGATACCCGCACCTTTGCCATGGTTGCCGTCCAGAGGTTTGGTGACAATAGGATAGCCTAAATCTTTAACCGCCTGCTTCAGTTCCGCCAGGTCATAGACAATATCCCCTTTAGGGACAGGAACGCCCGCTTCATAAAGCATTTCCTTGGTGGCGTTTTTATCTCCGGCTATCTCTACCGCAAAAGAAGCGGTCCGGCAGGTCATGGTCGCCTGAATTCGCTTCTGGTTCACGCCGTAGCCCAGCTGGATAAGGGAGTTCTTGTTTAACCGTATGTAAGGGATGCCCCGGGCCACCGCTTCTGAGACAATGGAGTAAGTACTCGGCCCCAGGTGCTCGTCTTCCCGTATCTCATGCAGTTTCTCTATATCTGGGGAGATATCATAAGGCTCATTTTTGGCCAACGCCAGAACGGCACGAAGGGCGGCGTGGGCGGCATACTCGCCGGCTTTTTCTTCCTGGTAAGAGAAGACTACATATTCAAATCCTGGCTGGGGGGCGTGATAATTTCGGCCGAAACCGGAATTCATACCGCCCAGAGTTTGCAGTTCAAGGGCCACATGCTCCAACACATTGCTCAGAGGCACCCCTATTTCCTGAACCCGCTTCATATAGCCTCCTTCATGCCCTTCGGTGCTCCGGTGCTCTGCCATTCCCGGGAACATTTTCAGCAACCGTGTGCCAAACTCCGGGATCTGGGTAGTAAGGACCCCGGCATGTTCCTCCATGTCCAGTTTGAGCACTACAATTTTAGGGTGTTTCACAGACCAGTAATTTGGTCCACGCATAATGCGTATCTCAGCGATTTTCATAAAAGAGCTTCACTCCCAGGGGAGTGAATAGTTTAAATTTGTTTTTAAAAAACTTCAATGGTATAAGTATCTCCTTTACCCAGCAGATGTACGGTCATGTCTCTTATGGTTACGGGTACCCCTTCTTTTACTTCGTAAATATTGGTGTTGGTGATGCACCTTCCGTCTACCACCGTCACCAACCCACTGCCTACCACTTCCATCTCACGGCCTTTCTTCACTACCACGCCCGTATCTTCCTCCAGGCCAATGCCAATGAATGTAGGGTTGGTGGCAATCATCTGTAACATACGCACAATACGGCCCCGCGAGATGAAATGCGTGTCAATGGCTACGTCATTCAGCAACTCCAGGCCCGCAGTGATACTTACGGAGCCTTTGATAAAACCTGCGTCATTCTTGCCCTGGTAGATCATTTGGGTAGACATGGCGGCGGCCCCGGCACTGGTGCCGGCCACTACCAATTTTTCATTGAAATACCGTTCCTTTATCAGACGCATGATCTCGGTGCCACCGAAGATGGAGGTAAGCCGCAATTGGTCGCCACCGGTGAACATAATCCCCGCCGCTTTCTCTATGACCTTAAGGAACTTGGGGTTGCAGGAATCTTCCCGAGAACGGATGTCCAGGATCTCCACGTGGTTGGCCTTCAGTTTTTTGAATACGTCTACATAGGTTTTCCCGGCTTTCTTTGGCTGAGTGGAAGCGGTGGGGATTACGACTATAAGTGGATTTTTACCCTGAAGCTCCTGGAGAAAGCGCTCCAGAATCTCGGTCTTCTCAAAATTGATGTTTCGTCCTTGGTCTTCCTCTTCCTCTGGGCTCTCTCCTTTGTTTTCTTTCCCTCCTATGGCTATCACCGTTCCATTGGGGAGTTTATACTCAATAGATTGCCTGGGCTTCTTCTCTTGTTCAGAAACTTTCACGCGCTTGCTGTCTTTAAACTCATTTAAACCTCTTCTTTAGATTAACGTGCCACGCCCGTAGCGCAGGCTTTTTTTAAGAAATTGTTAACCCAGCCGTAAGAGCCTTCCCTCCTTCCATGACATTGATAACAGATGGTTAGGTTACGAAAAATATCCTCAAAAGATTAGCCAAAGCCTATATATGTAGTATACCACAGAGCCGGGTTGCGGCAACTACTAAAAGCGGCTTTTCACTTGAAAACCCAAGTGCCAGTAAGACAGAAAGAAGGAAGAAATAGATGGGGAGGAAGCGGTAAAATTGTTTACCATATGTTTCCCGGCCAGAAAACAAAAAACCCGCTTTAGAAATAAATCTAAGCGGGTTCTTGTCCTTCTGTGAGGTAACGAGCGGATTCGAACCGCTGTACGAGCTTTTGCAGAGCTCTGCCTAGCCACTCGGCCACGTTACCGTGATTGGGAGTGCAAATATACACATCTTTTAATGCTGGCACAATCTGAGGGCACTTTTTTTACCCCAGGCACAAAAAAAGAGCCCCTGTAAAACAGGGGCTCCCTTATAGACAGGTAGTTACCTACCCAAAATTATTCGGCAGTTTCAGTAGATTCTGCTTCAGTAGATTCAGCATCGGCTGGTTTAGTAGTGCGGGCCTGAGCCGCGGCAGCTAACTTCTTCTCACCGGCTTCTTTCTCGTTTTCCATCATCTGGTCTTTCAACGCAGACAGCGCATCTAAGTCACCTAAGGTAGAACGAACCTCGTCTTTCTTAGGGGCAGCAGGAGCAGCAGCTTTGGCAGAACCGGCGGCTGGTGTTTCCTTCTTCTCAAATTTCTTACGCTTGGCGTCCTCTGGCTGGGCAGTGTGAACGGCAGTGTGAGACAAGATGATCTTACGGTCATCTTTAGAGAACTCAGTTACTTTGAAATCTAATTGCTCACCAGCTTCAACGGCAGTACCGTCTTCTTTGGCTAAGCCTTTAGGGAACGCGAATCCTTCAATACCGTAAGGCAGCTCCAACGTGGCACCACGGTCAGATTTCTCTAACACAGTTGCTTTGTGGGTAGAACCAACGGTGAATACAGACGCGAAAGTATCCCAAGGGTTTTCTTCCAGTTGTTTGTGGCCTAAGGCCAGACGACGGGCAGAAGCATCAAGTTCCAGAACTACTACGTCTAAGTTGTCACCAACTTTCACGAACTCAGATGGGTGCTTGATTTTCTTGGTCCAGGACAGGTCAGATACGTGTACCAGACCGTCTACGCCTTCTTCCAGCTCAATGAACAGACCAAAGTTTGTCAGGTTACGCACAACACCAGTGTGTTTGGTACCTACGGCATACTTAGTCAATACATCTTGCTTGGTCCAAGGATCTTCAGACAACTGCTTAATGCCCAGAGACATTTTGCGGTCGTTACGGTCCATAGTCAACACAACCGCCTCAATTTCATCACCTTGTTTGATGAAGTCTTGTGGGTTGCGCAGGTGCTGAGACCATGACATTTCTGACACGTGGATCAAACCTTCTACGCCTGGCATCAATTCTAAGAACGCACCGTAATCGGCTACGTTTACAATCTTGCCTTTTACACGTGAGCCAACTTCTACTTCGGCTGGCAGGGCATCCCAAGGGTGAGCAGTCAATTGCTTCATACCCAAAGAAATACGCTTCTTGTCGTCGTCGAAGTCCAGAACTACCACGTTTACTTTCTGGTCTAGCTCCAACACCTCTTGCGGGTGGTTGATGCGTCCCCATGAAATATCCGTGATGTGCAACAGACCGTCTACACCACCAAGGTCGATGAACACACCGAAGTTGGTCATGTTTTTGATCACACCTTCCAGAACCTGACCTTTTTCCAGGTTGTTCAGGATGGCGGCGCGCTGCTGCTCCAGATCTTTCTCGATCAGGACTTTGTGCGATACTACTACGTTATCAAAAGCGGCGTTGATTTTCACCACTTTCACTTCCATCTTACGACCAACATAGATGTCGAAGTCGCGGATTGGTTTCACGTCAATTTGTGAACCTGGCAAGAAGGCCTCTACACCATAAAGGTCAGTGATCAGACCACCTTTGGTACGGCGCTTCACAACACCTTCAAGAACAGTGTCGTTCTCAAGCGCGCTGTAAATTCTTTCCCAAGCTTTAACGATTTTAGCTTTCTTTCTAGACAGGATCAACTGACCGTTAGGGTCTTCCTGGTCTTCAATGAAAACCTCTACCTCATCACCGATTTTCAGATCCGGCATGTCACGGAATTCTGATACCGGCACCAGACCATCAGATTTAAACCCGATGTTAAGGATAACGTCGCGATCTGTGATACCAACAACGGTACCTTTAATCACTTCCTCTTCCTGAACAGTGTTCAGGGTGTCGGCATACATTTGTTCCATTTCCGCTCTCTGCGCAGCAGAGTAGCTTCCACCGAAACCCTGAGACTCAAATTGGTCCCAGTTAAAATCATCTACATTTGCCATATTACTATGCTGACTCACCTTTTATAACCCCTAGCCACAGAGTCACTTAGCTAACGGTGCTTTATTTTAACGTATCTGCGGGTAATCCCACAGATGCCTTCACCTTGAAGGCGCCGCAAAAGTACTAAACTTTCCCATAAAATCCTTAATTCTCAGGAGATTTAACCTTGAACCAGTTCTGAGTCCTGAGCATTAAGGCTTAAGTCTAAGAGCAGTCTGAAATGCTTTGGGGCTGTTTTCAGGAAAATGGCTCAAAAACGCGTGTGCATAAGTGAACGCTTGCGCTAAAAACAAAGGAGAAATACTGAACAGCTTCCTTAGAAAACTAGAAATAGGAAAGGCGTTTTGGGCCTGTTTTAGAAAAAACAGGCCCAAAACGCCTTTTAACCAATCAAGCTTTTTATTCAGTAGCCCTGAGACCAGTATTTATTTGCCTTTGGTACTACCGCTTTCTCTGTTCTTCATGAAATTCTCCTCAGCTTCTGCCTTTAGCTGAATCTGCACCACCCCGTTTTTTCCTTTTTCCCCGTAGAGGCTGGTCGCGCTTTTATCTTTTAGCACATTGACACTTTTAATGGAGTTTGGATCAATGCTATTTAAGGAATCTGCGGGCACAGGATAGGACTTCTTTCCCACCAACACCACTATATAGGGCTTACTTTTGGCAGGTTCCTGCGTGCTTTTATACTGGACAGCGGCCTTCTGAACGGGGAGCATTCTTTCCTGCGCTTGGGCAGAGGTGGCAAAGCCTAAGGTCACCAGAAAGGCGACGGCAATTAATTTAGTCATGTTGGTAGGTTACGTAAAGGGTTAAGCCCGGGCCCGTTCGGCTAGGAACGGCATCCAGGCGTGGTTGAGGTCTTCTATGCTTTCGCGCAGGAAAGAAATAAGGGATGGTTTAAATGGTTTCCGGAATAGCTTCATAGAGACTTCCTCTGGAGTGCGGTCGCCTTTGTGGGAGTTGCAACGGGCGCAGGCGGTGGTGAGGTTATACCAGGAACTTTCGCCGCCGCGGGACCTGGGTACCAGATGGTCCAAGGTGAGGTTTCTGGAGGAGCCGCAGTATTGGCACCGGTTACCATCCCGGCGCATGATGTTCTGCCGGGTAAGGGAAATGCCTTTATAGGGTACGCGCACGTAATGCTGTAGTTTAATGACCACCGGCCAGGGATATACCGCGTTGACGGTGCGCAGGTGATGCACCTGGTCCTGCGCGATCAGTTCGGCCTTCTGCAGGTACAGCAAGACAAAGGCTTTGTTAAGGCTGCACGTGGCAATGGCGGTGTAATCTTGATTGAGTAAAAGCACTTTCCCGTTCATACTATTCCTGCTAAATAGTTGCTCCTGTAAGATAAATAAAATTCTCTTACAATGGTACTTCTAACTGATTTACAGGCGATAGTGTTTCAGGAATAAGGCTTAAAGAATACGTTTGATGATGCGCAGTTTGTGGGAGTAGCGCTTCAGGTCCCGGTTGTAGATGCCGTAGTGGTCCAGCTGGTCTATGCGTACCTCGCCGGAGGCATGTATGATTTTCTGGTCTTCCAGCACAATGCCCACGTGCACAATACGGCCTTCCTCATTGTCAAAGAAAGCCACATCGCCGGGGCGGGCCTGGGCCACAAAATGAACTTCCTGGCCATGTACCACCTGCTGGTAGGCGTCCCGCAAGAGCTGGTGGCCGCACAGGCCGTAAACTTGCTGCACAAACCCTGAGCAGTCAATCCCGAAAATGGATTTGCCGCCCCACACGTAAGGCGCCCGCAGAAACTGCAGGGCAATCTTCTGCAGGAAATTCTCGCGGTACGGCATGGAAGGGTTGGTGGCGCGGCCGTTATAGAGCATTTTGTCCTCCCCTACCCGTATGTTGATCCCGTCAAAGAAAGGCAATAGGCTCCCAATGCCAATGGGCGTAACGGCCGTGGTACCGCTTACCGTCTGGAGAATATCCATGGACCGGGGGTGCGTGCCCACATTCCACTCCTGAAAATAGGCTTCGGTAACCGGGAAATGCTGTTTGTAGTCAATCCAGCCCTCGTACCCGTCGGCGCCGTTCCGGACCTGCAACCACTTCTCCTGGGTCTGCAGCACCTCATAACACTCGCCAAAGATAAGCTGCGTGGTTTGTTCGCTTCTATCAGAGGGCTCCCGGCGCACGGGCACCAGACTCAATTTACAGATCCCGAAGTTCACTTATTAATTAAAAATTAGGAATTAAGAATTGGGGTTTAACTAAAGATGGAATCAGGAACACAAGAGAAGGTAATTCAATTCTTAATTGTTAATTCCTAATTCTTAATTAAAGCTTTTAGCGGTGAACCGCTAAAAGCGTTCGCGGGCCATCTCGCGTTTTACGTCACGCTCCTTGATGTCTTCGCGCTTGTCAAAGAGTTTCTTGCCCTTAGCCAGGGCGATGTCTACTTTAGCAAAACCCCGGTCTGAGATGAAGAGCCGGGTGGGGATAATGGTCACGCCTTGTTCCTGGGCCCCGTCCTTCAGTTGCTTGAGCTCGCGCTTGTTCAGGAGAAGCTTGCGCTCCCGGGTGGGTTCGTGGTTGTAGTGGGTACCTTCAGTGTATTTGGAGATGGTAACCTGAAGCAGGAACAGTTCATTCCCATTGAAGACGCAGTAGCCGTCTGACAGGTTCACGTTCCCTTCCCTGATAGATTTGATCTCGGTGCCGCGCAGCATGATGCCGGCGGTGTATTTTGATAGAAACTGATATTCATACGAGGCTCGCCGGTTAGAAATGTTCACCGTTTTCTGCAGCCTGTCTTTGTCCTTATTCTTCGCCATTTAGTTTCTACTGTTCGTCAAAAGTCGGTGGATCTTCTCTTTTTTCAAAATCTTCTGCCCGGTTTGTCCGGTGGCCACCAGCCTATCGCCCACGGTTACTTTAATATCACAGACAAAGCTGTTGCCGTGGAGCTCCCTGAACTGGGCCTCTACCCGTAAGGTTTCCCCCGGAAAGGCCGGGCCCAGGTGGTCAATGTGCAGCATGGTACCTATCCCTCTTCGTCCTCCTCTTTCATTTCGAGCACAAACAGCCTGCCGGCCCATTCCATGGCCTGCGCCAGGGAGAAGGTGGAGCAGACCTCATGCACCACCCCTGTTTCAAAACGCGCCAGATCCTGGCCTGTTACGGTTTTCTGATAGACTTTGGTGTCTTTTGGCTTGAAAGGGTTCTGCATGCAGGCAATGGCGGGGAAAAATGGCTAGAATCTGCCCAAAGGCGGGGTGAAGTTTAGAATTTTATACGCAATTTCAAGCCGGTTCGCCCAAACAATTTACCTTGCCATGAAAACCAGCTTCGTCTTTCTGCTCTTTCTACTTGTAAGCCAGATGGTAGCCTCCGCCCAAACCAAAACCGACAAACTCCTGGAAAAGCTCCTCCGGCAGCACCCAGAAAAATTCGGGAAGCTATTGGAACACCCCGAAAAGTATGAGATTCAGATTCTATACACCCAGATTGACCGGGACAAGCACAACAAACCCTCCTTTAAAACCTACCGCTACCAGGTAAACCCGGCGCACTACTTTAACCCGGCCAGCACCGTGAAGCTTCCCGCCACGCTCATGGCCCTGGAAAAACTCAATACCCTGCAGATTCCCGGGCTCAGCAAGGAAACCACCATGCTCACCGACAGCGCTTGGCAGGGCCAGACCAGCGTGCACCAGGACTCTGCCTCGGCCAGCGGCTTCCCGTCCATTGCCCACTACATCAAGAAAATTCTGGTCACCTCAGACAACGACGCCTACAACCGCCTGTATGAGTTTCTGGGGCAGGAACCTCTAAACGAAGGCCTGAAAGCCAAAGGCTATGCCAGCATTAGGTTACCTATCAGATTGGCCACTTTCCTGCCGTTTGAGTTGGACCAGTACACCAACCCCATGCGCTTTCTGCAGAACGGAAACGTAATTTACCAGCAAGGGCTAGTGAAGAGCACCAAGAACTACAAGAACTCCACCCCTATTCTTAAAGGCATTGGCAATTATACCAATGATGATAAACTGGTCATGGAGCCGCGCGATTTCGCCTATTCCAACACCTTCGCCCTGGAAGACCAGCAGTTAATGCTCAGGGCCGTATTGTTCCCGGAGTCGGTGCCGGCTAAAAACCGCTTTGCCCTTTCCCCCGAGGATTACCGTTTCCTTTACCAATACCTGTCTCAATTGCCCCGGGAAACGGCTTACCCAGCCTATAAAGAAGAGGAGTATCCAGACTCCTTTGTGAAGTACCTGCTCTTTGGAGGACCAACCCGCAAGGAAAGGATACCCGCCAACATCAGGATCTTCAACAAGATTGGGCAGTCGTTTGGGTACCTCACGGACAATGCCTACGTGGTGGATTTTGATAACAAGGTGGAGTTTCTGCTCAGCGCTACGGTGCACGTGAACGAAGACCAGATCTACAATGACGGCAAGTATGAGTATGATTCCATCGGGTTCCCGTTCTTGCGCGACCTGGGCCAGGTGGTTTATGATCTGGAGTTGAAACGCAAGCGCCGCCACGTACCTGACCTGAGTTCCTTCAAATGCACCTATGACAAACCTTGGTAGCGTTAAGAAACGAGAAGCCCCGCCTGTAGTACAGGCGGGGCTTCTCGTTTCTATTATAAAAGAAAAGTATTAGTGGCTTCCGGAAGAGCTTCCAGAGACAGTACCTCCGTCTTCGGTGCTGATGTTGCCTCTGCGGCCACCGCCTCTGGTAACCGAGCCGGGAATATCGTCGGTCTCCTCGTCTTCATTGGAGTAATCTCCATAGAGCGGTGCTTTTCCGGTTGGGGTTTTAGTGGACTCGTCAGAAGTGGGTTTGTCTACTTTTTCTTTTCTATCGTCGCGGTTTTTATTGGTTTCATTTGCCATATCAGTAGAATTTAAAGTTTCAACACCTTTAAATACGGGAATGAGAGGCAGACGGATACCCCTAGCATGTTGGCACTGGCCCGAAACCACTTAATAGGAGCACCTTCCCTCTGGCAAATTCATGTATTTCAAAAGCTGTTATGAGGCCATTTTCAGGAAAACAGTCGTAAAACCGGCCCATCCTGTTTTGTCAAAAAAACCTTTGCAAGCTATTTTGAGGCTGTTTTATGAAAAACAGCCTCAAAATAGAAGAGGCGCTTTTGGTAAAAAACTCTTACCCCACTAAAAATAAAGGGCCTCCCCTATTCCCTTCATGGCCAATTTACCCGGGATTTCGCCCAAGGCTTCCAATTCTTTCAACCTCCGGAAAGGTTCGCCGGCTGGCTCATCAGATAAATCAAATGTGCCGTAGTGCATGGGCACCAAGGTCTTACCCCGCAAATCTTTGAAGGCCTGCACCGCTTCGTCTGGGCTGGTATGGCTGGCTTGCATGATAAAGGATGGTTTATAAGCCCCTACCCCCAGCAGACAGACATCAATTTCCGGGAAAACTGTCTGAATCTCACTAAAATGCGGCTGGTACCCGGAGTCGGCGCCGAAGTACAAGGTCTTCTGCGGGGTCCGCAGCATAAAACTGCCCCAAAGGATTCGGTCATTGTCTGTTATTCCCCTTTTGTGCCAATGGTAGGCCGGCAAAAAATACACCTGGGGCGCTAGGGCGGGTAGTTGGAATTGCTGGTACCAACCGGCTTCCTGCAAAGGCGTCTGAGGTAGCCAGGGCTGAATGAGTCCGCTCATGTTCAAAGAAGTCAAAACCTCAAAAGTGTGGTGCTCCCGCAAGGCTTTCAGGCTAGGCTTGTCACAATGGTCAAAGTGCCCGTGCGAAAGCAGAACATAATCAATCGGCGGTAAATCCTGAGGGTTCACTGGAAAAGGCACTTTCCTTTTCAGCAAGGACACGCCGTAGAACAAAGGATCGGTTAGGAAGGTGACGCCGCCCATGCGTAAAAAGAACGTGGCATGGCCCAGCCAGACCAACCCGTCTTGCCCGCTTTGCAGAAACTCCCTGGGGTCATGGACCGCAGGCACCCATTGGTCCTTCTTTTTCTCTTCCCGCTGCGGGTTTCTGGTCAGCTGCCATTTCAAGGCCAGCCACATAGAATGGTTGGCCTCTTTAAACTCGTTCAGGAATCTTCCCTTACGCATTGGGTTTCCTTGCCAACCTGGTTTGATAATGGGTAGTTGGGGGTTATATAGATAGCTTTCTGACATGGGGCATGAGGTGCTGTTGACCTTAATTCTTATCCGGTTTTATAATTTGATTTTCCTTTGGTTTACTTCCCTCCCCGGCCAAAAACAATGGTGAGAAACGAATCTTATTTTACCTACCTGAAGCAAAGCGCTGACAGATAAGAGCCACCCGACTGTAATTCTGCAAATAAGGTTACAAAATAGAGAACAAAAGCCTCTTTTTCATTTCCTAAATTCTTCATCCTTCGTATCACTTTAGTATATCTGGTTAAATATAACAATCAGGCTATATTTTAAAGAAACCTCCCCCGGAAACTCATTCCACAAAGTACCATTGCCAAGAAGGGCAATTCCAAGACTTGCGCCTCTTACGCCTTTATCATTCCCTTACCTTCTAACCAAACAAACTGAATATGAAAAAACTTTACACGATGCTAACCCTCTTTCTAGCCTTTTGCTACATAGGAGACCTAGCAGCCCAGGATCGGCAGATCTCGGGCAGGGTATTGTCGGCCTCAGACGGCATGCCCGTGATTGGGGCCAGTGTGGTGGTGAAAGGCTCTACCGTAGGTACCACCACCGATGTAAGCGGCAATTACGCCTTGTCTGTGCCGGCCTCTGCCACCACCCTGGTGGTTTCCTTTATTGGGTTCACGGCCCAGGAAGTAGCCATTAACGCAAGAACCAGCATTGAAATACGTCTGCAGCCAGACGTGCAGCAGTTGAAGGAAGTGGTTGTGACCGCCTTCGGCCGCGAGCAGGAGAAAAGAACCCTGGGCTATTCGGTGCAGGAGGTAGGTGCCGCCGAAATTGCCCAAACCCAGAACCCCAACGTGGTGAACTCCATTCAGGGCCGGGTGGCCGGGGTGCAGGTATTGGGTACCGGGGGAAGCCCGGGGGCAGGTTCCCGCATCCAGATCAGGGGTATCAACTCCCTTTCTCCTTCGGCCAACAACCAGCCCCTCTTTGTGATTGACGGTATTCCCATCAGTAACGAGACCATTTCCGGAAACCAGTTACCCAGCGCCGGGTCCAACGCCGTGAACAGCGCCGAGCAGTTTGCCTTCACCAACCGGGCCGCCGACATTAACCCAGATGACGTGGAAAGCATGACGGTGCTGAAAGGGGCCGCGGCCACCGCGCTCTATGGCCTGCGGGCAGCCAACGGGGCCATCATCATCACTACCAAAAAAGGGCGAGCCGGTTCTACGGCCGTTACCTTCAGCTCCAACTTCGGGATAGACAACATCAACAAGACGCCTAACTACCAGACCAAGTACCGCGAAGGCCTGGGCGGCCGGCTGCGCTACACCTCCAGCGGCGCCCCCAACCGGTTCCAGACCTTTGGGCCGCCCGTCACAGATGACCCCATCTATGATAACTTCTCAGATTTCTTCCAGACGGGCAAACGGTTTGACAACAACCTCAGCGTTTCCGGCGGCAACGAGAAAGCCACCTTCCATGCCTCTGCCTCGCAATTTAACCAGGAAGGCATTGTGCCTAACTCAGATTGGTCCCGCACCACGGTAAAACTGGGCGGAAACGTCAATTTCTCAGAGAAGTTTGCCGTCACCGGTACCATCAGCTACAGCCAGTCCGGGGGCAACAAGGCCGCCTCGGGGGACAAGGGAATCATGTCGGCGCTCAATTACCACACCACTTCTTTTGATGTGAATGACTACCTCAACCCCGACAACACCATGAAGGTGTACGCCCCGGGCGTGATTGACAACCCAAGATACCTGGCAGAGAACAGCACACTTAAAGATGACGTGAATCGTATTATAGGCAACGTGGGATTCAACTATAACTTCACTGACTGGCTACGGTTCAACTACAAGATTGGGGCCGACGTGTACAGTGACAACCGCAACCGGCTGGTACCGGGCCCTATATTCCAGGGAGCCCCCACGCTGGACATTGCCGCGGGCACCGGCGGTTTCATTATTGAGGAGCGGGTAAACTACCGCGAGGTCACCTCTAATGCGTTCTTAACCGCTGAGCACAATTTCTCAGATGATTTCCATGCCTCTTTCATGCTGGGCAACAGCGTGGAAAGCCAGTTCACGGATATTCTCAATACCCGCGGGGAGCGTTTCACTATTCCGCAGTTCTTCCATATCTCCAACACCTCCAATATCTTCACCAGCAATGATATTGGCCAGCGCCGGCTTATTGGTGCGTTCTTTGACGCCAAGGTAGATTACCGCAACATGCTGTTTTTAAATGTGACCGGCCGTAATGACTGGACCTCTACCCTGCCCGTGAAGAACCGCTCCTTCTTTTACCCCTCCATAAGCACCAGTTTTGTGTTCTCTGAGGTAATGGGGTTATCAGAAAACATCTACTTCAATTTCGGGAAAGTGCGGGCCTCCTGGGCCCAGGTAGGGAAAGACACCCGCCCGTACCAGGTGGGAACCTACTTCGGATCGGCCACTGGCTTTCCTTTTGGCAACCGGAACGGGTTTGTGGCCAGTACTACGGTGGGTGACCCAAACCTGAAGCCAGAGAAAACCACTTCCATAGAGTTCGGGACAGAGCTACACTTCTTCCAGAGCCGCCTGACCCTGGATGCCACTTATTACAAAGCCAACAGTAAGGACCAGATCATTCCAGTGCCTACCAGCGTAACCTCAGGGATCGTCAATTACGTGACAAACGCCGGGGAAATCCAGAACACAGGGGTGGAACTGTTGGTCTCCGGCACCCCGCTCCGGTCAGAGAATTTCACCTGGGAGGTAGTGCTGAACTGGTCTACCAATGAAAGCGAAGTGATCTCCATTACCCCAGCCGTGCCCGAGATCATTTTCCAGGATGACCGGATCATGAACAAACTGGTTGTAGGAGGCTCTGCCGGCGACCTTTACGGCCGTCCGTTCCAGCGTGACAGCCAGGGCCGGCTCATCATTGGCGCCAACGGCTTGCCTACCCTTTCCCCGCTGGGGGCTAACGGGCTGCCCACTACCTCAACCATCCCCTATGTTAAAGTAGGCAATGCCCTCCCAGACTGGCAAGGAGGTATTACCAACACCATTACCTACAAAGGGCTAAGCCTTTCGGCGTTGATTGATATAAGGCAGGGCGGCGATGTGTATGACGTAAGTATGCGTAACCGGATCAGGAACGGGATTGACATCAGGACCGAAAACCGTTACCAGCAGATTATCTTCAAAGGCGTGAATGCCAGCGGCGAGCCGAACACTATTCCCGTGGTGCTGGATGAAACCTTTTACCGCAATGGTAACAGCTTTAATGATGCCTCAGATGTGTTGTTACAGGATGCCTCCTGGGTGCGGCTCAGAAACGCGCAGTTGGCGTACACCCTGCCTTCCAGCCTGACCGGCAAAACCCCCTTTAAATCGGTGCGGCTGAGCGTGACCGGCAACAATCTGTTCCTGATTACTCCCTTTGAAGGCTTTGACCCGGAGACCCCTACCTACGGCTCTGGCAGCAATGCCCTGGGCTATACCGGCTATGGCATACCGGCGGTAAGAAGTTTCACCTTCGGTTTAAACGTAACTCTTTAATTCAACCTGACCATGCTACCAATAACCAGAAAATATATAGCCATAGGGTTGATGAGCCTGCTGCCCCTGGGCGGCTGTGACTCCTTCCTGAATGTGAACGATGACCCTAACCGCGCCACGGCCGTCAGCTCAGATGCGCTTCTTTCGCCCATCATTGTCTCCACCGCAGACGCCCACTACTTCCTGGGATTGTATACCAGCTTGTTTGCCCAGCAACTGGCCGCCTATACCTCGGGGCCCCAGATCGCTGACCGGCACATTGACGTGCGCGTGAACTCGGCCTGGAACACCATTTACCTGAACAACCTCAACAACGCCAACTTCCTAGTGAACCAGGCGACAAGCGAAGGCTCATTACACTATGCCGGCATAGCCAAAATATTGCAGGCGCTTAACCTGGGCATGCTCACCGATACCTGGGGCGATGTTCCTTTTTCCCAGGCCTTCCAGGGCCCGGCAGACCTGACCCCTGCCTTTGACTCCCAGGAACAGATCTATGCCACCATTAACAGACTGCTGGATGAGGCGCTGGCTAACCTGCAGCAACCTGAATCTAAGGTAAGGCCGACGGCCGATGATCTCATCTATAACGGTAACATACCTAACTGGATAAAGGCGGCCAATGCCTTGAAAGCCCGCTATGCCATTCACCTGGTAGAGAAACAAGGAGCAGCTGCCGCCACCACCGCCCTTGGGTTTGTGGCCAAGGCCTTCACCTCCAACGCAGATGATATGCAGGTGACCTTCAATGACAAGAACCTGAACCCCTGGAACCGCAACATCGCCATTGGTACTACCACCGGTAACTTTATTGTATCGCCCTCTGCCACCCTAATTAACCTGATGAACGGGAATACCTATGCCGGACTGGTAGACCCCAGGCTTCCGTTCATGGCAGACCGAGGCACCAGCACCGGTCCATATGCAGGCAATAGAAACGGCGAAGGCTTAGGGGGTAACACCAATATAACTGCCAAGACCTTTTACGCCAAACCGGCCTCTCCCATGCTAATGGTCACTTACAGTGAAATGAAATTCATTGAGGCCGAAGCCCGCTTTATAGCCAACGGCGGCACCCGCACCTCCACCGGAAGCACCCCAGAAGCCTACGCCGCTTACCTGGCCGGAATAAGGGCCCACATGGAAAAACTGGGTGTGGCCGCGGGTGATATCACCGCCTACCTGGCCAACCCTCAGGTTGCCGTGGGCGCCGCCAACCTCACCCTGGGCCTGATCATGAAAGAGAAACTCATCGCGCTGTACCTTAACCCCGAAGCCTGGGTAGATGTGCGCCGCTATGATTACTCCCCACAGATCTACCCGGGAATGGCGCTGCCGGTAAACCACAACCCGGCACTGGGCGGCCAATTCATAAGAAGGGTGCTCTACCCAGAGACCGAAGTGGCCCGTAACTCAGATGAGGTGGCTAAAGTGGCCAAGGGTCTGGCAGAGAAAATGTGGTGGGATTTATAATCGCTTTAACAGAAACCAAGATGAAAAAAATAGCCTTCTATACCTGCCTTCTGGCGCTGGGGAATTTCTCCTTAACCGCCTGCTATGATGAACCAGACTTCATCAAGGACAACACCACCCCCTCCGGCGTGGGAAGTGCCCCGGTGAGCGCCAATGACCTTCGGGACCTGGCCACCAACACCCTTATCTCTACCGCCAACAATGCCAGCACCAGCCAGTACACCGCGGGCACCCAGATCAGGTACGAGCTACAGTTCTTCTCTGAGTCTCCGGTGAAGGAAATAAACGTGTACCAAACGGTAGGCACCGGTGCCCGCACCAAAGTACAGACCTACCCCTACGTACCCGCCTATTCCAAGCAGGACCGCACCGATACCCTGATTGTCTCTTACACCGTGCCGCAGGCCCCAGTAGGCACCAATGTTAGGGTGGAGACAGAGGTCCTGAACCAAAACAACCTGAACGTACTGCGCACCCTCTGGATCAGGATTAAACAGTAAGACAGGAATGCTTTTAAAGCAGAAAAGACTCCCGCAATAGGGAGCCTTTTCTGCTTTTGCGTTTTAAGGCCGTTTTTCCAAAAACAGGCCCGAAACGGTTTAGTGGAAGAAGAGATAGGCCAGGCAAATAGCGGCAATTACCCCAAACAAGTCTGCGATAAGGCCGCATACCAGGGCGTAGCGGGTTTTGCGGACGCCCACAGACCCGAAGTAAACCGCCAGAATATAGAAGGTAGTCTCTGTAGAACCCTGAATGGTGGAGGCCACCCGGGCCACAAAGGAATCGGCACCGTAGGTCTGCATGGCTTCCACCATGAGGCCCCGCGCGCCGCTTCCGCTTAATGGCTTCATGAAAGCTACGGGCAAGGCTGGTACAAAGTCAGTGTTCATTCCCATCCAGGCGAACAGCTGGCCTATTCCGCCTACAATTAAATCCAGGGCCCCAGACACCCTGAAAACGCCAACAGCCACCAGAATAGCCACCAGGTACGGGATAATGGTAATGGCCACCGAGAAGCCTTCCTTGGCTCCTTCAATAAACGCCTCATATACATTCACTTTCCTGATCAAGGCCAAGCCGATAAAAGAAACAATGATGGTGAAAAGGATCACGTTACTGGCCACCGTGGAAATGGTGCCAATCTGCTCCTGGGAGATAGTAGAGAAGTAATAGATCAGAAGGCCAATCAACAGGATGAGAGTCCCCAGGTATAACACCACCACTTTGTCAAATAAGTTGATGCGCTGGTACAGGGCCACTGAAATGAGACCGGCTAAGGTAGAGAAAAACGTAGCCAGCAATATTGGGATGAAAATATCTGAGGGGTCGGCGGCGCCCATTTGGGCCCGGAATACCATGATGCTGATAGGGATAATGGTAAGGCCGGAGGCGTTGAGCACCAAAAACATGATCTGCGCGTTGGAGGCCGTCTCCTTGTCTGGGTTCAGTTCCTGCATTTCCTTCATGGCCTTTAGACCCAACGGCGTGGCGGCATTGTCAAGGCCCAGCATGTTGGCCGAAAAGTTCATCAAGATAGAGCCGAACACCGGGTGGTTCTTAGGGATCTCAGGGAACAGGCGGTTAAAGAATGGTCCTACCGCTTTGGCGAACAGCGCAATGATACCGCCCCGCTCCCCTACTTTCATCAAGCCCAGCCACAGGGTCATCACCCCGGTAAGGCCCAGGGAAATCTCAAACCCGGTTTTGGCATTGTCAAAGGTACTGGCTACCAGCTTCTGGAAAATCTCAACATCCTGAAAAACAATAAGCTTGAAGAGCGCGATGCAGAAGGCGATGATGAAAAACGCCGCCCACAAATAATTTAAAACCATGCGAGATGAATGAGTGAATGTGTGATGGACAGAATGAGTGAGTGGGTAAGACAGGTTGCGCCAGTACTTTTCCTCGCCCTAATTTAGGGCAAAACTGACGGAAAGATACATAGCCAAAAAATAAAAACCGCAGTTCTGGGCAAGGAGACCTGCGGTTTTATACAAAGGATAATTTCTGTTTTTTATTTTCAGCTCATGAGTGCGCTTACTAGTGAGGTCATTTATAAGCTACTTTTCAGAAAACGGCTACAAACTGATGGTATAGAGAGTAGGATTTAAAATCCACTCACTCACTCACTCACTCACTCACTCACTCACTCACTCACTATAGCCGCTCCACGCCCAGCCCAGGTCTGCCATTGGGCCGCATGATGCCATTTTCCAGGATAAACCCACCGGAAACCACGTCGCGGGCCAGGTCCAGGCTGCCGTCCAGGTCAATGTAGCGGGTGTTGGAGCAAGAAAACGCCGCATGCAGGGCTGCTGAGATACTAACAATACTTTCATCATTGCAACCCCACATCAGGTCTATGCCGGCCTGCTGCGCAATGGTGGCAATTTGCCTTCCGGCATGCACGCCCCCGCACTTCATGAGTTTGATATTGAAGATACCGCAGGCGCGCGGCTCAGCCGCTAGCCTAAAGGCGTCGGCCGGGGAAAGCAAGGACTCATCGGCAGCAACTAAATCTTTCACGGCGTCCGGGAGGTCCCGCAGATCGTCTACCATGGGGCCCGGCAGCGGCTGCTCAATCAGTTCAATATCCAGGGACTGGGCGCGGGTGCAGAAATTGGCCAGGTCATAGGTGGTCCAGCCTTGGTTGGCGTCAATTCTTAGGGTCACCAGGTGCCCGTGGGCTTCGCGCAGTTTCACCAGCCGTTCCAGGTCCTGCTCCACACTCTCCCCCACTTTCACTTTTAGGTGCGTGAACCCGCGGCCCACGTATTCCTCGGCCTCGGCCAGGGTCTCCTCCACCGATTTTATCCCGATGGTGATGGAGGTAGGCATTTTCTGGATGTGCTGGCCCAGGAAGGAAACCAGCGGCACATCAAGGTACTTGCCGAATAGGTCATGCAGGGCTATGTCCAGAGCGGCGCGGGCAGCCGGGTTGTGCGGGAAACGCTGAGGCAGCTCCTCGCAGAGCAACTGGAATTCCCGCAGGTCCCGGCCCTTGAGCCAGTCCAGGTGCTCGGGCTGCAGGGCCTTCCAGGTGGAGGAAAAGGCCTCACCGGTCACTTCCTTGCTGGGATTACCGGCCCCAATCCCGGTCAGGCCGTTTTCGGCTACCAACTCCACCAGCACGTTCTCTACCGCCGAGACGGTTTTAAAGGCGATGGTGTAGGGACGGGTTAACTCCAGGTTGGCTTTCCAGACATTGATTTCTTTGATTTTCATACGGCGGTAGTTTCCTTTTCCAGAACTTCTTTGACCAGGTCAACAATTCGGCCTACGCCGTCTTCTAACGGAAGCACTACCGGTAGCCCCAATTCCGCGGCATATTGGCGCTGGTACTCCCGAGCCTGTTCCAGGGTAAGGCCGGCGGTATTCAAGGTCACGGCCAGCACCTTGGCGCCATACAATTCTATCAATTGAATCTCAGTGGATACCGGCGGAATCTTAATGCCCAACTCCTCATTGTCATCAAAATACACACGGGCGGGAGCATGTTGCAACACCACGTATTTCACCTGCCCAGACACCAGATATTCAGATCCGCAGGGACCGCTGGGGTTGCGTAGCGCGGCCTGCCCTTCAATAAAGAAAACATCTGGCTGGCTTTCCTCATAACTGGATAAGATGGCATATTCCAGTTCCCCAGACACGAAATCATTGTAGGTAGAGTCCAAGATGAAGCCCTTGCCACGACCTTGCATCCAGCCGGTTTGGCCGGTAAAGATCATTTGCGCCTTAAAGCCCGCCGCTTCAGCGGCCTGGGTTAACAGGCGGGTGGTAGTACGCTTGCCCATCCGTACATCGGTACCCAATACGGCAATGCGCGGGGCCGGAATGTCTTTGATCTTGCCGGTCCAGAAATGCAGCTCGCTTTTGGGTTTGGGTTTGCGCACATCGGTTATCTGGACGTTATGCTGCCGGGCCAGGTCTGCCAGGTCAGGCATGTCCCTGATGTACTCGTGCAGGCCACTTACAATATTGATCCCGTTGGTAATGGCCTCGGCAATGGTGGCTTTCATGGCTTCCGGCAGTTTCCCGCCCTTCGGGGCGATGCCCACCAGACAATACTGTGCCTTTTCGGGGCTGTTTTTCAGAAAATCGGCTAAATCTGCGTACACCGGAATGTTGCGGTTCTTGCCATCCACCACTTCGCCCGCGTCTTTCCCTGCCGACTTTGCATCTATGACTCCTATTATGTTATAGCGTTCAGTGCCCCTGATGAGGCCGTGCGCGGTTTTGGCGGGGTATTGGTCTAGCAACCCGCCGGTGAGAATGATGGCATTTCCGTCCATTGCTGTAGTCTGTTTTTTATTGGTTTGTTGTAAGTCAGGATGTACGTTTTAGGTCCGTTTTGGCCAAAACAGGCTTAAAACGGCTTTTTATAGTTACAGCACCAGGCCGTGGAAGAGCGCCGGTTTAGGGCCTTGCAGGTCATAGACAAAACCGTTCACAATGGCGTACCGGGTCTGTCCTTCCGGGGTCTGCAACACGAAGTTGGCGCCCTTGCCCATGCCCAGCTCATGCGTCACCTTAGCGGAGGAGCTGATGATGTTCAAAGGCAGATCCACGGGGTTCACGTTACTGGGCGAGGTTTCCAGGCGCACGGTGGTATAGCCTTCTTGCAGCAGTTGGCGCGCCCGGTCTGCGGTGATCTCGCTCAGATTTTTGAAAGGGGTGGCATACACTTTCCCGGGCACCAGGTTCAGTCCCTGACCATTCACTTCCTCATAGCCGTAAAACACACTCATGTCGCCTATCTCCTGCACGTTACTCCGGTGGAAGAAGCCCTGCGGCGTACGGGCGCTGGTTTCATCCCTAATAATCCCGATGTCCAGCAAGGTGTCTATGCCATTCTGTCGGTACTTTACCTGCCGCACCACCAAGTCATAGAGGTAGCGCTCATTCTGCGGAATCTTAAAATAGTCTTCCAGTTTGTAGTTGGTATACCCCTGCTCCCCTATTAAATGCAGCGCCGAAATGATTGAGGCAAAGTTCAGCTGCCGGATGGTCTGCTTCTCAGGGTCGTTTTGATAGCCACCCGACTCAATCAAGATCACGCTGGTGCCCCATTTCTGGATGTTATCCCCAAACGCCCTTGGCTCGTGCTCATCTGAGTATTTGGCCACTTGCCCGGGAATAAGTTGCTGCAGTCCTTCGTTCATGCCCACAATGGTGCGCATGGCGCGGTCCCGCACGGTATTCACGGTCTGGGCGTGGTCAAAGGCTGGGGC
Source organism: Rufibacter radiotolerans (assembly GCF_001078055.1). NCBI lineage: Bacteria > Pseudomonadati > Bacteroidota > Cytophagia > Cytophagales > Hymenobacteraceae > Rufibacter > Rufibacter radiotolerans. The sequence continues at coordinate 1,430,794 of NZ_CP010777.1, read as the reverse complement.
CAGAAACGAGATAGTGGCAGGCTTGGAGGTAGTGCCCACAGTATACAGGCGGCTCTGGTCATGGAGGTTAAACCCGAACTCCGGATTCAAGCTGTCGCGCAGACTCTTTAATAGCCGGGCCTCGGGGCTCTGCAACCGGATGGCATCGCGGTTCAGGTCAATTTGCAGCGCATTGCGGCGGGTGAATACCTCGGCCCCGTCGGGGTTCAGCATAGGCACAATATAAAGCGTGCTGTTCTCCAGGATTTGCTTTCTTACCGGGTCCAGTTTATCTGTTTCCTGCAGGAAATTAAAGAAGTCAAAAAGCGCCATGGTGGCCGTAGACTCATCGCCGTGCATCTGAGACCAGAGCATGATCTTGGTTTTTCCGGTGCCCACCTTCACCAGGTAAATGTCCCGTTTCTCCACCGACTGCCCCACCACCTTCACATCAAACAGGGGGTTCTCTTTCAGTTTCTGCAGCAGGGGAACAATGTCCTGGTGCTTAAAGCGCCGGTTCTTCAGGCTGGCTTCTTTGTAGTCTTCGTGTTTGTCAAACGTTTTTTTGGCTATGTCTTGGATAGTGGAATCTCGGTTGATTTTACTTGATTGGCACTGGGCTTCCAGAAGGCTCATGAGGATGATAATAAGAATGATAGGTTTCCGCATTTTACCACAGGTTTAGGGTGTTAGGGCAGGCCAAAAACAGGCCTACCGCTTCAGGGCTTACACTTGCACCGTAGCAGCGGTTAATGTAAGTAGGTTTTATGGGTTACGAAAAAGAAAAGGAATTTATTACCAATGGTCCTTTCTTTTTTACAACAAAAAAGAGGAGGGGTTGGGGTTTTGCTTACGCTGGTTGTACTATAAGTTGGCTTTTGCTGGCGTGGTGTCTGTTCTTGCCAGAGTCCTTATGCTTGGTTGTTTCATCTTTCCCCTCCGAGCGCTCACGGCCGCGTCTTTCCCCCTCGCACTGCCCTTGCGGCCGCTTTGCCTTCTTCTCTTAGTTAAGCTTTTCCAAGGCCACAAGCGAGGCGCTCGGAGTAAAGACTGGAATCGGGGGAATGTGGGGGAAATGAGTGAGAATGTTTTGAGCACGTTTTTGGAAAGACAGCCTCAAAACGCAGTTGCCTTTACTAAACGCAGATTCTCCCCTTGAGGGGAGCGCATAGGGGTCTTTACACAGGAGGGTACATCTGCAGGTCACCTCAAATAGGCACGGAAGTAAATCCGCGCCCTAGTAAGCTCAATGGCAAATGGAGAAGCAGCCTCAGTCATTGGTGAGAACACCAACAACGGCAAAAGGTCATGGCTAACAACAAATCCGTTTCAAGCCCATTTTCTCAAAAACAGCCCCAAAACGAAAAATCAAAATCTTAACCCCTCTTCCTCCTACACTTTCAACCTAGGATCTGGACTAGCATATTGATCAGTAAAATCACCGGCCAAATATTGAAAGTGGGCAGCCATGGCAATCATAGCGGCATTATCAGTGCAGTACTCAAAGCCAGGGATATAGACGTTCCAGCCCAGGCGTTTGGCGTAGTCCTGCAGAGTCGCGCGCAGGCCGGAGTTAGCAGATACGCCGCCGGCAATGGCAATTTCTTTGATGCCCAGGTCTTTGGCCGCTAACACCAGCTTTTTCATGAGGGTCTGGATCAGGGCACTCTGGATACTGGCGCAGATATCGGCAAGATTGTGGTGCACGAAGTCTGGCTCTGCGGCACTATTCTTTTTGACGAAGTTCAGGATGGAGGTCTTGATGCCACTGAAGGAATAGTCGTAGCCGTCCAGGTTCACGATGGGAAATTGGAAGCGGTCGGGGTTTCCGGAGGCGGCCAGTTTGTCCAGCATGGGCCCGCCCGGGTATGGGAGACCCAGCAGTTTGGCCGACTTGTCAAAGGCCTCCCCTACGGCGTCATCGGTGGTCTGGCCCAGCACTTCCATGTCCAGGAAATCACGTACAAGAACTATCTGGGTGTGGCCGCCGCTAACGGTCAGGCAAAGGAATGGGAACTTAGGCTTGGGATCTTCAATGAAATGGGCCAGAATGTGGGCCTGCATGTGGTTGACCTCAATCAGGGGCAGGTTCAAGCCCAGCGCAAAGGACTTGGCAAAAGAGCAGCCTACCAGCAGTGCGCCCAGCAGCCCCGGCCCGCGGGTGAAGGCCACTGCATCCAACTCAGATTTTGCTATATTTGCTTTTTGCAGGGCCTGGGCCACTACGGGAATAATGTTTTGCTGGTGGGCCCTGGAGGCTAACTCTGGCACCACGCCGCCGTATTGCTCATGGATTGCCTGCGTGGCTACAATGTTTGACAGCACCTGCCCGTTTTGTATAACAGAGGCAGAGGTTTCATCACATGAAGATTCAATCGCTAATATCGTAGGGTTCATATTCCGTTGGAAACGCAAGACCAAGAGACGCAAGAAAAAAAGAAAAACTACCCCAAAGTTATAGCAAAAGCTCTGTTAAAAATAATCCTGGGCTTGGTTATCTTGGTGGTAGTGCTGGTGGGGGGACTCGCCATTGCCTTGCGTTTTCCGGGAGTGCAGACCCAGGTGGCCCAAAAAGCGGCCAGCGTCCTCTCTGAAACCATTGACCATCAGGTCACCATTGAATCTGTAGACGTCAAGTTCTTTAAACGGGTGGTGCTGGACAGCGTACGCGTTCTGGACCGAAAGCAGAAAACCCTCTTTTACGTAGGCCAGGCCGAGGCCGACATTGGGTTTTTCAGGCTCTTTGAGACGGGTTGGACGCAGGTCCCCTTGTTCCGCTCTGGCTGGACCGTGCCCCTCCCCTACATCAAGGTGCAGCCCAACCGGCTGGATATTACCTCCCTTACCCTCACCAACCCAGAGGCTAATCTTATTCAGTACAAAGGCACGGACTCGCTTAACATGAGTTCCTTTATCAGGGCCCTTACCAACCTCATAAAAAGCGATACCACCCAGGCCAAAAAGCCCTTCCAGTTCAAGATAGAGCAAATCATTCTGAAGAACGGTCTGTTTACCTATCATGACTATAATGAGCCCTTCACAGACTATGGCCTGGATTACCAGCACATGGACCTGGAGAAGATCAACGGCAAATTCTCTGACATAAACCTGAAGGGCGACACCATTCAGGTGCTGGTCACCAGCCTGACCACCAAAGACAGAACCTCGGGCACGCACCTGAAGGACCTTGACACGCGCATGACCTTTGCGCCTACTTTCTGGGAGTGGGACAATTTGAACCTGCGGGTGAACAATAGCCACCTGGCCAAATACGTCCGGTTTGATTATGAACGGTTCGGGAACTTCGCGCAGTTCAATGACAGCATGAACGTGACGGCTACCTTTGACAGCACCTACGTGACCTCAGATGACATCTCGCTGTTTGCCGAGGTGCTCAAAGACTGGGATGAGGAGGTACTGCTCTCCGGCAAGGTGAAAGGCAAGGTAAAGGACTTCAGGGCCCAGGACGTGGACATCCGGTACGGGCAATACACCCACATTACCGGCGACATTGCCGCCGAGGGCCTGCCCAATTTCAGGAACACCTTTACCGACCTGCACCTGGGACCTAGCAGCATCAACGCCCGCGACCTGCGCAAGTTAATTCCCCAAAAAGCCTATGCCATGGCTGCCCGAGCCGGTACTGTGCGGCTGGAAGGCGATTTCACCGGTTTCTACAATGACTTTGTGGCCAACGGGTCTTTCAAGACGCCACTCGGGAACCTGGTCTCTGACATTAACCTGAAGTTTGACAAAAACAATGCGGATCGGTCCTCCTACAAAGGTTACCTAAAAACGAGCGGCTTTGACGTGGGCGGGCTGCTGGGTGACCGGAGCGTGATTAAATCAGTGGCCCTGGACGGACGGGTGCAGGGCAGCGGTTTCAGTCTGCAGACGGCCCACCTGAAGGCAGATGCCACCATCAACTCCATCAACCTCAACAACTACAACTTCCGCAACATTGTGGTGAACGCAGACTTGAGCCGCCAGACCTTTGACGGCGACATCAAGATCAATGACCCTAACCTGAACCTCACTGCCTCGGGTAACATCAACCTCCAGAACAACCAGCACATCTTTGACCTGAAGACCAACATAAAGCGCGCCGACCTGCGGGCCCTGGGCCTAACCAAGCAAGCCGTGGTGCTCTCTACCACCGCCGACGTGGATTTCAATGGCATTGACCTGGACAAGATCTATGGCGTAGCCGATTTCAAAAACACCCGCTTGCAATATGGCGGCAAAGAAGTGGCCATTGACTCGCTTTCCGTGGAGTCCCATTTCCATGACGGAATCAGGGAACTGCACATAGGCTCTGAAGTCCTGGCCCTGCAGGCCGGCGGAAACTTCCTGTACTCCAGATTCTTCCAGGACCTGGAAACCCTGTATGAAGAGTACCTGCTGAACCTGGAAAACAACCCGGCCAAGATTGCCAGCTACTACCGTCGCAAGCCAAAAACTCCACCTTCTTCTTATGAGGTAGACCTGTCAGTGCACCTGCGGCACATTAACCCGGTGTTGCATGCCTTTGCGCCAGATGTCTCCATCTCAGATTTCTCTACCGTAGAAGGCACTTTCCGGAACGGCCCCACCTCAGTACTGAACCTCATCAGTCAGATAGACACCATTCTTTATAAGGACAATGAGTTTTACAAGAACAACATAGAAGTGACGTCATCTAAGCTTTGGAACAGCCCAGACGTATTGGCCAACGCCATTGTCACCTCTGAGCGCCAGAAACTGGGCAGCGCCGGCAACACCGAGAAACTGTACGTGGAAGGGGTCTGGAACGAGCGCCTCATTAGTTTCTCCAGCAACATTGCGCAGTCCGGAACCTCCAACCGGGCCAACATCAGTGGGAACGTAGCATTTGCTCTGAACAAGGTGAACCTGGTCTTTAACCCCTCCAACATCAACATCCTGGACAAGGTCTGGACTATCTCCCCCAACAATAACATTGTTTTTGGCGGCAAAACCGTCAATTTCAATAACATTACCCTTTCCAACGGGCCGCAGAGCGTGAACATTTCGGGTACCCTCTCCCCTAACCCCCAGGATTTACTTACCGTAAGCCTCACCGATTTCCGGCTGGAGAACCTGAACCCGCTGCTACCCGAAAAGCTGGACGGCAGGCTCAACGGGGAACTGTACCTCAAAGACCTATACAATGACATTCAGCTTTCGTCTAAGCTGGCGGTTGATTCCTTTACCGTGGGGACCCAGTACATAGGCAACGTGGCTGGCACCACCACCTGGGACAACCGGCAGAGCCGGATGAACGTGGACCTAGGCATTAGCCGGGACCAGCAGAAAGTGCTCTCACTTACCGGTACCTTTAACCCGTCTGGCGGCAAGCAGGAACTGGACATGCTGGCCGTAATGGATGACGCTCAACTGAAACTGGTGGAACCGTTCCTGAAGACCATCATGTCTGACATGGGCGGCACCATGGACGGGCGCGTGCGTATTACGGGCAAGTTGAGCGGCCCCATCCTGAAAGGATCAGTGATGGTGTCTGAAGGTTCCTTTGTCTTCAATTACCTGAACACCAAATACACCTTCGCGGACCGCGTGTACTTCAGTGAGAATGAGATCTCGTTCCAGAACGTGCGCTTGCGCGATATCTACAACAACACGGCGGTATTGAACGGGGGCATTTTCCATGACGGCTTTGACAACATGGTGCTGGACCTGCGCGCCCGGTTCAACCGCTTCATGGTCCTGAACACCACCCGTGCCGATAACCCACTTTACTATGGGACTGCCTTCGCCACCGGAGAGGTGACCGCTTTGGGCGCCACCGATAACCTGCAGGTGAACATCACCGCCCGCAGCGACGAAAGAACCAACATCTCCATTCCCCTGGACAATTCCACGACCCTTGAACGGCAGAACTTTGTCACCTTCGTGAACAGAAACCCCGCCAAACAGGACAGCACGGGCACTGCCACTCCCCTGGTGAAAAAGGGACTGGACCTTAGCGGCATCCGGCTGAACTTCAACCTGGACGTGAACGAGAACGCCTACATAGAACTCATCTTTGACGAACGCACCGGTGATATTATTCGGGGCCGCGGCAAGGGCAACATCCGCATGGAGATTGACACCCGCGGGGAGTTTGCCATGTACGGCAACTATGAGATTGTGCAGGGCCGCTACAACTTTACCATGCTGGGGCTGGTGAACAAGGAATTCAACGTTCGCCCCGGCGGTACGGTCACCTGGAACGGAGACCCGCTTGAGGGACTGCTTAATATTACTGCCACCTACACCCAACGCGTGTCGCTGGAGCCCATTCTGGCCCTCAGCCAGCAGCAGTCCCAGAGCGCGGCAGCCCGGTCACGGTACCCGGTAACGGCGGTAATGGACCTGGACGGGCCCTTGACCACGCCCCAGATCAGGCTGAACCTTGAGTTCAATGATACCCCCAGCTTGCTGGAAGACCAGATTACCCGTTACCTGAACAACATAAGAAATGATGAGCAGGAATTGAACCGGCAGGTTTTCTCTCTGCTGGCTTTTAAGCGTTTGTCGGCGCAGGACGAGTTCCAGGTGGGCTTGGTAGGAGATTTGGGTAGCAGCGTGGGCGAGCTTTTCTCTAACCAGCTCAGTTATTGGCTCTCCCAGATTGACACCAACCTGGAGGTAGATATTGGGGTGAGTGGCTACGGCGACCAGGTGCTGGATGACGTGCAGCTGCGTCTGAGCTATACCTTTTTGGAGGGTCGCCTGAAAGTGACCCGCGAGGGCAGCGTTAGCAACACCAACCGCTTCGGGAACAACCGCTCCACCGCGGCCGGTGACTGGTCTGTGGAGTATTACCTGAGCAAAAGCGGGCAGCTTCGGCTACGCGCCACTTATGAAACCACGCCGCGTGACTTTGAGGCCAATACCACCGCCAGCCGCCAAACGGTAAGCGTGCTGCACCAAGCCAACTTTGACCAATTTGGGGAACTGTTCCGGCGCCGTCACCTGAGCAAACGCGCCCGCCGAGCTCTGGAGCGGCAGCAACCAGATTATAATATTGACACCGATGACCGCACCCCGGTGCCGCCTAAGGTGCTTCAATAGGCGAAAATCCTTCTTTGGGGCAGTCCTGCTCCCTGGCCGTTTTAGGCCTCTTTTCCAGAAAACAGGCGAAAAACGGCCGGCTCTCCGTTCTTCTTCTAAATAATTACTATTTTTGCGAGCATACTTCTTTATGGCAGCAAAACCGCTTAAACATACCCGCAAGAAAAAACTGGGCAATTACCCCCACACCATGGTGATGTTCAGCATCACGCTGGCGCTGTTTGTGATAGGCTCCTTTGGGTTATTGCTCATTCATGCCAACAAGCTCTCTAACATGGTTAAGCGCAACATTGAGGTGCAGGTGTACCTTGACCGCGAGATTACCCCCCTGGAAATAGAGAAGCTCAAGAAGACCCTTGGCCGGAAAGAATACATCGCCTATGAAGGCACGGAGCCCCAGGTAAGCTTTCTGTCAAAAGAGGAAGGCGCCCGAGAGTTCATTGACGAGAGCGGTGAGGATTTTCTGACCTTCCTGGGCGAGAACCCGCTCCATGATGCCTTTATCCTACGTATCAACCCCGACTTTTCAACCTCGGGCCAACTCAAGAAAATAAAGCAGGACCTGCAGAACACCCTGGGGGTGTATGAAGTAGACTACGTGGAAAGCCTCATAGATTCTATCAACCAGAACCTGAGACGGCTAAGCATTGTCTTGATCGGGTTTGCCGCTATTCTGGTGTTGGTGGTGATTATCCTGATCAATAATACCATTAAGCTGGCCCTTTTCTCGCAGCGGTTCCTGATCAGGAGCATGCAGCTGGTGGGAGCTACCTCTTTCTTTATCCAGCGGCCGTTCCTGAACAGGGCCACCTTCCAGGGGGTGGTTAGCGGCATTCTGGCCTCAATCCTGCTGTATGGCCTCATGCACTATGCCTACCATGAAATCAGTGAGTTGTATGTCCTGCGTGACGAGCAGCAATTGCTTATTCTCATGGCGTCCCTGATGATTCTGGGCGGCGTGTTGGGATTTTTCAGTTCTTACCGCGCGGTCAAGAAATACCTGCGCTCCTCTTTAGACGATCTTTATTAACCAATATCCTTTATGGAAAACAAGAACCCCACTTCCTTTGCCTTCGGCAAGCGCAATTACCGCATTATGCTGGTTGGCTTATTGGTCATGGCTATTGGCTTTATTATCATGACCCTGGATACGGAGCCTTACGGCTATGGTTTTTTGGGCCTTACCCTGGGACCTATTGTATTGGTGATAGGTTTTCTGATCCAATTTTTTGCCATTCTGGCCAAACCCCACAAAACGGTTAAATGAGTATCTGGCAAGCCATCATCCTCGCTATCATAGAGGGGCTGACGGAATTTCTCCCGGTCTCCTCCACCGGGCACATGGTCATCGCGTCCAGCTTAATGGGTATCAGTGCCTTTGAGTTTACCAAAATGTTTACGGTCACCATCCAGTTTGGTGCTATCCTTTCGGTGGTGGTGCTGTATTGGAAACGCTTTATCAACTCCGTTGATTTCTACCAGAAACTGCTGGTGGCAGTGATTCCGGCCCTGGCTATTGGCTTTGTGCTGAAAGACTACGTGGACGCCATGCTGGAGCGCGTGGAGGTGGTGGCCATTAGCCTTCTGTTGGGTGGCGTTATCCTCATTTTTGTAGACAAGTGGTTTAAGGAAAAGGAAAATCCGGTCACTACCCCTAGCTACAAAAATGCCCTTATTATTGGCTTGTTCCAGTGTATTGCCATGATCCCGGGGGTATCCCGGTCGGCGTCTTCCATTATTGGCGGTCTTACCCAGAACATGACCCGCAAGGCGGCAGCTGAATTCTCCTTCTTTATGGCCGTACCCACCATGCTGGCCGCCGCCACTTACAGCGTTTTGAAAGACCTGTTGCACTTGGAGATTTCTGACGTAGTGAAGCTGGACTTCCCTAAAATAGAGAAGGCCCTTTCCTCTATCACCCCCCAGGAATGGCAAGTGTTAGCCATTGGCAACGTAGTCGCCTTTTTGGTGGCCATGGCCGCCATCCGGTTTTTTGTGGGATTCCTGACCAAGTACGGTTTTAAATTATTTGGCTACTATCGCATTGTGGTGGGCTTGGTGATTCTTCTGTTGTTGGGCTTGGGAATTGAAATTAAAATAGTCTGATGCAAGAAGCTCCTTATGATTTTGAAGCGGGCGCTATCCTGCTCATAGATAAACCTCTTACCTGGACGTCTTTTGACGTGGTAAAAAAAACCAAGTTCGCCCTTAAGATCAAGAAAATCGGCCACGCCGGTACCTTAGACCCTTTGGCGAGCGGCTTATTGATCATGTGCACCGGTAAATTCACCAAGCGCATAGAAGAGATTCAGGCGCAGGAAAAGGAATACACCGGCACCTTTACAATTGGCGCCACCACCCCTTCCTTTGACCTAGAAACCGAGGTAGACAGCACTTTCCCCACTGAGCATCTTACTCCTGCCATGCTGGAGGAGGCCGCCCAATCTTTCCTGGGTGAGATTAACCAAGTACCGCCTATTTACTCGGCCGTAAAGATAAACGGGGAGCGGGCCTATGCTCTGGCTCGCCGGGGCGAGGAGGCTGAGATCAAGTCTAAGCGCATCACCATCAAAGCTTTTGATTTAATGGGCATTGAAGGCAATCAGGTCCATTTCAAGGTAGTTTGTTCTAAGGGCACGTACATCAGGAGCTTGGCCCGCGATTTTGGCTTGAAACTAGGCTGCGGCGCGTATCTGTCTAAACTGGTGCGCACCCGTATTGGGGACTACCGCCTGGAAGACGCCATGAATTTAGCCCAACTACAGGAACTCCGCGAAAAACAACTGGGTCAACATGATCGTCATCCGGGAGCTTAATCAATTTCCTTCGCTTGCGCATGCGGTGGTCACGTCAGGTACGTTTGACGGCGTGCACGTAGGCCACCAAAAGATCTTATCCCGGCTCATAGAAACCACCCGCCAGAGTCACGGGCAAAGCGTGGTCATTACCTATTGGCCCCACCCCCGCATGGTGCTGCACCCCGAGGATGATTCCCTGTGGTTGCTGTCCACCATTGAGGAACGGATTGAGGCCCTCCGCATCTTTGGGGTAGACTATCTTCTGATTCTCCCCTTTACCCGCGAGTTTGCCCAACTCTCTTCTGAAGAGTATATCCAGCAGATCCTTATCCAGACTATCCATACCAAAAAGCTGGTGATTGGCTATGACCACCGTTTCGGGAAAAACCGCGAAGGGGGCTTTGAGTACCTGCAGCAGAACGCCGTCCGCTACGGCTTTGAGGTAGAGGAGATTCCGCGCCAGGACATTGAGGCCGTGGGCGTGAGCTCCAGCAAAATAAGGACCGCCCTGGAACACGGTGACGTGGACACTGCCACCCGCTACCTGGGCCGGCATTACTCCCTGACCGGCACCGTGGTGCAGGGCAAGCAACTGGGCCGCACCATCGGGTTCCCCACCGCCAACATAGAGGTGGCTGAAAAGACGAAGTTGGTACCCGCGCGCGGTGTGTATGCCGTGAAGGTGAAGACCAGCCAGGGCGTCTACAAAGGAATGCTGAACATAGGCACCCGCCCCACGGTAGACGGCTCTACCCAAACCATTGAAGTTCATCTCTTTGACTTTGCCTCTGACCTGTACGGCAAGGAAATAACACTTTTCTTTGTAGCCTTCCTGCGTCCTGAAGAGAAGTTCTCAGGCATAGAGGCGCTCACCCAACAATTACAGCAAGACCAGGCTTCGGCCTTACAGGTGTTAGGATAAATCTACCAAATCCGTAACTTCACCTCGGGCTTTCACGAAAGAGAGAAGGGGACGCAGCCCTGTAACCGGTTTTCAACCAAACCTAAGTCTTTCTTATGTTCAGAAGCATTCTTGCGGTGCTAGGCGGAGTCGCTATTGGGGTCTTTACCATTAGCATTATCCAGTACCTGAGTCACCAGATCTACCCCACCCCCGCCGACTTTAACCTGGAAGACACTGAGGCCGTGGCAGCCTACATGAACAGCGCCCCTACCCAGGCTTTGCTGCTGGTCTTATTTTCCTACGCCCTGGGCTCCTTTTTTGGCGGCATGGTGGCTGCGCGCTACGCTCCTGCCAGACCGGTCATCCATGCCTTAATAGTAGGAATCCTTTTAATGGCGGCTGGCATTGCAAACCTAGTGGCGCTACCGCACCCTACCTGGTTTTTAGTAGCGTCCCTGCTGGTGTATTTGCCCATGGCCTATTTTGGCGGCAATATGTCGGCCCGAAGAATTCCGTGAGAAACCCGTTTTAAGGGTGTTTCCCGGAAAACGGGCTCAAAACAGAATTAGCTTAAAAACTGGCTTTGCCCAATGGGCCGAGCTTTTCAGTAATACATTCTACCAATCTTTTTTCAGATTTTTATGATAAACAAAGTGGTACAAGATGCCGCCGCGGCGTGCCAGGATATCCCCAATGGCGCTACTCTTATGTTGGGCGGATTTGGGTTATGCGGCATCCCGGAGAACAGCATTAACGAGCTGCTGCGCAAAGGCGTGAAAGAGCTTACCTGTATCTCCAACAATGCGGGGGTAGATGATTTTGGCATTGGCCTGCTGCTGCAGAAGCGGCAGGTAAAGAAAATGATTTCCAGCTACGTAGGCGAAAACGCCGAGTTTGAGCGTCAGCTTCTCTCCGGGGAACTGGAGGTGGAGCTGAACCCACAAGGCACCCTGGCCGAACGCATCAGGGCAGGCGGCGCGGGCATTCCCGCGTTCTTCACCCCTGCCGGCTACGGCACCGAGGTAGGCGAAGGCAAGGAAAGCCGCGAATTCAACGGAAAGATGTACCTGATGGAAACCTGGCTCAAAGCGGATTTCGCGCTGGTGAAAGCCTGGAAAGGAGACACCGCTGGCAACCTGGTCTACAAAGGAACCGCCCGCAACTTCAATCCCATGATGGCTGCCGCCGGGAAAATCACCATTGCTGAGGTAGAAGAATTGGTACCCGTTGGCGAACTGGACCCCAACCAAATCCATACCCCCGGTATCTACGTGCAACGCATTTTCCAGGGTAAGGACTACGAGAAACGGATTGAGCAACGGACTACTCGTTAATGTGCTAATTTTTTAATGTGCTCATGTGCTATTTTTTTGGTGCATGATTGAATGAAGTAATAATGGAAGGTACACCTATTGGAAAAGGAAATGTTATCGTTGCCAAGTCCTTTGACTTTGCGCTGTCCATTGTTGCTTATTCAGAAACATTAGAACAATTACGCAAATACGTGGTGGCTAACCATCTTTTGAAAAGTGGCACTTCCATTGGCGCAAATGTTTGGGAGGCCCAACATGCTGAAAGCCGGGCTGATTTTATCCATAAACTCAAAATTGCCGCCAAAGAAGCCAATGAAACAGAGTATTGGCTTTTACTTTGCCAACACAGTGAACACTATCCTGACATTGAGGATAAGCTGGAAAAACTTCTGGAACTGCAGAAGCTGCTTTCCAGGATTATTTCCTCCTCTAAAAATAATTAACACATCAGCACATTCTTAATTAGCACATTATGCTCGATAAACACGGCATTGCCAAAAGAATTGCCCAGGAACTGAAAGAAGGCTACTATGTGAACCTGGGGATAGGGATTCCTACCTTAGTGGCCAATTACATCCCAGAGGGGATGAACGTGGTCTTACAGAGTGAGAATGGGTTGCTGGGCATGGGCCCCTTCCCTACGGAAGACCAGGTGGACCCCGATCTAATCAACGCAGGCAAGCAGACGGTAACCTATGTGCCCGGTTCTGCGCTATTCAGCTCTGCGGAGAGCTTTGCCATGATCAGGGGCGAACACGTGGACCTCACCATTCTGGGGGCCATGGAGGTCTCTGAAAACGGCGACATCGCCAACTGGAAGATTCCGGGTAAAATGGTGAAAGGCATGGGCGGCGCCATGGACCTGGTGGCCTCGGCCAAAAATATCATTGTGGCCATGCAACACACCTCCAGAGACGGGCAATCCAAGCTCCTCAAAAAATGCAGCCTTCCCATTACCGGCCTCAACTGCGTGAAGAAAATCGTCACCGACCTTGCCGTGCTGGAGGTAACTGAAGACGGCTTTAAACTGCTGGAACGTGCCCCCGGCGTAACCGTGGAACAGATAAAGGCCGCCACCGAAGGCAACCTTCTGGTGGAGGGCGAGATCCCGGAAATCAACTTTTAAAAGAACGGATATGCTTTACAGGAAAGGCCCTTTCAAGCAGGGCCTTTCCTGTTTTTGGCCTGTTTTTCGGAAATCAGGCCAAAAACACCGTATACTCTAGCAATCGCAGCGCGAAACCTATTTCTGGTTTCGTAACTTTGGATTAAAAGCAGCTGGAAAAGGAAATAGGAAAGTCCTTGCAATGCTAAAAGCGTGTAACGTTTTTTACCTTTGGCTTTAGCCTCCGGCCTGCCTTATTTGAAACAACACAGCCCTACAACATGAGTGAGAATACCGAACATAAATTAATCCTGCGCCAACTTACCTCGGCAGATTACAAAGAGGTGAAACAGATCATGGAACTGGTTTACACCAACCTAGGTGGCTCCTGGACCCAGAAAGAATTCAACTCGCTGCTAAAGCGGTTCCCGGAAGGGCAGCTGTGTATTGAGGACAAGGGCCGGGTAATTGCGGCCGCGCTTAGCCTGGTGGTGCAGTACTCTGAGTACGGAGACAAGCACACCTATGAGCAGATTGTAGGCGGCGGTAAGTTTGACACCCATGATCCGGACGGCGACACATTATATGGCGTGGATGTGTTCGTGCACCCGGAATACCGGAACCTGCGCTTGGGCCGTCGTTTGTATGACGCCCGGAAGGAGCTTTGCGAAAACCTGAATCTGCGCGGCATCATTCTGGGCGGCCGTATCCCCGGCTACAAAGAGCATTCAGACAAAATGACGCCGGGCAAATACATTGAGCAGGTGCGGAACAAGGAAATCTACGATCCTATCCTCACCTTCCAGCTCAGTAACGGTTTCCACGTCCGGAAAATCATCAAAGGCTACATGCCCCAGGACAAGGAATCCAAAGCGTATGCATCCCTGTTGGAGTGGATCAACGTCTACTATGAGGAAAAAGAAACGCTGGTGGGCGGCAAGAAACGCATTGTGCGGATTGGCGTTATTCAGTGGCAAATGCGCCAGATGACTTCTCTGGAAGACTTTGAGCAGCAGGTAGAGTTCTTCATTGACACCGTAAGTTCGTACAAGGCAGACCTGGTCTTGTTTCCCGAATTCTTCAATGCGCCCTTGATGGCCCTTTCAGACGAAAGAACCCCATCGGCAGCCATCCGGAAACTGGCCGAATATACGGACGGAATAAGGGAGCGTTTGATACATTTGGCCCTGTCTTACAACATCAACATCATTGCCGGCAGCATGCCCGAGTACATTGACAACAAGCTGCACAATGTGAGTTACCTCTGCCGAAGAGACGGTACCTATGACAAGCAGTACAAGTTGCACGTGACCCCAGATGAATCGCATTACTGGGGCATGCGCGGCGGAAACAAGCTGTCTGTATTTGAGACCGACTTCGGGAAAGTGGGCATCCTGATCTGCTATGACGTGGAGTTCCCCGAGTTGGCGCGTATGCTGTCTGACCAGGAGATGAAAATTCTCTTTGTGCCCTATCAGACCGATACCAAGAACGCTTACCTCCGGGTGCGCCATTGCGCCCAAGCCCGTGCCATCGAGAATGAGTGCTACGTAGCCATTACGGGCAGCGTGGGGAACCTGCCGCGCGTGGAGAACATGGACATCCAGTACTCGCAATCGGCGGTGTTCTCGCCGTCAGACGTGGCCTTCCCGCATGATGCCATCATTGCTGAGGCCACCCCTAACACCGAGATGACCCTTATTGCCGACCTGGACCTGGATCTGCTCAAGGACCTGAACACCACCGGTAGCGTACGCAACCTGAGAGACCGCCGCAAGGACTTGTACAACCTGAGCTGGCTGCACCAGAAAGAGGATGACTTAACGGAGATCTAATCTGAATTTACTTTAAGGCTAGAATAAGAAAAACAGGTCCAAAACAGGAAAGGCAGCTCTGAGAGCTGCCTTTCCTGTTTTGGACCTGTTTTCACGAAAACGGCTTAAAAACGGGCGTTGGAAACGGATGCGGATTTTCTTTCACGGTAGAGAGCAAACACCAATCCCAGCAAAAAGGAGGAAAGCGCGCCAATCAACAGATACTTTTTCAGGTTAGGACCTGTAGGGCCCAGCTTGGGGGCAAAACCAGAGATCACATCAAAGTTCTCCAATCGTTTCAGGTTAGCTTCTAAGAACGTTAAGCGTTCATACATGACCACGCTTTCCTTGTAAAGGTCTGTGGGGTCCAGGGGTTCTCCGTACACAAATCCGTTAGCAGGCCCCCTTAGAGAGGCCGCAACTTCTTTGGTGCTGTCTATGGAGGCAATATCTTTCTTGAGTTTAGCCACCAGGCTTTCTAAGTGCTCCTTTTTAATCTGCTTTTGCTTAGCGAAGTATTGGTTGGTTTCCAGGTAATGTAGAATTCCGGCTTCAACGGTGTTCTGAATGCTTTTGCTATACAGCTCCACGTCCACGGCAAAGGGTGCACTCACCAAAACGCTGTCCTCAGCAACTTCCTCCTGATCTAGATCCCTGTACTGGATGGATTTCATTTTCTCAGCATCCTCCAGGCTAACCTGCAACTGCTTTGCCAGTTCCTTATGGTTCTTTTCATTTACCATTAAGGAAAGATTCCCAACCAGATCCTTTATCAGATCATTCCTGATGTCAGATAAAAGCACAGTCATAGAATACCCGTAATAGGGTCTGGTATATAAATAAACCCCATACGCCAAGGCGGCGCCCAAGGAGGTTATGGCCAGGAAATAGGCCCATTTTTTCAAAAGCAGCCTAAAAATGCCGGCAATGAACTCAAAAAGACCTGAGAAAAGCGATTTTAGCTTTCTCCAAACGTCTCTTAAATCAATTTCGTCAGTAGACTTCGTCTCAGGCATTTCTGTTCTAGTATAGTTTCTTGGAAACCAATTTCTCTCTACAAAGCTATAAAATCCTGCTTAAAAAGCGTGTGCCTTGCAATCCTGCCTTTCAAGTGCTCACAGATACTCTTTCCTTACTTGTTTACAAGGCGTTGGTTCAAGGCAAAAGGGCCTAAAAGGGTATCCAATCAAAATTTACGTAACTTTATCCCCCTTCTACCCAATGCTATCACGTTGATCCGGAAAATTAAGACAGCTATACAGCAGCAACTACTCAATTCTGGTCTCCTGAAAAACAGGATCGTCAAAAATTTTGTATCGCTTGGCTCTATACAGGTGCTTAATTTTCTGTTCCCCTTATTCCTTACCCCCTATCTGGTACGGGTGGTGGGCATCAACCACTTCGGTTTGATCTCTTTCTCCCAGGCCCTGATCACGTATTTTGTCACCCTCAATGACTACGGTTTTAACCTAAGTACCACCCGGGAGATTACGCTGAACAAAGGCAACCGAAGTAAAATAGTGCAGATATACTGTGACACCCTTTCTACCAAAGCCTTTTTGCTGGGAGCAGGCTTTCTGCTCTTTTTAGCATTAGTTCTCCTTTTATCAAAACACTCGGAAACGGTATATTTCTACCTCTTGAGCTATAGCATGGTGGTTGGTCAGTCTTTGTTCTCGGTGTGGCTGTTCCAGGGCATGGAGGAAATGAAGTACATTAGCTTTATTAATGCGCTGTCTAAGGTGGTCACCCTGGTGCTAATTTTGCTCCTGGTGAAGGAACAGCAGGATTATGTGTACGTTAACCTTTTGTATGGCTGTGGATTTATAGTGGCGGGCATTGCCAGTCTGGTGGTGGCGCAGCGCCGGTACCACCTCACGTTCCGGTTCAGCAAATGGGCTAATATCGTTTTTCAGTTAAAGGAAGGCTGGCACATTTTCATCTCTAATTTCTCTGTAACGCTTTATATTAAATCTAACATTGTTATTCTGGGGTTATTCGCCTCAAAAGAGATAGTGGGTTTCTACAGCATTGCCGAAAGCGTCATCAACATTGTACGGCAGGTATTGGTGGTTTATTTCCAGGCCATCTATCCGCACATTTGCCGATTAGTTTTACAGGTTAAAGCCGACATAAGGGCTTTTATCCGGAAAGTCCATATTCCGTTTTCGCTTATGGTTTTGGTGGGGTGTGTCATGGTATTTGCGCTTTCAGAGTATATTACTCTGTTTTTTGTGGGCTACCCTCAAGCAAAGGTGACAACAGTATTAAAGGTACTAAGCATTGTGCCTTTTATTGTAGTTCTGAACATTCCGGCAAATCAATTGCTGTTGGCGCTTAACCATAAAAAAGCTTATAGCCGTATTTTAATGGCGGGGTCGGTGCTCAACCTGTTGTTGAACCTGGCCCTCAGTTATTATTTCCTGGCCATCGGCACGGCCGTTTCTGTGATTTTAACGGAGCTGTTTATAACCGTGGGGCTTTACGTGATGTTAGAGAAAAACAGCCCTACCTTTACAAGACTTTTTAATAGCACCGCATTTGGGAAAGGAACTCCTTTTTCAAAAAAAGAAGGCCTGAGGTAAATGATAAAAAACGGAATAAGTTCTACTCCCTGGGTAAGCATTATCCTATTGAACTACAATGGGTACAAAGATACCATTGAGTGCCTGGAGAGTTTGCTTAAATTGGAGTACCTGCCATTTAACATTATTGTAGTGGACAACCAATCCACTGATGATTCCCTAGCCCATATTCAGGAGTGGCTTTCCAACACAGATTCTATTTCTCCCCTGCTCGCGCAAAAAGGATTTAAAGATGGGCAGGAGCATACACAAGTTGCCTTTAGCACAAGGGAAGATTGGTTACAAGCCGGTCCTGGTCGGGCCTTTATAACCACCATACAGTCTGGCAATAACCTGGGGTTCGCGTCCGGAAATAATGTAGGGATTACCTATGCGCTGCATCACTTTTCGCCCGGTTATGTCTGGCTTTTGAACAATGATACCACAGTAGCACCAGAAAGTCTGTCACATTTGGTGGCCCGTGCAGAGCATAACCAGAGCTTGGGGCAAAAGACGGGTATTTGGGGCGCCAAGCTTTTATACTATGACCAGCCTGAAACTCTGCAGGCCATTGGCGGAAAGCTTCATCTTAAGACTCTTTCTACCAGCCATATAGGGGAAGGTCAGCCAGACGGACCTAATTTCAACACAGAAACCTTGGACCAAGACTATGTGGTGGGAGCCTCTTTGTTTGTGAGTAGGGAATTTCTACAGGAGGTTGGATTGTTGAACCAGGCCTATTTTCTATATTTTGAGGAACTAGACTGGGCCACCCGGGGCAAGGCGAAAGGCTATGGCTTGGGCTACGTTTGGCAATGCCGCGTGTACCATAAAGAAGGTAAGGCTGCCGGGTCAAGCTCTTCCGGGGGCAAGAAAAGTGCTCTGGCAGATTATCATGGCATCCGCAGCAAGATCATTTATTTTACCAGCTATTACCCCCAGCGGCGTCTGCAGCTCTATTCATTGCTAGCGGCCTCTTCGGTTTTACGCCTCCTTAGGCGGGATTTTGGCAAGGCCTTTCAGGTACTCAAACTCATGGTCAACCCACAGAAAGGATGAGAATAAGTGCCAGGCTTTCGGTCTCCTTTACTGTGGTTGCTCTACTGCTTACCTTTCTGCTATTCAGTGGGTTTATTACCAATTTCTTATCCTTCAGGTCTCTTAGCCTGAGTACCCTGGCCGTGGATACTTTGATTTTATTCATGCTGGGCCATTTTATATTGGTGGTCATTTGGGGGTATTATAACGGGGCAAGCGTTAAAAGGGACTATTTTATTTTTGCCTGTATCTGGCTTTTCCTTTTAGTAACCTCTATTTTAAAGCTTGCATTAGTAGACTCTAACCCCTTGAGCGAAAAATTATTAGGTATCAGAAACAACCTGATATACTGTTCCTTTTTGCTGTACATCCCCTTGGTCTTTAAAAAAGAAGAACACAGCCGTTCCCTCATCAACCTTTTGTTGTGGCTGGGCATATTGCTTTGCCTGTTTGCCATTTTTCAATTCACTTTTTCTGCGGAATTGCCCTTGTCCATGTTGGCCTTACGGGGGGAAGGGGTTTTCACGTTCTTCAATAAATCTTTGGTGAGGCCTACCGCCCTATTGGGGAATACCATCATTTTCTCCAGTTTCACCATCATTCTATTTTCCTTTTTCCTGATTAGGTATCTGCACACCAGGGGGAAGCTATATCTGATTTGGATGGCTATTGCTGCCGCCGCCAATTTCCTTACCTATACCAGGGCTGCTTTGGTAGGCTTAGCACTAGCCGGAGGGACCATCCTTTTCCTGCACTATGGAAAACTCTCGCTTCAGTTTATCATTAAATTATTTCTAGTGGTTTTATTGGCCTTTGCCGCCGTTGTTTTTGTGGGTTATTTCTACAAAGACTCTTTTTTGGTACAAAGGGTCACCGGCACTGAGGCCAGCACCGTTTCCTCTACCAATCAGCATTTTGAGGAAATCAATAACTCCATTGAATTTTTACAAAAGCACCCGCTGGCCGGGGCGGGCATAGGCACCCAGGGACCCGGTGGAAACATAGAGCGGAAAATCATCACCGATGGATATTGGTTCCAGCTATTCTTGGAGAACGGCTTTGTGTTAGGGATCTTTTTCCTGGCCTTTTACTTTTTGAGTTTCCTCTATGCGCTTCTCAACCTATATTCTACCAAAGACCTGTTTCTAAAGGAGTTATGCGTTTCTTTTATTGCATTCAGCGTGTATTTCTACCTGGCCAACTTCATTAATTCGGCCTTTGTAGGCCGGGTTAACTTTATCCTGTATTGGGTCATCTTCAGCCTATTGCTGGCGCAGAATTTCACAGTTAAAGATAGAAACCATGCCCTCCCTCGTCATTGATGCCCGCATGATAGATGCCTCTGGAATTGGAGTCTATCTCAGGAACATCCTCCCTTATTTGGCTACGGAGTTTACCGTTACCTTGCTGGGCGACCCGTCTAAGCTACAGGTATTTTCCTGGTCCCAGAAAGTGAAAATCCTCCCTTTAGAAGCACCTATTTATTCCCTCAAGGAACAATGGGCCCTGAAAACCGCTATTCCGCCGTGTGATCTTTTCTGGAGCCCACACTATAACATCCCTTTACTGCCCATCAAGGCGGCCCACCGGGTGGTGACCATCCATGACACCTACCACCTGGCTTACAGACACACCCTTTCCCTGGCCCAAAGAGTATTTGCTACTACCTTTCTGAATGCTGCCGTCAAACTTTCAGAAAGGGTGATTACTGTTTCTGCATTTTCAAAGTCTGAAATACTTAGATACACGCACGCTTCTAAAAAAAACATCCAGGTAATCCCGAATGGGTTGAATCATGAGACTTATAAGAAATTAGATTTAGCGGAAACTAAAGCGAGGTTATATGAGCTATTGCCGTCTATACCGCCCTCCTTCATTTTATTTGTAGGCAATGTGAAACCGCATAAAAACCTGAAGACCTTATTAAAGGCGTATGCTACCTTACCACCGGTCTTAAGAAAGCAACATCAATTGGTAATTGCAGGTAAGAAAGATGGTTTTCTAACCCCTGACAGTGATTTGGCAAACGCCTTCAAAGAAGACCTGGCTCTGGAGGCTGATACTTTTTTTACGGGGTACGTGCCAGATGAAGTATTGCCCTTGTTGTATAATTCCGCATCTTTGTTTGTTTTTCCTTCGGTGTATGAAGGGTTTGGCCTCCCTCCTTTAGAGGCCATGGCCTGCGGTTGTCCGGTAGTAGCCTCCACTGCTGCCAGTATCCGGGAAGTCTGCGGAGAGGCCGCCTTGTACTTTGATCCCCAGGAATGGAAGCAGTTGGCCAGGCAAATGGAAGCAGTCCTGACCAACGAAGAGCTCCAATCTACCTTGATCCAGGCCGGGGATAACCAAAGTAAGAACTACTCCTGGTACCGGACGGCACAAACGCACCTGTCTGTTTTCAGAGAATTATTGGATCCAGGAAAACAGGTAAACTAAAACAGGAAGGCTCCTTTAGAAAGGCTGCTTTTTTCTATATCCTTAACTTCTCTTTGTGAAAGTAGCAATTGTACATGAGTGGTTTGTAGATTATTCCGGGTCAGAGCGGGTAATTGAGCAACTGCTGCACAGCTTCCCAGAGGCCAGCTTGTTTAGCGTGATTGATTTCATGCCAGATTCGCTCCGTAAGCATATTCTGCACAAGCCGGTCACCACTACTTTCATACAAAACCTTCCTTTTGCCAGAAACCATTACAGGAATTACCTGTTTTTGATGCCCCTGGCTATTGAGCAATTGGACGTGTCGGGGTTTGACGTGGTTATCTCCAGCAGCCATGCCGTGGCCAAGGGTGTGCTAACCCATTCCAATCAGTTACATATCTGCTATTGCCACTCCCCTGCCCGCTACGCCTGGGACCTCTACCACCAATACCTGAGGGAATCTGGATTGACTACTGGCCTCAAAGGCTTCCTGGCGAAGGTGATTCTTCACAGGTTCCGCCTCTGGGACCTCAGTACCACTAACCGGGTAGACCATTTTATAGCCAATTCAAACTACATTGCCCGTCGCATAAGGAAAATCTATGGCCGGGAATCTACCGTCATCTATCCGCCGGTAGAGGTGGAGAATTTTGGCGTGGTTGCCCAGAAGGAGGACTTCTACCTTACCGCCTCCCGTATGGTACCCTACAAACGCATAGACCTGATTGTGGAAGCGTTCAACGGCATGCCCGACAAGAAACTGGTGGTGATTGGGGACGGCCCAGATTTTGAAAAAATAAAAGTGAAAGCAGGCAAGAACATTCAGTTACTGGGGTACCAGCCCTTCCCGGTCTTAAAAGATCACCTGCAGCGGGCCAAGGCTTTTGTCTTTGCCGCGGAGGAAGATTTTGGGATTACCCCGGTAGAGGCCCAGGCCTGCGGCACCCCGGTCATAGCCTTCGGGAAAGGTGGCGCGCTGGAAACAGTCACCCCAGAAACAGGAATATTCTTTCCTCACCAGACCAAACAGGCCATTCAGGAGGCGGTTTCCCAATTCGAGAAAAATCATCTTATCTTTGACAAATCAATTATTTGTGAGAAGTCGACCAGGTTCAATAGCGTGCGGTTTTCTGATCAGATAAAACAGTTTGTTTTAGAAAAATACCATGAATTTCAGCCAACGGCTCAGAAATAATACTGTATCTGAGGCAGGTATCATCCCCTATCTCATTTATTTACATGCCTTCTCCTTACCCCTGCAATTCAATTTAAAGGCCCCGGTTTTTATTGCTCTCTTACTGGTTTTCCTCTACCAGCAATTTCTGGGGAAAGGCGTGCCGGTAAAAACCATTTATAAAAATCCGATCTTCTGGTTTATCAGTGCCTATTACCTTTTCTGCCTGCTATCTGTTCTCTGGAGCCAGGATTTGAATGCGGGTCTTAGGTTTGCGCTCTTGCAAATTACCCTGCCCTTACTACCCCTCATCTATTACAGGCAATTGACCAGGCGTCAAGTTAAAGTGGCGCTCCACCTGTTCCTGCTCAGCTGTTTTTTGCTATGTCTGTATTCGCTGATAGTGGTTGGACAAAGTTACCTCCTGAAATTTCCCGGGCATGCCCAGATCTTCTCTGAACCCAGTCTCTGGAAGGTGGTAGACTGGACCTATATTTCGTATTTCCTGCCCCAAAATATAGGCTTCCATGCCCCCTTTTTCAGCTTGTACGTAGGCGTTTGCCTGATCATAGGTTCCTACTACCTCTACACTTTCCTCTGGCAGGCCAACCGGAAAAGAATGCTGTTGTATCTGGGCTTATGTTTTTTCTTTCTGGCGTTCCAGGCGCTTCTGGCGTCCAGAACGGCTTTGGTGGCCACAGTGCTGGTTATCTCCTTGGCGGGAGTGTATACGGCCATGGAAGCCAGAAAATACCCCATTATTGCCGCGGTACTGTTGTTTACCTTCGGGCTGGGCTTTGTGTTGTATGAGAATGTCAGCTACCTCAGAATCAAACTGAGCAGTAAGGCCGGGGTGTCTGAAAGGGCCTTGGTCTGGAGCATAGCAGGAGATCTCATCCAGGAACACCCCTTCACGGGTGTGGGCGTGGGTGACCGTCAGAATGCGTTAATGGCGGCCTACAAAGAATTGCAGTTCAAAGAGGGACTGGACCTGGAATTGAATGCCCACAACCAGTTCCTGGATACCGGGGTGGCCTTGGGTTTCCCGGGTATGGTTTTCTTCTTTTCCATGCTGTTTGGCATCCTGGTGTACGCGTTCCGACAGAACAACTACCTCCTTTTCTGTATGGTGCTTACCATGGGGCTCTGCTGCATCACAGAATCAATCTTCCAGCGACGGGACGGGGTTTTACTGTTCTCCTTTGTAATTTCCTTGCTGCTGTTTGCGCCTAAGAAGGAAGAAGATTTCCCTTCTGACTCCGTTTCTAATCTTAAAGGGTAATTCCTGGTTCTGTGCATTCAAAAGTTGTTTCTTTCCTGGTCATTTTCCATTCCGGGCGTTTTTAAGCCGTTTTTCTCAAAACAGGCCTAAAACAGGAATGGAAGGCTATAGGTGGGGCGACCTTTCGCATGGCTGAATTTGCTATCTTCGCGGTTCAGATTAAAACCTATGAGCAAAGACAAACCTTCCATCCCCAAGGGCACCCGTGATTTCGGGCCGGCCACGGTGGTGAAACGCAACCATATTTTTTCCGTCATCAAGCGCACCTTTGAGAAATTTGGGTTCCTTCCGCTGGAAACCCCAGCCATGGAGAACCTGTCAGTGCTCACCGGCAAGTACGGTGATGAGGGAGATCAGCTTATCTTCAAGATCCTGAACTCCGGCGATTTCCTGAGCAAGGTCACTGCCCCGGACCTGGAAGCCGGCTATAAGCCGCTTACCCGCAGAATAGCGGAGAAAGCCCTGCGCTATGATCTCACAGTGCCTTTTGCGCGCTACGTGGTCATGAACCGCAATGAGATTGCCTTCCCGTTTAAGCGTTACCAGATCCAGCCCGTATGGCGCGCCGACCGCCCCCAACGGGGACGGTATCGGGAGTTTTACCAGTGCGATGCCGATGTGGTGGGCACCAATTCCTTGCTCTGCGAAGCCGAGATTATTCTCATGATGGACGAGGTGCTGAGCACCTTAGGGCTGGACGATTTTACCATCAAGTTTAACCACCGCGGATTGCTGGCCGGCATGGCCGAAGTGATTGGTGCCAATGGCCGTGAAGCGGATCTGTGCGTGGCCATTGACAAGCTGGACAAGGTGGGCCAGGAAGCCGTGAACGAGGAACTCCGCCAAAAAGGAATCACGGAAGAAGCTATCACCCAGCTCCAGCCCATCCTGGGTCTTACCGGAAACGTAGTGGACCTGCTTCCGCAGCTGGACCGTTTGATGGTAGGCTCCGAGGAAGGCCAGCGCGGGGTGCAGGACATCCGGCAGATGCTGACATTCCTGGAAAGCTTTCAGCTCCGTAACGCCAAAATTGAACTTGACGTGACCTTGGCCCGGGGACTCTCCTATTACACCGGCTGTATCTTTGAGGTAAAAGTCAACAACGTGCAGATGGGCAGCATCAGTGGCGGTGGCCGGTATGATAACCTGACCGGAATGTTTGGCTTGCCAGGCGTTTCGGGCGTTGGTTTCTCCTTTGGGGTAGACCGCATCTTTGATGTGCTGGAAGAGCTTAACCTGTTCCCGCAGGAAAGCCAGACCATTACGCAAGTACTGATCGCTAACTTTGACGAGGTCTCCATGCGGTACGCCCTGCCGGTATTGCAACAATTGCGGGCGGCTGACATCTCTACGGAGCTATACCCAGATTCAACTAAGCTAAAAAAGCAAATGGCCTACGCAGACCAGAAACAGATCCCGTATGTGGTGTTGATTGGCTCTGAGGAAATGGCCAGCGGATTGCTGAATTTGCGCAACATGCGCACCGGCGAGCAGCAAAGCCTTAGCTTAGAGCAGATCCTTCAAACGTTATCCCCTAACGCAACCGCATAAAATGGCCCAGCAGCACCTAATTTCTCCCCAGCCCCTTTCCCTTGCACAGATAAAACAGGTGCTGCAGGGCTCCACGCAACTGGCCCTTTCTGAAGAGGCCGAACAACTGGTGGTGCGGGCGCATACGTTTTTGCACCAGCACTTGAAAGCTGCGCAAAAGCCGGTCTATGGCATAAACACGGGCTTTGGCGCGCTTTGCAACACCACCATCTCTAATGAGAATTTGGAGACGCTGCAGCGCAACCTTATGATGTCGCATGCCTGTGGCACCGGCGACGAGGTCCCGCAGGAAGTAGTGAGGCTGATGCTGTTTTTAAAGGCGCAATCCCTGGCCTACGGGCACAGTGGGGTGCAACTGACCACCCTGCAAAGGCTGCTTACTTTCTTTAACCGCGATATCTTTCCAGTGGTCTACCAGCAGGGTTCTTTGGGTGCCAGCGGCGATCTGGCTCCTTTGGCCCATCTTTGCCTGCCGCTCATTGGTTTAGGCGAAGTGCGGTTCCAGGACTTTAAATTGCAGGGCCATGAGGTGCTGGATATCTTCAGTTGGGAGCCCATCAAACTGCAGGCCAAGGAAGGATTAGCGCTGTTGAACGGAACCCAATTGATGTCAGCGTACGGAGCCATTATCTGCCTTAGGGCCCGGCAAGTCTCCCTGGCCGCCGATTTCCTGGCAGCCCTTTCGCTGGAGGCCTTTGACGGCTTGCAGGCCCCGTTCTCCCCCGAGATCCACCGCATCCGGCCGCACGGCGGGCAGGTGAAGATCGCCGCCAGGGTTTTGCAGATTTTGGCCGGCAGCCAACTCCAGCAGCAGCCTAAAGCCCAGGTACAGGACCCTTATTCGTTCCGGTGCGTGCCCCAGGTGCACGGCGCCAGCCTGGATGCCCTGGAATACGCCGAGAAGGTTTTCACCACCGAGGTAAATTCCGTCACCGACAACCCCAACGTTTTCCCCGAAGAGGATTTGATCCTATCCGGGGGCAATTTCCATGGGCAGCCCCTGGCTCTGGCGCTGGACTTCTTGAGCATCGCCCTGGCGGAGTGGGGCAGCATCTCGGAGCGCCGTACGTACCAACTCATTTCCGGGGAACGGGGTCTGCCCCAGTTCCTGATCCAGGAGCCGGGCCTCAACTCCGGGTTCATGATTCCGCAGTACACGGCCGCCTCCATCGTGAGCCAGAACAAACAGCTGTGCACCCCGGCTAGTGTGGACTCTATTGTGTCTTCTAACGGGCAGGAAGACCACGTAAGCATGGGCGCCAACGGGGCTACCAAAGCCTACCAGGTGGTACAGAACGTGGAGCGCATTCTGGCGATAGAATTAATGACCGCCGTACAGGCCCTTGAGTTTAGAAGGCCCTTGCAGACGTCTTCGGCGCTGGAGAAACTGGTGGCGGCTTACCGGACGCAGGTACCCGCCCTGGAAAAAGACCGGGTCTTGCAGCCCGATCTAGAAAAGAGCATCAGATTTATCAGGGAGTTTCCGTTTGAGGAATTATTGGCGTGAGAAAATTAGGAGGATTTCTGCTTTTCTGGCTAGCCGGGGCGCTCTTTTCTGGGGCGCACGGTCAATGCTTTCTAGCGTACAATCCCCAGAACCAGCCCGTGGAAACCTTCTGCGTGGGAGAACAGATCACCTTCAAAGACAACAGCGGCCAGACCAACGTGGCAGAGTTCTATGACTTTGACAACCGCGATGGCCTTGATTTCTCGGCCAAACAGACCTCGCATATCTTTACGGCGCCAGGTACTTACGTGGTCACCCAATTGGCCAATGGCTTTAACCAATGCCCGCGCACCTTTACGGTAAAGGCCGCCGCCCCTCCCTCTGCCCCCTTTCTGGAAAAAATAACGCTTCAGACTTCTTCACTCCAAATTCAGCTACAGACTAGCGGGGTCAATGACCTGGTGGTGGAACGCGCCTCCTCGCCTGCCGGCTCTTATACCGCTGTGCAAACCTTTTCCAATGTACCGGCCGGGAGAAGCCAGCATTCCGTGGCTATTACCAATCCTGCTGGCTGCTTCAGGGTGCGGGTCACCAACATTTGCTCGGGCCGCGAGGATATTTTCTCCAATACCGTCTGTGCCCAAAGCTTAACTGTCACCCCCGGAGACCGCCAGAATCAACTTTCCTGGTCTGTGAATGAAAGCCCCGGCAGTGTGGTCAATTACCAGATTTTACGTAGCGGCCAACCCTACCAGAACCTGCCCGGCATCCAAACCGCCTTCACAGATACCCAGGTAGCCTGCGGCCGATTGTATACGTATCAGGTAGTGGCCCTGCTTCAGAACAGTTCGCAAAGCGCCTCTCTGCCGGTGCAGGTTGAAACTAAAGGCTCTACGGCTCCTGCTGCGCCTTTCCTGCTGACCAGCTTTGACCTGCAAAACAGGGTAATGCTCCAAACCACCATTCCTGCCCAGGAAACATTCAGAGAACAGGCCATCTACCGAAGTCAGGGCAACGGTGTTTTAAGCCTGTTTTCAGAAAAACAGCCTCAAAACGCGGTAGACGCCACTGCGGGCAACCAATCCGCCCCTCTGTGTTATCAGGTAGCCTATACAGATTCCTGCCAGTTGGTGTCGCCGCGCAGCAATTTGGCATGCCCCGTAATTTTATCTGCATCGCTGCAGGCAAATGGGGCAGTGAAACTGAATTGGAACGCCTATGAAGGGTTTCCTTCAGGCGTGGGCCGGCAGACGCTGGAACTGGTCAATGAGCAGGGAGAAGTGTACTGGAGCCAGACGGTGACCGGGCAAAGTTACCTGGATGCCCAACCCCAGAAAACCTTCCAACGGCTTAGGTATCGCCTGCTCTCTGTTTCCCAGGATGGTACCTACCAAAGCTATTCCAGCATCACCACCCTTGACCAGGGCTTCCAGTTCCACTTCCCAACGGCCTTCACCCCCAACCGTGACGGCCTGAATGATGTCTTCCGGGCGGTGGGCACCCCCTTCGCCTCTAGCTTTCACTTGCAAGTACTCAACCGCTGGGGCCAGGTGGTTTTTGAAAGCAAAGACCCCAAACTGGGCTGGGACGGTACTTATGCCGGTAAACCCGCGCCGCCAGAAACGTACCTTTATCGGTTTGAGGCCACAGACGTGAACGGGAAAAAGGTGACGAGCAAAGGCACAGTGACCTTACTCCGGTAGCCTCCACGCATAAAGGCTCTTCCTGGTTTGGGTCCGTTTTACTGAAAACACCTTTAAAACGGAATCCTGCATTTTCTCCCCTTCACTTCCTGCCTTATTCAGCCTGTCAACTTTCCCTTAAATAGGTTACTTTTGGCCTTGGCAAAGGAATTGGTTCCTGAAAGTATCTCTGGGGCTGTTTTTGCCGTTATGCCAGTAAACCTAAAAAGAGAAGCGCTTATGTTTGACATGATGGGAATGATGAATAAGGTGAAGGAAATGCAGGCCAAAATGAAAGAGGCCCAGGACAACCTTCGTCACATCACTGTTTCTGCCGAGGCCGGCGGAGGCATGGTGAAAGCCACCGCCAGCGGTGACCGCCGCCTGTTGAAAGTAGAGTTGGATGAGACCCTCATGAACCCCGCAGATAAAGAAATGCTGGCCGATTTAGTGGTGGCTGCCGTGAACAAAGCCCTGGACGAGGCTGGCGAACGCGGAAAAGAGGAAATTAAGAAGCAGACGGCCGGCATGATGCCCAATATCCCTGGACTTGACCTGAGCAACTTTGGCTTATAGTCTGGCAGAAGTGGCGGTGGTCATCCTCAATTGGAACGGCCGCCGTTGGTTAGAGCAATTTTTACCCAGCGTGCTGGAGCATAGCGCCGGCGCCCAACTGGTGGTGGCCGACAATGCCTCCTCAGACGACTCCGTGGCCTTTCTCAGGCAACATTACCCACAGGTGCGGCTTATCCAATTACCCGAGAACTTCGGGTTCTGTGAGGGTTATAACCAGGCGCTGCAGCAGGTAGAGGCTACCTTTTATATGCTCCTGAACTCAGATGTGCAGGTGACGCCCAATTGGCTCACCCCTATGGTGGACCTGTTGGAGAGAGAGCCTTCCATTGCCGCATGCCAGCCAAAAATCAAATCTTTTCTGCAGCCCACCCATTTTGAGTACGCCGGTGCGGCCGGAGGCTTCCTAGATGCCTATGGGTACCCCTTCTGTCGCGGACGCCTGTTTGATACAGTGGAGGAAGACCAGGGGCAGTATGATGATGTGGTTCCGGTTTTCTGGGCCACGGGCGCCTGTCTTTTCATCAGGGCCAGTGCCTATTGGCAAGCCGGTGGCCTGGAAAAGGAGTTCTTTGCGCACATGGAGGAGATTGACCTTTGCTGGCGCCTGCAGAACCTGGGGTACCAAATCTATTACCACGGCGGCAGCACGGTCTACCACGTGGGCGGCGGCACCTTGCCCAAGGCAAACCCCAGAAAAACGTTTCTTAATTTCAGGAACGGCGTGGCTTTACTCTACAAGAACCTGGCGCCTAGAGAGTTAAACAAGATCCTTTACACCAGAATGATTCTGGACGGCGTGGCCGCGGGACAGTATTCAGTGAAGGGAGATTTCAAGCAAGTAAACGCTATCTGGCGGGCGCACCGGGCTTTCTTCAAGGAGAAAAAAAACTGGGACGGAAAGAGGCAGGCCAATGCCGTGAAAAAGCCTACCAGCCAACTCACCGGCTGGTACCCGCAAAGCGTAGTGTGGCAGTACTTTATAAAAGGAAAAAAGACATTTAAGAGCTTAAATGTCCCAGACGGTGCTGCGCTCTCTTCTTAGGTGTTTTCTGATATTCAGCCAAAAAGCCAGTACCAGGTACACCAACACCGGTGACCCAAACGTTAGGAAGGATAAATAAATAAACGAAAGGCGAATGCTACTGGTAGCCAACCCTAATTTCTCCCCTAATTTGGTACATACCCCAAAGGCTTGGCTTCCCAGGAAAAGTTGAACTTGTTTCATAATCTGAAAAGTTAAACGTCTAAGATAAATAAAATCACAATTTCTACCGTAACTTTCCCATTCCAATGTTGGTCTGTTATTGGACTTGGTAACGTTGGTATACGGCTCCTTATTATATTTAGATATGCCTTCAGTTTTTTCTACTGCGCGTACCTGTCATTTTATTGCTATTCTTTGCCTCTTCCTGCTTTCTACCGGCTGTACCTTGTCACGCATGGCCAGAAAGGCGGAGCGCGGGCAAAAGATAACCGTGCAGCCCCAGGTACTTATTGTACGCGGTGACCAGGTACCGGTAGAAGTGGGCGCCCAACTGCCCCGTGACCTGCTGCGCAAAGACTACCGCTATGGCATCAGGATCTACTACAAGGCAGACAAAGGCGTAGAGGAACACGTTGGCTCTCTGGGCTTTGACTTCGGGAATTACCTCTATGAAGACGGCAAGCCAACCATGCAAAGTTCCTTCTCCTTCCCTTATACCCCTTCAAAAATCACGGGCAATCTCATGGCGCAGGGCGTGGTTTCTGATGCCAAAGGTCGGAAAAAATATACCAAGGCCAAGGTATTGGCCCCCGGCATTCTTACCACGCCCCACCTAATCCAGACCATTCATGCCCCGGCTTACGTGCCCGAGGTGTTCAAAAATGAGGCCCCGGGCCCCATCAGTTTCCCCATATTTTTTGACCAGGGCCTGGCCACGCTTCGTCACGGGTACGGCACCAACCTGCAGTTGCTGGAGGAATTCATCAAGTCAAACCAGAAAACCAGGAAAATAAGCATCCTGGCCACCCACTCCCCAGACGCCACCGAGACCAACGCACGCAACCTGGCTGCCCGCCGGGCCCAGGCCGTGGAGCGTTTCATCAAGCAGAAAATAGAGACCGAGGTCTACAATAACACAGTATCAGACATAAAATTTAACTTGAAGACCATCCAGAAAAACTGGGACGCTTTTCTGGGCCGGGTGCAGAACTCGGCCTTGCCGGAAGACCAGGTACAGCAGATCCTGGACATTGTCAACGGCCAAGGGTCATTTGAAGAAAAGGAGAAGCAACTGCAGGAACTTCCCGCCTATGAGTACCTGGAGATGTATGTGTACCCTGTGTTGCGCTACACCAAAGTGACCGTAGACTACGTACCCAACCTGCGCCGCGACTACGAGATTTACCTACTCTCTAAGAAAATAGTAGAGAACCGGGCCAACGCCGATGCCCTGAACGCCGAGGAAATGCAGTACGCAGCCTCGCTCACCCCGCTTCTGGCCGAGAAAAGGAAAATCTATGAGTCGGCGGTGGAGACGTACATGAACTGGCAGTCTTTGAATAACCTGGGCATGGTGTTTTATGAGCAGGCCCAGAAAGAATTGAAACCGAAGGTGAAAAGCGCCCTGCTAGCCAGCGCCGCCCTCAACCTCAAATACGCCGCCCACCGCAAGCCCACCGCCCAGCAATTCTATAACCTGGCCGTGGCCCATCACCAACGCGGCGATGCCCTGGAAGCCTTGCAGGCCTATGATTACGCCGTCAGGATTGGCGGCCCGCTGCCCATCCTGCAACAGGTGTTCACCGACAAAGCCGCGCTGGAACTGAGCGTGGGCCAGTACGACGACGCTGCCGGTAGCCTGGCCTATGCCGGTCCCAGTTACGCCGCCCAGTTTAACCGCATGCTGTTGTATTTCCTGAAAGAGAACTATGAGGGCGCCGCCGGCTTCGGGGAGAAGCTGTTGCAGGAATTCCCCGAGGATGCTAACACCCATTACCTGATGGCCGTGATTGGCGCCCGCACCCAGAAAGAGCCCTTGCTCACCGAGCACCTGAAACTGGCCATCAAAGCCAAGCCCACCCTGGCCGCCAAGGCCATAGACGACTTGGAGTTTAAGAATTATCACAAATCAGAGGCTTTTGCCAACGCGCTTAAGCCTTAAATAGAACCCGTTTTGGGCTTATTTTCCCAAAAACAGGCCTAAAACGGCCTGCCTTGGCACATACTTGCCCGCAAAGCCAGATGCGTTTTTTTATTTGTGCCGCATGTCTTAATTTTACCCCTTAGATAGACGAAGATAAATCTTATTATGCGAACCATACAATTCAGAGAGGCATTGCGTGAGGCAATGAGCGAAGAAATGCGCCGCGACCCAAAGGTGTTCCTGATGGGCGAGGAAGTTGCCGAATACAACGGTGCCTACAAAGTGAGCCAGGGCATGCTGGATGAGTTTGGCCCCGAGCGCGTGATTGACACGCCTATTGCCGAGCTTGGCTTTGCCGGTATTGGTGTGGGTGCTGCCATTAACGGCCTTCGCCCCATCATTGAGTTCATGACGTTCAACTTCTCTTTGGTAGCCATTGACCAGGTGATCAACTCTGCCGCCAAGATCATGTCTATGTCAGGCGGACAGTACTCTGCCCCTATGGTGTTCAGAGGACCAACCGGTAACGCCGGTATGCTGTCTTCTCAGCACTCCCAGAACTTTGAAAACTGGTTTGCCAACACCCCGGGCCTTAAAGTAGTAGTTCCTTCTAACCCGTATGATGCCAAAGGCCTGTTGAAATCTGCTATCCGTGACAATGACCCGGTGATCTTCATGGAGTCTGAGCTCATGTACGGTGACAAAGGCGAAGTTCCTGAGGAAGAGTACCTTATTCCCATAGGCGTAGCCGATACCAAGCGCGCCGGGAAAGACGTAACCATCGTTTCCTTCGGGAAGATGATGAAAATAGCCTTGCAGGCCGCCGAAGAGTTAGCCAAAGAAGGCGTGGAGGCGGAGGTGATTGACCTGCGTTCTGTTCGTCCTATAGACTATAATGCCATTTTGGAATCTGTGAAGCGCACTAACCGCCTGGTGGTGGTGGAAGAAGCGTGGCCGCTGGCCTCTATCTCTTCTGAGATAGCCTTCCATGTGCAGCACAACGCCTTTGATTACCTAGATGCCCCGGTAAAACGCGTTACCTGCCGCGACGTTCCGCTTCCTTACGCCCCTACTTTGATTGAGGCTTCTTTGCCTAACGTGCAGCGGGTGATTGAAGCAGTAAAATCTGTGACCTACGCCAAAGCGTAAGCGAAAATAACACACCTAAAGACAAGAGCCGGCCGTTTCTATGGACGGCTCTTGTCTTTTTAGCGTTTCCAGCCCGTTTTTATTATAACAGCCGTAAAACAGAAAATATACCCTAAGACCTTGAAAGCAAAACTCATCTCTGCCGCGCTATCAGCCCTCTTTCTGTTGGGGTGTGAGGAAACCTCTAAGCTACAAGAGGTGGAACTGCCCGTGGCGGCGGTGCAAACGGCCGGCTTCCCCAAGGCAGCGGTGAAGGTAGATACCACCCTCACCTTAAAAGTGCTGTTCCAACCTGCCAACGGCTGCGGCCGCTTCTCCCGCGCCGACTCTGTCAAAACGGATCAGGTCACTGAGATCAGGCTTTTTGCTGCCTACCCAACCGCAGAGATGAAGGCAGTGTGCACAGACGTAGCCAAGCTGAATACCTTCTCCTTCCAGTTCAAAACCACTACCATAGGCAAGCACTATTTCAGGTTCTGGCAAAGCGAAGGCAAGTATCTGGAAGAAGTAGTGGAGGTGAAGTAATACGCTTGCCTACAGGTAAGGAGCAGATTTTTTGGGGAAAGCAAAACAGGGCGCTTGCCTTCTTAACAATCACATCCTTTATTCTATAATTCTTTAGCACCTAACGGACCTGCTTCCGTTTTAAGGCCGTTTTCCGGAAAACAGGCTTAAAACGGAATTTCCCTTTAGGCCACCGTTAGCCGGGCAATGTAGTGGGAATCTTCTTCCTGCAAGAGGAGTTCGGCCGCAAGGCCGGCCTCCTGGGCGTATTGCTCCAATAAGTTGAAATCAATGAACAGCCACGGAAAAGGAGCGCTGCGCTCTCCCTCAAATTCCATCATATAGGTCATCTCGCCGTAATAGGCGCCGTTCAGGTCCAGCAAGACAGACCCGTCTTCTTCCTCATACAGGTACAGAATATCTGAGGATTCCAGTAAGACCTGTCCCCCCGGCGCTAGCCATTTTTTGCAGACCTCCAGGAAATGGGGCAAACCTTCCACCGTGCCGGCCAGGCCAATGCCGTTCATGAGTAGCAACAAGGTGTCATGCTTAGTGGCCGGCAAAGTAAAGAAATCGCCATGCAGGATGTTCTGGACCCCGCGGGCTTTCTGCACAGCACAGGCGTTGTCAGAGATTTCAAGGGCGGTTACCTCAACCCCGGCAGCCTGTAGGGCCAGGGCATGGGAACCGGCTCCGGCACCTACGTCCAGCACCTTGCCGCAGGCCTGGGACAAGGCAAACTGCTCGCGCTCTGGCATCTCCGCCGGTTCCCGGAAAAGGTAGGACGCCGGCAGCTCATCTGGCTCCATCTGGTCTGAGTACACTAAAACCGCTGCTTCCTTGTTCCCCTTCCAGTAGGCCTCAATGGCCCGGCCCATGGGGTCTGGTTTCTGTAATGCCATGTTTTGCAATTTTAACGAGGGGTAAAGGTACAAAATATGCCTGTACCGCAGGGTGGTTCCCCCTCTACCCTATCCTTCCCTTGGTTTGCACCAACCTTATAAGCCTATTTTAAACGGGTGAAAAGGCCGTTTCATCGAAATTAAGGTTAGGGTTCTCTTAATTGGTGCAATTTTGTTGTTATGCCTGTTTCTTACTTCCCTCGCTTACAGCAGTGCGGCCCTGGAAAAAGAAATCTTCACCTTGGCTCAGAAACTGCTTCCCCAAAGCTGCTGCTGGAGGCTTAGGTAATTGCCCAGGTTTAACCGCTCTGCCGGGGAGGATGACAACGTCAGATTAAAATTATATGGCCCGTTGAGGGTGCTTTGCCAGCAAAAGCTATCTTTGGGTAGAACCAAGGCTTGCCGGTTGCTTACAGGCCTACTAAACAATGAAATTAATTACTACCATATATATTGCTATAAGCTTTATTCTGGCCATGTTTTGCATTGTGACCATTGGCTATGTACAGCAAACCCAAAAGGTGCGGCACAACATTGAAAGCGTACTTTCCACCACCAACATCATAAAAGAGGTGGGGTCTGCCCAGCGGTTTATCCTGGATATGGAAACTGGTTTACGCGGGTACCTGCTTACTGGGCAACTGTCTTTTCTGGAACCATTTTATCAAGGGCGACAAAGGTTTAACCAAAGCTTTTTGTTATTAGATTCTATGACAGCCCCCAATGCGGCCCAGAATAAGTTATTGCACCAAGTAAGAGAAGATGTTGCCCGGTGGGAGAATACCTTTGCTAAACCATTGATTGAAGGTAAAAAGAAGGTCAATCAGCATTCAAGAAACCGGTCTTACTATGATTCCTTGTTCAATGCCACCGCGCAGCAAGGGGTTGGGAAACAATTGATGGACAAGGCCCGGAACGGGTTCAGGCAAATAAGGCACGAAGAGGAACGGGTCAGGAATGAGCGCGTAGACAATACAGACCAATCCCTGATAAGGACCAATGAGGTAGCCATTGGCCTTACCATTATGGCCATTATCACCGGCGGGCTAACCGCTTTCATTCTGGGCAAGACCATTAAGAAGCGGTTCAGGAAAATGAACAACCTGGCCATGAGCATTGCCAACGGGAAGTACGACGTGGCCCTGGAAGATGACCGCAAAGATGAGATCAGTGCGCTTACCCAATCGTTGAACGTGATGGCCCTGAAGTTGCAGAACAGCTTTACGCATTTAACAAAGATGAACAGTGAACTGGACCAGTTCGCCTACGTGGTGTCCCATGACCTGAAAGCGCCCTTGCGTGCCATCAATAACCTGGCCGAGTGGATCAGTGAAGATATGACGAATGAAGACCCGGAGATCCACAAGAACTTAACTATCCTTCGGGGCCGGGTGCAGCGCATGGAAAACCTGATCAACGGTATTCTGGACTACTCCCGCATTGGCCGGAAAGAATTGCCGCTCACCACGTTTTCTGTGCAGGAGGTCCTGCGGGAAACCCTGGAGAACCTGGCGCCCCCACCCTCCTTCAAAGTCATTACCCCCAGTGTTCTACCTACTATTACGGGAGAACGCACGCTGTTTTACCAAGTGCTATCCAACTTGCTCAGCAACGCTTTTAAATACCACCACTCCCAGGAAGGTCAGGTAGAAGTGCGGTACAAAGAACTGCCAGGTTTTTTCCAGTTTCAGGTACATGATGACGGACCGGGTATTCCGCCGGAGTTCCATACCAAGATTTTCGGGATCTTCCAGACCATGGAGGCCCGTGATGTGAAAGAAAGCACAGGGGTTGGGCTGTCTATAGTGAAAAAGATCATTGAGGAAAAAGGCGGGCGCATTTGGGTAGAGTCAGAAAAAGACAAAGGCACCACTTTTCTTTTCACCTGGCCTAAAGTAACCACCGCGGTCCCCTCCGCCTCTAACCTGCTTCGCTCATGAAAGAACTTAAAATTACCTGCCAGCAGCAACTGGAGAACCTTCAGCAGGAGTTTGATGAGTTCGCCTACATAGTATCCCATGACCTGAAAGGTCCCCTACGCGCTATCAGCAACCTTTCTGGCTGGATCAGTGAAGACCTGGGCGAGGACCTGGACCAAGATATCAAACATAACATTGAGCTTCTGCAGAACCGCACCGAGCGCCTGGAGCGTATGATCAACGCCTTATTGATTTACTCCAGGATTGCACGCTTTGAGATGGACCTGAAAGAAGTAAACGTAAGGGAGCTGGTACAGGGCATAGCCGCCGGTTTACAGAAAGACAAGCCCTTTACGCTTACTGTAACGGATTTGCCTGTCCTGAACACTTATGTCAAAAAACTGGAGACGGTTTTCACCCATCTGCTGCAGAATGCCGTACGGTTCAATGACCACGCCCAACCCCAGGTGTGGGTAGAAGCGCAGCGCCAGAAGGAATTTGTCATCTTCACCGTTAGAGACAACGGCATTGGCATTTCTGAAGATGCGCTGGAGAAGATCTTCAAGATATTTTATACAGTGCAGCCCAAAGACCATCAGGAAAATTTAGGCGTAGGGTTATCCGTTACTAAAAAGATTCTTCAGGTGATAGGCGGGACTATTGCGGTGCAGTCTGAAAAAGACAAAGGCACCGTGGTTACCGTCACCTGGCCATTACTCCCCCCAAATGGCAAGCCTTCAAAAAATAAATTATAACTAGCGTACATAAAAATACAGACAAACAGAAGCCGGAGGAAAGGGTAGCGACTAACCTCCAGCTATGCTATTAATTGTCTGCACAGCCTCTTTGACATGGAAGAAAAAGCAGTAAATATCTTGTTGGTAGAAGATGACGAAGTTGACATTATGAATGTGCAGCGGGCCTTCAAGAAAAATAATATAAACAACCCTTTGCACATTGCCAACAACGGCCTGGAAGCCCTGGAAATGCTTCGTTCCGGCGCCATCCCTATGCCGCCAATCATCATTCTGGACATTAACATGCCCAAGATGAACGGCATAGAGTTTCTGCAGGAAATAAGAAAAGACCCGGTGCTCAACCGCATTAGTGTGTTTGTGATGACCACCTCCAATGAAGACAGTGACAAAATAAAAGCCTACAACCTCAACGTAGCCGGCTATATTTTGAAACCACTCTCGTTTGAGAAATTTGTGGCGGCGGTGGCCACCCTTGACCGGTATTGGAAACTGTGCGAAAGGCCGTAACCCTTTTTTTAGTATTTTCGATTTACCCGTAACCCAATTTCACTCAGAGCAACTTGAAAAACAAGGAAGCCCATATCTTATTGGTGGAAGATGACCCGCTGGTGGTGACTAACCTGCTGCATGCCTTTGAGGTGTTGGGGATTGAGAACCCCGTGCACGTGGCTGCCACCGGAAAAGAGGCCCTTAACATGGTGCAAGGCAAAGGAAAGGCCGCACTCTCCCCCACCCCAAAAATTATCTTGCTGGACCTTGGCCTTCCAGAGATGTGCGGGCTCCGTTTTCTAGAGGAACTCAGAAAAGATGAAAAGTTGCGCCCCTGCTGCGTGTTTGTGATTACGGGTCCGGGTACAGACCAAGAAATTTTAAAGGCCTATGATTTCAATGTGGCAGGCTTCATTTTAAAACCGGTAAACAATAAATCGCTTCAGGAGATGGTAGCTACGCTGCAGTCTTACTGGGATCTGATTGAACTACCAAATTAAGCCCCTCCCCCCTATGGAGCCAGCCGTAAAACTGCTTATTGTAGATGACGATGAGGTAGACCGCATGATTATTAAGCGGTCCTTGCGCACAGCCCAGGTAGCCGCTGAAATCTACACCGCCACCCTGGGCTCCGAAGCCTTGGAAGCCTTGGGGCAAACCACCTTTGACTTCATTTTCATTGACTTCATGCTCCCAGACATGAACGGGCTGGAGCTGCTTCAGAAAATAAGGGAGAACGGCATCACTACCCCGGTGCAGGTGGTGACCTCCCAGGGCGATGAGCGTATTGCCGTGGAGGCGATGAAAACAGGCGCCTCAGATTACTTGCCTAAAACCCTGCTCACCCCGGAAGGTATCTCCCAGAGCATCAGGAGCGCTATTAGGCTGCATAAAATTGAGCAGGAGCGGCTCCATACCCAGGACCAACTTATCAGGACCCAGAAACAGCTGGACACAGTAATCAACGGTGCTCCCATTATTCTGTGGGCTGTTGACAAGGAAGGTTTTTTTACCATGGCCAGAGGCAAAGGCCTGGCCTTGATTGACCGCCAGGAACAGCAGGCCGTGGGCACCTCTTTGTTTGAGGCCTACAGTGAGTTCCCTCCTATTCTTACCTGCGCCCGCCGCACCCTGCAGGGCCATCAGTCTACCTGCACCGTCAACATCAGGGGTACCTGGTTTGACTGCCTTTTTCTTCCCCAGCTAAACGCGAACAAGGAAGTGACAGGCATGATTGGCGTGAGCTATGACATTACGCCACGCATTGAGATTGAGGAAGAACTGAAGAAGGCCAAAGACGAGGCCCTGACCATGGCCCAGATCAAGGAGCAGTTCCTGGCCAACATGAGCCATGAGATCAGGACTCCCATGAACGGGATTGTGGGCCTTACCGAGGTTCTGGCCAAAACTCCTTTGACTACTACCCAGAAAGATTACCTGCAAGGCATCCAGACCTCGGCCAACAGCCTAATGGTGATCATAAATGACCTTCTGGACTTTTCAAAAATTGAAGCTGGCAAGATCACGTTTGAAGTCATTCCGTTTGAGTTAAAGCCCCTCCTGAAACAGCTGCTCACTATTCTGGAGATACAGGCCAAAGACCATAAGAACACCATTAAACTCTTATTTGACGAGGAAATCCCGCCATTTCTGGGGGGTGACCCCTTCCGGCTGAGCCAGATTCTGAACAATCTGCTGGGCAATGCCATCAAATTCACCGAGAATGGGATCATCAGGCTCCACGTGGAGGTAATAGCCCAGCAGGAGGACTTGCTCCAGATAGAGTTCACGGTGCAGGACACGGGCATTGGCATCCCGAAAGACAAACTGGATACCATTTTTGAGAAATTCACGCAGGGCAGCAGCGACACCACCCGGCGGTTTGGCGGAACGGGCCTGGGGCTTTCCATTGCCAAGGAACTGATTGAGGTACAGGGCGGCCATATTACCGTGGCCAGCGAAATTGGGAAAGGCAGTACGTTCCGGTTTGTGCTTCCTTTCAGAAAAACGGCCCATAAACCCGAATCCCACCTTGGTAGTCACCCGCACCAATTACAGACCCACCTGAAGCATGCCCGCGTGCTGCTGGCGGAAGACAACAAGGTAAACCAGATGCTGGTGAACCAGGTCTTACAAGAACAACATATACAGGTAACCCACGCAGAAAATGGCCTACAGGTACTGGAACTGCTCCGCCAGAACCCGTATGACCTCATCTTGATGGACATGCAGATGCCGGTGATGGATGGCTATGAAACCATGCAGTACATCAGGGTGCAGATGCCGGCGCAAAGCAAGATTCCTATCATCGCGCTTACCGCCCATGCCTCGCCGGGTCAGGTAAAGAAATGCCTGTCGGCGGGCGCCGATGCCTATGTATCTAAGCCATTTAAAGCGGAGGAGTTGCTGCGGAAAATCTCGGCCTTGTTGGGTGCCAAAAAACCGGAGAATCAGCCAAGTCCTTTGGTTCATGCCCAGGAAGAGGAGCTGCAGGTAGACCTTTCCTACTTACAGGATTTCGCCAATGGCAACCGTGATTTCATGATGGATATTCTTACGCTCTTCATGAACCAGACCCCCGGCCTCATTCAGGAGCTTGCCCGCGCCATTGGCCTTTCCAACTGGGCAGAAACCAGAACCATCGCGCATAAAATAAAGCCCTCACTCTCTTTGGTAGGTATTAAACAGCTGGAAGAGCTAAATGCCACCATTGAACAGTCTGCACTTAACCAAACCAACCTGGAGCAACTGCCAGCCTTAGTGCAAAAGATGACCACACTGTTCCACCAGTCGGTTATTGCCCTGAAAGAAGAGGTGAATACACTTAAGAAGAAGAAAGCCACCAAGGGGTAAAATGGGCACTCCTTTCGGCGCTTTTTGGAGAAATAGGCATACCTTACTACTCCTAAACTAAGAAAAGGCCATGCATCCTTCACTGGAACCCTATTACCATCAATTAGAGCAGCAGCGGCAGGAATTCAGTGCCTGGGTGGCAAATTCCCCAACTGACAAACAGGAGCAATCTCTTGGTCCGGGTCAATGGTCGGCGGCGCAGGTCCTGTACCATCTGGCACAGGTAGACCAGCTGGTGGTAGGCTCTCTGGCCAAACGGATAGCCAGTGAAAAACCACTTCGGGCCTATGGCTGGGGCACCCGTTTCCGGGGTTTCCTTTTGAACCTATTTTTAAAGCTCCCCATCAAGTTCAAGGCACCCGCTGCGGTACAGGAAGTGCCAGACCAGGTAGTGGTGCCGCAGGTGATACAGCAATGGCAAGAGACCAGGGAACAGCTGCACCGTTTTCTCACAGCCTACCAGCCAGAATACCTTGACAAAGAAGTATTTTTTCACCCCCGATCCGGAATGATCACCCTACCCCAGACGCTTCGGTTTATGGTGGAGCACACAGAACACCACCGCCGGCAAATGCGCCGGCTTCTTTCTTAATGGTTGGTTCTTATCTTTGCAGCCCTTTTTCCTTAATAAACCCACGTATTCAAACTTAATCTGTTCCCATGGCTGACTCTACCTCCTCCAAAGAAACCTTCATGCGCGAAGCCATCCGGCTTTCTATAGAAAGAATGAAAGAGGGCAAAGGCGGCCCTTTTGGTGCTGTCATTGTGAAAGACGGCCAGATCATTGCCCGCGGCTTCAATAACGTTACCTCCAGCAATGACCCCACGGCACACGCCGAAGTGGATGCCATCCGGAAAGCCTGCCAAGCCTTGGGCACCTTCCAGCTGACCGGTTGCGAGCTCTACACCAGCTGCGAGCCCTGCCCCATGTGCCTGGGCGCCATCTACTGGGCCCGCCCCGACCGCGTCTACTATGGCAACACCAAAGCAGATGCCGCTGCAATCGGCTTTGATGACGCCTTCATCTACGAGGAACTGGAACTGCCCCTCCACGCCCGCTCCCTGCCCATGGAACAACTCCTGCACGAGGAAGCCTTAGAAGGTTTCAAAGAATGGGAAAAGCATGAAGGCAGAACTGAATACTAATTGTTGATTGCTGATTGTTAATTGCTGAGCTGAATCCCGAAGGCATCAAAACCACAGATGATTATCTTTCGTTTTGCGCTGTTTTTCTGAAAATAGCCTGAAAACAGAAATGCCCGAACCAAGTTTGGTTCGGGCATTTCTGTTAAAACAATCAGCAATAAACAATCAACAATTACCTGCGTCCCATCATGCTGCCCAGTTTGGCCAGACCGCCTTTGGTGCCCGCCATCTTGTTCATGCTCTTCATCATCTTGCGCATGTCATTGAACTGCTTCATCAGGTTATTCACCTGCTGAATAGTGGTGCCCGAGCCCTTGGCGATACGGTTACGGCGGCTGCCGCTGATCATATCCGGGTTCTGGCGCTCTTCCTTGGTCATGGATTTGATGATGGCCTCAATAGGGGCAAACGCGCTTTCGTCAATGTCCACGTCTTTCAGCATCTTGCTAACGCCGGGTATCATGCCTACCAGGTCCTTGATATCCCCCATCCTCTTGATCTGCTCCAGCTGAGACAGGAAGTCGTCAAAGTTGAATTGGTTCTTGCGGATGTTCTTGTTAATACGCTTGGCTTCGTCCTCGTCAAAGGTCTGCTGGGCACGCTCTACCAACGAGATCACGTCACCCATACCCAAGATACGCTGGGCCATCCGGTCTGGATAGAACAGGTCAAGGGCCTCCATTTTCTCACCGGTAGAGATAAACTTGATAGGTTTCTCAACCACGGCTCTGATGGAAAGGGCCGCGCCACCTCTTGAGTCACCATCCAGCTTGGTCAACACCACGCCATCAAAGTTGATGCGCTCGTTAAAGGTCTTGGCGGTGTTCACGGCATCCTGGCCTGTCATGGAGTCAACCACAAACAAGGTCTCTGTCGGCTTGATGGCCTCCTTGATGTCGTAGATTTCCTTCATCATCGCCTCATCCACGGCCAGACGACCGGCGGTGTCAATGATGACTACTTTCTTGCCGCTTTTCTTGGCGTGCTCCACGGCGTTGCGGGCAATTGAAACGGGGTCCTTAGACTCGCGCTCCGCGAAGAACTCCACGCCCACCTGCTCGGCCAGCACGCTCAGCTGGTCAATAGCCGCCGGACGGTACACGTCGCAGGCTGCTACCAGAACGCCTTTGCCTTGTTTTTTAAGGTAGTTGGCTAGTTTACCCGTGAAGGTAGTCTTACCAGATCCCTGCAGACCGGCAATCAGGATAATGGCCGGAGAACCGGTGATGTTGATGTCTTTTTTCTCACCACCCATCAACTCGGTGAGCTCTTCGTGTACAATCTTCACCATCAGTTGGCCCGGTGACACGGCAATCAGCACGTCGCGGCCCATGGCCTCGTCCTTGATTTTATCGGTCACGGTCTTAGCCACCTTGTAGTTCACGTCGGCGTCTACTAAGGCACGGCGAACTTCTTTAATGGTTTGGGCAACGTTGATTTCGGTGATGCTGCCCTGGCCCTTCAGGGTTTTGAAGGCGCGGTCCAGCTTGGTACTTAAATTCTCAAACATGTGTGGTATATGACTGAGTGAATGTTTTTTCTAAGACTAACAAAGACAAAAATACGCAGAAATTGCGGAAGTTCAGCATCTTTTAGCCAGACCTGCGTATATTCGGCGGTAACTATACTGTTGTTTCCGCCGGTGTGTTTCAGGCCTGTTTTCCTGAAAACACCTCAAAAACAGTTTCTGTTCGTTTCATCTTCACAAGAAAGAAGTACGCCTTTGAAAGCTCCTGAAGTACCTACGCCCCAACACGCTCTGCTTATCACTTATTACTGGCCGCCTTCGGGTGGGGCCGGCGTACAGCGCTGCCTCAAGTTTGTGAAGCACCTGCCCGAGTTTGGGGTGCAGCCCACCGTGCTTACCGTAGATGATAAGCAGGCCTCCTACCCTATCCTTGATACCTCCCTGCTAGCTGAGGTTCCTAAGGAGGTGAACGTCATCAGGACCTCCACCCGTGAGCCCTTTGAGTTTTACAAGAAACTGACCGGTAAGCAGGATATTCCGTTCGGTGGCTTTGCTAACACCGGCCAGGAGAGCTGGAAACAGAAGCTGTTCAAATTCCTGAGGGGCAATCTTTTCATCCCAGACCCGCGGATAGGCTGGAACCGGTTTGCGTTGGCCGCTGCCAAGAAAGCCATTCAGCAACAACCCGTAAAAGCGATTATTACCTCCAGCCCGCCCCACTCCACGCAGCTCATCGGGCTGAAGCTCAAAAAGCAACTGGGTGTGAAATGGATTGCCGACATGCGCGACCCCTGGACTGACATCTATTATTACCAAGACCTGAACCACACCGCCCTGGCCCAAAAGCTGGATGCCAAATACGAGCGCGAGGTTCTGGAAAATGCAGATGCCGTGCTGGTGGTGAGCGATGACATGAAGCGCCTGTTCCTGCAAAAGTCCCCGGACCTGAAGCCAGATAAAATACACGTGATCCCCAACGGGTATGACGAGGCCGATTTCGTGCACCCGTCGCAGCCGTCTTCTGAGGAGTTTGTGATCACGTACACCGGCACGCTTACCGAGGCCTATAACGTGGAGGCGTTTTTCCAGGCACTCTGCGCAACCATGACCCGCAACCCCCTCATGCGCTACAAGTTGCGGTTTGTGGGCAAGGTGTCCGCGGAAATTAGAAAACAGATTGAGGAAGCAGGTTTGCCGCTGGTCACTG
Source organism: Rufibacter radiotolerans (assembly GCF_001078055.1). Taxonomy (NCBI): domain Bacteria; kingdom Pseudomonadati; phylum Bacteroidota; class Cytophagia; order Cytophagales; family Hymenobacteraceae; genus Rufibacter; species Rufibacter radiotolerans. Next base: position 1,386,555 of record NZ_CP010777.1, on the reverse strand, counting down.
AATACATTGACTACGTGCCCCATGATGAATCCATTAAGTACCTCATGTCCAGCACGGTGCTGTTCATGGCGATACCGGATGTGGCCAATAACTTCGGGATTCTGACCGGAAAACTATTTGAGTACCTGGCGGCCAACAAGCCCATTATCTGCATTGGGCCCATCCACGGCGACGTGGACAAAATCCTGGATGAGTGCGGCGCCGGACGGGTTTTCCATTATTCTGGTTACGAGTTGATCTTGGATTATTTGATGCAGATGAGTAAAACCTGGACCATAAATCCTAACCTGGACCTGCCTATCATCAACTACACCCAATACTCGCGTAGATCGCTTACAGAGCAACTTTCCAAGCTGGTTCTGTCATAAAACCAAAGGCGTTTCGGAGCTGTTTTTCAAAAAACAGCCCCGAAACGTATATAATAATCCGGAAGAGTTTCGTTTTCAACCCGTGAATAGCATTTTTGATTACGTCCTTTTTCATTTCCACAAACTGTACCATTTGCCCTCTGCCCTGGAGGTAAGCTACGGACTAGATGGAAAAAGCCGGGTACAGATTACCCCCACCCAAAGCACCTTTTTTGAAAGACAGCAGCCGCACCCCGTGCAGGTGGTCTGGAAAGAATGGCACGGCCATAAGCTTCCCCTTTTCTTTGACGAGGCCACGGAACAGCCGTGGTTTACTCAGGACGATGACGGGAACATCATTCTCCAGTATGACTTGGTGGCCTCAGCTTTTTACCTTCTAAGCGGCTGGCAAGAATATTACGGCAAGGACCGCGACCCACTGGGCCGGTTCCCGTACCGGGCCTCGCAGCAGTCAAGGCACCGGATGTTGACCAAACCATTGGTGAACTACTATTTTGAGGTGCTGCGCGAAGCGGTGGCAAAGGCCTATGGGCAACCACTAGCGCCAAGGCTCTGGGACGGAAAACCCTTTGCCACCTGCCTCACCCATGACATTGACTTCTGCCAAAGCGCCTGGAAAGTAGCTGGCAAACCGGCCCTGCAAAAAGGCAACCTCAAGTTGTTCCTGCAATTGGCACTGCAGAAGTTTACGGGAAAAGACGCCTGGTTTAACCTGCCGGAGGTGGAAAAGGAACTGAAAAAACTCAACGCCCTGGGCACTTTCTATTTTCTTCCGGAAACCGCCCCTTATGAAGGCCACCCAAACGCCGATTATGACGTTGCTTCCCCTGCCCTACAAAAGGAAATCAGTCGGTTGGCTGCGGCCGGGCATGAGATAGGGTTGCACGGTAGCCACGGAAGCGGCCTTAAGGCGCGCCAACTTAGAACCGAAAAAGAGAAACTGCCCGCCTCCGTGGCAGGAAACCGGTTCCACTACCTGCGCTTTGACCCCGTAAAATCCCCTGCCCTATTGGAGGAACTGGGGTTTGCCTATGACAGCAGCCTGGGCTTTCCTGAGCGCTTTGGGTTTAGAAACAGCTATTGTCATCCGTTCAGGCTGTTCAATTTCAAGGAACGGCAAATGACCAGCGTCTGGGAACTGCCCTTGAATTTGATGGACGTCACCCTCAACCACCCCAATTACCTGCAGCTTTCCCCCGCAGAGGTGTTGCCAGCCCTCATGCCCATGCTGGAGGAGATTGTGAAGTTCCATGGGGTTTTCACGCTGCTCTGGCACAATGAAAATTTCAGCTCCTACGGCATGGAAGCTGGCCTGCAGCTCTTCCGGGAAATCACCGAATATGTGCAGGAGAAAGACACCTCTTTCTTTACCGCTGCCCAGGCCGTAGACCAGGTGCAAAAGATTTAGCGGTTCTCCTTTAGCAACATAGCGGAAGCCACCGGAGAAGCTGCTATTTTTGTCTTTCGGGCGAAGGCTGTTTTAGACCTGATTTCTGGAAAACAGCCCCAAAACGCCCCGCGCACTCCATGGATGTCATCCGCAAGCAGGGTCTTCTGAATACCATCATTTCGTACGCCGGAATGGTGATTGGCTATGTAAACCTGGTGCTCCTGTTTCCGGTGCTCATCACAGACCCTAACGAGCTGGGTCTGACCCGTTTTCTGGTCGCCGTGGCAGCAATCTATTCGCAGTTTGCGGCCCTGGGTTTCACCAACATCAGCGCCCGTTATTTCCCCTATTTCCGAAACCGCGACAAAGAGCACAACGGCTTCCTTTTCCTGATGCTCATTATTCCGCTGGCGGGCTTTGCAGTAGTGACCCTGCTTTTTGTGCTCCTGCAGCCGGCGGTGGTAGACTATTTCGGAAAGAACTCGCCCCTGGCGGTGGAATACTATTACTACATCATCCCGCTCAGTTTCTTCACGCTGCTATTCATGCTCCTGGACGCCTACCTGCGGTCTCTCTACAAGACGGTGGTACAGTCTTTCCTGAAGGATTTTCTGGAGCGGGTACTCATGCTGGTGTCGGTGGTTTGCTACGCCTGGGGCTGGGTGGATTTCAAGTGGTTTCTGGTCCTCTTCATCGGGGCCAACTCGGCTATTTCGTTCATCAGTATTGTGTACCTGCTGTGGTTGCGGCAATTCTTTGTGACGCCTAACCGAAACATGTTCCAGGTGGTGCCCATGAAGGAGGTGGTGCAGTATGGCCTGTATTCTTTCCTGGGGAATGTGTCTTCGTCGGTGATCAGTTTTATAGACCAGGCCATGATTGCGCATTACCTGGGCCTGGACGGCGTGGCTTATTACACCACCGGCTACTTTATCACCTCGGCCATTATGGTGCCCTCCAGGGGCTTGAACAAGATTGCCTCGCCGCAGGTTGCGGATTATTTCAAGGCCGGTAATTTTAAGGCTTTGGGCCGGTTGTACAAGAACATGACCCGCGTGAACATGGTGGTGGGCTTTCTGCTGTTTCTGGGCATCTGGTGCAACGTGGACAATATATTCGCGCTCATGCCCAAAGACTTCAGCCAGGGCCGCTATGTGATTTTGTTCATGGGGCTATCCCGGCTCTTTGACTTGGCCACAGGGATCAATGGCATGATTCTGCTCACCTCCCACAAATACCGCTACGACCTTTACTTCAACTTATTAATGATGGCTCTGGTGGCCTATACCAATTACCTGCTCATCCCGGATTACGGCATCAGCGGCGCGGCCTTCGCCTCTATGGTGGTCTTCATCATTTACAACTTTTTCCGGGTGGTGCTGGTGGCCAGGTTCTTCAAGATGCAGCCCTTCGGCTGGGACTCCCTACAGATAGTGGTGATTTCTATAGTAGCCTTTGGCGCCTCTTGGTTACTGCCCCAATTGCCGCACCTGCTGCTGGATATTGCGGTAAGGTCGGTATTGATTACTGCAGTTTATGGGGGCTTGTTGGTGGCGTTCAAAGTGTCGCCGGAGGTGAATAACGGCATCAGGAAAACCCTGGTGCGGTTTGGCCTGCCTGATGTAAAATGGCTGTAGGAAGATTACTAGCATCCTGAACCTTAAGATCTACAGCTTCTTTAAAAGCTGCAACAACTCCCGCTCCCGCCTTTCTTCCGGGTATTGCTGGGCTATTAAATTACGTGCCTGTGCGCCAAGCTTTTCCATGTCTGCGACCATGGCTTCCTGCAGCACATTTTCCAATAAACTTACGTCCCGCTTCTCCAAAACAAAACCGCTTCCGTTAATTAAATCGGGCATGGCCCCTACGTTGCTTACCACGGGCACGCAGCCACATAGCATGCTTTCACTTAAGGCATTCGGGAACCCCTCAGACATTGACAGTTGCAGGTAAAACGCATGGGCGCTGTAGACGGCTTTCAAATCAGCCAAGAGCATCTTGGGCAACAACTTCACATTAGATGGCTGCCCTGGAAAAGCGAACCCGGCGGGAGCTCCAACAATGGTAAACGTGGCTTCCGGCAATTTTTTAGCCACTTCCATAATCAGGTCCACGCCTTTCAATCGCTGGGTAAACCGCATGTCAAGGCCGGCACAAACTGTCAGGAAGGAGTTAGGTAGGCGGGCAATAGTTGTATCTGGTTGCCAGAAATGGGCATCATAGCCATTGTAGATGACCGTGTGCGGCGTCTTCAGGCCAGGGCAATGATAGTGGAACCCTTGGTGCGGGAAATCATTGGGCTGATAGGAATAGTCCTGCCACACCAGCTTCTCATGCACCGGGGCAATATGGGCCGCCAATTTATACGACCAGCGGGTAAACTTCCCTAAAATAGGCTTCGCGAAGCAGCCGTAGCCAATGCTGGGAAACGCCACGCAATCGGTACCGCCAGCCACGATCAGACAGGGTTTTGAGGCTATTTTCCCGAAAAGAGCCGGAAAGAAGGAATGGTAGCCCGAGAACATGCAGACCAGTTTTTCGGCTTGCCAAATGTGGCGCAACAGAAACCAGAATTGCCCTAGCCAGACTAGCGGCGTCTGCCATTTTTTGGCGGGCATAAAACCCTGGTGTCGCACCTTATATTCCCGCTCCATAAGCCGCAGGTCCTTCACTACGAAGGACGACTGCGCCGGGTAAAAATACAGGAGAACGGGTTTGCGGGCAGGCATAGTAGAAGTAAATCTATCGGCTTACAGCCACTTAGAGGAAAGATCCTGCAGTTTGAGGTCTACCCTAGATTTGGGTTGCACGTTTTTAGGCACAATCCGCTGCTTGAGCAGAATCCACTGGTAATCCTCTACCTGCGAGAAAAGCGAATAGCTTTCCAGTTTATGCAGGTACAGGCCAGCGGCATAGGTGTTGCGCAGCAGCTCATCGGTGTGGATGGGCTGGTCAATCACCTGCAGTAATTCAGGCTGGTTCTCCCGTACCCAGGTCAGATAAAGCGGGTGCGGGATGTTGATAGCAATGACCGAATTCTCATGAAGATGCTGCGCCAGTACCTGAAAAAGGTGCGGGTGCTGCTCCAGCGGAATGTGCTCAATCACGTCAGGCAACACCACAAAGTCGAACTTCTCGGGACGCCGGAAATCCGTCATGTCAGAGACCAGGAACTCCAGGTGATTAAACTGCAGATTGAACTTGCGAGCCATCTCAATGCTCTTCGGGCTGATGTCAACGGCCAGAACTTTGCCCTGCGGCGTAGCTTTGGCAATAAGGTGCGTAACAGTTCCTATGCCGCAACCAATTTCCAGCACCTTTGAATTGGCTTTCAAACCGGCATCCTTCAGGTTCTTGAGAATGGTCCGGTGCCGGATATGAATGCCTTTCTGGAACTGCTGTTCGGTATATTCGTCGTAAAAGTCTGAAACGGCCATATTTGGTAATTAATAATTAGAAATTTAGAATTGGTGGTTTGTTTGGCATATCAAGAAAATGCCCGGTGGATTTTCCCTTTTCTGCCAATACTAATCCTAATTCTTAACGGGTTTCAAAGCGTAAATGCGTTCAATAATCTCCACCACTTTCAGGCCTTCCAGGGCATTGGTAGTAGCGAAGGTCTTGCCTTTGAGGGTGTCAATCACGTTCTCAAAGATGTGGTGGTGGTTTGCGGCGCTGCCTTTGTAGTGGCCGTAGTCATTGGCGGGGTTGCTGGGTGGTAACTGGGGCATTATGTAATCCTGCACGTGGCAATATTCCACCTCGTTCATATACTGTCCGCCTACCTTTATGCTGCCTTTCTCGCCTATGATGGTGATGCTGCTTTCCAGGTTGGTGTCCCAGACGGCGGTGGAGTAATTGAGCGTTCCGGCCCCACCGTTCATAAATTCAAACTGTACTAACCCACTGTCTTCAAAATCCGTCAGGTTCTGGTGGTTAAAATCCATAAACCGGCCGGTAATGTTCTTGATATCGCCGAACAGCCAGTACATGATATCAATAAAATGGCTGAACTGGGTGAACAGCGTACCTCCGTCTAATTGCTGGTTTCCTTTCCAGGTGCCGGGTTTATAGTAGCGCTCGTCGCGGTTCCAATAGCAATTGATCTGGACCAGATGAATAGCGCCCAGCCGATTCTCCATCACCATTTCTTTCAACCATAAGGACGGCGGACTGTAGCGGTTCTGCATCACGCAGAACACCAGTTTGGAGGTCTGAAGTGATTTGTAGATAATGCGTTCGCAGTCGGCTTTTGTCAGGGCCATGGGCTTTTCACACACCACGTGGCAACCAGCCTCCAGCGCCAGCATGGCTTGCTCGGCATGGAACCCGTTGGGAGTGCATACGCAGATCACATCAGCCTTCGGGCCGTTGGCCAGGTACTCTTCCATACTGGAAAAGAACGGCACGCCGTAAATATCCACCTCATCGCGCCGAGTGGGGTCCGTGTCTACCATGGCTACCAATTCTCCCTCTGGGTGGCGTTGGGCCATGGTAGCGTGGCGCTTGCCAATGTGGCCCGCCCCTATCACTGCAAATTTTATCTTTTCTGACATGTACTGTCTTTTGTTCGTTTTAAGCCTGTTTTTTAGAAAACGCCCCTGAAACAGGAATCTAAGGATACTGCGTTAGGCTTTGAAAAACCTGATGACCGCCTCAGCAATCAAAGTTTGCTGTTCTTCAGTGAGTTCAGTGTGCATGGGCAGGGAAATCACCCGCTCGCACAGGCTTTCAGATACCGGGAAATCACCGGTCTTGTAGCCCAGATAAGCATAGGCCTCATGCAGGTGCAGTGGCACCGGGTAATACACCATGCTCGGGATTCCTTTTTCCTGCAGGTAGGTTTTCAAGGCATCTCGTTGGTCTGCCGGAACCTGCAGGGTGTATTGATGAAACACATGGCTGCTGTACGGGGCCAGGGCCGGGATCTTGATCTGATCTACCTCGGCAAAATGGGCATCATAGAACGCTGCGGCCTTTTGCCGGCGCAGAATGAAATCGTCCAGATGCTGCAGCTTCACGTTGAGCAGGGCTGCCTGTAGGGTGTCTAGTCTGGAGTTCACGCCTATGCGCGAGTAGTGGTATTTCTTCTGCTGCCCATGGTTGGCAATCTGCCGGATGATGCTGGCTAGTTCTTCTTCCTGGGTGAAGATGGCGCCGCCATCGCCCATGCAGCCCAGGTTCTTAGAAGGGAAAAATGAAGTGGTGCCTACGTGCCCGATGGTTCCGGCAAAGGTAGTGCCGCCCTCAGCGTCTACGTATTGGGCGCCAATGGCCTGGGCGTTGTCTTCAATTACAAACAGTTCCTGCGCCAGGGCCAGGTCCATGATTTCTTCCATGGGCGCGCATTGCCCAAAGAGATGCACTGGCATGATGGCTACCGTTTTCTCCGTCACGGCCAGCCGGGCCTTGGCCGGGTCCAGGCACATGGTGTCTGGTAACACATCTACAAACACCGGCTTCAGGCCCAGCAACGCAATCACTTCGGCGGTAGCCACGTAGTTGAAGGCCGGCACCAGTACTTCGCCGCCGGCGGGCAAATCCAGGGCCATGAGCGCAATCTGCAGGGCATCTGTGCCGTTACCGCACGGGATGACATGCGCTGCCTGCAGGTACTGGCCCAGGTTCTCTGAGAAGGTCTTCACCTCAGGCCCGTTAATAAAGGCGGTGCTGTCCACCACGGCTTGCATGGCGGCGTCAATGGCGGATTTCAGGCGCTGGTATTGACCTTTCAGGTCTACCATCTGGAACTGGTTCATGGGCACAAATGAAAAGACAAATATAGGCAGTTGAATTGGTATCCTGATGCGGCAGGACCTGGTAATTGATGAATGCTTCCGGCTTAATTCCCATCCTAGCCTTTCCCGGAAAAGGTCAATAATACCCGGCTTAAAAAGCCAGGTTACATTTGAATTGCAACATTATAAGTATGCCCCCGTTCAAGTAACCTGTAAAGTGCGTATTACTTTTTATAGTACGTAATAATTTAACCCAATCCCTAAACTATGAAAATGCCTAATTTATTCCAGAAAAGCACCTTATTGGCTGCCGCTACAGTTTCTCTGGCCTTTACGCAGGTCGCCTGTAACAAAACAGAGAAAACCGACACCACTACCTCTACCACCACCACGACCACCACGACCAAAGACCAGGCCTACGATGACTACAAGAACTATGTCACCACCCTGGAGTCTGACGTGGAGCGTGGCTGGGATACCACCATTACTGATGCGGACCAACGCATGACGCAGTGGAAAAACGACTATGAGACCAGACGTTCGGCCGTGGCCCAGTATGAAGGGGACTTTGATGAGAACCGCCGTCGGGAGTATGATTCCCTGCAAACCAGATACTCTACTGCCTGGGCTGCCCGTGAGCAGCAATACAATACCTGGCGCCAGACGCACCAGGGAGCCGGTTCTGTCTCTAAAGTAGACATGTCGGTTTATAATGAAAGCAAAATCCCATCTTATACCGCTACCAACATCAGAACGGCTTATGAGGATTTTGTAAAGCACGTAGAGGCAAACAAAGCTAACTTCAGCAATGATGACTGGAAAATTGTAGACAAATACTGGAGTCAGCTGGATGACCGTAAAAACGCCATACAGAGCCAATTAAGCGACAAAGACAAGTGGGAAATTGCCAAGGCAAAAACCAAATATACCACCATGAAAGCCGGCAACAAAACCGGTAACACCGCCAGCAACGTTGGGTCTGACGTGAAAGAAGTTGGAAAAGACGTCTCTAACAGCAAAGTAGGCGAAGCCACCAAAGACGCCGGAAAAGCCGTGGGTAACACTGCTAAAAAAGCCGGTCAGAAAGTAGGCGAAGTCTTTAAAGACGATAAAAAAGACAATTAGTAGCAATCCCCCAATTGTAAGAGCGCAAAGAGCCCTGTCAGATGACGGGGCTTTTTTGTTTTAGGTCTGATTTGCGGAAAACGGGCTTAAAACAGGTTTACTTCCGCAGGTAGCGGTCCAGCAACAGTAGCCGGTACAAATCAAAGAGGTATAGGCTGGGGTTTCTAGAAACCAAATTACGCTTGATCATGGGCAATAGCCAGCTACTGTTCTCTTTCAGAAATACGTCTGCTTTCCACTTTTTCAAGGAATGGTAAAGCTTGTATAGCCTACTCTCCTGCCCCAAATTCATTTGCTGATTTAACCGCGCTAGGTTGAGAATGGCCTCATTGGTTTTAAGCAGGAATAATTGAGCAGGCTCCAGCCCCAGGTGCCACACGGGGTTGTCAATGTGCATAACGGGAATTTTATTTTCCTGTAACCGGTGGGCAAACAAAGTGTCTTCATGTCCATAGCCCCGTACTTCCTTCCTCGGGAAATAGGTAAGAAACAGGGACCGGTCCACTAAAAAATTGCTGGAAAAAATGCGCTGGTAAGGGGTTTTCTGCCGTTGCACAGCGGGGGCTTCTTCGCGGGCTTTCCCGTATTTCCAGCGCAGTTCTGTGCCGGCCAGGACCTTCTTTTGGTAGGCCACTCCGCCTACGGTTACCTGCCCGTTAAACTGCTGCAGGTATCGGCTCAGAAAGTCCGGGTACCGGGGCAGCACATCGTTGTCCAGGAAGAGAAGTTGGTTGTATTTGGCCTCCTGGGCCATAAGATACCTGATCTGGGAACGGCCCAGGTTCTCGGGCAGTTCGCGGTAAATGACGCCTGGTCGTTGGCCGAGTGATTGGTTTTTCGCCAAGGTTTCCGGGGAAGAGCCATCGTCATACACCCTAATCTCAAAGGAAATAGCTAACTGGGAAGCCTGGGAAAGCAGGTTATCTACTAACGCAGAAACGTTTTGGTTATAAACGGGAATGAGAATGGAAATCTCAGAAACCATCTACCAGCGTGAATTCTTCGCGGGCGGAATCCAGCACACGGCCTCTGTCACATTTGAGAATGCGCCGAGGGTAGCGTTTTAGGATGTGGTGGTTGTGCGTGGCCATGAGCACGGCCGTCCCGCTGTTGTTGATCTCTTGGAACAGGTCCATGATGCCGTGGGTCACATCGGGGTCCAGGTTACCGGTAGGCTCATCGGCAAACAAGATCACCGGTTCATTGAGCAGGGCCCGGGCAATGACCACACGCTGCTGCTCGCCGCCAGATAACTGGTGGGGCATCTTGTTGGCCACGGCGTCTAAGCCCACACGCATGAGCACCTCTGAGATACGGTTCTTGATCTTTGATTTATCGCTCCAGCCGGTGGCTTTTAAGACAAACTTGAGGTTGTCTGCCACGGTGCGGTCATTGAGCAACTGAAAGTCCTGGAATACAATGCCAATCTTGCGGCGCAGGAACGGCACCTGTTTCCAGGTAAGGGTATGGATATTGAACCCAGCTACCTGCGCGGTGCCCACTTTCAGGGGAAGGTCGGCGTACAGAGTTTTGAGCAAAGAGCTTTTCCCGCTGCCGGTTCGGCCCACCAGGTACACAAATTCCCCTTTCTCTATGGTAAAGCTCACGTCACTTAAAATGGTGTTCACATCCTGGAAGATGGAAACGTTGTGCAGCAAGACCACTGGGTTAGAAGAGAATTCCATAGCAATTTGTAAAAGACACAGGTATCAAGACACAAGTATTAGGACTATCCTAAAAAGTTAATCAAGAGGCTTTACCACGACAAAGCTTAAATATCAAGCTTCTGCAATTTCCCGAACTCCAGGCCCTCAATCACGCTGGCCAAGGCATCCTCTTTTCCCTCCAGGCCATAACGGTCTATGTTCTTGAGCGGACGGTCTGCCCGGAAATAGGCAATCAGCACGAAATTCTCATCGCGCAGCTGAATGTAATCCGGAATCTTGGCTTTGCCTTTGACTTTGATAATGTACACCGATATATAATTAGGAATAAAGAATTAAGAATTAGGAATGATGATGACCGCTCCTAACTCTTAATTCTTAATTATTAATTCTTAATTAAAGGCTGTTTGCTTTCTTATGGTCAGCCAGGAATTTGGCCAGGCCGCTATCCGTTAAGGGGTGGTTCAACAGGGCAGTGATCACATTCAATGGGCAGGTCACCACATCGGCACCAATCTCAGCGCACTGCAACAGGTGCATTACGTGACGAACAGAGGCAGCCAAGATCTCAGTTGGGTACCCGTAGTTGTCATAGATCTGTCTGATCTGCTCAATCAGGGCAATACCGTCTGTAGCGATGTCATCTAAACGGCCCACAAACGGAGACACGTAGGTAGCACCGGCTTTGGCGGCCAATAAAGCCTGACCTGCGGTGAACACCAGCGTACAGTTGGTTTTAATGCCTTTGTCTGTGAAATATTTAATGGCTTTTACGCCGTCTTTGGTCATAGGTACCTTTACCACAATATTAGGGTGTAGCTGAGCCAGCTCCTCCCCTTCTTTCACCATGGTCTCAAAATCGGTGGCAATTACTTCGGCGCTAATGTCGCCATCTACAATCTCGCAGATGTCTTTGTAATGCTTCATGACATTGTCATAGCCAACAATGCCTTCCTTGGCCATAAGAGAAGGGTTAGTGGTTACACCGTCCAACACGCCTAGGTCATACGCCTCGCGGATTTCGTTTAGATTTGCGGTATCAATGAAAAATTTCATAGCAGAATAGCTGAAATAGTTAGGAAACACAAATCTAGCCCAATCTCCCTTAAAACCGAACCGGCAACCGAAGTATTTTGAACAGGATCTGGAAAAATTGCGCTCGCAAGCTCCTGGCCCCTATCTGACTATTTCCGGCATAGTCGATGGCGTAACTTAAAAAAGCGGAAGTGGGATTTGCTGGGTTGAGAAAAGCGATACCAAAAGGGTTAGAAACCCATTCCCCGCATAAGACAAAATGCGTTTTGGGCCTGTTTTCAGGAAAACGGCTCTAAAACAGAAAAGTGGGTTTAAATAGGGTTCGGAAGGAAATCCGTTGAGGTAGGGGCAAAAAAAAAGTGGCAAATCGAGTATCGCGCCGCTCAACCACCTACCCTTGCTCCCTTCCGGGCCTGGGGGAGTTCAGCAGGAGCTGGCCGTACCGATTTGCCGTTGCAAAGATACGAAGCCTTTCTTTCAGGGCAAGCTGTTTTAAGCTTATTTTTCTCAAAACACGCAAAAAACAGCTGTGGGCCTGAGGCTAAGAAAGTTAGCTATACCAGGCTTCCCAAAGGGATTAAACGAAAAAGAGGGGAATCTCCCCTCTCTTGTGTTACTCTTCCATTCCTTTCTCCTTACTTCCGCTTCACGTTCTCAAAGGAAACCGAAAGGGTACGGGAAGACCCGCTGGCCCTTAAAATGTTACCATCGCGGTTAGGGAACGCGTAATCTGGCACGTAAAAGTCCACCCCAAACTTAAGTTTAGAAAAAGCCCCACCGATTACTTTGGTGGCTGGGTTATAATCCAGTGATACCGTGCCGTCCAAGACCTTCACGCAGCCTGGTGAAAGCGCGGCCGTTCCGTCTTTAAAGTTTTGCCCCTGCTGCACACAAACCAGCGCCTCGCCTTTTAATGACAAGGTAAGCGGCAGATTCTGCACCGCCCTGTTCTTTAAGGTGATAGTAATCCAAGGCTGCTCCTTTTCAGTAGAGACCTCTTTGAAATAAAGAATCAGGTCATTGTTTTCCTGCAGGAAGAAAGTCTCCACCTTGTTCTGGGAGGTAACCTGATAGGTTTTGCCCTGGTACTTTTGGTACGCCTCGGGGTTAGAGCTTTGGTAATAGGCATCAACTTTTATGCTATCTACCATGGAGAATTCAGTGGTGGTGGGTCCGGCTACAGGCGTAGGCTCCGAAGGGTCGCTTTCACAGGAGGCCATAAACCAGGGCATAGCCAAAGCCAGGGTTAAGTTACGCAATGTCAGGAGTAGAGCTTTTTTCATCAGTTTAAATTTTGCGGGACGTAATTTCAGTTGTAAGCTGAGTTACAAATAATGTGCCTCTTTTAGCGGTAGGCGGACAAATTGAATATTAAATTAAATAAATATTTAGAAATAGGTTATGTTCTAGACCGTAAGCAAGCCCTTCACCCCTACGCCGGTAATTAGTTCTTCATATTTCACTTTCAACTTTTAACTAGCCCGTGTACCTTTGCACATGCCAGAAAAGATACTCATCCTTGACTTTGGGTCTCAGTACACCCAGCTGATTGCCCGTCGCGTTCGCGAGCTCAACGTTTACTGTGAAATTCATCCGTACAACAAGATTCCTGAATTCACGCCAGACCTGAAAGGGGTGATCCTCTCTGGCAGCCCCTGCTCTGTACGGGAAAAGAACTACCCTAACCCAGACATCAGCGCGTTTTTAGGGCATCTGCCGGTATTGGGCGTGTGCTACGGCGCGCAGCTCATGGCCCAGGAAGGCGGGGGCGAGGTAATTGCTTCCACCATCAGGGAGTACGGCCGGGCCAAACTCAGCCACGTAGACCAGCACAACCGCCTACTTAAGGAAATCTCTCTGGACTCCCAGGTCTGGATGAGCCACGGCGACACCATCAAGCAGATACCGGACAATTACGAGATCATCGCCAGTACAGACTCTGTGCAGGTGGCGGCCTATAAGATCAAAGGCCAGGAAACCTACGGCATCCAGTTCCACCCAGAGGTAACCCACAGCACCGAAGGCAAGACCCTGCTCCGCAATTTTGTGGTACATATCTGCGGCTGCTCCCAGGACTGGACCCCAGACCAATTCATTGAAAGCACCGTTGAAGAGCTGCGCACCCAGATTGGCACTGACAAAGTGATCCTGGGCCTTTCGGGCGGCGTGGATTCCTCGGTGGCGGCCATGCTCATCCACCAGGCCATTGGTAAGAACCTCTACTGCATTTTTGTAGACAACGGCCTGCTGCGCAAGAACGAGTTTGAAGACGTGCTTCACTCCTATAAAGATATGGGTCTGAACGTAAAAGGTGTAGACGCCAAAGACTTGTTCTACACTGCCCTTTCCGGCCTTTCTGACCCCGAAGCCAAACGCAAAGCCATTGGCAAGGTGTTCATTGATGTTTTTGACCAGGAGTCACATAAGGTAGAAGACGCCAAATGGCTGGGCCAGGGCACCATTTATCCAGACGTGATTGAGTCGGTGTCGGTGAAAGGCCCTTCGGCTACCATCAAGTCGCACCACAACGTGGGCGGTCTGCCAGATTTCATGAAACTGAAGGTGGTGGAGCCGCTCAAGACCTTGTTTAAGGACGAGGTACGGTTGGTAGGCAAAACGCTGGGCATCTCAGACAACATCATCGGACGTCACCCGTTCCCCGGACCTGGTCTGGCCATCAGAATCCTGGGCGATATTACCCCGGAAAAAGTAGCTATCTTACAGGAAGTAGACCACATCTTCATCTCTTCGCTGAAAAAAACGGGGCTATATGACCAGGTTTGGCAGGCCGGCGCCATGTTGCTGCCTATCCAAAGCGTGGGGGTGATGGGTGATGAGCGTACCTATGAGCGGGTGGTAGCCTTGCGGGCCGTAACCAGTATTGACGGCATGACCGCCGACTGGTGCCATTTGCCGTATGAGTTCCTGGCAGACGTCTCAAACGAGATCATTAACAAAGTGCGTGGGGTTAACCGCGTAGTCTATGACATTAGCTCAAAGCCACCCGCTACCATTGAGTGGGAATAGATATTTGGGCTAGCTTATAAAGAAGAATGAAAAAACGAATAGTACTTGCGGTTGCGGGTCTGGCCCTGTGCTGGAATGTGCAGGCCCAGACCAATGCAGAACTGAATACCCGTCTGCAGAACGGACGCCTTCTGGTAGACCAGCAGAAGTATGAGTTAGCTATGGCCGAGCTCCTTCCTATCACCAGCTCCGGTTCGGGAAAAGCCTATGCCCCAGACGCGGCCTTCCTGTATAGCGTGGCCGCCGCCCGCCAGAAAAAATGGACCGAGGCAGACCGCATGCTTACCCAACTCACCGCTGACCATGCCAAATGGGGTGGGCTGGAAGACGCGCAATTTCTGCACGGTCAAGTGCTGTTTGAGAAAAAAGAATACCTGCGGGCCTTAAACGCCCTCACCCCTATCCAGAGCAAAGACCTGCAAGATGAGGTGGCAGCCATGAAGCGCCATTACATGATGCAGCTCACGGATAAAACCACGTTCCAGTACCTTCTGCGCCAACTCCCCGAGGATGCGACCCTGGGCAAGGCGTACGCCGATAAATTAGTGGCCGGTTGGTTCACAGAGCAGGACCGTCCGCAATTGGAAGCCTTGGTGCGTCAATTTAACCTGGACAGAAGCTACCTGCAACGGTCTGCCTCCCTTAAGAAGCCAGAGTATAACATTGCCGTTCTGTTACCCTTCAACGTGGCAGACCAGGGCGTGCGCATAGACAAGAAGAACCTTTTCATCACAGATTTCTATGCGGGCCTTCTCTCTGCCCAGGACTCCCTCCAGAAGCAGGGCGTACGGGTGAACCTGTACCCGTATGACACCAAGAATGACTCGGCTATAGTGCGGCAAATAATGCAGCAGCCAGAATTGGGCAGCATGGACCTGCTCATTGGACCTGTCTATAAAAACAACAGCGCCCTGGCCGCCAGAATAGCGCAGCAGCGGAACTTGAACATGGTGAACCCCTTCTCAGATGACGCGGACATCGCCAAGGGCAACCCGTACCTGTACCTGATGGAGACCAGCGTGGCTACCCAGGGGCAAAGGGCGGCCGCGTTCGCCTACCAGACGTTCCCTAAGAAAACGGCCGTTATCATTTTTGACAGCCAGAAAGATGACACCACGTTTGCCGGTAACTTCCGGCGGACCTATATGGCCCTGGGCGGCAAGGTGACGGTCTTCCAGAAAATCAACTCCAAGACCAGCGGCAGCGTTGGTGGGGTTTTAGGACCGGTAAACCTGAAAGAGACGGGTGTGGTGGTGGTCAGGTCCGCAGCCCAGAACATTGCCTCCAGTACGGTGAGCTTTCTGGAGCAGCGCGCCTCAAAGGTGCCGGTGATGGTGCCCTACACCTGGCTTGAAAACCAACAAATCGGCTTTTCGCAGCTAGATTTCCTGGAGGTGTACTTTATGGCCCCCAAGTTTGTAGACACCGAGAATCCAAATGTGCAGGCATTCAAGCGGGCCTATACCACCCGTTATAAGCTGCCTCCTTCCACCTTCACTTACGCCGGGTTTGAGTTGATGCAGTATTTCGGGCGCCAGTTACAGGAGAAAGGCTATTCGGCCCCGCCTAAACTCAGTGGTATTCAGCCCGGCACTTTCTACCAGGGCATTGGCTTCATGAACAATTCCAGCACCAAACAGCTGCAGGATAACCAGTACCTGCCAATTCTTAAATTGGATAACGGCCGCCTATTGGTCGTGAACCCTGTATTTTAATTATTGAGAGAATGAATGATTGATAGATTGAGAGAATATTTATCTCTCTTCCCTCATTCACTTATTCTCTCAATCATTCAATCTCTCCATCACTCCATCCAAAAACATGTCACTAAACCATACCACCAGTCAGGAGCTTTTCAAACGCGCGCAGCATCTTATCCCGGGTGGGGTCAACTCGCCGGTACGGGCGTTCCGGGCAGTAGGCGGTCAGCCCCTGTTCCTGAAAGCCGCTAAAGGCGCTTTTCTTTATGACGAAGATGATAACCAGTACCTGGATCTGATCAACTCCTGGGGCCCTATGATCCTGGGCCACGCCCATGAGGTCATTGAAAAGGCGGTGCGCGAGGCATTGCCTGGTTCCTTGTCCTTCGGGGCCCCTACCCGCCGCGAGGTGGAGATGGCCGAACTGATCATTTCCATGGTGCCCAGCATTGAGAAAGTGAGAATGGTGAACTCCGGTACCGAGGCCACCATGTCGGCCATTAGGGTGGCGCGTGGTTTTACCGGCCGTGACAAGATGATCAAGTTTGAAGGCTGCTATCACGGCCACGGCGACTCTTTCCTGATTGCCGCCGGCAGCGGCGCCATTACCCTGGGTGTTCCAGACAGCCCGGGCGTGACCAAAGGAGTGGCCAATGACACCCTTACCGCTCCCTACAATGACCTGGCCGCCGTACAGACGTTGATAGACGCCAACCCTGCCCAGATTGCGGCCATCATTCTGGAACCGGTGGTAGGGAACATGGGCCTGGTCCCTCCTGCCCCGGGTTTTCTGGAGGGCTTGCGTGACCTGTGTACCAAGGAAGGAATAGTGCTCATTTTTGACGAAGTGATGACGGGCTTCCGGCTAGCCAAAGGTGGTGCCCAGGAACTGTACGGGGTCACCCCAGACATGACTACCCTGGGTAAGATCATTGGCGGCGGCATGCCCGTAGGCGCCTACGGCGGACGAAAAGACATTATGGATGCCGTGGCTCCTGCCGGGCCTGTATACCAGGCAGGCACCCTTTCGGGCAACCCTATCGCCATGTCGGCGGGAATAGCAGCCTTGTCTTACCTCAATGACAACCCTCAGGTGTACACCCGCCTTCAGCAGGTGTCAGACAGGATGGTGGATGGCATGAAAAACAACCTGCTTCAATTGGGCCTCAACTATACCATAAACCAGGTGGGGTCTATGTACAGCCTGTTTTTCACAGAGCAGGAAATCACTGATTTCGCGTCGGCCAAAACCTCAGACCTGCAGTTATTCGGCAAGTATTTCCATGAGATGCTGCAACGCGGCATCTATTTGGCGCCTTCCCAGTTTGAGACCCTTTTCGTTTCTGCCGCTATTACCGAAGAACTAGCTGACACCTATCTGGCGGCCAACCTGGAAGCCCTGCAGGCTATTCACGCCTAACCTTCACTAGCTAATTGGCAGGCAGAAAGCGGCCTCTGAGGATTTTCTCTGAGGCCGCTTTCTGCTTGAACGCCTTTTTACAATTCAAGGCACCTACCTGCTTCGCTCCCTTTATTAAAACAAGTGCTTCTTTGGCGTGTTATCTGTCTTTACATATATACATTCAGGCACATGAAAAATATCTTGGTTATAGGCGGGTCATCGGGTATAGGGAAAGAATTGGTGCATTTACTGGCCCGGCAGGGGCATCAGGTGTATGCCACCTACTTTCAGCATCCTCCGGAGGAGGAAATACCAAGAGTCCATTATTTCCCGTTAGATGTGCTGGCAGAGACGGTAGATCTGTCTTTTCTGCCCAATATGATAGATGGTTTGGCTTATTGCCCCGGAAGTATCAATTTACTTCCCTTTGCCCGCATTAAGCCCCTTGATTTCACCAGAGATTTTGAGTTGCAGGTGGTAGGTGCCGTAAAGGTTTTGCAAGCCACGTTGCCACAACTGAAAGCCTCCCAAAAGGCCTCGGTGGTTTTCTTTTCCACTGTAGCCGTTCAGACCGGGTTTACCTTTCATGCGCAGGTGTCGGCCTCTAAAGGGGCACTGGAAGGCCTCACCCGTTCCCTGGCTGCTGAACTTGCCCCTTTAATAAGGGTCAATGCCGTTGCCCCTTCCATCACAGATACTCCGCTGGCAGCCAAATTCCTCAATACCCAGGAAAAACAAGCAGCCAATGCCCAGAAACACCCCCTGAAAAGAATTGGCACCCCTTCTGACATTGCCGAAGCGGCTATCTTCTTGCTCTCAGAGAAATCCTCCTGGATGACGGGCCAGATTCTGCACGTGGACGGAGGCATTTCCAGCATCAAGAATTAACGGATAGTCTTTTGGACAGAAAAATAAGCCAAGGAGGAGGAGGAAATGAAAAGCGGAAGGAAGTTCCCTGATTTACTTTGTAGGTACCTCTCTGTTTTGGGGCTTTTTTCCGTAAAAGGGGCTTAAAACAGGTGTTCAAATTCCTTAATACCAGCCACAATGCCTTCCCTCCCCTCAGATAAGTTCAGTATTGAGATAAAAGTACATGAGGCAGATATTGATGCCCTGGGCCACGTGAACAATGTAGTGTACCTGCGGTGGGTGCAGGAGGTATCAGCGGCGCATTGGGCGGCGGCTGCCCCTCCGGAATTACAGGAGAAATACCTGTGGGTGGTGCTTCGGCATGAGATTGATTTCCATAAAACCGCCTTCCGAAACGATATCATAAAGGGCTCTACCTGGGTGGGAGAACATCATGGAGCCAAGTTTGAGCGCTTCGTGACGCTGCAGAGGGCCGGCAGTGAGGAACTGTTGGCCTCCGCCAAAACCACCTGGTGCTTGCTGGATGCTAAAACTATGCGCCCCAAAAGGATTGAGGACGATGTGTTAAAGTTGTTGTAGGGCAAAACCAATTACTCCACCGCTGGTACATTAGAATATGATAATCGGGTTACTACAGGTATTATTTGTTTTCGTGGCGGCATCTGCCCCTCCGGCCGGCACCATTAAGGTGAAAGACTATTACGTTGACAAGACAGAGATACTGAACGTGCACTGGGACGAATACGTGCGGCTGAAAGGTAAAGACCTAACCCCAGATGAGGTCACTCTGCTATTGCCCTATACCCCCAACCAGGTCTATTCCTTGCCAGAGAACAGGTTCAAGCCCGTGGTGCTCATTACTTATGAACAGGCCTTGGAATACTGCCAATGGCGGTCTGAAGTGGTGAGCAAACGCTACAACCGGAAAATCACCTACCGGCTTCCAACTCCGCAGGAATGGCAGGAAATAGCCCAGGAACTCCTCATCTCAGAGGCAAGCCAGGCCCAAAAAGACCTCAAAGACACCCAGAAAATGATGGCAAAAAGAGATGGCGCCTATACCTTGCTAACTACTGAAAACCCCAAAGAAAAGCTCTACCACCTAATGGATAACGTCTCTGAAATGACCTCAAAAAAAGGGGTAGCCATGGGGTTGAACAACTATGATCTGTATAAACTGAATGGCGATGCCGCTTCAGAAGCCCTCCTGAAGACCAGCACGTACAGTGAGCCTCACCCCTACATGGGCTTTAGGTGTGTGGCCGTAGTGGGTAAGGGCTTTTAGCTGTCCCTTTACTTATTCCGCAAGGCTTGCTTAATCCAGTATCTTCCTCAAAAAGGGTAGCAGCATTTTAAGATTCTATTCTTGAAAGTCGTTTTGAGCCTGTTTTCTCAAAAACAGGCTCAAAACGCATCATGGCCTCCCACCCATGGCAAGAACCGGATTTTACCCGTACCTTGCAGGCGTAACAAAAAGCCCCTTACCCGCATGATCCTTACCGACCGTCAGATTCTGGAAGAGATAGAGAAACGCACCATCTTAATAGAGCCCTATGACCGCACTTGCCTTGGCACCAACTCATATGATGTTCATTTAGGCAAGTACCTGGCCACCTACAATGACGAGGTGCTGGACGCCCGCCAGCATAACAAAATCACCGTTTTTGAGATTCCTGAGGAAGGGTATGTGCTGGAGCCGGGCAAACTGTATTTGGGCGTCACCGAGGAATATACCGAGACCCACGCCCACGTGCCGTTCCTGGAAGGAAAATCTAGCGTAGGCCGACTGGGTATTGACATACACGCCACCGCCGGCAAAGGAGACGTAGGCTTCTGTAACCACTGGACCTTGGAAATCTCGGTCAGCCAGAAGGTACGGGTCTACCATAACATGCCTATTGGGCAGTTGATTTACTTTGTGGTGAACGGCGGCATTGAGAATTATTACAACAAAAAAAGCAATGCCAAATACAATGACCGCACGGTGTACCCCGTGGAGTCTATGATGTGGAAAAACAAGTTTTAGGGATAAGCCCAGCTTTTTACAGAAGCGTTTTTCAGGAAATAGGATGAATCTCACAAGCCATTAGGAGTACGCCAAGAGAATGCAAAATGAGGGAGTTAGTTACCCACAAAGGGAAACTATCTGGTAGGAGGCACGTTATTTTTTTTACAGGAAAGTCAACTATTTTTCCTTGAACTGTGTTATGGAAAAGATGGCACGGGAATTGTCTAGTACTTACTAACAAAAACTGGAAAACTATGAAAACTTTAATGAGCACTTTGGCAATATTATTTTTTGGAGTTTTTTGCTGCTTTGCCCAATCAGCGGAAGAACGTTCAAAGAACTTATCTGATAAGATGATTCGTGAATTGCAGTTGAATAATTACCAGTCGCGGAAAATAAGAGAGATTAACCTGAAAAATGCCCAGAAAATGATGGCGTTTGAGGCTAAACATGCCAACAACCCTTCTGAGCTGGAGAAATGTATCAATGGCGTTTGTAAGGAGCGTGATGTACAGTTGGAGAACCTGCTGAGCACTGCCCAGTACTCTCAGTACTACAGCTTCCGGAAAACCCTGAACTCTTATGACCGTGAGTACGCCATGAAGCAGAGACGTCAGGACTCCAAAGTGGCCAGCACCTTGGTAGCCCAGGATAAAACAGATGCCAAACGTAGCTTCCCGGCTCCTAAGGCCGCCGTTATTAAAGAGACTTCTTTAAAAAACTAATATAAACACAACACATAAAAAAAGCCGCTCTATTCTGTAGAGCGGCTTTTTTTATGCAATTAAATTTCCTTTTACTGTGGGTTCTGGGCCGCGTTACGCTTCTGCTGCTCCTCTACGTGCTGCATCAATTCCTGGCACAGGTTCCGCATCTTCTCAGCCATCAACTTGTCATTGGTAGCGGTTTCAATGCTTTGTGCCATGGCACCCATGGTATCAATGTAGAAGTATTTCATCTCATCAACGGGCATGTCTTTGGTCCAGAGGTCAATCTTCATGGTTCCAGAGTCATTGCGGTCCCAAAGGGCAATGTTGATGGCCTTGGCGAAGTGGATATCGGTACCGGCGTCGGTGGCGGTCCAGCTAATGGCTTCAGGCACGCGTTGGTCGTCTAGGGCAATGCTAAAGTGTATCTCTGATTTTTTCATCTGTTTCATTGTTCTACAGCGCCCTTCAGCGCCAGTTTGCGAAAGCACAAAGGTAAAACGTTTTTGGCAGTTCTGCAGCTAAATACCGCTCCTTCCTGTTCCCGCTGTTTTGGGCCTGTTTTCTGAAAAACGGCCCTAAAACAGGTTTACCTATCTTTTATTGGATCTTCGGCGCAAGCAGGAACAAACCCGACCAGGCAAAAAAAAATCCTGCCTGACAAAGAAGCCAGGCAGGATCTATATTTTGGGCCTAAAAGCCTATACGTAGTTGTTGAGCATTACCGGCATTACCAGCATCAGGATGCTTTCTTCTTCATCATTGGTAGACGGAATAAGCAATCCGGCTCGGTTAGGGGTTGAAAGCTCCAGGGTGATCTCATCAGAATCCATGTTGCTGAGCATCTCCGTGAGGAACTTGGCATTGAAACCAATCTCCATGTCCTCGCCGTCATATTGGCAGGTAAGGCGCTCGCTGGCCTCATTGGAGAAATCCAGATCCTCGGCTGAGATCTGCAGTTCACTGCCCGTAATGCGCAGGCGAACCTGGTGCGTGGTCTTGTTGGAGTAGATAGAGATACGTTTCACTGAGCTCAGGAAATCATACCGGTCAATGGTGAGTTTGTTAGGGTTCTGCACCGGAATCACGTTCTCGTAATCTGGGTAACGCTCATCAATCAGGCGGCAGATCATTCTGATGTTGTCAAAGCTGAAGAACGCATTGGAGGTGTTAAACTCTACGCGTACCGCCGTGGCCTCACTTGGCAAGGTGGACTTAAGCAGGTTGAAGGCTTTTTTAGGGATGATGATGGAGGCGGCATTTTCGCTGGTCACGTCCTGGCGGCGGTAGCGCAGCAGGCGGTGACCGTCTGTGGCCACAAACGTGATGTTATCACTGTTCAGCTGCACAAAAATACCCGTCATGGCCGGACGAAGTTCATCATTGCTTACAGCGAAGATGGTTTTGTTGATGGCCCGGCTCAATACATTTGACGGGATCTCAATGGCGTTGCCGCCGCGCACAACCGGTACCTTAGGGAAATCAGTCGCGTTCTCGCCAGACAGCTTGTAACGGCCGTTGGAAGAGCTGATCTCAATGGTGTAGGTCTCTTCGTCAATGGTGAAGGTGACCGGCTGGTCAGGGAGGTTCTTAAGGGTATCAATCAGGATACGGGCCGGCGCGGCAATACGGCCATTCTCGCGGGCTTCCACATGTATCTCCGTGATCATGGATGTCTCCAGGTCACTGGCAGTGATGGTCAGAACGCCATCATTTATCTCGAACAGGAAGTTCTCCAGAATCGGCACCACCGGGTTGTTGGCCACTACCCCGTTGATGCTGGTAAGCTGCTTTAGCAGCGCCGTAGAAGATACAATAAATTTCATCCTTTATTTTGGTTTGGATAAGGTCGTTTTACCTGGCAAAGTTAACCAAAAATGGATTTTTTCCTACGGCTCCGGCCTGATTTGTTTTAAGGAAAACCAATTTATAAAGCAGTTCTTCTCGGCTAGCCCTTCAGCCTTAAGGTTATAGCCCCGTTGCCATCAAAAATTGCCCCTGCAAGCCGGTATGCCTATAAAAAAGCTGCTGGCAGAGAGTTTCCATGGTGGGTTTCTCTCAGTCAGCAGCTGGAAGTTGGTACCACCCTTACCGTAGGAAAAGCGGCTATAGACTTAAAGAGGTTTTAGCGCCTGTACCACCAGGCTTGGGTCTGCCCCGGTGACATAGCCCTGCTGGTTCAATAATGTAGTGAGTTCGAAACTATTACCTGAGGACGTTTTGTCTACGCTCAGCAGGTGAAACTCTTCTGAATAAGAAAAGACTATTTTACTGTTGGTAGAAGCCACAAAAGCCTGCAGTTGAGCCAAAGCCTCTGGGGTAGGTTCTATGCCTACGAGTAATTCATCGGTCATGGCCAGCAGGCGCCGGTTTTTTTGCTCGTCTACCCCATTGTCAAAAGCGGGCAAGGCAAACTTTACTTCTGGCTTGGTTTCAAGGCTAGCGATCATCTGCTCCGCCGCAAAGCAGGTGGTGTTTGGAGTAAGGCGCAGCACGGTGATGAGGCTGGTTTCGGTAGAGAACTCGCTTTCCACCTTTATAAACTCAGGGTACTGTGACAGAATTTTCTTTATGTCTTTTGCAGGGGTACCCTCCACAAAGGAAACCAGGACCACGTCCCCTAATGCAACGCCGTAGGAAACAGTACTTCCGTCTTTGGTAGCATAGAAGTAAGCGGTGCAGGTGCCCGTTTCCCTGGCCTGTTGAAGCTGATTTACAGATAGGTTATTGGGGGCAATGTCTTCTTTTTCACAAGACATTAAAAATGGGAGACAAAGGGCAAGGCAGGCAACCGATAAAGATTTTCTCATATTGTATAAATAGTATATAAATTACTCCTGTATGTTATTTGCAAAACATCTTTTAGCTTATTCGTTTTTGCAATTTTTTAACGGAAAACCATACATACTACTTTCCTTTGACCAATGTTTTATATATTTCAGGGTTTATTTAAAAATTATTAGGGTGTATTCTTAATTTCAACACAGGGGTATTTTTATAACAATTTAAATAAGCAGCTATTTAACCCCACTATGCAGAGCGATCCTGCTCTCATAAAGCCTTAGGAGAGTTTCATAGGAAAAGCAGGCTTTCCATGTATCCTTAAACAGAAAAAGCAGGGAAACAGACTTTTAAATACTAGTGCTCTAAGCCTACTAGAAAGGTCATCTTTTAAGCTGTTTGGCAGAGGTTGCATTGTTCCAGTGCCCTCAATAGACACCATAAACTCATTGGAAAGACCGTACCACACATACTCGGTTTTAGTGGTATCATCCCCAAATCTGGGGTACGCAAACAAAACAGAAGATTCTTTCAGGAGTTGAGGAAAAAGGTTTCTACGTCTATGGTGTAAGTCCCTCCGTTAGCCCAACCAAGGTTATTATCCCAGAGTCCAGGCCAACTTCCTCTTCCAGGCCCTGGAATTCTGGGTACTAACTTAAGACTTGTCCCCTTGATCCCTGGGACATTCCTTCCAGAAACCCCACCAGCACCAGATCGCCCCTGGGTTGGCCATAATTCACCACTCCTCCTCTTTTCTGTAAATACCGGTAATTGGGACAACTGGCTGTGGCCGCGGGTTTGGTTTGGGTGACGGTAGGGTCATTTGGCTTCACATCTTCCTTTTCACAAGCTAAAAGAAAAGGCAAGAGCAGCCCTATACAAGTACTAATCAAAAAACGTCTCATAGTGGTAAAATTTAAAGTGGCTATCACTATAATTTTACGATTTACAACTTTTAACGAGTGTTAATATTTGCAATATTTCAACATAGGCCCTTAAAAATACTCACTTATGAGAATACCCAAACATGTCCTTAATCTTTTGCTTTACTATACATTTTTTTTAAATAATACCTTATTTTACAACACTTTACTACTAGCCCAGTTTTGTACCAAAACATGTAAATTCTATAGACGTCAGCGTTCACCTGACCCAACCAATCAGTTGGTCATATAACTTTTTAAATCCAAGATTTCTTCTACTCATTCGTTCCCACGAAAATACTTACCACTAAGTATTTTCCACCTTTGGCTTCCTGCTTAATTTTGCTTGTTACACCAGCACCCGTTTCATCTTTATTACCTCACTGAGTTTACCCTTAGAATGCCGCAACCGCCTTTGCTTTGGGTCAGTCTCCTAGCAATCCGGCACTTTCCTGGTTACTGTCCTTTATGTTTAACTCAGACAGATGCGTTTGCACCTATCATAACCTTATGAAGAAACAATTACTCCTTTTACTATTGCTGGCCGGAATTCTGCAACAGACCCATGGGCAGTTAGTCCCTGCCAGACAAGATTATTCCCTGCAGTTCAACAACCAATTTCTTCTGGCCCCGGTCAATGATCAGTTAAAATTGGGCGACGCCTTTACCATGAGCTGCTGGGTAAATCCGTCGGCAAGGGTGCCGTATGCCATTATAATGGGGAAACCGGCTCCTAACCGGGGGCAAGACCCATATATGAGCTACACTATTGGCTGGAGCCAAAGCGGTGCCCGGCTGGAGTTTGTCCTTACCACGGGTGCCGCGGGCAGTTACCGGGCCGTGACAGCCCCCACCGATGCGCCCTTAAACGCCTGGACCCACGTGGCGGCCACCCTGCAAAACGGAACCATGCGGCTTTTTATCAATGGCCAGGAATTGGGTTCCTCTGCCAGCGCTGGCAACCCGCCGGTAAACCAAGTTCCCTTTGCCATTGGCGGCGGCCTGGACGGTGGCAATTATTGCTGCGGCATGATGGGGAACCTAATGCAGGCATCGGTCTGGAGCAAAGCCCTTACAGCCTCTGAGATTAGCGCCCTGGCCCAGACCACCCCTGCCGCTAGTGCAGCCGGACTCATCTCCTTCTGGAAGATGGCAGAAGGCAGTGGCCAGACCGTGGCCGACTTATCGACCAACAACATTACCCTGCAGTTAGGTACATCGGCCTTAGCAGATCCCCAGGACCCCACCTGGACCAGCAATTTCATTTTCAACCAGGGGCCTTTCTTCACGCTCCATCAAAATCAGTTGGCCATCCCTTATGGGTTAAATGAGATCTTTCCTTACCAGAAAAGCGCTGCCCAAGGTCCGGCCTTTGTGGGTATTTCCATCCAATGGCCACCCTCACCCCCTCCTGGGGCTTCCCGGCCCATTGAGTATCTGGCCGTTGAAAATAACCAGGTTAAGGTAAAGACCACTGAGATGCTGCCAGGGGCTCCGCAGATAGTACACGCCCGCCATTCTGCCCAGGGAGACTTTAACCGCGATGGCCTGAATGACTTTATCCTGATTGGGCATGGCACCGATGTTCTGCCCTTCCCTGGCGAGCAGAGCCGTATCTTTATGCAGCAACCGGACGGTACCTTGCGAGATGAAACCGCCACCCGTTTGCCGGCGGCCAATGATTTCACGCACCATGTAACCGTGGGTGATATTGATAAGGACGGCGATCTGGATATTTACTTTGCTAACATTGGCGGTGGCACCAATGGACCAAGATTTTTAATTAACAACGGGGTTGGAGTCTTTACGGTCCAGACCAATACGTTACCCGCTGAGGTAGTGAACCGAAGCAAGGTCTTCACTTCCAGCATTCTGGTGGATTTTGACAAGGATCAGGATCTGGACCTTTATCTGGGGGCCGATGAACGCGCCGGCGAAAACCTGATCCTGTTTAACAATGGGCAGGGCAAATTTGAGATAACCGCCAAAAGCCGACTCAATAAACTGCCAGACAACACCTGGATTGGCGTGGGCGTAGCCGTCGCGGATTTTGATAATGACGGTGACCTAGACCTTATCAGTAATAACACCCGGGGTAACCCTTTTTACCAAGGAGCCTTTCTGCAATTGCTCCTGAATGATGGGACCGGCGGCTTTACTGATCACTCCACCCTTCTCCCTGCCGTTTATTCCCAGAATACCACCAGTCAGGAATGGGTAGTGTGGGTAGACACCGTAGATATAAATAAAGACGGCTGGATGGACCTGATCACCAAAGGGAACAATGTGCCCAGTAAGCTTTTCCTGAACCACGGAGGCTCTTTCCAGGACATGACACACCTGTTGCCAGCCGGTTTTGCCGCCGGAGCAGGGTTCAGAGCCGGTGACTTTGACCTGGATGGTGATACAGATTTAGTGGCCATTAATGGCATGACCGGCTATGTGCTGGAAAATGTAAAGCCCTTTAAGAACTCCATTGCCCGCATCACGGCTAACGGCAAAACCAGTTACTGTGCCGGGGCCACAGTTAGTACCGCACTTTCCACTTTTTCAGTGCCTGGGTACACGTTTCAATGGCTCAAGAATGACCAACCCATTTCCGGGGCTAACAACGCCACCTATACCGCCACTGAGCCGGGCGTATACAAAGTGATCAGCAAAAACGGGGAATACCCAGCCGCCACCTCCGTACCGGTGACTATTCAACTTTCTTCGGGCGGTCCTGCCACCATTACCCAGAACGGTAATAAATTGATGGCCTCTGAAGGCCTAAGTTTTAAATGGTACCTGAACGGGCAGGAATTGGCATTTACAACCCGAGAGATCACCCCTGCTGCCTCTGGCAACTACATGGTAGAAGTAAGCCAGGCCAGTGGCTGTGCCATCTCAGGGTCGTTTGCTTTCAGTTTGGTGAGTGGCGTGGAGGAGTTTGCTTCCGGGCAGCTTCGGCTTTACCCTAACCCTACCGCCAACGGGGAAGTTTTCCTTTCCTACGGAGAAAAGGCTAATTTCAGAAATGCGGTGGTGCAGGTACTCAATCTCCAGGGCCAGGTGCTGCAGGAAGGGACTATTAAGCAGAAGACTTCCAAAATAGTTCTTCCCAAGGCAGCCGGTATGTACCTGGTGAAAGTAACCCTGGGGGACCGGGCTTTTGTGACCAGAGTGGTTAAAAATTAAGGTTCTTATTATTCAAATGAAGGGGCGGTGTTTTGAGCAATTCTTTTGTCTATAGCACCGTTCCTTCGTCATTATGCCGTTTTTGGAAATTCCCGTTTTGGGTCTGTTTTCGCTAAAACAGGCCCAAAACGCTAAATCAAGGCTATCCCTCCCCGGCGGTCAATTTTACCGGTGGCCGTCTCCGGCAGGCGAGGCAAGTAACCGAACTGTTTGGGCAGCTCATATTTGCCAAGCAACTCCCCTAGTTTTCCTTTGAGATTGATTTCCTCCTCCTCTGTGAGCGGGCTTCCTTCCAGCACCACAATCAGGCGCTCTCCCAGAGACTCATCTGGCAGGGCGGCGGCAAAGCAACGGCGATGCATGCCAAAGGTGGCTAATGCTGTTTCCAGGGCTGCTTCTACTTTTTCTAACTGCACCTTCACCCCACCTGAGTTGATCGTGTTATCGGCGCGCCCTACCCACTTAAAGGAGTTGTTGCCCATCAGTTCCACCAGATCATTGGTGACCAGGGTCTCGCCTCCCGTTACTTCAGCTGAGATAGTGAGGCAGCCGCGGTCATCCTGACCCAGGGTTACTTCCGGCGGAGCCACGTAGAAATCTGTTTTCTTTGGCCCGTTCAACCGCCGGACCGCCACGTGCGAAATGGTTTCTGTCATGCCGTAGCTTTGGTACACCGGCACGCCCAGCTCCTGCACCAATTCCTCCAATCTTCTTCCAATGGCGGCCCCACCCAGCAACACGGCCTTCATTCGGTTCAGCTTTTCTACGTTTTCAGGGGTCTGTTCCAGTATGGTTTGGAGCTGAAGCGGCACCATTGACACAAAGTCAAAATCTAATTCAGGGT
This sequence comes from Rufibacter radiotolerans, assembly GCF_001078055.1. NCBI lineage: Bacteria > Pseudomonadati > Bacteroidota > Cytophagia > Cytophagales > Hymenobacteraceae > Rufibacter > Rufibacter radiotolerans. The sequence goes on along the minus strand of NZ_CP010777.1, from coordinate 1,357,796 downwards.
TTACATTGGCTAATGGGTTACCCACCGGTTCAATAATGGTCATGTGCAGGTGCCCCACAAAGCCCCGCACCAACATCATCATACCGGCAATATACTCGGTATTCAGGCATACGAGTACCCGGTCTTCGGGCTTCAGGGCAAAGATGCGCAGAGTACGCTTAGCGCTGGACTCCATGCGGTCCCGCTTTAACTCCATCATCTTGGCGGCACCGGTACTGCCCGAAGTCTGTACCGGAAACTCCTGCACCCCCTGTAGCCAGTTTTTACAGAATTCCAACGTCTTGGCCTCGTAGCCATTCAAAGGAATGCTCTCCCGGAAAGAGTAGTGCTGAATCTCATCTAGATAGAATTTCTTGCCGTTGAGGAGCAGATGGTCCATAAGAGTATTAAGTAGGGCGTATTAAGTACCAAGACAGCAATACTGTCCTGAAATTTTCATTACTATACGCAAAGAAACAGAAAGCTTTAACAAGAAACGGAGCAGCTCTTGAGTTTTCACCTAGAACTGCTCCGCATTTAGACTGTAATTCTTAAACCCGTACCAGAAATCCTGGTACCTGATACCTGCTACTTGATACTAATCAAGGAAACTTAGGGAATTTAGAGAAATCTGGCTTCCGCTTCTCAAGGAAGGCGTTTTTGCCTTCTTTGGCCTCATCTGAGAGGTAGTAAAGCAAGGTGGCGTCACCAGCCAGTTGCTGGATACCAGACTGGCCATCCAGCTCGGCGTTGAAAGAGGCTTTGAGCATACGCAGGGCCAGCGGGCTTTTCTCCAGTATTTTCTCGCACCATTCTACCGTGGTTTGCTCTAACTGCACCAACGGCACTACCTTATTCACTAAGCCCATTTGAAGGGCATCCTGGGCGTCATACTGATCGCAGAGGAACCAGATCTCGCGGGCTTTCTTCTGGCCTACTACCCTTGCCAGGTAAGAGGCCCCGAAGCCACCATCAAAGGAACCTACTTTAGGGCCTGTTTGGCCAAAACGGGCGTTTTCGGCGGCAATGCTCAAATCACACACCACATGCAGCACATGCCCGCCGCCAATGGCCCAACCCGCCACCATGGCAATGACTGGCTTGGGAATTCTACGAATCTGCATCTGCAGGTCCAGCACGTTCAGGCGGGGAACAGTATCTTCGCCAATGTAGCCACCATGGCCACGCACACTCTGGTCACCGCCCGAGCAAAACGCCTTGCCGCCTTCGCCGGTCAGGATAATGGCGCCAATCTCTGCGTTGTCACGGCAGATGTTCATGGCGTCAATCATCTCGGCTACCGTGCGCGGGGTAAAGGCATTGTGCACATGCGGCCGGTTAATGCTGATCTTGGCGATTCCGTTGTAAAATTGGAAAAGGATTTCCTGGTATTCTTTGAGCGTAGTCCAGTTATATCTGCTTTGCATGAACCTTTTGTTAGTTTGAAACAATGAGGGCATAAAGGTAATCAGCCCTTACAAGATTATGCAAAGGTAAACGGTGAATTGGATCTACGGTTAAAAATCTTACGGCATGGCGTGGCGGTTATCCTCGTGTAGCCGGCGCTCATTGGCCTCAAACCTGTGGTCAACGGAATAATAGCCAGAGCCCCCAATAAAATAAAAGATCAACGCAATTAAGGTGATAATTGAGATCACCAATTGGGTCTCATTAGAGAAAAAGCCCTGACCCGGAGTAGAGAAGAAAATCGCACCTATTAGAATTGGTATCTGGAACGCAATGGCTACCCTGGTAATCAAGCCAATGGCGATCAGAATACCACCCACCAGGTGAGCAAAGGCCACGTAGTGCGCCAACCCGAAGGCCACAAACCTAAACTGGCTGTTTTCCAGGATCTGGGCCAGGCCCGAAGTATCAGAAATGAACATGAGTCCCTTATATAGAATAAAGAGGCCCAGCAAGATACGGCCGTAGTCATACAACACCGGGTGGTGTTTGTTTTGCCACGCATCAATTTTTTGTACCCAAGACATTTTCTTAACGCCGTTAGAGTAGCGTCTCCATGGTATTATACGTTGGGTGCCAACATCTTATAATTTAAATACTAGTTAATTTACCTGGTGCTAGCTCATTTTTTTGGATAGGGAACCTCAGGCGTAAGACCCTGTTGATAGTCAGGTGACTGAGGAGACGCATAAAAAAACGGCCCTACAGCGGAAGGGAGAATGGCATTTCCGCTGCCTTGGGTTCCGTTCAATTAGGTGGATGAGGTAAGATTTTGCTTCGGGGGAAAGAAGGGAGAGTTATCCTGTATTTATAAGCCTTTCAGATTTTCAAGCGTTACTTTCTACTAAATCTTAAGGGTAAGGAAAACTGTTTTTTAGTAATGATGGAATTAAAGCCCCTCCCAAGCAAACAGGAGGGCAAGGTGATCCAGGGAATTCGGCCTAATAGCCTCACCCTAGGAGTGATGCAGGTTTCTATCTAACACATGAGATTTTTTCATTTTATGCTCTCTCCTTTCATGGATATAAAACCGGTGGTCAAAGGAATAGAATCCAGAACCGCCTACGGCATAAAAAACAAGAAGTAATACGGTATATACCGCCACCGCAAAAGGTGAGTAGATAGAGAAAAGGTCATGGGCTGGGGTGAAAAATAACAAAGCAGACAGCACAATTGGAATCTGTGCAATACTTGCCCACCGGGTATGCCACCCTACCATCATCATGGCCCCACCTATCACGTGTACCAAAGCAATAAAGTATGCCAGGTAAGTTGCCACAGAATAAAGCCTGCTATCCAGCAAGATCTGCACCAGGGGTGTTATATTAAACAGAAAGGAAGCACCCTTAAATAATAGAAAGCCCCCTAATGCTATTCTGCCATAGTCATACAGCACCGGATGATGTTTGTGCTGCCATTTTTCTACTTTATTTGTGAATTTCATAATACTAACGCCGTTAAACTAGCGTCTCCTACCTTATTTACGTCATATTTTATGTTAAGTAAGTAAAGATTAAGTTAATATTTTTCAGATTTTTTAACGCGCCATATCTATAAACAAATGTTGCTACGCACCTGGTCTCTAAAGGACTCAAATGCGGCAAAATTCTCGGCACTGACCGTCTCAACCTCCAATAACTGAGGCCCCGTAGCCGGGTTGAAAAAGGCAGGAAACAGGGTTTCTAAAGAAGCTGCATCTGCAACCCTAACATAGTTAAATCCCATTTCCTGGGCAGTGGCCTGCGCCGTCTGCATTTGTTCTGTTTCAAAGAATGGTCTGAGTTCCGGCTGTGACCTTGGCCCCTCTATCATCCTGAAGATGCCGCCACCGTGGTTATTGAGCACTAAAATGCGCAGGTTCTGGGGCAGGTAATTGTGCCAGAGCGCGTTGCGGTCATAAAGAAAGGCCATGTCGCCGGTAATGAGCGTAACCAGTTTGTCGGTGCTGAGCGCCGCCCCTACGGCCGTGCTGGTGCTGCCGTCTATCCCGCTGGTGCCCCGGTTGGCAAACACTTCCAGGCCCTCCACCTCGGCTACTCCGATAAGGTTGGCATAGCGCACGCTCATGCTATTGGCCAGATGCAGCACGCTGTTGGCCGGCAGCATTCTAAGGGTCTGGTAACAGGCCATAAATTCCGAAAAAGGGCTGTTTTCCTGAAAACGGGCCAAAACTGACTTGCCCTGGTGTTCCAGCTCATGCCAGGCCTGGGTAAAGGCGGGCGTCACCATTAAGGGTTTTTCCCCTTTGCCTATCTCCTGGAAAAAGGCCTGCGGCGTGGTTCTGACAATGCGGGTAAGGGCCTGAAAGGTGTCGGCCACCTGCCCGGCGGGCTGCACGTGCCAGTGCCGCATACCTGGCTGTTTGCGCAGGAACAGTTTCAGGTTTTTGGAGATCAAGGATTTATGGAAGGTGATCAACAGATCTGGCCGCAGGGCTTCCTCCCCGTGCAGGTGTTTGGCTCCCAGAAAAACGTCATGGAAGTTTATGCTGTCGCCGGCCTTCTGTTGGTTACTGATAGTGTCTGTCACCAAAACGGCCCCGGTGGCCCGGCAGAACGCCACAATCTCCTCATGCAATGCCTGGTCTTTTCTCCCCTGGCCCGCCACCACCAACACCCGCTTAAAGGCGGAAAGCTCCTGACGTAGTGTCTCCCATTGTTGATTTGGCAACCCAAATCCGGAGGCCAGTTCCTCAATAATCTTGACGTCGGCTTTATAGGCAAACTCCTCCCCCGGCTCTGGGTAAAAAGGCTCCCGCAGCGGCACGTTCACGTGTACCGGGCCCTCCGGGAAGGCCGTGGCCTCATTCAGGGCTTCATTGATCAACCGGGAGGCGAACCACTTGGCATCTGCATGGGCAGTATCCACCGGGAAATCAAGGCTGCGCTTTACGTGGCCGCCATAGATATGGGTTTGCCGAATGGTCTGCCCGTCCAGTTGGTCAATCCATTCTGGTGGGCGGTCGGCGGTGAGTACCAACAGCGGAATGTTCTGGTAAAAAGCCTCGGCAATGGCAGGAGCATAGTTATAGGCGGCCGTTCCCGAGGTACACACCAGCACCACCGGCCTACCAGTCTGCTGCGCGATGCCCAAGCCAATAAAGGCCGCGCTGCGCTCATCTGGTACCGTGCGCACGCGCAACTGTGGGTGGCGGGCAAAGGCCAGCGTGAGCGGCGCACACCTGGATCCCGGGGACAGCACCACATCCTGCACTCCCTTGCGGGCACATATTTCGGCAATATCTATGACAGACTGTAAAATCATGATTCTGAAGCTTGAAAAAGACGGAGCACGGTTTGCATTTTGAGTTCGGTTTCCTGCCACTCCTTGGCCGGGTTAGAATCTGGGGTCATGCCGGCCCCCGCGTAGGCGGTCACCGTGTCCTGACCCAGCTCCACGCACCGAAGGTTCACGAAAAGGTTGGTTTCCTGGCCCAGTTGGACCGGTCCCAGGTAACCACTGTAGTAGCGGCGGTCATGCAGTTCCAGTTCCTGGATCATATGCAGAGCAGAGGCTTTGGGCATGCCACCAACCGCCGAGGTGGGGTGCAAAAGTTCCAGCATTTGGGTACCTAGTTCAGGGAAACCCACTTCCTCCATGGCGGCGCTGTAATCGGTGCGCAGGTGTAGCAGGTTTCCCGCCGCCATGGTGCGCGGCCCCATCTCCACGTAATCGCGCAGGCGCAAATGTTTGAAACAGCTAATGATGTAGCGCTGCACAAGGGCCTGCTCTTCAATCTCCTTTTGCCGCCAGATGGCATCGGCGGGCGTCAGGCCATCGGTGAGGGGTTGGGTTCCTGCCAGCGCCACCGTTTTAAAGACATGATGCCGGTCTATCTGTACCAGCACCTCCGGCGAAGCGCCCAGCCAGGTACCCACGCCCGGAATGGCTACCAAAGAGATAAAAGCGTTGGGGTACAGCTGGGTGAGTTGGGTAAAGGCAGACAACAGGTCAAACCCTTCAAACAAGGACAGCGTTTTGGTGCGGGACAGCACCACCTTTTCCAGACAGCCGGCCTGCATGGCCTTTACCGCGGTGGCCACCGTCTGCTCAAAGGCATCGCGGGTAATGGCTTTAGGCAGGCCATCTGGGTGGCTGGGCCAGGCTTGCTCCTGTTTCTGTTTTGAGCCTGTTTTCTGAAAAACGGGCTTAAAACGGGCAGGCAAGAGGTTATTCCCAAATTCAAGTTCCGCATCGGCTTTGCCGGAAAAATAAAGGTCTGCGGGCAGGAAATTAATGGGAGAAGTGGCTGAGATGCTGAAAGGGCAAAACGCGAAGCCTTTTTGGGGGCCTTCCAGGGGCGGTAACTCCGGTTCCACCCGGCTGGCCACCAGTACCTGCACCTCCTGGGTAAAGGGTAGCCGCCAGAGAGCTACAGGCAGTTCGGCGGCAAGGGCGGCAGTAAATAGGGTATGGGCGGTTTCCTCTGCCGAGGTAACTAACGAAACCGGGGGTAAAAACGAAGGACTCTCCTGGGACATGTAGGTATAGAACGCAGACAGCAGATATGATATTTAAGGGAACTGGTCAAAAAGGCCGCATTACAGCTTTTCTCCTTGCTTAGATCTTATCTATAACGGCCATGGTAATACGACTGATACATACCAGCCCGCCAGATTCTGTGGTAATACGTATTTCCCAGACCTGAGTCTTGCGCCCCACATGCACCGCCGTGGCCTTCCCATATACATACCCGCTGCGCACCGCTTTAATATGGTTGGCGTTGATCTCCAGGCCCACGCAAAACTGTTTGTCCAGGTCCAGGAACATGGTGGCGCCCACGCTTCCCAGTGTCTCGGCCAGGGCCACAGATGCGCCGCCGTGCAGCAGGCCCAGGGGCTGGTGCGTACGGTGGTCTACGGGCATGCGGCCTACCAGATAATCGTCGCCAATCTCGGTATATTCCATCCCCAGGTGCTCGCCTAACGTATTCTTGTTCCAGGCGTTCAATTGTTCCAGGGTGACATCTGTGCGTCTTTTCATCCGTAGTTCTCGTAATTATGGCCTAACTTAGGGCCTGCAAATTAGCGTAAAATTGAGCCTCAAAAAAATCTACCTTATTCGCCACGGCCAGACCGACCTTAACCTGCAGGGCATTGTGCAGGGCAGCGGCATTGACAGCCCGCTAAATGAGACCGGCCACTGGCAAGCCGAAAAATTCTTCCAGGCTTACAAAGACATCGCGTTTGACAAAGTCTACACCTCGGTGCTGCAGCGCAGCATCCAGTCGGTGCAGGGGTTCATTGACCTGGGCATACCCCATGAGCAACACGCCGGCCTGAATGAGATCAGCTGGGGTACTCGCGAGGGCACCCGCATCACCCCCGAGGAAGACGCCTACTATTTTGAGGTGCTTCGGCGCTGGCAGGAAGGCGAGATTGACTTACCCGTTGAGGGGGGTGAAAGCCCGGTGCAGGTGGCGGCCCGGCAGCGCCCGGTCATAGACCTGATGCTGTCCAGGCCAGAAGAGAAAACCATTTTGATTTGCATGCACGGCCGGGCCATGCGCATGCTGCTGGCGCAACTGCTGCACTACCCGCTGCAGGAGATGGACCAGTTTATCCACTCCAACCTTTGCCTGTACCAGTTGCAGTTCACGGGCACTATGTTCTGGGTGGAGCGCTTTGCAGATGTTTCACACCTGGCAGAGGTAAACCGATGATATTTGAGTTTTTACGCCGTTTTTTTGAAAAAAGGGTAAAAACGTCCTTCGCCCTTATTTGTATTACACCATTTTTGCCTCTATTTTTGAGGTCTTAAAACCGAGCTAAAAAACTATGGCTGAAATCATCCGAATGCCCAAGATGAGCGACACTATGACCGAGGGAGTCATTGCCTCATGGTTAAAAAAAGTTGGTGATTCTGTAAAATCTGGGGACGTTCTTGCCGAAGTAGAGACCGATAAGGCAACGATGGAGTTGGAGTCTTATGAAGATGGCACCTTATTATATATTGGACCAAAGAATGGAGAATCTGTACCGGTAGATGGCGTTTTGGCCATTATTGGGAAAGAAGGCGAAGATATTTCTGGCCTGATGGCCGAGGCCGGCGGAAGCGCCCCTGCCCCAGCTCAGGCCGAAGCACCTAAGAAAGAAGAAGCCCCCGCGGCCGAGCCTAAAAAAGAAGAACCTGCCCAAGAAGCCGCCCCTGCTGCCCAGCCTGCCGCCGCCAACGTGAAAGCCGAAGTGGTACGCATGCCTAAAATGAGCGACACCATGCAGGAAGGCACCATAGTGGCCTGGCACAAAAAGGTGGGCGACAAAGTGAAATCCGGTGACCTGCTGGCCGAGGTGGAAACCGACAAAGCCACCATGGAACTGGAGTCTTATGAAGACGGAACCCTGCTGTACATAGGCGTAGAAGCTGGTGCCTCTGTGCAGGTAGATGGTATTCTGGCCATTATCGGCGAAGAAGGAGCCGATTACAAAGCTTTATTGAACGGGGGCGGCAACACCAACCCAGCCCAAGCCGGTTCTCAGGAACAAGCCACCCGTGTAGAAGAACATAAAACTGAAGCCCAGTCCCAGTCAGGTGACGGCGTGAATCAGGCTGCTGGTGCTCCGGTACCAGGCCAGGGCACTGCTCCTGCTGCCGCTGGTGAGAACCAAGGCCGCGTACTGGCTTCACCGTTAGCCAAGAAAGTAGCCCAGGAAAAAGGCGTTAGCCTATCTCAGATCAAGGGATCTGGCGAGAACGGCCGCATTGTGCTGCGCGACGTGGAGAACTTCACCCCTTCTGCTGCCGCTGCTCCAAAAGCACAGGCTCCTCAGGCCGCTGCCCCAGCAGCACCTGCCGCAGCTCCGGCCCAAGCTGGCGAAGCCTTCACCGAAGTTCCGGTTACCCAGATGCGCAAGGTGATTGCCCGCCGTCTGGCAGAAAGCTTGTTCACCGCGCCGCACTTCTACCTGACCATGGAAATTGACATGGACAAAGCCATGGAAGCCCGCGTGGTGATGAATGAAGTAGCGCCAGTAAAAGTGTCTTTCAATGACATGGTGATTAAAGCCGCCGCTGCCGCCTTACGCAAGCACCCCGCCGTGAACTCCTCGTGGTTAGGCGATAAGATCCGCTACAACAACGTGGTGAACATTGGGGTAGCAGTTGCTGTGGAAGACGGTCTGTTGGTACCAGTGGTGCGCAACGCCGACCAGAAGTCTCTGTCTACCATCTCTGCGGAGGTGAAAGACCTGGGCGGAAAAGCCAAAACAAAGAAACTGCAGCCCTCAGACTGGGAAGGAAGCACCTTCACCATCTCTAACTTGGGTATGTTCGGAATTGACGAGTTCACCGCCATCATTAATCCACCAGACGCCTGTATTCTGGCCGTAGGCGGAATCAAGCAAACGCCGGTAGTGAAAAACGGACAGATCCAGATAGGTAACGTGATGAAAGTAACCCTTTCCTGCGACCACCGCGTAGTTGACGGCGCCGTAGGCTCCGCCTTCCTGCAGACCCTGAAAGGCTTCCTGGAGAACCCTGTGACCATGCTGGTTTGATGTAGTTGTTAGTGATTAGTTGTTCGTTTTTAGTGGACGAATGTATTATAAAAAGAGCCGGTGGATTTCTCCACCGGCTCTTTCCGTTTTGGAGCTGTTTTGCAGAAAACACCCCCAAAAAGTCCGCAGCATTATTTATGGGTATTGCCTTTCCCTGGAGGGTAAGGAGAAGCGGATAGGCATTGGCGCAGACGCTCGCAAGTCCTCCGGACGCTACGAGGTCTTGGGAGCATGCGGTATAATAGAAGCAAAGGAAAGTGCCTCCTATCCGCTCTTCCGGATTTGTAATCCGGAAGCTCCGAAAAGGGGATTTGCAATCCCCTTCTTCTGCCCGCGGTTCCATTCCTTTGGAAAGGGATATTATTTGGACTGTCAGGGGACAGGCCAAGGAAAATAACGCTGTTCAGGAATTGGTTCCCACTCCCCTCATCCTACCCTTCTCCCTAAGGGAGAAGGAACTCCGCTATTGCGTTTTGGGGCCGTTTTCTGCAAAACAGGCCCAAAACAGAAACCCATAAAAGCAGCAAAGCCGCTCCTTTTTCAAGAAGCGGCTTTGCTGTATTTATTCTTAAACTACAAGATTAGAAATGATATCGCACGAAGGCTTCCATGGCTTCATAATCCGCTAAGCCCAGGCGGTCATAGTGGCGGGCGGTTTCGCGGTTGCGCTCCTGGGCGCGTACCCAGAACTCGCGCTCGTCGTCACCCGGGAACACAGGGCGGTCTTTCTGGCTTTGGTGCTTGAAGATGGCGTTTTTCTTGCGCTCCACCTCCATAGGTGAAAGCGGAACGGCCATCTCAATCTCGTGGGTGGCAAACTCGTGCCAAGCCCCGCGGTACATCCAGAGCCAGCAATCATCCACCCAGCTTTCACCGGCGTTTTTGAGTCTCCTCAGGGCCTCAATGATAATGTTGAAGCAGACAATGTGCGTTCCGTGGGGGTCTTCAAAATCACCGGCGGCAAACACCTGGTGGGGTTTCACCCGTTGCATCAGGTCCATGGTCAGCTGGATATCCAGGTCTGAGACGGTATTCTTGCGGGTCTTGCCGGTCTCATAGAAAGGCAAGGCCTGGAAGTGGATATGGTCATCCTGCAGGCCGGCGTAACGCGCCCCGGCCAAGGCCTCACTCTTCCTTATGAAGGCTTTCACGTTCTGGATCTCAGGCGTATCAATCTGGTTAGGCTGCTTCTGCTCAATGAACTGGCGCATGTCCTCGTAGATGGCCTTTAGGCGGCTGTTATCATCGCCTATGCTGCCCTTAAAGTCAATCGCGAACTCCATGTACCGCAGCACGTCGTCGTCCCACACGGCGGTGTTGCCCGAGGTCTGGTAGGCCACGTGCACGTCATGTCCTTGGTCCACCAACCTGATGAACGTACCGCCCATAGAGATCACGTCATCATCTGGGTGCGGGGAGAAGATAAGCGACCGCTTCTGCGCCGGGGTAGCACGCTCCGGCCGGTCAGTATCATCGGCGTGGGGCTTTCCGCCGGGCCAGCCGGTGATGGTATGCTGCAGCTTGTTGAAGATATCAATGTTGATGTTGTAGGCCGGGCCGCGGTCCACGGCCAGCTGGGCCATGCCGTGGGCATTGTAGTCCTCGTCAGTGAGTTTCAGGATGGGTTTCTTAACGGTGTTAGACAGCCAGATCACCGCCTTCTTGGTCAGGGCCTCGTCCCAGAGGCAGTCGCGGGTGAGCCAAGGGGTGTCAAAACGGGTGAGCGCCGAGGCCGCGTCCTGGTCCAGCACGAACTCCACGTTGTCAGAGAGCTGCAGGTAGGTAGCGGGCACCTCAGAGGAGATCTCCCCTTCCACGGCTTTCTTAATGATGGAGGCTTTTTTCCCGTTCCAGGCCATCAGGATAATCTCGCGGGCCTTGAAGATGGTCCCAATACCCATGGTGATGGCCTTGGTGGGCACATTCTCCTTTCCCCCGAAATCGCGGGAGGCATCACGGCGGGTCAGGTCATCCAGGGTGACCAGCCGGGTACCCGAGTTGGGCGCCGAGCCGGGCTCGTTGAAACCAATGTGGCCTGTACGGCCGATGCCCAACACCTGCAAATCCAGCCCGCCCAATTCCTCTATCTTCTTTTCATAAGCCAGGCAGAACGCCGGAATCTCCTCCAGGGGCAGGGTGCCGTCCGGGATGTTGACGTTCTTCTTGTCTATGTCAATGTGGTCAAACAGGTTCTCGTTCATGAACGTGACGTAGCTCTGCACGGCCGTGGGCTGCATAGGGTAGTACTCGTCCAGGTTGAAGGTGATCACGTCCTTGAAGCTCAGCCCCTCCTCTTTGTGCAGGCGCACCAGTTCGGCGTACACGCCTACCGGCGTGGCCCCCGTGGCCAGGCCTAACACAGTTTTCTCACCGTTCTGCTGTTTTCTTTTGATCAGATCTGCAATACGGCGGGCAACCGTCTGCGAGGCTACATGCTGATCTGGGTATACGGTAACGGGGAGTTTCTCGAAACGGGTTTCTTCAAGGAGATTTAAACGACTCATAGTGGGGTTAGCTAGTTATACCTTGTATGGAAATAGCAAAGGTATAAAGACCGGGCAAAGCGCAAATTTTAAAGTAAAAAACTTTTTTATTTTTTTTATA